>VIRH01000147.1 GCA_008107755.1 Rhodobacterales bacterium
ATATTATATTGGTACAAGAAGACAACGTGCCTTAAGCTATTGGTCTATTGGTTCTTGGGGTGGTAGTGGTATTTGTACGTTGTTTGGTGGCTTAATGGCTACATATATAGGTTGGCGTTCAATATTTGTTGTTTCAATTCTATTAACATTATTAGCAATGTACTTAATCAAACATGCACCTGAGACTAAAGCAGAACCAATCAAAGGTATGAAAGCAGAAGCTAAAAAGTTTGACGTTATTGGTTTAGTCATTTTAGTAGTGACGATGTTAAGTTTAAATGTAATCATCACACAGACGTCTCATTTTGGTTTAGTTTCACCGTTAATTCTAGGTTTAATTGTTGTGTTTATCTGTTCATTAGTTGGTTTTGTATATTACGAAAATAAAATAAAGCATCCACTTGTTGATTTTTCAATTTTTAAAAATAGAGGATACAGTGG
>VIRH01000149.1 GCA_008107755.1 Rhodobacterales bacterium
CCTTCTCCACCGTCCGGTTCATCGCCAGCGCCTCGCCCAGCCGGGTCGGCAGGCGACGCAGTTCGTCCACCAGCTCGGCTTCGACGCCATCGGCCAGGCGCTTCTGCACCTGGCCGATGCCCAGGGTCATCAGCAGCAGGGCGACCAACTGGGTGGTGAAGGCCTTGGTCGAGGCCACGCCGATTTCCGGGCCGGCCTGGGTCAGCAGGGTCAGGTCGGATTCGCGCACCAGCGAACTGGTGGCAACGTTGCAGATCGCCATGCTGGAGAGGAAGCCCAGCTCCTTGGCGTTGCGCAGGGCAGCCAGGGTGTCGGCGGTCTCACCGGACTGGGAGATCGTGACGAACAGGCAATCCGGCTGCACCGCGACCTTGCGGTAGCGGAACTCGCTGGCGACCTCCACCTGGCAGGGAATCCCGGTCAGGCTTTCCAGCCAGTAA
>VIRH01000150.1 GCA_008107755.1 Rhodobacterales bacterium
GTAAACCACAGTTTATTTTCGACTTTCAACTCGCCGCGAGTCAGATCCCGCGCGTGGATTTTTACCGGCGCGATAACCTGTTTGTACTCTTTCAGGCCCGGTCCCGGCGTCTGATCGGAATAGATCAAACCATCAAGACAGAAGTTATAGTTGTTGGGATAGTCGCCGTAGTCGCCGCCGAATTTATACCAGACATTGCCGTGGTCGTCCTGTGCCTGGATCCCGTGGTCGCACCACTCCCAGACATAATGACCCTGAATGCAATCGTGCTTATAGAAGTCGTTCTGGTACTCCGTCAGCCCGCCCGGTCCGTTCCCCATCGCATGAGCATATTCACAGATGATGCGCGGCTTCGGATGCGGGTATTCACCAAACTCATTCATCAGCGGCACGCGGGTGTACATGGTGGAAATAATATCGACCACTTCAGCATCGCGATC
>VIRH01000151.1 GCA_008107755.1 Rhodobacterales bacterium
TCAAACATTCCTTTGGCTGCGGCCTTGGGTTGTAAATTATCACCGTTTTCATCGGAGAATATGAGACGGTTAGGCTTTTGGTTTAGTTGTAACAGTAGCGGCTGTACGTTGCGCAAGGTTTCTTGCAGCGCATCTACGGTTTCACCGATTTCGCTGGCGCTCTGGCCGCCTTGGGAATAATTTTCCAGCAGGGCGGTCATTTTCGCCATCATATTGTTCAGATTCTGATTCAGCGCTTTTGCATCAATATCGGCCATCAGCGCATCGAAATCACTGCTGGCTTCTTCAACGCGGTTCGATGCAGCGCGGATGTCATCTATTACGTCTGTCACCTGAACCACCATATCTTCAAGCGGCAGATTATTAAGTTTATCGAGAATAGCATCGGCTTTCTGAGTTAACTGAGTGAATTCACTGGACACAGTAGGAATAACC
>VIRH01000134.1 GCA_008107755.1 Rhodobacterales bacterium
GTGGCTAATGATGCGGGGAGCGTAGACGAACGTTTCTGTAGCGTGTGAAGGGAACGTATACGGCCGATTATCTTTTTGATTTCAAAATTCTTTACCGCCTTTACCGATATGGGTACCGGCATTATGTTGGATTCCCGACGCAAGATCGGTCCAAAAGGTAAGTTCCGTCCTTTTATTCTGTATGCGTCATTTCCGGTCACCCTGCTGGCGATCGCCAACTTTGTCGGCACACCGTTTGATGTCACCGGTAAAACGGTGATGGCCACCATCCTGTTTATGCTTTACGGACTGTTTTTCAGCATGATGAACTGCTCGTATGGCGCGATGGTCCCCGCTATTACTAAAAACCCCAACGAACGTGCATCGCTGGCAGCATGGCGTCAGGGTGGCGCTACATTGGGCCTGCTGCTGTGTACGGTGGGATTCG
>VIRH01000138.1 GCA_008107755.1 Rhodobacterales bacterium
GCGCGGCCGTGACGATCGGCCGGTCCTTCTTGCCCACGCAGGCGAGCGCATTCCTCATGAAATGGACGCGGCAGCGCTGGACAGTCGCCCCAAGCACCTTGGCAGCGGCGGCTTTCAGACCCTTGTGATCATCGGCGATGATCAGACGGGTCCCGCGCAAGCCCCTGCCGTAAACGGGGTTTCGTGTCGTCGTGAAGTTTGATCGAACCTCCTGCACAGGAGGTTTGAATAAGTGGTGAAGGCAAGAGAGGCCCCACTTTGTTGCATCCAGCCGACCAACCCGCTGGAGTAGGTGACGTGAAAGGGCGTGTCGTCTTTCACGCCGACGCCATCGCCAGCAAGGATGGGTTCCGCAGTGCGAGGTCTCGCCTCAGAACTTGATTCGCTCATTATTGTTCCGCTGCGTCCGATGTTGCGGTCCCTTC
>VIRH01000118.1 GCA_008107755.1 Rhodobacterales bacterium
AATACCGGGTTGCCTGCGCCCTCAAGGGTTCCCTCGAGAAAGTTCATCGCGGGGGAACCGAGAAAACCGGCGACAAAGATATTGCGTGGTCGGTCATAGAGCTCGAGCGGACTGCCGATCTGTTCGACGCGACCGCCGTGGAGCACGACGATCTTGTCAGCCATGGTCATGGCCTCGATCTGGTCGTGGGTGACGTAAACGATCGTGGTCTTCAGGCGCTGGTGCAGAGCCTTGATCTCCGCTCTCATCTTCACCCGCAGTTTCGCATCCAGATTGGAGAGCGGCTCGTCGAATAGAAAGACTTTCGGATCGCGAACGATGGCGCGGCCCATGGCGACGCGCTGCCGCTGTCCGCCCGACAGCTGCGCCGGCTTTCGATCGAGAAGCGGCTGCAATCCGAGAATTGCTGCAGCCTCACCGACC
>VIRH01000152.1 GCA_008107755.1 Rhodobacterales bacterium
TGAACATGTCGAGCGCCAGCATGACGGCGCCGACGGTGATGGCGCTATCGGCCAGGTTGAACGCCGGGAAGTACCAGCGGTTCTGCCAGTGCACCAGGATGAAGTCCACCACGTGGCCAAGAACCATGCGGTCGTAGAGGTTGCCCAGGGCGCCACCGAGCACCAGCGCCAGGGCGATGGCCAACCAGGTCTCGCCTTTCTTCAGGCGTTTCAGCCAGACCACCAGGATCGCGCTGACGACGATGGCGATCAGGGCGAACAGCCAGCGCTGCCAGCCCGAGCTGTCGGCCAGGAAGCTGAAGGCGGCACCGGTGTTGTAGGCCAGGGTCCAGCTGAACAGATCAGGGATCACCACGATCTGCTGGTACATGCTCAGTTCGGCCTGGAAGAACGCCTTGCTGACCTGGTCGAGGACGAACACC
>VIRH01000113.1 GCA_008107755.1 Rhodobacterales bacterium
GGCTAAACTGGCCAAGGTCGACATTATGGACGAACTTGCGGACGACCTGAATCGCACCCTGGCGACTTCGCGGCAGCAGCTCACCAGTATCGAGCGACTGCTGGCCAAACCTAAGGGGCTTCCTGGACCAACAGGGGAATCGAATAAGCTTTATTTGGAACCTCGAGGCGTATTGGTGTGTTTTGCCGATAAAGGCGTAACGTTCGAGTACTGGACGTTGTCAATTGTGACCGCACTCGCTACTGGTAATGTGGTGGTTTCTGCCGTTTCTGATCTGTTTTACGATGAAGCGTTGGAGTTCCAGAAAAACTTCCTCGAAACCGGCGCGCCGGAAGGTGTGTTCCAGGTGGCTCGCCTAAGTCATCTAAGCGATTTGCTAATGGATGAACATTTGGCTGGTGTCGTGGTAGATTCACATCC
>VIRH01000117.1 GCA_008107755.1 Rhodobacterales bacterium
AGGAAGGCAGGCAAACCCGTCTTCAAGAAGGCACCTAGCTCCGAAGGCAGCCGCTCGCAGGCGTCGCCCAGTGAAGTACCTTCTGATGAGTGACTGGCCGTTTGGCCCATCCTTCGAGACAGCGCTGGGGCGCTTCCTCAGGATGAGGAGGAGGTTGGGGCCATCGCCGGGGTTCAGACTGTTCCGCCGCTTGTTTCTCACAAGCCCGGCAGGAGAATACCCCCCACCTTTCCTCCCCACGCCCTCATCCTGAGGAGGACCGTCAGGTCCGTCTCGAAGGATGGGCACCTTGCTCCGAAGGCAGCCGCTCGCAGGCGTCGCCCAGTGAAGTACCTTCTGATGAGTGACTGGCCGTTTGGCCCATCCTTCGAGACAGCGCTGGGGCGCTTCCTCAGGATGAGGAGGAGGTTGGGGCGAG
>VIRH01000101.1 GCA_008107755.1 Rhodobacterales bacterium
CCCTTGACCGAGTCATGTGGTATTTGCCGTGACGGGTCGGCAAAGAAAATGCGTTGGCCTGAACTGTTCACCGTTGGATTTACGCAGGCAATGCGGTGGTAAGCGCAGCAATTGCTGGCGTCAACGGGGAAGTTTTGTTACCGATTTGTTCCATGAGACATGCGATTCGATTGCTGGGCATCGACCCGGGGCTGCGGCGGACCGGTTGGGGCATGATCGAGGCTGCCGGAAACCGGCTGTCCTTCATTGCTTCCGGCACGGTGACATCCGACAACAAGAAGACCCTCGCCGAACGCCTGGTCGAGCTGCATGACGGGCTGCAGGAGGTTGTCCGGCAGCACGACCCGGAAGAAGCAGCGGTGGAACTTACCTTCGTCAACAAGGATGCGGGCGCGACGCTGAAACTCGGTCAGGCGCGCGGGGTCGCGTTGCTGGTTCCCTCTCTTGCCGGGCTTTCCGTCGCTGAATATGCCCCGAACCTGGTCAAGAAGACCGTGGTCGGAACCGGGCATGCGGAGAAGGACCAGATCCGGGCAATGGTGAAGGTGCTGATGCCGCGAGCCGTCTTCAATACGGACGATGCCGCGGATGCGCTGGCCATCGCCATCTGTCATGCCCAGCACCGGGCCAGTGGTGCGGCCCGGCTGGCGGCCGGCATCACGTCCAGGGGAGCCGCATGATCGGAAAGCTGAAGGGGACCGTCGACAGCTACGGCGAGGATCACGTGATCCTCGATGTGCACGGGGTCGGCTATCAAGTGCATTGCCCCTCGCGCATCCTGCAGAGCCTGCCGCGCGCGGGCGAGGCGGCCATACTCTTCATCGAAACGATCGTCCGCGAGGACATGATCCGTCTCTACGGCTTCGCGCAGGAAGCCGAGCGGGAATGGTTCCGTATTCTCATGACGGTGCAGGGTGTCGGTGCCAAGGTGGCGCTCGGCATTCTCGGCATCCTCAAGGCGAGCGAGGTCGCCAATGCGATCGCCCTCGGTGACAAGGCAACGATCTCGCGGGCGCCCGGCGTCGGCAAACGGGTTGCGGAGCGTATCGTCTCTGAACTGAAGGACAAGGCCCCGGGCCTTGCCAGCATCGATGAAGACACGATCACCGTGTCGCGGACCGTTGCGGACAATGTGGCCGCGCGGCCGGTTGCCGAGGCGGTTTCGGCACTGACCAACCTCGGCTATCAGCAAGCCCAGGCAAGCGCCGCGGTCGCCAAGGCCATGCAATCGGCAGGCGAAGACGCGTCCACGGAAGTCCTGATCCGGATGGGGCTCAAGGAACTGGCCGGATGATCGTCGTCCTCTACCTCCTCATCGCCGTTGTCTTTGTTGCTCTGGGGATCGGTGGCATCATGTATCTGGATCACCGGTTTTCGCTGTCTGTCGGCGACCGTTCCTTCGCCATGAAAGGCCGCAGGATCGAAACGGACGATCCGTTCGTGATGAAACAGTTCAGAAAGTTCTATGCACTCAGGGTGGCCTATTCCTTCGCTCTCCTGGTGCTTCTAATTGCGGTCGTAAGCCATGTCGGATGACAAACGCATCGTGACGCCGGAAATTCGCGGCGACGAGATCGACAGCACGATGCGTCCGCAGGCGCTGGACGATTTCGTCGGCCAGGCGCAGGCCCGTGCCAACCTGAAGGTCTTCATCGGCGCCGCCAAGGCGCGCGGTCAGGCGCTGGATCATGTTCTGTTCGTTGGCCCCCCGGGGCTCGGAAAGACCACCCTTGCGCAGATCATGGCGCGAGAGCTCGGGGTGAATTTCCGGGCGACTTCGGGACCGGTGATCGCCAAGGCGGGTGATCTCGCAGCGCTTCTGACCAACCTGGAAGAGCGCGATGTGCTCTTCATCGACGAGATCCACCGGCTCAATCCGGCAGTCGAGGAAGTGCTCTATCCCGCGATGGAAGACTATCAGCTCGACCTGATCATCGGAGAAGGGCCCGCGGCGCGCTCGGTCAAGATCGATCTGGCGAAGTTCACCCTGGTGGCCGCCACGACGCGTCTCGGCTTGCTGACGACGCCGCTGCGCGACCGGTTCGGAATTCCGGTGCGCCTGCAATTCTATACGGTTGCCGAACTGGAGCACATCGTCAAACGCGGCGCGTCGATCGTCGGCATCGGCATGACGGAAGACGGGGCGCACGAGATTGCCAAGCGGTCTCGCGGCACGCCGCGCATTGCCGGGCGATTGCTGAGGCGCGTGCATGATTTCGCGATCTTCGAAGGTGTCGAGCGGGTCGATCGTGCGCTGGCCGACAAGGCCCTGCTTCAGCTTGAGGTGGACAGTGCGGGACTGGACAGCCTCGACCGGCGCTATCTCCACCAGATCGCGGTCAATTTCGGTGGCGGCCCGGTCGGGATCGAGACGATCGCTGCGGCCCTTTCGGAGCCGCGTGACGCGATCGAGGAAATCGTCGAGCCCTACCTGATCCAGAACGGCTTCCTGCAGCGCACCCCCAGAGGCCGCATTCTGACACCGATCGCCTTCGCCCATCTCGGCATGGCAGCCCCCACCCGTCCGGACGGGCCGCAAATGGGTCTCTTCGTCGACCCGGACTAGGTGTCAGTCACTGTCCTAATGATGCGCCCGCTGCCGCCTTGTTGAGCTAACGCCGGGTTTTGTCGAGTTCTGGCAGAAGATTAAGTCTTTTTTGGCGAATGCAGACGTAGAGTTTCGCCCATCTTGTGGGGGAAACCATGCGGAAGAGACTTTCATCTAAACTTGCTCTCATGTTTCTTGGCGGTGCGCTGATCATGTGCATTGCCATCGTGACGGTCACGTCGATCGTGTCGCGCGATGTCGCGAACGGCCAGGCGAACAGCGCGCTCACGAGTGCAACCAAGGCCAGTCAGAGAAGCCTCGGACTGGCGCTCGAGCAGGTGTCCTACAGCGTCAACTCCTTCGTTTCCCTTGAGGAGGCCAAGGATAGTCTGATGAAGACCATGGTGGGCTGGAAAAACCTGAAGGAAGGCCAGACCGAGACGCTCCGCAGAATATTCGTTACCAACAATCCCAATTCCCCCGACGAGCGGCACCTTCTGATCGAGCCTGAAGAGACCAACTACTACGTCAACAACCACAAGGCCGTGCATCCGATCTATCAGGAGGTCGTCAGCCAGGGACTGTTTTCGGATGTCGCCCTGAGCAACCCCGACGGCTTCATCACCTATACCTACCGGAAGGGCCAGGATTTCGCGTTTCATGTCGATGCGGCGGACATCAAGGGTACAGCCAGCCAACTCGCACTCGGGAAGCTGTTCGCGGCTGCCGGCGACGAGACACTGGCTGCAGGACAGGTCTTCTCGTCCGGTTTCGTGACCAGTGAGGACGGCACGGTCGCGCTGGTTCTGGCCGCGCCGGTCTTCTATCTTGATCGTTTCTTCGGCGCCGTTGCCTTCACGGCGAACATGGAGCGTCTTGCCACGATCCTGAACGAGCCGATGGGGCTCGGCGAGCATGAGCGCAATTTCCTTGTCGACAGTTCCGGCAAGCTGATCGAACTGGATGGAACAGGTCGGGCGGCCGCCCAGTTTGCCCTGTCGGAAATATCCGCCGGCGACAGGCTGATCCGTTTTCAGGGAACCGACTTCCGATACGCGGAGGCCGAGGCCAGCTTTCAGGGCGCCGGCTACGGTGTGGTCGGGTCGGTGCAGCAGAGCGAGCTTTCGGCAGCTGCCGACCGGATCACATTCGGCGCGATCCTGTCCGGGTTCCTGTGTCTTCTACCGGTCGTCGGCGTGATCTGGTGGATCACCCGGCGGATGTTCGCGCCAATGGAGCGCCTGTCCGTGGCCGCACGCCAGATTGCGGACGGCAATCTGGACGTGCCGGTGGAGGCGACCGGGCGGCAGGACGAGATCGGCCGAATGGCCCGCTGCATCGAGGTCTTCAAGGAAAATTCGGTCGAACGCGAACGGCTTGCCGAAGAGCGTGAGGTTGGCCAGGTCGCGCGTGAAAAGCGGGAGCAGATGATCGACTCCCTGATCAATGCATTCCGTGCCGAATCCCAGTCTGTTCTGGAACTCGTCGAGACGAATATCACTCGTGTCGAAAGCCTGTCTTCCACCCTCAGTCAGCGGTCGGCGTCGGCGGCGGAGCAGGGACGAACGGCCGTGAACGTTTCGGACAATGCGTCATCCAACGTTCAGGCGGTCGCGTCGGCAACGGAGGAGCTGAACGCCTCGATTTCCGAGATTTCCCGTCAGGTCGAGACGACCGCCTCCATCGTCGCGCGCACAACGTCGTCCGCGCAGAGCTCGAACACCAAGATCTCGGGACTGGCGGAGGCTGCCAACAGGATCGGTGCCGTCGTGTCGTTGATTTCCGAAATTGCCGAACAGACGAACCTGCTCGCGCTCAACGCAACCATCGAGGCCGCCCGCGCGGGCGAGGCGGGCAGGGGCTTTGCCGTGGTCGCATCCGAGGTGAAGTCGCTGGCTGGGCAGACCGCCAAGGCAACGGAGGAAATCTCCAGCCAGATCGCGGCCATCCAGGCGTCGACCACCGAGGCGGTGGACGAAATCGCGCATGTGTCGGAATCGGTTGAAGAGGTCAACTCCTACACGGCGACGATCGCCGCCGCCGTCCAGCAACAGGGCGCGGCAACCGGTGAAATTTCCCGCAATGTTACGGAGGCGGCCGAGGGCACGCGCAGCGTCGCCTCAAACGTCGCCTCTCTCAACGAGGATGTTGCGGGCAATTCCGAAGCGGTCGAGGACATGCTGACCGCGACGATCGAGATGAAGCAGCAGGCGGAGCATCTCCGCTCTTCCGTCGAGAAATTCCTGTCCGAGGTTGCAGCGACCTGATCCCGAGCCTAGGTATGCACTCATCATCTTGAGCCTTCCGCGTGAACAGCGGGAGGCTCTTGCCGTTCCGGATTTGAGGAGTGTGTCATGACTGACTGGCCGGATCTCGCGGGCCGCCTGGAGGATGGCGGTCATGTGCTACCCGTTCGCGTCTACTACGAGGACACGGATTTTACCGGGGCCGTTTATCACGGCAGGTTCGTCAACTTCTTCGAACGCGCACGCTCCGATTTTCTCAGGCTGATCGACATTCACCACACGGACCTGGCCAAAGGGGTTCATGGCGCGGCACTGGCCTTTGCCGTCCAGAGCCTGACGCTGACATTCACGCGGCCTGCGCGCATCGACGATCTGCTGGAGGTCCACTCTAGCTTTTCCGATTGCAGGGGCGCGCGGCTGAAGCTCGATCAGCTGATCTATCGGGGTGACGATCTGATTGCCTCCGCGGCGGTCAACGTGGCCGTAATCACGCCTGAAGGCCGGCCCTCGCGCCTGCCGAAACACCTGGCGGACACCATCTCCAGGTTCCTGCCTTCCGAGCTTGGCAGCTAATAAGGACGATCGGAATCGAGGTTTCAGGCGGGCGTCTTCACCGAAATATTATTGGCTGAAAGGGGTGCCCGTTAATCTTGCAGTAACCTTAATTGATTCCTTTAGAGAGGGACTCGTTTTATTCGGCAAAGTCCCAGTTTTGACAAATTCAAACGTCAGAGAGGCGACTGGCCACAAGGGTCGGCCTACCGATTCCAGGTCGGGTCAGATGCCGTTGCCGGATATTGAATGCAAAACTGCGTCAGACGGCCAAGAGGTCAAAAGTATAAATGGAAACATTAGCCCAAACGACATTGGCGGCGCCCCAAGGCGACATCTCGTTTTTCGCGCTGTTCTGGCAGGCCCACATCGTCGTCAAGATCGTCATGCTCGGTCTGCTCGGCGCATCGGTCTGGTGCTGGGCGATCATTGTCGACAAGGTCATGCTCATCGGTCGCACGCGGCGTCAGATGACACGGTTTGAAACCGTCTTCTGGTCCGGGCAATCCCTTGAAGAGCTTTATGGCACCCTGCACAACCGTGTGAACCATTCGATGGCGGCACTGTTCGTTGCGGCGATGCGCGAGTGGAAGCGGAGCCACGAGGGCGCCCGTCCGGCCATCGCCAGCCTGCAGCAGCGTATCGACCGGGTGATGGACGTGACGATCCAGCGCGAGGCCGAGCGGCTCGAGAACCGTCTGCTGGTGCTGGCGACCGTCGGGTCCGCGGCGCCGTTCATCGGCCTGTTCGGAACCGTCTGGGGCATCATGACCGCCTTCCAGGCGATCGCGGCTTCGGAAAGCACGAACCTTGCTGTCGTGGCGCCGGGCATTGCGGAAGCCCTTTTTGCGACCGCGCTCGGTCTGCTGGCGGCCATCCCCGCCGTTATCGCCTTCAACAAGTTCAACGCAGACGTCGCCAAGGCTATTGCCCGCATGGAAGGGTTTGCGGATGAGTTTTCCGCAATCCTGTCCCGTCAGATCGACGAGAGGGGCTGAGCCATGGCCATGCAGGTCAGTTCAGGTCAGTCCGGAGGCCGGCGCGGCCGGCGCCGGCGGCGCCACGCGCCGATGAGCGAGATCAACGTCACGCCGATGGTCGACGTGATGCTTGTTCTTCTGATCATCTTCATGGTCGCGGCGCCCCTGCTGACGGTCGGCGTGCCGATCGACCTGCCCGAAACCCAGGCCAAGGCCCTGGAAGGGGACAAGGAACCGATCACGATTTCGGTGAATTCCGCCGGTGAGATCTTCATTCAGGACACGCCCATCGCCATCGATGAGGTTGTGCCGAAGCTCGAGGCAATCGCAGCCAACGGCTATGAGGAGC
The DNA here is from genome assembly GCA_008107755.1 of Rhodobacterales bacterium. GTDB lineage: Bacteria > Pseudomonadota > Alphaproteobacteria > Rhizobiales > Stappiaceae > Roseibium. The sequence continues at coordinate 6,676 of VIRH01000101.1, forward strand.
GCATCTATGTGCGCGGAGATCAGGATGCTGACTACGGCACCATGATGAAGCTCATGGGACGGATCAACGCGGCCGGGTTCAAACGGCTCGGTCTGGTTACTCTGGAAGAACGGGACTCGTAAAGCGTCATGCGCGCCGGTCTCATCGCGTCTCTTGCCGGTCATACGGCCTTGCTCGTCTGGGGGTTGATCGCCTTTCCGGATGCGGAGAGTTTTTCGGCGCCGCAGATGGAAACCCTGCCGGTCGATCTCGTCCCGATAGAGGAGTTCACGCAGCTCCGCCTCGGTGAAAGAACGGCCGAAGTTCAGGAGGAGGCAGCGCTCCAGCCTGCCGACACGCCCGATCAGGAACCGCCCAAGCCGGCGGACAAACCGGGCGAAAGCCGGGTGGAGCAGCCAACGCCGCCGACCCCGGCTCCCGCTCCGACGCCGCAACCAGAACCAGAACCTCAGCCAGAGCCGACGCCGGAGCCGGAGCCGGAACCTGCTCCGACGCCCGAACCGGAGCCCGCTCCCGAGCCGGAGCAGGCAGCCGAGCCCGCGCCCGCGCCGGAACCGACACCTCAGGAGGCTTCGCCGCCTCCGCCGCAGCCGATCGTGACGAGCGTCGCGCCGCGGACCAAGCCGACGCCGCCGCGCCCGACGCCGGAGCCGCCGAAAGACAATTTCGACTCCACCGACATCGCCGCGCTGCTCAACAAGGTCGAGCCGGCGCAGCAGTCCGGCAATGCCACACAGGAACCGGCCGCGCTCGGTTCACGGCAGGGCGCGCAAAACGTGCGCATGACCCAGTCGGAACTCGACGCGCTTCGCGGGATGGTGGCACGATGCTGGAACCCGCCGGTCGGGGCAGTCGGCGCGGAGAATCTGGTTGTTCGCGTGCGCTTCAACCTGTCTGAAAACGGGCAGGTTTCCAGCGCGCCGGAGGTCATCAACTCGAACGGCAACCCGGCCTTTGCTGCGGCTGCAAGTAGTGCCGTTCGCGCAATTAATCGCTGTCAGCCTTATTCTCTTCCCATTGCCAAGTATGAAGCTTGGCAGGAAGTGATCATCAATTTCGATCCGAGAGAGATGCTCGGAGGCTAGGGTGTGGATCTGAAGATGTGGCCATTGGTCCGCAATCCTGGTGCCGGAAACGGTTTTAAATCTTAGAGGGAACTGTTGTGCTCATGCGTGGAATGTTGAAAACACTTACTGTTTTCCCGAACCTGAGAGAAATCGGTCGGATGGCGCTGCGCGGTGCAGTCCTGCTGGGCTTCGCGGCCGCCTTCAGCCAACCGGCGTCCGCTCTGGTGGAAATCGATATCACGCAGGGCAATATCGAGCCCTTGCCAATCGCGCTGCCTTCCTTTGCTTCCGAAGGAGCCGAGGGCAGCGTTGCAGCTGATATGACCTCGGTCATCTCAGCCGATCTCAAGCGGTCCGGGCTGTTCAATCCGCTGGATCCGGCGAGCTTCATTCAGACCAACATGAACGTGAATTCGACGCCGCGCTTCGGTGACTGGCGCCAGATCAGCGCGCAGGCGCTTGTGACCGGTACGGTGATCAAGCAGCCGGACGGCCGCCTCCGCGCCGAATTCCGGCTGTGGGATGTTTTCGCGGGCGAGCAGATGCTCGGCCAGCAGTTCTATACCACGCCGGAAAACTGGCGCCGCCTGGCGCATATCATCGCCGATGCGATCTACGAGCGGCTGACCGGTGAAAAGGGCTATTTCGATACCCGCATCGTCTTTGTCGACGAGCGGGGCCCGAAGGACAAGCGGGTCAAGCGCCTCGCGATCATGGATCAGGACGGCGCCAATGTCCGTTACCTCACCAAGGGTGACGAACTTGTGCTGACCCCGCGCTTCTCGCCGAACCGACAGGAAGTGACCTACATGTCCTACGGGGCAGGGGATCCGAGCGTCTATCTTCTCAACATCGAGACGGGCCAGCGCGAGATCGTGGGCAATTTCCCGGGCATGACCTTCGCACCTCGTTTCTCGCCGGACGGCCAGAGCGTCATCATGAGCCTGCAGCAGGGCGGCAACGCCAATATCTTCGAGATGGACCTGCGCTCGCGCCGCACCACCCGGCTGACGAACTCCACGGCCATCGACACCAGTCCGTCCTTCTCGCCGGACGGCAGCAAGGTCGTGTTCGAATCCGACCGCGGCGGCACGCAGCAGCTTTATGTCATGAACGCGGACGGCAGCAACGCGCAGCGGATTTCCTTCGGTCCGGGCCGTTATTCGACCCCCGTGTGGTCCCCGCGCGGCGACCTGATCGCCTTTACCAAGCAGCATCAGGGCCGGTTCATGATCGGCATCATGCGGCCGGACGGCAAGGGCGAGCGTATCCTGACCGAGGGCTATCACAACGAAGGTCCGGCCTGGTCACCGAACGGCCGTGTGCTCGTGTTCTTCCGCGACACGCCAGGGGCCAATGGCGGTCCGCAGGTCTGGACCGTCGATCTGACGGGCTATAACGAGCAGCGCCTGGAGACGCCGGACTTCGCGTCGGATCCGTCCTGGTCGCCGCTTATCAACTGATCGCAAGAGTAGAGCTTGCCACCAGCCGGCGGCAGGCATTTGTTAACCATGTTTGCAAAGATGCTTTTAACCGACTTTGGCTACAAAGCATTTACCTAAAACCGGACGGGCAGATGTCGGGTTGGCAGGCTGGGGACTAGGAGACAGGAATGTTCAAGAGAGTTAACGCAGCGCTGGGTGCGCGTTGGATTGCGGTCCTTTTCACCGTGATGTTCGTCGCGGCTTGTGCCAACAATCCCAACAACCCCAATGATCCGAACGGATTGGCCAGCAATGTAAGGCCGGGCACCGGTCAGGACTTCGTGGTCAATGTCGGCGACCGCGTGTTCTTCGAGGAAGATCAGTCTGTGCTGAATTCCCAGGCGCAGACAACCCTGGCCGGTCAGGCCAAGTGGCTGAACCGCTACCCGCAGTACACGATCACGGTGGAAGGCCACGCGGATGAGCGCGGCACGCGCCAGTACAACATCGCCCTTGGCGCCCGCCGTGCGCAGGCCGCCCGTGACTATCTCGTCTCGCAGGGTGTGAACGCCTCGCGCATCAAGACGATCTCCTACGGCAAGGAGCGTCCGGTGGCCGTCTGTAACGACAACAGCTGCTGGTCACAGAACCGCCGTGCGGTGACGGTTCTGAACAACGCCACCAACTGATCCCAGGACATGTCGTGAAAGAAGGCCGGGCGATTTGCCCGGCCTTTTTGATTCTGCTCGAAAACTGCTGCAAATTCGGGCGTTTTACGTCTGGCCCTCAGGGAAAACGTCATTATTTGGCCGAAGTCCCGGCGTTTTGTGCACTTGAGTGAAGTACCGGGCACGATTAAGACATCGTGCAGGAAGGTTCGCCGCACCGTCCGGCCTGATGCCGACACGGTTTGAGATTCGGCGGACCCAACCGGAGGAGCGAATGCAACAGATCAAGGGACTGACGGGGCTGCTGGTTGCGCTGGTTTTCATCGTCGCGGCAACACCGTCCCAGGCGCAGCTTTTCGGCCGCAAGAATGACGATTCCGCGGTTCGGATCACCCAGCTTGAAGAGCGTATCCGCACGCTGACCGGCCAGATCGAGCAACTGTCGTACCAGATGCGCGAGCTGCAGGACCAGATGCGCCGCATGCAGGAAGACAACGAGTACCGTTTCCAGCAACTGGAAGGCGGCGGGGGTACCCCCGGCAAGCGCAGCGAAGCGACGCCCGGCAGCACGGCTCCGGGCGCCTCCGCCCCGGGCCTGGCGGCGGACGGCACGCCCCTGTCCGAACCTCTCGTGACACCGGGGGGCGGTTTCGCCACCCTGCCGTCCGACGGTTCCGGCGATGCCGACTGGTCCGATACCGGCGGCTATCAGGGCGGCGACGGCCCGGTGGACCTGTCGAATCTGGCCAACGGTCTGGAGAATCTGCCTGGTGCCGGCGAAAGCCAGGTGCCGGACCAGACCCTTTCGACCGAAGAGGATTCGATTGCCGGCATCATCGCTTCGGGCGATCCGCGCACCGATTACGATGAGGCCTATTCGCATGCCGTCAACGGCGACTACGCCGCGGCAGAGCAGGGTTTCAGAACCTTTCTGGAAAACTATCCGGATGACGAGCTTGCAGCCAACGCCCAGTACTGGCTCGGCGAAAGCCTGCTTTCGCAGCAGAACTATCGTGAAGCCGCTGATGCGTTCCTGAAAACCTATACGGACCATCCCGGCAGCAAAAAGAGCCCCGACAGCCTTCTGAAACTTGGCGTTTCCCTGCGCGGGCTTGGCGAAGGCCAGGCAGCCTGCGCGACATTCTCGGAACTCCTGAACAAATACCCGAATGCCGCCCCTGCGGTCCTCACCCAGGCACGCGACGAGCGACGCCGTGCCCAATGTACCTGATACGCCGGTCGAGCCCCAGTCCGGTCTGACCCTTGATGACAAGACGCGACCCTGCGGGCTCCCGGCGGATGAGGCAAATGGTCTTTTCCAGCCTCTGAATTCCCTTTCCAATCTGGCGCTTGCCGTTTCGGGCGGTGCCGATTCCCTTGCTCTTCTGGTCCTCTTCAGCGAGTGGCGCCAGCGAACCGGCTGGCGCGGTCAGGCGGAAGTTCTGACCGTCGACCACGGCCTGCGCGCGGAAAGCGCCGAGGAAGTGCTTGCCGTTCAGCAACATGCAGATGAGCGCGGCCTGGCCTGCAGCATCCTGCACTGGCATGGTCCCAGACCCTTGCGCAACATCCAGGCAGCTGCCCGCGACGCCCGCTACAGGCTGATGGCGGACCGGATGCGCCGGACCGGTGCGCAGGCGCTTCTCGTTGCTCATCATCTCGGCGATCAGGCAGAAACCTTTCTCGACAGGCTGACGCGGGGCAGCGGCATTTCCGGCCTCAGCGCGATGGCCGCGGACGAGCCGAACGGCCCGGAAGGCTTGCGTCTCATCAGGCCCTTTCTCGGCATCCCAAGGGAGCGCCTCGAGGCAACCCTGGTCGAGCGCGGTCTTCACTGGGCAAGTGATCCCTCCAACGGGGATGCAAAATACAAGCGCACGCGCCTGCGCCGTATTCTGGAGCTTCTCGAGCAGGAAGGACTGAGTGCGGAGAAAATCGCGGCGACGGCCGGGCGGCTACGATCTGCCCGGGAGGCGATCGACGCGGCGGTCGAGGTGGCGTTTCGCTCCGGCGTGGAAGAACACGGCGCCGGACCGCTCAGACTGTCGCTTGCCGCCTATCGCGACCTTTCGCAGGAAGTGCGGCTGCGGCTTCTGGTGCGGATGATCGCCCGTGTGAGCGGGCAGCGCGTCCGTCCGCGTCTGACGAAACTCTCCGCACTCGACCAGGGTCTGACCGACGGGCGCACGGCCCGGCACACCTTGTCCGGGGCGCTTTTCGAAACCGGTGAAAACTGGCTGTGGTGCTGGAAAGAACCGGGACGGACGCCGCCGGAAACCCTCGCCAGCGTTTGCGGGGAGGGGATCTGGGACGAGCGTTATCGCTACAGGGCGCGCGGCGATGTCGAACCGGGCGGGATGCCCGCGGGGCTCATGCTGGGGCCCCTGTGCGCCTCGCCCTTGCAGCGGGGGGACGTCGACTGGCCGGAAGGATGGCCGAAGGACGCGTTCGCATGTTCGCCGGTCTTCTGGACTGCCGAGGATCACGTGTTTCGCCACGGTGCGTCGGTAGATCTTACAGGGGGTGAAACGGGTCTTGAGGCGGTCATGGATCTGGTCCGTCTGCCTTTCGGTCATAAATCCGTGAGTAACTATGTGGACGAAGGGGATGGTGAGGCAGATATCTAGAGTTTTCCTCGCGTCCAACATCTGATAGTTGTCCAGACTTAAGAAAATAGTCAGTGCACATGCGCAACTATGGCGCACCGCCTTGGCAGCGGGCCTTGGGCGACCTATCTTCGCTTAAAGCACATGAAACCGCGCACATACTAACGTCGCGTCGGGCGGTTAAGGAAACGAAATGAACGCACATTTTCGCAACTTCGCTCTCTGGGTCATTATTGCCCTTCTGTTGATCGCCCTGTTCCAGCTCTTTCAGAGCCCGGCTCAGCACGGTGCGACGAACGATGTCGCCTATTCCGACTTCATGAAGCAGGTCGACAATGGCGAAGTCCGGTCGGTGACGATCCAGGAACAGAAGATTACCGGCAGCTACACAAGCGGCAGTGCCTTCCAGACCTACGCTCCGGACGGGGCTCAATATGTCGATGAGTTGCGCAAGAACGGCGTCCTGATCAACGCGCGTCCGCCGGCGGAAAATTCGCCGCTGCTTGGCGCCCTGTTCTCGTGGCTGCCGATGCTGATCATCCTGGGTATCTGGATCTTCGTGATGCGCCAGATGCAGGGGTCCGGCGGCAAGGCGATGGGCTTCGGAAAGTCCAAGGCCAAGCTTCTGACCGAAGCGCACGGCCGCGTGACCTTCGAGGACGTGGCAGGCATCGACGAAGCCAAGGAAGACCTTCAGGAAATCGTGGAATTCCTGCGTGATCCGCAGAAATTCCAGCGCCTCGGCGGACGTATTCCGCGCGGCGTGCTGCTGGTCGGCCCTCCCGGTACCGGTAAGACGCTGACGGCGCGTGCCGTCGCCGGCGAAGCCAACGTCCCGTTCTTCACCATTTCCGGTTCCGACTTCGTCGAAATGTTCGTCGGTGTGGGTGCATCGCGCGTCCGCGACATGTTCGAACAGGCGAAGAAGAACGCGCCCTGCATCATCTTCATTGATGAAATCGACGCTGTCGGTCGCCATCGCGGCGCCGGTCTCGGCGGCGGTAACGATGAACGCGAGCAGACTCTGAACCAGCTGCTTGTCGAAATGGACGGCTTCGAGCCGAACGAAGGCATCATCATCATCGCGGCGACCAACCGTCCCGACGTTCTCGATCCGGCGCTGCTGCGTCCGGGCCGCTTCGATCGTCAGATCGTTGTTCCGAATCCGGATATCACCGGCCGCGAAAAGATCCTCAAGGTGCATATGCGCAAGGTTCCGCTGGCGCCTGATGTCGACGTCAAGACCCTCGCGCGCGGGACGCCCGGTTTCTCCGGTGCCGACCTGATGAACCTCGTCAACGAGGCAGCGCTGCTGGCGGCCCGCCGCTCCAAGCGACTGGTCACGATGGCGGAGTTCGAGGATGCCAAGGACAAGGTCATGATGGGTGCGGAGCGCCGCACGCTGGTGATGACCGAGGAAGAGAAGAAGCTGACCGCCTATCACGAAGCCGGTCACGCTCTTGTCGCTCTTCACCAGGAAGCATCGGACCCGATCCACAAGGCGACCATCATTCCGCGCGGACGCGCACTTGGAATGGTGATGCGCCTTCCGGAAAAGGATCAGGTCTCGCTCACCCGGGCCAAGTGCAAGGCAGACCTTGCGGTTGCCATGGGCGGACGCGTGGCGGAAGAAATGATCTTCGGCTACGAGAAGGTCACCTCCGGCGCCTCGGGCGACATCCAGATGGCGACCAAGCTGTCCCGCGCCATGGCGACGCAGTTCGGCATGTCCGACAAGCTCGGTCCGCTGCTCTACGGCGAAAACCAGGAAGAGGTTTTCCTCGGCCATTCGGTTGCCAAGAACCAGCATGTCTCCGACGAAACCCAGAAGATCGTCGACGCGGAAATCAAGTCCTTCGTCAACCAGGGCTATGAGACCGCGAAGAAGATCCTGGGCGATCACGAGGACCAGCTTCACACGATCGCCAAGGGTCTTCTGGAATACGAAACCCTCTCCGGTGACGAGATCAAGGATCTCCTGAACGGCAAGCCGCCGGTCCGCGATACCGACGACGACCAGCCGGTCGGTCGGTCCTCGGCGGTGCCGACCACCGGCGCGAAGCGCGGTGGGGACGAGGCGAGCGGCGGCATGGAACCGCAGCCCTCCTGATCTCGCCGGACGGACGAACTAGAAACCTCGAAATGCCCGGCAAGCTGCCGGGCATTTCTCGTTTTCCGACAGGGGCAACCGGGATCGGCGCACTTGTCAGTGAATCGTAACATTTGCTCACACATTTTGAATCGCGGCTGGGGATGATAGCGCGCATATTGCGCGCAATTCATCAGACAGGCACGGCAGGCAGGCACGACAGATGCGCAAGTTTTTCGGCACGGACGGTATTCGCGGCCAGGCAAATTTTTATCCGATGACGGCGGAAATCGCGCTCAAGGTCGGCATGGCCGCGGGACTGGTGTTCAAGAACGGCGGGCACCGTCATCGCGTCGTCATCGGCAAGGATACGCGACTGTCCGGCTACATGCTCGAGCCGGCCCTTGTGGCGGGTTTCACTTCCGTCGGGATGGACGTTTTCCTGCTCGGCCCGATGCCGACACCGGCCGTTGCCATGCTGACACGCTCGCTGCGCACCGACCTCGGCGTCATGATCTCCGCCTCGCACAATCCCTATCAGGACAACGGCATCAAGTTCTTCGGCCCCGACGGGTTCAAGCTCTCCGACGAGATCGAGAAGTCCATCGAGAAGCTGGTGGAGGGGGACATGACCCCGAAGCTTGCCAATCCGCGCGAACTTGGACGGGCCAGGCGGATCGACGGCGCACAGCAGCGCTATATTGAATTCGCCAAGCGAACCTTGCCGCGGGAAATGAGCCTGGAAGGCCTGCGCGTCGTCGTCGATTGCGCGAACGGCGCCGCCTACAAGGTGGCTCCGGAGGCTCTCTGGGAGCTGGGGGCGGACGTCATTTCCATGGGCGTGACGCCGGACGGCTTCAACATCAACAAGGAATGCGGCTCGACCTCGACCGATGCCCTGTCCCGCAAGGTTCATGAGGTGCGTGCGGATATCGGCATCGCTCTTGATGGCGACGCGGACCGGGTGATCATCGTCGATGAGAACGGCGCGATCGTGGACGGCGACCAGCTCATGGCGGTTGTCGCCCAGTACTGGCAGTCGACCGGGCGGCTCTCAGGCGACGGGGTCGTTGCAACCGTCATGTCGAATCTCGGTCTCGAGCGCTATCTGGATGGTCTCGGTCTCGGACTGGCGCGCACGAAGGTTGGCGACCGTTACGTGGTCGAACACATGCGGGCCAACGGCTACAATGTCGGCGGCGAGCAGTCGGGACACATCGTTCTGTCCGATTTCGCCACCACGGGTGACGGCCTGATTGCAGCGCTTCAGGTGATGGCATGCGTGAAGGATCAGAACCGCCCGGTGTCGGAAGTCTGCCGCCGCTTCGAGCCGGTGCCGCAAATTCTCAAGAACGTTCGCTACAAGGGCGGCGCTCCGCTTGAACTGGAACCGGTGAAGACGGCGATCGAGGACGGCGAGGCGCGTCTCGGCAAGTCCGGCAGGCTGGTGATTCGCGCATCGGGAACCGAGCCGCTCATCCGTGTAATGGCCGAAGGCGACGATGCCGAGCTGGTCAATCAGGTCGTTAATGATATCGCCGGCGTCGTTGCCACCGCAGCGGCCTGACGACTGTTTGCGCCACTTTCCCGAGCAGCTGTAAATCGAGCAGCCATAGATAGTATTATTTGTGGTTGCCGCAGAAGAAACTTTTCCCCATCGGTCACGTGGTCGAGAGTGGCTCAACCACGGTGCCGATGCGCCGATGTTACTGTATTTGCAGCAGAAATAGTCCCTGGGCTCTGGTAGCGGATATGTGTTTCAGGCCAGGGCGCAGTCTCGTGAAGACCTGTCACAAGTGCGGATGTAAAAGTTTACAGATGTGAAGAATCTTAAGAAGTTGTCAATATATCTTCTGTCGTTAATACTTCTTTAAGGTAAATTTTTCTGGTTAAATAACACGGTTAAGTCTGAATTAATCTATTTTCGTCACGATGCTCTCAAGTTTGACGTGTCCGACAAGAGGAAACGGGCGGTCACTCGAAGAGGACGAGGACATGATGAATTTCTTCAAACGTTTGTCTTTTGCCGGTGTTGCTGCTGTGCTTTCTTCCGGAGCATTCGCTGCTGACCTGCCGGCGCCGGTTATCGAATATGTGCCTCAGGTCCCCACCGTTGGCGGCTGGTACCTGCGCGGCGATATCGGCTACAAGATCTATTCCGCACCGGAAATGAAATACGGAACGCTGGATTTCTACGACGACGAGATGGATGGCACCTTCATGATCGGTGCCGGCGTCGGTTACAAGTTCAACAACCATTTCCGCACGGATTTCACGATCGACTATGAATTCCCGGCAGAGTTCAGCTCCAAGGGCGACTGTACGAGCACTTGCGGTGCGCCTGGCTACTCGATCGAGAAGGCCGACATCGACGTCTGGACCTTCATGCTGAATGGCTATGTCGACATCGGCACCTGGAACCGCATCACACCCTACGTCGGGGCCGGTCTCGGTGCGTCCTACGTGTCGACCAGCAACATCACCTTCCAGAACCCGGACGGCAGCACCGGCAGCTACGACTCTGACGGCAACTGGAACTTTGCCTGGGCGCTCATGGCGGGCGCTTCCTACGACATCACGCCGAACCTGGCTCTGGATGCGGGGTACCGTTACCTGAACATCGGTGATGGCCGCTCGAAGCAGTTCTCGACGGCAGGCCAGACCTCGCGGATCGAGTATGAAGATCTGAGCGCGCACGAGTTCCGCCTGGGTGCCCGCTATACCTTCAACTCCACGGCCCCCGCCGCTCCGGTCTACTACGAGCCGCAGGGTCCGATCAGCAGCAACTTCTGATCAGGCTGTGTCGCAGAATTGGAAGGCCGGTCGATTGATCGGCCTTTTTTCGTTGCCGAGCGATTTGATTTGACGGTCAGCCGGCAAGGATCTATCCCCATAGGTGGGCCACCCCTCCCCAACGAGGGGCTACTATCTGTGAGGGTAGACTGACATGAGCGAACTCAACGCCAAGCCGGACGTGCGTCCGGCCAATCCCAATTTTTCTTCAGGTCCCTGCGCCAAACGTCCCGGCTGGTCGCTTGATCAACTGGCCGATGCGCCGCTTGGGCGCTCCCACCGCGCCAAGCCAGGCAAGGCCAAGCTGGCCGAGGCCATCGACCTGACCCGCAAGGTTCTCAAGGTTCCGGACGACTACCGCATCGGCATTGTACCGGCTTCCGATACCGGGGCCGTCGAAATGGCGCTCTGGTCGCTGCTCGGCGCGCGGGGGGTCGACATGCTTGCCTGGGAAAGCTTTGGCTCCGGCTGGGTCACCGACGTGGTCAAGCAGCTGAAGCTCGACAATGCGCGCATTCTCGAGGCGCCTTATGGGGCCTTGCCTGACCTCTCCAAGGTCGATTTCTCCAATGACGTCGTCTTTACCTGGAACGGTACCACCTCAGGTGTTCGCGTTCCCGATGGGGACTGGATCCCGGCGGACCGTGAGGGCCTGACGATCTGCGATGCGACGTCCGCGGCGTTCGCTCAGGATCTCGCCTTCGACAAGCTCGATGTCGTCACTTTCTCCTGGCAGAAGGTTCTGGGCGGGGAAGCCGCCCATGGCGTTCTCATTCTCAGCCCGCGTGCCGTCGAACGGCTCGAAAGCTACACGCCGGCGTGGCCGCTGCCGAAGATCTTCCGCCTGACAAAGGGCGGCAAGCTGATCGAGGGCATCTTCAAGGGTGAGACCATCAACACGCCCTCCATGCTGTGTGTCGAGGACTACATCGACGCGCTGAAGTGGGCCGACGGCCTTGGCGGCCTCGACGGACTGCGCGCCCGGGCCGATGCCAATCTCAAGGCTCTTGCGGACTGGGTCGAGGCCAATGGCTGGATCGATTTTCTGGCAAATGATCCCGCGACCCGATCCAACACGTCCGTCTGCCTGAAGGTGGTCGACCCCGATGTGCTGGCGCTCGACGGCGACCGGCAGGCCGCCTTTGCCAAGGCGCTTGTCTCCGTTCTTGATGCCGAGGGCATTGCCCATGACATCGGCGCCTATCGGGATGCGCCGTCGGGGCTCAGGATCTGGGCTGGAGCCACGGTGGAAACGTCCGATCTCAAGGCGCTGACCGCCTGGCTGGACTGGGCCTTCGCGAGCGAAAAAGCAAAACTGCGTCAGGCCGCCTGAGCAGTTTCTCCCTCCTGAACGATCCATCCCCGGGCGGCCTGGCGCTGCCCGGAACGTACGCGCACAGCTGGAGAAACCTTCATGGCTCCCAAGGTACTGATTTCAGACAAGCTTTCGCCCGCCGCCGTCCAGATTTTCAAGGATCGCGGCATTGAGGCAGACTTCCTTCCGGAGGTCGGCAAGGACAAGGCCAAACTGGCCGAGATCATCGGCCAGTATGATGGTCTTGCGATCCGCTCCGCCACAAAGGTAACGGAAAAGATCATCGCGGCCGCCGACAACCTGAAGGTCATCGGCAGGGCAGGGATCGGGGTCGACAATGTCGATATTCCCCAGGCCACCGCCCGCGGCATCATCGTCATGAACACGCCCTTCGGCAACGCCATCACGACGGCGGAACACGCCATCTCGATGATGATGTCCGTGGCACGGCAGATCCCGGCGGCGGACGCCTCCACCCAGGCGGGCAAATGGGAGAAATCCCGTTTCATGGGCCGCGAACTCACGGGAAAGACACTGGGGCTTATCGGCTGCGGCAATATCGGGTCCATCGTCGCCGACCGGGCCATCGGCCTAAGGATGAAGGTGATCGCATTCGATCCGTTCCTGACGCCGGAACGGGCGCGTGCGCTCGGGGTTGAAAAGGTCGAGCTGGACGAGCTTCTGCCGCGTGCCGATGTCATCACGCTGCACACCCCGCTTACCGACAAGACCCGCAACATCATCAATGCCGAGGCGATCGCGAAGATGCGCACCGGCGCATATCTGATCAATTGCGCTCGCGGAGGCCTTGCCGACGAAGCTGCGGTGAGGGCGGCGCTGGACGAGGGCAAGCTCGGCGGGGCCGCTTTCGACGTGTTCGTGGAAGAACCAGCCCGCGAGAACGTCCTGTTCGGTGCCCCGAACTTCGTCTCGACCCCGCATCTGGGGGCCTCCACGTCCGAAGCGCAGGAGAACGTGGCCCTGCAGGTCGCGGAGCAGATGTGTGACTACCTGCTCGAGGGCGCGGTGCGCAACGCGCTCAACATGCCGTCGATCTCGGCAGAAGAGGCTCCCCAGCTCGCTCCCTTCGTGCGGCTTGCCGAACAGCTCGGCTCCTTTGCGGGCCAGTTGACGGAATCCGGCATCGAGGGCTTGCGGATCGAGTATTCGGGCGCGGTCGCTCAAATGAATGTCCAGGCGCTGACGGCGGCGGCCATCACTGGTCTCCTGACGCCGCTTCTTCAGACAGTCAACATGGTCTCGGCTCCCATTCTTGCGAAGGAACGGGGGATCAAGGTGGAAGAAATCCGCCGTGAGAAGGAAGGGGCCTATGACACCTATATCCGCCTGACCGTGATGACGGAGCGCCAGGACAGGTCCGTGGCCGGCACGGTGTTCGCCGATGGCAAGCCGCGGATCATCCAGGTGAAGGGGATCAACATGGAGGCCGAACTCGGACCGCACATGCTCTACATCACGAACGATGACAAGCCCGGCTTCATTGGCCATCTTGGCATGGAACTCGGTGGCAGTGGCGTCAACATCGCGACCTTCAACCTGGGGCGCCTCTCGGCGGGCGGTGATGCGATCTGTCTGGTCGAGGTGGACGGCGAGGTGCCAGCGGACGTCATGGCGCGCCTTGAGTCCGTGTCGCATGTGAAGCAGGTGAAATCCCTGAGGTTCTGAGAGTGGGCGGCGGGCTGTCCCGCCGCCTTCCCCATTTTCCGGTTCAGACCGTTGATCGGCATTACGACCTCGTCCAAGGTATGATTCACCTGTGAATCTTCATTTCCGGGCATGACAGCAGCGGCGGTCCACCGCCTTTTGCTTGGTCTGTGTTATGGCGACGGCGATGCAGCGCATCGGCTGTCGGGTTGCCGGATACGAAGGCACGTCTGGTCTGAACTGTGCCGTACGGCACAGGCGCGGCTCGGTTTAGTTCCCAAATATGATCCATCAGCTACCGGACCCCGGCAAGGTGTCTCGTTTCGGTCACCGCTCCAAGGGAACTGCACGGCCGCAGGGCCTGCCGGGAATTCTGGATCGGATATCGAGCCGTTAGGGAAACGTCCGCTCCTGGGCAAACAGACGGTACGGGAAGTGGAAACCAGATCGGCAGCACGGTGGACACCATCAGCCGGACTGCCGTAGTGACAAGGAATGCCAGCTTGTCGTGTTACGCCGGCGAGCAACACCGAACGCGCAAGGACAACGGGTCAAGCGCCAGATCGAGAGCAGTCGTGATCACAAGCATTGCAACAGACCGGAGGTCGAACCTGATTGGCTGCATTTGGATGGTTGCCTCTATGGGGGCTTTTGCCGTCGAGGATACACTCGTCAAAGCGGCTTCCCAGACGCTGCCGGTCGGGCAGATCCTGATTTTCTTCGGACTGGGCGGAGCGTTCGCCTTTGCCTGCCTGGCCCTGGCCAGCAGGCAGCCCCTGTTCTGCCGGGAAGCCATATCGCGTCCGATGCGTATTCGCGCCGTTTTCGAGGTCGTCGGCCGGTTGTTCTACGTCGCCTCGATTTCCATGATCCCGTTGTCGGCAGCAACGGTGATCTTGCAGGCCACCCCGCTTGTCGTGGTCGCCGGGGCTGCGCGCTTCTTCGGTGAAAAGGTTGGATGGCGGCGGTGGGCCGCAATTCTCGTCGGGTTGACGGGGGTTGTCGTCATCGTTCAGCCAGGCTCTGAAGGCTTTTCCGTTCTGTCTCTCCTGGCGGTCATCGGAATGATCGGCTTTGCCGGACGCGATCTTGCAAGCCGCGCCGCGCCGGCTTCACTGGGCACCGCTATCCTCGGTTTTTACGGTTATCTGTGCGTTGTCCTTGCCGGAGTGCTGTTTTCCGCATGGCAATGGGAGCCATTCCTGAGGCCAGATGCCCGGGTTTCAGCCATCCTCTTGGGCGCGATGCTCTCGGGTGTTGCTGCCTACTGGTGTTTGATGAAGGCAATGCGGACCGGCGAGGTGGCCGCTGTAACGCCCTTCAGATATTCGAGAATGCTCTTCGGGGTCTTCCTCGGTGTTGTCGTCTTTGGCGAGCAGCCGGGCATTTCGATGCTCTTTGGCTCAGCCTTGATCATTCTTTCGGGCCTGTTCGTTGCCTGGCGGGGGCGCACGGCAAAACAGGACCTGCAACAGCTTCTGACGGCGGTCGAAGTCGCCGGCGGGAAACGCACATGACTGCGCGACACGGCCTGTCCGAACTATCGCGGGGTGCGGTCCGGCTGGCTTCAGATCACGGTCTCCGATCGACTGTGCCGCAAACTTTCTTAACGCTCATATCCAGACAACCTCAAATAGGGTGCCCGACATGAATAAAACGATCCTTGCCTTTTCGCTGCTGCTTTGCGCCTGCCCCGTTCACGCTCAGGAAAGCAAGCTCGCCGATCCGTCCATCGAAAACCGTCCGGCCGACGGCATCGTCAAGCTCTATGGCGCGGGTGGTCCGCACACGGCCTTCCAGAAGATTGCGAAGGTTTTTGAAGAAAAGACCGGAGGCAAGGTGGAGATCACCGCCGGACCGGAAACCACCTGGGCTACGAAAGCCCAGGCAGATGCCGATATTCTCTGGGGCACGTCCGAACAATCGATGACGGCGTTCCTGGAAACCTATGGCGGTTTTGCGTCCGACCAGGTTCAGCCGATCTATGTGCGTCCTGCCATCATTGCGGTCCGGGCCGGCAATCCCAAAAAGATCGAAGGCTTTGAAGACTTGCTCCAGGAGGGGATGAAGATCGTCGTGACCGAAGGTGCCGGCGTTGCCAATACGTCCGGCACTGGCGTCTGGGAAGACATTGCCGGCAGGACCGGCAATCTCAGCGAGATTGCCGCCTTCCGCGCAAACATCGTGGCGTTTGAAAAGGGCTCGGGCGCCAGCTTCAGGGCGTTCAAGGACCTGGAGGCCGATGCCTGGATTACCTGGCCGAACTGGCCGATCAACAATCCGGATGTCCTGAGCCTGGTCGATGTGGACGAAAGCCACCGTATCTGGCGTGATCTCAATGTTGTGCTCTCGCCAGATGCCGACCCGGAAGCCGGGACCTTTCTGGAATTCTTGCTGTCACCGGAGGCTGAAGCCATCATGAAGACCGAAGGCTGGGTACGCTGACCTCTGGCATCTGCCCACGCTCTGACTGTAGAGGGCGGGGCTGTCCGCCTTCGCGAGAAATCACGCAGGCGTCGTACCTCGGCGCCCGAGGATGCGGCCGTCCAGCACGACCAGTCCCGCGAGCAGGATTGCAAATCCGGTGAACTGAAGTGGGGCGAGATTTTCGCCCAGGATCAGCCAGCCGAAGAACAAGGCGCTTGCCGGAACGATCAACGTCACCAGCGATGCGTTGGTTGCTCCGCCTTCAGCCAGCAGCCTGAAATAGATCAGATAGGCAAGGGCGGTGGCGACGATGCCGAGGGCGATGACATTCGCCCAGGCGGTCAGGCCGGGATCCGTCACACTCCAGGACCCCGCTGTAACGAGCGCCACCGGCAGCATGAGCAGCGTCGAACCTGACAACTGGCCAGCTGCGGTGACAAGCGGCGGCAGCGTCTTGAAACGGCGGCTGAAGGTGGCCGCGCAGGCATAAGAGATCGCGGCTCCGAGACAGCAGAGCTGTGCCCAGGCGGGATCGGTCGCCAGTCCCGACAAACTGCTGGAAAGCATGACCGCAACGCCGCAGACGCCGAGCGCCACACCGGCGATGCGATGTGCAGACAGTGTCTCCTGCCGGGCGAGAAGTCCGGCGACGACCACCGTGAAGACCGGCGTCGTTGCGTTGAGAATGGAGGCAAGGCCCGCGCCGATGACCGTCTGGCCGAGGAAAAGCAGCGAAAAGGGGATTGCGTTGTTCAGGAGTCCCAGCGTGAGAAACGAAAGCGCATGGCGTTTCTCCAGCCTTGCCAGCATCCCCCGATGCCAGAGGAGGGTGAGCAGCACCGCGCAGGCGATCGCGACCCGAAAGAAAACCAGCATGAAGGGTGGAATTTCGCTTACCGCGACCTTGGCGAACAGGAAGGAGCCGCCCCAGATGGCGCCAAGCACGATCAGCAGGATCCAGTTTCGAAGGGGCATCTCTCAATCCGCATTGCTTCAAGGGATTTCCGCCTAGCACGGAGAACTTGGGCCGGACACCCGAAAACCGATAGAGGCGCTCTTGCGCGATGATTTCAAAGGGGCAAAGGTAAACGAAGCAAAGGAGATTTTCGTCGCTCGGCCATCGTGCTGAAGTCGTTTTCTCCGTCTGCTTCTTCCGTTCGGTTTCTTGAGTTTTCGCAGCTACACCGTCGCCCTTCGCCGAGACATTTCCAGTATGACCCAGACCGTCCCGCCTGCCCAAACCGGTCCGCTCGTGGGGCGCCTGTTGCCTATTCTTCTGGCGGCCGGCTGTCTTCTGGGTGCCAACGGTCTGGCGATGACGATGATCGCCGTCAGGGCCCGCGCCGAGGGCGTCTCGGATGCCGGCATCGGTCTTTTGGGCTCGTTTTATTATGCGGGCATGATTGCTGGCGTTCTGCTGACACCCTATCTGATTTCACGGGCCGGACATATCCGGGTTTTCGCGGCGCTCGCCTCGATCAGTGCGATCGCCATCCTGGCAATCGGCTTTGCCCCGGCCGGATGGCCCTGGTTCCTGGCGCGGTTCGTCAGCGGGGCGACTTCCTGCGGGACGGTCATGGTGCTGGAGAGCTGGCTGAATGCCATCGCGACCAACAAGTCCCGCGGCCGTATCCTCTCCGTGTACCGGATCGTCGATCTGGCGGCCGTCATGGGCGGGCAGTTCATCTTGCCGGCATTCGGGGCGCAGGGTCCGGATATCCTGATGGCTCTGGCGGTGCTGTTCTGTTTTGCACTGGTGCCGATTGCGCTTGCGCGTGAGGGCAATCCCGAGATCCCGGCGGCCAGGATATCCAACCCGCTTCTGCTGTGGCGGGTCTCGCCGGTCGCAATGGCCGGTGTCTTCACCATCGGTCTGACGAACGGTGCCTTTCGCATGGTCGGGCCGGTCTATGCCGAAAGCATCGGCTTCGGGCTCGAGACGGTCGCGGCCTTCATTGCGCTGTGGGTTCTCGCCGGCGCGATCTTCCAGTATCCGGCAGGCTGGATTTCGG
Organism: Rhodobacterales bacterium; assembly: GCA_008107755.1. GTDB lineage: Bacteria > Pseudomonadota > Alphaproteobacteria > Rhizobiales > Stappiaceae > Roseibium. The sequence continues at coordinate 24,742 of VIRH01000101.1, forward strand.
ACCGGATCGATCGCCGCTGGGTGTTGATCGCCTTGACGGTTGGGGCGGCCGGTGCGTGCCTTTTCATCTCGCGGGCCGTGTCGCAGACCGAGCTCTTCATCGGCGTGTTTCTCTTCGGCGGCTTTGCGCTGCCGCTTTATTCCCTGTCTGCGGCCCATGCCAATGATCATGCAAGGGCGGACCAGTTCGTGGATGTGGCGGCCGGGCTGATGCTGGCCTTCGGCTCCGGCGCCGTGATCGGACCCTTCGCAGCGTCTCTCCTGATGGGCGTGTTCGGGCCGGTGGCATTTTTCATCTATACGGCCACGCTCCATCTGGTGCTGGTTCTGTTCGTCCTTATCCGCATGAAGAGCCGGGATGCGGTGCCTGCCGAAAACCGGCGCAGTTTCGTCTGGCTGCTGCGGACATCACCGATGATCTCCAGGCTTGCGAGGGGCGAAAAGGCCGAGGAAAAGGAAGACGTCAAAATAAAGACAAGAAACCGGCTATAACCCATGCGGAAAAGTGAAGCAGCAGGTCATTAATTCCGGGCGGAGACTCGCAAGGGCCTGGAAACCTGTCTATAGTCCGCGCCGTTTGCCCCGGCCCTGTTTGCCGGGGCTAGTCATGTTGGCGCCCGGCTTCCCGGCTTCAAGGGCGCGAAACGCTTTCAGGAGAGCAAAGTCTAAATGGCGAATGTGGTGGTTGTCGGCTCGCAGTGGGGTGACGAAGGCAAGGGCAAGATCGTCGACTGGCTGTCCGAACAGGCCGATGTCATCGTCAGGTTCCAGGGCGGGCACAACGCGGGTCACACGCTGGTGATCGACGGTATCAGCTACAAGCTGTCTCTCCTGCCGTCCGGTGTCGCGCGCGAAGGCAAGCTGTCGATCATCGGCAACGGTGTTGTGCTGGACCCGCATGCGCTGGCCAGCGAGGTCGAGCGTCTGGGCGAACAAGGCGTGGTCGTGACGCCGGAGAGCCTGCGCGTTGCCGAAAACGCGACGCTGATCCTGTCGCTCCACAGAGAGCTGGACGCGTTGCGCGAGAATTCGAATACCGGAACGCGCATCGGCACCACCAAGCGGGGCATCGGCCCGGCTTACGAGGACAAGGTCGGCCGCCGCGCCATCCGCCTGATGGACCTCAAGAACCTCACGACACTGCCGGCCAAGATCGACCGCCTTCTGACGCATCACAATGCCCTGCGCCGCGGCCTGGGCGAGGAAGAGATTTCCGCGCAGGCGATCTATGACGAGCTTGCCAGCATCGCCGACAAGGTGCTGCCCTACATGGACAAGGTCTGGTACCTGCTCAACGACCTGCGCCGTCAGGGAAAGCGCATCCTCTTCGAAGGCGCGCAGGGTGCGCTTCTGGACATTGACCACGGCACCTATCCGTTCGTGACGTCGTCCAACACGGTGGCCGGGCAGGCGGCAACAGGCTGCGGCCTCGGGCCGGGCTCGATCGACTATGTTCTTGGCATCACCAAGGCCTATACGACGCGCGTCGGCGAAGGACCGTTCCCGACCGAACAGCAGAATGAAGTGGGTGAATTCCTGGGGACGCGCGGGCATGAGTTCGGCACCGTCACGGGCCGGCGTCGGCGTTGCGGCTGGTTCGACGCGGTGCTCGTGCGTCAGACCGTCTGCACGTCCGGCATCAACGGCATCGCGCTGACGAAACTCGACGTTCTGGACGGCCTCGACGAGATCAAGATCTGTATCGGTTATGAACTCGACGGCGAAAAGATCGATTACCTGCCCGCATCGCAAGGCGCACAGGAACGGGTCAAGCCGATCTACGAGACGCTGGACGGGTGGAAGGAATCCACCGAGGGAGCCCGCACATGGGCCGACCTGCCGGCTCAGGCGATCAAGTATGTTCGCCACGTGGAAGAACTTATCGGCGCACCGGTCGCGATCTTGTCGACCAGTCCCGAGCGTGAAGACACAATTCTTGTGCAGAATCCGTTCCAGGATTGAGGTTGCCGGTTCGAAAAGACCAGTATCTGAGAGTAGAGGCGCGCGGCGAATCACCGCGCGTCCCGAATTTGGAACGTTGGCGCGTGCGAACGCGTTGATCTGTAAGAGTTCTTGTAGAAAAAAGTGCTGCGAGGGTCGTCATCGGCGCGAATTTCAGAAGAATTAGCACCGAACTTTAAATTCTTGCTATAAGCCGGAGATTGTTACAATTCTTTGGCCCGATACGCAGACCCTTGCAACTGGCCGGTAGGCAGGAAGATGGCTGATTACTATTCAATCTTGAAGAAAACGATCACGTCATTGCCGGAAAGCAATGGCGCAGCACGCAGGAGCGTCTATAGCCGCGCCCGCAATGCGATCGTCAATCAGCTCAAGGCCTACGAACCTCCGCTTTCGCCGTCCGAAATCACTGCCGAGCAGCTTCGACTGGAAGAAGCCATCCGCAAGGTGGAAGCCGAAGCCGCGCGCGAGAGCCTTGGCCTGGGCCCGACAGCGGCCAAGGTCGAACCACCCGCGGACCCGCAGGTCAGCGCGCCCGTTGCCCCGCCAGTGCAGCCGGATGAACCGGAGGAAATGCCCGAGCCATATGGCGAGGAGCATGTTTCCGAACCGGACATGTCCGCTCAGGATGTTTCCCCCTCGGATCGCTTTGTCACCGCCTATCCGGAAACGGATGGGGACGACGACATGGCGCAGACGGGGGAGGCGACACCGTCTCCTCTCAAGGACACGATCTCCGAAGCTGAAACGCTTGGCCTTGCGGCAAACAGGGCGGTTCAGTCGACCAAGGACGCCGTCGAGCCGTCGTCCGATCAGGACTATGCCGCTCAGCGCAGGGAACCGGGCTTCGGACCGCAGCCAGGTGCCTATGACGAGCATTCGGACGACGCGGATGACGGCAATGCCGCGCAGGATGGTCAGGGCCTTTACGCCGACGAGTATTCACAGCGGAAGGCTCCGGAGACCAAATCGAAGCGCGAGAGCCGGGCCGACCGAAAGCAGCGCAAGGCATCGGACTCCCTTGATGGCGATTCCAACCTTGGCCGCACTGTCATGCTCGGCATTGTCGGGGTCATCATGCTGCTGCTGGCCGGCACGGCCATCTTCTTCTTCGTGTCTTCGGATGGTCTGCCGACAAATGAACGCACCGCGGTAGAGGAAACGCCCGCCCCTGTCGCTCCCGAGCCCCAGCGCACAGTGAGCGGAGAGGATCCTGCGGCACAGTCGGAGGAAGATGCGTCCAAGAACACCGACCGCCTGCTGAATGACGGAGACGAGGGCCCGGTTGCTGAAGATGCCCGTCCGGTGACGACCACGACGATCACCCCGAGTGAATCGGAAGAGCCGCAGTCGCCTGCTGCAGTACCCGTACCGGCAGCGCCGTCCGGCGAAACCGATGCCCCGGCCGTACCGGATCAGTCGGACGCAGCGTCTCCGACGGGCGAACAGACTGCCGGACAGGATAACGAGCCACTCGCCGTTCCGGAAGACAACCTTGCCGCGGTCGCGCCCGAAGGCGAAAGCGATGCCGGTCCGGCCGTCGCCGCGCCGGCGGAAGGCGCGCAACGCTCCATCCTTTACGAGGAAGGCGAGGAATCCGGCGGTGCCGGGACTGCGGCCCAGGGCTCTGTTGTGTGGTCCGTCGAGGAAGAGAGCAATCTGGACGGCAAGGTCCAGAAGGTGCTTGCTGCGTCGGTTGATATTCCAGAACGCGACGTAAAGGTCCAGATCCGCATCAAGCCGAACGACGATAACTCGCTTCCGGCAAGTCATCTCGTCGAAATCGTCTACGACTTTCCCGAGAATTTCGAGCCGGGGGATGTCGTGACTGTCCCGGGCCTCGTGATGAAGCCGACCGAGGAAGCTCGCGGCGATGCTCTGGTAGGTGCGTCGGTAAAGGTTTCGCCGGGGATCTTCTGGATCGCGCTCAACAGCTCGGCCAATGACCGTCAGCGCAACATGGCGCTGCTGCGCGAGCGTGGGTGGATCGACATTCCGATGCTCTACGAGAAGGGCAAACGCGGCATTCTCACGATCGAGAAGGGCAGCACCGGAACGCAGGTCGTCGAAGAGGCTGTCTCCTCCTGGCAGGCCGGTTAGTCCGAAAGCCAATTCGCTTCTAACATGAGAGCCTTTCGCGTTCACTGAATGCGGAAGGCTTTCTGTCATGGACTGTTGTGCCCATGGCCGCTGTGCTTCAAATCCAACTGGATGAACATCTGCGCCTTGCCTTTTTCTGAAAGGCAAGGCATGGTCCAGCTTGGTCCGAGGGGTGCTCCGGGAGCCGGAGCTGAGATGGTTGAAAGCCGAACCCTTAGAACCTGATCCGGGTCATGCCGGCGAAGGGACGGAAACCTTTAGCCTCTTCCCGGATCTCCAGTGTCATTTTCGGCGTGTCCGAAGACGGGAGATCCTATGTGTCTGCTGCCAGCATCGCAGCGGTGCCGGAAACTGAAATCCGCGCCCGCAGCTTTTTTGAACACCGCCTTTCCGCGCATTGCGCCGGGGGTGTCATGACGGCATTTGTGGCAATCCTCTTCAGATTCCTGACCGGTGCCGGGGCTACCCTGGCCGTTTGGTGGATCCTGGTCGCTGTCTTTCAGCCCCCGTCCTACATGTTGCCCGGGCCGCTTGAGGTGGCTGCGGCCTTTCCCAAAAACGCCTCCTTTCTTCTCCACCACGCCGGGATCACTGCCTTCGAAACCGTCCTTGGCTTTCTGTTCGGCATAATCTGCGGGGCAATGCTTGCGATCTCCGTCTGGCTGTTCCCGCTGGCCGGACGGGTGGTCATGCCGACCATTCTCGTCACGCAGGCGCTTCCGGTGTTTGCCATCGCCCCGGTGCTGGTGCTCTGGCTCGGCTTCGGCATGTCGTCGAAGATCGTCATGGCCGTTCTCGTGATCTTCTTCACCGTCACCTCAACCGTCTATGACGGCTTGCGCCGGATCGACACCGGTCTGCTTGACCTGGCCCGGCTCTACAGGGTGTCGCGGCTGCAGGAACTCTTCGTGTTTCGTCTGCCGGCGGCCATGCCCGCCTTCGCATCAGGTTTGCGCGTTGCAGCCGTCTTCGCCCCCATCGGCGCCGTGGTCGGCGAATGGGCTGGTGCCAAGGGCGGCCTCGCCTTCATCATGTTACAGGCCAACGCGCGCGGAAACGCCGAAGTCCTTTTCGCCGCGGTCATCCTGCTTGCCCTCATGGTGCTCGCGATGCGCTACGCCGTCGAATATCTGACGCGCCTCATGGTGCCCTGGCAGGAGGAGACCTGAGCGCCTCGGTTCCCCGATTTTCCCTTGAATGAAACTGGAGGATTGAATGAAAAAGACCCTCATGTCCCTGACGTTGGCAGCCGGCCTGTTTGCCGGTGGAAGCGCGCAGGCGGCGGACAAGCTGACCGTCCTGCTCGACTGGTTCACCAACCCGGACCATGCACCTGTTATCACGGCGCAGACGAAAGGCTTCTTCGAGGCCGAGGGGCTGGATGTGGAACTGGTGGAGCCCGCGGATCCGGCCATGCCGCCGAAGCTCGTCGCCGCGGGTCAGGGCGATATCGCCATTTCCTACCAGCCGACGCTTCACGCGCTGGTGGACGAAGGCCTGCCGGTGGTGCGTATCGGCACGCTCGTCGAAACGCCGCTCAACGCGCTGATCGTCCTGAAGGACGGACCGATCAAGGAATTGACGGACCTGAAAGGCAAGTCGATCGGGTTTTCCGTTTCCGGCTTCGAGGATGCGATGCTCGGACAGATGCTGAAGACCGCCGGTCTGTCGCTGGATGACGTGGAACTGATCAACGTCAACTTCGCCCTGTCTCCGGCGCTTCTGTCCGGTCAGGTGGACGGGGTGATCGGAGGATATCGCAATTTCGAGCTGACCCAGCTTGAGATCGAGGGCAAGGAGGGCAAGGCCTTCTTTCCGGAGGAAAACGGTATGCCGATCTTCGACGAACTGATCTTTATCGCCAGCAAGGACAAGGCAGACGATCCGAGATACGTCATGTTCATGGCGGCGATCGAAAAGGCGGCAATCTACCTCACCAATCACCCGGACGAGGCCTGGGAGGCTTTCATCGATGCTTATCCGCATCTCGACGACGAGTTGAACAAGCGCGCCTGGGCCGACACGCTGCCGCGTTTTGCAAAGCGTCCGGCGGCACTGGACCGCGGCCGGTATCAGCGCTTCGCCGATTTCATGAGCGAGGCAGGGCTGATCGAGGGGGCTATTCCGGTCGAGGAGTATGCAGTCGAGATCCGCTGATCTCAGGCATGCTTCGCTCATCGGGCGCTTCGCTCACGTCGGCGCCATCGAGGAATCCCTGACAATGATCTCCGGTGCCGGACCCGCAATCGACTGCGGGCCCGGCATCTGGCCCATTTCCTGGAGCAACCGGTCCAGCGCGAGTTTTGCGACCTCATCAAGATGCAGGTTGAATGAGGTCAGGCGCGGCGTGGTTTCCCTTGCCCTGACACCGTCATAGCGGGTAGCGATCCGCATGCGGCCGGGAATGTCGATCCCCAGTTCGCTAAAGCCGCGGACCGCGCCGGTCGCAAAGGTGTCGACCTGAACGAAAAGCGCGTCGACCTCCGGATGGGAGCGGGCGAGCTTCTGCGCGGCTTCGAAACCGGCGTCTTCGCCCTGCCGTTCATCCAGATAATCGACCACGGGGGCAAAGCCTGCCTGTGCCGCAATCCGCCGGTAGGCTGTCTCGGTCTCGTGAAAGGCCATGCGGTCGGTTCTGCCGACAAATAGGGCCGGGGCACGCGCGCCGGTCTGCCTGAAGTGATCGAAGATCGTTTCCGTCACCGTTTTGGCCTGAAGATCGACATAGGGAACATTGGTCGAGGGGCCGGTGTTCGGCCTTCCGATGGCGACGACCGGTACGCCGCGTTTCTTCAGTTCCGCCAGATAGAGATCGTCGGTCGAGGGCTCGATCACCAGGGCGCCGTCGGCTTCCACGTGGTCGAAGCTCGGATCTCCTGCGGGAAGCGGCGGCACCAGGATCAGGGACAGCTGCTTTTCCAGTGCGGCAACGGCGGCGGATGCGGCGATTTCCATCATGAAGCCGAGGCGCGACGGTCCGGCCGAAATCGAAAAGGGCATTGATGAGAAAACAGCGATGGCGTTGGCTTTTCCGGTTCTGAGGCGACGTGCCTTCAGATTGGGGACATAGCCCAGTTCCGCGATTGCCCTGTCGATCTTCTTCTTCGTCTCGACGTCGACGTAGCGGGTGCTGTTGATGGCGTTGGAGACGGTCGCCGGTGATACGCCCGCAAACCTTGCAACGTCTATCACCGTGACCTTGTTGGTTTTTTTCATTCCGGAGGGCCTTCGGGGAGGGCTTTTTCACAAATGCATAAAAGCTGTGCATTTGCACGAATGAGTCTCAACTGCGGAATTTGGCGGATTCTCGTGTTGACGAAATGAATGTTAAAACGTTTTACTATGAAAATGAACACCAAAAATGATCAGTAAAACGTTTTAATGAGGCTAGAATGCTCGATACGAAGCTGCAATCCATTCCGGCAGGTCCGGATCAGGTGACCATCCGCAGACGGGCCACGGGCCTGACGCTTCATGACACGAGCCGCAGCGCGGGTGGATATACGCTGTTCGCGCCCCAGACCGCGGCGGGGAAGGTCTATCTGGTCGATATTGAAGGTCAGCCGGCGCATGAATGGCAGATGCCCGTTCGGCCGGGACGCGATGCCGTGATCCTGCCGAACGGCAACCTCGGCTATAACGGCAGCCACGAAAAGTCTCTTGGCCTCTATCCCGCCTGGAACCTCTGGCACGGCGGCGATTTCTACGAAGCGACGCCGGAGGGAGAGATCGTCTGGCGGCACGAGGACCCCCGGCATCACCATGATGCCCAGTGGCTGGAGAACGGCAATCTCCTTTATACGGCCGCCGAAGCCATGCCGAAGGATCTCTCGGCCCGTATCACCGGCGGCGATGCCTCCAAGGATGGCGCCGACGGGATCGTCCAGAGCGATGTCGTCACTGAAGTGAACCGAAAGGGCGAGGTCGTGTGGGAATGGCGGGCCTGGGAGCATCTCAACCCTGAGGATTTCCCGGTGCACCCGATCTTCGACCGGCGCCACTGGCCCATGATCAACGGGCTGTCGCAGACGCGGGACGGGCTGGTCCTGATGAGCCTGCGTGTGACCTCCGGCATCATTGCCGTCGATAAAAAAACGGGGAAGGTCGTCTGGCATGTCGGTCCCGACACCGTCGCCCAGCAGCATACGCCGGTCGAGACGCCGGAAGGCAATATCCTGGTCTTCGACAACGGCAACATCCGCACCGGGGTTACGTCTCCCCATTCCAGGGCGCTGGAATTCGAACCGGGAACGGGACGGGTCACGTGGCAGTACGCCGATCCGTGTGCGCCGTCCTTCTTCTCGCCCTATATGGGCGGTGCTCAGCGGCTTGAAAACGGCAACACTTTCATCTGCGAATCCGCTTTCGGACGTCTGTTCGAAGTAACGCCCGGTGGCGACACGGTCTGGGAATACGTCATTCCCTATTTCGCCCCATATCCCACAGTCGTCGGCCCGTACATCACCGGCGAACACAACAGCGTCTTCCGGGCGCATCGCTACAGCGCCGACCAAATCGGCTGGCTCTGATCTTCAACGCGCACCGACCGGAGTGAACTGCCATGGTCGATATTCGTGAAACATCCGCAGCTGGCGGCGCATCGTCCCGCCGCGTTGTTCCCCGCCTGCCGGCGCTTGTCGCCGGCGTAATGGGAAGCGTGGCGAGCCCGCTGATTTCGTTCGTCATCGTTCTGGCGATCTGGAGCCTCGTTTCGGCTCTCAAGGTCGTTCCGGACGCGATCTTTCCCTCGCCCTGGTCGGTGGCAAGCGCCTTTGCCGAAATGATGGAGAATGGCGTCTTCTTCTCAGATCTCGGCATCTCGGTCAGCCGGGCCGCGACAGGCTTCGTCATCGGGGCCAGCCTCGGCGTTGCGATGGGGGTGCTCACCGGGCGCGTCGCGGTCATCCGCACGGTGCTGAACCCCTTCATGACGCTGCTGCGTCCCATCCCGGCCATCGCGCTGGTGCCGGTGGCGATCGTCTGGTTCGGGATCGGCGAAGGCTCCAAGTACTTCGTGATCTCCTACACGGTTTTCCTCACCGTCTGGTTCAATACCCACCACGGCATGGAATATATTCCCGACATCTATCTTCGGGCCTCCCAGTCGTTGGGCGCCAGCCGCCTGCGGGAGTTCTTCCAGGTGGTCATTCCGGCCGCGGCACCGCACATTTTCGCCGGTATCCGGCTCGGCGTCGCCCTTGCCTTCCTCAGCCTGGTTGCCGCCGAACTGTCCGGCGCCTCCTCCGGCATCGGCTACCGCCTGCAGGAATCCCGGCAATACATCCGCACCGATCGCATGTTCGCGCTTCTGATCGAACTGGGTGTGCTTGGCGCGATTGTCGACACCATCGTCCACCGCATCGGCAAGCGGATCGTTCACTGGCAGCAGAGCTGAGCAGACCCGCCGCGCGCGCAAACCGGAGTAATACGCATGTCTTCCAACATCGCCGCACTCGCCGACGAGGGACGTGTCGAGATCGATCACGTCAGCATTCGCTTCACCTCGAAGAAGGGCGATCATCTGGCTCTTGCCGAAACCAGACTTCAGCTGGAACCGGGCACTTTCACCGCCCTGATCGGTCCATCCGGCTGTGGCAAGTCCACGCTTCTCAATGCCCTTGCAGGGTTCGTCGAACCCACCGCCGGACAGATCCGCATCGACGGCCGGCCCGTCGACGGACCGGGGCCGAATGTCGGCGTCGTCTTCCAGCAATATGCGCTGTTCCCCTGGTTCACCGCGCTCGGCAACGTCAAGTTCGCGCTGCAGCGGTTCGGGCTCGGCAAGACGGAGCTTCACGAGAGAGCCATGGCGGCGCTCGCCGAGGTGGGGCTGGAAACGCAGGCGGACAAGTTTCCCGGACAGCTTTCGGGCGGCATGAAGCAGCGCGTCGGCATCGCCCGTACGCTTGCCTACGAGCCGAAGGTCCTGCTGATGGACGAGCCATTCGGCGCACTCGACGCGCAGACCCGGCGCGAGATGCATGACCTCCTGCTTCGCGTTTGGGAGAAGCACAAGGCGACCGTTCTTTTCGTCACCCACGACGTCGACGAAGCTCTGCTTCTGGCCGATCACGTCCATGTCCTGTCCCGCGCGCCAGGCCGCATCATCCGCAGCTATGATCTGTCGGCCAGCCGTCCCCGTGCCATCTCGCGGGACTTTCCGGACCTTCTCGACACGAGGGAGGAAATCCTGGCGCTTCTCAAACCCGAACCGGCCGAAGACCGGGGAGATGTCGCCAGCGTGTCGTGACCGCGACATGACCTAACCCTTCAAAGAAATTCCTCTTATCCGACTTCCAAGCTCAGGAGCACACACTGTCATGACATCGAAACTCCGACTTCTCGCGGGCGCTGCCCTTCTTCTCGGCGCGCTTTCGCCGGTCAGCCAGGCCTTGGCCGATACGGTCAACTTTGCCTGGACGCCGAACCCCCAGACCCCGCAGGTGGATGTGGCGCTGGCGAAGGGCTATTTCGAAGATGCCGGCATTGACCTGAACATCGTTTCCTTTCCCTCCGGCCGCGAAGGCTTCGAGGCACTTCTGGGTGGTCAGGTCGATTTCGCCTTCATGGCCGAATTCCCCGCCGTGACCGGCGCTCTGACCGGACAGGATTTCGGCGTCGTTGCAGATCTCGCGCGGTTTACCGGATCACGCATTATCGGGTCCGCCGAATACGGCCAATTCGAAACGCCGGCGGATCTGGAAGGGCTGCAGATCGGCACGACCCTCGGCACCAATGTCGACTACTATCTCAGCGAAGTGCTGAGCGGTGCGGATGTGCAGGCCGAGGTCATCAACGCTTCGCCGGTGGATCTCGTTTCCTCGCTGGTGCGCGGCGATATTCAGGCTGCGGTTATGTTCCCGACTTTCTACGCCAATGCGAAATCCACCCTCGGCGACAACTACCGCGAACTGCGGGCACCAGGCTATCAGGTGCACTTCATCATTGCTGCCTCGGGCGACGCCATCGAGAACAAGCAGGAAATGATGGAAGTCTTTCTGGGTGCGCTGGCAAAGGCGGACGCGGATGTGAAGGCAGATCCGAAGGCTGCCATGGAAGCGGTCGCCGCCAACATGAAGGGGGCCATGGACGTCGCGGCCGTTGAAACCATGTGGCAGGACGTCGACGTCGGGATGGAACTCGATGACGATCTGCTGAACCTTCTGGTCTCCGAAGGCAAGTGGATCGTCTCCAAGGGCGTCATCAAGGCGGATGAGCCGACGACGGAAAGCATGCGTGCCTACATCGTCGACGCCCCTCTCAAGGCCGTTGCACCGTCTGCGGTCGATCTCAACTGATTGCTGCTGATTGCAGTGATCTCAAAATGCAGCGCCGTGTCATGCACGGCGCTGTTCTTTTCCGCGTCGGCCTTCTGGTCGGCGATCATGTCTTCGAAACGGCTTTGGAAATCCATCGGGGAGAGGGCAGGTATGCTGCATCCCTCTTCCTGCTGCGGTCTTGATCGGCCGGCTTTTTTCCTTCAGGGGAATTTCGCCGCCTCCAGAAACGCGAAATCGGGCACCTGATCGCGGCTATCCTCCGACACGAGCAATTCGGCACCTACCGTCTTGCAGCTGGACTGATCCGTGTGGCGGTGGGAGCCCTTCGCGGGGGTACCAGCGCCCGTGTACCCACACCGATGCCGGCGGGTCAAACGATGGTCGGAAAACGAAAAACGCCGGAGAGAGCTCCGGCGTTTTTCGTGTCGTTCAGTCCGTGTCGATTGTGCCGCCCCACGCGTTCGGCAGGGCGAACACGTCAGGCCGCCGGCAGCTCCTTGGAGCGGGCGCTGTTGCGCACGGCTTTCTGGACCTTTTCGAATGCGCGCACCTCGATCTGGCGGACGCGTTCCCGGCTGACGCCGAATTCGCCCGAAAGGTCTTCCAGGGTCATCGGGTCCTCGGACAGGCGGCGTGCCTCGAAGATACGGCGTTCGCGGTCGTTCAGAACGTCCATGGCGTCGCTCAGAAGCTGACGGCGCATGTCCAGTTCTTCCTGGTTCGCCAGCAAGGTTTCCTGGCTCTCGCCCTCGTCCACCAGCCAGTCCTGCCATTCACCGGCGTCGGCTTCCGCGCGCACCGGGGCGTTCAGGCTGGCATCGCCGCCCAGACGGCGGTTCATCGAGATGACTTCGTCTTCGCTGACACCCAGACGGGTTGCGATTTCGGCCACCTGTTCCGGCTTCAGATCACCCTCGTCCAGGGCCTGGATCTTGCCCTTCAGGCGTCGCAGATTGAAGAAGAGCCGTTTCTGGTTGGCGGTCGTCCCCATCTTGACCAGGGACCAGGAGCGCAGGATGTATTCCTGGATCGCTGCCTTGATCCACCACATGGCGTAGGTCGCGAGGCGGAAGCCCTTGTCGGGCTCGAACCGCTTGACGGCCTGCATGAGGCCGACATTGCCTTCCGAGACGACTTCGCCGATGGGCAGGCCGTAGCCGCGGTAACCCATGGCAATCTTTGCGACCAGACGGAGGTGGGAGTTCACCAGACGCTCGGCCGCTTCCGGATCTTCGTGCTCCTTGTACCGCTTGGCGAGCATGTACTCTTCCTGCGGCTGGAGCATCGGAAACTTGCGAATCTCATCCAGGTAGCGACTTAATCCGCCTTCCCCGGCTGTGAGTGTCGGTACGTTTTGGGCCATAGAATGCACCCCCTTTCGTCAGGTTTGCACCGGTCTACATTCTCACTGCTCCGTCAAAACGCAAGCAGCCTCTCCGAGGTAAACGGCGCAGGGTCGTGTCCGTTTCGGCACACAGAAAAATAAATATAGGTCGAAACTGGCCAATTACATTGCTGGAAAAGAGAATTGCGTCCTAAAATTTTTGTAATGTGGACAAAAGTTTTGCGAAGTCCTCCGGATATGGGCTCTCGAAGCGCAACGTTTTCCCACTGATCGGGTGTTCGAAAGCCAGAAGCCCGGCATGCAGCGCCTGTCGGCGGAAGCCCGCGACGGCGGACTTCAATGGTTCATCAAGACGGTTGACCTTGGTCTTGAATCCGGAGCCATAATCGTCATCGCCGATGAGAGGATGACCGATATGGGCCATGTGGACGCGGATCTGATGCGTGCGCCCGGTTTCGAGGCGGCACTCCATCAACGAGGCGAGGGTGGCCTCGTCAGCGGTGCTGAAACGCTCGCGAACCTGCCAGTGAGTCACGGCATGCCGGCCGCTTGTCTTGACGACGGCCATCTTCTGGCGATTGGCCTGAGAGCGGGCCAGATTGGCGTTGATCGTGCCCTTCAGATTGGATGGGGCACCCCAGACGAGCGCGGAATAGGCGCGTTCCAGCGGGCCGGTGCGGCCATGGTCGGCGAACTGCGCGGACAGCCCCTGGTGGGCCTGGTCGGACTTGGCGACGACGAGCAGGCCTGACGTATCCTTGTCGATCCGATGGACAATGCCGGGCCGCTTGACGCCGCCTATCCCCGAAAGGCTGTCGCCGCAATGATGGATCAGGGCATTGACCAGGGTTCCCGTCCAGTTGCCGGCGCCCGGGTGGACCACAAGCCCCGCCGGCTTGTCCACCACGATCACATGCTCGTCCTCATAGACGACGGAAATCGGAATGTTCTCACCCTTGGGCTCGGGGTCCTCGGGTTCGGGCAAAGTCAGGGTCAGGGCATCGCCTTCATTGACCCGGTATTTCGGCTCCACTATTTTCGCGCCGCCGACGGTGACGTCACCCGATTTGATCAGGGACTGAATCCGGTTTCGGCTGAGCGTGTCCAGATGGGATGCCAACACCGCGTCCAGCCGCTTTCCGGCATCGGCTGCATCAACCGTCAACGAGAATTCGGAGTCCGGACCGGCCGGATCTTCGGGGGAATAGTTTGCCATGTCAAAACCTGATTATCGGGACGGCCGTCCGGATGAGGAACCTCTCGACCCGGCGGCCCAGCGGGTCCAGGCCAAACTGAAACGCATGCTGCTCGGTTCGTCCCTGATCATGATCGCCGGATTTATCGCTGTCTTTGCAGCAATTCTCTACAAGATCAATAGCTACAAGGCCGATCCCGAAAATGCGGCCTTTGCGTCCAGCATCGCGGTGGGACCGGAAGCCGAGGTGATGCAGGCCTCCATCACGGACGGATTGCTGCTGGTTCTCGTTCGCGAGGGCAGCCGGACCGCGCTTTTGCGCTTTGATCCTGAAACCGGAAAACAGCTGGGCCGTACGGATTTCGTCGCCCGGTGAAGTTATGAACAGGCATCTGACTTAAAATGCCAAAAAAGGGGTTGCGTCTTTGGCCGGGCAGCCGTATACGCAGCCTCCTCAGCTCACCGCTGAGCACCGCGCGCCCATCGTCTAGCGGTCTAGGACGCCGCCCTTTCACGGCGGAAACACGGGTTCGAGTCCCGTTGGGCGTGCCATTTCTCCCCAGAATGCGCACAGGATTTCCACTGCCGTTCCACACGGCGGTACAGGGGTTTTGCGTTGCTTTTCCCCAGTGTTTCGGGAATGCCGATCCGGCCCCGGGGTCAAACGACCCGGGATTTTCGCGCAAGAATCATCTCTTCTACCTGCCGGGCATCGGCGTCGTAATCGTCTGCACGCGAAAGCAGGCGGACACGCTGGTTATCATTCTTGCCGGCAATTTCGCGCAGAAGCGCAGCCTTTTCCCGAAGTGCACGCAAGGCATCATAAAGGTTCCGCTCAAGCAGTTCCTCCTGCCGCAGATCGAGGGAATTTTCGGTATAGGCGTGACCGGTATGGCAGCGGAACCTTGTCAGCGGGCCGTCCTGGATCTTCCAGAGAACGCCATTGCAGTCCGGACAATTGTACGGCGAGAGTTCCCCCAGCTTTTCCTCACTCGACATTTTCGCTTTCTCCAGTCCGGCGATCATCAACTCGAGGCGGATATTCTCAGATGCCGGAGTCGAGGGGCCGGCCTCTTCCGCGACAATGCGGGACAGATGCGCGCCGATCTGGCCGGCAGGTGCAATCAATTCAGGCTCACCGATCGCGCTGATTGCAGCGCGGGGCATGAACGGGGTCGTCGCATCGGCCGGATCCTGAACGACAATCTTGCCGCCGGTGGAAGCGATTGCCCTGCAGCCCGCCGCGCCGTCGTCCATGTAACCTGACAGGATGACACCGGTAGAGCGTGCCTGACCGAAGATTGCCATCGACCGGAACAGGGGATCGATCGCGGGACGAAAGTTGTTCTCGCGCGGTCCGCGGCGCAGATGAAGATGCGCATTGCCAATCAGCATGTGACAGTCGGGCGGGGCGACATACAGGCAGCCGGACCGGATAGGAGCGCCATCTTCGGGCTCACATACTTCAACCGGGCTTGCTACGCGCAGAATCTCCAGAAGATGTCCCGCTTCGTTCGCCCTATGGATGACCAGAAAAAGCGTGGCCGAAGCCACCGGCTCGTAGAATTTCAGCAGGTCCAGCAGAGCCCGCAAGCCGCCGGCGCTGCCTCCGATTGCGATCAGGTCACGGCGCATCATCGCCTCTCTGCTCTTCGATGAGCAGTGCGACACGGCCGAGCATCGCCGCCGGGGATACAGGTTTTGCGAGGTAGTGCAGCCCGCCTGTGCGTTCGCTGAACTCGACCGCAGATCCGTAACCGGAGACGATCAGGACCGGGATGCCCTTTGCCCTGAATTGAGGAATAAGGTCTTCAACGGACTGACCACCGATGTTGTAGTCGAGGACCGCGCAATCGATTTTTTCGACCCCCAGGGGCTTGCGCGCCTGATCGATGGTGTTGAACGGGCCGAGCACGGAAGCGCCGGCTCCAAGCAGATATTGTGCATGCTGTTCGGCGATCAGCCATTCGTCATCGAGAACGAGGACCCGGGCGTCGACAAGGGGCGACAGATCGATCTGCGGTGGAAGCGGCGTCGTTTTCGCCTCCTTTATGGCCGCCCCGGTGGAGAGTTGCTGGATCGGAATTTCCGACGTGACCACGAGGCCTTCGGGTGCGAAGTCGATTTGAGTCCGGGCGCTCAGCTGCGTGCTGAAAATGCGTTCCAGAACGGTCGAGCCGTAGCCCTTGGTTTCCGGTTTTTTGACCTCTGGCCCCTTCCGTTCCTTCCATTCAAACAGAAGTTTTTCTTCACGATCGCTTGCGTTGATCCGCTGCCAGGAAACCAGCAGTTCGCCGTCAGCCACGGAGAAGGCACCGTATTTCATTGCGTTGGTGCAAAGCTCGTGCAGTGCCATGGAAAAGGCCTGCGCGGCGGTCGGACTCAGGGCCACATCCGGCCCGTCGATGGTAACATTCCTGCCAGACTCGGAATGAGCCAGTTCGTCTCCGACCAGCGATCGCAAACCCGCGCCCCGCCAGCGACCTTCGGCCAGCAGGCTGTGGGTTCGCGCCATCGCTTGAAGGCGGTTTTCGAAGGATTCGATGAAGGACGGGAAGTCGGTCGCTGTTCGCCCCGTTATCTTGGCGATCGACAGTATGATGGCCAGCACGTTTTTCACGCGGTGGTCCAACTCGCGCATAACGAAGCGGTTCTGCTCCTCGCTGGCCTTGCGTTCGGTTATGTCGGTGTTGACGCCCAGAACGGTAAGGCGGCCGTTTTCCCGCATCCGCTCTCCGCGAGCGACCATCCAGATCTCGCCGCCATCAGGCCGTATCAGTCGAAATTCCTCCTTCAGGGGCGTTCCGTCTTCACACGTTTTCTGAAGGGCGGATTCAAAGCGCTCCCGATCATCCGGCAGGACCATGCTGAGCAGGTCAGACAGCGGAGCAGTCGATCTGGACTGTTCGATCCCGATCATTTCCTTCAGGCGGTTGTGCAGCACGACATCTTGCGACCATACATCATATTGCCAGACGCCCAGATCCGCCGCCTTGAGGGCGAGCGAGGATATCAGGCTTTCGCGTGCGATATGGGATTCGCGCTCGATCTGCATGATGGTAGAGGCGGCGACATTCGCGGCCGCCTGAATGATGGTGAGGTCCTCACGCAGGAAATGGTTCGGGTCGCGGTCATGCAGCCCGAGCACGCCCCATCTTTTCCCGCCGACTTCGATCAGGCAGCTTACACCCGACCTGACCCCGTTGTCCGTCAGCAACTGGGGCGCGTCGAACCGGCGCTCCTCGGCAATGTCGGTTACGAGAATGGGGCTGTCCTGCTTGAGGGTATAGCCGCCCTGGCTCTTGACCCCGCTCGGGACCGTCGTCTTGCCGACCGCGCCGCTCGTCCAGCCCGCGCCTGCCACCAGATCCAGGCGATCGTCCTGCGCGTCGAACCTGAGCACCTTGGCGAAATCGCAGTTCAGCGCGACCCTGAGCGAGGCACACAGCTCGTTGAGGAAAACGGTCAGGTCTCGGGCATTCAGGGCCGTCTGGCCCACTTCGGCGATAATGCGTTGCTGGCGCTCGCGCCCGGCAAGCATTTCTGCGATATCGGCCTGCTGACTGATATCCGCATATGTCACCACGACGCCATTGATACGCTGATCGGAGGTGCGATAGGGCTGGATGCGGCGCAAATACGTCTCGCCCGTACTGCTGCGGATCTGCATCTCTGCCGGTGTCAGATCGGCCAGCGTGGAGAGGGCATCCTCGATGAGACGCGTATCGTCCACCTTGAAGGCCAATTCGGTGACCGGCCGGCCGATGTCGCCGTCGCGCGTCTCCACCAGATCCGCCAGGCTTGGCGTGAAGCCGCTGATCTTGAGCTCGGGATCGAGGAAAAGAACCGGCAGTTTCGTACTGGTGAGCAGGTTGCGCATGTCGTCGGTGGATTTTTCCACTTCGGCGATCTTCTCTTCGAGCTGATTGTTGACTGTGATCAGTTCCTCGTTGAGCGATTGCAATTCTTCCCGGCTCGTTTCCAGCTCCTCGTTGGCGGATTGCAGTTCTTCGTTCGCAGCGACGGCTTCCTCATGGCTGGCCTTGAGCTCCTCGTTCGAGGTTTCAAGCTCTTCAACGGTCGTCTGCAAATCCTCACGGAGAATGGCCAGCTCACTTTCGAGCTGGACCACCTGATCGGTCTCGCCTCCGGCGGTCGGAGACTCGGGCGCCTCATGATCTTCCACTTCGATGAACGTGAGCACGAACAGGATTTGTTCCATGTCCCTGATCAACGCGCATTCGAGATTCACTGTTGCGTCGCGATCCGCGAAGCGAACTTTTGCGCTGCGACGAAAGGTGTCGTTGCCGGCGGCTTTAGTCGCCTTGATCGCTTCTCTCGCCCGGCTTCGCAGCGCAGGCGGCAAGATATCGAAAATGGAGTTGCTTGGTGCGCCTTCCGGATGATCGACAAAGCGCCGGACCGGTCCATGGAAATAGACGATTTCGCCTGTCTCCTGCACGGTCACGGCCGCCGGCGCGTAGCGTTCCAGAAGGGAGCGGCGAACCTTGTCGGCAAGATCGCGCTGGCGTTCCTGGCTGCTCGAAAATGCGGGTTTGCCAAGCCCGCCCGCCAAAGCCGCATCGGCACGCGGGCTGAGCCGCGCAATCGACCGGCCGGGCTTGCGCACGAAGATATGGTCCTTGGACTCCAGCGCCTGGAATTCATGCTTGCGCGGCCCCGTCGTCTCCGACGTTCCCAGAAGCAGAAAGCACTCTTCCTTGAGAGCGAAATGGAAGGTCTCGAGCAATTGTTCCTGATGCTTGTTGTCGAGGTAGATCAGGAGATTTCGGCAACTTATGAAATCGAGGCGAGAGAAGGGAGGATCGGTCAAAACGTTCTGATGGGCGAAAACGACCTTGTCCCGCAGGTTCTTGTTGATCCGGTACCCCGCGTTCTCGCGCTTGAAAAAGCGCTGAAGACGCTCTGCATTGACGTCGTCGGCAATGCTTTCGCGGTAATATCCTTCGCGGCCGTGAGCGACGGCATCCGCGTCGAGGTCAGTGGCAAAGATCTGCCAGTCGCAAGGCTGCTGTTGCTTGGAACATTCCTCTTCCATCAGGATGGCGATCGTAAAGGCCTCCTCTCCGGAGGAACAGGCGGGCACCCAGATCCGTATGGGATCCCGCTTGGCTGCAGCATTTTCAATGAGCGGAGCGATGATCTTGTACCTGACATTGTCCCAGACCGTCGTGTCGCGGAAAAAGCAGGTTACGTTGATCAGCATGTCGTCGAAAAGCTGCCTGAGCTCGTCGGAATTTTCGCGCAGGTACGCGAGATAGTCCGCGAGCGTGTCGAAGCGCAGGAGGTTCATGCGGCGGCGAACGCGCCGGGTGACGGTCCCGCCCTTGTAGGCGGTGAAATCATGCCCCGTCCGTGCCTTGAGCAGCGCCAGGACGTCGTTCAAGTCCTTTTTCGGAAAGTCGTTGCTTTCCGGAGCCTGCTGCAGTCGGTCGGCGAGTTCGGTTATGGTCTTGCAAAGGTCTTCCAGGTCGCCGACCTTGTCGACGACCCCGGCTTCGATCGCGGCGTTCGGCATGCCGTCATAGAGGCATGTTTCCGGCGACTGGGCGAGGGCAACGCCGCCCGCTCCCTTGATCTCCCGCAGGCCGATCGTACCGTCGCTTCCCGTTCCCGAAAGGACCACGCCGACGGCTAGAGATCCGGCGGTTTTAGCGAGCGAGCGCATGAAATAATCGATCGGCATCCGCAGTCCGCGCGGCTCGGCCGGGGCTTCAACAAACAGGCCATGATCGACCAGGGCCAGATAGCGGGCTGGGGTAAGAACGTAAATGTGGCCGGCCTCCACCGGCATATTCTGGTCGGCCTCCAGCACCGGCAGTGCCGCCGCACGTCCCAGGATGTCGCCGAGCTGGCTGTCATGATCGGGCGCAAGATGCGGAAGAATGACGAAGCTCGAGCGCGTATCCTTCGGAATGAACGAGACGAAGGTCTTCAGCGCTTCCACGCCCCCGGCCGACGCGCCGACGGCGACGATCGGGTGGTCAAACTTAGCGTTGTCCGAATTCTGTTCGATCGCCTGATCCATTGATCTTCCTGTTCACTTTCGCAAATTGCCCGGGCTGTGTCTCAGGACTTCGAATGTCATCTTTCAGATGAGGCTGACTGACCTGTCTTCAGTTGGGGTCGTCAAAAGTCATTATGTCGCGCCGGACAAAAGCAAGCAATCGGGGTCGTGGCGGCCCGCACGGCACCCGTTCGTGCAACCGGCTGTCCCTCGTCAACAAACGACATCCGGCCATCAAAGCCATTTGAGGCGCGTCATTGTTCGAAGAAGTGCGACCGGGGCACGCAGAGGGCGATAAATTTCGCGGCGACATCCGGTCTGACTCCCCCATTTGCAGCCTTACCCGTTCGGTAACGCGTTTCGCGGTTAAAAGTTGCATGACGCCACTCACGGGAGGCGGTCGGGGAACTGAACTCTTTGGAAATGATCAGACAGACTGACCGAGGTGTCAGTCCGTGAGGTCTGTTTCCTGCTGTTCTGTCTCGATCACGGTGACCCCGGCATCTGCGGCGATCCGGGCGAAGCCCGCGCTCGGGCATCTGTCCGTGACGAAGGTGCTGACTTGTGAGAGATGGGCGACGCGCACAGGGGCCGTGCGCTCGAACTTGGTGCTGTCGGCTGCCAGGATGACATGCCGCGCGTTTTCCATGATGGTCTTGGTGACCTTCACTTCCCTGTAATCATAGTCCAGCAGGGATCCGTCCGCATCGAGCGCAGACGTTCCGACGATCGCGAAATCGACCTTGAACTGGCGCATGAAATCAACCGCCGCCTCGCCGACGATACCGCCGTCGGAATGGCGCAGGACGCCGCCGGCGACCACGACCTCTATCTGCGTGTAGCCGCGCATGAGGCTTGCGACATTCAGGTTGTTGGTGATGACCATCAGCCCGCGGTGCTGGAGAAGGGCCTGCGCAACGGCTTCCGTGGTCGTGCCGATATTGATGAAGATCGAGGCGTTGTCCGGGATCAGGGCCGCGACGCTTTCGCCGATGTCTGCCTTCTCCTTGCTGGAGATGATCCTGCGGGCCTCATAGCCCACGTTCTCGATACCCGAGGACAGCAGCGCCCCGCCATGGGTGCGAGCCAGAAGGCGGCGCTCGCAAAGCTCGTTGAGATCCTTGCGAATTGTCTGCGGGGAGACGTCGAAGCGTCGCGCCAGATCATCGACGTTGACCCGGCCCATCTGGCGGGCAAGCTCGAGGATGGAATTGTGACGTTCGATCAGCATCTAGCGCGATCTCATCTTTTCTTGTCGATTTGCACCGGAATGACCCTGTTCGCCCAGCTCAGGCGACATCCTTCTTCGCCTTGCCGACCTTGGCCTTCTGCGAGTCAGCGTCGGCAGAGGGGGGGGAAGGCGCCGGGGCCTTGGCCGGTTCCTTGCGCTTGCCGACTTCAGACGCGGCAAGCTTGCTGCGATTGGAGGCCATGATGCGGCTGACGAGCGCGTCGGCGGCATTGGCGATGTTCGCCGATTTTGTCGGCTCCTGTTCCTTCGGAACAGTAGGGTCGGAGGCCGCAGGGGCATTGTCCGTCTCGCCGGGGGCGGTCCGGACAGGCTTGAGGTCGGAAGTGTCCAGCTTCCGTGTGGTCCCGCCCTTTTGCTGAAGCTGAGCCAACGGCTGGGCTTTTTTCTGGACAGGCGCGGTAGGCGCCGGGGCGGCAAGGGCCTTTCCCGGAACCGAGGACGGTGTAGCGGCGGGCCCTGCCGGCGGCTGGGCGGAGGATATGGTCACCGTGTCCGCGCTTACGACCCTGGCGGCGAGGGTCTTCAGTTCCTTGCGCAGTTCCAGAAGGGCGGGAGACCGGGACAGGTCTTCGCGCAGGCGTTCGACCTGGCCGGCCATGCGCCGAAGCAGCCTGTCCTTGCTTTCGAGATCCGACTGGTGGCGGGCGTTTTCTTCCGCAAGGGACTGCAACTGCGAGTCCAGTGCCTTTTGAAGGTCGGCTTCGCTGGCGTTGGCTGAATCCAGCAACAGCGACAGCCGGGTAACCTCGGCCTGGGCCGCGATATATTTCGATTCCGTGTCGACGAGCTGGCCTTCGAGCTCTGCGAGACGCGCCTTGGCGGCTTCCCTGAGGGAGGCGTCGATTTCACTGGCAACGGTCGGCTCGTAACTGGAGAGCTTCGCCTTGAGCGTCGCGACTTCTGCTTCGAGCCCGGTGATGGTGGCGAGCATCATCGTATCGGTGGCCGGCAGCCAGCTGACATCTTCCTCCTCGGATGCCGTGGTGTCCTTCGCCTTGTCCGGCGAGCCTTCCTTGCGATCTTCGGCCCAGCTGTCGGCGAGCGCCTTTTCGGCTTCGGCGAGTTTTTCCTTCAGCGTGCCGATCTCGGCGGTGAGGAGGTCGATGGCCTGGTCGTTGCCTGCAATGGCGGCAATCCGGGATTCCAGTTCATCAATGCGGTTCTGGCTCAGGCGGCTCTGCTCGGAGATCTCTGCTTTCAGGCGCGAGGATTCCATGTGAAAGCGAGCCGCTTTCTCGCGCTCGTGGTCGAGTTGCGTTTCGACCCGGCGCAGTTCCACTGCATGGAGGGCACGTGCCTGATCCTGGGCAGCCCTGACTTCGGCGTAGCTGGAGGGATTGACGGCGCGCAGCGCTTCTTCGGTCAGGCGCGCGGCCCTGCGATAGAAGGCAGGCAGGATTGCAAGGCCGATCAGACCGGCGGTGCAGAATCCCAATGCCACATACATCGCTGCTTCAATCAAATCGGGCTCCCGGCAACATTTCTTCGGGTCAACCATCCCATCATTAGACGAGACACGGCCTTCCGCCAAGTGTTCTGAGGCCACACCATGGTGCCACCATGGGCACAAAAACGCGTTAACGCGGAATATTGTCAATCTGAAATAGCTGCAGGAAACGTCTGCAATCTCCGCCGGCGGAATGCCGCCAGCGGGTCAATGGGCAAGGTGGCCGTGTCAGAAAGGGTTCCAGGTCGGCCGATTGGTGAACTTGAGATAGCCCATGTTCACGCCGAGGCGGGCGCCGACACCGGCTCTGACCGGAACGAGCACCATCTCGTCCCGCAGAAGAACGGTCATACCGACGCCGCCGACAAGATAAGCGGAGCCGTTGATGCCTGTGAAGCGGGCGTAGATCGAATTCACCGAAGGCAGATTGTAGACCAGCATCATGACCCGGGCGCCGTCGGCACCGAAGTCCCAGCCGAAGGAAGGTCCTTGCCAGAAGACCTTATGCGTGCCGGCGTTGCGGGTGTAGAGATTGCCTTCGCCGTATCGGGCCCCCGCCACGAAGGCGCCGGAGCCTTCTTCGCCGAGGACATAACCGTTCGGCTCGCCGTAGCTGGAAAAGGCCTTTTCCACAACGGAAGCTAGGCCGCCGGTCACCGAGCCGAAGAACTGATGTCCCGCCTGCAGGATCTCGTCTTCATTATAGGTGTTCCCGGGGGGGATGGGTTCGCTGTTGGACGTCTGGGCAAGGGCCGGGGCATGGGCCGCAATCAGGAAAAGACACACGCACAGGGCTGAGAGCAGGCTGGCCAGGGGCCAGGTTCTTTGGGCCATCGAACGAAATCTCCTCGTCTCAGATCCGGACAGGCGTAATCTTGCGGTCCGGCCGGGGCAAAATGCTAAACTTCACCAACGTCGTGATGATTCGTATGCGTTATCGGGTCCTACATAGCCGAATCGATGCAAAGCTGGCCTCAAAAAAAGACATGGATATGTCTTCCTCTGGTATTGATACTCCTTCTCGGCGCTTTTTCCGGGAAAGGTCTTGCGCGTCCCCAGGTTTTTGTGCCCGATCCGATCAGCGGTTACGCTATCGGCGGCCATGACCCGGTCAGCTATTTCGTGGACGGCTTTCCGCGAAAGGGCAGTCGGGACCACGAATACAGGTGGGGCGGGGCTGATTGGGTCTTCGTGAACGAGGGCAACATGGCCGCCTTCAAGCGCGATCCGGAAGCCTATGCGCCGCTGTTTACCGGCTGCGGTGGCTACGCGCTTGCCGAAGGCTTCGCCGCGGCGGGAAACCCGTTCATTTACGCCACGTTCGAGGGACGGCTGATTTTCTTCCACTCGGTCGTGAACCGGTTTCTGTTCCTGGTCAATGGCAAGCAGCTTCTGAAGGACGCTGAGGAGAACGCAGGCAAGGTCGGCTGCGCGGTCAGGCACTGACGCCGAGCCCGGCATGCGGTGAGCGTCGCCTGCCATGCCATCGGCATTCGGATGCAGCCGCGAAACAGGGGCGAGAGGCTCGCCAGACGATATTCTGCCGGGGTCCCGACCGGCCCGTTTCAGTGTGGCCAATCTGTCAAACTTTCGTCTCAAGACCCGAATTGCCGGGGACCCCGCCTTGGCAGCGGCTTTGTCTATGTGTAACTCTTTCCGCGAATATAACGAATCGTTCCTTAACAGCGACATTCAACAAGAGCCTGTTCCGCCATGTCCGCACTCAAAGAGCTTTCCTCTCTGGACCTAGCCGCTTTGGTGGCAAGCCGCGTCTGCCATGACATCATCAGCCCCGTCGGTGCCATCACCAACGGGCTTGAGGTGCTCGACGAGGAGGGGTCGGAGGACATGCGCGAATTCGCCATGGACCTCATTCGCAAGAGCGCCCGCCAGGCCTCGGCAAAGCTTCAGTTCGCCCGTCTTGCATTCGGCGCGGCCGGATCGGCCGGCGCCGAAATCGATCTCGGTGACGCCAAGACCGTCGCGAGCGGTTTCATGGAGAACGAGAAGTCCGATCTGAACTGGCAGATCGAGCGGCATCTGATGCCGAAGAATTACGTAAAATTGCTTCTTAATCTTATCTTGATCGCTAATCAGTGTGTGCCGAGGGGCGGTGAAATCAAGGCGGAGATGCAGGGAGATCCAAAATCCCCGTCCTTCACGCTTCAGGCGAGCGGTCTAAATCCGCGTATCCCATTGGGAATGAAGGAAACTCTGAGCGGAGAAGAGCCTGAACGCGTCGATGCGCACTCTGTTCAGCCGATTTACACTCTGCTTCTAGCTCGTGAATCTGACATGGTTCTGGCGATAGAAAAGCAAGAAGAGCTGGTAAAAATCACAGCGCTTCCCAAGGTCTGACACGGTCGTTCAAAAGTTACGGCCCGTTTCAGCGTATCTTAACTCTTTGAGGCCAACCTAGCTCTCATGGACTTCTCGGTCCAGACGTCCCCTGCCGGGGGATGCGGAACCAGTAACAAGTCGGGTGAGAGCAGGCCATGGACGACCTCCTCAGGGAATTTATAACCGAGACCAATGAAAGTCTCGATGTTGTTGATGTCGAGCTCGTGAAATTCGAGCAGGAACCCAACAACGCTACTATCCTAGACAATATTTTTCGTCTGGTGCACACGATCAAGGGCACCTGTGGCTTTTTGGGTCTTCCCCGTCTTGAAGGCATAGCGCATGCGGCAGAAACCCTTATGGGCAAATTCCGCGACGGCGCTCCCGTCACGCAGGAAGCCGTTTCTCTTATCCTGACGTCGATTGACCAGATCAAGGACATCCTGGGTGAGCTTGAAGCCGCAGAGGGCGAGGAGCCGCAGGGTGACGACAGCGAGCTGATTTCGCAGCTTGAGGCCATGTCCGCCAAGGCCGATGCGGCCATGGCAGGCGGTGGTGCCGATGCGGAAGCCGAGGAAGTCGCTGCCGAAGCCGAAGCACCCGCAGCTGAGGAAGCGGACCAGGCCCTTGAGCGCCCCTTGCGCCCGGGCGAAGTTTCCCTCGACGAACTGGAGCGCGCCTTCCAGGAAACCGAGATCGAAGTCGAGATTGCCGAAGCCGAAGTCGAAGAGCAGCCCGAGGAAATCGAGGAAGCAGCTCCCGCACCTGTGGCCGTGAAGGCTGAAGCCAAGGCAGAGCCTGCCGAGGCCAAGGCACCCGAGAAGGCGGAGAAGAAGGAAGCCGGCGAGAAGAAGGCTTCCGGAGGCGGCGTCTCCAACCAGAGCATCCGCGTTGCGGTCGACACGCTCGAACACCTGATGACGATGGTGTCCGAGCTGGTGCTGACGCGTAACCAGCTTCTGGAAATCGTGCGCCGTCACGAAGACAGCGAATTCAAGGTTCCGCTTCAGCGTCTTTCGAACGTGACGGCCGAGCTGCAGGAAGGCGTCATGGCGACGCGCATGCAGCCGATCGGCAACGCGTGGCAGAAACTGCCGCGTATCGTTCGCGACCTGAGTCAGGAACTCGAGAAACCGATCGAACTGGAAATGATCGGGGCGGATACCGAACTGGACCGCCAGGTTCTCGAAATGATCAAGGATCCGCTCACGCACATGGTCCGCAACTCTGCGGATCACGGCCTCGAGCGTCCGGAAGAACGTCGGGCCTCCGGCAAGATCGAAAAGGGTACCATTACCCTTGCGGCCTATCATGAAGGCGGCCACATCATCATCGAAGTCCGCGACGACGGTAAGGGCATCGATGTTGAAAAGGTGAAGGCGAAAGTCATCGAACGCGGCCTGGCTTCCGAAGCCGAAGTCGAGAAGATGACGGACAGCCAGATCCACAAGTTCATCTTTGCGGCCGGGTTCTCCACCGCGGCGGCCATCACCAGTGTCTCCGGACGTGGTGTCGGCATGGATGTGGTGCGCAACAACATCGAGCTGATCGGCGGTACCGTCGACCTGCGATCGGTGCCGGGCAAGGGCTCCAGCTTCATCATCAAGATCCCGCTGACGCTTGCAATCGTCTCGACGCTGATCGTCGAAGCCGGCGGCGACCGTTTTGCGATCCCGCAGCTGTCCGTGGTCGAACTGGTCCGCGTGCAGACCAATTCCGAGCACCGCATAGAGCGGATCAAGGACACGCCGGTGCTGCGCTTGCGCAACAAGCTTCTGCCGCTTGTGCATCTGTCCCAGCTGCTTGGCATCTATGAAGGCGAGAACGTCGAGGACGCGATTGACGCGGACAACGGCTTCATCGTCGTCATGCAGGTCGGCAGCCAGACTTTCGGCGTTGTCGTCGACGGTGTCTTCCACACGGAAGAAATCGTGGTCAAGCCGATGTCGACCATGCTGCGCAACCTCGGCATGTTCTCCGGGAACACCATCCTGGGTGACGGCTCGGTGATCATGATCATCGATCCGAACGGTATCGCGGGTGCCATGGCAAGCCATGCCTCCAGCGCTGTTGCCGAAAGCCAGGAAGAGGATCAGGAAGAATTGGCGAGCCGTGCGGTCACCAGCCAGAACGCGATCTCCCTGCTGCTGTTCCGCGCCGGTGCGCCGGAGCCGAAAGCAGTGCCGCTCTCGCTGGTCACGCGTCTGGAAGAGTTCGAAGTCTCGAAAATCGAGCGTTCGAACGGCCGCGATCTGGTGCAGTACCGCGGTTCCCTCATGCCGCTGGTCTACGTCAACGAAGGCGATTGCCACAAGTCGGAAGGCACGCAGCCGATGCTGGTGTTCTCCGATGCCGGCCGGTCCATGGGCCTCGTGGTCGACGAAATCGTCGACATCGTCGAGGAGCGCATGAACATCGAGGTGGGTTCCGAACGTCCGGGCATTCTCGGCTCGGCGGTCATCAAGGAGCGCGCCACGGAAATCATCGACCTCGGCTACTATCTGCCGCAGGCCTTCGAAGACTGGTTCATGCGCAAGGAAATGGACATCGAGGCGCTGACCAAGAAGGTTCTCTTCGTCGACGACTCGTCCTTCTTCCGGAACATGCTGACGCCGGTTCTGAAAGCGGCTGGTTACGATGTGACCACCTGCGACGGACCGCATCAGGCCTTTGAACTTCTGGAAAACGGCGACAAGTTCCACGCCATCGTCAGCGATATCGAAATGCCGCAAATCAACGGCTTCGAGTTCTGCGAGTCGCTTCGCCGCGATCCGCGGTTCCGCAACATCCCGGTGCTGGCCCTGTCTTCCATGGTGACGCCGGCTTCGATCGAACGCGGACGCCAGGCCGGATTTGACGACTATGTCGCGAAATTCGACCGTCCGGGCCTGATTGCTGCCCTGAAAGACGTCTTCTCCGGTGAAATGGGAGCTGCAGCATGAGTGTGCTGGAACATAAACTCAACGACGACAAGAAGAACGCCACTGACATGATCCAGTATGTCACTGTGGTGATCGGAGGCCAGTTGTTCGGCCTCCCGATTTCCCAGGTTCATGACGTGTTCGTTCCCGAGAGTGTGACGCGCGTGCCGATGTCGGCTCCAGAGGTTCAGGGTGTCCTGAACCTGCGCGGGCGCATCGTGACCGCGATCAACATGCGCCGTCGACTACACCTTCCTCCGCTCAAGGAGGGTCAGATGATGGCCGTCGGCATCGAGTACAAGCACGAAAGCTATGGCCTCGTGATCGATACCGTCGGCGAGGTGCTGACACTGACCTCTGCTTCCGCAGAGCCGAACCCGTCGAACCTCGACCGCCGCTGGGCCGAGATTTCCGGAGGCGTGCATCGTCTGGATGGACAGCTGATGGTGATCCTCGATGTCGACCGACTTCTGGGCTCGATGTTCAGTGAACCCATGGCTGCAGCATAAAAAGGCCCACAAGTGGCCGTTGAGTGGAGATACGCCCGATGAAACAGTGCCTTGTTGTAGATGACTCCAGCGTCATCCGTAAGGTGGCCCGCCGGATCCTCGAAGACATGAACTTCGAGATTACAGAAGCGGAAGACGGTCAGCAGGCGCTTGACGAATGCCGCAAGACCATGCCGGACGCGATCCTTCTGGACTGGAACATGCCTGTCATGGACGGTCTGGAATTCCTGACCAGCCTTCGTGCGGAAGAAGGCGGAGACAACCCGATCGTGGTTTTCTGTACGACCGAGAATGACGTCGCTCACATTGCACGGGCAATCCGGGCTGGCGCCAACGAATACATCATGAAGCCCTTCGATCGGGAAATCGTCGAAGCGAAGTTTCAGGAAGTCGGTCTTATCTAATTTCGCACTGGGCGGTCCCAATGGCATTTGCACAAAGAAGTCTCTCCGCGGGCGCCAGCCCCGGAAGCGACCCGATCAAGGTGATGGTTGTTGATGATGCCGTGGTTATCCGCGGACTTCTGACGCGCTGGCTGGGTGAAGACAAGAACCTCAAGGTTGTCGGCTCTCACAGGAACGGCAAGCTTGCGGTTGAAGATATCGAAAAGAGCGATCCGGACGTCGTCGTCCTGGACATCGAGATGCCGGAAATGGACGGCATGACGGCACTGCCGCTCATGCTTGCAAAGAAACGCGATCTCATCGTCATCATGGCCTCGACCCTGACTCGCCGAAATGCGGAAATCAGTCTCAAGGCGCTTTCGCTCGGTGCTGCGGATTACGTCCCGAAGCCGGAATCCTCGTCCGAGATCACGACCTCGATCGATTTTCGTCGGGAGCTGATCGAAAAGGTCAAGGCGCTGGGCTCCAGAGCTGTCCGCATGCGCGGACCGGTGCGGTCCATGCGCGCGGAAACGAATGCCGGCCGGACCGTACAGCCCATCAGGCCCGTAACGGCTCGTCCAGGCACTGATACGCGCGCAAGCTTTCGCGGGGCTGGCCAGGCTAGCGGGCCTGCCGCCAACAAATTCACGACTCGCGCTTATTCGTCGGCCCGGCCGCGGATCCTCGCCATCGGGTCTTCGACCGGTGGTCCGCAGGCTCTGCAGGAAGTGATGCGGGAAGTCGGTACCGCCATGAACGATGTGCCGGTAGTGATTACACAGCACATGCCGCCAACCTTCACGGCCATTCTGGCCGAGCATATGGGCAAGGCTGCCCTGCGCCCGGCAAAGGAAGGCGAGGACGGTGAAGTCCTGAAGGCAGGCAACATCTATGTCGCTCCGGGCGGCAAGCACATGGTGCTGGAAAAGGACGGAAGTGCCGCGAAGATCCGTCTCACGGACGGACCACCGGTCAATTTCTGCAAACCCGCAGTCGATCCGCTGTTCGACAGCGTCGCCAAGATTTTCGGCTCGGCCAGTCTCGCCGTCATCCTGACCGGAATGGGTCATGACGGAGCGGATGGCGTCAAGACGATTGCTGCCGGAGGCGGCAGCGTCATCACCCAGGACGAGGCCACCAGCGTCGTCTGGGGCATGCCGGGTGCGGCCGCGAACACCGGAATGTGCTGTGATATCCTTCCGCTGAAGGATATCGGTCCCAAGATCTCACGCGTTCTGAAGGGGAACACGCGATGACCCCGATGGAATTTGAGTTCCTCAGGAATTTTCTCAAAACGCGTTCAGGTCTGGTGCTGTCGAACGACAAGCAGTACCTGGTGGAAAGCCGCCTGCTGCCGATTGCCCGCAATTCCAAATTGGAAACGCTGAGCGCCGTCATCCAGACGCTTCAGCGTGGCGGCAACCGCGCGCTGGAGACCGAGGTGGTGGAGGCGATGACGACCAACGAGTCGTTCTTCTTCCGCGACAAGACACCGTTCGAGCATTTCACCGACACCATGCTGCCAGCGCTTCTGGAGAGCCGTGCGTCCCGAAAGCAGCTCAAGATCTGGTGTGCGGCTGCCTCGACCGGTCAGGAGCCTTATTCGCTCGCGATCTGTCTCAAGGAAGCAGCGGCGAAGATGCCAGGCTGGCGGACCAGAATCCTGGGCACGGACCTGTCGCAGGAAGTGCTCGAGAAGGCCAAGACCGGGCTCTACAGCCAGTTCGAGGTGCAGCGCGGCCTGCCTATCCAGATGCTCCTGAAGTACTTCGAGCAGAAGGGCGACATCTGGCAGCTCAACGCCGGCATGCGGGCAATGGTGGAGTGGAAGCAGCTCAATCTGCTCGAGAATTTCTCGCATCTCGGCGAGTTCGACATCGTTTTCTGCCGCAACGTGCTGATCTATTTCGATCAGGAGACCAAGTCGGAAGTCCTGGCGCGCATCGCCAAGGCGCTGCCCGACGACGGCTATCTGGTCCTCGGCGCCGCCGAAACGGTGGTTGGCCTGACCGAAGCCTTCAAACCGGTTGCCGGCAAACGCGGCCTGTTCCAGAAGAAGCAGGTAGCGCAGAGCGCAGTCGGGGGAGCCCGGCCGAAACTGGCAGCGGGCACCGGCTTCGGCCTGCATCGCTGATGCGGCCGGCAGTCCTGCCGGATGAAACGAATTGAATGAAGGCGGCCCGGGTGGCCGCCTTTTTCGTTTGCGCTGCGCCCATGACGACGGTCAAAGCACCGTCCGTAGCCGCTCCGATAGGCCGCTTGTGGTTGCCTTCCGATCTTCGATGTCAGACCTGAGCGCTGGCTCCGCAAAGCGAAGTGGCGGAGGCGTCTCGTCGCAGGCACCGCGACGCGCACTGTGGCGATCACGGCAACAGCGCCTGTTTCTTCTGACAATTGCGATCCGCCCCTCTCGGAAAATTTATGGTTTCGTCCCGTGCCCCTCTTGTCGAATGGTTTGCGAATGCCAGTTTTATGGACGTGTGAACAGGGCCGAGGACACGCCAGGATATGGTGGCCGAAGGCTCAGCGATCAACGAAATTCGGGAGTGGCAGATGACTGAAATCAAGGTTGAACTGACGCGCAGGCATGCCCTGCTGGCGGCCGGCGGTGCAGTGGCGGGAGCAAGCCTCGGCGCCCCTTCGATCGCCCTTGCGGCGGCCGAGAAGAAGGGGGATGCTCCGCCACCGGTGGCGCGCTATTCGGTCGGTGATTTCGAAGTGACGACCCTGCTGGACGGTGCCGTCAACGCGCAGGAGCCACAGGGAACGTTCGGCATGAATGTCGAACCGGAGAGGTTCGCGGAAGTTTCCCGTGAGAATTTCATTCCGGCGGATGAATTCCGCATGTTCTTCACGCCGACGCTCGTGAATACGGGCAACGAACTGATTCTGTTTGATACGGGTAACGGCGAGGGGGCGCGGCCGGCGCGTGGCAACATGCGCTTGGCGCTTGAGCATGCCGGCTATACGCCGGAGCAGGTCGACATCGTCGTCCTCACCCACATGCATCCCGATCATATCGGCGGTCTGATGGAAGGCGGTTCACCTGCGTTTGCGAACGCGCGCTATGTAACGGGGCAGAAGGAATATGACTTCTGGAGCGGGATGGATCCGGATGCGAATGGCGTCACCAAACTGGTGACCAGCCACGTCAAGCCGCTTGCGGAGAAGATGACCTTCCTCGGCAGCGGTGACAGCGTGGTGTCCGGTGTCAGCGCAATGGGAGCGTTCGGACATACGCCGGGCCATATGGTCTTCATGCTGGAAAACGGTGGCCAGCAACTGGTCCTGGCGGCGGATACGGCGAATCACTACGTCTGGTCGCTTGCCCGGCCGGAGTGGGAAGTTCGCTTCGACATGGACAAGGAAGCGGCCGCGGCCACCCGCAAGAACGTGTTTGGCATGCTGGCGGCAGACCGGATCCCCTTCGTCGGTTACCACATGCCGTTCCCTGCGGTCGGCTACGTGGAAACGACGGACAACGGGTTCCACTACGTGCCCTCGTCCTATCAGCTCAACCTCTGACGGCAGGTTTCGCGGTCCGGCAGGGCGGTCTTCCAGGAAGGGGAGGGCGCTGCCGGTCCAGGTTTCGCTCAGCCAGACGAACACAAAAAAACCCGGTCACGCCGTGACCGGGGTTTTTTAAGATGTCTGGATGATCGCTGCCTCAGGCAGCGGCTTCCACATCCGGCTCGCGCAGCACGTAGCCGCGGCCCCACACCGTTTCGATGTAGTTCTTGCCGGAGGTGGCGGTTGCCAGCTTCTTGCGAAGCTTGCAGATGAAGACGTCGATGATCTTCAGCTCCGGTTCGTCCATTCCGCCGTACAGATGGTTCAGGAACATTTCCTTGGTGAGCGTCGTTCCCTTGCGCAGGGAGAGAAGCTCCAGCATCTGGTATTCCTTGCCGGTCAGATGAACCCGCTGGCCGCCGACTTCGACGGTCTTGGTGTCCAGGTTGACCTTCAGGTCGCCGGTAACGATGACCGACTGGGCGTGCCCCTTGGAGCGGCGAACGATCGCATGGATACGCGCAACCAACTCGTCCTTGTGGAACGGCTTGGTCATGTAATCGTCGGCGCCGAAGCCGAGACCGCGTACCTTGTCCTCGATGCCGGCATTGCCGGAAAGGATCAGGATAGGCGTCTTGACCTTGGAAACGCGGAGCGTCCGCAGAACCTCGTACCCGGACATGTCCGGAAGGTTCAAATCCAACATGATGATGTCATAATCGTACAGTTTGCCGAGGTCGATACCTTCCTCGCCAAGATCTGTCGTGTAGACGTTGAAGTTCTCGGACTTCAGCATCAGCTCGATGCTCTGCGCCGTGGCGCTATCATCCTCAATCAACAGTACACGCATTGCCAATCCCCTTGTTCTGCCTTTCCTGGGCAAGTCGCAACGGCTCTGTCGGTGTGCGCTACGAAGGACTGCTGTTAACCCCGACTCAAAGCTATCGGATAATGGTTAACAAATTATGATTCGTAGCGGCAAGCTCTGAATGGAGTATTCTGTGAAAAACGACCAACTTGTTGAATCGGCTCAAAAAACACCGATTCACAAATCTTAATGTTTCACTTTAACAAATCGGTGTAACCGACTCCGTTCAGATTCCTTTCGACAAACCCCTTTTGACTCCGAAATGGCTCTCGCTTGTCAGCCTTCCAAAGGTTAAGATTAACCAGAGTCGTAAACGATAGGTTACCAAACCCGTTAACCAGGGAAGGAATTTTAAGTGAAGGCGCTTTTCGCCGAGATTGATTCGCTGATGTCCACCGAGATTTATGGCCGGGTTTCTGCGGTTCAGGGCCTTCTTGTGGAGATCGCGGGGCCTCTTCACGAAATGAGCGTCGGCTCGCGACTTTTAATCGATTCCGGCGAGGATAACCCCAAAGTTCCCGCAGAAGTGGTCGGATTCCGCGACGGACACGCGCTCTGCATGCCGTTTTCGGGACTCGAAGGTGTTCGCATGGGCTGCAAGGCAGTCATCAAATCGCGCGAAAGCGTGGTTCATCCGGCCAATGCCTGGCTTGGTCGAGTCGTA
Organism: Rhodobacterales bacterium; assembly: GCA_008107755.1. Taxonomy (GTDB): domain Bacteria; phylum Pseudomonadota; class Alphaproteobacteria; order Rhizobiales; family Stappiaceae; genus Roseibium. The sequence continues at coordinate 58,548 of VIRH01000101.1, forward strand.
AACGCACTTGGTGAACCGATTGATGGTAAAGGAGACCTTCCAAATGGCGGAGTGCCTCGCAAATTGCGAAGCGCACCCCCTCCGGCCTCCGAACGTAAACGAGTCGGCGGGGCTCTCGATCTCGGCGTGCGGGCTCTCAATACCTTTGTGACCTGTTGCGAAGGCCAGCGCATGGGCATCTTCGCCGGTTCGGGCGTGGGCAAATCGGTTCTGATGTCGATGCTGGCGCGCAACACCGACTGCGACGTCGCCGTGATCGGCCTCATCGGCGAACGCGGGCGCGAGGTTCAGGAGTTCATCGAGGACGATCTGGGCGAGGAAGGGCTCGCGCGTTCGGTCATCGTCGTCGCCACGTCCGACGAAAGCGTCCTGATGCGCCGGCAGGCGGCCTATCTGACCATGACCGTTGCCGAACATTTTCGCGATGAAGGCCAGAATGTCCTGTGCATGATGGACTCGATCACGCGATTCGCCATGGCTCAGCGCGAGATTGGTCTGTCGATCGGTGAGCCGCCGACCTCCAAGGGCTATACGCCGACGGTCTTCACCGAGTTGCCTCGTCTGCTCGAACGGGCCGGCCCGGGCAAAGAGGGCGCCGGATCGATCACGGGCCTCTTCACGGTGCTGGTGGAAGGCGACAATCACAACGAACCGGTCGCCGATGCCGTGCGCGGTATCCTGGACGGACACGTTGTCATGGAGCGGGCCATTGCCGAGAGGGGCCGCTATCCGGCAATAAACGTGCTTAAGTCGGTTTCGCGCACGATGCCGGGTTGCGTACCGGCAAACCAATTGCCGATACTGCGGCGGGCAAAGCAGTTGCTGTCCACATATACCGACATGGAAGAACTGATCAGGCTGGGCGCCTACAGGAAGGGATCCGACCCGATGGTCGACGAGGCGATCCGCAAGTTCGGGCCGCTCGACGATTTTCTCAATCAGGGAAAAGGCGAGGCGACTTCACTTTCTGACGGATATGCGCAACTTGCCAACCTTTTGGAAATGACTCCGGAATAGACTGCCCTCGTTAGGGGAGTATTGAGTAATGAAAACCCGAGACAGTTTGATCCGCTTGAAGCGGTTTCAGGTTGACGAAAAGCGGCGCCAGCTTGCTCAGATAGAGAGCATGATCGCCGAGTTCAATCGCATGGCGGATGAACTCGACGACCAGATTCGCTCGGAGCAGGAGCGTGTCGGCATCACCGATGTCACGCATTTCGCCTATCCGACCTTTGCCAAGGCGGCTGCCGACCGGCGTGACAACCTGCGCAATTCCGCACATGAGCTGGACGACCAGCTGCAGCGCGCCCAGGACGAACTGAGCGAAGCGATCGAAGAGCTGAAGAAGTTCGAGCAGCTGGAAGAACGTGACCAGCAGCGCGAGCGGACGGCGCAGGAGATTGCCGAACAGGACCAGCTCGACGAGATTGCCGGCCGCGCTCGGTCACGCTGAGCGCTCTCCGATCTGCACAGGTAATGCCAAGGGCCTTGGGGGGCAGAAAGCTCCTTTGCACCTGACCGCCATGGTGGCGGCCGGGTTTTGTGCTTTGGGGGTGTGGTGATATAGGAACCGTCGCCGATGACGGTGAGCGTTGCCGGCAGATCAGGAACTCTTCTGTCCGCCCACATTATCCGCGTCTCGGCTCCTTCATGCGTTTCCTTCTGGCTCTCCTTCTTCCCGTCTCGACATTTTCCTTCGCTCTCGGGCTTACCCAGCCGCTGATGCGCTTCGAGAGGCTCTATTTTCTCGAAGACCGTCCGACCCTGATCGAGATGATTTCCGGCCTGTGGACGGATGGCGATGCCCTTCTGGCCGCGATCGTCGCGCTTTTTTCGATCGGCTTTCCCGCAATCAAGATCTTGCTCATCCACGTGGCGGTGATGACAGGCGGCAATTCGCGGTCGCTGTCGCTGCTGTCGATGGTCAGCAAGTGGTCGATGCTGGACGTGATGCTTGTGGCTCTGGTGCTGTTTGCCGCCAAGACCAGCGGCCTGGCCGCGGCGGCGATCCTTCCCGGGCTCTGGTTCTATGCCGCCGCAACGCTGACGACGGCGGTTGCCGCGAGCCTTTGCAGCCGAAAACAGGGCAGCTGAAGGAACGCGGCCACAAAAACGGCGTGCCCGAAAGCAGAGTTCAGGTCAAAGCCCGGTCGGTGCGACCCGGGGTTTGCCTGGCTTCGTCCGCCGACGCGCCTGAAAATCGCCGTCCCGCGTCGCGCGGGTGGCGGCGGTCTCCTCAAGGTATTTTACGTAGGCACTGCTCCAGTCGGCCCCCTGGGTGGACGGGAACCTGAGATGCTCGCATCTGGCCTTGGCGAAGAGCGAAAAAACCATGTCCGAAAGACCAGCCTTGGCGGCGATACGAAGAACCTGATCCCGCTTTCCGTTGAAAACGGCATCCTTTAAGGAACTGTATGTGCTTCTGGAAACTGTGCTCAACAGTTCCACCGCATGGTTGAAGCGCCCGTCCTGAAGCAGCAGCATCATCAGTTCGTCCAGCGTGATACCGGTGCGGTCGGCTTCTCGCCACAAAAGCGCAATGTCGGGGTTTTCCAGTGACGGGCCGAGATCACGGCGCAGCGCCTTCAGGCGGTTGATCAGGTCGAGCTGTTCCTGTGACAGCGACTCTTCGATGATGGCACGCAGCCGTCGTCTGGTCTCCGGATCGACCATGGGCAGAAGGGCGCGACAGATGCCGGGCGGCAGATCCGGGCGATGCGCGAGCCGCGTGCGCAGCTGCTCGTCGTCTGCCGCGACACGCACCAGCTTCAACATCGCCGGCCGGGAGAGGCTGATCTCCCTGTTGCCGGCCAGAATTCTCTGAACGCGCAGACTGCCTATTTCCGCCAGCCTGTCCGAAACCTCGGGCGAAAGATCGCTGCGGCGGGCGATGACCTGCAGATGCGCGTTGCTGAGCCGTTCGATGAAATCGAGAAGATCTTCCTGGGTAAAGACGGGAGACTGGGCCAGAAAGGGGGTCGCCACGGCGATTTCATCTTCTGCCAGGCGTCTTGCAAGGCGCGCGGGGGTGCGCTCGCAGAACGCCAGGCCTATGGCGAGCCGGGTACGGTCCTGCGGTGCGGCGAGACTGTAGAGATCGATGACCACTTCGGAAAAGATCGCCAATTCCCGGTCTGTTCTTTCATCGAGAGACGCCATGACAAGATCGCTCACCTCGGCAAACAATTGCCGGCGTGCGTCCACCGTTTCTTCTCGCGCCAGATCAATGAGGGGACTGGACATTTTTCCTCCCGTCAAAGGCAGGATGGATTAAACGTCATTATGAATAGGTTACTCAAACAGAGTGCGCAAAAAATTCTGGTCCGGTTTCGCAGCTATTTGGGGTTTTTGCTCTGTTATTTGAATAAATGAACGCGAATGCTCAAAACACTGCAACCAAAACCTTGTAAGTATGTGCATCAGGTAAACGGTTCACAGTTGGGTCAGGGGGCTTTCCCTCACGGTACGTTCTTACATATGTTCGGGCAATCAACGAAGCAGGATAAATCCCGCACAATGGAATCGGTTTGAATGTCGTTTTTGCTCCGCAGTCTCCTTGCCCTCGCCGTCTTGATTTCGCTTTCCCTTCCGCCCGCCTGGGCTCAGGACGCCGCTTCGCAAAGCGGTGATCAGCAAACCTCGCCCGCAGAACTGCAGCAGGCGAGTGAAGCTCTGATCCGCGTGCTGAATGATCCGAAGAGCCGTGAAGCGCTGATCGAGATGCTTCAGAAGACGGAGGGCGGAGCGAAGCAAGGCGGCGATTCCGCTACAGCTGGCACGGCGCAGCTCCCGACGACACCGTCGTCACCTGAGGCAAGTTCCGACAATCAGACCGACGATAAAACGGCGGCCGATGAAAAGGCTGCCTCGAAGTCGTCTGAAAAACCGGCCGATTCCTCTAACGGTTTCGTTATCAAGATCGGCGAATACACCCGTGCGCTTGCCGACCAGTTCGGCATGATCCTGGACCGGGCGCTCCACTCCCTGAGTGGTCTGGTCCTGTTTCTGAAGGGTGACATCTCGGTGAAGTGGGACCGGGCGGGCGATATTGTTACCCAGGTCGCTGTCGTTCTTGCAGCAGCCTATGTGGCGTACTGGGTCGGGCAGTTCGTTGCGCGCCTGATCTATCCGAAGCTCTCGGTTCGCGCACGCTACGGCGGTGCGCTCGCGCGTACCATCGTCCTGGTTCTATCGTCATTGATCGACAGCCTGACCGTCCTGCTCGGCTGGGGTGTCGGCTATTTCGTTGCGCTGCTTGCCTATGACGGAATTGGAGCCGGCGTCTCGCTGCAGGAAAGCCTCGCGCTGAATGCCTTCTTCATCACCGGCATGGCAAATGTCGCGCTGCGGTTCATCTTCACGCCGAAGCGCCCCGAGCTTCGTCTGCTGCCGTTCGATGACACCAGCGCGGTCTACTGGAACCGGCGCCTTGCACTGTTCAGCTACTGGATCGGCTATGGTGCCTTTCTGGCGGTGCCGGTGACCAATATTGCCATTTCCTTTGTTCTGGGGAATGCGGTCCGGTTCCTCGTCGTGCTGATCGGGATGATCTATCTGCTGGCCCTGGTTCGGTTCAATCGCACGGGGGTTCGCGAGGGCACGCGAAAATATGCCGGAACGATGCAGAGCACGCTTGCGCAAAAGGCGCTCACCAACTTCGGCAATCTCTGGCATCTGGCGGCCTATGGCTATATCGCGGCGATCTTCGTGATCTGGGTGACCAGACCCTTTGACGCAACGACGATCATCCTGCGGGCAACGGGTCTTTCCATCGTCACCATCATGGGCGGCATGGCGCTGTCTCTTGTCATGACGAAGGCGATCAAGGGCGGGATCAGGCTTCCTGACGACCTGCACGACAAGCTGCCGGCCCTGCAAGGCAGGCTGAATGCCTTCGTGCCGAGACTGCTGAAGCTGATCCGGCTCATGGTTTTCCTCGCAACCCTGCTCCTGCTTCTGGACATCTGGGGCGTCGTCAATGTTCTGGACTGGGCCTACAGCGAAGCCGGCATGGGCATTGCCAGCCGCTACGGCTCGGCCTTTGTCGTCATCATCGTCGGCTTTGGCATCTGGCTTGCCGTGATGTCCTGGGTGGATCTGCGGCTTCAGTCGCGGGCTGGCTACGTCGTCACAGCACGCGTGCGGACCCTGTTCCAGCTGTTCCGCAATGCCTTCACGGTGATCATTATTGTCATGGTCGCCCTGTTGGCGCTGTCGGAGATCGGGATCGACATCGGGCCGCTGATCGCCGGTGCCGGTGTTGTCGGTCTGGCGATTTCCTTCGGTGCGCAGACGCTGGTCAAGGACATCATCACCGGTGCCTTCATCCAGATCGAGAACGCGATCAACGAGGGCGACGTCGTGACCGCCGCCGGGATCACCGGCGTCGTGGAGGGCATCACCGTCCGGTCGCTGCGCGTGCGCGATCTCGACGGCACCACCCACCTGATCCCGTTTTCTTCCGTCGACACGGTCTCCAACTTCATGCGCGGCTTCTCCTATCATGTCGCGCTGATCGGCGTTGCCTACGACACGGATATTCCGCAAGCGAAGGAAGCCATGTTCGAGGCCTTCCGCCGGCTTCAGAAAACAGAGCTCAACGCCAACATCTTCGAGGATCTGGAGATGCACGGCGTCGTCAACTTCGGTGCGAGCTCGATCGATATCCGTGCGCGCATCAAGACAACCCCGGGCGACCAGTGGACGGTGGGCCGCGCCTACAACGAATACGTCAAGCAGGTCTTCGACGAGCAGGATATCGAGATCCCGTTCCCGCAGGTCACCTATCATGCGGCAACGCCTCCCTACGACGAGCAGGGGGACAAGCCGAAAAAGAAAAGGAAACGAACCGGTGCAAATCCGGAAACGGAATCACCCTCGGAGGACGCACCTGCCGACGAGTGAGGCGGCGAACGTTCGCTTTCGTTTCATGCGGAATGACAGCGCCCTGGACCATGTTTGCCATGGTCCGGGGCGTTTTCGTTTGTGGTTCGAAAACGTTGATTGAATTTCGCCAAGTTTCGCTTTATTTTCATTTGAGAGGTAATTGCGCGACAGCAGCGAAGCGGGGACAGTCAGATGACAGCCGATGTCGACCTTCTGGTCATTGGCGGGGGAATCAACGGAACGGGTATTGCCCGCGACGCGGTCGGCCGCGGCGCGTCGGTGATGCTGGTGGAAATGGGCGATCTGGCCGGCGCGACGTCGTCGGCCTCGACCAAGCTCATACATGGCGGTCTTCGATATCTGGAATATTACGAGTTCGATCTGGTGCGCAAAGCGCTGAAGGAGCGGGAGGTGCTGTTGAAGGCTGCGCCGCATATCGCCTGGCCGCTGCGCTTCATCCTGCCGCACCACAAGGATCTGCGTCCGGCCTGGCTGCTGCGTCTCGGCCTGTTTCTCTACGATCATCTGGGTGGTCGAAAGCTGCTGCCAGCGACACGTACCGTGCGGCTTGATCAGAAGCCGTTTTCGCAGGGTCTCAAGAAGCTTTTCACCAAGGGTTTCGAATATTCGGACTGCTGGGTGAACGACGCCCGTCTGGTGGTGCTGAACGCCCGGGACGCCGCCGACCGGGGGGCAGACATTCTCGTGCGGACCAAATGCATGGGAGCCCGCCGGACAGAGACCCACTGGGAAGTCGACCTCAAGGATCTGGCAACAGGGGAGGCGCGTACGGTCACGGCCAATGTTCTGGTCAATGCCGCCGGTCCGTGGGTGGCCGAGATGCTGCATGGCGTGACCGGGTCCAACAACAGGTCCAGTGTGCGTCTTGTGAAGGGCAGCCACATCATCGTGCCGCGCCAGTTCGAGCACGACCGGTGCTTCATCTTCCAGAACGGCGATGGACGTATCGTTTTTGCCATTCCCTACGAGCAGGATTTCACGCTCGTCGGCACGACGGATGTCGACTACCAGGGCGACCTCTCGAAGGTCGAAATTTCCGACGACGAAGTCGCGTATCTGTGCAAGTCGGTCAGCGAGTATCTGGAAAAGCCGATCGTGCCGGAGGATGTCGTCAGCACCTATTCGGGCGTTCGTCCGCTCTATGACGATGGCGCGAAGGATGCCAAGGCGGCGACGCGCGATTATGTCCTCGAACTTGACGGTGGCGGTGCCAAGCCGGCCATCCTGTCCGTTTTCGGAGGCAAGATCACGACCTACCGAAAGCTTGCGGAGAACGTCCTGGCGAAGCTCTCGCCGTTCCTGCCGTTCGAGAATGGCGAATGGACGGCCGGTGTCCCGCTGCCGGGCGGCGATTTCGGTGTCGACCAGTTCGATGAACAGGTGGCTTCAATGCAAAAGCGCTTTGCATTCCTCGAGCTCCCCTTCGCAACTCGGCTTGTCCGGCTCTACGGGACGCGGGCAGGGGAGATCCTGAAGGGTACGTCCTCCGTCGATGACCTCGGCACATGCTTCGGCCATGACCTTTACGAGGTCGAAGTCAACTGGCTGATCGGTGAGGAATGGGCTCGCACTGCCGAGGATATCCTTTGGCGGCGGACCAAGCTGGGGCTGCGTCTTACCAGCGAGCAGGTGAGCATGCTGGACACCTACGTTTCCGACCGGGTTGCCTCGAAGACCGGCGCTGCCGCATAGTCCGCGCCTGAAGGAACACATCCGGCCACACACGTCATGCCGCCTTTTTGCTGGCGTGCCGGAACTTAAGACAAGAGGGAAGGCGGCGCACGCAAACACAGGCTTGCAGCTGCACTTCACCGAGCAAGATATCTGGGAGGAAAGACATGGGCCGATCGGTTTTGGCGATTGACCAGGGCACGACCTCGAGCCGGGCGATCGTTTTCGGCAACGACTTCAGCCCGATCAGTGTCGGACAGCAGGAGTTCCCGCAGCACTTCCCGAAATCCGGATGGGTGGAGCATACGCCCTCCGATATCTGGACCAGCACCTTGCGGGTCTGCCGCGACGCGCTTGAAAAGGCTCCGGGCGGCGGCGAGGACGTGGCCGCGATCGGGATCACGAACCAGCGCGAGACCACGCTGATATGGGACCGGTCCACCGGCGAGCCCGTCTATAACGCGATCGTCTGGCAGGACCGTCGAACCTCCGACTTCTGCGCGAAGCTCCGTTCGGACGGGCACGAAGAGACATTTGCGTCCAAGACGGGCCTGTTGCTCGACCCTTACTTTTCCGGAACCAAGATTGCCTGGCTGCTGGACAATGTGGATGGCGTCCGCGAGCGGGCGGAGCGGGGCGAGCTGGCCTTCGGAACGGTCGACACCTGGCTGATCTGGCACCTGACAGGCGGCGAAGTGCATGCCACCGATGCCACGAATGCCTCGCGCACCCTGATCTTCAACATCCACGACAATGTCTGGGACGCGGACCTGTGCCGTCTGCTCAACATTCCGGCAAGTCTCTTGCCGGAAGTGAAGGACAGCGCGGACGATTTCGGCAGCACGAAGGCGGATCTTTTCGGCAGGGAAATTCCGATTCTCGGCGTGGCCGGCGATCAGCAGGCGGCCACCGTCGGTCAGGCCTGCTTCAAGCCAGGCATGGTCAAGTCGACCTATGGCACCGGCTGTTTCGCGATCATGAATACGGGCGATACGCCGGTCACATCGCGCAACCGCATGCTCACGACCATCGCCTATCGTCTGAACGGCCGGACGACCTACGCGCTGGAAGGGTCGATCTTCGTTGCCGGTGCGGCGGTTCAATGGCTGAGGGACGGTCTCGGCATCATCGAGAACGCTGCCGACACGCAGGCGCTGGCCGAAAAGGCGGATCCCCACCACGAGGTCTACCTTGTCCCCGCCTTCGTCGGTCTCGGCGCGCCCTATTGGGACGCTGACGCCCGAGGCGCGCTTTACGGTCTGACCCGGAACACGGGGCCGAAGGAAATCGCCAGAGCGGTTCTTCAGAGCGTTGGGTTCCAGACGAGCGATTTGGTCGAGGCGATGCGCGCGGACTGGGCAGAGGCGGAAAGCCCGGTGCTGCGGGTGGACGGCGGCATGAGCGCCTCCGACTGGACCATGCAGTTCCTGGCCGACATCCTTGGCGCGCCGGTGGACCGCCCGACCGTCTCGGAGACGACAGCGCTCGGGGCGGCCTGGCTCGCCGGATCGCGGGCTGGGATATGGCCTGGTGCGGAAGAATTTTCCTCAAAATGGCAACTGGAAAAAAGATTTGAGCCGAAGCTTGGGGACAAGGAGCGGTTGCGTTTGCTTTCCGGCTGGAAAGACGCGATCAACCGCACCCGAAGTGACCGGGAGTGATCAAACGCGGCGGCTTCCGCCATCGCGGGAGCTTATTACAATTCAATAAGTTATCTCCGCGTTTCCGGCTCTGGCAGATGCGGATTGTTTCTTGCCGTAGCGTTTTTGTGCATCAAAAAATTACGGCGGCAAGCCTTACCTAGAGGAAATATTTCAAATCCCTGGGTAAGTTAGAAATATATCTTCAGTTGATTTTCCGCCAAAAAGACGCCTTAGTTTGCACTTGCTTGGGCTTAACTCCTTTTCACGATTCAAGATGCAAGGCCCTTGCTCTTCATCAAGGGGAGAACAGTTTGATGAAATTCCAAAAATCCTTGAAGGCAACCCTTCTTGGTGCCAGCCTTGCTGTGATTGCAGCAACCGGCGCCTCTGCAAAAACGCTCGTTTATTGCTCGGAAGGATCGCCTGAAGGCTTCGACACCGCCCTTTACACAGCAGGTACGACGTTCGACGCTTCGTCCAAGCCGGTCTACAACCGTCTTGTCGAGTTCAGGCGCGGCACCACCGAAGTGCTGCCTGGTCTGGCTGAAAGCTGGGAGGTGTCCGAAGACGGTCTGGAATACACCTTCCACCTGCGCAAGGGCGTGAAGTTCCACACCACCGATTTCTTCACGCCGACGCGTGAGTTCAATGCCGACGACGTCGTGTTTTCCTTCGAGCGCCAGCTCAAGTCGGATAACCCGTGGCACGAATACACACCCGGTGCGTCCTGGGAATACTTCAACGGCATGTCCATGCCGGATCTCATCAAGGAGGTCGTGAAGGAAGACGACTATACGGTCAAATTCGTGCTGAACCGTCCGGAAGCCCCGATGCTCGCCAACCTGGCGATGGACTTCGCCTCCATCCTGTCGGCAGAATACGCCGATCAGCTGGCCGAGGCGGGAACCAAGGAACAGCTGAACCAGCAGCCGGTCGGCACCGGTCCGTTCTCCTTCGTCGGCTACCAGAAGGACGCGGTCATCCGCTACGCCGCTTTCGACGACTACTGGAACGGCAAGCAGCCTATCGACAACCTGATATTCGCCATCACGCCGGATGCGGCGGTGCGTCTTCAGAAGCTGAAGGCCGGCGAATGTCACGTCATGCCGTACCCGGCTCCGGCCGACATCGCCGACATCCAGTCCGATGACAGCCTGACGCTGGTGGAACAGCAGGGTCTGAACGTCGGCTATCTGGCCTACAACACCAAGCAGGCTCCGTTCGACAAGAAGGAAGTCCGCAAGGCGCTGAACCACGCGATCAACAAGCAGGCGATCCTCGATGCGGTCTTCCAGGGCTCCGGCCAGGCCGCCAAGAACCCGATCCCGCCGACCATGTGGTCCTATAACGACGACATCAAGGACGACGTCTACGATCCGGAACTGGCCAAGAAGATGCTGGAAGACGCTGGTGTCTCCGACCTTTCCATGAAGGTCTGGGCAATGCCGGTGCAGCGTCCGTACAACCCGAATGCCCGCCGCATGGCGGAAGTCATTCAGGCTGACTTCGCCAAGGTCGGCGTCGATGTCGAGATCGTCACCTACGAGTGGGGTGAGTACCTCGACCGCTCGAAGGCGGAAGATCGCGATGGCGCAGTCCTGCTCGGCTGGACCGGCGACAACGGCGACCCGGACAACTTCCTGGCCGTTCTCCTCGGCTGCGACGGTGTGGGCGGTTCCAACCGCGCCCAGTGGTGCAACGAGGACTTCGAAGCTCTCATCCAGAAGGCCAAGACCGTAACGGACAAGGCCGAGCGCACCAAGCTCTACGAAGAAGCTCAGGTCGTGTTCAAGGAAGAAGCTCCGTGGGCAACCATCGCTCATTCGGTCGTCTTCATGCCGATGTCGTCCAAGGTCTCCGGCTACGTGATGGACCCGCTTGGCGGCCATTGGTTTGACGGCGTGGACATCGCGGAGTAAACGCCGCCGAAATCCGGGGAGGCGCTGGCAGAAATGCCGGCGCCTTCCAATTTTCCAGCCGTCGGCGTTGATCGTTTCGAAAGTCGATTTCCGCCGGTTCTTCGTATCTGGAACCCGACATGCTCCGATTTATTCTAGGCCGGATCGGCCTGCTGATACCGACCTTCTTCGGGGTCACCTTCGTCGCCTTCCTCTTCATTCGCCTTCTGCCGGGCGATCCGCTGGAACTTCTTGCCGGCGAACGCGGTATTTCGCCCGAACGCAAGGCTCAGCTCATGGTCCAGATGGGCTTCGACAAGCCGTTCCTTCAGCAGTACTGGGACTATGTCGTGGGGATCTTCCACGGTGATCTCGGCGTTTCCTTTGCCTCGAAGAAACCGGTTCTCGACGAATTCCTGACCCTGTTTCCGGCGACTGCGGAACTGGCACTGTGTGCGATCATCCTGGCGGTCTGTCTCGGCATCCCTGCCGGTATCTTTGCCGCCGTGAAGCGGGGCTCCTTCTTCGATCAGACGATCATGGGAACCGCGCTGGTCGGCTATTCCATGCCGATCTTCTGGTGGGCGCTTCTGCTCATCGTTTTCTTTTCCGGCACGCTCGGCTGGACGCCGGTCTCCGGTCGCATCTCGCTGATGTATTTCTTCCCGCAGGTGACCGGCTTCATGCTGATCGACAGTCTTCTGTCGGGGGAGAAAGGCGCCTTCCTCTCCGCGCTCAGCCATCTCATCCTTCCATCCATCGTGCTGGCAACCATTCCGCTTGCAGTGATCGCGCGTCAGACGCGCTCCGCGATGCTGGAAGTCCTCGGCGAGGACTATGTGCGCACGGCACGGGCCAAGGGCTTGCCGCCGCGCCGGGTCATCGGTCTTCACGCGCTGCGCAACGCCCTCATTCCGGTGATCACCACCATCGGCCTTCAGGTCGGCGTGCTGCTGACGGGCGCGATCCTGACGGAAACCATCTTCTCGTGGCCGGGCATCGGCAAGTGGCTGATCGAGAGCATTTCGCGGCGCGACTACACCGTCGTCCAGGGCGGGCTCCTGATGATCGCCGGCGTGATCATGGTGGTGAACCTGATCGTCGATGTTCTCTACGGGCTCATCAATCCGCGCATTCGCCACAACTGAGCCGAGGGTAAAAGAAAATGACAAATTCCTCTCCGGCCGCAAAGGCCGATACGGCGAAACTGGAAGCGGAAAGCCGCAACGCCACAAAGGCCCAGTTCGCCGAGTTCTGGTACTATTTTTCTCAGAACAAGGGCGCGGTGATCGGGCTTGCCATCTTCGCTCTTCTCGTCGTGATGGCGGTGTTCGCACCGGTTCTCGCCCCGCATGATCCCGACGTCCAGTATCGCGACAGTTTCCTCGCGCCTCCGATCTGGCAAGAGGGCGGCAAGGCCGCGTTTCTGCTCGGCACGGACTGGGTGGGGCGGGATATCCTGTCGCGCATCATCTACGGCGCCAGATACTCGCTCGGCATTGCCGTGATGGTCGTCATCTTTTCCGTGACGACCGGTGTGTGTCTCGGCCTGCTGGCCGGTTACATGCGCGGCGTCGTCGATGTGGTGATCATGCGTATCATGGATATCATCCTGTCGTTCCCGGCACTTCTGCTTGCACTGGTTCTGGCGGTGATCCTGCAACCGGGCCTCAAGAGCGCCATGTTCGCCATCTCCATCGTTCTCCTGCCCCATTTCGTGCGTCTGACCCGTGCGGCCGTGCTTTCGGAGCGATCACGCGACTATGTGGTGGCAGCGCGGATTGCAGGCGCCGGGCATATCAGGCTGATGTTCACGACCATTCTGCCGAACTGCCTTGCGCCGCTGATCGTTCAGGCGACGCTTTCCTTCTCCAACGCCATTCTCGACGTTGCCGCACTCGGCTTTCTCGGCATGGGCGCGCAGCCGCCCACACCGGAGTGGGGGACCATGCTGGCGGAGGCACGGGAGTTCATCCTGCGGGCCTGGTGGGTGGTCACATTCCCGGGCCTTGCCATTCTGATCACCGTTCTCGCCATCAATCTGGTCGGCGACGGCCTGCGCGATGCGCTTGATCCGAAGCTGAAGAGGAGCTGACCGATGCCATTGCTCGAAATCAGAAGCCTTCGGGTCGCATTCGACACTGCCAAGGGCCCCTTCAAGGCGCTTGACGGAGTGGACTACACGGTGGATGCCGGGGAAGTGCTGGCGATCGTCGGCGAATCCGGGTCCGGCAAGTCGGTGGCGATGCTGGCAACAATGGGTCTTTTGCCCGACAGCGCGACCATCACGGCCGACAAGATGGACTTTGAGGGTATCGACCTTCGAACGCTGTCGGCCAAGGAGCGGCGGAAGGTGATCGGGAAGGATATCTCGATGATCTTCCAGGAACCGATCGCCAGCCTCAACCCCTGCTTCACCGTCGGCTTCCAGCTGGGCGAGACGCTGAAGGTGCATACCGACCTGAAGGGGCGGCAGATCCGCGACCGGTCGATCGAGTTGCTGACCGATGTCGGCATTCCCGACCCGGCCGGACGCATCGACGCCTTTCCACACCAGATGTCGGGTGGCCAGTGCCAGCGTGTGATGATCGCCATGGCGATTGCCTGCGCACCGAAGCTGCTGATTGCTGACGAGCCGACGACGGCGCTCGACGTCACGATCCAGAAGCAGATCCTCGATCTCCTGGTGCAGCTGCAGCAGGACAGCGGCATGGGGCTGATCATGATCACCCACGACATGGGTGTCGTCGCCGAGACCGCCGACCGGGTGATCGTGCAGTACAAGGGGCGCAAGATGGAGGAGGCCGACGTGCTGTCCCTCTTCGAGAACCCGCAGAGCCCCTACACCAGGGCGCTGCTTTCGGCGCTGCCGGAGAACGCGACCGGCGACCGTCTTCCGACGGTGAGCGATTTTGCCGAGGCAGGAGGTTTTTAGATGGAAGACGATGTGATCCTCAAGGTTCGTGACCTCTATCGCACCTACGACATCAGCGGCGGCCTGTTACGCAAGGCCTCTCAGCTGACCGCGGTCAAGGGCGTCAGCTTCGATGTGGAGCGCGGTTCGACGCTTGCCGTCGTCGGCGAAAGCGGCTGCGGCAAGTCGACCCTCGCGCGTATGCTGACGATGATCGACGCGCAGTCTTCCGGCGAGATCGAGATCGATGGTCTCTCCATCGACATTTCGAAAACCGGCATTTCGCGCGAGATGCGCCAGAAGGTGCAGATCGTTTTCCAGAATCCCTACGGCTCGCTGAACCCGCGTCAGAAGATCGGCCATGTTCTGGAAGAGCCGCTTCTGCTGAACACGGACATGCCGTCCGCGGAGCGGCGCGATCTTGCGCTTGAAATGCTGCAAAAGGTCGGCCTTCAGCCGGAGCATTACGGCCGCTATCCGCACATGTTCTCCGGCGGTCAGCGCCAGCGCATCGCAATCGCCCGCGCGATCATGATGCAGCCGAAGCTGCTGGTCCTGGACGAGCCGGTCTCCGCGCTCGATCTCTCCGTGCAGGCGCAGATCCTCAACCTTCTGGCAGACCTGCAGGAAGAAATGGGGCTGACCTATGTCTTCATCTCGCATGACCTGTCGGTCGTGCGCTACATCGCGGACAAGGTGATGGTGATGTATTTCGGCGAGGTCGTCGAATACGGCACGCAGGATGAAGTCTTCGACAATCCGCAGCACGACTACACGAAGACGCTCTTTGCGGCGACACCGAAAGCGGACGTCGAGAGCATCCGCAAGCGTCTGGCCGCCAAGGCGGCGTGAGGCCAGACCTTCTCCGGAAAGGACGGCCCCGGACGCTTGCCGGGGTCTTTGTCCGAACGATGGGGCCCGGATCAGGTCCGACGATATGACCTGAACCTCTCGTTTAGTGTCGTTCCGGTCTTGCCGCAACCGCGTCAGACCGGGATGACACATCCGGAAGACAATTCCGTTTCTTGCTGATCAACCTGTCTACGGTGCGACGAAATCCGGATACCCGTGAGCGGGATCAGGAAACCTGAGTTGACGATACGAGAGCGCAAGAGCGTCTTTTTTCAATCCGCATCTGCCTGATTTCCGTCGAGTTCTTCCGTCGCTGGTAAAGTTCATAGACGATCACTTGCGTAATTCCATATTTCGAGTATTCTCGAATTATGGAAAAACAAAACGCATTGAACGCTTTGGCAGCGCTGGGTCAGGAAACACGCCTCGACGTCTTTCGCCTTCTGGTGAAAGCGGGACAAGAAGGTCTGCCCGCTGGTGCTATCTCAGATGCGCTCGACGTTCGCCCGAATACCCTGTCGACCCACCTGGGCGCCCTTTCCCGGTCAGGCCTCGTGCATGCGGAACGGGACGGGCGCTCCATCCATTACCGTGCCGATCTCGAAACCATGCAGGCGCTGGTGACCTATCTGCTGCAGGATTGCTGCGGCGGAAACCCGGACCTGTGCGCGCCGATCGCAAGTCTGGCGGCGGCCTCCTGCGGACAAGGCGGAAGCGCCGACTGCTGATGGAGGCGGCCGCCACCCCGCACCAGGACGGCCCTGCCGCCTGAATGTTCTTAAATGGCCATGCTGCCAAACACCGGAAAGATCCTCATGACTGCCGAAACCGCGTCCCCGATGGGGTTGTTTGAACGTTATCTCTCGCTCTGGGTGGCGCTGTGCATTGCTGCGGGTGTCGGGCTCGGTGCGATGTTTCCTGGGCTCTTTCAGGCAATTGCAGCGCTTGAAATCGCGAAGGTCAATCTCGTCGTGGCGCTTTTCATCTGGGTGATGATCTACCCGATGATGGTGAATGTGGACTTTGCGTCGCTGAAGGATGTCGGCCGGAAACCGAAGGGCCTGTGCATCACGTTGGTGGTCAACTGGCTGATCAAGCCCTTCACAATGGCAGCGCTCGGAGTGCTCTTTTTCGACTATGTCTTTGCGGGTCTGGTCGAACCGGAAACCGCCAGGGAATATATCGCCGGCATGATCCTGCTGGGCGTGGCGCCATGTACGGCGATGGTGTTCGTGTGGAGCCAGCTTGTCCGCGGCGATGCCAACTACACGCTGGTCCAGGTGTCCATCAACGACATCATCATGGTGTTCGCCTTTGCGCCCATCGCGGCGCTCCTGCTGGGTGTGACCGATATCGTCGTTCCCTGGGAAACGCTGCTGCTTTCAGTCATCCTCTATGTGGTCATCCCGCTCGCGGCGGGCTACGTGACGCGCAAGATGCTGGACCGGTCCGGAAACCATCAGGGCATCGCGGATTTCACCGGAAGGATCAAACCGTTTTCCATCATGGGCCTTCTGGCGACGGTCGTGCTGCTGTTCGGTTTCCAGGCGCAGACGATCCTGGACAAGCCGACGGTCATCGCCCTGATTGCCGTTCCCCTGCTGATCCAGAGCTACGGCATTTTCGCGATTGCCTATGCCTGGGGCTATGTCTGGCGCGTCCCCTTCGACACAGCCGCCCCGGCGGCACTGATCGGCACGTCCAACTTCTTCGAACTTGCCGTTGCCGTCGCCATCAGCCTGTTCGGGCTGAATTCAGGCGCGGCGCTGGCGACTGTCGTCGGTGTCCTGGTCGAAGTTCCGGTGATGCTGTCGCTCGTCGCCTTCGCCAACCGGACCCGCGGTCATTTCGCGGCAGCCTGATGATTGCCTTTCCGCTGCTCCGGCCGGGACCGGAGCAGCGGGTCAACGGCTTTTGAAACCGGCGAAAGACCTACTTGCGTTTCTTGTTCATGGCTGCTGCCAGAGCCGCTGCCATCGCATTGTTGCCGCCGTCGCCGCCTGATGAGCGCGGCGCGCCGCCGCCATTCCCGCCGCGCGGGCCGTTGCCACCCTTGCCGCCGCCGCCAGGGCCGCGACCTCCCGGGCCGCCGCTTCCCGGACCACGGGCGTCGCGGCCGCGATCCTGCTGGGCTCGCTCGCGCTGACCCTGATAGTCGACGTCCGACTTCATGGTCATGGAGATGCGCTTGCGCGGGACGTCCACTTCCAGAATGGTCACCTTTACGATATCGCCCGCCTTGACGACCTTGTGCGGATCGTCGACGAACTTGTCGGCAAGCTGCGACACGTGGACGAGGCCGTCCTGGTGAACGCCGACATCGACAAAGGCGCCGAAGTTGGTGACGTTGGTGACGGTGCCTTCCAGCTTCATGCCTGGCTTCAGGTCGGAGATTTCCTCGACCCCGTCCTGCAGGGCGGCGGTCTTGAACTCCGGACGCGGATCGCGGCCGGGCTTTTCAAGCTCCGAGAAGATGTCGCGCACCGTCGGAAGGCCAAAGGTGTCGTCCGTGAACTCGGAAGGTTCGAGCCCCTTCAGTAACGAACTGTCGCCCATGATCTGGCGCACGTCGCGCCCGCAGGCCTTCACGATGCGCTTGGCAAGCGGATAGGCCTCCGGGTGCACGGAAGAGGCATCGAGCGGTTCCTGTCCGTCGTTGATGCGCAAAAAGCCGGCGCAGAGCTCGAAAGCCTTGGCACCAAGCCGCGGCACCTCCTTGAGCTGCTTGCGGCTCTCGAACCGGCCGATGGACTCGCGATGTTCCACCACGGCTTTCGCAAGGCTGTCGGACAGGCCGGAAATGCGCGACAGCAGGGCGGGCGAGGCGGTGTTGAGGTCGACGCCGACCGCGTTCACCGCATCCTCCACCACGGCGTCGAGGGCGCGGGCAAGCTTCGTCTGGTTGACGTCGTGCTGGTACTGGCCGACGCCGATGGATTTCGGCTCGATCTTGACCAGTTCGGCGAGCGGGTCCTGAAGCCGGCGCGCGATGGAGGCGGCACCGCGCAGGGAGACGTCGATATTCGGCATCTCCTTTGCCGCCAGTTCGGAGGCGGAATAGACGGAGGCGCCGGCCTCATTGACGATCACCTTGACCGGCCGCTGGGCCGGCGGAACGTCGGCAAGCGCATCACCGGCAAGCTTGTCTGTCTCGCGGCTGGCGGTGCCGTTGCCGATGGCAATCAGGCCGACCTTGTGCTTGGCGATCAGGGCCAGAAGTGTTGCGCGGGAGCCAGACACATCGTTGCGCGGCTGGAAGGGGTAGATCGTTGCGGTGTCGACCAGTCGTCCGGTGGCATCCACGACCGCGACCTTGACCCCGGTCCGGATGCCCGGGTCGAGGCCAAGCGTTGCCCGGGCGCCTGCGGGGGCTGCCAGCAGCAGATCCTTGAGGTTGCGCGCAAATACCTGGATGGCCTCCTCTTCGGCCTTGTCCCGAAGGACGCCCATCAGGTCGAGCTCCAGATGCAGCGCCAGCTTGACCTTCCAGGCAAAGCGCGAAACGTCCATCAGCCATTTGTCTGCGGGGCGTCCCTTGTCCGCGATGCCGTAGGTGTCGGCAACCATCTTGACGGCGGGCAGGACCGGGGACACGTCGTCTGCATCCACCGTCAGATCGACGGAAAGAATGCCTTCGTTGCGGCCGCGGAAAAGGGCGAGAGCCCGGTGGCTCGGGATCTTCGACCATTTTTCCGAATAGTCGAAGTAATCGGCGAATTTCGCACCCTTGTCGGCCATGCCGTCAACCAGCTTCGACTGGACCACGCCGCGCTCTTCCACGTGGCGGCGCAGGCGGCCGACGAGGTCGGCGTTTTCGGCGAACCGTTCCATCAGGATCTGGCGCGCCCCGTCCAGCGCTGCCTTGACGTCGGCAACGCCCTTTGCCTCGTCGATGAACGCGGCGCTTTCGATCTCGGGGGTCTTCGAGGGATCGCCGAGAAGAAGATCCGCCAGCGGTTCCAGGCCGGCCTCGCGCGCGATCTGGGCCTTGGTGCGGCGCTTCTTCTTGAAGGGCAGATAGATGTCTTCCAGCTGGGATTTGGTGTCTGCCTGGGAGATCGCCTTCACAAGGTCGGGCGTCAGCTTGCCCTGTTCGTCGATCGAGCGGGTGATGGCGGTTCGCCGGTCCTCCATCTCCCTCAGATAGATCAGCCGCTCCTCCAGCTTGCGAAGCTGGGTGTCATCAAGCCCGCCGGTCGCTTCCTTTCGGTAGCGCGCTATGAAGGGCACGGTCGAGCCTTCGTCGAGCAACTGGACAGCCGCATTGACCTGACCCGCCTTGCAGCCGATCTCGTCAGCAATCCGGTGCGAGATCCTCAGGGCCGTTTCCGCCGAGAGGGCCGCCTTGGCGCCGGGTTTCGGGTCGGAGGAGAATTCGGTGGTGCTGTCCATCTAGACGTTCGACTTTCACTGGTTTGCATTTCAGGCGGCAGACGATAGTCCCGCTTGATCGGGCGGAAAAGAGACAGGGTGATGCCATCCACTGTCAATTCTCCCACGCAGGTCAGATACGAAAACCCTTATCCTGGCCTGGTAAGTAGTCCAAAAGATGCATGCGCCACTTTTTTATGCAGGCCAAGGTTGAAATTTGACCGTTTCCGGAACGAAAGGCATCGAAAAACGTATTCAAGGACGGGTATTCATAGCTATTCTTTCGCCCGGTTTAAATATTTTCGATTTATCATCTGAGGAAAGACGAGCGTGCGTGGTCAGAATCCCAGACCGTTGAGGGGCGGTTTCGGTGCATGGCCTGGCAAGGAGGAGCAGATATCGATGGCACGGGGACGGCCGAGAAAAGTCGAAACAAGAGACGCATTGCAATCCATCATGATTGCATTCTGGCAGAACGGATACGCCGCCACGTCGATCAACGACCTTGCGGAAGCATCCGGCATGGCCAAGCCCGGGCTTTATGCGGCCTTCGGCGACAAGGAAGCGATCTTCGAAAAGGCGCTGATGCACTATTTCGAGAACTATGGGGGACCGGTTTTTGCCCGCCTGCAGGCAGCAGAGAAAAACGTCATCGAGGACTTTCGTGACTTTCTCGGAGCCATTGCGACGCTTTCCGCTGACAAGGCAACTCCAGCCGGCTGTTTCCTGATCAATTCGCTCGCAGACTGCACCTACGGTACCGAGCGCCATCACGAACTGGTCATGGGGCTGAAAGACTCCAAGTTTCAGGCGATCCGGGATCGGCTGGTCAAGGCGGTTGCTGCGGGCGAACTGCCGGCCGGAACCGATGTGGACCGGACCGCAACTTTCCTGGACGGTCAGTTTTCCGCCATAGCCATGCTGGCAAGGGGCGGGACATCCAAGCAGGACCTCGATACCTTTATCGAGACCGGCCTCGGCAGCCTGCCTTTCACGAACGACGCCAATATGCTCGATCTGCAGCGTGACGCGCCTATCTTACGACAGTGATGCGCTCTGCAGCTCTGGTGACCGCGGTGTAGAGCCAGCGGTCCCTGTGCTCCCGGAAGGCCCAGCTTTCATCGAAAAGGATGACGTCGTCCCACTGGGAACCCTGGGCCTTGTGAACCGTTAGCGCGTAGCCGTAGTCGAATTCGTCCGACTTGCGGCGGATCGCATAGGGGATCGCCTCTGCGCCGTCCTCGAACATGGCCGGCAGCACCTTCACCTTGACCGCGCTCTTGCCCATATCGTCTTCGGACATGACGTCGAAGCGCAGCGTGTTTCCGCGCGGCGGGCGCAGGCGTTTGACTGTCCAGAGGCCGCCGTTCAGCAGTCCCTTGGTCTTGTCATTTCGCAGGCACACGAGCTTGTCGCCAACCGCCGGCATGGGCGTGTTGAAATCCTTCAGTTCGCGAATGCGGCCATTGTAGAGACGGCGGGTCTTGTTGGTGCCGACGAGCACCTGGTCGCTGGATAGGATCTGGTCCTTGTCGATCTGGTGCCGGCGGATCACGCGGCTCTCGCCGAATTCGCCGAATTCCAGCTTGCCGCCCTCACGGATCGTCATCGACATGCGGACGATCGGATTGTCCTGCGCCTGGCGATGAACCTCGGTCAGCATGATGTCCGGCTCGGCGTCGGTGAAATAGCCGCCGCCCTTGACCGGCGGCAACTGCGCAGGATCGCCGAGCACCAGCACCGGCGTGCCGAAGGACAGGAGATCCTTGCCGAGATCCGCATCGACCATCGAGCATTCGTCGATCACGATCAGCTTCGCAGTCGCTGCGGCGCTGTCGCGCTTGATCGCGAACTGCGGCCCGCTGTCGTCATCGTCATCATCTGCCTCGTCCTCTTCCTTGGCGGAGCGCGGACGGTAGATCAGGGAGTGAATGGTGCCGGCGTCCTCGCAGCCCTTCTGGCGCAAGACATGAGCGGCCTTGCCGGTGAAGGCTCCAAAGCACACGTCGCCATCGATATCCTCTGCAAGGTGGCGGGCGAGTGTCGTCTTGCCGGTACCGGCAAAGCCGAAGAGGCGGAACACCTGACGGTCGCCCCGTTTCAGCCATGCGGCAGCCTCCTTCAAGGCTTCGTCTTGTTGCGGCGACCAGGCCAGGGGATGCTCCTCGAAACAACGTGCCAGGGGCGTGATGATCCCCGGAATTTGCGGACACGGTTGCTTACCCCGATTTGCCTGAGTCGGCCAAGAGCCGATTTTCCGGCTGCGACAGACAATCAATCGGCGGGTCAGCCCAGGACCGAAAAGGAGCTTTCCTTCGTCAGGTCCCGCTTCCTTGAAAAGGCAGCGGTGTCGAGCGTGTGGTCGACGAAGCGCAGCGGGAATTGAAACGGGACGCTGTCGTGGTCGTTGCCCGCTTCGCAATATTCGATCAGCTCGGTCATCAGCCGGCCGGCGACGAGCGCGTTCTTGAACTGATTGCCGCTGGTGCCGATGGCCAGATAATAGCCGTCGACGTCGCTGCGGTCGTAGATCGGCAGCCAGTCGTCGGTGGCATCATAAAGATCGGCGACGCCGACCGGATGCTGGGAAACGCCAAGCTCCGGCAGGCGCTGGGAATAGCGGTAGGCATAGGTGAGCGCCCGGTCCGTCAGGTCGCGGGAGAAATCGTCGGGATCGTTCTCGACATGCGGGTCGCAGGCCGGGTTCTGGCTGCCGATCATCAGTTGGCCGCCACTGCCGGGCTTGACGTAGATCGAGATATCGTTGTCGGAGACGATCAGCCCCTCACGTGAATAACCGAGGCTTTCGGGCGGGCGGATCTGCACCACTTCCTGGCGCAGCGGGCGGTGGCCGATCTTCACGCCGGGGTCCGCATCCAGTAGCGCGTTCACCTTGCCCGAATGGGGCCCGGCCACGTTGATGACGCAGGGCGCCGTGATCGTCACCCCGTTCTCGCACGTGATGCCGGTGACCCTGTTGTCAGCCACCGGGATGCGGATCACCCTTGTGTTGAAGCGGAACTGCGCGCCGGAGCGCATCGCGGCGTCCTTGAGGTTGCGCGCGGCGATCTGCGGATCGTCGACATAACCGCTTGCCGGAAAATAGATGGCGCCTTCAAGATCGCCGCCGGTCGGCAGGCCAAATGCGTCGTCATCCATGGTCCTGGGTGGGGCGAAACACTCCAGATTGTATCCGGGAAGTCTTTCGCGAACCACCTCGGGCGACCAGCGCTCGAAGGGAATGCCAAGCCTTTCGGCGTTTTTCAGAACAGCCGTCTGATAGCTGCTGTCCACTGGCGTCTTCATCATCAGCGTTCCGGTTTCGACGAAACGCGCGAGGCCATCTTCGTTTTCTGCGCCGAGTGTTTGGCGCCAGTTCTTCCACTCGTGATAGCCTTCATAGGCGAGGGCGGTGCCGGCAAGGGTCGAGTAGTAGGTTCTGATGACGGCCGCGGAGCTTGAGGTCGAGCCGTAGCCGGCGGCGGGCAGCCGGTCGACATTCAGCGTCCGGTACCCGCTCCGGCTGAGATTGAGCGCGACAGCGCAGCCAATGATGCCTGCGCCGATGATGATGACGTCATAGTCGAAATCCGATTCGTCTTGACCTGTCCTTGGGAACGGCATGGCATGATCCTCGTGATTTTCACTCAGAACAGGCCAGAGACGTCGCAAAGTCCAGTGGGCTGTTGCGCCATCCGATGTCCAGAATCGGTCAAGAAAGACTTTCTCAAACTCGCTTATGATGATTCTAGTAAACTAATGCTGCAATATATCATCATATTGTGAGTTTATTGATCAAGTGCGTAATCTGTTCCCGACTCTCCAGTTGAATTCGTAAGGCGCTCGCTTCACCCTCGGGACTGCTTCGGGGTTAATGACGCAAATTCAACAATTTGGAGAAAGATGTGCCGCGCACTGCAAGATGCGAATGGCCGACGCTCGCCCTTATTCTGGGTGTGGCTGCCGGCTGGATGATGGTTATTGGTTGCTACGAGTTGCTCGGGCCCTTCGTGGTTTGCCCGCTCGCGGCCGTTCTCGTCACGCTTCAGTCCTCCTTGCAGCATGAGGTGCTGCACGGCCATCCGACCCGTAACCCCGCATTCAACGAGGCGTTGGTCTATTGTTCGCTCGGCTTGTTCATTCCCTATCGGCGGTTCAAGTCGCTGCATCTGCGGCACCACAACAATGACAGGCTGACAGACCCTTATGACGATCCGGAGAGCCACTACCTTGCCTGGCGCGACTGGCGGGATCTGCCGGGCGCGATAAAGGCTGTGCTGACAGTCAACAACACGCTTCTTGGCCGGCTGACGCTCGGCCCGCTGGTGTCCCAGGTCGGTTTTCTGGGGGCAGAGATGCGTCTGATGCGCAAGGGCGAGCGGGCGGTGCGTCAGGCCTGGATGCACCATGCGGCTGGTTTGCTGCCGGTGCTCGCCTATGTCAGTCTCATCGGCAACATGCCGATCTGGCTTTATGTTCTCGGGGTCGCCTATCCGGCGATGAGCCTGCTGATGCTGCGTACCTTCGCCGAACACCGCGCTCATGACGACGCGGAGGCCCGCTCGATCATTGTGGAGTTCTGTCCGATTTTTTCGCTGCTTTTCCTGAACAACAACCTGCACGTCGTGCATCACGCCAATCCGCGGACGCCCTGGTATCAGCTCCCCAAGCTCTACCGGTCGGCGCGCCACGAGTGGCAGCGGCGCAACGGCGGCTACGTCTTCTCCAGCTATTTCGAGCTTGCAAGACAGTATCTCTTCACCACGAAGGAGCCGGTTCCCCATCCCTTGCGTCGCCTTGAACTTGATGCAGATGTGCGGGCGCCGGAGGTGGCGTCTTGATCGGTGGTGACCGTCTCGCCGTTCGTCTTCCCATGTATGACTGGCCGGAAGTGCATGAGGCGACGCGGGAGTTGGAGAACGTTCTGGAAGAAGCGCTGGTCGACGCGCTCGGGCTCCGGCATCAGGACTTGACCCCCTGGCCGGAGCATGTGGATCTGGAGGCGGTCTGGAATGACCCGGATCTGCTTCTGACCCAGACCTGCGGCTATCCGCTCACCCACGCGCTCAAAGGCAAGGTTCGCCTTCTAGGGACGCCGCACTATGCGGCACCGGGATGCGAGGGGCCCAACTATCTCAGCCACATCGTCGTGCGCGACGACAGTGTGTTCAAAACACTCGAAGACCTTCGGGAGGCGCGCGCGATCTTCAATGGTGCGGACAGCCAGTCGGGCATGAACGCCTTGCGTCATGCGGTTGCGCAGGTCGCGGGCGGACGATCTTTCTTCTCGCAGATCCGGACTTCCGGCAGTCATCTCGCCTCAGCGATTGCGGTTGCGAAGGGCGAGGCGGATGTCGCCTGCCTCGATGCGGTCTGCTGGTGGCTTATCGGAAACGAACGCAGGGACCTTGCTGCACGCCTTCGCCCGATCGCGCAAACCGCGGCGGTGCCCGGCCTTCCGCTGATAACGTCAAGCCGGGTGGACGATGAAGAGGCCGAGGCAATGACAGACGTTCTGGAGGCCGTCCTGACATCACCCCAAACGCACACTTGCCGCGAACGTCTTGGCATCTGCGGCTTTTCCAGAACGTCCGTGCAAGACTATGACGGGATCCTGAAGATGGAAGTGGAAGCTGCCCGAAGGGGATACCCGTCTCTCGCCTGAGCCCGGTTGCTGTCCATTCAGCGTTTGGCCGTCAAATCCCGGTACGACCTTTTCAGCCGGGATCAAGCTCTGATGTGTGCCATTTCAAGACATCGTCACGGTGAGATCTTTCTGGCTTGGGCTTTTTATTGGTTATTTCCGCGCAAACACTGGCGAAGAGGTTAACGAGAGGTTACGATTCTCGGTAAACAAATTGCTAACAGTGAGCCGTGTCATGACAATGGACCTCAAAACTCTCGCTGCCAGAGCCTGTCTCGCCGCTGCCTTGAGCTTTGCCGCAGGCAGCGCTGCCTTCGCCGAAAGCGGAACGACCCGTATCGTCCACGACGAGCCCTATGGCGCTATCGTCACGCGTGAAGCCGGGGTTCTGGTCTTCCGTGGTCTGCCGCCCACCCGCAAGGTGATCGTCAATCCGCAAGGCAAGACGCCGCTGGAATTGAAGCAGACAGAAGTCAACGAGACCAATGTCGTGCTGTTCACCAACCAGTCCGACTATGCGCGGGCCCTGGGCGCGAAGATCATCCGGATCAAGTAACGCACGAAGCTTATGGCCTGTCTCGAAAATGCGTTCGTTGGAAACAACGAACAGCGTTCCACTCCACAGCGTCATCCCCGACTTGATCGGGGATCCAATGCCCCTCTCAGCGCGGCATGCGCCTGACCCATGAAGGATGCGTTCGGCTTCCCGTGCGAAGGCTCTGGAAACGAGTGGATCCCCGATCAAGTCGGGGATGACGCCGAGGGCGGGTTGCAGGGGCTAATCATGCGATCCAGGACGTTTTCCATCCTCGCGCCATGGCGTGACGGATGGGAGAGGTCGCAGGTTTTGTTACCTCACATTCGCATCCGCTCGGCCTTCGGGTCGAACAGAGGCTCGGGATTGATGGTTGCCGTGCGGCGGTCGCCGAGAATTTCGATTTCAAAGGCGCCATCGGCGGTGTTTTCGGCGAGCGCCGCAGGGATATAGCCCTGCGCCAGCGATTGGCCGACATGGTGGCCGTAGCCGCCAGAGGTGATCCAGCCGATCACCTTGTCACCATGCCAGACCGGTTCGTCGCCCATGACGTCGGCATCGGACGCATCGACCACGAAGCTGACCCTTCTGCGCTTCGGGCCGTCATCGCATTCCTTCTGCGCGGCCGCCTTGCCGATGAAGTCCGGTTTGGCCAGTTTCACGAAGCGTCCGAGATCGGCCTCATAAGGTCCGTAGACCGGGCGGAACTCGCGGAACCAGGTGCCGAAGTTCTTTTCAAGGCGCAGGCAGAGCAGCGCGCGCATGCCGAAATTGGTGATGCTGAACTCGGAGCCCGCCTCCATCAGGGCCTCGTAGACCTGTCGCTCGTATTCCGGCGTCATCCAGATCTCGTAACCGAGATCGCCGGTGTAAGTGATGCGGTTGACCTTGCAGGGCGCGTTGGCGACGTCCATCTGGCGGAAGTCCATGAAGCGGAAGGCCTCGTTCGAGACATCCTCGCCGGTGACCTTCTCAAACACCTTGCGCGCGTTGGGACCGGCGATTGAAAGACCGACCCAGCCCAGATTGATCGCGCGGATGATAACGGATCCGTCTGTCGGCAGATGCTTTTCGAACCAGCGCATGTGGTAGATTTCGGCCTGGGACGAGCCGAACATGTAGAATGTCTCTTGCGATGCGCGGGCGATGGTGAAGTCGCCGATCAGCTTGCCGTTCTCGTTCAGCATCGGGGTGAGCACGATGCGGCCCACCTTGGGCATGGTGTTGGTCATGATCTTCGAAAGATAACGTTCCGCGCCAGGACCGGTGATCTCGTATTTGGCGAAGTTGGCAATCTCCGTGATGCCGACGCTTTCGCGCACTGCCCGGCATTCGGCGCCGACATGCTTGAAATCGTTGGAGCGGTGATAGGAGACGATGTCCTTCGCCTCGACGCCTTCGGGCGCGAACCAGAGCGGCGTCTCCAGCCCCCAGCTGTCGCCCATGACCGCTCCCTGCGCCAGCATGCGGTCGTAGAGTGGCGTTGTCTGGTGCGGCCGGCCGGCGGGCAGTTCCTCGTTGGGGAAGCGGATGCGGAAGCGGCGGCGGTAGTTCTCCTGAACCTTCTTGTTGGTGTAGGAGAGCGTCGCCCAGTTGCCGTAGCGAGCAACGTCCATGCCCCAGATGTCATATCCCGGATCGCCGCTGACCATCCAGTTGGCGAGCGTCAACCCGACGCCGCCGCCCTGGCTGAAGCCAGCCATGACGGCGCAGGCGACCCAGTAGTTCCTGAGACCCCGCACCGGACCGACAAGCGGATTGCCGTCGGGCGCAAAGGTGAAGGGGCCGTTGATGATCTGCTTGATGCCGGCCTCTTGAAGCGCCGGGAAATGCTCGAAGCCGACTTCAAGCTCCGGCGCGATCCGGTCGATGTCCGGGGCGAGCAGCTCGTGGCCAAAATTCCATGGTGTCTGGCGCGGGCTCCATGGGCGGCAGTTCTGCTCGTAGGTGCCAAGCAGCACGCCCTTGCCTTCCTGGCGGGTGTAGATCTCGCCGCCGAAATCGAGAATGCCGATCAGCTCCTTGCCGGTTTCCCAGTTGTAGGCAGTGACTTCCTCCATTTCGTCGGTCAGGAGATACATGTGTTCCATGGCAAGCAGCGGCAGTTCAAGCCCGACCATGCGGCCGCATTCGCGCGCCCACAGGCCGCCCGCATTGACCACGTGTTCCGCATGGATGGTGCCCTTGTCGGTGATGACATCCCAGGTGCCGTCCGGCGTCTGGACCATGTCTTCCACCTTGGTGTGCCGGTAGACTTCCGCGCCGTTGACACGGGCGGCCTTGGCATAGGCATGGGTTGTGCCGGAAGGGTCGAGGTGGCCCTCGACCGGGTCCCAGAGCGCGCCAATGAAATGCTTCTCATCCAGCAGCGGAAACATTGTCTTGGCTTCGGCAACGGAAATCAGTTCCAGGTCCATGCCGAGATAGCGACCCTTGGCCTGGGCAAGTCGCAGGAAGTCCATGCGCTCGGGCGTGTCGGCCAGCATCACGCCGCCGGTCAGGTGCAGGGAACAGGACTGGCCGGAGATTTCCTCCAGTTCCTTGTAAAGCTGCACGGTGTAGGTCTGGAGCTGGGCGACGTTCGGGTCGCCGTTCAGCGTGTGAAAGCCGCCGGCCGCGTGCCAGGACGAACCGGAGGTCAGTTCGTTGCGTTCCACCAGCACGACATCTTTCCAGCCGAGCTTGGTCAGGTGATAGAGGACACTGCAGCCGACGACCCCGCCGCCGATGACAACAACCTGTGTGTGGGACTTCATCACGTTCGCTCCGGAAAGGACCGCCGTCTTGTGACAGCGCAAAATTCAATCAGGAAAGGCAAGGCCTAGAAATCGGTCGGGGCACCGCCCTCCGCCTTGCGGCGGTCGACGAAGGCGGTGATCTCCTCATCGATGGCGGCATCGAGCGCAGGAGCCTCATAGGCCTCCAGCGCCAGCTTGTAGAGCCGGTTCGCCTTGTCGCAGGCGGTCGGGCTGCCCGCTTCCGCCCAGGTCTCGTAATTGCGCCAGTCCGAGACGATCGGCGCATAGAAGGCGTCCTTGTAGCGGGCCCTTGTATGGCCGACGCCGAAGAAATGTCCGGCCGGGCCGACCTCGCGGATCGCATCGACGGCGAGCGCATCTTCGGAGACATCCAGCGGCGTCAGATACTCCGCGATCTTCTGGAGAAGATCGATATCGGTGATGAATTTCTCGAAGCCTGCGCTGAGGCCGCCTTCCAGCCAGCCGGCCGCATGCTTGATCAGGTTGGCACCGCCGTTGATCGCACCCCATTCGGACAGAGTGGTTTCGAGTGCGGCCTGGTAATCGACGGTGTTCGCCGCGCAAACGCCGGATGAGCGATAGGGCAGGCGGTAACGCCGGGCGAGCTGCCCGCCGACGATTGCCGCCTTCATGTATTCCGGCGTGCCGAATGCGGGGGCTCCGGATTTCATGTCGACATTGGAGGTAAAGCCGCCATAGACGACCGGCGCACCGGGGCGGACGATCTGGGCAAAGGCGATCCCGGCAAGAGCTTCGGCGTTCTGCAGCGTCAGGGCGCCGGCGATGGTGACCGGCGCCATGGCGCCTGCCAGCGTGAAGGGCGTGACGATGGAGACCTGCCCCGCCTTCGCCATCTCGATGAGCCCCTGCAGCATCGGCGTATCGAGACGCAGCGGTGACGACGTGTTTATGACGGTGGCAACGCAGGGCGTCTGCCTGAAGTCCTCTTCGCTCAGGCCGTAGCCGATCCGCGTCAGCTCCAGACCGTCGAGGTTGCGTTCCCGACCCAGCGAATAGATGTGATAGGCCTTGTCCGTCAGGCGCAGCATGTCGGCGATACAGTCGAGGTGGCGAACCGATGGGTGGATGTCCACCGGTTCCACCGGGTAGCCCATGATGCAGTGAATGATGTTGAAGAACTGCGCCAGTTTCAGAAAGTCGCGATAATCCTGCCGGTTGCCCGGCCGCCGGCCGCGGTCGTCGTCGACTGCATTGGGGGCACTGGCGACGCAGGAAAAGGCGATTGCGTTGCCGCCAATCTGGAGATCATGCGCGCGGTTGCGGGCACGCAAAGTGAATTCAGAGGGCGCTTTCGAGACGAGGTTTTCCACCATCGCCCGGTCCATGCGCACACGGTCCTCGCCGGGCTTCACGTCGGCACCGGCCACTTTCAGCATTTCCCGCGCGTCCTCGTGCAGGAAGTCGATGCCGATTTCCTCAAGGATCCGCATGGAAGCGGCGTGGATCGCCTCCAGTTCGTCCGCAGAGACGGCCTGAAGCGGTGGAAACAGGTGGCGCGGCTGACGGAAGGGCTTTTGCGGAAACGGGTTCGGAGCGGTCTTTTCGCCGCCTCTTCGCCTGCGGCCGCGCCCGACCTGTTCCGCTCCGCTTTTCACGGCACTATCGATCTCGCCAGTCATTGGATCCGCCATAAGGTTCTGCGCACTCCGCCTTTTCAGTCGCCGGATTCACCGGGTGTCAGCGGCCGCGTGGCCATGATCCGCGAATTTACCGGAGGCGAGCGCTTCGGCGGGCAGTCTCAGAGCGACGGCCAGTGCCAAAACTGCGACATTCGGGTCGGAGGACGGGCCATGTGCCGGCCCGGCGCAAAAGTTTGGCTTGACGTCTCGCCGGCTTGAAAGCGATCTGGAAGGAGCGGACCGAACAGAGGGGAATGCGTGCGCCGATCGTTGACCGACACCGAGCTATTGGAATTTCTCAAGACCCAGATTCGGGTGGAAGACTGGGGGGCGGCGCGTCTTCGCCCGCTTCCGGTCGCCTATACCTGCCGGTTCTGGCGGCTCGATGTTCCGGGACGCAGCTTTGTCGTCAAGGAGTTCTTTCCCGAAAACGAGGACAATCCGCTTTACCCGACCCTGCCCCGGCAGGAGGCGGATGCACTGGCGGTCCTCGCGCGTCACGACCTGGCGCCGGAGCTCGAAGCCTTCGCGCACAGCCCCGGCGGCGCGCCCATTCTCGTTTATGGCTATCCAACGCCGAGGACCGACGAGATCGACGTGGCGGAGGCGGCCGAACTGATCGGCCGCTTTGCGGCGCTGAAAGAACTGGTGCCTGGACATCAGATGGTCCCTGCCGGGTATCACGAAGTTCTGGACCGCGGCGACATGATGCTTGGTCTCATTCCGGAGAGCCGCAAGGCCGCCAATCTCAAGCGCCTCCGGCCGGCGGACGGCGCGGTCGGCAAGGCGACGGTCGAACGCACGCTGGTGCATCGCAGCTTCTGTCTCGGCACCATCCAGGCGACGGGTGACGGGGCGCGGCTGATCGACTGGCAATTCGCCGGGCTTGGCGACCCGGTCGAGGATATCGCCTGTTTCGTCTCGCCGGGCCTGGCGACGCTCTACGGGCTTCATCCGCTGGTCGCCCACGCGGAGGAGATGTTCCTGAAGCACTATCCGGACAGGGAGACGGTCAGCCGGTTCGAGGAGGAACGCGCGGCTTATCACTGGTGCCTGGCGTCCTACTGCCTGTTCCGGCATGAAACCCTGATGCACTCCAATGCGCCGGCCGCGCGGGCCTATGGACGGGCTCTGGAAGAAGAAGTCGATCTTCTTCTCAGGCTGCGCGGCAGGTGACCGGGCTTCAGCCGCGGCTCTCTATATTCCCCTTAACACTCTCTGCATCCGCAATTGATGAGAGAAGGGAACCGTGCCTGCCGCGTGACGGCCGTTGCCCCGCAGTTCGTCCATCCAGCCGGGGTTCAGGAAAGGCACATAGCCAACTGCGTGGATGTTGATGAATTCGCGCAAGTCAGCAACAGTCGACAGGCAAAACCCCAAAGCCTGTCCCGGCAATACGGCGAAGACCGGAAGGTCGCGATCACTGATGTGAAAGCCTTTCGATGCGTAACCCTCCTCGATCAGCTGTGTACAGGCTGTGCCGACCGCCCGGCACATGATGATACAGTTCTCGGCGTTGGAGACCCTCTGAAAGGCCGTCTGGTGGGTCCGGGGGATTCCAGTCAGGGCCTCTATCGGGATCAAGCCACGGACGATTGGCATCGTTGAAGTTTCCTTAGTCGCAAGTTTACGAGTGAGTTCGCAGTGCGCCGGTCAAAGGGCGCACATCGCGGAAAGCTGCTGAAGTTGCAGTGTCAATCGCGGAACTTGATCGCTGGCCCCTCGACGAAGGTATGTTGTCTGTCACTGGTCACAGTTCGGCAGCGGCGCTTACACGCAATGCCGATCCGGATGGAAACCGGCATTGCCGCTTGCGGGCAGGTGGGGTATCACCGCGGCAACATTTTCAAGAACCTTAGAAGGATGAGATTTCTCATGACGTCTCAAGACGCTGTCGCGGAAATCGGGTTGATCGGACTTGGCACGATGGGCGGCAATCTGGCGCTCAACATTGCAGAGCATGGTTTTCAGATCGCGGTTTTCAACCGGACAACGGAAAAGACAGACCAGTTCATGGTCAAGGCAGGCGAGCTTGCCGACAAGCTGGTGCCGACAAAGACGCTTGAGGCATTCGTTGCCTCGCTCAAGACACCGCGTGCGGTCATCCTCATGGTTTCGGCCGGCGACGCCGTGGATGCCCAGATCGACGCTCTGCGGTCGCTTCTCGATCCGCAGGACCTGATCATTGATGCCGGCAACGCCAACTATCACGACACCAACCGCCGTGCAGCGGAAGCGGCCGAAAAGGGCCCTCGCTTCATGGGGATCGGCGTCTCCGGCGGCGAGGAAGGGGCCCGCTTCGGTCCGTCCATCATGGGCGGCGGCGCGAAGGATGTCTGGGGGCAGGTCGGCCATATCCTGGAAGCCATCTCCGCAAAGTACGAAGGCGAACCCTGCGCGGCCTGGCTCGGAGAAGCCGGCGCCGGTCATCTGGTCAAGACGGTCCACAACGGCATTGAATATGCCGACATGCAGATGATCGCCGAAGTCTATGGCGTCATGCGCGACGGGTTTGCCATGAGCGCGGAGGAGATCGGCAAGGTCTTCGAAAAGTGGAACGGCGGCATCCTGCAGTCCTACCTGATCGAGATTTCCGGCAAGGTCGCCGGAATGGCGGATCCGGACAGCGGCAAGCCGATGCTCGACATCATCCTCGACCGTGCAGGCCAGAAGGGCACCGGCCGCTGGACTGCGATCGAGGGCCTGATGCTGGGGACGCCGGCAAGCGCCATCGAGGCTGCGGTCGCCGTTCGCAACATGTCTTCACGGCTCGATGAGCGTAAGGCGGGTGAGGCCGAATTCGGCCCGGCGCCGCGCAAGATGGACCGCGAGGCCGCGTCCGTGGATGCGCTGGAAGCCGCGCTCGTCGCCGGCAAGATCGTCTGCTACGCCCAGGGCTTCGGTCTGATCCTGGAGGCTGCAAAACAGTATGGCTGGGCAATGCCGCTTCCGGAAATCGCCCGGATCTGGCGCAACGGCTGCATCATCCGCTCGGCCATGCTGAACGACATGTCGTCGGCGCTCGCAGACAATGCCGAGCGCAACCTGATGCTGGCGCCGTTCTTTTCTGCAAAGCTGAAGGAAACGGAAGCAAGCCTGCGCCAGGTGGTTGCCCAGGCTGCGCTCAACGGTCTGCCGGTTCCGGCGCTCTCGGCCGCACTTTCCTATTTCGACATCATGCGGACGGCCCGTTCCACGGCCAACATGCTGCAGGGCCAGCGGGACTTCTTCGGGGCCCATGGTTTTGAACGCACCGACAAGGACGGCGGCGGCTTCCACGGCCCTTGGGCAATGGGATAAGCGACGTCCGTTTCGCGACGTTTACCGGGATGGCATCTTCCGCGATGCCATCCCGTTTTTTTGTGAGCTGCCGGCGAAGTCGGCTCCCGGAGGCAATGCCCCCCGCCTGGGGCCTCCTGCTTGCGCCCGGCCCTGTTACTGCGCCAGTCCCATCTCCGCCATACGGGCGATGGAGGTCGGGACGCCTTTGTGGTCGCGCAGTTCGATTATCAGGCGCGGATTGCTGTCGAGCTCCGACAGTGCACGGAAGACGGCTCGCCAGTTGACGGTTCCCTCTCCCAGCGGCCAATGCCTGTCGGCGTGGCCGTCGGCATCCTGGAGGTGGATGTGGCGCAGGCTGTTGCCGGCGGACTTCACGAAGTAATCGACGGGCGGTGCGCCGGTCGAGCCGTGGGCGTAATGAGCATGGCCCGTGTCGATGGAAAGCTTGACGGCGTCCGAGCCGAAGCTTCCTGCCAGCTCAAGCCGATCGCACGGGTCCTTGTCCTCGATATTCTCGATCACGAGTTCGCAGCCGATGTCTTCGGCCCGCCGGACGACGTCCCGCATCGTGAGGTGGCAATATTCGATCTTCTCTTCCCGTCCGCGGGAGGAGTTGTCGAGATTGTTGTAGTCCCAGGTGGAATAGGGGCTGTGGACGACCATATGCGTTCCGCCGATGGCTTCGCAGACGTCCAATCCCTGCAGCAGGCGCTTCGTGATGATGGTGCGGATCTCCTGATCCCGCGAATCGATGCTGAAGCCCCAGAACGGTCCGTGAATGCCGACCCGGCCCTGATGGCCGTCGAGGAGTTTTTTCGCCTTTTCGGCGAGGGGGCTCCAGTCGCCGTTCAGAACCTCGGCCAGACAGAAGTCCTGCAATTCCAGATCCCGGGGCTTCTCGAGCATCAGCTCGCGATACGTTTCCAGCGAGCCGAGGTTCAGGGCCGCGCCAAGTATGGGCAGTTCGGACATGTAGCACCTTTGTAGAAGTGATTTGGGTGCCTGCCTGATACGTCCCTGTCCTTGACACTATTGCGACGGCCGGTCGAAGCCGGGATCAGTATCCACGCTTTCGGTCAACGCTTGCCGGTATCTCTCCCGTTGCGAAAAAGCTTCTGATATTGCCGCAAACCAGCTTCGCGGCGGTGCTGCGCGTGGTCGGAGCGGAGATGTGGGGCAGGACGGTCACGCTGTCATGATCCCAGAGCGGGCTGGATTGCGGCAGCGGCTCCTCGTCGAAGACGTCAAGGACCGCATGGCCGACCCGGCCGCTGTCGAGAGCCTGCAGAAGCGCGTCGGTCCGGATGACGGGGCCGCGGGCAAAATTGATGATCGCGGCGCCCTTATTGATGTGAGCGAATTCGCGCGCGCCGAGCATGCCTCGGGTTTCGGAGGTGAGCGGTGTCAGCACGATGGTGATGTCCGCGCCGTTCAGGACGGTTGCCAGACCTTCCGGGCCGTGGTGGCACGCGATTCCCGGCAGGCTCTTCGGCGATCTGCTCCAGCCTGTCACCTGGAAACCGTTTGCCTTGAGGCGTGCGGCGGCCACCCGCCCCAGATTGCCGAGGCCGAGAACGGCAATGGTTCTCTCCTGCGGCAGGACGTGCGGTCCCTCGTTCCATAGCTTCTCTTGCTGCTGCCGGGCATAGCGCGGCATGTCGCGGTGCAGATAGAGCGTCCAGGCAAGCACGGCCTCCGACATCGTCTCGGCCATTTGCGGGTCTTCCAGCCGAACGATCATCGGTCCGTCCGCGGGAAGTTCCGCCGCGAGCCGCTCGACGCCTGCCCACAGGCTTTGCACCCACAAGAGGTTGGGAAGCCTTTCGAGAACTGCCGGATCCGGGTTGGCGACGATTGCCACTTTCGCGGCCTGCCGTTCGGCATCGCTCAAGACCTCGAAGGATTTGATCTCGGCGGTTCCCTCGCAGGCACTGGTGAGGCTTTCCAGCCAGTCGCGCTGCGTGTCGGGCCTGCTCTGGGAGACGAATGGTATCACCGGGATCATGCCGCGCCCCCTTCAGCCAGTCTGGCGATGTATCTCAGATGGGCCGTGGACGTAAGGTGTGCGCGGCGCTCGGCTGGCTTCGTGACAGGAAAGGAATGGTGACAAAAGGTGAGCATCTGGATCTCCGGTTCGATCTGCCAGGCGTCGGTTTGCGGATGCCTCTGGTTAGCAGATGGAATTCGCATTCCTAAGGGATTTTCAAATACGGTTTGTTGGAGAGGGGCGACGCCGGAATCCGAGCATGCGTAAAGTCCCCGACTGGCCGACGATAAGAAAGTTTATTAAATTCAGGTGACCAGTGACCAGTGACCAGTGACCGGTTAAATTGTGGGTATTTTTGACAATCAGGGGCTCGCGACCACCTTCGTTAAAATCTTACCGATAAAATTATCAATGCGGAATGAATTTGGTTTCACAACATGCAGCCGCACTGCAGCATGATGTTGCCGTGCATCTGAACCGTTTTATCCGAGACCGAACACCGGGTGCATTCCGCAATGCCATTGAAAGCCAAGCTCACGCGCGTCGATAACGCCTATGAGCGATTGAAGAGTGAGATCCTGAAAGGGGAACTCCCTGCGGGATTTCAGGCGCCGGAACCCGAGCTTGCCGATCGGCTTGGCATGAGCCGTACTCCGGTGCGCGAAGCGCTGATCCGCCTAGAAGCCGAGCGGCTGGTTCATCTGGTGCCACGGCGTGGCGCCAGGGTGCTGCCGGTGGAGCGCCGTGACCTATGCGAAATATTCGAAATCCTCGCTGTCCTCGGTGCCCTGGCGGCGGCAAAGGCTGCCCGCAAGAACGACGATGCCGAGGCTCTCGAGGAGATGGCGAGTGTCGTCGACGATGCGGAAGCGGCGGTTTCGACCCGCGACATGGAAGCCTGGGCCCGGCACGACGACCGGTTCCACCGTCTCGTTGCAAAGGCCGGTGACAATGCCCGGCTTGCCGAGGAGGTCAACCGCCTTCTGAACGAGTCCTTCCGCGCGCATATGGTCCTGTTGCGGCTGAGCGCACCCTACGTGAGGATTGCGGGCAAACACCGCAGTGTTCTGGACGCGATCCGCGAGGGGGATGAAGAGGCCGCCTATTCCGCCACGCATGCTTTCAGGCTTGCCTCCCTCAAGTCGTTGAAAGAGGTTCTTGAGACCAGCGGCCTCACCCAGGTCTGAGGGCCCCCGTATGCGAAGTCCAGCCGATCGGAGCCGCCTTATTTCGGAGCAGGCCCGGTCGACTGACCGATGATGAGTTCAGCATCGAGGTGCAGGGCTGTCGGCGCGCTGAGCGGATCCGCGATCATGTTCAGCAGGAGCTCTCCCGCCTTTTCTCCGGCATAACGAACAGACGATCTCGTACAGGTGAAGATCGGTACTTCTCCGCTGTTGGGCAGGAAGGAGAGGGCGTCGTCATGCGTGATGATCGAGACGTCGGTTCCTGTCCTGAGGCCGCGCTGGCCGACTGCCCGCGCCACACCGATCGCCGATATCATCGATGACACCAGGAAGGCCGTCGGCGGACCGTCCATGGCAAGCATCTCCATGGCGCTGTCGCAGCCATAGGGCTCGGTCATGTCCGCCGAACGCATGAGAGCGGGGTCGGGCGCAAGCCCGCGCGCCGCGAGTGCCTCCTCGAAGCCCTGGCGTCGCCGGGCCGCGAAATCCATGTGTTCCAGGCCGTTCAGAAGAGCAATCCGCTTGTGCCCGAGATCGAGAAGGAGATCGGTCGCGCGGGCGAAGGCCCGGCGGTTCTTCATGTCGATCCAGGACGTCTCGGCCTCCGCGCCGGGAATGCGCCCGTGCACGACGAAGGGAAGGTTCAGCTCCTTCAGGAGCTTGTGCCTGTGTTCGTTGACCGCCGGACCATGAATGATGACGCCGTCGGCCTTCTTTCGCGAGGCGATCTCGCGATAGGCGCTTTCCTCATTGGCGTCGTCGACCACCGTGATGATCATGTCATAGCCGTGCCTTGAATAGGTCTCGCCCGCGCCGGCGATGAATTCCAGGAAGATCGGGTTCATCATCTCGTGGATGGAGCGCGGAATGACATGTCCGATCGCCATGGCGCAGCCCGTCGCGAGACTGCGCGCCCGGCTGTTCGGGGCGTAGCCCAGTTTCTCGGCCATTTCGGCGACCCGCTTGCGGGTGCTTGGGCTGACTTCCGGATAGCCGTTCAGCGCCCGGCTGACCGTTGTCTGCGACAGGTTCAGCCGCTGCGACAACTCCCTGAGATTCACGCTTTTGCTCATGTGATGCCCAAAACGCTTTGAAAGCGATCCCCCCTCAGGCCCTTATTGAATTGCAACTCTAATTGCTCATCGCCACGCTTGACAAGGGCGGGGTGGAGCGACATGGTGAAGGCGAAATCCAAAGCGGTTTGGATGACCGTATCCGGGGCGATCCTTCAAGGCCGAAACGGCTCGGGTATTGCTGCCGGGAGGTGATATGTGCCACGTTAAATGGAGTGTCCCAACATAGGGGCAATCTGGGAGGAACATCATGAAATCACGTTTGATGGCCTGTACGGCCGGGCTGGTGCTGGGTCTCGGCCTCGGTCTAGGTGCTGCAAGTGCCCAGGACCTGGCGTTCGCGCCGGGCGAGGGCCCGTTCAACTGGGACAGCTACAATGCCTGGAAGGAAAGCGCGCCGGATCTGAGCGGCCAGACGGTCACCGTCGCGGGCCCCTGGCTGCAGCCCGAAGATGGCTTCTTCCGTAATGTGCTTGCCTATTTTGCCGATGCCACCGGTGCGGAAGTGATCTACACCGGGTCGGACTCCTTCGAACAGCAGATCGTGATCGACGCCGAAGCCGGATCGGCTCCCAACATCGCCGTCTTCCCTCAGCCGGGCCTTGCCTCCGACATGGCATCGCGCGGCCTTCTGACACCGCTTCCCGAAGGCATGGGGGAGTGGGTCGCCGAGAATTACGGCGCCGGCGACAGCTGGGTCGATCTTGGAACCTACAAGGACGCCGACGACAACGATCAGCTTTACGGCTTCTTCTACAACGTCAACGTCAAGAGCCTCGTCTGGTACGTGCCGGAGAATTTCGAGGACGCCGGCTATGAAGTGCCGACGACCATGGAAGAACTGAAGGCCCTGACCGAGCAGATCGTCGACGATGGTGAAACACCGTGGTGCATCGGTCTCGGATCGGGTGCGGCGACCGGCTGGCCGGCGACCGACTGGGTCGAGGACATGATGCTGCGCACCCAGCCGCCGGAAGTCTACGACCAATGGGTCACCAACGAAATTCCGTTCGATGACGAGCGCGTCGTCGGCGCGATCGAGGAGTTCGGCTGGTTCGCTCGCGACGACGCCAAGGTCGCCGGCGGTGCGGGCGCGGTTGCCTCCACCGATTTCCGTGACAGCCCGAAGGGCCTCTTCTCGCTGCCGCCGCAGTGCTACCTGCATCGTCAGGCTTCCTTCGTTCCGGCCTTCTTCCCCGATGGTGTGGAATTCGGCACGGATGTCGACTTCTTCTATCTGCCGGCCTATGCGGACAAGGATCTCGGCAATCCGGTTCTCGGCGGCGGTACGCTGATGGCGATCACCACACCGTCCGATGCGACCACGGAACTGATGAAGTTCTTCCAGCTTCCGATCGCCCATGAGGTGATGATGGCCCAGACCGGCTTCCTGACGCCGCACAAGGGCGCCAATCCGGAAGCCTACAAGGACGATACGCTGCGAGGTCAGGGGGAGATCCTCGTCAACGCCAGCACCTTCCGCTTCGATGGCTCCGACCTGATGCCGGGGGCTGTGGGAGCAGGAACGTTCTGGACAGGCATGGTCGACTATGTCGGCGGCAAGGATGCCAAGACGGTCGCCTCCGATATCCAGAAAAGCTGGGACGCACTGAAATAAAACCAATCGGCCGGCCTCTCTCGGGAGGCCGGCCGATTTGATCTGTTTGCCGGCCAATTACCCGTGAAGGGCACCCGGGGCAGCCCGGGGACTGAAGGCTCCCGATCCGTCGGGCGTCTTCTCATAATAAACAAGGGATGGGAGCGGTCATGTTTACGGAGAACCCGGCTCTGTTGGGGCTGATGACGATCGTCATCGGTGTGGGCGCGTGCCTCGGGTATTTCTTTTTCTCGAACGTCATTCTCGACAAGGTCATCTTCCCCGCCAAGGGGCCGAATGCCGGGCGCAACATCAACCGCGCCAACATGATCCGGCCCTGGCTGTTCCTGTTTCCGGCCCTGTTCGGCCTGACGCTCTATCTCGCCTATCCGGTGTTCGAAACCTTGCGTCTGTCCCTGACGGACCGGGACCTCGGCGGCGCTTTCGTCGGCTTCGAGAATTACCGGAAGATGATGAACGAGGACAAGTTCTGGGAAGCGGTGCGCAACAACCTGCTCTGGCTTGTCGTCGTGCCCGCCGCCTCCACCGCTTTCGGATTGCTCGCCGCGCAGCTCACAGACCGGATCAGGTGGGGCAATTTCGCCAAGTCGCTCATCTTCATGCCCATGGCGATTTCCTTTGTCGGCGCCTCGGTGATCTTCAAGCTCATCTATGACACGCGCCCGGCCGACCAGAACCAGATCGGCGTCCTGAATGCCGTCTGGCTCAAGTTCGACGGCGGGATCGGATCCATCTTTACCCTGCAGCTGGTTCCCACGCTGCTGCTGATCGGCTTCGTCGGCATTGTCGGTTATGTCCTGTGGACCTTCGTCCGGGACTTCACCGCCGGCGGGCGCAACCGGTCCGTCTGGCTGCTGCCGCTCCAGCTCGTCATGGCGATCGGCGGGCTGTGGCTGATCTGGCTTTCCATCGGTTCGATCGTGGACATCTGGGTCACCGAACTGCCCTACGGCCAACCGCAGACCTGGCTGACCATTTCGTTCTGGAACAACTTCTTCCTGATGGTGGTGCTGATCTGGATCCAGACCGGCTTCGCGATGGTGATCCTGTCGGCAGCGCTTCGCGGCATTCCGGAAGAGACCGTGGAAGCGGCCATCGTCGATGGTGCCAACCCGTTCCAGATCTTCTTCAAGATCAAGGTGCCCCAGATCATGGGCACGATCGTCGTCGTGTGGACGACCATCACGCTGACTGTCCTCAAGATCTTCGACATCGTCTTCGCCATGACCAACGGCCAGTGGGAAACGCAGGTTCTGGCCAATTACATGTATGACAAGCTGTTTCGCGCCAGTGACTGGGGCATCGGCTCGGCAAGCGCCATCGTGATCATGCTGCTGGTCACGCCGATCCTTGTCTGGAACGTCTATAACGCCCGCAAGGAGATGCGCTGATGGCACGGATAGCCGGCAAGAAATCACGCCTGACCTGGGCCGTTCATATCTCCGTTGCCCTGCTGGTGGTGGCATGGCTGTTTCCGACCGTCGGTCTGTTCGTGTCGTCTTTCCGAACGGCCGACCAGATTTCCGGCTCGGGCTGGTGGGCGGCCCTGTTCCCGGCGGAGCAGAACGAGGTCTACCGCACGGGCGACCCGGATGACGACCGCGTTGCCGTTGGAGACATGTTCGAGGTCAAGGGCAACATTTTCGAAGGCGAGCCGCGGAACATCAGCTCCTGGGGCGTTTCTTCCAGGGACGTTTCGGCTTTCGCGCCGGGCGAGACCGCCGACATGGGTGACGGCGAAACCCTGACGCTGGCTGACGACGGCGCCTATGTCTGGCGCGGGACAGACGACCAGATCTCCGGGCGCGGGCAGCGAATCTTCGTGACGGCCCTGGTGCCGCCGAAATTCAGCCTCGAGAACTACCGGACGATCCTCTTTTCCGGCACCGGCCAGGACAACATGGCCAAGGCCTTCTTCAACACGCTGACGGTCACCATTCCCGCGACGATCATTCCGATCGTGGTCGCTGCCTTTGCCGCCTATGCGCTTGCCTGGATGGAATTCCCGGGACGGGCTCTTCTGATTGCGGCGATCGTCGGCCTTCTGGTCGTGCCGCTTCAGCTTGCCCTGATCCCGCTTCTGCGGCTGCATCTGGCGATCGGTATCGGCAAGGGCTACATGGGGGTCTGGCTGGCGCATACGGCCTTCGGCATGCCACTGGCGATCTATCTCTTACGAAACTACATGGTCGGCCTGCCTCGGGACATCATCGAGAACGCGAAGGTGGACGGGGCGACCGACTTCCAGATCTTCACCCGCATCATTGTTCCGCTCAGCTTTCCGGCACTCGCCTCGTTTGCGATCTTCCAGTTCCTGTGGACCTGGAATGATCTGCTGGTGGCCAAGGTGTTTCTGATCGACGCGACCGGATCGACCACGGTCATGACCAACCAGATTGTCGAGCTTTTGGGGACGCGCGGCGGCAACTGGGAGATCCTGGCGACGGCCGCCTTCGTCTCCATCGCGGTGCCGCTTGCGGTCTTCTTCGCGATGCAGCGCTATCTGGTGCGTGGCCTGCTTGCCGGCTCGGTGAAATAACATGAAAAAGAGTAATAATTGGGGGATGGGTGCATGACTTCGTTGTCCTTGAAAGACGTCAGCAAGTCCTATGGCGCCGTGGAAGTTCTCAGGAATATCGACCTGGATATCCAGCAAGGCGAACTTATCGTCTTCGTTGGTCCGTCCGGCTGCGGAAAATCCACGCTTCTGCGCATGATCGCGGGCCTGGAAAAGATCACCGGGGGAACGCTGGAAATCGACGGCATGGTCGTCAATGACGTTCCGCCGGCACAGCGCGGCATTGCCATGGTGTTCCAGTCCTATGCGCTTTACCCGCATATGACCGTCTACGACAACATGGCCTTCGCGCTGAAACTCGCCGGCCAGTCCCGCGACGAGGTCGACCGGGCCGTCAAGAGCGCGGCGGAAACGCTTCAGCTCGACCATCTTCTCGACCGGCTGCCGAAAGCGCTGTCCGGCGGTCAGCGCCAGCGCGTCGCGATCGGCCGCGCCATCGTGCGTGATCCCAAGGTCTTTCTGTTCGACGAGCCGCTGTCGAACCTCGACGCTGCCCTGCGTGTCGCGACCCGGATCGAGATCGCGCAGCTCAAGGAGAGCATGCCGGAAAGCACGATGGTCTACGTCACCCACGACCAGGTGGAAGCCATGACGCTGGCGTCGCGGATCGTCGTGCTGCATGGCGGCGACATCGAGCAGTTCGGCGAGCCGCTGGAGCTTTACGAGCGCCCGGCCAACACCTTCGTCGCCCAGTTCATCGGTTCGCCGGCCATGAACCTCGTTGATGCCACCGTTGTCGGCACTGGCCCCTCGACAGAGGTGAAGATGCCGGATGGCGGACACGCGCTGGTTCCGATCAATTCCGTCGAAAGTGATCTCGATACCTCGGTCAAGCTCGGCGTCAGGCCGGAAGATCTGAGGCTCAGTGAAGACGGCGAGTATCTTGTTGCCGCGAAGGTGGAGATCGTGGAAGCGCTCGGCGAGACGACGGTGGTCTATTGCGAGCCGCGCAAGGATCACGACGCTTTCATCGTGAAGCTGCCCGGCATCCACCGGATCGAAAAGGGGACGGAACTGCGCCTGACAGCTGCCCCCGGAAAGCTGCATCTGTTCGACAGCAACGGAGAGTCGTTCCTCTATCGTTGAGGTGCGACTGGGTGAGTGCTGATGGTCGGCGTGGCTGTTTGCTGCGTCGCGTTTCCCCGTTTGACCTGATCCATGCCGATCGCTTTTTGGCCGTGCCCTGGTAACGCATTGGGGGAGGCGTCTTGACAAGGTGGGCGTCCTCAATCTGGATCCGGTTGCCGGGCGGGATCTGATCGATCAGCGTATCGGCAACTGCGCGGTCGAGGAGGGGCCGCTTCAGGTCGGCGCGTTTCCGGCGTCACACAGCTCTTCAGATCACAGGACGTCCCGAAAGATGGGCTCGATGTCTCGACTTCGTGACCTTGTCATGTACTCCGCAAAGGCGGATGTATTCGGCATGATCTTGCCGCGCAGTTAAAAAAATCTGGTCCGTATTTATAAGCGGTGCAATGCAATGTCTCTTAGCCAGCTAACAAGGCTCGAGACATCGGCACGAAAAAACCCGGTTTCATCTTGTTGGTGGAGGCCGTTTTCGGGTGTCGCGTTGCACAACGTCTCCTGCTTTCTTTCAATGTCACATCATGTTCATATGAACGTCGAATAACGTTCATATGAACATGGTTCAAGGGAGGCATTGCAGGGGCCGGAGCGGGGCCGCGTGACGGCGCTGACGGAGCTCTTGCAGGAGGATACCAGCCCGGTGCAATGCCGGGCGGTGAGCAAGATTTCAGGTCACAGTCGCATGCTTGGGCAAATAGATATCTCCAGACGTCAGGCCGAAATCGCGGATCTGGTGCAGAAAGCCGGATTCGCGTCGGTGGAGGATCTGGCGGACCGGTTCGATGTCACGACCCAGACCATCCGCCGTGACGTCAATGGCCTGTGCGAACTCGGCATCCTGAGGCGAACCCATGGCGGTGTCGAGCCACCGGCCCCGGCATCGAACATCCATTATTCCACCCGCCAGATCCTCAATCTCGCCGAAAAGCGGAGGATCGCGCAGCTTGTTGCAAGCGAGGTCGGCAACAGCCAGTCGTTGGCCTTTTCCATCGGCACGACGCCGGAAATCGTGATGCAGTCGCTCGCCGGGCACGACAAGCTGACCGTCTTCACCAACAACCTGAACGTCGCCTTTACCGCCTCCTCCAATCCGACATTCCAGGTCACGATCACCGGGGGGCGGCTGCGCCACGGCGACCGGGACATTCTCGGCTCGTCCGCACAGGAATTCTTCGCCCGCTACAAGGTCGATATCGGCATTTTCGGCGTCGCCGGGGTCGATGAGGATGGAACGCTGCTGGACTTTCACGAGGATGAAGTCGCCGCGCGCCAGTCCATCCTGGCCAATTGCCGCAGGTCCTTTCTCGTGCTCGACCACAGCAAGTTCGGACGCAGCGCCCATGTCCGCGGCGGCGCGCTTGGCGATGTCGATGCGATCTTCACCGATCGACCGATCACGCCCGCCTTCCGGTCCGCACTTCAGGGAACGACAACGCAGGTGCATGTGACCGGCGAAGGGGAGGGGGCATGATGGTGGACGCGATGCTTGCAAGTACCGGCAAGCCGATCCGGCTTGAGGCCGTCACCAGACGGTGGGATGAAACCGTTGCTGTCGACGCCCTGA
This sequence comes from Rhodobacterales bacterium, assembly GCA_008107755.1. Classification (GTDB taxonomy): domain Bacteria; phylum Pseudomonadota; class Alphaproteobacteria; order Rhizobiales; family Stappiaceae; genus Roseibium. The sequence goes on from VIRH01000101.1 coordinate 102,757, forward strand.
CCGTCGACATGGCTGCCGGCTCCTTCACCGCCCTGCTCGGCCCCTCCGGCTGCGGCAAATCGACGACGCTGCGCATGGTGGCCGGGCTGGAAAGCGTCAGCGAGGGCAGGATCCTCATCGACGACGAGGATGTCACCACACGGTCGCCCTCCAAGCGCGACCTTTCCATGGTGTTCCAGTCCTATGCTCTGTTTCCGCATCTGAGCGTTGCCGAGAACATCATCTTCGGGCTGAAGGTGCGCAGGGTGAGCCGGTCGGAGCGGGATGAGCGGCTGCAGAAGGTGGCAGACCTCCTCGGGCTGTCGCAGCTGCTGGAGCGCAAGCCGGGCCAGCTGTCCGGCGGTCAGCAGCAGCGCGTGGCGCTGGGGCGGGCGATCATCGCGGAAAAGCCGATCTGTCTCATGGACGAGCCGCTGTCGAATCTCGATGCCAAGCTGCGCCATGAGATGCGTCTTGAGATCCGTTCTCTGCAGCAGCAGCTCGGCTTCACCATGATCTATGTGACCCATGATCAGGTGGAAGCCATCACGATGGCCGACCAGGTCGTGCTTCTCAACAGCGGTCGGCTGGAACAGGCGGCTTCCCCGCGTGACCTCTACCAGAAACCGGCGAGCCCGTTCGCGGCCCGCTTCATCGGGACGCCGCCGATGAACCTTATTCCGGCAAGCGCCTTGAACAAGACATCCGGGGCTTCAAGCCTGCTGATCGGTGTGCGCCCGGAAGCGATGCATCTGCAGGACGGCGGGCCGGTGTCGGCCAGCGTTCGGGCGGTGGAATATCTCGGCGCTGATCTCCTAGCCGATTGCGAGATCGACGGTGCGCCGTTCCAAGTGCGTCTGCCCGCGAGAAGAACTGTCGTTCCCGGTGACCGCATCGAACTCGGTTTCGAGGCGGATGCGCTCCATGTCTTCGACGCCGATACCGGCCGGCGGCGGGACGATCTCATTTCGGAATTCGGGGCGCTGACGCGCTCCTGAACAGCTGCGCCAGCGCGCAGGCCAGCCGCAGTGTTGCGGAAGCTCAAACCCTAGGACTTAAACCGATGTTGAAGTCATCTTTCCTGAAAGCCGTTGCCGCAACGGCCTTTACCTTCAGCACCTGGGCCTCAGCTCAGGCTGTCGAACTGCAATTCTATTTTCCGGTCGCGGTCGGCGGCAAGGCTGCGGAAACCATCCAGGGTCTGACCGACGAATACGTCTCGCAGAACCCCGATGTGACCATCGACGCCGTCTACACCGGCTCCTATCAGGACACGGTCGCCAAGGCGATTACCGCCTCACGCGGTGGCAATCCGCCCCAGCTTTCGGTGATCCTGTCCGCGGACATGTTCACCCTCATCGATGAAGATCTGGTCATGCCGTTCGACGATTATCTGTCGAGCGATGAAGACAAGAAATGGATCGAGGGTTTCTATTCGGGCTTCATGGAAAACAGCCAGACCGGCGGCAAGACCTACGGCATTCCGTTCCAGCGTTCCACGCCGGTGCTCTACTGGAACAAGGAAGCCTTCAAGGAAGCCGGTCTCGATCCGGAAACGCCGCCTGCGACCTGGGACGAAATGGTCGAGTTTGGCAAGAAGCTGACGAAAAAGGACGACAGCGGCAACGTCACCCAATGGGGCGTCAGCATCCCGTCATCCGGCTTCCCCTACTGGCTGTTCCAGGGACTTGCCATCGAGAATGGTGCCATCCTCGCCAACTCTGACGGCAACAAGACGAATTTCGATGATCAGAAGGTGGTCGAGGCGCTGCAGTATTTGGTCGACCTGAGCACTGAATACAAGATCATGGCACCTGGTATCATCGAGTGGGGCACGGCACCGAAGTCGTTCTTCGAAGGCCAGACGGCCATGGTCTGGACCACCACCGGCAACCTGACCAACATGCGCGACAACGCACCGTTCGATTTCGGCGTGGCCATGCTGCCGAAGAAGGTCCAGCGCGGCGCGCCGACAGGCGGCGGCAACTTCTACCTCTTCAAGGGCGTCTCCGACGAACAGGCGGAAGCCGCGGTCAAGTTCGTTCAGTGGATCACCGCGCCTGAACAGTCTGCCAAGTGGACAATGGCGACAGGCTACGTCGCTCCGCGTCCGGAGACCTGGGAAACGGAGACCATGAAACAGTATGTGGCCGACTTTCCGCAGGTCCTGATCGCCCGCGATCAGCTCGAATATGCCAAGGCTGAACTCGCGACCTATCAGAACCAGCGCGTCACCGGCATCTTCAACGATGCGCTGGCTGCCGCCATCACCGGCACCAAGGATCCGGAAACGGCACTGAAGGAAGCCCAGAGCCAGGCGGATGCCATTCTGGCGGATTACCGCTAGCAGGCTCGCAAACTGATTGCCGGCACAGTGCCGGAGCCTTCTGTCGGCCTTCTCCGGGCGGGCAGGAGGCTGCGGGCCATGACGGCAGCGGAGCGCTGACCCTTTGCAGCGCTCCGCCTTTATCCCTTCGGGCCGGTCTCTGCAAACCTGCGCAGACAGGCACATTCACTCAAGGTCGGGCGAACGGCATGCGGAACGTGACACTCAAACGCGAATGGGTCCTTGGCTGGCTGCTGTTGCTGCCCTCCATGGTTCTCTTGTTCGCCTTCACGCATATTCCTGCGGTCACGACGTTCCTGAACAGTTTTTACTCAACGCCGCGCGGGCGCCGCGCCGCCAAATTCATCGGCGCCGAGAATTATGAGCGAATGCTTGGCGATCCGGTGTTCTGGCAGGTGCTGTGGAACAATCTCTGGTTCGCTCTCGGCACGATCCCGGTCTCCATTGCGCTGGCGCTGGTCATGGCCCTTTGGGTCAACGACAGACTAGCCGGACGCGGCTTCGTTCGCATGGCCTATTTCACGCCAACCGTTTTGCCGATGATCGCTGTCGCCAACATCTGGCTGTTCTTCTACACGCCGGGGTTCGGTCTGTTCGACCAGATCACGGGCACCTTGTTCGGCTGGCCGGCGACCAACTATCTCGGCAGTCCGGAGACCGCGCTCAATGCGGTCATCGTCGTCACGGTCTGGAAGGAAGCCGGGTTCTTCATGATCTTCTATCTGGCGGCGCTGCAGTCGATCCCCCAGTCGCTGAAGGAGGCGGCACAGATCGAGGGCGCGAACCGCTGGACGATCTTCTGGCGCATCACGTTCCCGCTTCTGATGCCGACGACGCTGTTTGTCAGCGTGAACGCCGTCATCAACTCTTTTCGCCTCGTGGATCACATCTTCATCCTGACCGACGGCGGGCCGAACAACGCTTCCGCACTGCTCTTGTTTCACATCTACGAAGTGGCGTTCCAGCACTGGGAGACCGCTTATGCGGCGACGCTCACGGTCGCTCTGCTCCTGATCCTGTGCCTTCTGGCGATCGGGCAATTCTTCTTCGTGGACCGGAAGGTGCATTACAAATGACCGGCGCTTCCCCGTTTTCCTACGACAGGCTCCTGAACACCGTCGCCGCCTGGGCTCTGGCACTCCTTTGGATCCTGCCGCTCGCCTATGCGGTCTGGACCGCCATCCATCCGGCTGCCTATGAGGCGCGCTTCGATCTTCTCGCGCCGCTGACGCTGGAGAATTTCGTCAAGGCATGGCAGGCGGCGCCCTTTGCCCGCTATTTCCTCAACACGGTTCTTCTCGTGACCATGGTACTGGCCGGGCAATTTCTGCTGTGCACGCTGGCGGCCTATGCCTTTGCCCGCTTCACGTTTCCGGGGCGCAACATCCTGTTTACGCTGGTGCTGCTTCAGCTGCTCGTGATGCCCGACATCCTGATGGTCGAAAACTACAAGACCATGCGGTTGCTCGATCTGGTCGACACGATCCCGGCCATCGCCTTGCCCTATGTCGCCTCGGGCTTCGGCATCTTTCTGCTGCGGCAGACCTTCATGACCATTCCGCGCGAACTGGACGATGCCGCGCGTGTGGAGGGGGCCTCGGCGCTCGGGGTTCTGTGGAGGGTCTATATTCCGCTCGCAAAGCCGACCTACCTTGCCTATGGGCTGATTTCGATCAGCCACCACTGGAACAATTTTCTCTGGCCGCTGATTGTGACGAATTCGGTCGAGACCCGGCCGGTCACCGTCGGTCTCAGCGTCTTTTCCGCCATCGACAGCGGCGTCGAATGGTCGGTGATCAACGCGGCGACGCTGATGACCTCCGGACCGCTGCTGATCGCCTTCCTGCTGTTCCAGAGACAGTTCGTGCAGAGCTTCATGCGCGCCGGGATCAAGTAGCGGCGCCGGTTGCAGGGCACCTGCGGCGTTTGACCGGCGTCCTTCGGGCCCCAAGTTTATTGCCGGGTCGGAAAGAGTGAATTTCGAAGCCGGGCGGTTGCCACATGCGCCTTCCTTGCGGCAAGTGGGATTGCAGATCAGCGAATCGACTTGAGGGCCGTCCTTTGACGCATGACGCAGACATGCTAAACGGTTTTAAATCGATTTAAATCCCAGCTCGGGAATTGGAACCGCCGCGCATGCAGCCGTTCAGGAGGAGAGTGACCCGTGTCGAAATTGTTCCTGGCCATCGGCGAATGCATGGTCGAGATGGCGCCGACTGCCGAGGGCACCTATGCCATGGGCTTTGCCGGCGACACCCTCAATACCGCTTGGTACGCGCGCAAATGCCTGCCGGGGGACTGGTCGGTCGGGTACTATACGGCCGTCGGGACGGACAAGGTTTCCGGTGAAATGCTGGATTTCCTTAAGGGCTCGAATATCGAGACCGATGCCGTCCGCAAGCTCGACGACAGGACCGTCGGTCTTTACCTGATCCAGTTGAAGGACGGGGAGCGTAGCTTTGCCTACTGGCGCTCGCAATCGGCAGCGCGTCTTCTGGCGGCCGACGTCGCCCGCCTCGATGAGGCGGTGTCCAGCGCGGGCCTCATCTATTTCAGCGGCATCACGATCGCGATCCTGTCGCCGGAAGACAGGAAGACCTTCCTGTCCAGCCTGCGACGGGCGCGCGACGCCGGGGCGAAGGTCGCCTTCGATCCGAACCTTCGACCGCGGCTCTGGGAGGACGCCGAGACGATGCGCAAAAGCGTCACCGAGGCTGCTGGACTATGCGACCTCGTGATGCCGTCCTTCGAGGACGAGCTGGCGCATTTCGGCGATGAGACACCCGCCGTCAGCGCGGATCGCTATCTCGCCGCCGGCGCGAAAATGGTCGTGGTGAAGAACGGTCCTGAAGACGTAATCTGTGCCAGCGCCGGCGAGCGCCAGACATTCCAGCCCGATCCGGTGCGCGACATCGTGGATACGACGGCTGCGGGGGACAGCTTCAACGCTGCTTTTCTTTCCGAATATCTGACGGGTGGGGAAATCACTGCAAGTGTTTCAGCGGCCGCAAGGCTTGCGGGCAAGGTGATCAGGCATCGCGGCGCGCTGGTGGACTGTCTTCAGTCCCGCTGAGGTCTTGAGACCGGCCAGGTGAGTCCCCGAAGGTGGGATCTCTTTACAGTGCAAGGTGCGCTTTCGCGGCTCGGGCGCCCCTCCCTTGCCAGCCTTTGCTTCTTGCTGTCTCCATGAACTGCTTCGTTCGTTTTACGTTTTTCTTCATACTCCTAATCTATAGTCATATATGCTAGTGTAATTTCTGCAATAGTTTGAAATTAACTGATTATTACTCAGATGACCCTACGGTCCTTTCAGAGTGTTGCTCAGAATCTGTTTTCTGCCGGGGGTGATCACAAACATGCGACTGTCTACAAAAATACCGGCGCTCGTCCTGGGAGCGGCTTTTGTTGTCGGCGTCGGGATCGGTGTCTCCAGCTATCTTACGTCGATCGACAGTATCGACAAGCTGACAAGGCAACGGCTCCTGGCCGCGGCGGAGACTGCTTCAGTTGAAATCAAGAGCTATCTGCGCGCCATCGAGCAACAGCTCGTGCTTGTCGCTGAAAATCCAGAAACGGCCAAGGCTGTTCAGATGTTCGAGGCCGCATGGAGTGAACTGGAACAATCCGGCCAGACCGCGACCGAAGTGCTGCAGGCAGCGTATATCACCGACAATCCGCATCCGGTCGGCGAAAAGGACAAACTCGACGCGGCCGACACCGGTACCGCCTATGATGCGGTCCATCAGGAATTTCATTCGTGGTTCCACAAGCTCCAGCAGGACGCGGGCTACTACGACATCTTTCTGTTCGATACGAAGGGCAATCTCGTCTATTCCGTTTTCAAGGAGCTCGATTTCGCCACCAATTTTCTGGAAAACGGCGGTGAGTGGGCGAAGACGGACCTTGGAGACGTCTATCGCCGGGCAATGTCCATTACCGCCCATGATGAAGTGGCCTTTGCGGACTTTGCACCCTACGCGCCCAGTGCCGGCGCGCCGGCCAGTTTCATGGCGCATCCCGTCGTGAGGCAGGGTGGCGAAACCGTGGGGGTGCTGGCCTATCAGATGCCCGTTGGGCGGATCAACAAGCTGATGGAGCACACTCTCGGGCTCGGAGAGACCGGTGAAATCGCTCTCATCGGTGCCGAAGACGGGCTGATGCGCAACGATTCCAAAGCCACCGAAGGCGTGAACGATGTTCTCGAGACGAAGATCGCCAGCCCGGTGATCGAAGCTGCGCGGGAAAAAGGTGCTGCGTTTGGCTATGATACGCTCCATCGTGGTGAATTGATGGATGTGGAAGCCATAAAGTTCGATTATCAGGGAAACCACTTCATACTGCTGGCAATGCAGGCCTATGAGGAAGCGACGGCCCCGATAGTGGACATGCGCGATCATATGCTGGCAATCGGGTTGGCGCTTCTGGCGCTTGTGGCGGTTGGCGGTTTCTTCGGCGCCCGGACAGTTACCCGCCCACTCAATGCAATCGTCACGGCCATGAACAAACTCTCGATGGGTGAAGTCGACGCCAAGGTCGAAGAGGGCGGCAGGGCAGACGAAATCGGCGACATGTACAAGGCGCTGAAGGTCTTCAAGGAGAACGCTCTCGAGCGCAAGCATCTGGAAGAGGCAGCACGCCGCGAGCGGGATCGCGAGCGTCAGCGCCAGTCCTTCATGGAATCCGTGATCAGCAACTTCAAGTCGTCCATGGCCGGACGACTCGAAACGGTCGGCGACCAGATGACGGTCATGCGCACAGCAGCCAGGACACTGGACGAGCTGGCATCGAACTCGAAGCTGGAAGCCGACAGCGCTGGTTCCGCTTCTGGCAGTGCGTCGGAAAGCGTATCAGTCGTCGCCGCCGCGACAGAGGAGATGACTGCGACGGTCCAGGAAATCGCAACCCAGACCGAGGCAACGATCCGGATCGTGGCGGAAGCCGTGGAGGCTGCCGAATCCACCAACGACAATGTCGCGACACTTTCCGAAGCAGCCGAACATATCGGCAGCGTGGTCAATCTCATCCGCGATATTGCCGCACAGACCAACCTGCTCGCGCTCAATGCCACAATTGAAGCGGCCCGTGCCGGTGAGGCCGGACGTGGGTTCGCGGTTGTCGCAGCGGAAGTCAAGGAACTCGCAGATCAGACATCAAAGGCGACGGACGAGATTTCGTCACGGATCGCGGGAATCCAGTCTTCCGTAAAAAACGCGGCTGGCGCGATCGGCAACATTTCGGAGAAGGTCTCGGATATCCGACATCTGACCAGTTCGGTCGCCGGCGCGATCGAGGAACAGCGGGCTGCAAACGAGGAAATAGCACGCTCCGCGCGCACGGCAAGCGACGGCACCAACCAGGCCGTGAACAGCATGCAGTCCGTTTCCTCTGCGGTCGAGCAGACGTCCCGTGAGGCCAGTTCGGTCAATTCCGCATCCGACCTCGTATCTGCTGCCAGCGCGCAGCTGGCCGAGGAAGTTGAAAGCTTCCTTGCCAATGTCACGCGGGATGTCGAGGACCGTCGCCGCGCTGCCCGCAAGTCGATCTCACAGGATGTCAGAATTCGGACGCAGGACGGCCAGACCAGGATAAGCCAGTTGATCGACGTCAGCACCGGCGGTGCAATGATCGAGAAGATCGACGGTCTCAATCCGGGAGACGTCGTCAGGCTTGATCTCATTGATGGCACGCGGCTCCAGGGCAAGGTTGTACGGGAAACCGAAACCGGAGCCGCGATCGAGTTCCAGGAAGCGTTGGGCGAGGAACATCAGCTCCTTGCGGCGTGATCGTCAGTAATACATCTTTGGAGCGGGCGCCGGTGAGCGCCCGCTTTTTTGTTCGCCTGTCTGCTAACCAGCGTCGCGCTGGGCGATCCAGTCATGGTCCGGGTGGTTCTTGAAGCGCCACTTGCGCATCGGACCGGCCATGACATTCAGATAGTACATCTCGTAGCCATAGGGTGCGCCGCAGGGGTGATGACCTTTCGGGACGAGCACGACGTCGTGACTGCTGACGGACATCGTCTCGTCCAGGCTTCCGTCCTCGGTGAACACGCGCTGATGGCCGTAGCCCTGATCCGGATTGAGACGGTGATAGTAGGTCTCTTCCAGATAGGTCATGTCCGGGAAACTGTCTTCATCATGCCGGTGCGGCGGATAGGACGACCAGTTGCCTGACGGCGTGAAGACTTCAGTTACCAGCAGGCTGTCGGCGACGTCGCTTTCTTCCATGGCGATCGGGAAGATGTACCGCGTATTGGCGCCTTTTCCGCGCGTCACCTTCTCCGGCACGGGCAGCACGCGCGCCTTGTGGCCGCTGTTGCCCGGAGCCGTACAGACGCCGATGGTGCAGTCCGTCGCGGCGATTGCCGACCATTCCGTCCCGTTCGGCACATAGACGCTGTGCGGGGGGAGCTGCTCGAAGACGCTCATGCGCTCGCCCTGTTCGCCGAAGTCCTCGCCGCCCGCGGAGATCGTCGCCTTGCCCTCTACCATGACAAGGATGACTTCGAGATCTCCGGTAGTCTCGTTGACACTCTCGCCGGCCTTCAGCCGGTAGAGCCCGAAGCCGACATAGCCCCAGTCGGGGGACTTCGGTCCCTTGGCGTTGTCGATGGTGATGTCGTGAACCTTGCCGGAGGTTCCGGCGGGTTTGCGCAGCAGATCGCTCATGTCAGGTTCAGCTCCTTTGCGAGGGCTTTCAGGGTTTTCAGGCCGAGGCTCTGGTACTGGTGGGGATTGCGGACATCCGGATCCTGCTCGGCCTCGATCACGATCCAGCCGTCGTAGCCTGCCTCCTTCAGAATGCGAAGCAGGGGCTCGAAATCAACGCCGCCTTCCGTGTCGCCGGGCACGGTGAAGACGCCGGCCCGGACGCCGTCCATGAAGGATTTTCCGGTGTCACGGATTTCCTTCATCACGGCCGGCCGTACGTTCTTGGCATGGACGTGTTTCACCCGGTCGATGTATTTCTTCAGAATTGGCGTCGGATCCTGGCCGTTGCTGCCAAAGTAGCAGTGTCCGGCATCGAAAAGCAGCTTCGTCGCAGGGCCGGTCGCGGCCATGAAGGCGTCGATTTCTTCAGGCGTTTCAACGACCGTGCCCATGTGATGGTGATAGACAAGGTCGATACCCTGTTCCACACAGAACGCGGCCAGCTCCTCGATCTTCGCGCCGAAGGCCTTCATCTCGTCGGCGGTCAGCACCGGGCTGCCGGAGATATCCGTGTCCGCGCCCTGGATGGTGTTTGATGTCTCGCAGGCGATGCAGACCTTGCAGCCATTGTGCTTCAGCTTGTCGAGATGGGGCTGGATCGCCTTCTTCTCGTCTTCCACCGACTGGGCGAGAAGGTTCAGCGAATACCAGCCGGAAATGAACGCCAGGCCGTGACTGCCGAGGAGTTGCTTCAGCTCTTCCGGGTCGTTCGGCCAGCGGTGGCCGTTCTCGATGCCGTCGAAGCCGATCTCGGACGCTTCCGTCAGGATCTGCTGCGTCGGGATATTGGCGCCGAGGGTCTGGTCGTCGTCATTGGCCCAGGCAATCGGGTTTGTGCCGTAGAGGATCATGGGTGGTGTCCTGTGACGCTTCACGGAGCGTTGGGGCTGGTTGGTTGCTACATGGTGTGACCTCATCCCGAGACAGCGCGGCAGCGCTGTCTCGAAGGATGGAGCTATGGGGAGGAGACGGCCGGACTCCTTCCGTCTGGCCGTTTTCTTCCCTCAATTCACCAGGGTCTGATGTGCCCTGTTTTCTTCATAGGAGGCGCGGGCCTTCTTCAACTTGTCGGTGGAGCCGACCTCCGGTACCGGAACGTCCCACCAGTGGCCGCCGCCGGCGTCGCCCGGGCCGTGCATCGGGTCGGTGTCGATGACAATGACGGTCGGAATGGCCTCGCCGCGAGCTTCGAGGATCTTCGCTTCCAGATCGGCGATATCCTTCGCCTTGACTGCCTTCGCGCCCATGGAGGCAGCGTGGGCGACGAAGTCGATCTCCGGCTGCGCCTCGACGTTGCAGTTCTTGTAGAGATTGTTGAACTGCTCGCCGCCGGTGCCCATCTGCAGGCGGTTGATGCAGCCGTAGCCCCGGTTGTCCGTCAGCACGACGGTGAAGGGAACGCGGCGCATGACGGCGGTCGCAAGCTCCGAGTTCGCCATCATGTAGGAGCCGTCGCCGACGAAGCAGACGACGTCGCGATCGGGCTGCGCAAGCTTGACGCCCATGGCGCCGGCGATCTCGTATCCCATGCAGGAGTAGCCGTATTCCATGTGATAGCCGCCCTGCGGTGCCTGCCACAGGAGCTTCAGCGCACCGGGCATGGTGCCGGCTGCGCACATGGCGATTGTTCTGTCGCTGGCCGTCCGCTGAACGGCGCCGATCACCTCGGCATCCAGAGGCAGGTAGTCCGCCGGCACATCTGTTCTGGCGCTGCAGTGGGCATCCACCCTGGCGAGCCAGTCGAGGCGGGCCTGAGGGTCGAAGGCACCGGCCTTGTGATTGCCAAGGGCGTCCGAGAGCCTTTCGAGGGACACCTTCGCATCGCCGACGACGCCGACGGCACCGTGTTTGGCTGCATCGAAGTTTTGTGTGTTGATCGAAACCAGCGTGCGGTCCGTCCCCTTGAAGAGCGACCAGGAGCCGGTGGTGAAATCCTGGAACCGCGTGCCGACACCGATGACGAGATCCGAGTTTTCCGCTATCTCGTTCGCGCAGGCCGAACCATCGACGCCGGCGGTGCCGAAGTTCATCGGATGAGACTGCGCCAGGGCGGATTTGCCGGCCTGGGTCTCGATGACGGGAATTCCGTGCCGGGTCGCGAAGTCTCCGAGCGCTTCCTCCGCCTGAGAGTAGATCACGCCGCCGCCGCACACGAGAACGGGATTCTTCGCGTCCCTGATGAGTGTTGCCACGTCATTGATGTCGCGGCTGTCGGGCTCGGGCCGGCGGATGCGCCAGACCTTCGGTTCGAAGAAGCTCTTCGGGTAATCGTAGGCTTCTGCCTGGGTGTCCTGGCAAAAGGCGAGGGTTACCGGTCCGCAGTTCGCCGGATCGGTCATGACGCGAAAGGCGCGGGGAAGGGCCGTCAGAAGGTGCTCCGGCCGGCTGATGCGGTCAAAATAGCGGGACACGGGCCGGAAGCAGTCGTTTGCGGAAACGGTTCCGTCCTCGAAATCCTCGACCTGCTGCAACACGGGATCAGGAGCGCGGTTGGCGAAGACATCGCCGGGGATGAGCAGGACGGGCAGGCGGTTGACATGGGCAAGGGCCGCGGCGGTGACCATGTTGGTCGCGCCCGGGCCGATGGAGGAGGTGACCGCCATGGCGCGGGTGCGCTTTTTCGCCTTGGCATAGGCGATGGCCGTATGCGCCATGGTCTGTTCGTTCTGGCCGCGCCAGGTCGGCAGGGCATTTCCGGCTTTCTCCAGCGCTTCGCCGAGACCGGCGACATTGCCGTGTCCGAAAATCGCCCACACGCCGTCGATGAAACGCTCGCCGTCCTCGGTCATCTGGGCAGACAGATACCGAACCAATGCCTGGGCGGCGGTAAGGCGGATCGTGCTCATGCGGGTATTCCTTCAGATTCGGATGCAAGGGCCTTTGCGCGGGCATTGTCCCACACACGGCACAGGCGTTCAAAGCGGCCGGTCATGTCGGCGACGGCCTCCGCGTCGGTAATGTCGCCCGACATCCACTTGCGGGCCGCGGAGCCGAAGATAGTCCGGCCGACGGCGAAACCCTTGACCAGGTCGAACTGCGCCGCTTCGCAGAAGCTGGCGGAAAGCTGGTCTTCCGGCGTGTCAAGGCCGAGGACGACGATGCCGCGGGTTCCGGGGTCGTTGTCGGTGATGGCCGCACAGGCTTTCGACCAGGCGGCGCGTGAGGTCATCGGTTCCAGTTTCCACCAGTCCGGATAGATCCCGATCTCGTACATGCGGCGGATGACGGTGGCGGTGGTGTCATCGTTGATCTCCGCCACCTTGGAAGGGATGATCTCCAGAAGCATCTCCAGCCGGTTGCGGCGGCAGGCGGCGAACAGGCGCTTCAGCACGTCTTCCTGCTGCTGCTTCATCGTGTCTGTGTCATCCGGATGATAGAAGCACAGCACCTTCACCACATGCTCGACGGGCCAGTCGGCCAGGCCGCCGAAATCCGGTCCGATTTCCGGCTCCAGCGAGAGCGGTCGGGAGGAAGGCCACTCGACAGGATGACCGATCCAGAGGCCGGATCCGGCGGCCTGATAAAGTGCCTCGCGGCCGAGACGGCTGTCGCACAGGATGCCATAGCCCTCCTGGCCGTCCGCCACTTTCAGGGCGGCATCGAGGCAAAGTTTCTTGAAGGTTCCGATCCGCTCGGGATCTGCGCCGGTTTCGGCCGCCATCTGTTCAAGCTGAATGCGGTGATCAAAGGCAAACACGCGCATCGTAGACCAGTCGCCGCCATGCATGCGCTGACGGTTGCTCGACCAGTGGATCTGTTCGAGGGCCGGATCGTTGCGCAGATCCTTGCGCTTCACGCCCCGCTTCAGGAAGAACTGCAGTTCCTCCCAGCTCGGATAGGCGGGGGTGCAGCCGTGTCGGGACACCGCAAAGGCGCCGCAGGCATTGGCATAGGTCAGGCTTGTGACCCAGTCCTCGCCGGTGATCCAGCCTTTCAGCAACCCGGACATGAAACCGTCGCCGGCGCCAAGCACGTTGAAGACCTCGATCGGAAAGCCGGGACCGGATATCCCGTCATCCAGACTGTCGGGAATGGCACCTTCGAAGGCGGACGCGCCCATGGGGCCGCGTTTGCAGACCAGCGTGGCGTCGGACACCTTGCGGACGTTCCTGAGGGCCTCGATCGTATCCGTCGAGCCTCCGGCGATGTGGAATTCCTCTTCCGTCCCGACGATGAGGTCGAACAGATGCAGGGTGGATTGCAGCTTTTCGGTCACCTTGTCCGAAGCGATGAAGCGGTTTTCGCCATCGCCGTGACCGGACAGACCCCACAGGTTGGGACGGTAATCGATGTCGAGCGCCGTCTGGCCGCCACTTTCGCGGGCAAGCTTCAACGCCTTGATGACGGCGGCCTCGGTCTGCTGATGGCTCAGGTGCGTCCCGGTTGCCACCACCGCCTTTGCGGAAGCGATGAAGTCAGGATCGATGTCCTCTTCCGAGAGCGCCATGTCGGCGCAGTTCTCGCGATAGAAGATCAGCGGAAACTGCTCCTGGTCGCGAATGCCGAGCAGAACCAGCGCGGTCAGACGCTCCGGATCGGTTTTGACGCCGGTGGTGTCGACGCCGTGCCGTTCCAGTTCCTCGCGGACGAAACGGCCCATATGCTCGTCGCCGACACGGGTGATCAGCCCGGGCTTCAGACCCAGGCGGGCCGTGCCGCAGGCCATGTTGGTGGGGGAGCCGCCGATATACTTGTTGAAGGACGCCATGTCCTCCAGGCGGCCGCCCACCTGTGCGCCGTACAGATCGACCGAAGAGCGGCCGATGGTGATGACATCGAGTGTTTTCACGTGCACTTCCCGCTGTTCTGTTCGTGTCAGACCGTGCCGCCGAGGGAGCCTTCCAGCTCGGCCAGGTCCTGGCCGCCTGCCATCATTTCCTGCAATTCCTCGGCCTTGATGTCACCGCGCGCGGCGGTTCCGAGGGTCTTGCCGCGGTTCAGCACCGTGAAGCGGTCGCCGACGGCCATGGCGTGACGGACGTTGTGGGTGATGAAGACGACACCGATCCCCTTTTTGCGGACCTTGTCGATTGTCGCAAGTACGTTGGAGGTCTGGCGCACGCCGAGCGCGGAAGTCGGCTCGTCGAGGATGAGGACCTTGGCGCCGAAATAGACGGCGCGCGAGATTGCCACGGTCTGGCGTTCGCCCCCGGACAGCGTCCCGACGGCCTGATCCGCAGAGCGCAAGTGAATGCCCATGCGGGCCATCTCGCTCATGGTCACTTCATTGGCCGTGGCGAAATCGAAGAACTTGAACGGACCGAAGCGCTTCTGCGGCTCGCGTCCCATCCAGAAGTTCCGCGTCACCGACATCAGCGGGATCATCGCAAGGTCCTGATAGACGGTCGCGATGCCGGCTTCCATGGCGTCGCGCGGGCTGTCGAACTTCACTTCCTTGCCTTCCACCAGGATCCGTCCGCCGGTCGGCTTGTGAACGCCCGACATGGTCTTGATGAAGGTCGACTTGCCGGCGCCGTTGTCGCCGAGAAGACAGTGGCATTCGCCCGCGTTGACGGAGACAGAGACACCGTTCAGCGCGATGACAGGTCCGAAGTGCTTCTCGATGTTGTCGAGTTCGATCAATGGTGTGCTCATCTCAACGCTCTCCCGTGATCATGCGGCGAATATAGGTGTTGAGGATGACGGCAAGTAGCAGGATAACCCCGAGGAAGACCCGGAACAGTGAGCTTTCCACGCCCGCAAAGAACAGCCCCTGCTGGACGACGCCGAAGATGAGTGCGCCGAGCGCGGCTCCGACGACCGAGCCATAACCGCCGGTCAGGAGCGCTCCGCCGATCACCACGGAGATGATCGCCTCGAATTCCTTCAGCAGGCCGCGATCGGCCGCGGCGGAGCCGAATTCCATGACCTGGCAGGTCGCGAAGACGGTGGCGCACATGGCGGAAAACATGAACATCAGGATCTTGACCCGGTTCACCGGCACGCCGACATAGCGCGCGGCCTGGGTGTCGCCGCCCGCGGCGAAGATCCAGTTTCCGAAGCGGGTGCGCGTCAGAAGAATATGGCCGAAGATGATCAGCGCCAGCGCCCAGACCATCAGCATCGGCACGCCGTCGACGACAGGCTGTCCGGCGCGCGGGCCGGCAACGAACTTGCCGACGATCCCGAGGTCCGCCAGCCAGACGAAAACACCCGAGAGGACCTTGCCGCCAAAGAGCCCGGCGAGCGGGTCACCTTCGGAGACTTCCCGGACGCCGCCGATGATGGTCTTGCGCGTCGTCGCGATAGAAATGAAGATCGTCAGGCCGCGCAGGATGTAGAGGAAGGCGAGGGTGACGATGAAGGACGGCAGGCCGGTCTTGATGACGAGGTAGCCGTTCAATGCTCCGATTGCCATGGCGAGCATGAAGGCGACGATGATCGCAAACCAGGTCGGATACCCCCACTGCACCGTCATCAGTGCGATGATGATGCCGGAAAAGCCGATCATCGAGCCGACGGAGAGATCGAATTCGCCGGCAATCATCAACAGGCAGGCCCCCACCGCGATGATGGCGAACTGGGCCGAAACCGTGCCCCAGTTGACGATGCCTTCGGGCGCGAACATGCCGCTGTCCCTGGCGATGGCAATAAAGAAGAAGAAGACAAGGATGGTGCCGCAGATCGCGCCCAGTTCGGGCCGGATGAGCGCCTTGCGCAGGGGGGACATCTCCCTGACGCGTTCGTCCTTGTCCGGCACCGCTGCCTGCTGGGTCGTGTCAGCCATAAGGTTCTCTCCTGCGTGCCGCGCGTCCGGTCGCATCAATGCGGTCCCGCCGCGGATGTGTGCATGAGTTGGTGTTTTCGAGACCGCTGTCGGTCTTTCGGTTATGAAAGGGAAGAGGCGATGGTTCGCCTCTTCCGGAGCACGAGGGCTCTATCTGCGTTAGCGGTATTCGCCAGCGTATTTTTCGACCAGTTCAATGTTGGACTCGGTCACAAAGCCCGGGCCGGAGTTGATCGAGTTGCCCGGAACCACGCCGTAGCGCGCAAGGTTGGTCAGGATCACGACCGGAAGGTAACCCTGCAGGTAAGGCTGCTGGTCAATCGCGAAGGCAATCACGTCGGACTTGATGCCGGATGCGATTTCGCTCGACAGGTCGAAGGTTCCGAAGTGGATTGTGCCGGACTTGCCCGTTTCCTCAAGTGCTGCCAGCGTCGGGTGTGCGGACGTCGGGCCGAGGGTCAGGATGCCGTTCGTATCCGGATGACCCTGAAGGTAAGCCATGACCTTCGACTTGATTTCAGCCGGGTCCTGGCCGCTGTCGATCATCTGGCCGCCGAGTTCCACGCCGATTGCATCGGCATAGCCCTGGCACCGTTCAACGGAGGCGGGGTTGGTGATGTAGTGGTTCACACAAAGGAAGTTGGTCACGCCGGCGGCTTTCGCCTTTTCGCCCGCGCCCTTGCCGGCGTCATATTCAGGCTGACCGACATGCATCAGCGCGCCGATCTTCTTGGACTGCTCTTCCGTGCCGGAGTTGATCGTGATGACCGGAATGCCCTTGGCGACGGCGTCGGACAGCGGGCCCGACAGAACGTCATAGTCGGCAATCGTTGCGATGATGCCGTCCGGATTGGAAGCACTTGCCTGCTCGATGATGCGGGCCATGTCGGCGAGGTCGCCCGTGGGCGGATTGCGGTACTCGACTTCGACGCCCATCTGGTCGCCGGCGACGGCAATCGAATTCTTGATCGTATTCCACCAGCTGTCGCTGTCCGGAGCGTGGCTCACGAGAACGAACCGTTCTCCATCCGCGAATGCGGGGGCCGTCAGTCCGGAAAATGCGACAGCCGCAGCGGCCATCGTCATTACTATCTTCTTCATGCGTTCCTCCCAGAACAGGTTCCGCGGGCCCGAAATACCCTCCCGCGTTTTCAGAAGTCTCGGTGACGAGGATGTTCTCCAGTCACTTTTGGAATTTAAATTCCATTTTGATGTTTGTGCAACAGATTTTTTCCAATCAACTCAAATTCGGTTGCGCTGAGCGCCGACGGCGACGGCCAGCGAGATCGCCAGCGACAGGCTGGCGGACAGGGCGCGGAAGGCCCCGACATCGAGTTCCGTCACCAGAAGCTGGATGGCCTTGAGTTGGGCGAGGGGGCTGGTGACGACGTCGGTAATCGCAACGATATCGGCCCCGATCCGGCGGGCGTTTGTCGCCATGTCGAGCGTCAGGGGCGTGTAGGGCGAGAAGGTGACGGCGATGACCGCGTCGTTCGGTCGGATCAGGTGCTCCATGTTGATGTTGGCGATGCCGGAATGAAGCACGGCCGGCACGTCCATCTTCTCGAAGGCATAGGCCAGATAGGAGGTGACCGGGAACGCCCGTCGGAAGCCGATCATGTGGATGGTCTCGGCGCGTGCAAGCACGTCGACTGCCTGCTGCAGCGCACGCGGGTCGACGGTTGTCAGCAGATTCTCAAGGGACGCACGACCGACTTCAACGAACTCGGCAAGAAGCGCGGAGGGCGATTCGGTGCCGTGTTCGCGAAGCTTGGCAAGGCGTGTCGCATAGTCCGGCCACTTTTGCGAATAGTCGGAGCGGAACAGCTTCTGCATCTGGGAAAAGCCGGAAAATCCCATTTCCTGGCAGAACCGCATGACCGCTGAGGGCTGCACGTCCGCGCGTTCGGCCAGCTCCGCAACGGTGGACACGGCAACCTTGTCCGGATTGGCCGCGATGTAATCGGCGAACTGCTTCAGCCGTTTCGGAAGCTTTTCGGCCGTGTTGCCGAGCCTTTCGAAAAAGGCGTCGATGGTCTGCGGCTGGCCGTCACCGGCGGTGGCCACGGTCTCGTCCGAAGGGGCGGTGTCACTCATTGTGGTCTTCTTTTCAGCTTGACACATTCCGATGAAAGTGATTTTGGAATTTTTATTCTAAATTGGCAAGCCGCAGACACCATCCGCGCGCAGGTCACATAATCCGGGAGGAAATCATGGCGGTCAAAGTCGCTCTGCTTGGCGCAGGACGTATCGGCAAGGTGCACGCAAAAGCGGTCGCGGCAACGGGCGGCGCGGAGCTCGTGGCAGTCGCGGACGCTTTCCCCGATGCAGCCGAAGCGCTTGCCGGTTCCTATGGTGCGCGCGTCAGCACCATCGACGATATTGCGGCCGCGGATAACATCGACGCGGTGATCGTGTGTACGCCGACGGACACCCACGCGGATCTGATCGAAAAGTTTGCCCATGCGGGCAAGGCGATCTTCTGCGAAAAGCCGATCGATCTGTCCCTTGAGCGTGTGCGCGCCTGTCTGAAGACGGTCGACGAGACCGGGGCAACCTTCATGCTCGGCTTCAACCGCCGTTTCGATCCGCATTTCCGTGCGGTGCGCGCCGCCATCAACGAAGGGCGCATCGGCGAGGTCGAGATGGTGCAGATCACGTCTCGGGACCCTGGCGCGCCCCCGCCATCCTACATCACCTCCTCCGGCGGTATTTTCCGCGACATGACGATCCACGATTTCGACATGGCGCGGTTTCTGCTCGGCGAAGAAATCTCCACGGTCTATGCGACCGCTTCCGTTCTGGTCGATCCGGAGATCGGCAAGCTTGGCGATTACGACAGCGCCACGGTCGTGCTGACGACCGCCTCGGGAAAGCAATGCACCATTTCCAATTCCCGCCGGGCGACCTACGGCTACGATCAGCGGATCGAGGTTCACGGATCGAAAGGCGTCGTCAGCGCCGAGAACCAGCGCCCCGTGTCCATCGAGATCGCGACGGCGGACGGCTACACGCGCCCGCCGCTGCATGATTTCTTCATGACGCGCTACACGGACGCCTATGCCGCTGAAATCGCGGCTTTCGTGACTGCAATCGAACAGAAGCAGCAGCCCTCGCCGGCCGGCGAAGATGGCATGAGGGCCCTCGCGCTCGCCGAAGCCGCGCTCAAGTCGATCTCGGAACGCCGAGCAGTGGGCATGGACGAAATCTGAGCTGATGGAAAGGCCCGGGTCTTTTGACCTGCCCTGCCGCCATGGAGGCAAGAGGTGTCTGCAACACCGCCTCATCCTGAGGAGGCGCGTGAGCGCTGTCTCGAAGGATGGGCCGCTTGCTCCTGCATCTGCCGCCCATCCTTCGAGACGGACCTGGCGGTCCTCCTCAGGATGAGGATGGGGGGAAGGGGTTGCCGGTGGAGGGGGCTGAGGTTGAGGAGGCAGTCCGGCTGCACTCCGGGACGCACGCAAGCGGTTATCCGGGCCTGCAGGGTGGATGAAAGTCAGGTTTAAAAGGCGACGATACAGCCCTGCCGAGCGCAGGGTGGCGGCGCCGGAAAGAGGGAAGGAAAGTCTTGATGGAAAGCCTCGGTATCGGACTGATCGGCACCGGTTTCATGGGGAAGTGTCATGCACTGGCCTATAATTCGGTGAAGGCGGTGTTCGGCGATGTCCCGGCAACGCGGCTGGAGGTGCTGTGTGACGTGCCGGACGACAAGGCATCGGGTTTTGCCAAGCAGTTCGGTTTTGCCCGCGCGACGTCGGACTGGAAGGATCTGATCGCCGATCCGAAGGTCGATATCGTCTGCATCACCACGCCGAACAAGGTCCACAAGGAAATGGCGCTGGCCGCCCTTGAGGCCGGCAAGCATGTGCATCTCGAAAAGCCGATGGCTTTGACGATGGAAGATGCAAGGGAGATGCTGGCGGCGGCGGAGACCTCGGGTGCGAAGACCATTGTGGGTTACAATTACCTTCACAATCCGGCCATGTCGCACGCCCGCAAGCTGATTGCGGAGGGGGCGATCGGGAGGCTCGTGCATTTTCGCGGCACGGTGGATGAAGATTACCAGGCAGATCCCGAGCTTGCCTGGACGTGGCGTGCCACACGCGCCGATGCCGGCCTCGGTACGCTTGGCGATCTGGGCTGTCACCTCGTCTCGCTGGCGACCGCGCTTGTCGGGCCGATGGAGAGCCTGATTGCGGAAACGAAAACCGTTCACGCGACACGCCCCGTCGGGGACGGCACGGGTGAGCGGCGGGCGGTCGAGAACGAGGATATAGCCTCGGCGCTGCTGACGTTCGAAAACGGCGTTCACGGTATCATTTCCACCTCGCGCAGTGCCTGGGGGCGCAAGAGCTATATCGGCTTCGAGGTCCACGGGACGGAGGGCATGATCATCTTCGATCAGGAGCGCATGAACGAACTGCGTCTTTACCAGAACCGGGGCGCGCTGTCCGAGCAGGGGTTCAAGACGCTGCTGACGGGGCCCGCGCATCCGCCCTACGGGCAGTTCGTTCCCGCCGCGGGGCATCAACTCGGCTTCAACGACCTGAAGGTGATCGAGGTGCATGAGTTCCTGAGCGCCATTGCCGGAGGCCGTCAGGCCGTGCCGTCCTTCCGCGAAGCGCTTCACTTCGAGGCTGTCATTCACGCGATTGCGCGCTCGGGAGAAACGGGACAGCGCGTCAGCCTGACCTGACGCCTCCGTCGGGCAATTGTTCGCCTGAGGCAACATGCTGATTTCCCTATGGAGCTTCTGGCAAGGTGACAGAAGCTCCCTAAAGACGAGAGCCTGTTGGAGTGGGGAGAATTACAACGACGGCGAGGTCGATGCATCCTATATTGGTGCCATGCGGACTCAGTCCCGGACGCTGTTCGAGAACATGAGGACGGACCGTGCCGAGTGGCATGACGGCAAGGAACGTGGCAGGATCCTTCCGCCCAGGGGAGACGCCGTGCTTTAAGGCCGCCTTTGCGGGCGGAGACATCGACCGAAGCCAAGAGAGACTTCATGAGCGACCAAGCCGAAAGCCACCAGAGCAACGACGACACGATGGATCTCGATCTCGATAACGTCCTGCAGATCGACATCGTTTCAGATGTGGTCTGCCCGTGGTGCATCGTCGGCTACAAGCAGCTGGAAAAGGCGATCGAGCAGACCGGCGCTTCGGTGGTGATCAAGTGGCATCCTTTCGAACTCAACCCGGACATGCCGCCGGAGGGCGAGAACCTGCGCGAGCACATCATGCGCAAATACGGGTCGAGCGCACAGGACTCAGAGGCGGCCCGGGAACGGCTCACCGGGCTCGGTGCCGATGTCGGGTTTCCGTTTCGCTGGAGCGACGAGATGCGCATGGCCAACACCTTCAAGGCGCATCAGCTGCTGCATTGGGCCGGACCGTCCGGGAAGGAACACGCGCTGAAAATGGCGCTGTTCAAGGCCTATTTCCACGACGGAAAGAATCCGGGCGACGATGAGACACTGGCGGATATCGCGGAAGGTGTCGGTCTGGACAGGGATGAAGCCCTCAGCGTTCTTGCGGACGAGCGCTTCGGCCATGCGGTTCGAGATGAGGAAGCCTTTTGGGTCCGGAACGGTATCCACGGCGTTCCGGCTGTCATCTTCGAACGTAAACACCTGGTTTCGGGCGCTCAAGGCGTCGAGAACTACGCGGCCATCATTCGCCAGATTGCGGCGGGCGAGGCGTAACCTTTTTCGGGTCAGCATGTCGCCGATGGTGACTTTGCAGTTATCAGCCAAACATCAGAGCATGCCCGTGCTGCGGCGGTGACGCCCAGCACAGGCTTCGCGTTTGCCGGTTGTCTATATCGCCGAACAGAGACCGCATTTCCCGGCGCAGACCACAGGCCGAGGAACAGCGTCGGCTGCTCTGTGAGCAAAACATACCGAGTTCAACGCAAATACGGGCTGTCGATGGAATTCAATCTGCCGCCACATTATACCCCTCAGCGTATCATCGGCGTGACGAAAGCGACGCCGCGCTGGACCGTCTACTTTGATGACGGCTCAAGATACACTCAGGCGCATCGGGACGATAACAATCTTGGTTTTCATCCGCCGATGCCAACTTTTTTCTTCGGCAATATTCCGAAGAGAGCTGTGGAGATGCACAGCGCCAGACTCAAAGCTTCGGGTCTTGCATACTACGAGGTCGACGACGAGATGCTCGAGTTCTACAAGGAATATGGGCGGGTGAACTGGCAACGAAACAGGACTGTACGGTTTCAAGCGCCACCGACCGGGATCGACGCCCGTAAATATATTCTTCTGGAAGTAAAAGGAGCCGGCAGAAACCTGGGAGCTCACCCCTCTCGCAGCGCCCTGGAATATGTCAGTCTTTCAGATAAATACGATCTGACCTCGCGGATCCGCTCCCGATATGAAGACACCATACAGGTGAACACTCCCGGGCTGGTCGGCAACTGGGTCTTCAGCGATGCTCCGTACCGCGAAAGACCCGAGACCGGTCGCGAAGAGCCTTTGACTTGGCCCCTGAACCGCTAGGTCGACCTCCCTTCGCTGGGTGATTTGCGCTCGCATCCGCTTCCGGTGCTGACATCTGTGATCATCCGGAAATGAGCACCCGATGTTCGCGCTGGCCTCGGGCGGTGGTCGGCGCTTCATAGGTTCTTCCCTGGCTCTCGCCGGTCAGGCCGATCGCCGCGCTCGTCACGTAAAGGGTCTGAAGATCCGTTCCACCGAAGCTCGGACAGGACACCTGGTCGGCAGGAAAGGCAATTTCATCGATGAAACGTCCGTCCGGTGCATAACAGGCCACACGGCCGGCGCCCCATTGGGCATTCCAGATGTTGCCGGTGCTGTCGACAACGGCGCCGTCCGGGTTCAGGCCTTCGGCGGAAAAGTCGATGAAAAGCTCCGGTTCGCCTGACGGCCAGCCCTCGCCGTCCAGCGCCACCTTGTGCATCTGCCCGGTGTCCGTGTCGGCGAAATAGGCCGTGCCGCCATCGGGCGCAAAGCAGATCGCGTTCGTGATGGTGATCGGGCCGAAGAGCTTGCGCAGTTCCCCCTTGTAGAAGCGGTAGATGGAGCCAGCACCTGGATCTGCTTCTACGGCCATCGTGCCGATCCAGAAGCCTCCCTGCGGATCGGCGCGGCCATCATTGGATCGCGTCGCCGGATTGTCGGCTTCCAGGTCGACCAGTTTCGAGGAACTTCCGCTTTCCAGATTGAACAGGAAAAGCTTGCTTGCACTGGCGATGAGAAGTTCGTCGCGGCTTACCCATCCGGCGGCCGAGACGTATTCATCGAACGCCCAGCTTTTCGGTGAGCCGTTTTCCCGTGTCAGGAGCTTCTTGCCGAGAATGTCGAACCAGAAGAGCTGCTGGCGCTCGGGGTGCCAGAGCGGGCCTTCGCCAAGTGTGCATTGTCGGTCATCGAAAATCCTGCTCATGCCTTACCCCTTTGTCAGAGTGGCGGCGTCATAGGCCGCGACAATCCTGTCCGCCCGCGCCCTGACTTCACCAGCGGTCGAGCCAGGCTTGTAGAGCGCCGTGCCGATGCCGAAGCCCGCGGCCCCGACCTTGATCCAGTCGGAAAAGTTCTCCGGTCCCGCACCGCCGACTGCATATGTTTCGGTTCCTTTCGGCAAAACCGCAAGGATTGCCTTCAGCCCGCTTGGGCCGATCAGAGAGGCGGGGAAGAACTTCAGGCCGTCCGCGCCGCTGCGCAGGGCCGTGAAACACTCCGTTGGCGTGAAGACGCCGGGAAAGGACGACATGTTTTCCGCCTTCGTCGTGCGGATGACGTCCGGATTGCAGTCGGGCGATACGATCAACGTGCCGCCGGCCGATTTGACGCCCTGAACCTGCCGGGGCTCCAGAACGGTGCCGGCACCGATCTGTGCCCGGTCCGAAAACGCCTCTGCCATCGCCTCGATGCTCTTGAGCGGATCGGGCGAGTTGAGCGGCACCTCGATCCGGGTAATGCCCGCTTCGATCAGCTGTTCGGTGATCGGCAGGGCTTCATCAGGCGAGATCCCTCGCAGGATGGCAATCAGGTTGCGGCTCATGAGGTTACTTTCTTTCGCGAGGCGTAGGCCAGTTTCAGGCCGTGCAGTGTAATCGTGTCCGCATCCAGCATGCGGGTTCTGGTGCCGATGCTTTCCAGGGCGGTCTTGTAGGAAAGAGCAACACCGCTTGAGCCAAGAATGGCGACGGGCAGGTCGGAGATGTTCTGCCGCATCGCAGCAAGTTCAGCGCCGAGAAGAAGCCCTGAAAGCCGTGCCCGGGCGGTTTCCGGCGCGAGGTCCGCAACCAGTCCCGCAGACCGGATGCCGAAAAGTTCCGCAATGACGCTGGCTGGGTTCCGATACGCGTCTCCAACTGCAATGCGAAATCCTTCCTCGTCGAATTCCTCGCCGGCAAGCCCGTGGCGAAGGACCGACTGGGTGGA
This sequence comes from Rhodobacterales bacterium, assembly GCA_008107755.1. Classification (GTDB taxonomy): domain Bacteria; phylum Pseudomonadota; class Alphaproteobacteria; order Rhizobiales; family Stappiaceae; genus Roseibium. The sequence goes on from VIRH01000101.1 coordinate 126,951, forward strand.
CAGAAGTGCAAACAGTTCTCCGGTCATGACCGTCTTGAAACGGAGGATCTTGCCGCCGGAGATGGAAGCCCACTTGGTGTGGGTGCCCGGAAGGCAGAGCAGGCCTTCGAACTCCGGTTCGCCCGACAGGAAACCGGCGATCTGGGTTTCCTCGCCGCGCATCACGTCGGCGGGGTCATCCTGCTTCAAGCCGGGCAGGATGTGAACGTCCAGACGCGGGTCGGTGGCAGGTGCCGCGGTTGCCTCGTTCAATGACGGCGGCGGGCAGGGGACCGTGTTGTAGGGGGCTTCAACCCAGCCTTGCCTGGCGCCGGCCATGCCGCAGATGATCACCTGCGTGCGGACGCCGTCGGCCAGGAGATCATCGATCAGCTCCAGAAGGGCCGGTTCGAAAGCCTGTCGCTCCAGCTTGCCCATGCCCTTGTCGGAACCGCGGTGGGCGATCGGCTCGCCGGATTCATCCAGCGCCCAGACCCTGAGGTTGGATGTTCCCCAGTCGGCGGCGATCCACGATGCTTTTTTCTCTGACATTATCCGGTCACCACCACGCCGCCGTCGACGACGAGCGCCTGTCCGGTCATGGCTTTGCTTGCCTTTGACGAGAGGAACAGCACGGGGTCGACCATGTCCTCGGGCGCCAGTTCGTCCTTGAGGCACTGGCGGTCGATATGCGCGGCCAGGGCCTCCGGTGTTACCCACATGTCCTTCTGCTTCTGCGTAAGAACCCAGCCGGGCGCGATCGCATTGACACGGATCTTGTCGGGGCCGAACTCGCGCGCGAGGCTGCGCGTCATGCCGTTGATGCCGGAATTGGCGGTCGTGTAGGCGGCGTAACCGGCATTGCCCATCATGTAGGAAATGGAGCTGAAATTGACGATGGCGCCGCCGCCGGCAGCGCGCATGCCGGGGATGGCATGCTGACAGGCGAAGAAATAGGCCTTCAGATTGATCGCCTGTGACCAGTCCCAGAATGCCTCGTCGACGCTTTCAGTCGCATGGCGTTGGTCGTTGGCCGCGTTGTTGACGAGAACGCTGATTGGTCCGTGCGCGTCGGCTGCCTTGTCCATTGCGGCCTTGAGGTCCGGTATCTTCGTGACGTCGCAGGCAAGGAAAAGCGGGCGATTGCCCGTTGCCTGTTCCATTTCGTCGCAAAAGGCGCTGGCGTCGGATCGCTGGACGAAGGCGACCTTCGCCCCCTGTTCCAGAAAGCCTCTGGTCAGGGCCGCGCCGATACCGGATCCGCCGCCAGTGATGAAGACCGAAGCGCCCTTCAGGTCGGGATAGTTCGCGTACATTGGACGCTCCTTTTAGTGATCCCGGTTCGTGCCGGAAAGCGGTCTGTCCATGCGGAGATTGTCGCTTGCGCCCCCTGTGCGGCGGGACCGAGGACGGTCCGATCGTCGGTACGGCGAGCGCGCCGGTCCGGATACCCATTCCCGGCCACGGCAAATCTCCCTTGAAGTTCCATTATTTGGAACCTAGTTTTGTTTATTGATACTTTGGAACGACCAGCCGGAGCCTGTCAACAGGATCGGCAGGCAGTGCGACAATGAAGGACAGGATGGGCAACGACGCATCAGTGACGGAAAAGCCCGCCGGCCGGTCACCGGCAGACGGAACTGTCGGCAAGGCGTTGGCGGTGCTGGACAAGGTTGCGGAGATCGGCCGGCCCGTGCGTTTCACCGAACTCCTGGCCGGCAGCGATCATCCCAAGGCGACGCTCTACCGTCTGCTTCAGACGCTGGTCAGCCAGAAGATGCTGTCCTATGACGCCACACACCAGACCTATTCCCTCGGCATTCGTCTCGTTCGGCTGGCGCATGCGGCCTGGCGACAAAGTTCGATCGCGCCCATTGCGCGGCCCCATATCGCTGCGCTCTCGGAAGCTGCGGGAGAAACGGTGCATCTTGCCCAGCTCGACAGCGGCCAGGTTCTTTACGTCGACAAGCGCAATCCCAAGGACGCGATCGACATGTTTTCGCAGGCGGGCAAGGTCGGTCCGGGCTATTGCACCGGCGTCGGCAAGGCGCTGATGGCGTTCCAGTCGCCTTCAGACCTCAGCGATATCCTAAAGAAGCAGTCCTTCTACCGCTATACCGATAAAACCTTGAGCGATGAGACGGCGCTCCGTGCGGAACTGGACACGATCCGGAAGGAGGGCGTCGCGTTTGACCGCGAGGAGCACGAACCCGGGATCATCTGCATCGCGGCGCCGATCCTTTTGGCCAAGGGCCGGCCCGTCGGCGCGCTGTCCGTTACCACCTCCACGCAGCGCAAGAGCCTTGAGGAGCTGGCGGCGCTGCGCCCGTTGCTGCTTGAAACGGCGTCGCGCATCGCGGCCGCAGTCGAGGATTGGCAGTTTCCCGCCTGACGGTTTCAGCAATAAATCGCAATATATGCACAGCACGGGGGCACGTATGAAATGGGCTTCTCGCTATGTTGCTGCTTTTTCGGTCATATTCGCCTTGGGAGTTTAACGTTGCGGGCAGTTCGGCTAGGCTTCCGCAACTTGGGCAGGAAAAGCGGAAAACCGAATCTGTCCATGCCATAGTTCATGTGTCATCAAAATGACTGGCGCGAAACGTCTTTCCTGCAATGTCACGGGCCGTGGGAGTGGTCCTGCCGGAAAGCGTTCCAAAGCCAAATGGGAGGAGAATTCATGAGCATCAGTCTTTTTCGAGCGGCCGTGCCTTTGGCCGCCGGGATCAGCCTTCTGGCGGCAGGGCTGACACAGGCCATCGCCCAGGACATCAGGATTGCCCATGTCTTCGGCAAGACAGGCGCGCTGGAAGCCTATGCCAAGCAGTCTCATACCGGCCTGATGATGGGGCTCGAATATGCGACCGACGGCAAGATGGAGATCGACGGCCGAAAGATCGAGGTCATCGAGAAGGACACCCAGCTCAAACCCGATGTCGGCAAGGCTGAACTGGCGGAGGCCTACGGCGACGACGAGGTCGATATCGCAGTCGGGCCGGTATCCTCCGGTGTCGCGCTGGCGATGCTTCCTGTTGCCGAGGAATACGAGAGGATTCTGCTCGTCGAACCGGCCGTGGCCGATTCCATCACTGGCGAGAACTGGAACCGCTATGTGTTCCGCACCGCGCGCAATTCCTCGCAGGATGCCATCGCCAATGCAGTCGCGCTCGGTCAGGAGGGCGTCTCAATCGCGACGCTCGCCCAGGATTACGCCTTCGGCCGGGATGGGGTCGCCGCCTTCAAGGAGGCGCTGGAGGGAACCGGCGCCAAGCTGGTGTTCGAGGAATATGCGCCCACGGACACGCAGGATTTCACGGCGAATGCGCAGCGTATCTTCGATGCCCTGAAGGACGAACCGGGCCGCAAGTTCCTGTTCGTGATCTGGGCCGGCGGCGGTAACCCCATCGGCAAGATCAAGGCGATGGAACCGGAGCGGTTCGGTGTCGAGATCGCGACCGGCGGGAACATCCTGGCGGCCATGAAGGCCTACAAGGATCTGCCCGGCATGGAAGGAGCGACCTATTACTACTATGAAATCCCGAAGAACCCGGTGAACGACTGGCTGGTGACAGAACACCAGAAGCGCTTCAACGCGCCGCCGGACTTCTTCACCGCCGGCGGCATGTCTGCCGGAATCGCGATCGTTGAGGCGATCCGCAAGGCCGGGTCGACAGACACCGAGGATCTCATCGCGGCCATGGAAGGCATGGAATTCGAAACGCCAAAGGGCAAGATGGTGTTCCGCGCCGACGATCATCAGGCGCTCCAGTCGATGTATCACTTCAAGATCAAGGTTGATCCGGATGTCGAGTGGGGCATTCCCGAACTCGTTCGCGAATTGAAGATCGAGGACATGAACATTCCGGTTCGAAACGAGTAGACTGTCAGGAACGTTGACGTTCCCCGAAATCGTGCCGGGCTGTCCTTCCGCTGCCCGGCATATTGGCCGGGCCGTGCGCGTCCGGTCATCCAGAGACCGACCCCTGTTTTTCCGTCACAGGATATTCTGCAATGGCCACAGAGCATTCCATCCTGGAAACCCGTGACCTGACGGTCCGCTTCGGCGGGCATGTTGCGGTCGACAGGGTTTCCTGCCGGTTCGAACGGGGGACGCTGACCGCGATCGTCGGGCCGAACGGTGCCGGCAAGACCACCTATTTCAATCTCGTATCCGGTCAGTTGCGCGCGACCGGCGGCACGGTGCTGCTGAACGGTGAGGACATCACGTCCATGTCGGTGCCACGGCGCACCGAGCGGGGCATCGGCCGGGCCTTCCAGCTCACCAATCTCTTTCCCACCCTCAGTGTCAGGGAGAATGTCCGCCTGGTGGTGCAGTCCCGTGCGAACAAGGGCTTCGACCTCTTCTCCGTTGCGGCGTGCCATGTGGAACTTCTGGAGCGGGCGGATCACGTTCTGGCGGAAGTGCGGCTGATCGATCAGGCCGACCGGATCGTCTCTGCCCTGCCGCATGGCGATCAGCGCAAGCTGGAAGTTGCTCTCCTGATCGCGCTCGGGCCGCAGGTGCTGATGTTCGACGAGCCGACAGCCGGAATGAGCGTCGACGAGGTGCCGGTGATCCTCGACCTGATCCGCAAGCTCAAGAGCGACATGGACCGCACGATCCTGCTCGTTGAACACAAGATGGACGTCATCCGTTCGCTCGCGGACCGGATCATTGTCCTTCACAATGGTGAACTGGTGGCCGACGGGGAACCTGCGGAGGTGATCGCCCTGCCGATCGTTCAGGAAGCCTATCTCGGCAAAGCGCCCGAGGCTGCATGATGACGGAACCGCTGCTGACCCTTGCCGGTGTCCACACCCATATCGGCCCCTATCACATTCTCCAGGGTGTCGATCTTGAGGTGCCCGAAGGTGGCGTGACGGTTCTCCTTGGCCGAAACGGTGCAGGAAAGACAACGACGCTGCGCACGATCATGGGGCTGTGGCGCCCGAGCCAGGGAGAGGTCCGGTTCGGCGATCATCTCGTCTCCGGGCTCGCGACGCCCGACATTGCCAGGCGTGGCATTGCCTTCGTTCCGGAGGACATGGGTATCTTCACCGATCTGACGGTGGCCGAGAACATGCTGCTTGCAGCCGCGCGCGGCCCCATGGACGCGAAGCGCCTCGACTGGATCAAGCAGCTTTTCCCGCCTATCGGCACGTTCTGGAATTCCTCGGCCGGGACGCTTTCCGGCGGTCAGAAGCAGATGCTCTCTGTGGCGCGCGCCATCATCGAGCCGCGCCGGCTGATCCTGATCGACGAACCGACGAAGGGCCTTGCGCCGTCCATCATCAGGGCAATGACGGATGCCTTGCGCCAATTGAAGGAAACCGACACGACCATCCTCCTGGTCGAGCAGAATTTCGCGATGGCTTCGAGCATCGGCGATACGGTTGCCGTGATGGACGATGGCCGCATCATTCACGCCGGAGCCATGAGGGCCCTCATGGACGACGCCGGTCTGCAGGAGAAACTGATGGGACTGAGCCTGGAGGCGCACCAATGAGCGACACCTCGATTCGGCCGAAAATGGAGCGGGAAACGCTCCGTGACCTGCTGATCAGAAAACTGCCGGTGCTGCTGGTGCCACTTCTTGCGATCGCCGGGTTGCTTGCCATCGGCAATCCGGCCAGCTGGGTCACGCTGACGGCCGCCGGTCTCGCCATGGGCATGATGATCTTCATCATGGCCTCCGGCCTCACCGTCGTCTTCGGGCTTATGGACGTCATCAATTTCGGTCACGGGGCCTTTGTTACCGTCGGCGCTTTCGTCGGGTTCACGGTGCTTGCCTGGCTGGGGGGCTGGACGGCGCCGCCGAGCGTCATGATGAACCTTGCCGCGGTGCTGATCGCGATACTCGCGGCGATGGTCGTGACGGGCCTCCTCGGCTATGCATTCGAGCGCGTCATCGTGATGCCGGTCTACGGCCAGCACCTGAAACAGATTCTGGTGACGATGGGCGGGCTGATCATCGCCCAGCAGATGATCCACGTGATCTGGGGACCGGACGAGATCCATCTGTCGCGGCCGGAGACCTTGCAAGGCGCGCTGGTGATCGGCGAGGCGGCAATCGAGAAATACCGTCTTCTGGCCGTCAGCATAGGGCTCGTTCTGTTTCTCGGCATGCGCCACGTCCTCAAGCACACGCGGGTCGGGCTTCTGGTCCGCGCGGGCGTGGAAAACGGCGAGATGGTGGAGGCGCTCGGATACCGGATCCGTCGGCTGTTCCTTCTGGTCTTCATGACCGGATCGGCACTCGCCGGGCTCGGCGGAGTCATGTGGGGGCTCTATCAGGAGACGATTACCGCGCACATGGGGTCGGACATCATGGTGATGGTGTTCATCGTCGTCATCATCGGCGGCCTCGGATCGGTGGAGGGGTGCTTCATCGGGGCGCTGCTGGTGGGCCTTCTGGCCAACTACACCGCATTCCTGGCGCCGAAAGTGGCACTGATTTCCACGATCGGCCTGATGGTGGTGATCCTGATGTGGCGCCCCCAGGGGCTTTATCCGGTCGTCAAGGCGAAGTAGGGCGGGGAAAAGGTATGCTGACCAGACTTCTTTCCGGCGACACGCCCCGCAGCGGCATCCTGACGGTGTTTTTGCTGCTAATCCTCATATCGCTCGCGTTCGCGCCTTTCCTGTTTCCGGGAACAAAGTCGCTCGAAACGGCGGCGCGCATCTGCATCTTCATCGTTCTGGTGGCGAGCTACGACCTGCTGCTCGGCTATGCGGGCATCGTGTCTTTTGCCCATACGATGTTTTTCGGCATCGGCGCCTATGGCACGGCGCTGGCGCTTTCGGCGACCGGTGCGGGGTATTTCCCGCTCGTGTGGGGAACCGTCGCCGGGGCGATCGTCGCTGCGATTTTCGCGCTTGCCATCGGTCTCTTTTCGCTCCGCGTGAAGGCTATCTTCTTCGCGATGGTCACACTGGCCGTCGCGAGCGCCTTTGCGGTGCTGGTGTCCCAGCTGTCCTGGCTCACCGGCGGTGAGGACGGGCTCAACTACAGGATCCCGCGCGAGTTGACGCCGGCGTTCAAGCTGATCGGCGGAAAGGTGTTCGGCGTTACCGTCAACGGCAAGGTGCTTGCCTATTATCTGGTGTTCGTGGCCTCGCTGGTCCTGTTCCTGATCATGCTTCGCATCGTCAACTCGCCCTTCGGCAGTACGCTGAAGGCAGTCCGGGACAATGCATTTCGTGCCGAGGCCATTGGCTACCGGGTGGTCTGGTACCGGACGACGGCGACGGTTCTGTCGGCGGTCATGGCCGCGCTCGCCGGGTCGCTTCTTGCCATCTGGCTGCGGTACACCGGCCCTGCCACGACTCTGTCGATGGAGATCATGATCGATATTCTGCTGATGGTGGTAATCGGCGGCATGGGCACGCTTTATGGCGCCGTGCTCGGCGTGACGCTGTTCATTCTGGCGCAGACCTATCTGCAGGATTTCATGGGCGTCGCGGCCGAAGCGACCAGCAGTGTGCCGCTGGTCTCCGCTCTGGTGGCACCTGAACGCTGGCTCCTCTGGCTTGGCGTCCTGTTCGTTCTTTCGGTCTATTTCTTCCCGACAGGCATCGTCGGGAGGCTCAGGGAAAGGGCCCGCGCAAGTGGACGGTAACGGCAACGCCGGGAGGCTTCATGTTCGCGACATCGGTGACGGCAGGCCGCTGGTCCTTGTCCATGGCTGGTCGTGTCCCGGGCGTTTCTTCGACGGGCAGGTGGAAGCGCTGTCGGCTCATGCGCGCTGTATCGTTCCCGATCTGCCGGGCCACGGCCAGACCGGCGCAGGTCTTCCGCTGACGCTGGAAGCAGCGGCTGATGCGCTTCACGCCTTTCTGGAGGCAGAAGACATTGCCAATGCGATCGTCTGCGGCTGGTCGATGGGGGCCCATGCAGCCTACGCAATGATAGAGCGCCACGGGACCGATCGGATCGCGGGTGTCGTTACGATCGACATGTCGCCAAAGGTCCTCAACGACGACGAATGGCGAAACGGTATCTTGAGCGGGCTGACGGCGGAGGTGAACGAGACCGTGCTCGCGGCGATCGTCAATCACTGGAACGTTATGCCTGCAAATGTCGCCCGTCAGTTGTTCGCTTCGGATAGGCCTGTCGAACCGGACCTGCTGGCGCTTGCGGAGCGTGAGATCGCGAAGGAAAACCCGGCGCTGCTGCAGCCCATGTGGGCCTCGATGTGCCGGCAGGATTTTCGCGATTTCCTTGCGGATCTCGCTGTCCCGCTTCATTTCGTGTGCGGCGCCGGCAGCCAGCTTTACGGGGAAGGCGTTCGGGACTGGCACCGGGCGACTGTTCCGGATGTCAGGGTCCATGTCTTCGAGCAATCCGGGCACGCACCGCACCTTGAGGAGCCGCATAGGTTCAACAGCCTGATACTCGAGATCCTGCAGGCCTAGGACGTATCCTGAACCCGGACTGGAGTTTCTGGAGACGATGCAGTCAATGGCACGGTAAAGGATCGTCAAAGCGGCAAAGGTTCGAGCGCTGACACTGGCCGAGGTCCGGAGGGAACAGGTGGTCAGCTCACCTGTTGTCGGCCAACTGGCGGAGAATGACGTCGGCATCGCTCGGGCGGGCCGCGATTTCGAGAATGAGCTTCTTGCGAACCGCATCGGCGAAGGTCTGCGCGCTGTCGGCGGTCACGACAAAGGCTGCCGGCCCTCCGATGATGTCCCGGTAGAAACGCTCCTCCAGGTCATAGGCGACAGGCCGTCCGGAGCAGTGGCGGCACAGGACCGCAAGGCCGTTGATGACGATCCCGGCGGCGACCACCGTGTCGCGTGCTTCCTCGATCGACGGGCCGCTCCAGTTGTTGGCGCTGTCGGCGGACAGGTCGATCACGCGGCGCAGGCCCTGGTAGTCGTTCGCGTCGATCAGTTCCTTGCCCTTCAGGAGCGCCGCACCGATGGCATTACGCCCGTAGGCTCTCCTCGGCGCTTCCATCAATTGCGTGGCAAAGGCTTGTGCGGACGCTGTTCCATCGATGACAGTCCACGGCACCACGACATCCTGAGAGAACATGTCAGCCCATTCGACATAGGTGACGGCGATCTTGCCATAGATGTTGCTGTTGATCGCGTTGAGCACCGACGGGTCCGTGATGGCTTCTGCATATCCGGAGCGCTGGAAGCGGATTTCGGCTTCGTCGATCGAGCCGGTGGCGTCCGCGAGGAGAACCAGTTCTAGGTCGAGCTCTTCGGAGCGGGCGGGCTGTGACCAGACCAGAAAAACACAGGAAAAGAGGACAATCCAAAGCCGCATCGCAATCCGCTCCCGAGAGGTGGTCCTTTCACGAAGCTAGGGCAGTGACGTGAAAAGGCGAATGAAAGCCCGGTTTTTTGGCTGGCCTTCTTTGCAGACAGCACAAAAGAAAAACCCGCCCTCGAAGAGAGCGGGTTTTCAGATCGGCGTGTCTTGCGGTGTTTAGGCGACGGCCCGCGCCAGGGCGCATTGCGACCAGAGGTCGTTGATCGACGTCGCCAGGTGCTCGATGTCTTCCGCCGTGTGCAGCGGTGTCGGCGTGAAGCGCAGGCGCTCCGTGCCGACCGGCACAGTCGGATAATTGATCGGCTGCACGTAGATGCCGTAGGTGTCGAGCAGTATGTCGGAGATCCACTTGCACTTCTTGGCGTCGCCCACCATCACCGGAACGATGTGGCTGGGGTTTTCCATGTGCGGAATACCGCGCTTGTCGAGAGCGGCACGCAACTGGGCGACCCGGTCCTTGTGCGCCTTGCGCTCGAACGGGCTGTCCTTCAGATGGCGGATCGATGCCGCGGCACCGGCCGCCAGTGCGGGCGGCAGAGCGGTGGTGAAGATGAAGCCGGAGGCGAAGGAGCGGATGAAATCGACCACCGTCTTGGAGGCGGTGATGTAGCCACCCATGACGCCGAAGGCCTTTCCGAGCGTGCCTTCGATGATCGTCAGACGGCCCATCAGGCCTTCTCGTTCGGCAACACCGCCGCCGCGCGGGCCATACATGCCGACGGCATGCACTTCATCGAGATAGGTCATCGCGCCATATTTGTCGGCAACGTCGCAGATGTCCTTGATCGGGGAAATGTCACCGTCCATGGAATAGACGCTTTCAAAGGCGACCAGCTTGGGAGCGTCGGGATCGTCAGCAGCCATCAGGCGCTCCAGATCGGCAACGTCGTTGTGCTTGAAGACGCGCTTTTCGCAGCGCGCGTGGCGGATGCCCTCGATCATGGAAGCGTGGTTCAGGGCGTCGGAATAGACGATCATGCCCGGAACCTGAGACGCGAGTGTGCCGAGGGCTGCCCAGTTGGACACGTAACCGGAGGTGAAGATCAGGGCCGATTCCTTGGCATGAAGGTCGGCAAGTTCCTGTTCCAGAAGGACGTGATAGTGGTTGGTGCCGGAAATGTTGCGCGTTCCGCCTGCACCGGCTCCGCATTTGGAGATGACGTCCTGCATGGCAGAGACGACCTTTTCGTTCTGGCCCATGCCGAGATAGTCGTTGGAGCACCAAACGGTGACGTCCTGGATCGACCCGTCTTCGCGATAACGCGTGGCGCGCGGAAATGCGCCTGCCTTGCGTTCCAGATCTGCAAATACGCGGTAATTTCCGTTGTCATGAAGTTTGTTCAGGCGTTCTTGCAGATACGCGTTCACGTCCATCAGACCGGTCCTCTCAATCACTGGCATCTTCGGCCAGCGCCTCTCTCTCCTGCCGCAGGCGGCGATCGCGCGGCAAATGCTTCATTCGTCCTTGCCTGCGATTCCAGTTCAGCAAGGTAACCTATAACAATTAAAAACTGCATTACCAGACCCAAAGCCTTGATCAAGGTCAAAGGCCCTACATGCGTCCAATCGCCATAGCCGGCATTTTGACCTATGGTGCCTCCGGGAGCCTTGGTGGGCAGGCGCTCTTTCTAGGAAAAAATCGCTTCACCGGAGCCGTTGTCAGCAATGGATTCGAAGAAGCTTCTTGCTTTCGGGGGACAAGCATGAATACTGGTTCATGTTCGCGTGTCGGGAGGAAAAGCCTGTGAACAGACCGGCGGGAAACGGGGATGAGCCCCGGAAGGTGATCGGCAATCAGCCGAAAACGGCCCGTGGGGAAGCGACGCGCAAGGCTATTATAGACGCAGCGGAGCGGGTGATCGGTTCCAAGGGGTACTACGATGCCTCGATCGGCCATATCACCAGCGAAGCAGGCGTCGCGCAGGGAACTTTCTATATTTATTTCAAGACCAAGGAGGAGGTGTTCTCCGAACTGGTCCTTGAAATGGGGCGAATGCTCCGTTTCACGCTTTCGGAAGCCACGCAGGGGATCGAGGACAGGCTCGAGGCGGAAAAGGCCGGATTGAGGGCCTTCCTGAAATTCGTGAAGGACCACCCGGACCTTTACCGCATCGTTCAGGAAGCACTGTTCGTCGATCCGGAAGCCTACAGGGCCTATTACCGGAGCTTCGTCGACGGGTATCGCGTCGGATTGGTTGCGGCCCAGGAAGCCGGTCAGGTCGTCGAGGAAGACGCGGAAATCCTGGCGTGGGCTCTTATGGGAATTTCGAGGTCGCTGGGAGAACGACTTGTGATCTTTGGAACGGAAACACCGATCGAGGAACTCGTGACGACCGCCTACAATCTTATTGCCAATGGAATCAAGCCTTGAGACTTTCTGAATGAGTCTGGTGACGAGTGAACACAGGGGCAACGCGATCTGGCTCTGGCTGGACCGGCCGGACAGGCACAACGCGTTGATCCCCGAACTTGTGTGCGACCTGAGAAAGGCGATCGCGGACGCGGGCAGGTACGAGCCGGTGGCGCTTGTTCTGTCCGGTCGCGGGCTCAGCTTTTCCACGGGCGGGGATATTGCAGGGTTTCTGGATCACGCCGGCTCGGGGGAAACCCTTGAGGCCTACGCACAGAAACTGGTAGGCGCGCTGCATGAGGCCATCCTGGAGCTTCTGGCTTTCCCGGCTCCGGTTCTGGCGGCGGTCAACGGACCGGTAACCGGCGGCTCGACCGGCCTGGTGCTGACGGCCGATCTGGTGGCAATGGCCGAGGATTCCTTCCTTCAACCCTACTACAGCGAAGTCGGTTTCGGACCGGACGGCGGCTGGACAGCTTTGTTGCCGGACCGCATCGGCGCGGCGAAGGCACTGGAAATCCAGTATCTCAATGCCCGTCTCAGCGCTTATGATGCTGCCAAGCTCGGACTTGCTGCGCAGGTCTGCCCGTTGTCGAAACTGGAGGCAACTGTGGAGGCCTGGGTGGAACGCCTGAGCAGGGGCTGTGCCCAGACCCATCTCGCGACGCGTCAGAACGTGTGGGACGAGCGGCGTCTAGATGGCGTCCGGGCGCGGCTCGATCAGGAAAAGCAGAGGTTCATGGATCTCATCGCGCGACCGGCAACGATCGCGGGCATGCGGGAATTCCTGCGAGTGCATGCCTGATCGGGCTGCCAGGTAAGGCCATAGCGTTGGGGGACGAATGGAAATACCGACCGATTTTGCCGCAACTCTTTCCCGGACCTTTCCGGACGCGACAGCTTTCCGCGATCATCCCACCGGAAGAAGCTTCACGTTCGCCGAAATCAACGACCGGGCCAGCCGTCTCGCAAACTTCCTGATCAACCGGGGGCTCAGGAGTGGTGACCGGGTCGCCGTCCTGTGCCTGAACCATCCCGATTTCTTCACGCTTCTGTTTGCCGCCCAAAAGACAGGTATCGTGGCGGTGCCGCTCAACTGGCGCCAGCCTGCGGCGGAACTCGCTCCGGTGTTGATCTCTTCCAGATCGGCGCTGCTGTTTCATGACGCGGCGTTTGCGGATCTGGCAAGGGAGCTGGCCGAGGCTGCAGGTTTGAAGCCTGCGGCCCAGTTGCTGCCGCTCGGTGCGGCTGACAGCGCACAGGGGGCGTGTCTTCTGGACGGTATCCTGAGCGAGGTCGCCGCAGCTGGCCTTCCCGATGCGCCGGTGGATCCATCGACGCCCTGGTATCTGCTTTATACCTCCGGCACGACGGGGCAGCCGAAGGCCGTGATCCAGACGCCCCGGATGGCCCATGCGAACATGGTCAACTACTGCCGTCCGGCGGGGCTGGGCGGCGCTGAAAGCACCATCAATTACCTGCCGCTCTTTCATACGGCGGGGATCAACCTCGTGACCCTGCCGATTTTCCTCACCGGTGGCTGTTCCACGGTTTTGCGCAAGTTCGATCCCGTTGCGGTGCTCGACCTGATCGGTTCGGGCGAGGTGACCTGCTTTTTCGGGGTGCCGGCTGTCTACCAGGCGCTCGCATTGGCACCGGAAATCGCCAGAACGGATTTTTCCGCCGTGCGGTCTCTGGGCTGCGGCGGGGCGCCGGTGCCCGCCCATCTCCTGGCGGACTTCCAGGGGCGCGGCGTCACCATCTGCAACGGCATGGGCATGACGGAGACGGGCCCGACCGTGTTCCTGATGGACAAGAGCCATGCAGCGGAGAAGATCGGTTCCATCGGCAAGCCGCAGGAGATGACCGAAGTCAGGCTGGTGGACGGAACGGGCACCGTGGTGGAGGGTGCCGGCGAAGGCGAGATGCACTTCAGGGGCGAAAACATCACGCCCGGCTACATGGACAACGAGCAAGCGACCGCCGGGGCCTTTACCCCGGATGGCTGGCTCAAGTCCGGGGACATCGCGCGTCGCGACGAGGACGGCTATTTCTATATCGTCGACAGGATCAAGGACATGTTCATTTCCGGCGGCGAGAACGTCTATCCGGCGGAAGTGGAAAAGGTTCTGGTCACGCATCCCGGCGTCTTGGAGGCGGTCGTCATCGGCGTGCCGGATGAACGGTGGGGCGAGGCCGGCGCGGCCTATCTGATTGAACGTCCGGGTGGGGATCTGGAAGTCGGCGCGATGTCACAATGGTGCCGTTCGCAGCTGGCGTCCTACAAGATTCCGAAAAAATTCATCGTCGTTCACGACCTGCCGCGCACCGCTGCGGGCAAGGTCCGCAAGAATATCCTGAAAGACACATTTTCCCGGACGGTGGCAGTCGAGGACACCCGCGTGTAACCGCATTCATCCGCCGTTTGTTTTCGACCAGTTCCATCTGCAAGTGCGAGGTTGCGCCATTGACAGCAAGTGTGCCCGAAGAAATGTCCTCGAGCGTCAGTTTTACCTGGACCCCGACGCAACAGGACTTCGATGCCTTTGCGAGGCTGTCCGGCGATGATAATCCGATCCATGTGGATCCGGAATTTTCCGCGCGCACGCGGTTCGGCCGAACGGTGGCGCACGGCATGTTGCTCTACAGCCGGGCCTTTGCCTGTCTCGAGCGGCTTTATCCCGGCCGACGGCACCTCGTGCAAACGCTCATGTTCCCCAACCCGGCCTATGCGGAAGAGGAGCTGAGCCTGTCGTTTTGCGAAAATCCGGAGCAGCACAACCAGATCATGATCGAATTGAAACGGCGCGGTGACGGGGCGGTGACGCTTGCGGCCAGCTGTGAGCTGGAGGGCTGAGCCATGCAACTGGAACTCGGGCAGCGGGCCGAACTCAAACGCAGTTACACCGAACGGGACATGGAAGATTTCGTCATGCTGGCAGGCGCGGAAATGGCGTTGCCGCAGACCGTCCCCGGGCCGCTTATCGGCGGCCTGTTTTCCTATCTTCTCGGCGTCAGGCTGCCGGGACGGGGAACAAACTATCTCAAGCAGAGCCTGGAGTTCCTGCAGCCCGCCCCCCTTGGGGAAGAGCTGACGGCCTCCGTGACCGTCACGCGCCTCAGGCCCGAAAAGCATCTGGTCGACCTGGAAACCGTCTGTGAAACCGCCGACGGGATCCGGATCTGTCAGGGGCGCGCTCTTGTCTACGTGGAAGACGTGGGCAAGGCGTGAGCGGAAGGGCCGCTGCAGCCTGATCTCAGACGGAAGACGATGGGTTTGCGTCCTTGGGGTGTAACCACCATTTCATGGCCTGAAGCATGCGCGGCATGACCAGATAGTACATCACCCCGACCACGATGAAGGTGATGAGCGCCATGCGAAGCACGAAAGGCAGAGCTCCGAGAACCGGCATCAACAACCAGATCGCGAGAGTCGCCAGCGGAAATATCGCCATCCACGTGACAACCGCCATCTTCCAGCGCGGCGGTTGCTGGTGATTGATCGTGAATTCCGGCGAGAGCCAGAGGTCCGGTTTGTCGAAAAGCCGGTACTCCGGCGGGTGTTCCGATACTTCATCAAGCCTGGCGTGCCAGTCGGCCGCTACGCTGGACCCAGTCCAGTTCTCGAGCGCCTCACGGTTGGCGAATTTCTGGATGATGTGGAATTCCTCGCCCGGCTCGCGGGGGGGAATGATCGCTGAAGACTTGTATCCGGGGAAACGGGCACATTCGGCGATCATCTGCGTGACCAGCGTCTGATACTCGCGCTCCATGCCATGGTTCGCCCGCCGATGGGTGACCCTCGTTACTTCACTCATTTGCGCTGAAAAGTCCGATTGAGAGGATGATCTTAGAGTGCGTGAGTTAGGGTTTCGGGCGATCACTGTCAATTATCGGAGCGCGAGGAGCCTCCGTGGGCTTTTGCCTCGATGCCACTTCCCCGTCCCCTAAGGTGCCGGGCCGAACGCGGGGCGACGCTGACAGGAGGCAATCAGGTTCAATGGCAACGGCGTTTGCGATTGGCTCCCGCCGCCCGCGCAGCTTAGCCGCCTTCCAGGACGCTGACCTTGTCCGGCCAGAACGCGTAGTGACCGCCAAGCCGTTTCGCCACGTCAATGGGCTCGCGGTAGACCCAGCCGATTTCCTCCTCGGCGAAGGAGATATAGCTGGCATCACCCTTGATGGGGCAATGAGAGGATTTGGCGACCGTCTCGAACAGGACCTGAAGATCCTCTTCAGGAATGTAAATCACCGGGTCATAGACCGATTTTCCCAGCTCGATGACGCGCAGTGCGCTGGTCGTGTCTGCCAGCAAGGTGTTCCCGGAGTAAACCCGGATGCGGCGCGGTACGTCCTTGATCACCATCAGGTGGTCCGGATTGCCCGGGTTTGCGATGGCGTCGTCAAGGGCAGGGATCGCGGCGGTCGGCATGGCGTGTTCCTTTGCTTTAACGGACAGACAGGCCGGTCCTGGTCGCCCGGCGTCAATCGATCGTACCAGATAGGTGTGATCGCGCCGCTCCGATGGCAAAAACTAAATCATGACATTGCCGTGAGCCGTCGGTTTCGGAACGTTTCGGCGGCAACCGCCCGATTGAGGCTGGTTAAGCCTTGAAAAATCTGCTGAAAAGACGTCCAGCGAATACGGCAAGACAGAACCGAAAGGCGCAGATTGATGAGCGTGCAGGCGCAGGATCTCTTGAGACGGATGTTCGATCGGGCCGTGGAGGTCGCCGATCCGATGAGAAGCCTCGGCGCCGATCTTCCGGAAAGACCGACCGGGCGCGTGGTTGTCGTCGGTGCCGGCAAGGCCTCCGCGCGCATGGCAGAGGCGCTGGAGGCGGCGTGGGGACCGTGCGAGGGCCTCGTCATCACACGCTACGGCTACGGCCGGCCGACGCAGGGGATCGAGATCGTGGAAGCGGCGCATCCTGTGCCGGACAGCGCGGGGGAAGTGGCGACGCAGCGGATGCTCACGCTTTTGGGCGATCTGGGCGAGGGCGATTTCGTTGTGGCCCTTGTCTCCGGAGGCGCCTCGGCTCTGCTGACGGCCCCGGCCGGGGACATCACGCTCGCCGAAAAGCAGGAGGTCAATCAGAAGCTGCTCGCCTCTGGCGCCCCCATCGGCCAGATGAACGTGGTGCGCAAGCATCTGAGCAAGGTCAAGGGTGGTCAGCTCGCCGCCGCTGCCTATCCGGCGTCGATGCTGGCGCTGCTGATTTCCGATGTCCCGGGGGATGATCCGGCCCTGATCGGATCAGGGCCGACCGTCGGCGACGGCAGTAGCTCAAACGACGCGAAGGCGATCCTGCAGCGCTGGAACATAGAGGTGCCGGCCTCGGTGCGCGCCGTGCTCGATGGTCCGAGCGGTGTGCTCCCGCCTCAGGACGAGAAGATCTCCCGGGTCACCAACGTGATCTTTGCAGCGCCGTCCCAATCGCTGGATGCGGCAGCGGCCCTTGCACGGGAAAGCGGCTGCGATGTCGAAATTCTCGGCGACGATCTGGAGGGCGAGGCAAGGGATGTTGCCGAAGCGCATGCCGCGCTCGCCCTGGAGCGCCAGAAGGAACGCTCGGGTGACGCCGCAAAACCGCTGATCCTGCTTTCTGGCGGGGAGCTGACCGTGACCCGGCGCGGCGACGGCGTCGGTGGGCCGAACGCGGAATACGCCTTGGCGCTTGCTTCGGCCCTGAAGGGCACCGAGGGGATCTCCGCGATCGCCTGTGATACGGATGGTGTCGATGGCGCCGCGGAGGTTGCCGGAGCGTTGATCGGGCCGCATACGCTGGCTCATGCTGAAAAAGAGGGTGTTTCCGCCGACAAGGCGCTGGCCGAAAACGATGCTCACCGGTTCTTCGAAACAATCGATGCGCAGGTGGTCACAGGGCCGACGCTGACCAATGTCAATGATTTCCGGGCCATCTGGATCGGATGATCGGCGGCGAGCGGCTCCCTGGCGGGGCAAGATTGTGAAGCGACGGGAGACGTCATGTCCGAAGTGACCATCACGCGAGCGGTAAGCATGCCCGACCGTTTCCGGATCGAGCGCTTTCAGTCAAATCCGAAGCTCGGGCCGAGGCTGTTGTTCTTCTCGGGCGGGTCCGCGCTGAACACGGTCGCCCAGGTTCTCAAGCGCTACACCCATAATTCCATCCATCTGGTCACCCCCTTCGATTCGGGCGGCAGTTCCCAGGCACTCAGGCAGGCTTTCGACATGCCGGCCGTTGGTGACCTCAGGAGCCGGCTGATGGCGCTTGCGGATGAGACCGTGCTGGGCCATCCGGATGTCTTTCGCCTGTTCACGCATCGCTTTGACAAGGCAGCGGCATCGGAGGACCTGTGCGGTGAACTGGACGCGATGATTGCGGGCCACCACTGGCTGGTGGACGCCATTGAGCAACCGATGCGTCTTCTGATTCAGAATCAGCTTGGCACGTTCCGCGCAGCATGCCCGGCGGATTTCGATCTCCGCGGCGCAAGCATCGGTAATCTGATCCTCGCAGGCGGGTATCTGGGGCAGACGAAGCAGCTGGAGCCGATCATCTTCCTGATGTCGAAGCTGGTCGGCGTGCAGGGAATTGTGCGCGCGGCCAGTGACGACAATCTGCATCTGGGAGCGCACCTTCAAAACGGTGAGACGCTGATCGGGCAGCATATGCTGACCGGAAAGGAACAGCCGCCTCTGACCTCGCCGATCCGCGAGCTGTTCCTCAATGAGGGACTCGGCGAGCGACGGTCGGCGGTTGCCAGCTTTCCGGAGCGCAATCGGGCGCTTGTCGGCAGTGCGGATCTCGTCTGTTACGCGCCCGGCAGCTTTTACACGAGCCTGATCGCCAACCTGCTTCCGGATGGCGTCGGGCGATCGATCGCCTCCAGAACGGTTCCAAAGGTTTATGTGCCCAGTCTCGGACCCGATCCGGAAACGCAGGGCATGGGGCTGGCCGAAAGAGTGGCGGTCCTTCTGGCGACGCTTCGGCGGGACGCGGGGGAGGACTGTCCGGCAAACAAGCTGCTGACCTTTGTCATCGCGGACAAGAGCATCGATGATGCGGAAGCGGAGGCGGCGCAGGCTCTGGGGCCGACGGTCTTGCGGCTTGATCTTGTCAACGACAGGTCGTCGCCTTTCTACGACCCGGAGACGCTTTGCGAGGCGCTTCTGTCCCTGGCGTGAACCGGGTTCGCCGTCTGTCCTGAAGCGCGCGCAAGGCATGACGCCATGGGGTGGCACCGAAACATTTGCCGTCGAAATTGATGTGCGCATTACCAGGTTTCTGAAAAGTTTTGTTGACAGGACAATGCGTTGCCGCGCTGCGAAAAAGATTTCGCTTCGTTCCGAAACCGATTTTGTTGACTTCCAAAATCGGTTTTGTAAGTGTTTTTATTAAGAAAAGGCAATTTCGGCGACACACCGAAAATTGACCGATAAGGATGTACGGTGCCGATTGGCACGCGGGGAGGATGCATGTCGCGGTTACGCGGTTCCGTCACGATCGACGATGTGGCTCGCCATGTCGGCGTTGCCAAGGGCACCGTTTCGCGCGTCCTCAACAACTACACGGACATTTCCGACGACACCCGCAAACGCATACTGAAAGCCGTCAATGATCTCGGCTATCAGCCTTCGGCAACCGCACGCAACCTCAAGCGCGGGCGGCAGGATACGCTCGGGATCGTCATCCCCGTCGGGCATGGCAGCGGTGCCGATCCCTTCCTTGCCGAGTTCATCGACGGCATTGCCCGGGCTCTGGACGAGCTCGGCCTCGATCTGCTCGTGACCACCGCCCATTCCCGCGATCACATGATTGAGACGCACAAGCGCCTCATCGCCCGGCGCAAGGTGGACGGGTTTATCGTGACCCGGACCGAGGTTGACGATCCGCGCATCGCCTATCTCAAGGAACACAATTTTCCCTTCGTCGCGCACGGTCGCACCAGTGACCCTACAGGCTATGCCTGGTTCGACATCGACAACGCGGCAGCTTTCGCTGACGGCGTGCGCCATCTCTACAGCCTCGGCCACGAGCGGATCGGTTTCGTCGGCAGCTCTCTTGATCTCAATTTCGCACTCCAGCGCCGCCAGGGATACCGAAAGGGCCTGGAAACCCTCGGTCTCGCTCATGATCCGGACCTGGAAACCCTGCAGGTCTTCAGTGAGAAGGGCGGCTTTGCCGGGGCCCGTGAACTGCTTTCGCTGGACAGGCCGCCGACCGCGCTGATCTGCGTTACGGACGCCCTGGCAATCGGCGCGGTTCAGTTCTGCCGCGAGATTGGTCTGAAGGCTGGCTCGGACGTGACGGTGATCGGGTATGACGGCCTGCCAGTCGGTGAGTATCTCGACACGCCGCTGACCACCTTTTCCCAGAGCGCTCAGGAGGCGGGGGCACGCGTTGCCCGCATGCTGATCCAGGTTCTCGACGGCAAGGATCCGACCAGCCTTCAGGCGCTGGCGCAGGCAAACCTCATCCGGCGCGCTTCCGACGGCGCGCCGTCCATGACACCGGAGGCACTTGCTGGCGTCCTCCGGGACCGGCTGAACAGCCAGCCTCTTTCAGGCAACAAAGGAGAGATAGCATGATTGGGAGGAACGTATTCCTTGCCTCGACGATTGCAGGCGTAATGACGCTCGCAATGACGGCGGCACAGGCAGACACACTGCGGCTCTGGACCACGGAAGAACAGCCCGAGCGGCTGGCGAAACAGGAAGAGATTGCAGCTGCCTTCAAGGAAAAGACCGGAATTGACGTCGACGTCATTCCCGTGACCGAATCCGAGCTTGGCACCCGTGCGACCGCAGCCTTTGCGGCCGGCGACCTTCCAGATGTCATCTATCACACCGTTCAATACACGCTTCCGTGGGCGGAGGCCGGTATCCTGGACACCTATGCCGCGACCGAAGTCTTCGAGGAACTGGGTGCCGATACCTTCTCGCCGGGTGCCGCGGCAATGGCCTCCGTCGAAGAGGGCGTTGCCTCCGTGCCGGTTGACGGCTGGACGCAGATGGTCATTTACCGCAAGGACCTGTTCGAGGAGAACGGACTTGCCGCGCCGGACAGCTACGAGAACATTCTGGCCGCTGTCGAAAAGCTTCACAATCCGCCGGAAATGTTCGGTTTCGTCGCCGCGACGAAGATCGACGAGAACTTCATGAGCCAGGTGCTGGAACATGTGTTCCTGGCCAATGGCGTCAGCCCGGTCAACGATGACGGTTTCGCGCCACTCGACGAGAAGAAGACCATCGAGGCGCTGGAGTTCTACAAGGCCATTGCCGAGGCATCCCCTCCGGGCGACCTGTTCTGGAAGCAGTCGCGTGAACTCTATTTTGCCGGCAAGGCTGCGATGGTCATCTGGTCTCCGTTCATTCTCGATGAACTGGCCGGACTTCGCGACAGCGCTCCGCCCACCATCAACGACGACCCGACGTCCTCCGAGCTTGCGTCCAAGACCGGCGTCGTGACGACCCTCAGCGGACCGTCCAATCCGGACGGCGCGGCCTGGGCCGACCTGCGCTATTTCGGCATCACTAATGACGCCGACACAGACAACGCGATGGAATTCGTCAAGTTCTCCATGGAAGACGGCTATCTCACGACCCTGTCGATTGCTCCCGAAGGCAAGTTCCCGACGCGCCGGGGTAACGCCGACAATCCGACCGAGTTTGTTGACGGCTGGGCAAAGCTGCCGGTCGGCGTCGACCGCAAGGCTGCACTGACGGACCTCTATGACGCAGAAACGATCGAAACCATCGTTTCCGGTCTCGACAGCGCCAGCCGCTGGGGCGTCAAGGAAGGTCAGCTTTCGCTAGCGTCGAAGATGATCAACAGCCAGGTCATCAACCGCCTTGTTCGAGAATATATCGACGGCGAGCGCGATGCCGCGGCAACGGTCAAGCAGCTCAACGAGGAACTGGCGAAGATCCAGTAATCCGGCAGTCCCACCGGCTGTCGGCGGGACCTTAGCTCCCAAGGCCGGGTGCGGCATCCCTTTTCGCAAGCGGATGCCGGACCACCGCCTGACCTCTCCCGCGGCCTCGGCCGCGGGAGATCGGGGAGGGCCGACCCTTCCCGTCCAATTCACGCCCAACCTGCAGCAGAACAGAGCAGAACAATGAGCGCCGAAGCGAAGAACCCGGTTTCGTCAGGACCACCGAAAGGGATTGGTCCCATGCAGCGCCGCGAGATGTGGCTTGCCTACATGATGCTGGCGCCGACTTTCGCGATCATCCTGATGATCGTTGCCGGGCCGCTGCTCGCCAATTTCTGGATCAGCTTCAAGCCAGTGCAACTGGCGGACCTGCGCCCGCCTGCCGTGCTCATGAACGAGCGCATGCGGGGTAATCCGGAAGCCGCCGGCGATGCTGCGACGCTCGAATACCGCATGCGAAACTCCTCGCAGGACGAGGAAATCCGCGATGTCGTGGTTTTGGACGAGATTCCTGAGGGCTTTACCGTCACCGAATTGCCGGAAGGCTGTGCGGTGGAGGGGATGCAGCTGACCTGTTCCCTTGGCACGGTCGAGCCGCGCTGGCGCGATCGCCTGAGCATCGAAGGCACGGTTTCCGCCGCCTATCTTGAAGCCGATCGTCCCGAACGCGATAGCGAACCCGTCGTTTCCGGGGATGCCAACAACATCCTGACCAACTTCGATTTCACGCTTGAGAACTTCCAGCGGATCTTTGACGCGGACGAGTTCTGGTCCGTGCTCCGGGTGACCTTCTACTACACGATCTTCGGGACGGGCGGCGCGCTTGTGCTCGGGCTGTTTGCGGCCCAGCTTCTGAACACGTCCTTCAAGGGGCGCGGCTTCCTGCGCGGCCTGTTCCTGTTTCCCTATGTGTCACCTGTCATCGCGGTCGCCTTCACCTGGCTCGTGCTGTTTGATCCCTTCTCGGGAACGGTCAATGCGCTGCTGACGAAGATGGGCGTCGTCGCGGACCCGGTGAATTTCTTCGGCCAGCGCGCGATCGAGTTTTCCGTCTTCGGCATGTCGTTCGAATTTCCGCTGGCATTGACGACGGTGATCGCCTTCGAAGCCTGGCGCTACTTCCCTCTGTCGTTCCTGTTCATCCTGGCGCGCATGCAGTCGATCAATTCCGACATGTACGAGGCTGCCGAAATGGACGGCGCGACGCCGCTGCAGCAGTTCTGGTACCTGTCGCTCCCGCAGCTCATGGGCATCCTGTCGGTCCTGTTCCTGCTGCGGTTCATCTGGACGTTCAACAAGTTCGACGACATCTTCCTTCTGACCGGCGGCAATGCCGGAACCCGGACGCTGACGGTCGACGTCTATGAGCAGGGGTTCGCGCTCTCCAATCTTGGTGCGGGCGCGGCCGTCGCCGTCGTGGTCTTCGTCGTGCTGGTCACCTTTGCGACCCTCTTCATCAAATTCACTCCCAAGGAGGAAGGCCTATGAGACCCGGAAGCGTTCTGCTTGCCGCGATCACCGGTTTCATCTGGGGTGCCGTCACCATTCTCGTGGTCGGGATCACGCTGACACTGGTGACGGGAGAGGTCACCGTGCCGCAGGCGACAGCCGCAGGAATTGCCGGCCTTGTCGGTGCGCTGGTCTATGTCTGGCGTCAGTCTGCATCGGACAACGGCGGTGTTCCTGCCTGGGCGATGACGGCGGTGGCTGTCTTCGTGGTTCTTCTGGCGACCACCTTCGCAGCCCCCTTCGGCTTGCCGCTGGGCGTCGTCCCCGTTTGGCAGGGGCTTGCACTGGCCGTGGTTGTCGCGAGTGTAACGGCAGCCATTCATCTGTCACTGAACGGCGCGCGGCTCGGTGCGATGACCCGCTACGAGCGCGAGGTCGTCTACATCCGTGTCGCCAAGGGGATCGGCTTCATCGTCTTCACGATCATCGTGGCTCTGCCGTTCTACGTAATGGTGATGACGTCTCTGAAGAGCCAGCAGGAGCTGCTTGCCAATCCGCTGGATCTCTCCATTGATTTCTCGCAAGGGATCTCGGGGCTGTTGCGGTCCTATGTGGAGCTGTTCACCCAGTTCAATTTCGGACGGTATCTCCTGGTTTCCACCTTCGTTTCGGTGGGAACCGTGGTGCTGACGCTGCTGTTCTCGGTGCCCGGCGCCTATGCGGTTTCGCGGCTGAAATTTCCCGGCCAGGCGTTTCTTGCCCGCTCGGTGCTGCTCATCTACATGGTGCCGGCCATCGTGCTGGTGATCCCGCTTTATGCCGTCTTCTCCCAACTCGGCCTTCGCAACTCGCTGACCGGCCTTCTGATCGTTTATCCGGCGACGACGATCCCGGTCGCGCTCTACATGCTGCAGGGCTATTTCCGCGGTCTGCCGTCGGAGCTGGAGGAAGCCGGTCTCATGGACGGGCTGTCGCGGCTCGGCGTGATCCTGAAGATCACATTGCCGCTGTCCCTTCCTGCCCTTGCCTCCGTATCGCTCTACGTCTTCATGATCGCCTGGAACGAATTCCTGTTCGCGTTCATGTTCCTGGATGATCCGGCGATCTTCACCCTTTCGCGTGGCGTGGTGTCCCTCAATTCCTCCGAGGTCCCGCGTCAGCACCTGATGGCGGGCGCGGTGATTGCCACCGTGCCCGTCCTTTTCATCTTCCTTTGGTTCGAGCGTTTCCTTGTCCAGGGCCTGACGGCCGGCAGCGTCAAGGGATAGCCAGCAGTTCAAGAGGGCCGCGGAGACGGCCCGCGGGAGACATCTGTGTCAGACATGAATCTAGATAAAACGGCGCAGTCGATTCTGGTCGAGAACGACCAGGGCGGCTACACCATCCCAACCAAGGGCCTTTACCCCTACCAGTGGAACTGGGATTCGGTCTTCGTTGCGCTGGGATTTGCCACATTCGATCAGGACCGTGCCTGGCGCGAGATCGAGATGCTGTTCGAGGGGCAGTGGCGCGACGGAATGGTGCCGCATATCCTGTTCCGCAAGGATGATCCGAGCTATTTCCCCGGTCCCAAGGTCTGGGGCACGGACGGCGGGCCGATCCCGAGTTCCGGTCACTCCCAGCCGCCTGTTGCAGCGACAGTGGTCAGGGATCTGGTCGAAGGAGACCGATCCGGAAAGGCGCTTGAGCGGGCGAGGGCCCTTCTGCCGAAGCTGATGGCCTGGCACCGCTGGTACCTTGCCTATCGCGATCCGCAGGACCTTGGCGTTCTTGCCGTCATGCATCCGTGGGAATCCGGCCGAGACAACCTGCCGGATTGGGACGAGGCGCTTCGCGCAGTCGAGATCCGCGACGTCGAACCCTACGTGCGCAAGGACACCTCCCATGTCGATCCGTCCATGCGTCCTCACAAGGACGACTACGACCGTTACCTCAGCATCGTTGCGGCGGGGCGCAAGGCCGGCTGGGATCCGGAGAAGGTCGCGGCGACCTGTCCGTTCTTCGTTGCCGACCCGGGCGTGACATTCATTTTCCTGCGGGCGAACCGCGATCTTCTGAAGGTCGCCGAGGCGCTTGGCGCCGATGCCGAGGCGAAGGAGATCCGGGGCTGGATCCAGAAGATGGAAAAGGGGGCGACGACGCTCTGGAACGAAGACCTGAAGGCGCATGTGGCCCGCGACCTGAGGTCAGGCAAGCTGACCGACGGGATCTCCAGTGCCTCCTTCCTGGCGCTTTACGCGGGTCTGACCGACGAACCTGTCCTCTCCTCGCTGCAGGGACATTTCGACCGGATCGCATCGAAAGTCCGCTATCTCATGCCGTCCTATGATCCCGACCACCGCAGCTACGAGCCTCTGCGCTACTGGCGCGGACCGGTCTGGGCAATGATCAACTACATGATCGCCAGAGGCTTCGCGGATGCCGGTGATGCGAGCCGGGCCGAGCGCATGCGCGCCGACACCGAGGCTCTGATCGAAACCGGCGGTTTTGCCGAATATTTCAGCCCGGAAAGCGGAACCGGTGCGGGCGGTGGGGCCTTCTCGTGGACCGCCGCAATCTGGCTCACCTGGGCTTCGCCCTCTCGCGCAGATCAGGCAGCATAACCCTCGGGGAGAAACGACATGGGAGCGATCCGGCTCAACAAGGTCGAAAAATGGTTCGGCGACCTTCAGGTGATCAAAGGAATTGACCTCGATATCCAGGACGGCGAATTCGTGATTTTCGTCGGCCCGTCGGGTTGCGGAAAATCGACACTCCTCCGGCTGATCTCGGGTCTTGAAGAGACCAGCCGCGGGGCAATCGAGATCGACCGCAAGGACGTGACTGCATTGCCACCGTCGGGCCGCTGCCTGTCCATGGTGTTCCAGTCCTACGCGCTTTATCCGCACATGTCGGTGCGTGAGAACGTCGGCTTCGGCCTGAAGACGGCAGGCGTTCCCAAGGCTGAAATCGACAGCAAGGTGAATGCGGCAGCCGAGGTTCTCAAGCTGGACGACTATATGGAGCGTCGGCCGAAGGCGCTGTCCGGTGGCCAGCGCCAGCGTGTTGCCATCGGCCGGGCCATCGTGCGCGAGCCGAGCGCTTTTCTCTTCGACGAGCCGCTGTCGAACCTTGATGCGGCCCTGCGCGTGGAAATGCGCTTCGAGATCGCGCGTCTGCACAAGAGCCTCGGCACGACGATGATCTACGTGACCCACGATCAGGTCGAGGCGATGACGCTTGCCGACAAGATCGTGGTGCTCCAGGCCGGGAAGATCGAGCAGGTCGGCTCGCCGCGCGAGCTTTACGAACGGCCGGACAATCTGTTCGTCGCCCAGTTCATCGGCTCGCCGAAGATGAACGTGCTGCCGTGCTCGGTGGAGGGATCGCGGTTTTCGCTGCAAGGGCACGGCGAGGGGGCATATCCCCATGCCGCGGCTGCCGGAAAGCCCGTCAATCTCGGCATCAGACCCGAACATATCGCCCTGGTCGCGGAAGGCGAGGGGCACTGTGTCGGAACCGTCGAGGTTGCCGAATATCTTGGCGCGGATACCTTCCTCTATGTGTCTCTTGATGGTCTGGAGACCATCCAGGTGCGGATCAACGGCAGCGAGGAAGTGGCGGAAGGTGCGCGCGTCGGGCTGAAATTCGACGAGAGCCGCATGCATTTCTTTGATGCGGACGGCAAGGCGGTTCGCTGACCGCCTCCTGCTGACCTGCTGACCACGCTCGGCCAGGACGACGTTCCGCGGTATCTTCTTACCGCGGGATGACATCCACCTTGTGGTCGGTCGTCTGCGGGCCGGCGGTGCGCAGCACTCCCTTCACCGGCGCGACGTCGCCATAGTCCCGGCCTCTTGCCACAACGATGTGATCCTGACCGACGCGCACTGCGTTGGTCGGGTCGTATTCGATCCAGCCGACGTCGATGCCGCACCAGGCGCGCACCCAGGCGTGCATGGCGTCAGCGCCTTCGAGGCGCGGCTGGCCCTCGGGCGGGATCGTGCGCAGGAAGCCGGAGACATAACCGGCCGGAATGCCGACACTTCTCAGGCAGGCAATCATGATGTGGGAGAAATCCTGACAGACACCGTGCCGTCGCTCGAAGGCCTCGAGCACGGGCGTGTCGACGGTGGTCGCGTCCGCATCAAAAGACATGTCCGCGTTGAGGGCCTTGCCGATCGTCTCGACGGCAGTCAGCGCGCTCATGGTCGGATGGATCCATTCCTCGGCATAGACCGCGAAGGCGGGATCAAGCGTCAGGCGCGGCGAGGCTGCCAGGAAGTGCACCGGCTCGTCCGGCCTCAGCGACTGGATGCTGGACAGTTCCCGCGCCATGCCGGAAAGCGACGGGGAGACATCGAACGCTTCGGGCACTGCGGTCCGGTCGATGCGCGCGTTGAGCCTGAAGCTCAGTTCGCTATGGCTTTTCCGGTAGGCGACGTCCGTGACTGCATTTCTGAAGAAATCGCTGCGATCGAGCCGTTCGGAGGGGCCAGGGACAAGGTGAACCTGACCGTGAATGAGCCTTTGCTCGCCGACAATGGTCGCCGGCATCAGACGCAGGGCATGGCGGCCGGCATTGGCCGGGCTCGCGTATTCGTAAGTGATCTCCAGCGCGACGTCATACAGCAAGGGTCGTCACTCCGGACGGTTCGAGGGTGGGCACAAGGCGCTACCGGATATAGGCATCGGTCAGTTCCACTGTCAGAAAGGCGATGCTGTCGCGCAGGTCGCTCAGGGCCTCCGGTGTCAGAGTTTTCGGGCTCGCGATGGCAAGGCTCGTATGGATCTGCAGGACCGAGCGGGCCAGTTCGGAGAGGTGACCGTGCTCCGTGGCGCCGGGCAGGATGGAGATATGCTCCTTCATCTCTGTGAGCTGATAGAGCACGGAGCGCGGGTTCTTGGTGTCCATGGCCAGCAGATCCAGGACGGTCGCCTGGCTGAGCGAGACAGCGTAGCGGCGGCTCATGGACATGGCGCTGTCGCCGACTTCCAGCAGAAGCTCCAGCGATCCCTCCGGAGCGTCCTTCGCGGTGAAGACGGACAGGAGGTCGCTCATCCGCTGCGCCCGTTCCATGGCGCGGCCGATGCTCAGGAAGCGCCATCCCGTGAAGCGGTACATGTTTTCGTGCACGAGGCCGGAAAAACCGGTGATCTTGCGCAGAAGAAGGCCCATGGCATGTGGCACGTCCGTGTGCTCGCGCATCCCGCGCCGCGCCCCTTTTGCCGTCTGCAGGAGATCGTTGAGCGCAAGCCAGCCGTCGACGGAAAATCGGTCGCGCACCTTGCTGGCGCTGATGACAGCCGATTCCAGCATCGAGATGAGCCCGTCCGGGATGGCCTCCTCCGGGGCAACGCCGATCTGGTCCAGATAGTCGCCGATCATCGCCACCAGCGGGGCGTCCGGGTCGGCAGTCTCCATGAGCCGCGCGTGGTAGGCACGCTGAAGACGCACCGCGCCTTCGGCCCGTTCGACATAGCGGCCAAGCCAGAAAAGGTTGTCGGCCGCCCGCGAGGGAAGTGCGCCCGGTTGGGCCTTGAAGAACGGCGATTCCGTCTGGTGCAGCAGGCTTTCCTTCTCGGGCCTGTTGCCACCGACGATCCACACGTCGGCAGCGGAGCCGCCGCTCTGCATCGCGATGGCGCTGGCATCGTCGGTCCGCCCGATCCGGGCAAAGCCCCCTGACATGACTTCCCACCCGTTGGTCGTTCTTGCCAGAAAGACACGAACGCTCATCGGCCGGGGGTGGAGCTCGCCGTCCTGGTAGGCCGGGGTGGTCGACAGCGTCACCGCCTCTTGTGCCACCAGCTTCTCGTTCCGGCTGTCGATCCAGCTTTCCAGAATGCCCTTGTGAAACTTGCTGAAATCCCGGCCGATAAAATCGGTCTGGGCGGAGGTGAAAGGAAGGGCGGTGGACAGCGCCGGGCTGTACATCATCGTCTCGGCGTGTTCCTTGACGTAGTTCCGCGTGGCGGCCTCGCCGCACCACCAGGTGGCGACATTGGGGAGCTTCAGTCTTTCGCCAAGGAGGTGCTGACTGATACGCGGCAGGAAGGCCGGCAGCGCACGTGTTTCCAGAATGCCGGATCCCAGCGCATTGATCATGGTCAGCGATCCCTCGCGAACAGCCTCGACCAGTCCGGGCGTGCCGATATGCGAGGTCTCGTTCAGTTCGACCGGGTCGGCCCAGGCTGAATCGAGCCGGCGCCAGAGAACGCTGACGGGACGGACCCCCGCCACCGTGCGCACCATCAGCCGTCCATTCTCTACCGTCAGGTCTTCACCTTCCAGCAGCATGAAGCCGAGATAGCGGGCGATGTAGGCGTGTTCGAAATAGGTGTCGTTCATCGGGCCCGGCGTCAGGATGGAAACGCGGCTGTCGCTCTCCCCCTGCAATTCCACCAGGTGGTCGCGGAAACGCCGGAAGAAGCTGGCGAGACGCTGGACATGCGCCTTGGCGAAGAACTCATTGAAGACGCGGCCGGTCGCAACACGGTTCTCGAGCGCAAAGCCCGCGCCGGACGGGGCC
The DNA here is from genome assembly GCA_008107755.1 of Rhodobacterales bacterium. Taxonomy (GTDB): domain Bacteria; phylum Pseudomonadota; class Alphaproteobacteria; order Rhizobiales; family Stappiaceae; genus Roseibium. The sequence goes on from VIRH01000101.1 coordinate 156,449, forward strand.
TGCGCCCTGTCGGACAGGACCCACCAGGTGCCGTCGGGGCCTCGCCCGATCTCGAAGGCAAGAAAATGCAGGAAATGCCCGGACTTGGGCCGGACGCCGACCAGCGGCCGTTGCCATTCCGGGCTCTGGGCGATCAGGCTCGCCGGCAGATAGCCGTCGGCGACGAGGTGATTGTCTCCGTAAAGATCGGCAACGACCTGTTCCAGCAGTTCGGCGCGCTGGGTCAGGCCCTCGGCAATCACCTGCCAGTCGTCTTCGCTGATGATGACCGGGATGTGGCTCAAGGGCCATTCGCGCTCATGGGCGCCATCCTGGCCGTACTGGCGGAAATAGACGCCGGCGTCGTTGAGATACTGGTTGCCGCGGGCAAAGCGGTTTTCGATTTCTTCCGCCGTCAGTTTCGACAGATGGTCGAGGAAGGGCCGCCAGACCGGGCGAACGTCCCCGTTCGGATCGAGAAGCTCGTCCGAGACGCCGGGAAAGGGCTGGTAGGATTTCAGCAATCCATACCGTCTATCGCCGGTTTTCACCTTTTCTTCCAAATTCATCCCAAACGTCCCAAACGTAAATCGTCCCGATCATAGCGCAGGTTGGTTAAATCCTTTGCCACTTCCTGAGACGATTTTCCCGCATCAACCTGGAGACGCCTGTCTTCGTGCCCAGCTTTTCTTTCCTCAACACTCCTTAGCGGACAGAAATGTCTTGCCGTCACATATTCTGCGGCCGTCTCAGATCCAGTGTCAGCGGAAACTCCGGATGCGGGTGTTCAATGGCGGGCGTGTAGAGGCCGGGCGTGTGGCCGTGCGCCTCGAAACGCGCGAGACGCCGGGCCTCGGCCTCGTTGCCGTTGACGGGAAACGTCTCGTAATTGCGTCCACCGGGATGGGCGACATGGTAAACGCAGCCCCCGATCGAGCGTCCGCTCCAGCGATCGAAGATGTCGAAGGTCAGCGGTGCATCGACCGGGTGAACCGGGTGGAGAGCCATTGCCGGCTGCCACGCCTTGAACCGTACCCCCGCCACGGAAACGCCGTTGGTCTCGGTCTTCTGCAAGGGCATCATGCGGCGATTGCAGGTCACCGTGTAACGGTCCGGGTCGGCGGCGGAAAGCTTGACCTGAAGGCGCTCGGTGGAGCTGTCGGTATAGCGCACCGTTCCGCCGATCGCGCCGGTTTCTCCGAGCACATGCCACGGTTCCAGCGCCTGGCGCAGCTCCAGGTGAACCCCGTCCACCTCGATCTCGCCGCAGAATGGAAAGCGGAATTCCGCCTGGGCCTCGAACCACTCGGGCCGCATCGCGAAGCCGTGATATTCGAGATCGCGCAGGACATCGAGGAAATCGCTCCAGACGTGATGGGGCAGCATGAAGCGATCGTGAAGAGTCGTGCCCCAGCGGGTCAGATTGCCGGAGAGGGGCTGTTGCCAAAGGCGGGCGATCAGAGCCCGGAGCAGAAGTTGCTGCGCAAGGCTCATGCGCGGATCCGGCGGCATCTCGAAGCCCCGGAACTCCACAAGACCCAGCCGGCCTGTCGGCCCATCCGGGGAATAGAGCTTGTCGATGCAGATCTCTGCCCGGTGTGTGTTGCCGGTGACATCGACCAGCAGATTGCGCAAGAGCCGGTCGACCAGCCAGGGGAACGGCGTGGCGCCCTCACCGGGGCGGTGGATCTGGGCCAGGGCCACTTCCAGCTCGTAGAGGCCGTCGTGACGGGCCTCGTCCACGCGCGGGGCCTGCGAGGTCGGGCCGATGAAGAGGCCCGAGAACAGATAGGACAGGCTCGGATGTCGCTGCCAGTGAAGGATAAGACTGCGCAAAAGGTCCGGGCGGCGCAGGAAGGGGCTGTCGAGCGGCGTCGCCCCGCCAACAACAACGTGGTTGCCACCGCCTGTACCGGTGTGCTTGCCGTCGATCATGAACTTGTCGGCGCCAAGGCGCGACTGGCGTGCGTCCTCATAGACGCCTTCGGTGATCGAGATGCACTCCTGCCAGCTTTCGGCCGGGTGGATATTGACCTCGATCACACCGGGGTCCGGCGCAACGCGGATGACGTTCATGCGCGGATCCGGCGGGGGCGGATATCCTTCGATGTGAACAGGTAGCTCCAGTTTTGCCGCGGCTGCCTCGGCAACGGCAATCAGTTCCAGATAGTCCTCGATGCGCTCCACCGGCGGCATGAAGACACAGAGGCGGCCGTCCCGCGGTTCCACTGAAAGGGAGGTTCTGACAGCGTCTTCGCCGGTTTCGATGTCCGCCAGCGTCTGTTCCCGGCGGTCCTGCTGGTCGCCGCCAGTGGTGAAGCTGGCAACCTCCTGCTTGCGGCCCGGCTGGTCTTCGTCCGGAGAGGGGCCGACCGGAAAGTCCGGCAGCGGATCACGCGGCACGGTCGGGTCGGCGACATTGGTGTAGGGATACTGGGCGGGCGGTACATGGGGGAGGGATTCCAGCGGCAGCCGGTATCCGACCGGGCTGTCGCCGGGCACCAGGAACAGCTCGTCCCGACGCAGCTTCCATTTTTCGGAGCGCCAGCGCGTTCCGCCGGCCTTCGATTGCCAGCGCTGGACGGGCAGGACATAGCCGGAGGGTTTGCTGAGGCCCCTGTCGAAGACGCGTGAGATCCGGTGCCGGGCCTCCGCATCCTCAAGCTTCGAATTCTTCGGCGTCACGTTTTCCGGAAGGTTGGCTTCCTTGACCAGCCAGACGGCCGGGTCCTCATAGGCGGGGACGACATGGTCGGGCGTGATCTCCAGCCGGTCAGCTATTTCCTGCAACAGGGTTTCGGCGCTTTGCGGGTCTGCGCCGGTCTCGCTGCCTTCGTCGGCGATCAGATCCGGGTCGTGCCAGATCGGCTTTTCGTCCTTGCGCCAGAACAGCGAGAACGTCCAGCGCGGCAGGGTTTCGCCCGGATACCATTTTCCCTGGCCGTAATGCAGGAAGCCGCCCGGCGCGAAGCGTTCGCGCAGCTTGCGGATCAGAATATCCGCCTTTTCGCGCTTGGTCGGGCCGACGGCATCCGTGTTCCATTCGGCAGCCTCGAAATCGTCGATGGAAACAAAGGTCGGTTCACCGCCCATCGTCAGGCGCACGTCTTCCTGCTTCAGGATGCGGTCGATCTTGTCGCCGAGTGCATTGAGCGCGGTCCAGCTGTCGTCGGAAAAGGGCTTGGTGATGCGCGGGTGTTCGGCAACGCGTGTCACCTTCATGTCGAAGCCGAAGTCGACTTCGGCCTTGCTGGCCATGCCGACGATCGGAGCCGCGTTCATATAGTGCGGGGTCGCGGCAAGCGGTATGTGGCTTTCTCCGGTCAGGAGGCCAGATGTCGGGTCGAGGCCGATCCAGCCGGCGCCGGGAATATAAACCTCCGCCCAGGCGTGCAGATCGGTGAAGTCGTTGTCGGTTCCCGACGGGCCGTCCAGTGCTTCGAGATCCGGCTTGAGCTGAATGAGATAGCCGGAGACGAAGCGGGCGGCGAGACCAAGATGGCGAAACGCCTGAACGAGCAGCCAGCTGCTATCGCGGCAGGAACCGGTCCCTTTTTCGAATGTTTCCTCCGGCGTCTGGACACCCGGTTCCATACGGATGACGTAACCGATTTCCTGAGAAACGCGCGCGTTGAGCCCGACAATGAAGTCGACCGTTCTCTCGCGGTCGCGCGGAACGGTTTCGAGAAAGGCTTTGAGGCGCGGTCCGGTCGGCTCCAGACGCCGGTAGATCGCGAGGTCGTCGCTCAGTTCGGGCGGGTAGTCGAAGGGCCATTCTTCCGCGCTTTCCTCGATGAAGAAATCGAACGGATTGTAGACCGTCATGTCCGCGACGAGGTCGACCTCGATCTTGAATTCGCGCACGGGCTCGGGAAAGACGAAGCGGGAGAGCCAGTTTCCATAAGGGTCCTGCTGATGATTGACGAAGTGGCCAGCGGGGGAAACCTTGAGAGAATGGGAAAGGACCTTCGTTCGGCTATGGGGGGCCGGCCGCAGGCGGATGATCTGGGGGCTCAGTGTGACGGGACGGTCGTAGCGGTAATGGGTAAGGTGGTAAATACTTGCACGAATGGACATTTATCGACCTTGTTTCAGAGAAACCTCAAAACAGTCGGGACAGATTTTCACATATTTCCCTGAGGCACCACGCCTTTCTACGCAAAGTAGCGCCCGCGCAGGAGGACTGCACGCATGGAGCGCCCTTGCGCGGTCCGGTCAGTGGCCTTTGGCGGTGTATCTCTGCATCAGTTCGGGATCGTACCAGTAGGACGGCTCATCGAACGGCGTCTGCTTGCTCAGCGTTGGATTGGCGATCGTGAGGATCTTTCGTCTGTCCAGGTGTGCCCGTCTGATACTGCCCGCATAAAACTCCATGAAGTGGCGGTCAAACGAGCCGTCCGCGATCATGCGTTTCAGGCCGTTTTCGATATCACGCGCCAGTTCGGGATGCGCGGGGCTGACAAAGAAATAGGTCGGCAAGGGAATGAACAGGCAAAGCGTCTGCTCCATGATCAGGTTCTCGTTGACCGTTCCAAACTTCGCCTGCTCGGAGTAGATTTCGTTAAGGCCGCGACCGAACGTAATGAAGCGCCTCAGCCGAAGCATCTCGAACAGGTTCTGGTAGTTCTCGGTCGTCACGACCTCGAAACCTGCTCCTTCCAGAAGGGGCCGGACGCTCCATTGTGTTCCGGCTCCGGTGGGGAAGCGCTGGAAATCCGCCAGCGTCCGTACGTTCGCGATGGCGGCCTGGTCCTGCTTGTTGATCAGGAAAAGGCGATATCCCTGAATGCCTTTTCGAATCGGAATGTGGATTGGCAGAAGCTGCTGTTCCCAATCCGCTTTCGGGGCCTCTGCGGCCAGATGAATGTCCCGACCCCTTACGAGCTCCTGAAGCAGACGGTCGCGCGAGTAGTCTTCTTTTGTCTGGACGAGCCTGGCCTTGCGGCCAGCTTTTTCAAGGGCGAGGGACAGAAGGGACTCGGTGTAGATGTGGCGTGTGTCCTTCGGCCCGCCGGGCTTGGGCACGATGACTTCGATGAGATCGTCTTGAGCAGACAAGGCAGGGCCCGGTCCCGCAACCACGGCCACGAGAACTGCGAGGACGCGCGAAATCGCCCTCAGCATCTTCAATTCGACTTCTCGCATTTAGGCAATCTTAAGACCTCAATGGGCATCTGACGCCCAACCGCCCAACGGTAAGCTTGCGTATTTTCAATGAAGATTTATCATAAATGACAATATCGCGCAAGTGAATAACGGAAATTGGTGTTTCGGGGCGATCCTGATCACATTAACTTGACAGTAAAAGAGCAACTTTTATTCTAACTGTATCGACCTGAGGTTGATTTATTGTGTTGATGTACAACCAAAGCGGTGCGACTGCCTTCAATCCCGGGAGCACGGAGATGTATAAAATCTTGAAGCCGGTTGCGACTGTACTGCGAGAATGGTCGAGATGATTGTTCGGTTTTTTTGCTTCATTTGCCTTTGGCTAACATCAGCGCTCGCGGTCGCTGCAGACTTCCGGGTCACCTTCATCAACCCGGGGTACGATCGAGGATTCTGGGGAGATGTTTCGCGGACAATGGAAGCTGCTGCGAAAGACCTCAGTGCCGATGTCGAGGTTCTGTATGCCGAATGGCGGCCCTACGGGATGGAAGAGCTGCTTCAGAGCCGACTGAAGAGGGGCGATCCGCCGGATTACTTCATCTTCGTCAATTCCGAAAAATCCAGCGCGCGAATGATGCAGCTTCTGGATGGCGCGCCGAGCAAGGTGCTGTTTCTGCTCGACAATTTGTCGCCGCAGCAGAGGTTGGGTCTGGAAAAAAGGCACATCGGCCTCGGAAATATTGTCGCTTCGGTCGTGCCGGATGACGAAACGGCTGGCTACGAGACTGCCCGGGCGCTGATTTCGGAGGCTCGGGAACATTTGCCGGAACGCTCCGGTTTCCGCATGCTTTCCCTGACGGGCAGGGCGTCTTCGGACGCATCGCGTGAGCGGGAGGTGGGCATGCTTCGTGCCGTCCTGGAGAATCCGGATCTGGAACTGTTGCATTCCCTGCCGGCGAACTGGATGCAGGAACAGGCCTATCTCCGGACGCGGGAGATCCTTCAGCGATCTCGGATCGATCTGGTCTGGTCGGCGAATGACGGCATGTCCTTCGGCGCCCAGCGCGCGGTGCGCGAAGCCGGGCTGGAGCCGGGGCGTGATGTTCTGTTTACCGGCGTGGACTGGTCGAGCGAGGCCATGGCGGCCGTTCGCGACGGGAGCATGACAATGACCTATGGCGGACATTTCTTCGCCGGGGCCTGGGCGATCGTCATCCTGCGCGATCATTTCTTCCGGGAGGCCATGGGCGAGGTGTACGTGGACGTCCGGTTCAAGATGTCACCGATCACTGCGGACAACGTTGATCTCTACATCGAGCGGCTTGGTGACCGGGACTGGGAGAGGATCGATTTCAAGGCCTTCTGCAAGTCCGTCGACCGTCCGGGAGGCTATGATTTCTCCTCGGAGACCCTTCTGGAAGCCGTGGAGGCCCGCTAGTTGCCTTTCAGGTGTTTGCGCGCCGTCTCCACCACTGACTGGAAGCCGTCGGGTTCTCTCTGGCGATAGGCGCTTTCTTTCAACCAATTACAGGTTTCCCATCTGTGCGTGTGCCGATAGAGTGCTGCCAAAAGGCATCACCAAAAGGCCATTGCGCATTTTGCAAAGAGGGGAACTCATAATGTTGAAAAGTCTTGCGGCTGCAGCAAGCATGCTCGCCATACTGTCCGGTACAGCGATGGCCGAACCGGTCAAGGTCGGCATGATCACCACATTGTCCGGCGGCGGCGCGTCGCTCGGTGTCGATACCCGCGACGGCTTCATGCTCGCGGTCAAGCAGGCCGGCAACGAAGATCTGGAAGTCGTCATCGAGGACGATCAGCGGAAGCCGGACATTGCCGTGCAGCTTGCCGACAAGATGGTGCAGTCGGACAAGGTGGACGTGCTGACGGGGATCGTGTGGTCGAACCTTGCCATGGCGGTGGTTCCGTCCGTGACCGCGCAGGGCAAGTTCTACCTCTCTACGAACGCCGCCCCTTCCGCGCTCGCCGGAAAGGGCTGCACGCCCAACTATTTCAGCGTCTCCTACCAGAACGACAATCTGCATGAGGCCGCCGGAGCCTATGCCAAGGACGCCGGTTTCAAGAACAGTTTCATCCTTGCGCCGAACTATCCCGCCGGCAAGGATTCGCTTGCAGGCTTCAAGCGTTTCTATGAAGGCGAGCTTGCCGGTGAAATCTACACCAAGCTCGGTCAGACGGACTACGCAGCCGAACTGGCGCAGATCCGCGCCTCCGGCGCCGACAGCATCTTCTTCTTCCTGCCGGGTGGCATGGGCATTTCGTTCCTGAAGCAATATGCCGACAGCGGTATCGACCTTCCTGTGGTCGGTCCGGCGTTTTCCTTCGACCAGAACATTCTGCAGGCCGTTGGGGATGCGGCGCTGGGCGTGAAGAACACCAGCCAGTGGAACAAGGACATCGACAACGAAACCAACAAGGCTTTCGTGGAGAGCTTCCAGGCGGAATATGATCGCCTGCCGTCGCTCTATGCCGCGCAGGGTTTCGATACCGCCAACCTGCTCCTGTCCGCCATGGCGAAGGCCGACGTCTCCGACGCCGACGCGTTTCGCGCTGCTCTTGAAGAGGCCGACTTCAAGTCGGTTCGGGACAAGTTCAAGTTCGGTCCCAATCACCATCCGATCCAGGACATCTACGTCCGCGAAGTGGTCAAGGAAGGCGACGTCTACACCAACAGGATTATCGGAACGGCGCTTGCCGACCGCGCCGACGCCTACGCCGAAGAGTGCAAGATGTAACTGCCTGACCGGCCGGCATGGCGCTTCGTCGTGCCGGCCTTTTTTTATGGACTTTTCATGTCACTGGTTCTGATCGCCGAGCAGGTCCTCAACGGCCTGCAGTTCGGTATCATGCTGTTCTTGATGGCAGCGGGTCTGACGTTGATCTTCGGCGTCATGGGACTGATCAATCTCGCGCACGGGTCGCTCTACATGGTCGGCGCCTTTTGCGCCGCAGCTGTCGCAGGGGCGACAGGGTCGTTCCTTCTTGCGCTCGTTGCCGCGCTCGCAGGCGCGGCGCTTGCCGGCGCGATCGTGGAAATGGTGGTCATTCGCCGGCTCTATGAAAGGGATCATCTCGACCAGGTTCTGGCGACCTTTGCGCTGATCCTGATCTTTTCCGAGGGCACCCGCTGGATCTTCGGATCGTTTCCGCTCTATCTCGACGTCCCGTCCTATCTTTCCGGTCCGGTGACCCTGCCCGGTGGGATCGCGTATCCGGTCTATCGTCTCGCGCTGATTGTCGCCGGACTTCTTGTCGCGCTCGGGCTCTACCTGCTCATATCCAGGACGCGTATCGGCATCCAGATCCGTGCGGGTGAAAACGATCGGGAAATGATCGCGGCGCTCGGGGTCGATATCGGCCGGCTCTACACCATTGTCTTTGCGCTCGGGGCGGCTCTGGCCGGTCTCGCCGGCGCTCTGGTCGGGGCGATCCAGTCCGTTCAGGTGGGGATGGGGGAACCAGTGCTGATCCTGGCTTTCGTCGTCATCGTCATCGGCGGGATCGGCTCGATAAGAGGAGCGCTGATCGGCGCGCTCCTGGTCGGTCTCACCAACACGCTCGGAGGCATTTTTCTGCCCGAACTGATGAAACTCTTCATGGAACCCTCCGCCGCGACATCCATCGGCGCCTCGCTCGCCTCGATGGCGATCTATATTTTGATGGCTGCCGTCCTCATCCTCCGGCCCACGGGCCTCTTCGGAGCGCGGGCATGACGCGCGAGAGCATCCTCAACGCGGTCATTCTGGCGTTGCTGGTCCTCGTGCCAGCCTGGGCGGTTCTGGCCGACGAGCCCTTCACCATCACGCTCGCCACCCGCGCGGTCATCCTGGCGCTGGCCGCGGTCGGGCTGAATATCGCCCTGGGGCTCGGCGGTCTGGTCAGCCTCGGGCATGCGGTCTTCTTCGGTCTCGGCGGCTACGCCATGGGCATCCTCGCCTATCATGTCCAGGCCTACGAGCCGATGTTCGAATGGCCGTTCCTGTTCGAGGGATCAAAGTCGATGCCGGCCATCTGGCTGACGGCAATCCTCGTTTCTGCGCTCGCGGCACTCGTTCTCGGGCTCCTGTCGCTGCGCACGTCCGGCGTCTACTTCATCATGATCACGCTGGCCTTCGGACAGATGTTCTACTTCTTCTCGATAAGCTGGAGCGCCTATGGCGGCGAGGACGGGCTGTCGATCTACGTGCGCAACGGCTTCCCGGGTCTGAACACGCTCGATCCCATCCAGTTCTACGGGCTGTGTCTCGCGATCCTGGTCATTGCGCTTGTTCTCGCCTCGCGTCTGCGCCTCTCGCGTTTCGGACTGGCGTTGAATGCGGCGCGTCAGTCGCCGAAGCGGGCCGAGGCCGTCGGCCTTCAGCCGTTTCGCCTCCGGCTGACAGCCTTCGTCCTGTCGGGCGCGATCACAGGCCTTGCCGGTGCACTGTTTGCCGATCTCAACCGCTTCGTCAGTCCGGCCATGTTCTCCTGGCAGATGTCGGGAGAAATCATGATCCTGGTCATCCTGGGCGGGGTCGGCCGCCTTTACGGTCCGGTTGCGGGCGCCATCGTCTATGTGCTTCTGGAGCACGTGCTGGGCGGCCTGTCGGAGTTCTGGCACATCTATCTGGGTTTGCTGCTTCTGGCGGTGGTCCTCTTCGTCAGGGGCGGTATCGTCGGCGCCTTGAGCGGGCGGAGGGCGGCGCATGGCTGATCCGGCTCTCGAAACCCGCGATCTTTGCAAGAGCTTCGGTGCGCTGGAGGTCAGTCGCGGCATCTCGATCAGCCTCCTGCCGGGGGAGATCCATGCGGTGATCGGTCCGAACGGGGCGGGAAAATCCACGCTGATCCAGCAGATCTGCGGCGTCACCGCGCCTGACAGCGGCAGTGTTTTCCTGCGTGGACGGGACGTCACACATCTGCCGGTCGAGAGCCGGGCAAGGGCCGGGCTGGCGCGGACGTTCCAGGTCTCGGCGCTGGCCTTGGACGATACGGTTCTGGAAAACGCCGTGGTTGGGGCAATCGGTTCGTCGGGCAAAGCGTTTCGGTTCTTTGCTCCGGCGCTGGGCGACAGGGAGCTCCGCGAGACCGCCTTCTCGGCTCTGGAGCGGGTCGGGCTTGCAGAGAAGGCCAACATGCGGGCGTCTGACCTCAGCCACGGCGAACGCCGTCAGCTCGAGGTCGCGATCGCGCTGACACTGTCGCCGAAAGCCTTCGTGATGGATGAGCCCATGGCGGGTCTCGGCGCGGAGGGGTCGCGCATCATGACCGGCTTTCTGGACGGGCTTCGCCGGGAGGCCCCAATCCTGCTGGTGGAGCATGACATGGACGCGGTCTTTGCCCTGGCGGACAGGATCAGCGTCCTCGTCTATGGAAGCATCATTGCCAGCGGTACCGTTGAGGAGATCCGCAACGATTCCACCGTCCGGGAAGCCTATCTGGGAGAGACTGCGTGACGATGTTGCTGTCGCTCGAAAAGATCGAGGCGTTCTATGGTCCGGTTCAGGCGCTTTTTGGTGTCTCTCTTGACGTTGCTGAGGGCGAAGTCGTTGCGCTGATGGGGCGCAATGGCATGGGCAAGACGACGACGGTGAAATCCATCTGTGGCCTGCTGCCGGCGAGCCGCGGCATATCCTTCGCCGGGGAGCCGATCGCGGGCCTTCCCAGCTACCGGATCGCCCGCAAGGGCATCGGCCTCGTGCCGGAAGGCCGGCGCTGCTTTGCCAGCCTGACGGTGGAAGAAAACCTGAAGGCGGCCGCCCGCAAGGGACTGTGGGATTTCGCAAGGGTGGCCGACCTCTTTCCGCGACTTGCCGAGCGGCGTCAGCAGAAAGCCGTGTCGCTGTCGGGCGGCGAGCAGCAGATGCTTGCCATCGGCCGGGCGCTGATGACAAATCCGCGCCTGCTTGTCCTAGATGAAGCGACGGAAGGACTTGCGCCGGTGGTTCGTCAGGAAATCTGGCAGGCTATCGACAGCCTGAAGCGTCAATCCGGCGTCTCCATCCTGATCGTCGACAAGTCGCTGAAGGAACTCGGGCAGGTTGCCGACAGGGGCGTGATCCTGGAGCGCGGAGAGGATGTCTGGACGGGCCGTTTTTCGGACCTCGATGCCGAAACCGCGGACCGGTTCCTGGGCGTCTGAGGCGCGCGGTTCACATTTCCTCATGCCCTTGCCGCAAGAGAAGGCTCGGTTCGTGCCCTCGAATACAGGTATTGTCATTTCGTTTCGTTGCGGAATATGCGCGTCTTCTGGTGTGACTCAGGGGCAGATTCGAAAGTATCGAAACCAGATTTTCGATATATCTCTCGCCGGATTTGTGCCAAAATTCCCCTGCAGGTCCGCCCTTTACGCTTTGGTGAAATGTCTCGCCAAGATCCAGGTTGCTGGAATTAAATATTTATAATCAATATCTTACGCAAAAGCTAAATCAAGATTACTAACTACTAATTTTTTAGTTTGACAACATGGCGAGGCTGTGACCAAGTATTGGTCAGCCGGATAAACACGGCTCTTCATATCTCATGGGAGGAGATCAAGATGCGCAAGTATCTACTCTCCGCAGTCGCAGCTTGTGCTGTGCTTGCGGGAGCAGGGACCGCTTTTGCCGACGAAGCGGCGGCACAGAAGTGGATCGACCAGGAATTCCAGCCCTCGGTTCTGACCAAGGACGAACAGCTCGCAGAGCTGCAGTGGTTCATCAAGTCCGCCGAGCCTTTCAATGGCATGGAAATCAACGTGTTGTCGGAAGGCATTCCGACCCATTCCTACGAGTCGGAAGTCCTTGCCAAAGCGTTTGAGGAAATCACGGGCATCAAGGTCAATCACCAGATCCTCGGGGAGGGGGAAGTGGTGCAGGCCGTGCAGACGCAGATGCAGACCGGGCGGAACCTCTATGACGCCTATGTCAACGACAGCGACCTGATCGGCACCCACTCGCGCCTGCAGCTTGCGGTCAATCTCAGTGACTGGATGGAGGGCGACGCCAAGGACGTCACGAACCCGGGTCTCGACCTCGACGATTTCATGGGCACCCAGTTCACGACGGGGCCGGACGGCGATCTCTACCAGCTGCCCGACCAGCAATTTGCGAACCTCTACTGGTTCCGCAAGGACTGGTTCGACCGGGAAGACATCAAGAAGGCGTTCAAGGAAAAGTACGGCTATGACCTCGGTGTGCCGGTCAACTGGTCGGCCTATGAGGATATCGCCGAGTTCTTTTCCAACGACGTCAAGGAAGTCGACGGCGTCGAGATCTATGGTCACATGGACTACGGCAAGCGCGCACCCGATCTCGGCTGGCGCATGACCGATGCCTGGCTTTCCATGGCGGGCGCCGGCGACAAGGGTGAGCCGAACGGCGTGCCGGTGGACGAATGGGGCATCCGCATGGAAGCGGGCACCTGCAATCCGGTCGGGGCATCCGTCTCGCGCGGCGGTGCCGCCAACGGTCCGGCTGCGGTCTACGCGATCCGCAAATGGGACGAATGGCTGCGCAACTATGCGCCTCCGGGGGCTGCCAGCTTCGACTTCTACCAGTCCCTGCCGGCGCTCAGCCAGGGCAACGTCGCCCAGCAGATCTTCTGGTACACTGCCTTCACCGCCGACATGGTGAAGCCGAAGTCGGAAGGCAACAACACGGTCGACGACGAGGGCACGCCGCTGTGGCGCATGGCACCGAGCCCGCATGGTCCTTACTGGGAAGAAGGCCAGAAGGTCGGCTATCAGGACGTCGGGTCCTGGACGATCCTGAAGTCCACCCCGGAAGACCGGGCGAAGGCGGCCTGGCTCTATGCCCAGTTCGTCGTCTCCAAGACGGTGGACGTGAAGAAGAGCCATGTCGGGCTGACCTTCATCCGCGACAGCACGGTGCGGCACGAGTCCTTCACCGAACGGGCGCCGAAACTCGGCGGTCTGGTGGAATTCTACCGCTCGCCCGATCGTGTCGCCTGGTCGCCGACCGGCATCAACGTTCCGGATTATCCGAAGCTTGCCCAGATCTGGTGGCAGCAGATCGGTGACGTGAACTCCGGTGCCTTCACGCCCCAGGAAGCCATGGATCGTCTGGCCGAGGAAATGGACAACGTCATGGCCCGCATGCAGCAGGCGGACGAAAGAGCCGACGTCTATGGCGGCTGTGGCCCGCGTCTCAACGAGCCGAAGGATCCGGAATACTGGCTGTCTCAGCCGGGAGCTCCGAAAGCCAAGCTCGACAACGAGAAGCCCGAAGGCAAGACCGTCAACTACGACGAGCTGGTTGCCCGCTGGGCGGAAAACTGAGCCACATTCCTTCGACCGCGGACCGGGGCATGCCCCGGTCCCATCACCGAGCCGAAAGAGACAGACGGCGGTGCGGCGTGACCGCGCTGGCGGAGCCTGTCCGGATGCGGGCGACCGAAATATGTCACTAGAACTCAAGAACGTCAGCAAACGGGTTGCAGGCATCACGCATGTCAAGGAAACAAGCCTGACGCTGCAACCGGGTCATTTCAATGTGCTTCTGGGGGAAACCGGAGCCGGCAAGACGTCGCTGATCAAGCTGATGGCCGGCCTCGACAGCCTCGCTTCGGGACAGATCATCCTGAACGGGAAGGATGTCTCCAGACTGTCGGCACAAAAGCGCAATATCAGCCTCGTCCACCAGTTCTTCGTGAACTATCCGCACATGTCCGTCTTCGACAACATCGCCTCGCCGCTGAAGGTGGCGGGTATCGCGAAGTCCGAGATTGAGGGCAGGGTGGAGGAAGCGGCGAACATTCTGAAACTGAAGCCCTATCTCTCGCGCAAGCCGAACGAATTGTCCGGCGGTCAGCAGCAGCGAACCGCACTGGCACGGGCAATCGTGAAGGAAAGCGACGCCGTCTTTCTCGACGAACCGCTTGCGAACCTCGACTACAAGCTGCGCGAGGAACTGCGAGACCAGCTGCCCGAACTCTTCGCCGGGCGCGGGGCCGTCGTCGTCTATGCGACCTCCGAACCGGAGGAGGCGCTCCTGCTGGGCGGCCAGACGGCACTGATGAACGATGGCCACGTCGTCCAGTTCGGTCCGACCGCGGACATCTATCGAAAGCCAAGGGATCTGGAGGCTGCCAAGGTCTTCTCCAACCCGCCGATCAACGTCGCGCCGGTTGAAAAGCGCGGAGAGGCCATTGTCCTGAGCGAGGAGATCAGCTGGACCGCCTCAGGGGCCGCGGTTGGGCTTTCCGACGGGCACTACACGCTGGCGATACGGCCAAACCACGTCTTGCCAGTGGAGACACCCGCCCATTCGGTGCGTCTGGATGGCCATGTGCTTGTGACGGAACTCAGCGGTTCTGAAAGCAGCGCCCATTTCGACATGGACGGCCATGCCTGGGTATCGCTTTCCGCCGGTGTTCACCCCTATTCGGTCGGAGAGGTCCACGCGTTCTTTCTGGATCCGCGACATTGCTTCTATTTCGCGCCCGACGGCGACCTGGCGGCGTGAGGACGAGTATTCATGGCACAAATCAAGCTATCCAACCTGCGGCACAGCTACACGCCCGATCCTAAGGACGATGCGGATTATGCACTCAAGAAGATCGACCTGACCTGGGACGACGGCGGCGCCTATGCGCTCCTCGGGCCGTCCGGATGCGGCAAGTCCACGCTGCTCAACATCATCTCGGGATTGCTCGTCCCCTCCGAGGGGCAGATCCTGTTCGACGGCAAGGACGTGACCGCGCTGCCGCCCGCGCGGCGCAACATCGCGCAGGTGTTCCAGTTTCCGGTCATCTACGACACGATGAGCGTCTACGACAACCTGGCTTTTCCGCTGCGCAATCGCGGCCGGGACGAGGACCTCGTCAGGAAACGCGTGACGTCGATCGCGGAAATGCTGGAAGTGAGCGACATGCTGTCGACGCGCGCTGCGAACCTCTCGCCCGACAACAAGCAGAAGATCTCGATGGGCCGGGGCCTTGTGCGTGAGGACGTCAATGTCGTCATGTTCGACGAACCGCTGACCGTCATCGATCCGCATCTGAAATGGAAGCTTCGCTCCAAGCTGAAGGAGCTGCACCTGCGGGTGAAGGCAACCATGATCTATGTGACGCACGACCAGACGGAGGCGCTGACCTTTGCCGATCAGGTCGTCGTCATGCAGGAAGGGGAGGTCGTCCAGATCGGCAGCCCTGTGGACCTTTTCGAGCGGCCGGCGCATACGTTCGTAGGTCATTTCATCGGATCGCCGGGCATGAATGTCCTGCCGTGCGATGTCAGCGACGGCGCGGCCTTTTTCGCCGGCGAGCGGATCGCGCTGGAGGGGCCTGCCGGTGTTTCCGGCAACGGCTCCGCCGAGATCGGCATCCGGCCCGAATTCGTCTCGGTTTCCGAAAGCGGGTCGGGCCTTGCCGCGACCGTGCGCAAGGTCGCCGATATCGGGCGGCACAAGGTGGTCGAGGCTGTTGCCCATGACAGGCGCATCCATGCGATCCTGGAGGGGGAGGCCCCCGGTGCCGGTGAGACGGTCAACCTGCAGTTCATGCAATCGCAGACACGGCTTTACAAGGATGGCTGGCTGGTGAGCCGGCCGGGGGAGGCGGCGTGATGAAGACGCAAAATCAACGGGCCTGGCTGTTCGTGACGCCGGTGCTCCTGCTGGTGGCGTTCAATGCCCTCATACCGATGATGACGGTCGTGAACTATTCGGTTCAGGAGACCTTCGGCGACAACCTGTTCTTCTGGCAGGGGCTCGACTGGTTCGAGCAGGTGCTGCGGTCCGAGCGCTTTCACAATGCGCTGGGGCGCCAGTTCCTCTTCACCTTTCTGATCCTGATCATCGAGGTGCCGCTCGGCGTCGCGATCGCGCTCGCCATGCCGCGCAAGGGGCCGTGGGTGCCGGTCTGCCTCGTGACCATGGCCCTGCCCATGCTCATTCCGTGGAACGTGGTCGGCGCGATGTGGAACATCTTCACGCTGCCGGACATCGGCCTGCTCGGCTACTTCCTGAACCACACGCTGGGTCTGTCCTACGACATGACGCAGGACCCGATCGCAGCCTGGGTGACGATTGTCGTCATGGATGTCTGGCACTGGACGTCGCTGGTGGTTCTCCTGGCCTATGCCGGGCTGGTGTCGATCCCGAACGCCTACTACCAGGCGGCGGAAATCGATGCGGCGTCCCGCTGGGCGGTGTTCCGCTACATCCAGCTGCCGAAGATGAAGACCGTGCTGACCATCGCGATCCTTCTGCGCTTCATGGACAGCTTCAACATCTACACCGAGCCCTTCGTCCTGACCGGAGGCGGGCCAGGCAATTCCACGACGCTTTTGTCCATCGATCTGGTGAAGATCGCGCTCGGCCAGTTCGATCTCGGGCCGGCCGCCGCCATGTCCCTCATCTATTTCGCCATCACGCTGCTGGCCTCCTGGCTGTTCTACACGCTGATGACGATGAACGACAACAAGACCTGAGGAGCCGCCGCATGCGCCTGAAAAGCCTCGTTCCCGCGCTTTACATCCTCTTCCTGATGCTGCCGATCTACTGGCTCGTCGCGATGAGCTTCAAGACGACCAACGAGATCCTCTCCGGGTTCTCGCTGTTCCCGCAGACCTGGACATTTGCGAATTACAGGGAGATCCTCACCGATCCGACGTGGTACTGGGGCTATATCAACTCCATCATCTATGTCTCGATGAACACCGTCATATCGGTGCTTGTCGCCCTGCCTGCGGCCTATGCCTTTTCCCGCTACACCTTCGTCGGCGACAAGCATCTGTTCTTCTGGCTTCTGACGAACCGCATGGCGCCGGCGGCGGTCTTTGCGCTGCCGTTCTTCCAGCTCTATTCGGCGGTCGGCCTCTTCGACACCCATATCGCCGTCGCGTTGGCACATTGCCTCTTCAACATTCCGCTGGCCGTCTGGATCCTGGAAGGCTTCATGAGCGGGGTGCCTAAGGAACTCGACGAGACCGCCTATGTGGACGGCTATTCCTTCCCGCGGTTTTTCGTGACGATCTTTCTGCCGGCCATCAAGTCGGGCGTCGGCGTCGCCGCGTTCTTCTGCTTCATGTTCTCCTGGGTGGAGCTTCTGCTGGCAAAGACGCTGACGGCGGTCGAAGCCAAGCCCATTGCCGCGGTGATGACCCGGACCGCGTCTTCCGCGGGGTATGAACTGGGGCTGCTGGCCGCAGCAGGAACCCTGACGATCATTCCCGGTGCGATCGTGATCTATTTCGTGCGCAACTACATTGCCAAGGGCTTTGCCCTGGGGAGGGTGTGATGCTGGGGTGGATGGCATGGACCTGGCCGACCGCGCTGGTGTTCGTCGGCATTTTCGCGGCGATCGGCTTGTTGACCGTTCTGGAAATCCGTTATCCGGGCGGGGCGGCCAGACGCGGCGTTCTCGGCCTGGCGACGACCCGCGGAGACCGCCTCTTCATCACGCTTCTGGGAACCGCCTATATCTTCCTGGCCTGGCTCGGCATCTTCGGACTGCCGCTCTGGTGGCCGCTCGCGCTCAGCCTTGCCTGGGGGGCGTTCGCATTCTGGAAAGTTTGAGGACGGGTAACCGGCAGGTGTCTGCACGCCAACCGTACCGACTAAGACCGTAGTAATCTGAAAGGGGTTCATGCAAGATCGAGCCTGCAAGCCGATCGAATCCGCAAGTGTCACGGGACTGTAATGAGAAAGCGCAAGAGCAACGAGTTTCTGACCGAAGTCGAGCTGGAGTTCATGACCGAACTCTGGAAACTCGGCGAAGGGTCCGTGCGGGACATCCAGGAATGTCTTCCGCCGGAGCGCAAGCTCGCCTACACGTCCTGCGCCACCATCATGCGGATTCTCGATGAGAAAGGCTTCGTGGACAGCCGCAAAGAGGGAAAGACCTTCATCTATTCCCCGCAGCTGACCAAGGACACCTACCAGTCGCGTTCTCTCAGAAATCTGTCGGACAAGCTCTTCGACGGTACGCCGGCCTCGCTGGTTGCCCGTCTCGTGGACGAATACGACCTGTCGGGGAACGACCTGGATGAAATCAGAGCGTTGCTGGACAGGAGGAGGACAGATGACGCTACTTAACAGGTTGTTCGATGTTTACATCGATCTGAATATCATTCTGGCCCTGACCGCCACTTTGTGGCTGACGGCCAGGTTCCTGATGGCGCGGTCCGGCAAGAAGCCGGCCTTTTCGGTGCAGCTGGGGCTGCTCAACGGGCTGTTCACTCTGGTGCTTCTGTCTCCGATCGTGGTTGTCCTGTTTCTTGATCTGCAGGCGGCGGACGTCGTTCCGCGAGGCTATTCCGTCAACCTGGCCGATTACGCTGTGTCGCGATATCTGCGTGGCGGCATCGCGATCCCGGCGGAAGATTTCCAGTCGTTGCTGGGGCTGCGCGGAAGGTTCACCGAAACCGTCCTGACGCTGTCTTCGCCGGCAGGCGTCGCCATCGCCTCGTTGCTGCTTGTGGGGTCGGCCTTCTTCACCCTGCGCCTTTGCGCCGGGTTCGTGCGTCTGGCGCGAATGCTGTCCGCCTGCCATCACTGGCGCCGGAGTGGCAATGTCAGCCTCCTGTTGTCGGACACCGCACTGGTGCCGTTTTCCGCGCAAGGGCTCATCCGCTACTATGTGGTCATCCCCTCGGACCTGCTTGCCAGGCCGGAGGATCTCAAGCTGGTGCTCAAGCACGAGTTTCAGCATCTGCGACAGGGTGACGTCGCATGGGAGATCGGCCTGGAAATGCTGCGTCCGCTCTTTTTCTGGAACCCGTTCTACTATCTCTGGAAAGGCGAGGTGGAACGGCTGCGGGAACTGGCCTGCGACCAGAAGGTGACGGAAGGCGGCAAGGTCGATCTCAAGGCCTATTGCCTCTGTCTCGTGCGCGCGGCCCAGTCCGGTTTCCGCAAGCGCACCGAGTTGAGGTCTCCCGCACAAAGACCTGCTGATGCCGCCTCAGTGGCGCTGCTCGATCTTCGTGAGCGGTTCTGGCGCCGGTCTCCGTCGCGCAAGCTGCACCGGCGGATAGAGGCGCTGGTGGATGACAGGCCGCAGCATTCGCACCGGGGTCTTGTGTGTCTTGCGGTTCTGCCGCTGGCCGGGGTCGTGCTTCTGACCGCCATGTCGCTGCAAAAACCGGCGGACTGGAGCCAGGACAGGCTGATGCTGTCAGCGATCG
This sequence comes from Rhodobacterales bacterium, assembly GCA_008107755.1. Classification (GTDB taxonomy): domain Bacteria; phylum Pseudomonadota; class Alphaproteobacteria; order Rhizobiales; family Stappiaceae; genus Roseibium. The sequence goes on from VIRH01000101.1 coordinate 175,665, forward strand.
TCAATCTGGAGCGGCTGGAGACGATCAACACGCTGGGACAGCGGCCTCTGCGCTGATCACGCCGAGGCAGGAAAGGGTGTCGCGGAGCCGGTCCCGCCGGTGTGATAGCGGCTGGCCGGTCATCGGAACCGGCGCCACTTTCTTCCTGTCGGAAGTGACACGGAAACGTCACGGAACTGCGATCAAACTGAAATGAAATTGAGAGCGGAATGTCATCTGCGTGTGGTCCATAGACCGCCGAGGCCGGGGGCATGAAAACCGCAGATCCGGCTTTGTGTTTACCGCAGGGAGCCGTCACTCATGATCCTTCGTTCCGTTCTTTCCGCCGGAGTTGCGCTTGCAACGCTCGGCGTGGCCGCCGCTCCGGCTTTTGCCGAAGACATCACCATCAAAGTGTGGTCTCGCGCAGACCGCTCCGGCCCGATGCGTCCGGGCAACATCGTCGAAGCCGCCGACACGCTCAACAACATGCTGGCTGCCGCTGGCTCCGACAAGGTCGTCAAGGTCGAGCTCATCGAGACCAACAACAAGGGCTTCGACGCCGACGCCCTTGATGTTCTCAAGGCGCATTCCGTCGGTGACTCGCCAGACATCATCGTTGCTGCACACGAATGGGTCGGTGCTTTCGCGCAGGCCGGCCTTGCTGCCAATCTGGAAGACCATATCAAGTCGAACCCGAACCTTTATGCCGACGTGATCCCGACGCTTTGGGAATCGGTCAAGTTCAAGGGCGAGCGCTTCGGCGTGCCGCAGGACTCCGAAGTCCGAATGTTTTTCCTCAACAACGACATGCTGCGCAAGGCCGGCAAGTCGGAAGAGTTCATTGCCGGGCTGCCGGAGGCCGTCAACGCGGGTGAGTTCACGATGGACGACCTGTGCGATCTGGCTGCGGAGGTCAAGGACTCCGGTGCGTCCGAACTCGGTATCGTCCACCGCCCGAACGTCGGTCCGGATTTCCAGATGGCCATGGCCTCCTTCGGTATCGAGATGTACAACGCCGAGGAAGCCCGCCTGCAGGTCACGAAATCCGGCCTGAAGGACTATTACTCCTGGCTGCATTCCTGCGTCGAAAAGGGCGCGATCCCGGCGGACATGACCACCTATTCCTGGGACAGCGTTCACGAAGCCTTCCGGGGCGAGAAGGCCTTCTCCAAGTTCCACGGCATCTGGAACCTTGGTCCGCAGCTCGAAGCCTTCGGCATCGATGCGACCGACGGGGATGCGTATTTCGACAAGATCACCTGGATCAATGCACCGGCCGGCAAGAAGGGTGGTGAGCCCAAGAACATGTCCCACCCGGTGGTCTACGTTGTCGCCGACACCCCGAACAAGGATGTCGCAGCGATGCTGGTCGCACTGGCAACCCAGCATGTTCCGAACACCAAGCATGCCGTCGGCACAAACCATACCCCGGTCAACTATGGCCAGGCTGCCATGCCGGAATTCGTCGAAAAGGGCTGGGGTCTGATCGCGGGCGTTCCGCTTCTCGAATATGCCGAGTTCATGCCGAACCACCCGAAGATCGGCCAGTACAACGCCATCACGTTCCAGGGTGTCCAGGCTGTCGAGACCGGTGAAATGACGCCGGACGAAGCTGCCGAGATGGTTGTCGAAGAGCTTGAAACCGAGCTCGGCGAAGACCTGATCGTCCTCGACTGACCCGGCGTTTGCGAAGGGCCGCAGCTGCGGCCCTTCCGCCCATTCTTGAAACGCTTTTCTCCGCCCTCCCGGCTCGGCCTCAGCCCTGCTGGAAGGGCGGAGAGGCTTTCAGACTGTCAAGAACCAGCGGACCGCCGTCACTGCGAGCGTTCGCGCATCCGGACTTCAAATGAGCGCATCGTCCTCATATCGTCAGGCCACCAATTTCGCCGTCTTTCTCGGGCCGGCCCTGGTCTTCCTTCTGGCACTCCTGGTCGCGCCCATCATCGTTGACCTCGTCGTCGCCTTCACCGACATGGCGCAAACTGTCACCATAAACGAATTCACCACGAAGCAGTTCGGCAAGCTCGTTCATGCGAGTGACGACAGCTGGCTCGGATTCGAGCTGCGCGGCACGTTCTACCGGGCGCTCTCGCTGACGGCGGTATTCGTCTTCCTCACCCTGACGATCTTCAATGTGACCTTCGGCCTGATCCTGGCCCTGACGACCACGGCGCTGCCGGACAGGCTCGGGGCGTTCTTTCGCGCGGTCTGGTTGCTTCCGCGCATGGCGCCGTCCGTCGTCTATGCCCTGTTGTGGATCTGGGTCGTCGACCCGACGGAGCGCGGTCTTCTCAATCAGCTGCTCGTCCACGGGTTCGGCATGGCACCGGTCAACATGGCGCTGAACCATCCCATGGCTCTGATCGTCATCTCCAACGGTTTCATCGGAGCGTCCATGGGCATGCTCATCCTGACCAGTTCGATCCGCTCCATTCCGCAGCATCTTTTCCATGCGGCGAGGGCAGATGGTGCAGGCTCGCTTTCGGTCATCCGCCATGTCGTCCTTCCGGCATTGCGCTGGCCGCTCAGCTACATCACCGTGTTCCAGACGCTCGCGCTGCTGGTGAGCTTTGAATACATCTTCCTGCTGATGGGCTCCTCCCGGTCCACGATGACGATGGCCATGCTCGCCTACACCAAGACGCTGGCGCCCGGCATCGGGTCGGGCCAATACGCCTATGGCGCGGCCATCACGCTGATCCTGATCGTGATCGGCATGGTTTCGGCCCTCTTGCTCTACCGACTGACCAACATGAAAGCGCTGCTGGCGAAGCCGCGCATCGAGGTGCACTGATGAGCGGCCTGCAACGTATCGCACGCCCCGCGGCGGCGTCCCCCGACTGGTCCCGCCTTGCCGTGCGTGCGCGGCGGCTCGGAGCCCTGCGCCGCTGGAGCCTGGTGGGCTTCCTGACGCTGGTGTCGATCCCGATCCTGCTGCCGTTCTTCTGGGTGGTCGTGATTTCCTTTTCGGCGCGCACAGGCGGGGTGGACTCCGCCGTCCTGTGGCGGGCCTGTGCCGTGCTGGTTCCGTGCGTCCTCGGATATGCGGCAGCGCATGTCCTGTTTCCTGCCCGCCAACACCGCATGGTGTCTGCCGTTGTCGCGACAGCGGTGGCAGTGGCGGGGTTGTGGCTGCTGGTCGGAAGCGATCTGCATCTCGACAATTACCGGTTTCTGGTCAGCCCGAACCTCGTAGAGGAAATTCGCGGTGCGGCAACGGCCGGTGGCCAGTTTCCCTGGGTCTGGAACGCCTTCTTCAATTCACTGGCGGTAGCGGCGACATCGATGGCTGCCAAGGTCACGATCGCGACCCTTGCTGGGTATTACCTCTCCCGGTTCGCGTTCAGAGGGCGTTCCCTGTTTCTGCAGAGCCTGCTGATCCTGGAGGTCTTCCATCCGTGGATGCTGACGATCCCGATCTTCCTCGTGATCTTCTGGGTCGGCCTTCTGAACACCCTGTCCGCGCCGATCCTGGTGCTGACGGTCATCGATCTTCCGTTCTTCATCTTCATCATGAAGGGCTTCTTCGATGCCGTGCCGTGGGACATCGAAATGAGCGCCATGACCGACGGCGCGACCCGGCGTCAGGCGTTCTGGCACGTGGTTCTGCCTCAGGCCTATGGCGGCATCATCGCGATTTCCGTTCTCGGGTTCATCCGCGGGTGGGAGGAGTACGTCTTCGTGACGGCGCTTCGCACAGGCAATTCCTACTGGGTGATGTCCACCTATCTCTACTATGTCGCCGAGGATGTGATGGGTGTCGATTATGGCCTCGTCGCTGCCGTCAGCGTGTTCTACATGCTGCCGAGCCTGCTCCTCTATCTCTTCCTGCAGAAGTATCTGACTCAATTGACGCTTGGAGGCGTGAAGGGCTGATGGCACGTGTTGAATTACAGAACGTCACCAAGGACTGGGGCACTGCAAAGGCGGTCGACGATATAAGCCTGTCGCTGGAGCAAGGCGAGTTCGCGGCCGTGCTGGGGCCGTCCGGCTGCGGCAAGTCGACCACGCTTTTCATGCTGGCCGGTATCTATATGCCGACCCGGGGCGATATCCTGTTTGATGGGGCCCGCGTCAACGACGTGGAAGCACGGGACCGAAATGTCGGGATCGTGTTCCAGTCCTATGCGCTCTACCCGAACATGACAGTGCTGCAGAACATCCTGTTCCCGCTGCGCTTCAAGAAGGTGCCGAAGGCGGAAGCGGAGAAATCTGCGCGGGAAATCGCCGAGCTTGTCGAGATCTCGTCGCTGCTCGACCGCAAGCCAAGCCAGCTCTCCGGCGGTCAGCAGCAGCGCGTCGCGCTTGCCCGGGCGCTGATCAAGAAGCCGAACCTCCTGCTTCTGGACGAGCCGCTGTCGAACCTCGACGCCACCTTGCGCCTGTCGATGCGCATGGAGATCCGGCGTATCCAGCGGGAACTTGGCGTGACGACCATTCTCGTAACCCATGACCAGATCGAGGCCATGACGATGGCCGACCGGATCATCTGCATGAATGCCGGTCGCATCGAGCAGGAGGGCACGCCGGAGGCGCTTTACACGCGTCCGGAAACGGTCTTTGCCGCTTCGTTCATCGGCTCTCCGCCGATCAATCTTCTGCCCGGAGAGCTGACGGCGGACGGCTTGAGGATCGGCGAGACGCTTCTGGCGACCAGGGGCGAAACCAATGCAAGGTCGGTCAAACTGGGCATCCGTCCGGAACACGTCGTCGCGAACGGTCACGGCATACCGGCGGAAATCATCTCTGCGGAAGCCCTCGGACGCGAAACCCTGTATACCGCCCGCTCCGCGCTCGGCGACACGCGCTTCCTTGAAGCGACGTCGGCCCCGAAATACAAGGCAGGGGAACAGGTCAGGCTGAGTTTTGATGCTGCTCACAGTATCCTGTTCGATGCGGAGCGCGACCGCCGGCTGGAGGGCGTCAGCGCGCATGCGTGACGCCGTTCCATTGCAGCAGATGTTCGGCGCGGTCCGCGCTGGACGACGCGCTGCATGAAAGACGACCCGCGAACCTGTAGCCACCTGCGCCGCCGCATGCCCCCGCTCCGGCGCCGCGACCAGGAATGCCCGGATTTCAGGCATCTTGATGTGGGTCAAGGACGACTTCCTGCGCATCTGAAAGCTTCCTATTGCGATTTTTGCCGGGGTGGATGACCATGATCTCCGGTTGTTGTGGAGGTGGCTTGCCCGAATAGGTCGCTCAGGTGGTGACAGACGGCTCCGCAGGGTCAGGAGGGGTGCGTTATGGACAACGGATATACCGCGGCCAATGGAAAGCGCGGGCCGTCGTGCGATGTCAGCCCTGTTCCGGATGGCGAAATCGAGGACATCTGCAGCACCTACGGCAATGACAAGCACCGGATGCTGGACATCCTGCGGGAGGTTCAGGACCGCTACCGCTGTATCGCCCCGGCGACCATGGACCGGATTGCAGCCGCCACCGACCTCACGCGGATCGAGGTCGAAGGCGTCGCCAGCTTCTACTCGTTTCTCTCTCTCACGCCGAAGGGCCGCGTAACAATCCGCCTATGCGACGATATCGTCGATCGCTACGCGGGTGTTGCCGATGTTGTCTCGGTCTTCGAGGAGGTGCTTGGCGTCAGCCTCGGCGAGACGACGGCGGATGGTGCTTTCTCGCTGGAATATACCCCCTGTATCGGCATGTGCGATCAGGCTCCCGCGGCGATGGTCAACGACGTCGTGCTGACGAAGCTGACGCCGGAGAGTGCACGCCAGGCGGCGGAAGCGCTGAAGGCCGGTCAGACACCGGAGATGATCGTCAGCAACCGGTTCGACGAGCTATCCCCCCGCGAGCGTGTGCTCGCGATGGTCGACAACAACACCCGCCATGCCGGTGAGGTTCTACTGGGGCCGGTGCCCGAAGAGGCGGGGCTGACCAATGCCCTGAAGATGACGCCAGCGCAGATCTTCACCACGATCGAGGACAGCGGCCTGCGCGGCTGCGGCGGAGCCGGCTTTACCACCGGGCGCAAGTGGCGCTTTGCCGCCAGCGAACGCGCGGAGAAGCATTTCGTCATCTGCAACGCCGACGAGGGCGAACCGGGCACCTTCAAGGATCGGGTGCTGCTGACGGAGCGGCCTCATCTTCTGATCGAGGGCATGACCATTGCTGCCCGTGCTGCCGGCGCGCGTGAGGGCATCCTCTATCTGCGCGGTGAATACGCCTATATGCGCGCCTATCTGGAACAGGTGCTGGAGGAGCGCCGCCGTCGCAACCTGCTGGGCGAGGCCATTCTCGGCCAGAAGAACTTCAGTTTCGATATCCGCATCCAGATGGGGGCGGGCGCCTATGTCTGCGGTGAAGAAGGTGCCCTTATAAGCTCTTGCGAGGGGCTGCCGGGTGAACCGAAGACCAGGCCGCCGTTCCCGGTCAATCGCGGGTATCTCGGCTATCCGACGGTCGTCAACAACGTCGAGACCTTCTGCCATGCGGCCCGCATTCTCGACAGGGGTGCTGCCTGGTTCAACGCCATGGGCATGGAAGGCTCGCACGGCACGAAGCTCTTTTCCGTCTGCGGCGACTGCCTGAACCCGGGTATCTACGAGCTGCCTTACGGGCACACGGTGCGGGAACTTCTGGCCATGGTCGGCGGACTGGAGGCGGCGGCCGTCCAGATCGGCGGGCCGAGCGGCGTGATGATCGGTCGCGACAGCTTTCACCGCAGGCTCACGTTCGACGATCTTGCGACGGGCGGGGCGATCATCGTCTTCAGCGGCGAGCGCAACATTCTGGAGATCGTCGACTACTACATGTCCTTCTTCGTGCATGAAAGCTGCGGCTACTGCACGCCATGCCGCGTCGGCAATGTCTTCCTGCAGAAGGCGATCGGCAAGTTCCGCTCCGGCCACGCCAATCCGGAGGATATCGAGTATCTGAAGGACCTGTCGGCCACGATCATCGAGACCAGCCGCTGCGGGCTGGGGATGACGTCGCCCAATCCGATCCTGAGTACGCTGCTCAATTTTCCGCTGGTCTATTCGGCGACGTCCAGACCCAGCAAGGACGGCATCCGCGACACGTTCGACATCCAGTCTGCCATCGACAGCGCGCGCAAGATCGCCAAGCGCCGCTCCTACATCTTTGACAAGGATTTCACGCAATGAGCGGCACAAAGCGCGAAACCGGGTTCACCTTCACCATCGACGGGGTCGAGGTGAAGGCCACTGCGGGCATGACGATCATGGAAGCCGCCGACGAGGCGGGCGTCTATATTCCGCGTCTTTGCGATCACGAGGGCCTGCGCCATCAGGGCAGCTGCCGGGTCTGCACGGTGAAGGCCGGCGGGCGAAGCGTGGCCGCCTGCACCCAGCCGGCGGCCCCCGGTCAGTCGGTCGAGAACGAAACCCCGCATCTGACCAAGATGCGCCGCGATCTGGTGGAGATGCTGTTTCACGAAGGCAATCACCTTTGCCCGATCTGCGAGGCCTCCGGAAACTGCGAATTGCAGGCCATGGCCTATCGGCTCGACATGACCGAGGCGACGCGCTTTCCCTATCTTGAGCCGTGCCGTTCTCTCGACGCCTCCCATCCCGATATCGCGCTCGACACCAACCGGTGCATTTCCTGCGGACGCTGCATCCGCGCGTCGCAGGATGTCGATGGCAAGGGCGTCTTCGGCTACGTGGGTCGCGGCATCCACCGGCGGGTTGCGGTCAATGGCGAGAACCTCGCCGATACGGACGCCGAGGCGACCGATCATGCGATTTCGAGGGAGGTCTGCCCTGTCGGCTGCATCATCCGGAAGCGGGTCGGCTTCGCAGTGCCGATCGGCGAGCGGGAATTCGATCACGGTCTGATCGGTCACGAGATCGAGGAGAAGCGCAAATGAGCGAACTCCCGAAGGCGCGCGTCGCCACCGCCTCGCTGGCAGGCTGCTTCGGCTGCCACATGGCGATCCTCGACATCGACGAGCGGCTGATCGAGCTGATGAAGCTGGTCGATGTCGACCGCTCGCCCCTGACCGACAAGAAGCGCTTCACCGAGCGCTGCGACATCGGCATCATCGAAGGTGGCTGCTGCAACGAGGAGAACGTGCATGTGCTGCATGATTTTCGGCGCAATTGCGACGTTCTGATCGCCCTCGGCCAATGCGCCATCATGGGCGGTCTGCCGGCCATGCGCAACGCGATCATGCATTCCGACGCACCGCTGCGCGAATGCCTCGACGAGGCCTATATCACCGGAAAATACATCCGGAACACCACGCACAACGTGCCCAACGATCCGGCCCTACCGCTGCTGCTGGACGAAGTCTATCCCTGCAGCCAGGTGGTGGAGATCGATTACCAGATCCCCGGCTGTGCGCCGAGCGGGGACATCATCTTTGATACGCTCCTGAAGCTTCTTACGGGCAAGTTCCGGGGTTTCGAGGGCGACATGATCAGGTTCGACTGAGGAGGGATCACCGATGGCAGAGCCCAGACTGATTGAAATCTCTCCGGTGACCCGGGTGGAAGGTCACGGCAAGGTGACCATCCATCTCGATGCCGACAACAACGTGGATGAGGCGCGGCTTCATATCGTCGAGTTTCGAGGCTTCGAGCGCTTCATCCGCGGCCGACTGATGTGGGAAGTGCCTGTCATCGTGCAGCGCCTTTGCGGCATCTGCCCGGTCAGCCACCACCTTGCCGCCGCCAAGGCGATGGACATGATCGCCGGTGTCGACACGCTGACCCCTACGGCGGAAAAGATGCGCCGGCTGATGCATTACGGCCAGGTGATGCAGAGCCATGTTCTGCATTTCTTTCACCTGGCTGCCCCCGATCTTCTCTTCGGTTTCGGCGCGCCGGCGGAAAAGCGCAACATCTTTGAGGTGATCAAGGAGAACCCGGAACTCGGCAAGCGCGCCATCCTGATGCGCAAATATGGTCAGGAGATCATCGAGGCGACTGCCGGCAAGAAAATTCACGGCACCGGGGCAATCCCGGGAGGCATCAACCGGAACCTGCCGATCGAACGACGCGACCATTTTCTCTCGAATATCGACGAAATGATCGACTGGTCGAGGGACGCGGTGAAGCTCGCCCGTGACTATACGCTGGAGCATGAGGATCTCGTTGCCGAGTTCGGCTCGTTTCCCTCCAACTACATGTCGCTGGTCCGGGAAAGCGATGGTGCGCTCGATCTCTATCACGGCAATCTGCGCGCGCTGAGTTCGACGGGCGACATGATCTTCGATCAGGTTCCCTATACGCAGTATCACGAGAAGATCGTGGAGGACGTACGCTCCTGGTCCTACATGAAGTTCCCCTTCATCACGGAGCTGGGGCCGGATGCGGGATGGTACCGGGTCGGTCCGCTCGCACGGATGAACACCGCCAGCTTCATCGACACGCCGCTCGCAGCCGAAGCCCACAAGGAACTGAAGGCCGTGACCGGCGGCAGTCCGAACAACTCCACGCTTGCAAACCACTGGGCCCGCATGATCGAGGTGCTGCACTGCGTGGAGAAGATCAGGGAGCTTTTGAACGATCCGGACCTCCAGGGCACGGATCTGGTCGAGACCGGCGACCGGCGGGAGGAGGGGATCGGTGTCATCGAGGCTCCGCGCGGCAACCTCATCCACCATTACAAGGTCGATGAGCACGACCAGGTCACCTACTGCAACCTGATCGTCTCCACGACCCATAACAACGAGGGCATGAACCGGGCGGTGAAGGATGTCGCGGTCAAGCATCTTTCCGGCAAGGAACAGATCACCGAAGGCATGCTCAACCATGTCGAGGTTGCGATCCGCGCCTACGACCCGTGCCTTTCCTGCGCCACCCACGCCTTGGGACAGATGCCGCTGCAGGTGGAACTATTCGACGCTCACGGCGGCATGATCGACAGCCGGACGCAGTGTGTTTGAGCCGGTTCATCCTGTGGTACCAGAGGCGCAGACGTCATCCCCGACTTGATCGGGGATCCATTGGCTTTTCCGCATGCAATGACGACGGCGGTGTTGAAGGCAGTTCCAGGGATGCGGTACGGGAAAACGAGTGTTCTGGGAACGATTTGGATCCCCGATCAAGTCGGGGCCGACCTGCAATGATGTCGGAGCGTCTTTTTGCGAACCAGGTGAGGAAGGAATGCTTCTGATCGGCTACGGCAATCCGGGGCGGGGGGATGACGGGCTCGGCCCTGCCTTTTCCGAGCGGATCGCCACACGCGGACTCCCGGGCCTTGAGGTCGACACCGACTATCAGCTTGTCGCCGAGCATGCGCTTGCGGTTTCCGCGCAGGACGTGGTGATCTTCGCCGATGCGGTGATCGGCGGGGAGGGCGCGTATTCGTTCCGGGAAATAAGCCCTCAGCTTTCCGAGACTCTCGGCAGCCACAGCATGCAGCCCGAGACGGTTCTGGCGCTTTGCCAGACCCTGTTCGGCGTGACGCCCCAGGCCTACGTCATGGCGATCTCCGGCCATGACTACGGCGAGGTGAAGGAAGGCCTGTCGGAGGAGGCTGAGGCCAATCTGGATGAGGCGGAGCGCTTTTTCCTGCGCTGGCTGGCGGATCGGACGAACGCCGGGCGGGCCGCTCATGCATGAAATGTCGCTGTGCGAGAGCATTCTCGACATTTTGAAGGAGCGGGCGGCAGAGGACAATTTCACCCGCGTGCGCCGCGTTGCCGTTGCCATCGGTCCGCTGTCCTGCGTCGAGCCCGAGGCTTTGAAATTCGGCTTCGACGTGACCATGAAGGGAACGCTTGCCGAAGGCGCGGTTCTCGAAATCTCCCGGCCGCCGGCGGAAGCGTTGTGTCTTGCCTGCTCCAAGATCGTGCCGGTTTCGCAGCGGTTCGACACCTGCCCGGAATGCGGGTCGGAAGCTTTGCAGGTGACGAGTGGCGAAGAGCTCAAGATCCGGGAACTGGAAGTGGTTTGACCGGGTCGGAAGCAGATTGCGGTCAGATATCCGGGCCGTTGCGACGTTCTTCCGTCGAAGGATCAATCTCGTTGCGCAGGGTTTCCAGAAACCGCATGCGTTCCTGGGCACGCTGCTGGTTTTCCCGCGTGACGCCGGCAATCAGCACCTCTGCGATGGCCATCAGGGCCAGCGACGAATCCCAGGGTGAGGGCACTGCGACCCGCGCCGGCAGAACGAAACTGGCAATGCGCCCGACCGGCGACATCCAGCTGTCGGTGATGAGCGCAACCGTTGCGCCCTGGCGTGCGGCCGCCTCGGCAAACTGGATGATTTCCGTCTGATAGCGGCGAATGTCGAAGACGACGACCACGTCCTTGTGACCGATGCCGATAAGCTGGTCCAGCCAGTTGCCCTGCTGGCCGGCCACGTGGTTGACATTCGGACGCACGATCCTGAGGTGTGCCGCCATGTAGCGGGCGAGGCCATCGGTGAAACGGCCGCCGATCAGATGAACCGTCTTGCGCTCGTCCGCGAGCAACCTGGCCAATCCGGTCAGCTCGCCCTTCGGCAGATGGGAAAATGTCTCGCGGACATTTTCGACAAGCTGGCTGACCAGAGGGTCACCGCCGGGCTCGTCGGGCAGCGTCGTGCTGCGGGCGAGAGGCGAATTCAGCTGGCTCTCCAGTTCGCTCCGCAGCTTTTTCTGAAATTCCGCAAATCCGGGAAACCCGAGCCTTGCGACGAAACGCAGGATGGTCGGCGAACTGACGCCGGCCGCCTCGGCAAACTGCGCGACGGTGCCCAGCCCCTGCATCGGATAATTGGCAAGAAGAGCATGTGCAGCCTTGCGTTCCGTCGCCGTGAATTCTTCCAGGCGGTCTCGGATGTCTTCCAGTAGGGGGCGTTCCATGGGCGTCTGCCTGTTTCCGATCTGCCACGCTGATTTTCATTTGACAGATGTACCGATCTTCGTATCAAATATTACAGAACTTAATGAAGTCGGCAATCCTGTAACAAACATTACAGAATTTCGATTGCAAAAAGCCGGGGTGCAGGGAATGGGTGCTAGTCCCCAGACGGAGAGCCAGGCGGGCGGCATGGCAAAGGCCGTGGCCGTCGAAAATGCCGACGGAGCCGGCTCCATCGTTTTGGTTTGCGACCACGCTTCCAATTTCTTCCCGCCCCCTTACGACACGTCGCTCAAGGTTTCCGAAGCGGACAAGTCCGCCCATATCGCCTGGGATCCAGGTGCGCTCGGCGTCGCGAAGGGGCTTTCCAAACGTCTTGACGCCCCGTTGGTCTACACAACCGTCTCGCGGCTCATCATCGACTGCAATCGCGAGGAAGATCGGGACGACCTGATCCCGTCGCTCAGCGAAACGACCGAGATCGAGGGCAATAGAAATCTTTCGTCGGACGAAAAGGCGTTTCGGCTGGATCTTGCGCATCGGCCGTTTCACGATGCCATCGACGGTGTGCTCGACACGCGCAAGGCGAGGGGGCTGCCGACCGCGGTGATCTCGATCCATTCCTTCACGCCGGTCTACAAGGGAAAATCGCGGCCCTGGGAAATCGGTCTGATCTCGGAAACCGATCGCCGTCTCGCCGATCCGGTTCTTGCCGATCTCGCAGCGCGAGGCGACCTGACGGTCGGTGACAACGAACCCTACGCGCCGTCCGATGGCGTCTATTACACGATCCGCCGACACGGGCAGGATCGGCATCTGCCCTGTCTGATGATCGAGATCCGGAACGACGAGGTCAGAACCGCCGAAGAGGAAGCCCGCTGGAGCGAACTTCTGGCGCCGATGCTGCAACGGGCAGCGCAATCCGCCCTGATCGCAGTGTCGGGAGGCGCTCATGCTTAGGTTTGCGCGGGGCTACATCCGCTGCGTCGACGGCTTCAACCGTGGCCTCGGCAAGATCATCATGTGGGGCGTTTTCGTGATGGCCGGGATCCTGCTCTGGTCTTCGATCTCGAAAACCTTCTTCAACCCGTCGCTGTGGACGCTGGAAATCGCGCAGTTCGCGATGGTCGCCTATTACATTCTCGGCGGCCCGTATTCGATCCAGCTCGGATCGAATGTGCGAATGGATCTCTTCTACGCAGAGTGGAGCACGAAGAAGAAGGCGTGGTTCGACGCCTTCACCGTGTTCCTGCTGCTGTTCTATCTCGGCGTCCTTCTTTATGGCGCCCTCAATTCCATGGCCTATTCGCTCGGCTATTTCGGCAAGGAACCTTTCGCCTTCTACTGGGACCTGATCACTGCATTTGTGACCGGCGGGCCGGACGGCGCGAGTGAGAAGCTGGGTTATATCGAGCGCAGTCCGACGGCCTGGCGACCCTATCTGTGGCCGGTCAAGCTGGTCATGGTTGTCGGATTCTTCCTCATGCTCCTGCAGTCCGTGTCCGAGCTCTTGAAAGACATTGTCACGATCAAGGGAGAAGAGATCTGATGTCCTATGAGATGATCGCTCTCCTGATGTTTTCGTCGATGATGCTGATGCTGCTCACAGGCCAGCGCGTGTTCGGCGCCATCGGTGGCATCTCGGCCATTGCAGCGCTCGCGCTCTGGGGCACCGGCGGCGGGGACATCCCGTTCTCGGCTGCCATGAAGCTGATGAAATGGTATCCGCTGCTGACGCTGCCGATGTTCATCTTCATGGGCTACATCCTGTCGGAAACGAAGATTGCCGACGATCTCTACAGAATGTTCCATGTCTGGATGGGGCCGGTGAACGGCGGTCTTGCTATCGGCACGATCCTGCTGATGGTTCTGATCTCGGCCATGAACGGCCTGTCGGTGGCCGGCATGGCCATCGGCGCAACCATTGCTCTTCCGGAACTCCTCAAACGAAAATACGACAAGCGAATGGTGACGGGGGTGATCCAGGCAGGATCCTCGCTCGGAATTCTCGTGCCCCCATCGGTCGTGCTGGTGCTCTATGCCATGATCGCCCGCGCGCCGGTAGGTCAGCTCTGGCTCGCAGGCATCGTGCCCGGGCTCATGATGGCCGCCATGTTCGTCGTCTATATCGCCGTACGCTGCCGCCTCAATCCCGCGCTCGGTCCTGCGATGACCGAGGATGAACGTGAAGCCTCCCGCGGCGAGAAATATCACCTGCTTATTGCCGGTATCCTGCCGATCGCGATCTTTGCGGTGATGATGGTGCCCTTCGTCAACGGCTGGACGAGCCTGGTGGAAAGCTCCGCCATCGGCGCTTTGGCCGCCTTGATAGCTTCGATCATCCGTCGCCGGCTGACGTGGCCGATCCTGATCCTCTGCCTCAAGAACACGCTCGGAATTTCGTGCATGTTCATGTGGATCATCCTCGCCGCCCTTGGCTTTGGCGCCGTGTTTGACGGTCTGGGCGCAGTCAAGGCGATCGAGAGCCTGTTTACCGAGCAGCTCGGCCTGTCGCCCTGGATGATCCTGATCCTGATGCAGCTGTCGTTTCTGGTGATGGGCACCTTTCTGGACGACACGGCCATGCTGGTCATTGTTGCGCCGCTCTATGTGCCGCTGGTCGCGCATCTTGACCTCGGCATGGCGGCGGGTGACGTGCTGATCTGGTATGGCGTTCTCTACACGATCACCACACAGATCGCCTACATGACGCCGCCCTTCGGCTACAATCTTTTCCTGATGCGGGCGATGGCGCCCAAGGACATCACCATGCGCGACATCTACGGCTCGATCACGCCGTTCGTCATGGTGATGGTCCTGGCGCTGGTTCTCGTGATGGTTTTCCCGCAGATTGCCCTCTGGCTGCCGGATCTTGTTTACGGCAGATAGGACCAGTTGGGAGATGCGGGACAATAACAAGAATGTCCGTAAGAAACGGACTTGGACTGCGGTAACAAAACAAACCGGGAAAGACCGGGCCGCGCCTTTCAATGTAAACCAGGGGAACTGACATGACCAATAGACGTGATTTTCTGAAAAAAGCCGGGCTCGGCACCGCGGCCGCCGCCGGGGCCACCACTCTCGCGGCCCCTGCCGTTCACGGTCAGGCTCCGATCAAGTGGCGCCTGCAGACCTATGCCGGTCCGGCTCTTGCCGAACATGTGATCAAGCCGCATATCGATGCCTTCAACAAGGCGGCCAACGGCGAGATGGAAATCGAACTCTACACCGCCGACCAGCTTGTCCCCACCGGCGAACTCTTCCGCGCCATGCAGCAGGGCACCATCGACGCGGTGCAGTCCGACGACGACTCGATGGCGTCGCCCACCGAAGTGACCGTCTTCGGCGGCTACTTCCCGTTCGCCTCCCGCTATTCCCTCGACGTGCCGGTTCTGTTCAACCAGTACGGCCTGAAGGAAATCTGGGAAGAGGAATACGCAAAGGTCGGCGTGAAGCACATTTCCGCCGGTGCCTGGGATCCGTGCCACTTCGCCACCAAGGACCCGATCCGTTCGCTGAAGGATCTTGAAGGCAAGCGCGTCTTCACCTTCCCGACGGCCGGCCGCTTCATGAGCCAGTTCGGCGTCGTGCCCGTTACCCTGCCGTGGGAAGATATCGAAGTCGCCGTCCAGACGGGCGAGCTTGACGGTATTGCCTGGTCGGGCATCACCGAGGATTACACCGTCGGCTGGGCGGATGTGACCAACTACTTCCTGACCAACAATATCTCCGGGGCCTGGGCGGGGTCGTTCTTTGCCAACCAGGAGCGCTGGAACGAGCTTCCCGATCACCTGAAGACCATGCTGCAGCTCGCCATGGATGCCTCCCACTACTATCGCCAGTGGTGGTACTGGGGCGGTGAGGCCAACCTGCGTGTCAACGGCACCAAGATGGAACTGACCTCCATTCCTGATGCGGAATGGGACACCGTGGAAGAAGCCGCGATGGCGTTCTGGGACGAGATCGCCACGGAATCGCCGACGAAGGCCAAGGTCGTCGAGATCTTCAAGAAGTACAATCAGGACATGAAGAAGGCCGGCCGGCCTTACCGCTATTCCTGATAACGATCGAACCTGCTGGTCCGGGGCTTTTCCCCGGACCGCAATTTCAAGAAGACGGCTCCCGACGGTCAACACGGATCTTTGAAAAATGCCAGGAAATCTGACCTTTGACGCACTGAAGTCGCTCGTCTCTTCGGGTGAGGTCGATACGGTGCTGACCTGCATCGTCGACATGCAGGGACGGCTGATGGGCAAACGGTTTCACGCGCAGCATTTCATCGACAGCGCTCATCAAGAAACCCATTGCTGCAACTATCTTCTGGCCACCGATCTGGAAATGTACACGGTCGAGGGCTATGCCGCGACGAGCTGGGCAGGTGGCTATGGCGACTATGTCATGAAGCCGGACCTTTCCACCTTGCGTCGGGTGCCCTGGCTGGAAGGCACCGCCATGGTGATCTGCGACGTGCAGGACCACCACACCCATGAAGACGTGCCGTATTCGCCGCGGGCCATGCTGAAGAAACAGGTGGCGCGGCTCGCCGAGATGGGCCTGACGCCGATCATGGCGACCGAACTGGAATTCTTCCTGTTCGAGAAGAGCTACGACGACATGCGCAAGGGCGGCTTCCGCGACCTCGACACGATTTCCGGCTACAACGAGGACTACCATATCCTGCAGACCACCAAGGAGGAGGACCTCATGCGCCCGCTGCGCAACGGCCTCTATGGTGCGGGTATCCCGGTGGAGAACACCAAGGGAGAGGCGGAAGCCGGGCAGGAAGAACTCAACATCAGATATGCGCCGGCGCTGGACACCGCCGAATACCACACCATTGCCAAGCAGGCGGTGAAGGAGATCGCCTGGGCGAAGGGAAAGTCCGCGTCGTTCCTGGCAAAGTGGGGCGCCGACAAGGTCGGTTCGTCCTCGCATGTGCACCAGTCGCTTGTCGACAAGGACGGCAACAACGTCTTCTGCGACGCGAGCGGCGAATACGGCATGTCCGACATGATGCGCCATTACGTGGCCGGGCTGATCAAATATGCACCGGATTACACCTACTTCCTTGCGCCCTATATCAATTCCTACAAACGCTTCCAGAAGGGCACTTTCGCGCCGACCAAGACGGTGTGGTCGATCGACAACCGGACGGCCGGGTTCCGGCTGTGCGGCGAGGGCAGCAAGGGACTGCGCATCGAGTGCCGCATTGGCGGATCGGACCTCAATCCCTATCTGGCGCTGGCCGTCCAGATTGCCGCCGGCCTGAAAGGCATCGAGGAAAAGCTGCCGCTGGATCCGCCCACGTCGGGCGACGTCTATGAGGCGAGCCAGGCTCGGGAAATTCCCCAGACGTTGAGAGATGCCCGCGAGACCATGCGCAAGTCGGAGTTCCTGCGTGAGGCGTTTTCCGACGAGATCGTCGATCACTACGCTCGGGCGGCGGAATGGGAGATCGAGGATTTCGAGCGCGCCGTGACGGATTACGAAATCGCCCGTGGTTTCGAGCGGGCGTAAGAGGCGAAAAAGCACGAGAAGGCAAGCCACTTGCGAACCCTCATCCTGAGGAGGGCCGTCAGGCCCGTCTCGAAGGATGGGCGGCATTCCGACAAGCGGCCATCCTTCGAGACAGCGCTTCGCGCTTCCTCAGGATGAGGATGCCGGGGCGGACCTGAAAAGAAACAAGATAGAGCCAACCACTTTCAAACAAGCCGTCCGCAGAGGCGGTTCTGAGAGGTTCAAAAAATGTCAGACGTGATCAAGCTGATTTCTCCGATCGACGGGTCGGTCTATGCCGAGCGCCCGGCCCTGGATGATGCCGCTGTCGAGAAGGTCATCTCGGCCGCCCGCACGGCCCAGGCCTCCTGGGCGGCGACACCCATTGCCGAGCGCGTCGCCTATTGCGAAAAGGCGCTGGAAGCCCTGAAGTCGATGAACGACGAAGTCGTGACGGAACTTGCCTGGCAGATGGGCCGTCCGATCCGCTACGGCGGGGAGCTTGGCGGCACGGTCGAGCGCACGGAGTACTGTGCCCGGACCGCGGAAGAAGCGCTCGCCGATATCGAGCGCACCGACAAGCCCGGCTTCAAGCGCTACCTGAAGCGCGTGCCGCTCGGCGTCGTCATGGTGATCGCTCCCTGGAACTATCCGTTCATGACGGCGATCAACACGATCATGCCGGCGCTGATGTCCGGCAACGTCGTGGTCCTGAAACACGCCGCGCAGACACTTCTGGTGGGCGAACGTCTCGCCAAGGCCTTCGAGATGGCAGGCCTGCCGAAAGGCGTCTTCCAGAACATCGTCCTGACCCACGCGGGTACCGAGAAGCTGCTCGGCTCCGGTCTCATCGATCATGTGAACTTCACCGGTTCGGTGGCCGGCGGACGCGCGATCGAGAAGGCGCTGGCCGGCACCTTCGCAACGCTCGGCCTCGAGCTCGGCGGAAAGGACCCGGCCTACGTGCGCGCTGATGCCGATCTCGACTATGCGGTGGAGAACCTCGTCGACGGAGCCTTCTACAACTCCGGCCAGTGCTGCTGCGGTATCGAGCGCGTCTATGTGCACGAGAGCCTCTATGACCGCTTCGTTGACGGCTTCGTGGACATCACCAGCCAGTACAAGCTCGGCAATCCGCTGGACGAGGCGACCACACTCGGTCCGATGGCGCAGGCGCGCTTTGCCGCCTGGATCCGGGAGCAGACACAGGAAGCCCTGCGCAAGGGGGCGAAGGCCCATATCGACGTCTCGAAGTTTGAGGCCGACACGGAGGGCACGCCTTATCTCGCGCCTCAGGTCCTCACCGACGTCAACCACCAGATGTCCGTTATGCGAGAGGAAAGCTTTGGCCCGGTCGTTGGCATCATGAAGGTGAAGGACGACGAGGAAGCGCTGCAGTTCATGAACGACAGCCCCTACGGCCTGACCGCATCGATCTGGACGGAAGACGTCAAGGCAGCAGGCGAAATCGGCGACAAGATCGAGACCGGCACAGTCTTCATGAACCGCTGCGATTATCTCGATCCGGCCCTGGTGTGGACCGGGGTCAAGGAAACCGGCAAGGGCGCAGCGCTTTCCGAAATCGGCTTCCACAACCTGACCCGGCCCAAGTCGTTCCACTTCCGCGTGGACCACTGAGGGCTGCCTGGACTAAACAGCGAGCATGACCGGATTCAGCGAACTAACGCGCGTGTCCGGTCTTGCTCACTCTTCCCCCATGAGGGGGCGATGTCTCCAACAGGGGACAGAGGGGAGTATGAGCCTTCCCTCACACGACGACCTGAAATTCGACGCGCCGCTGTCACCCCTTCTGTCCGCTGAAGCGGATATCTCCCCCTTAAAAAGGGGGAAAGGGGCGTCAGCGGAATTGCTGATGAGAATGCCGGAGCCTGCAGGGCGGGCGAGGCTTTAGATAACCTGAGTTTCAACTGAACGAGACACACATGAGCTCACTTCCTTCTGTCAACTGGTCCTACCCGACGTCCGTCCGCTTCGGTGTCGGGCGCATCAAGGAACTGCCGGACGCGGTCAAGGCCGCCGGCATGTCCAATCCGCTGCTGGTCACCGATCCGGGCCTCGCCGGTCTGCCGATGGTCGCCGAGGCGATTGCGAGCCTTGAAGCTGCCGGCCTCAAGGCCGCCGTCTTCTCCGACGTCAAGCCGAACCCGGTCGACAGCAACATTTCGGCAGGCGTCGAAGCCTTCAAGGCCGGCGGCCATGACGGCGTCATCGCCTTCGGCGGCGGCTCGGGCCTCGATGCGGGCAAGCTGATCGCCTTCATGTCCGGTCAGACACGGCCGATCTGGGACTTCGAGGATATCGGTGACTGGTGGACGCGCGCCGATCCCGCCGGCATCGCCCCGATCGTTGCCGTGCCGACCACGGCAGGCACCGGCTCGGAAGTCGGCCGCGCCGGCGTTGTCACCAACGAGGCGACCCACACCAAGAAGGTGATCTTCCATCCGAAGATGCTGCCGGCCACCGTGATCTGCGACCCGGAACTGACCGTCGGCATGCCGCGCTTCATCACGGTCGGCACGGGCATGGATGCGCTGGCGCATTGCCTTGAGGCCTATTCCGCGCCGATGTACCACCCGATGTCCGAAGGCATTGCCCTGGAAGGCATGCGGCTCGTCTTCGAGAACCTGCCGAAAGTCGCCGCGGACGGATCGGATCTTGAAGCGCGCGGCCATCTGATGAGCGCCGCCGCCATGGGTGCCGTTGCCTTCCAGAAGGGCCTCGGTGCAATCCATTCTCTGTCGCATCCGGTCGGGGCGCTTTACGACACCCACCACGGCATGACCAACGCGGTCTTCATGCCCTACGTGCTGCAGTTCAACAGGCCTGCCATCGAGCAGAAGTTCGAACGACTTGCCGGCTTCCTCGGCATGTCCGGCGGCTATCAGGGCGTCCTCGATGCCATCCTCAAACTGCGCGAAGACCTCGGCGTGCCGCACACGCTGGCGGGGCTCAACGTGGACAGCGAGAAGCGCGAACTGATCGCCGAGATGGCCATCGTTGACCCGACCGCGGGCGGCAACCCGGTCGAACTGACGAAGGAAGGTGCGCTGGAGATCTTCGACAAGGCGCAGTCCGGCGACGTCTGACTTAAAGTGATTGTCTGAAAAGAAGAAAGCGCGCCGGAGTTGGCGCGCTTTTTTTTGTTTTGTCTCTTCTCGGGTGTACTCCGGATACCGTCGCGCGCAACGCTATCCGGAGTGCTCTCGGCGCGCCCCGTCTGCGCCGCGAGGTGTGGCGACTTTCTTCGGGGTTCTTGACACCGGTTTGTATCTGGGCTTTCTGGTTCGGCAGGAGAACAATCATGTCTTATGAAATCGCAGTCAAAGCTTCACCGATGGGCTCGGGTAACCGACGCTCAAAGTGCGATTGCGGCTGTTCTCCGGAAGTTGGGTCTCCATGATCTGAAGAAGACTTTCGACCGACACAAGCCGTCTCGACCGAGGCGGCTTTTTTTTGTTTTGGAGCATACGATGGAGCTCGTTATTGAAACCTTGGATGACATACTTCCGTTTATCGTGGCGGATACGGGGATAATCCATTCAAGGCATGATGGTTATTCGGTTATCAACTATGTCTACACGCTTGAAAATACTTTCGAGACTGCGATTGCACGTGAATGCCGGGGATTGAAATTCGATCCGGACGGCAATCTGATCGCGCGCCCGTTCCACAAGTTCTTCAACCTCGGTGAAAAACGCCCGCCTCAGGACGAGCCATGGGGCTGTGAACACGTGGTGCTGAGCAAACTGGACGGCTCCATGATCCATCCGGCAATCGTTCGCGGCGAACTCGTGTTCATGACGCGGATGGGGATGTCGGACCTGTCGAGAGAGGCTTTCCGGACAGCTGACGAACCTGTGCGGAAGCTGTGCTGCGACATGATAACGGCCGGGTTTACACCGATCTTTGAATATACCTCGCCCGATAACCGGGTGGTTCTGGCATACGACAGACCGGAGCTGACCCTGCTTGCCGTTCGGGAAATGCGCTCCGGAACCTACATGGCGCACGGGGACGTCGCCAGATTGGCTTCGACCTACGGCGTGGCTGTCGTTTCGGCCTTCGATAGCGTCTCAGATTACTCTGCGTTCTGGAAAGAAACCCGGGCCATGGAAGGAATCGAGGGCTTCGTTGTCGCGTTTGCCGACGGGCACCGCGTCAAGGTCAAGGCCGATGCATATGCATTGAGGCACAAGGCCTTGTCGGGTCTTGCACACGAGAAAAACGTCCTCGCCTGGATTGCGACGGGTGCCACGGACGACATCTTGCCGCTGCTCACACCCGATGCTGCCAGCCTCGTCCGTGAGTATCACGACAAAGTCCTTGCGGGTCTAGACAAGTGGGAGAGCGAAATCACCGGCCTGCTGACTGAGTTCGGGCATTTGCCGCGCAAGGACCTTGCGGCACTTCTGCAGAAGCAGCTCGATCCGAAACTGCAGGCCGTGGCTTTCCGCGCGCTCTCCGGAACGCCTGCACGTGAAGGTCTGATGGAAGTCTTGAGAAGGGCCTCCGTGAACGCCGCCAAGGTTGAGACGATCCGTGAGCTTTTCGATCTGCAATGGCGCCCACGGGAGATAACCGAATAGGCGCCAGGTTGGCCGATACCGAAAGCACTACGATCCGGGACTGCCGGATGACGTCTTCTTGCAAGGGATGATGAGGGACGTGCAACTTGGCAGGTCTCCGGCCCGGGCTCCGAGCTTATGCCTTGCCGGGAGGGCTTCGGATGTCGTTTTCAGCCCGCAGTGTGTTTGAGGCCAATGCCCCGGAGGGTAGCCGTGAAGTTGAAGAAGCCTGACCGTCATACCCTCCTGCTTGTGTGCTCAAGTTGCAAAGTGATGCGCTTTTTGCACAGTCCAGTCCCGCGTTCGCGGATGACTGCCTGCCTCTGATTTGTCTTCGGGAAAAGTTGAATGTCGAACGAAATGGGTCACGCGGAAGCGCTCCGGCGGATTGCCGAATGCAAGGCCGAGAGGCACGAAAAGCTCGACATAGGCGATCTTGGTCTTGACGCCATTCCTGAAGAACTCCTTGAACTTGGCTGGCTGAAGAAACTTAATCTTGGTGTCTCGCGACGATCTTGGACGAGGCGAAACACATGGTACAATCATAAGCTGGAAAGCAATTCCATTCAGGTGCTGCCGAAGGAGTTCGCTCCCGCATTTCCCGCTCTTCAATGGCTCGGACTTAGCTGCACAGACGTCGATAACCTCGAAGCAGTGGCAGGATTGGAACAACTGCAGCACCTGAATTGTGAAGGTACGCAAGTTCAAAACCTTGAGCCCCTGAAGTGCTTGGCATTCCTCAAAGTCCTCAACTGCAGTTCGACGGGAATCGAGAGTCTCGAGCCAATGAGCGGGCTCTCGCGCCTTGAAACGCTTGATTGTGACTTCACGAAAATTTCGAGCCTTTCAGCACTCGCAAAATGCTGCAACCTGTCACGGCTCAATTGCTCCGAAACGATGGTGGAAAGCCTTGAGCCGCTCAGAGGGCTTTGGTCACTTACCCGGCTGAATTGCAGTGGAACATCGATATCGAGCCTCGCCCCCCTGGAGGGCCTGCCAAATCTGACGAGACTGGATTGCGGGGGTACGAACCTGCGAAGTCTTGAGGGATTGGAAAGCCTGCCGCGACTGGCGAGGCTCTCTTGCGGTGGCAACGAGATCATCGATCTCTAACTCTTGCGGAAGCTACCAAGTCTGACACGGCTGAGTTGTGGAAGCACATCCATCAGCAGTCTTGAACCTCTGTGCGGGCTGCCCAGCCTGAAGAAACTGGAGTGTACCCATACCGAGCTGCGAGGGCTTGAGGGGCTCGAGAACCTTCCGAGCCTCGAGTGGTTGAATTGCGAAAATGCCGGACTGAGCGATCTAGCGCCGCTCAGAGGGTTGCCTGGACTGGCTTATCTGAACTGTTCGCATAATCCCTTGCGGAGCCTGCGCGGCCTCGAAGGCATGCCTCGATTGAAAGAAATCTGGTGCCCTCAGACCGAGATCGAGACTCTTGAGGGATTGAGACAGCTTCCCAGTCTGGAAAAACTCAATTGCTGCGCAACCCAGCTTAACAGCTTGGAAGGTTTGAAGAATTTTCCGAGCCTCTCGGAACTGATCTGCTTCTCGACGCCCCTGAGAGGGCTTGACGGATTGGAAAATCTGCCGCGCCTCAAAGTTCTTGATTGTTCCGGGACAAGGGTGTCTGACCTTGCTCCGCTACGTGGACTGCCGCTGCTGACAGTCCTTTCATGCAGTGACACGGAGATTTCGGATCTCGGGCCACTGCGCGGACTTCCCTGTCTTACGAAACTCAATTGCAGCTCCACCAGAATCTCCGACCTTGAACCTCTTCGCGGCTTGCCGCGATTGAGAAAGCTAGACTGTTGCAGCACCAACATTCGGTCGCTCGGGCCGCTGGCGGATGTGCCGGTTCTTGCTCGTTTGAGTTGTTCAGGTGCCGCTATCGCCGATCTGGCGCCGCTGGCGAATCATCCGGGTCTTGAGGAATTGCTGTGCTCTCACAACGATATTGACTCGCTCGCCCCGCTGAAGGGATTGCCCAGATTGTCGACGCTTGACGCCGGAGCGACAAAGCTGACGACACTGTCAGAACTGGAGGACCTGCCCTTACTTTCCCGGCTGAGTTTTTCCAATACGGAGATCGATGATCTGCGTCCTCTCGCAGCTCTGCAAAATCTGTCTTACGTGAACTGTTATTCAGCGCGCGTTACCAGTTTTGAAGGACTTGAGGGATTGTCACGGCTTGTCACTCTGAACTGTGACAAGACACCGCTCACAAGCCTTGAAGGCCTGGAAAACGCGCATGCGCTTGAACGACTTGTTTGCTCGGAGACGAAGATCTCAAGCTTCGATCCGCTTTTGCCGCTTCCGCGACTGAGAATCCTGGTCGCCGAACATTGTGGAGTGGTTTCCGTCTCCCCCGAGCTCTGGCTTAAGCCCAGCCTGAAGCAGGTCGAGTTATACGGAACTAACCTAAAAGGCGTTCCCGACGAAGTCCTCGCAGAAGAAAATTGCATCTATGAGCTGGCAGCCCATTGCGCGGATCTCGGCGAAAATCCGGAACGGCTTTCGGACGTCAAGCTGATGGTTCTCGGCAATGGCCGTGTCGGCAAGACGCAGCTGGTCCGCAGACTTCAGGGAAAACCCTATCAGAGCGACTCCGTCTCGACCCACGGGATCATGGTTCAGCCGACGCCCCTGCCGATCGGCGAAGGCGGGGAGATCGTGCCCGTGAAGATCTGGGATTTCGGCGGTCAGGACATGTACCACGCAACCCATGCCCTTTTTTACCGGACACGGGCGACCTTTCTCGTCTGCTGGCACCCGCGGTTCGAAAACGAGGAAACCGTCAACGACGAGGGCTTCCTAAGCCGAAACCACAAACTGACTTACTGGCTGCAAAACATCCGTCAATTCGGTGGAAGGAACAGTGCGATCCTGGTGGCGCAGACACAGTGCGACAGTGCCTGTGAGGCGGAGCAGGAAACGGCGAAAATTGCGAGCCGACTGGAATATCACAGCGGATACAAGAAGCTGGATCTTGCAACCAGCGCAGCGACCGGACAAGGGATCGAGGCGTTGATCGCCGCGCTGAAGATGGCTTATTCCAGCATCAATCCGCCGCTGATCGGCCCGGGCCGGGCGAAGGTGAAACGTCTTCTGGAAGAACGCCTTGCCCGGATCGACGAGGCGAGGGAAGTTCACGGCGAAGAGCTGCCGGAGCCCGTGCAAGCCTTGCGTACCTTGACCGTCGATGAATTCAAGGACCTGTGCGATGACGCGGGACAGATCAGCGATCCGGACATGTTTCTGAAGTTCCTGCACGACGCGGGTGTCGTGTTCTGGCGCGAAGGGTCGCTGCAGGACCGGATCATCGTGGACCAGAACTGGGCGCTTGAGGCCATCTACGCGCTCTTCAATCGTGATCACTGCGTCGCACATCTAAGGGCAGCCGGTGGCAGGTTCACCGCTGCTGACGTTGGTCGGTGGCTTTGGGACAAGGACTTTTCTCGGCGGGATCAGCACCTCTTCCTCGCCATGATGGAGACATGCGGGATTTGCTTCGAAGCCCCGGACAGATCCTATTTCGCGCCGGAGTTTCTGCCCGAAGAGCCGTCGCGTGAGGTGCAGAAAAACTGGCCGACCGCGCTGGGCTTCGGAACTGTCGTGCAGATCTTCGCCCCCCGGGAAAGGAAAATCGTGTTCCGATCACCTGTCGAATCGCGAACGCTGATCCACGCAGTGATCTGCTCTCTCGGGCGCCTCTATGGCGAGACTGGAGCTTTCTGGGCGACCGGTCTGCAGGTGCGAGATGATGAGCTTGAATGTGTCGGGATGATCGCGCAATCGACTTTGCCTGCGGACGTGCGGAGGCAAAGCGACGGGGAGAGTGCGATCACCATCCGTGTCCGTCCGTTGCGGCATGCCAACGACGAAAATCTGGAGCTGTTTCTGAAACGATTGTGTGATGCTATCGCCAATCGTGCGGAGCAATTGGGTCTGGAAATTCGTAGGAGCCAATAACTCCCGTGCGGACAGGGCCCCTGAAACGAAGCGCGCTGCGGGGCAACGCGCTTCGCTGCTATCCGGAAAAGACGCGGCGGTGCGGTCAGATGCGCTGCCGTCCCTTTATGAGTTGCATGACGGCCACCATCACGATGCCGTAGAGGACGTGGCCGACAAGGGCGACCCAGGTGATGCCGGTGAAATTCAGGAAGAGCGGCAGACCTGCGATCGCGGTGATGCCGCCGATGGCGAAGACCCAGAGGCCGAAGCCGTAGACGGCTGCAGGCAGAAGCCAGTGGGTGTCCCCGACCACACGCTGCCATATCGGCGCGAAGATGAACAGCCAGCCGACCGGATAGCCGATCAGGCCGACGACGTAGAAGTGCATGAAGTAACCGGCGAAGTCGTTCGATGGCAGGCCGAGGCTGGCGAGCAGGCTGCGGGCCAGGCCATGCGGCGAGAGGTTCGCGAACCCAAGGGCCGGGCTGACGATCTGCCCCCAGAGGTCAAAGGCGATGGTGGCAAAGAAGCCGGAGATGAACATCAGTCCGAGTGTGTTGAAATCGAGCGCCGGCAAAGCGCTGCGGCTCTTGCCGCCGAAAGAAATCGTATTCATGGGAGTGACCAACCTTCAAATGAAAATGAATGGCGATGTTCTACGCGCGGGGCTGATCACAGGGAAATAAATTGGCAGGCAACAATCCTGACGCAAACGTGACGGGGCGGTGAGGCCTTCGAGCGGCTGACTAAGACACGATATCCGCCCAGCTCAGCTCAAAGCGGCCGAGATATTTCTTCAGCCTGTCGGCATCGTTGCGGCTGGTTCTTGTTTCTCGCGAGGCGGCAAAGAGCGTGCGGCCGGCGGCGCTCAGGCTCGCGCTTTTCCGGCTGGTCCTGACCACATAGGCAAGCTGGACCTTGTCGAAAGGATCGATCTCTGCGGCTCTTTCACCGAGAAGCTCCTGCACGAGAGTGTCGTCCGGGTCGCTCTCCGCGCTGTGCCACTGATATTTGAGCGACTCGATCTCCTGATCCACCAGCGCCAGGGTGATGCGCGCGCGCGGCGCCATGGTGCAAAGGCGCATCACCGAGGCGCCAAGGTCGCGGAAATTGCCGGGCCAGATCGTCGAGGGGGATCTGGCGAAGTCCAGATAGCGCGCCCTTGCATCGGCGTTGAAGCCGACGCGGGTGCCCAGAACGCGTTCCGAACGGTTCAGCTCGTACTCGATATTGGGTTCGATATCCTCGCGCCGCTCGCACAGCGACGGCAGCCGAAAGGTCCACAGGTTCAGGCGGGCGAAGAGGTCCGCGCGAAACTTCCCCTCGGAGACGAGCTGGCCCAGATTCCTGTTGGCGCCGGCTACGAGGTGAAAGCGGCTGGTGATCTCATGGTCCGACCCGATCGGAAGAAAGCGGCCGGCCTCGACCGCATGCAGGATCATTGCCTGTTCGTCGAGGCCCAGTTCGTCGATTTCGTCCAGAAACAGCATCCCGCCATCGGCTTCGCGCAGCAGGCCGCGGCGGTCGCCGCTACCGTTTCCGCCGGCGCCTCTGCGATGGCCGAATAGGGTCGGCATGGCGCGGTCGCCTTTGAGGGTTGCGCAATTCACATGCACCAGGCGCCCCTTCAGCCGGCGGCGCTGGAGTTTCAGTTCGTAGATGCGTTCCGCGAGCTCGCTCTTTCCCGTGCCGGTCGCGCCGAGCAGGAGCAGGGGCGCATCGGAATTGGTCGCGACCAGCTCTATGCGTTCGATCAGGCTGTTGAAGGCAGGGTTCCGGGTTTCGATGCCCGCTTTCAAGAGCGCGTTGTATTCCTCCGCGACCATGTCGAAGCGCTGCTGCAGCGCGTCGTAGCGGGACAGGTCCAGGTCGACGATATTATAGTTGCCGATCACCTCGCCGTCGTCGCGGCGGGGCGGCGACGTCTGCACGAGTTTTGCCGGTACGTGCCGGGACTCGGTCAGCAGGAACCAGCAGATCTGGGCGACGTGCGTGCCCGTGGTCAGGTGAACGAAATAGTCTTCCCGGTCCTCATCGAAACCATAGCTGCGGGCAAAGTCGAACAGGGCGCCATAAACTTCCTGAAAGTCCCAGGGATCCTTCATGTCGACTTGCTGAAGCAGGACTTCGGTCGCCGGGCTGGCATCCTCGATGTCCTGTTTGACGCGCTGCGCGAGACGCAGGAAATCCCTGTCGTGAAGCAGTTCCAGCCGGTGCACCGGAAAAGCCCCCTGCTGGGTTACGGCAACGGAGGGGCGCCAGCGACGCTTCTTGCCCGCGTCGAGTTGGGTCCCGAGAAAGCCGATGACGACGTTCTTTTTCAATGATCTATCCGTTTTGATAAAAGCCTATAAAGAAATATAAGAAATTGTATCGCCAGAAATGTCAATATCTGAATTTATTCATATTTATCAGTAGGTTGAGTGAATTTCAGTTTTTCATTTTGCCGATCCCTCGGGCCGGGCATTCTCATCCTCAACACGAACACGAGAAACGCAGCCCGAGGCTGCCGGCTCAAGGAGAAAGATCATGGCGAACAAATCCGTGTTTGCATCCATGAAGGGGTCCTACAACGGCAAGGCCGACGCTTTGAACCTCGCCGGAGGCAAGGCGTATACGTACGACGACCGTCACAAGCTGGCTCAGCTGGCCGTGACCGGCAGCATCGGCGATACCTACTATCAGGATGCCGGACTGGAACTGGATAACGTGCTGAAGGCGGCGGAAGCCGTTTCGGACGACTTTCTGGCGAAGACCGCCGTCCATGCCCGCCGGTCCGGCAAGATGAAGGATCTTCCGGCGCTGCTGCTGGCGGTTCTGGCCTCCAGGAATTCGGCCCTTCTGACGCAAGCTTTCCCGCACGTCGTGACCAACGGCAAGATGCTGCGGACCTTCGTGCAGATCATGCGGTCCGGCCAGACTGGGCGCAAGTCGCTGGGAACACGTCCGAAGGCGCTGGTGCGCGGCTGGCTGAACACGGCCACCGATTACCAGCTGCTGCAGGCGGCCATCGGTAACGATCCGTCGCTGGCGGACGTCATCAAGATGGTTCATCCGAAGCCGCGCGATGCGGCGCGGGAGGCCATGTTTGCCTGGCTGATCGGAAAGCCTTGCGAAGTGAGCCGGCTTCCGGAAGCGGTTCAGGCGTATCTGGCCTTCAAGGAGGACCCGGCGGGCCGCGACCTGCCTGACGTACCGTTCCAGATGTTGACCCACCTTCCGCTGACGCGGGAAAACTGGACGCAACTGGCCCTGAACGGCAGCTGGAACATGGTGCGGATGAACCTGAACACCTTCCTGCGCCACGGCGTCTTCGACGGCAAGTGGTTCCGAAAGGCTCCGGCGGTTCAGAAGGTTGCCGCAATCCTGAGGGATCCGGAACGAGTCCGGAAGGCGAACGCCTTTCCGTATCAGCTTCTGACGACCTATCAGTCGCTGTCGCCGAAGATGCCGCAGGAGATCCGGGACGCGCTGCACGATGCGATGGAACTTTCTGTCGCCAACGTGCCGTCGTTCAAGGGTGAGGTTGTCGTCTGTCCGGACGTTTCCGGCTCCATGTCGTCTCCCGTGACGGGGTTCCGCCAGGGAGCGACGACTGCGACGCGCTGTGTCGATGTCGCGGCTCTGGTGTCGGCAGCCGTGCTTCGCAAGAACAGCGGGGCTCTGGTCCTGCCGTTCGAGGTCACCGTCCGGAACGTGAAGCTGGAGGGGCGGGATACAATCCTGACCAATGCCCGCAAGCTCGCCGAGCAATGGGGTGGAGGGACGGATTGCGCTGCGCCGCTCATTTGGCTGAACCTTCGAAAGAAGGCGCCGGATCTGGTCATCCTGGTGTCGGACAACCAGTCCTGGGCCGGCTTCCAGCGTGGAGCCTCCACGGATCTCATGCGCGAATGGGAAGACCTGAAGCGCAGGAACCCGGATGCCAGGCTGGTATGCCTCGACATTGCGCCTTACGGCACGAGCCAGGCGGTCACCCGGCCGGATATCCTCAGGATCGGGGGCTTCTCCGATGCGGTGTTCGACCAGATCGCCGATTTCGCGGAAGGCAGCACGTCCTCCGGGCAATGGGTTGGCGAGATCGAAGCGATCGAGCTGACCTGACGAAACAGAAAATGGCGGATTGCCTTTGCTTTCCGCCAGTTTCCCGAAAGACCAGGCGAATGCCGAAGGAACTACATTGCCGCCATCCAGGATGGTCTGAGCGGGTTCGACTCCCCTCTTGGCATCGCCCTTAGGCTCGGGCGGGACCATCCGCGTTTCTTCATTCTTGTCGCCTGGGCTTTCGGGGCCTTTCACACACCGGCGGATGCCGATGGAACTACATCCACACCGGAGACGCGTGGGTCGAGCCACGCCATCGCGACCCCGCGATGTCGTCCAGCGAGGAAGGACACCGGACATGTTTCATCACCACCTCGCCGCCGGAATTCGAAACCAGTCAGGGCGGATGCCTGCAGAACTACATCGACTCTTAATCGCCAGGTTGCGGGTTCGAGTCCCACCGCCGCAGCCATTTGATGCGGCGTAGCTCAATTCGGTAGAGCAGGAGTTTTGCACCCACTTGCCGCCCTGACCGGCAATTGACAACGAAACGGACACTTGAATGCGGCCTTGCCGCAGCCTCGAGGATGCCGGCAGGATTACAGGTATACGCGTCCCGGAGAGCCGGGAAGGGGATACAGGCAACTGCCCCAGTGCCAGTTCGAACCTGGCCCGGAGCAATCCGGTGGCGGAAACAAATCTTGCCAAGCTTTGCCTCGTGGCATCCGGCGGATGCCGGCAGGACTACAATTGGTATTGCCGGTTCGACTCCGGCCCGCACTTCGTGCGGTTGTCCTGTCAGATACCTTGCCGCCGGTTCGGCCGAAGGAAAAAGAAAATGACAAAGATCGAGACCGATATTCTGAAACTGACCAGCGATGTTCTGGTGGAGTGGGGACACAAGCCCGGCAAGGCTTTCGGCGCGGCCCTTCGCGACGGGCAGGACGCACTCGACAAGGGAGAGCCCGTTCAGTCCGTTCGGCAAATGCTGGAAAGCTACAAGCCGGCGCCGGTTCTGCCGCTGTCGGAGCAGGGAACCAAACCGTTTCACGTCAACATCGATGCGGAGACGGCAGACGAGCAGGCCAATGTGACTGCGGTGATGCAGCACATGGGCGAACTGATGCGCACGCCGACGATCGAAGCCGGAGCCATCATGCCGGATGCCTGTCCGGCGGGGCCGCTCGGAACCATTCCGGTCGGCGGTGTCGTCGCTGCCCGCGGTGCCATTCACCCGGGCATGCACAGCGCCGACATCTGCTGCTCGGTCATGATGACCGTGTTCGAGGATGCCGAGCCGAAGGCGGTTCTGGATGCGGCGCATTCCGTGACCCATTTTGGCGGTGGCGGCCGGGCGAACGGCAAGCGGTTCACCATGTCCGCGGATCTCTACGACCGGTTTAGGGAAAACCGTTACCTGAACAACCCGAAGATCCTGCGCGCCGCGCAGGAGCATCTGGGCACGCAGGGCGACGGCAACCACTTCCTGTTCGTCGGCACGTCTCGTGCCACCGGCCGTACGGCGATGGTCACCCATCACGGCTCGCGCGGTCCGGGTGCGCTGCTCTACAAGATGGGCATGACTGTCGCCGAGGGGTTTCGCAAGAAGCTGTCGCCCGCGACCCTGAAGCAGAATGCCTGGATCCCGGCCGACACGGAGGAAGGTGAGGCCTACTGGGAAGCCCTGCAGCTGATCCGCAAGTGGACGAAGGCAAACCACAACGCCCTTCACCAGGCGACCGTGGAAGCGAGCCGCTCGTCGCAGGTCGAGCGTATCTGGAACGAACATAACTTCGTGTTCGAACGCGATGGCCTGTTCTACCACGGCAAGGGGGCGACGCCTGCCTGGGATGACTATGCCGCGGATGCCACCGGCCGGACGCTGATCCCGCTGAACATGGCGGAGCCGGTGCTGGTCGTTCGGGGCAAGGATGCCGCCCACGCGCTGGGCTTCTCGCCGCATGGAGTGGGGCGCAACTATTCGCGCACCGAACACAAGCGGCGGTCGTCGGTGATGTCGGCAGCGGAGATGCTGAAGGTGGAAACGGAAGGTCTCGACGTGCGTTTCTTCGAGAACAAGATCGACATTTCGGAACTTCCGTCCAGCTACAAGAAGGCGGATTCCGTTGTTGCCCAGATCGAGAAATACGGTCTGGCGGAGATCGACGACTACATCGACCCCTTCGGCTGCATCATGGCCGGCGACATGGAGCCGTTCTGGAAGAAGAACAAGGGAAAGCGGCGGTAGTCCGTCGCAGCAGAACTGCACTGGCTTCGCCGCCCGGACGTCACATCGTCCGGGCGGCGGAACTCGTTTCCGTCTTGCGCCATGTGTCCGGCGTCTTTCCGGTCACGCGCAGGAACTCCTTGTTGAAGTTCGACTTGGTCACGAAGCCCGAGCGGTACATGGCCTCGGTGACGCTCAGGTCGCCGGCTGAAAGTTCCTGGCAGGCGGCCGCGATCCGGAAGTCGTTCACGTAACGCGAGACATTCCTGCCCCTGACGCGGTTGATCGCCTGCGAGACCCGTCTTGCCGGCAGGCCCGCCCGGCGGGCGAGGCGTGCAAGGTTGAGGTTTTCGTCGCGAAAGAGCTGTTGAGCCTTCATCAGATCATCGAGCCTCCCGACAATCTCGGTATCCTCTTCCGTCGCCGCGGTGTCAGCGTTCTGGTCGGCCTCCGGCTGTCTGATGACATTTTCTGTGCGCGCCCGACCGGCGATCGCGGCGGCGATGCCGATCAGGAACAGGCTGACGACATTGCCGCTCGAGACGATCAGGGCCGCGTTGCTGCCCCGCGACCATTCGAAGTCCAGCAGAATGAACAGATCGACGGCCGCCGACAGGCCGAGGCAGGCGGCGGCCAGGAGGATGGCTCTGAAGGCGGCATCCGCCTCTTCCAGTCTGGCTTCTTCAAGCCCGTCGGCGCCCGAGCGCGCGAGGGTCAACAAGGCTGCGGCATAGCCGGTGAAAAGCAGGATCAGCGTTGCATCGAGCGCGATGGGCCAGACGAGCAGCAGAAACAGTATCATCCCGGCCCAGGCCGGCGCGGCGGCCTGGCGGAACAAACCCGGCCGCTCCTCATCAACGAGGCCGCGGAAGCACTCATAAGTGATGGGCGGCAGACAGGCGGCAAGAAGCGGCAGTGCGAAGCGCAGTTCCGAGATGCCGTAGCCCCATCTCACTCCGACCAGCACCGACTGCAGACAGCACACGGCGATCAGCAGCAGGAACAGCCTGCGCGCATGCGATTTCTCGTTTCGCCGCAGGATCGCGAACAGCAGAGCGAGCAGCAATGCGTTGACGAAAGGCAGCGGGACGAAGAGCAAGGCCAGGATCCTGTTTGCAAGGTTCTCGATTGCGATTTCGACTGACTGAATCGCGATTGAGGACGACGGTTCTCACATGGCACGCGAGGGTGCGGCATCGTTCATCTTACCTGCGAGATGCCTCATGAAATATCAAGCCGTTATTCTTGGCCTTCTGATGGGCTTTGCTGTGTCGCCCGTCAGAGCGGCCGCGTCCGATGTGCCGTCCGTCGGCGTCCGTACGCTCAGCGTCTTTTCCGAAGCACGGGGCGAGCCGCTCTCCGTCACGATATGGTATCCCGCCGGACCCGGCGGGGAGGCGGACCTGATCGGCGACGACCGGATTTTTGCCGGAACGCCGGCGCTCCGGGATGCGCCCGCACGTGCTGATGGGTATCCGCTTGTCCTCCTTTCCCACGGGTCGGGTGCGACGGTTGAGAAGATGAGCTGGATCGCGACCGATCTTGCGGCAAGGGGCTACGTGGTCGCGGGGCCAAATCATCCGGGTACGACAAGCGGGGATTCCACGCCGGAAGATACGCCGAAGCTTTGGGAGCGGACGGATGACCTGAGCGAGATCAACTCCTACCTGCTCAAGGCACCTGAGTGGAAAGAGGTGGTCGATGCGGACCGTGTGGCCGCACTCGGGTTTTCGCTCGGCGGCGCAGCGGTTCTCGAACTTGCCGGGGCTCGAGGAGACCTAGATGTGGTTTCTGATCAGGTTGTTCCGTTGAGGGCCTGACTTGGTGTTTTTCCATTGATGCCCATGTGTGGCCGTTTGTTGTTGTACCAGTCAAGCCATCTTGGCAGATCGGCCTCTCGTGTCA
>VIRH01000026.1 GCA_008107755.1 Rhodobacterales bacterium
GAGGACCGTCAGGTCCGTCTCGAAGGATGGGCACCTTGCTCCGAAGGCAGCCGCTCGCAGGCGTCGCCCAGTGAAGTACCTTCTGATGAGTGACTGGCCGTTTGGCCCATCCTTCGAGACAGCGCTGGGGCGCTTCCTCAGGATGAGGAGGAGGTTGGGGCCATCGCCGGGGTTCAGACTGCTCCGCCGCTTGTTTCTCACAAGCCCGGCAGGAGAATACCCCCCACCTTTCCTCCCCACGCCCTCATCCTGAGGAGGACCGTCAGGTCCGTCTCGAAGGATGGGCACCTTGCTCCGAAGGCAGCCGCTCGCAGGCGTCGCCCAGTGAAGTACCTTCTGATGAGTGACTGGCCGTTTGGCCCATCCTTCGAGACAGCGCTGGGGCGCTTCCTCAGGATGAGGAGGAGGTTGGGGCCAT
>VIRH01000035.1 GCA_008107755.1 Rhodobacterales bacterium
GTTCTGCAGGCTGCTGGGGAGGGCAGATCGGCGCCGAGGGCGTGGTTGTAGTCCCGCAGCCAGCCGCAAGTGACAACGAAGCGAGGAGCAGGCACAGGGGAAGCACCTGGTGCCGGCCGGTATTGGGTCGAGACATGGGCGATACGCTCCGATAGCTGTTGCTGGAGGGCAGTGAACTGGTCCTGGGCTGACAGGAATCGCGCTTCCGCCTGATTCGCGCGAGTGACCTGCTGTTGGAACTGCAGGAGGTTGTCCTCAGCGATCTTGGCCAGCTCGTTGGAATGCTGCAGCTGCAGGTTGAGCAGCGCTGCGTCGCCTTCGGCACGAGCGGTGGCGTACCCACGGTCGTAGCTTGCGGAGCCGTGGATCACTACGGCTGCGCCGCACAGCACCGCGCTCAGCACGAGCCAGAAC
>VIRH01000080.1 GCA_008107755.1 Rhodobacterales bacterium
TGTTTATTGAACATATAAGACACATATTAAACGGAGGTCACGCATGAAAAAGTTTATTTATTCTTTTAACGAAACACACAATGAAGGTAAAGAGACTCTTGGTGGTAAAGGGGCAAACTTGGCAGAAATGACACGCTTAGGTTTGCCGATTCCGCAAGGATTCACGATTACAACCCGTAGCTGTATGGACTATTTGGCAGATGCTACTTTCTTTGAAGAACACTTACAATCAGAAATTTTGAAAGCGGTTAAAAACCTAGAAACTGAAACAGGCAAATCTTTTACCGCGGACAATGAGATTCTCTTAGTTTCTGTTCGCAGCGGTGCTGCCTTCTCGATGCCTGGTATGATGGATACTATTTTAAATTTAGGTTTAAATGATCAACGTGTGAAAAAATTTGCGACCTTAACC
>VIRH01000107.1 GCA_008107755.1 Rhodobacterales bacterium
CTACAGCAAAGCAGATTTTTTGTCATTTGAATCAGAACAACAGTTCAGTTTGGTAGCAAAGTTGGATGCTTTGGTGTACGACCGCGTTGAGTCTGCGCCGCTACCGGCAGCGCTGATGCTATGGCAAAAAATTAAGTCGCTAATCCTGTTGGCTTATTACACGTCTGAAATCGGTGCTTCAAAGGAACTGAAGTATCTACTGATTCCCGGGCAGTTCAAGCCTGATGTGCCGTTGAGTGAAGAGCCGAGAGCCTGGTCTAACGACTGGACAGGAGTGAAGTACGGATGAGTCGGTTTGAAAATACAACCTATGATGCCATCGTGGTGGGGTCCGGAATTACCGGAGGCTGGGCGGCCAAAGAGTTGACAGAAAAAGGGTTAAAAGTACTCATGTTGGAACGGGGGGAAAA
>VIRH01000024.1 GCA_008107755.1 Rhodobacterales bacterium
CCTTTATCTGTATCAAAGTCTCTAGTATCTGATACCGTTAGTACGGCTGCTTTAACTGTACGATTCAATTTAACGTTTTGATGTTCGCCCATAATATTACACTCCTTTTGTCTTATCTTTTTTTATCCAAACAATAAATTCATTAGATGTGTGGCATCTGATGTGCGTGTCATGCCATGTATTAAAAACCTTCCACCTTTAAAAGCAACAATGCGGTGTCCTTTAAATTCAAACATAACCATATACGAATTACTGCGATAATTTAACTGATGTTGTTTTAAAAATTGAACAAGAATGTCGTGTGTAATTGATGCATTTTCATACTGTACAGTGTCTCTACCACACAATGTTGCATAACGTTGTTCATTCTTGTTTAAATACGGATAACTTGGTACATCTCCACAAGT
>VIRH01000084.1 GCA_008107755.1 Rhodobacterales bacterium
GGACTGATCATATCGACACAATGGATCAATTACGTCAAGGTATTCACTCACGTTCTTATGCACAACAAAATCCATTACGTGACTATCAAAATGAAGGTCATGAATTATTTGATATCATGATGCAAAATATTGAAGAAGATACTTGTAAATTCATTTTAAAATCTGTAGTACAAGTTGAAGATAATATTGAACGTGAAAAAACAACAGAGTTTGGTGAAGCGAAGCACGTTTCAGCTGAAGATGGTAAAGAAAAAGTGAAACCGAAACCAATCGTTAAAGGCGATCAAGTTGGTCGTAACGATGATTGTCCATGTGGTAGTGGTAAAAAATTCAAAAATTGCCATGGAAAATAAATGATATAAAATAACTCCTTCCAATTAAACACCTATAGTTTGTGTTATGGGAGG
>VIRH01000023.1 GCA_008107755.1 Rhodobacterales bacterium
GTCCATCACTGTGCCTTATTACTGATGAAAAAAAATGGTAGAGGTGCTGTTTGTAAAACAACTGCGCAAGACGCCGGAAAACATTCACTGCAACCGGGCACCGAATACAAAAGCCATCGTGCACCAAGAGTAACAGAAACCGTTGGTAGCATAGCACTATTTTCTCCGTTAAGAACAGTTCACCCGAGCATTTCACGCTTATTTGCTTGCATACACGTGACTTGTCACAAAGGTTTCTTTTTTCTGTCACCTACGGGTCACAGACCCTCTCTAGGCTAAATCTTAATCACATAGAGAGAGGCCAAGGCGATGCTCAACCGGAAATCCTTGACCAAAGCAGACACTGATCTGTTTTTCTGGCTTTACCGCCGCACTCAGAAAAGAGACTGTACCGCCGTTATCTGG
>VIRH01000021.1 GCA_008107755.1 Rhodobacterales bacterium
GCATAAAACAAACTGTGCACCGAAAGTCGTTAACTTCGACCTGCCTAAACACATTCAGCAACCCCTAATTACCACCATTGTAGAAGCGTTGATAAAGGGTAAAGCGTGTCATTCCACAGGAGAATCCGCCGCAAGAACCAACAGGGTGATGGCGCAAATCGTGACTCAGGAATAGCTGGTATTGGCGTAATGATGCCACCAGATACCGCCATGCAACATATTTAACAGAGCCTAAATTGCGAGTTTTAAGCACAAGTTCTTCCGAAAAAACCTTACGTTGCTGTAGTAGTACTGCAGCAGGCCGTCATCGCGCACTGCGCCTTGGCGAATTGAATCCAGGCCGTCAGAAAAATACGAGGTTCTTACGTACTTATGAAACAGGTTGGCTTGTGAACCATAATAA
>VIRH01000073.1 GCA_008107755.1 Rhodobacterales bacterium
TCGTCGATGATTTCAGCGGTGAGCCAGTAGGATTGGAAGGGCAGGCAGTAAAATGGACGCCCTTAAATGAGCTCGTGCCGGCCGATTTTCCGGCTGCGAATGTGGCGATTATCGACGCCCTGGCAGGCACAACAAAATAACCCACATAATGCGATTGAATGATACAACCTTACTTTAATAATCACCGGCCGCATCATGTAAAGAGGCGGCCAGCGTAAGGTCATAACTCAATCAGGTCCGAAGTTGAAAACGCCACATCCAGCTTATGATATGCCGCTTCGTTAATGAAGTGAGGATAGGTTTCTTTATCACCATTCCAGACATAATCACCACCATCGAAACCACGGAACATGGGGCTTCCCGGCAACAGAGGAATGAAGTCCTGATCTTGAAGACTATGAT
>VIRH01000020.1 GCA_008107755.1 Rhodobacterales bacterium
CGTTTAAATCCATTGCAAAATTTCTTCTTAAGAAATTTAGTTGGCCAAGCCAAGGAGCCTTTTAATAACCGCATTTCCAGCTCTCGAATGGTTTGTTCCCAGTCAAACGACACATCCTGCTCTTTCAACAGCAGTGTCGATAATTTATTTTTGTTATCGGAAGTATCCACTTCTATCAATGCGTACTCTTGACCATCCTTTTTAATTCGATGGAAGGCCACACAACGTGGATTACCATCTACAAGCAAATGCTTGGAGTAACCATCAATGGTGGGAAGCTTTCGGATCTCCCTGTGGATATGGCGGCAACCAGACATGGTAACGAGTTGCTTCACCATAGAATCAAAGGCTTCAAATTTATCTAAGTAGAGATGTGCATCATCACTCTTGTCTTCCAAACC
>VIRH01000088.1 GCA_008107755.1 Rhodobacterales bacterium
CGCTGTCTCGAAGGGTGGGAAGCTTGCTCCAGCGGGTGTCGCCCACCCTTCGAGACGGACCTGACGGTCCTCCTCAGGATGAGGGCGTAAATCGTCGGGGACGCTGCAGAGCCGTGCCATTGGCCGAGAGAGAAGGGCAGAGCCATAACTTGCAAGGCTTCTTGCAACTCCGAAGCCGGGCCAACCAAGTGACGGCCTCATCCTGAGGAAGCGCCCAAGCGCTGTCTCGAAGGATGGGAAGCTTGTTCCAGTGCCTGTCGCCCATCCTTCGAGACGGACCTTGCGGTCCTCCTCAGGATGAGGTCGAAATGATTGGAGACGCTGCAGAGCCGTGCCATTGGCCGAGAGAGAAGGGCAGAGCCATAACTTGCAAGGCTTCTTGCAACTCCGAAGCCGGGCCAACCAAGCGACGGCCTCATCCTGAGGAAGCGCGCGAGCGCTGTCTCGAAGGATGGGAAGCTTGCTCCGCCGGTTGATACCCATTCTACCAGACGGACCTTGCGGTCCTCCTCAGGATGAGGTCGAAATGATCGGGAACGCGGCCATCTGCGAAGGGACCGTGTTACGAAACGAGGGACTGGGACTGCGCATGAGATCCAACGGCTCAGGCGCATCCAAACGGAAAACCAACGGGCGAAGACATGTACAAGATCATTGGAACGCCGCAGAGCCGCGCCATGCGGGTTATCTGGACGCTGGAAGAACTGGGGGAGCCTTACGAGCTGGATCCCGCTGCGCCGCGCTCCGACACGGTCGCGGCGTTGAATGGCACCGGCAAGGTGCCGGTGCTGATTGACGGTGACGCGGTTCTGACCGAGTCTATCGCCATCTGCGCCTATCTTGCGGACAAGCACGGCAAACTGACCTTTCCCGCCGGAACCGTCGAACGGGCACGGCAGGACGGTTTCACGCAGTTCGGCGTCGATGTTCTGGAGGGCGCGCTCTGGACCTCGGCGAAGAATTCCTTCATCCATCCGGAAGACGTGCGCGTGCCCGCCATCAAAGCTGTCTGCCGGCTTGAGTTCGCCGACGGCCTTGCCACGCTGGAGCAGCGGCTTGGCGACGGGCCCTACGCGATGGGCGATACCTTTACCGTTGCCGATATCCTCCTTGGAAGCTGCCTTGGCTGGGCAAGCACCGCGAAGTTCGATTTGCCAGCGGACGGGCCGATCAGCGACTATTTCAAACGCCTGAAGGAGCGCCCGGCGTTCCTGGCGACGATGGCGAAAGTTTCGGAGACAGCATGATCCGCGTTGAGAAGATCCTTGCCGCCGGCGACTGGTCCGGACCGCCGGCTGGCCGCATCACGCTCGACCGGGAGGATCGACACCGGCGGCGCGCCGTTCTGACCGCGGAAAACGGTCTGTCATTCCTTCTGGACGAGGCATCCGCCGTCTTCCTTCACCACGGCGACGGGCTCGAACTCGAGGATGGCCGCATCGTCGAGGTTCTGGCCGAACCGGAGGACCTCGTGGAGATCTCGGCGGACAATGCAGCCCATCTCGTGAAGATCGCCTGGCATCTCGGCAACCGTCATCTGCCGACGCAGTTGATGGGCGGCACGCTGCGCATCCGGCGCGACCATGTAATCGAGGACATGGTCCACCGCCTCGGCGGTCGCCTGTCTCCGCTCAGCGCCCCGTTCGACCCAGAAGGCGGCGCCTACGGCCATGGCCAGACCCACGGCCATGATCACAGCCACGACAACGGTCATGCGCACGGCCACTCCCACGGTGGGCACGACCATCATCATCATCACGCTGGTGACCACGGGC
Source organism: Rhodobacterales bacterium (assembly GCA_008107755.1). Taxonomy (GTDB): domain Bacteria; phylum Pseudomonadota; class Alphaproteobacteria; order Rhizobiales; family Stappiaceae; genus Roseibium. The sequence continues at coordinate 1,776 of VIRH01000088.1, forward strand.
ATTCCCATGACTGACGGCATGACGCTGTCTGCGCTGTACCGGCTCATGGCGTTCCTCTCACCCGCTTTTCCGATCGGCGCCTTCACCTACAGCCATGGGCTGGAGCAGGTGATAGAGACCGGCGCCGTCAAGAATGCAACGGAGCTGGAGGCCTGGCTGAAGGATATCCTCAGCTACGGCTCGGGCCGCAGCGATGCGATCCTTCTGAAGGAAACCTACCGCGCAGCCATGACAGCGGATGCTGGCGGGATTTCGGATCTCCGGGACCTGGGGCTTGCGCTGCAGCCGTCAAAGGAACGTCATCTGGAGACGAGCGCGCAGGGGACTGCCTTCATGGGCGCCGTGCACAAGAGCTGGATGCCGGACGCGAACTCCCTGTCCGCCGACCTGTTCCGCGCCGATCAATGGCAGGACGGTGCTCCATGGCCCTATCCGGTCGCCGTCGGGTTTGCCTGCGCGGCCCACGCAATTCCGGAAGAGCCCGCCCTGACCGGCTATCTTCATGCCGTTGCTGCCAATATCATCTCCGTTGCCGTGCGGGCCGTGCCGCTTGGCCAGAGCGACGGCCAGAAGGTTCTGGCCCGCCTGGAACCAGTCATATTCGACATTGCCGGAAAGGCGCGTTCGGCCGGGCTCGATGACCTCGGCACGTCCGTCTTTCTCGCAGACATCGCCTCCATGGCGCATGAAACACAATATTCGAGGCTATTTCGCTCATGAGTTCCAAGAACGGCCCGCTTCGCGTCGGCATCGGTGGCCCGGTCGGCTCCGGCAAGACCACGCTCACCGACAAGCTCTGCAAGGCAATGCGCGACACCTACTCGCTGGCGGTCATCACCAACGACATCTACACCAGCGAGGACGCCGAGGCGCTGATGCGCAGTCAGGCGCTCACCAGCGACCGCATCCGCGGCGTGGAAACCGGCGGCTGCCCGCACACGGCGATCCGCGAGGACGCCTCGATCAACCTTGCCGCCGTCCACGACCTGACGACCGCCATTCCGGACCTCGACCTGATCCTGATCGAATCCGGCGGCGACAACCTTGCCGCCACCTTCTCGCCGGAACTGGCGGATCTGACGATCTACGTCATCGACGTTGCCGCCGGTGAGGAAATCCCGCGAAAGGGCGGGCCCGGAATTACCCGCTCGGACCTGCTCGTCATTAACAAGACGGACCTTGCGCCCTATGTCGGCGCCAATCTGGACGTGATGGACCGGGACGCGACGAAGATGCGCAAGGGGCGTCCCTTCGTCTTCGCCAACATGCGCGCCGGCGACGGCGTCGAGCAGGTGGTGACGTTCATCGTGGAAAAGGGCGGTCTGAACGCCTGACCACTTGAACGTCTGATCGGCAGATCTGCCCCATCGCCGTTGCGACCATGGAACGTGAATGGATGAGCCATTGCGTCTGGGATCGGAAGAGCTTCTGCACCGGTGTGCGGCAAGGCACCACGCTCGGCCTCCTTTGAATTTGGCGCCGAGCGTTGTTATGTCAGGTGCACGGGTCGCCTTCAGCGGCCTTCATCTAGCCTAAGTGCTTACGTATTAGAACGAATTAGACCAAGGACTCGGCGACTAAAGGACTAAGGTTTGGTTCTGGACGCGTCATCGGCCCATACGCATAATGACCACCGGCAAAAATTGGGCCGGCGGCAGGCAAGCGTAGGTGCCACGAGCCCGAAGTGTGGTTTCTGGGAGGTTTCACATGTCCGACTCTGTCTTTCCCGTCCCTGCGGATGTTGCCGCACGGGCGCATGTCGACAATGCCAAATATCTTGAGATGTACCAGCACTCGGTGGACGACCCCGAAGGCTTCTGGGGCGAGCATGGCAAGCGGGTCGACTGGATAAAGCCCTACACCAAGGTCAAGAACACGTCCTACGACTACCACAATGTCTCGATCAAGTGGTTCGAGGACGGCACACTGAACGTTTCCGCCAACTGCGTTGACCGGCATCTGGAAAAGCGCGGCGACCAGCCCGCCATCATCTGGGAGGGCGACGATCCGTCCGAATCCAAGGTGATCACCTACAAGGAACTGCACGGCCACGTGAACCGCTTCGCCAACGTGCTGCACGGGCAGGGCGTCAGGAAGGGCGACCGCGTCACCATCTACCTGCCGATGATCCCCGAAGCGGCCTATGCGATGCTGGCCTGCGCGCGGATCGGTGCGGTCCATTCCATCGTCTTCGGCGGCTTTTCGCCTGACAGCCTTGCCCAGCGCATCGAGGGCTGCAAGTCCGAGTGCGTCATCACGGCCGACGAAGGCCTACGCGGCGGGCGCAAGGTTCCGCTGAAGGCCAATGTCGACAAGGCGACGGAAAAGGCGCCGGTCAAGAGCGTGATCGTGGTGAAGCGCACCGGCGGTGATGTTTCCATGAAAGACGGGCGCGACGTCTGGTACCACGAGGAAGCCGACCGCGTTTCAGATCATTGCACCCCGGTGGAAATGAATGCGGAAGACCCGCTCTTCATTCTCTACACCTCGGGCTCCACGGGCCAGCCGAAGGGTGTGCTGCACACCTCCGGCGGCTATCTCGTTTATGCCTCCATGACCCACGAATATGTCTTCGACTATCACGAGGGTGACGTCTACTGGTGCACGGCGGACGTGGGCTGGGTGACCGGGCACAGCTATATCGTCTACGGCCCGCTTGCCAATGGCGCGACGACGCTGATGTTCGAAGGTGTTCCGACGTATCCGACCGCCGGCCGGTTCTGGGATGTCTGCGACAAGCATAACGTCAACATCTTCTACACCGCGCCAACCGCAATTCGCGCCCTGATGGGGGCTGGCGACGAACACGTCACCAAGACCTCGCGCAAGTCGCTGAAACTGCTCGGCTCGGTCGGCGAGCCGATCAACCCGGAAGCCTGGAGCTGGTACTACAATGTGGTCGGCGAGAAGCGCTGTCCGATCGTCGATACCTGGTGGCAGACGGAAACCGGCGGCATCCTGATCACCCCGCTTCCGGGCGCCATCGACCTGAAACCCGGCTCCGCGACACGGCCGTTCTTCGGCGTCCAGCCGGCGGTCGTCGATGCGGACGGAAAGTTCCTGGAAGGCGCGACCGAGGGCAACCTTGTCATCACGGACAGCTGGCCCGGTCAGATGCGCACGGTCTACGGCGACCATGACCGCTTCGTGCAGACCTATTTTGCCACCTACAAGGGCCTTTACTTCACCGGCGACGGGTGTCGGCGCGACGAGGACGGCTACTATTGGATCACCGGCCGCGTCGACGACGTCATCAACGTCTCCGGGCACCGCATGGGCACGGCGGAAGTTGAAAGCGCGCTGGTGGCGCATCCCAAGGTTTCCGAGGCCGCCGTCGTCGGCTATCCGCACGACATCAAGGGGCAGGGCATCTACGCCTATGTCACGCTGATGGAAGGTGAGGAACCGACGGACGAACTGAAGAAGGAACTGGTCACCCATGTCCGTTCGGAAATCGGACCGATTGCGTCCCCGGACCTGATCCAGTTCGCCCCGGGCCTGCCGAAGACCCGGTCCGGCAAGATCATGCGCCGCATCCTGCGCAAGATTGCCGAGGACAGCTTCGAGAACCTGGGCGACACCTCGACACTCGCAGACCCGGGCGTCGTCGATGATCTGATCGACAATCGCCAGAACCGCGACTGACGTAGACCCGGACTTCACCGTATTCCAGACACGAAAGCCCGCCGATCCGGCGGGCTTTTTCCATTCTGAGTGGTGTTTTTCCTGAAAGCGGGTCCAATCAGCGGGACAGATAGATCTGCTGAATCTTCTTGGCGATGTTGCTGAAGGCGTTGATCAGCGCGCTGGACGAAGTTGCCTGGTAGTATTTGTCAGGGCTGGCGCAGGCCTGCATGTTCCTTGCGCCCGTGGAATTGTTGTTCGAGCCGAAATAGACCCCGAAGATCTGGATACCCGAGGCCTTCATCGCCGCGCACAGGGCACGGGACGATTTGGAGGACTCGCCGTTGAAGCCGCTGTCACCGCGTTCCCGCCAATCGTAAACGTCACGCGTCTCGCAGACTCTCTCGTACTGCCAGCCCACCCACCTATATGTGCAGACTTCCTCTGTCTCAATGAAATCGTAATGCGTGTTGTTGTCGCCGTCGGTCATGATGACGGCAAATTTCAGAACGTCCTCATTATCATAGCTTTCCGCGCGGCCGCTTGATGGCCAGACATCGTCATAGTTCGGTGACAGGCTGTTCCAGCCCCAGGTGATGCCCGTCTGACCTGCGGTGTTGCCGCCGTCGTCGAGATCCCTGATCGCTCTCAGCAGATCATTGCGTTTCGCAGTCAGCGGCAGCATCTCGGAATCCGCCGGACATCTCGAGGTGCCGCCGCCGTAGAAGGTGCCTTTCGGCGGTATCCCGTTCGTCTCGTAATAATCGAAGGAATCGTCGGTGAACTTGACTTCATAGGTCTTGCTGCCGTCATCATAGTCCTGACGCTCGGTCACACACTTGCCGCTGACGCCATGATGATAGCCGCCGCCCTTCACCTTCTCGGCATAGGGACCGAGATTGACGCCCTGGCTGTAGGGGATAAGGGAAATGCGCACCTTGCTATCGTCTTCGGCAGTCCCATCGGGGATCAGGATATCCACGAGCCCCCCGGACGCAGCTTTCAGGGTCTCCATGTCGCTCCTCATCGACCCGGTCACGTCGACGACGAGCGCAAGCTCGACATCGAAACGGGAATAGGTGACCTGGGAGCTTGCGCCGAACGCAAAGGTCTCGGGTCCCGCGAGGGCGTGCATATAGCCGCCGATATCGACGAAATAGTTGGGAAGGAACGCTGAGGAGGAAACCGTGACGATACCTTCGTCGCTGTTGACCGTGAATTCGATGTTTTCAATGGCCGCATCGGCGAAGTCCGCATCGCCGAGATTGGTTTCGAAGGAATCCGTGAGCCGTTCCTTGATCTGGTCGTCCGACAGCACTGTGGTCGAGAGTTCCGAAGCGACGGAGAGCGCCGCGGCATCAATGGCGTAAGAAAGTTTCTCGCGAGCATTGACCATTCGCGAGATATCGATCGCCGCGCCGGCAAGGATAATGATGAGAAGAACCATGATCGCGAAGAGCGGCAAAACGGAGCCGCTGCGATCGGCAAACAGGCTGCAGGCCCTTGGCTGCTGAATAAAAGGCGGAACTCTGCGCATCGCTGCCTCGTAAGGTTCCGAGACAGTTACTTGATAAAAGTACCTAAACTCTTAATTGCAATTCCCGGAAAGGATTGCGAATTGTTCCGGCCTTCCTCCCGCTCAGCACCACCCGCCGGAGGCAGGATCTGATTGTCAGGTCCAGGTGCCTGAAGAGCGCCGAGACCCGCAGCGTCCGGCGCGCCTACTTCGACATGTAGATCTGCTGGATCTTGCGCGCGATGTTGGCAAACGCATTGATCAGGCCGCTCGACGAAGACGCCTTGTAGTAGTTTCCCTCGCTCGAGCAGGACTTCATGTTTCTTGCGCCGGTGGACGTGTCACTCGAGCCGAAATAGACACCGAAAATCTCGATCCCGGCGTCCTTCATGGCTGCGCAAAGTGCACGCTGCCGCGTGGAGGAAGTGTTATCGTAATATTCGCTTTCGCCGTACTCAAACCACTGGTTCACATCAACCATTTCGCATTCATATCTCCACCGGCCGCGACGGTAGGTCCATGAGCAACTTTCTCGCTGCTCCACGAAGTCATAATATCTGTTGTTGTCGCCATCCGTCATGATGATCGCGAATTTCAGCGTCTCGTCGTCGTCGTAAGGCGCACCCACACTTCCTGAGGGCCATACGTCCAGATAGTTCGGCGAGAGGCTGTACCATCCCCAGGCCACACCGGTCTGGCCGGCGGTGCCACCGGTGGCTGTCAGCGCGGTAATTGCCGGGATCAGGATGTCCCGGTTGTCTGTCAGAGGGACCATTGCGGACGTCGAAGAACATCGCGAGCTGCCGCCGCCGAAAAAGGTAGGCAGGGGAGGAGGGTCCGAGTCCTCGTAATAATCGAAGGGCGCGTCCGTGAACTGAACACTGTAGTCTTCGTAGTTCTGGCGTTCCGTGACGCAGGTACCGGAGACCGGATAGTGATTGCCACCCTTCACCTTGTTGGCAAAGAGGCCGAGGTTGACGCCCTGGCTGTAGGGGACCAGCGAAATACGAACCTTTGCATCCTCCGGCTCCTCATCGGCTGGCAGCAGAATGTTCACGACTTCTTTCGAAGCCCTGCGCAGGGTTTCCATATCGCCTGACATCGATCCGGTGACGTCGACGACGAGGGCCAGTTCGACATCGAACTTGGAGTAGGAAACCTGGGCATTTGCGCCGAAGGCAAGAAACTGGGGCCCGAAGTGGTCCCTGGTGTATCCACCCAGGTCGATAAAGTAGCTTCTCAGGGACGCTGACGAAGAGACCGCGACCGTTCCGGCATCGGAATCGACGGCAAATTCCAGATTGTCGAGCGCGGCTTCAATGAATTCTGCACCATCCAGGTTGGCAGTGATGGACTCTTTCAGCGCCTGTTCGATCTCGTCATCGGTCATGACCGTTGTGGAGAGCGTGGCGGCAACGGAGAGGGATGCGGCATCGATGGCGTAGGAGAGTTTCTCACGCGCATTCACCGAGCGCGATATATCGACCGCCGCGCCGAAGATCACAATCATCAGGATCACCATGATTGCGAAGATCGGAAGCACCGATCCGCGCTGATCCGCGCGAAATCGTTCGGCGCTCTCCTGCAATCCGGCAACGAAATTCTTTGTCATTTTCGCCTCGCCTTGTAACGCGAGGGTTAAATGAAAATGGTGCTGAATCCGTTAAAGCAATAGAATAATTGCGAAAGAACAAGAATAAATAGAGAATCTAATAAATACTACCAATGAGTGTTATCACATGTAAAAACTACGCAAAGATAAGCCGAATTAGCTCCTCTTCACGATATACCTTTAGGGCATTGCAAAAAATATCGAGTCGCGGTTGCCTTGAATCGCTGGGCGATCAGTCAGGCAGGCTGAAGACAGTCATGACGGAAGGAACGCGGTCACCAGGACAAGGCTCTGTGAAGATTTGTCTTTTTGCGCCCCGCATGACGCATTGCAAAGAGATGGCAAACGGGATCGCAGACCGGGAATCCCGATCAAGGCGTCAGTGTCATCCGCCTGATGAAGACCTGAACGCCACACCAGCCTGATGTCGGCGCTTGAGAACTGCAGCTTACGGTTCGAGTTCCGTATCCCAGTAGAGAAAATCGAGCCAGCTGTCGTGAAGGTAGTTGGGCGGAAACCCGCGCCCGTTGTTATGCAGATCCTGGATCGTCGGCTGGAACGGCATGTGCATCGGCCACATGTTCAATTGGTCGCAGGACTTGTTGGATTTGCGCAAATTGCAGGGCGAGCATGCGGTGATCACGTTGTCCCATGTCGTCAGCCCGCCCCGGGATCGGGGAACCAGGTGATCGAAGGTAAGCTCATCCTTGGAGCCGCAATACTGGCACTGAAATTTGTCGCGAAGAAAGACGTTGAAGCGGGTAAAGGCGGGGTATCGGCTGGGCTTCACAAAAGACTTGAGCGAAACCACGCTCGGTAATCGAAACTCGAAGCTCGGACTTCGTACCGCCGCATCGTATTCGGCCACGATGTTCACCCGGTCCAGAAACACTGCCTTGACCGTGTCCTGCCAGGACCACAAGGACAAGGGATAGTAACTCAACGGCCGATAATCCGCATTGAGCACCAACGCCGGATGCGCTCCCGGCGAAACCGCTATCGTCACCTTCCGCTCCTCACGTTCGGAGCCCCCGGACCTTACGGATGCCGGAAGAAAGCCCCAACATTACAAGTCCGATCGGCGCGCGGACCGGCAGAAGACACATGCCGGCGGGCAGGCCAATCGCATAGGATCGTCCGTTGCCCGGTCAAACGGACAGCGGATCATGTCCTTTTGTGACAGGAGTATTGTAGTGCCGAGGTGACAGTCTTGTGAAGCCCGACAATTTCATTTCTCGGTCGAATTGTTGATAGCGCGATGACGGAGAGGATTTTTCGCTAAAACTATGACTCGTTTGCGCAAAACTGTCAGGCACCTTCCGGAAGGCCGGGATCGGCCCGCGCAACGAAAAAGGGCGCCTCACGGCGCCCTTCGAATTCGCGGTTCGGATCGAATCAGTTTGTCTTCCACTCGCGGATGTCAACGAAATGTCCGGCGATCGCAGCAGCTGCCGCCATGGCCGGCGAGACCAGATGCGTCCGGCCCTTGTGACCCTGACGACCCTCGAAGTTGCGGTTGGAGGTCGACGCGCAGCGCTCGCCCGGCTTCAGCTTGTCGGCATTCATGGCAAGGCACATGGAGCAGCCCGGCTCACGCCATTCGAAGCCGGCTTCCTTGAAGATCTTGTCCAGACCTTCCTCTTCTGCCTGTTCCTTCACCAGACCGGAGCCCGGAACGACCATGGCGCTGACGCTTTCTGCGACCTTGCCGGTGCCGATGACGGCGGCGGCGGCACGCAGATCCTCGATACGGCCGTTGGTACAGGAGCCGATGAACGCCCGGTCGATCTTGATATCCGTGATCTTCGTACCCGGTTCCAGGCCCATGTATTCCAGTGCACGCTTCTTGGAGGCGCGGCGGTTCTCGTCCTCGATCTCCGCCGGATTCGGCACGGTGCCTTCGACCGAGATCACGTCTTCGGGAGAGGAGCCCCAGGAGACGATCGGCGGCAGATTTGCCGCGTCAAGTTCGATGACCTTGTCGAAATGGGCCCCTTCGTCGGAATGAAGCGTCTTCCAGTAGGACACGGCCATATCCCAGGCTTCGCCCTTCGGTGCCTTCTTGCGGCCCTTGATGTATTCGAATGTGGTTTCATCCGGCGCGATCAGGCCCGCGCGGGCGCCCGCCTCGATCGACATGTTGCAGACCGTCATCCGGCCTTCCATAGACAGAGACTCGATCGCTTCGCCGGCGTATTCGATGACATAGCCCGTACCGCCGGCGGTTCCGATCTTGCCGATGATGGTCAGGATGATGTCCTTTGCCGTCACGCCCTCCGGGATCTTTCCGTTCACCTTGACCAGCATGTTCTTGGCTTTGGACTGGATCAGCGTCTGCGTGGCCAGAACGTGCTCGACTTCGGACGTCCCGATGCCGTGGGCCAGCGAGCCGAAGGCGCCATGGGTGGAGGTGTGGCTGTCGCCGCAGACAATGGTCATGCCAGGCAGGGTGAAACCCTGTTCGGGACCGACGATGTGTACGACGCCCTGGCGCAGGTCGAGTTCGGAATAGTACTCGATACCGAATTCAGCGGCGTTATTCGCCAGCGTATTGACCTGCAGCGCGGATTCAGGATCGTCGATGCCGCCGCTGCGGTCGGTCGTCGGAACGTTATGGTCGACGACGGCCAGCGTCTTTTCGGGCTGGCGCACCTGGCGTCCGTTCATGCGCAGGCCTTCGAAAGCCTGCGGCGAGGTGACTTCATGCACCAGGTGACGGTCGATGTAGAGCAGGCCGGTTCCGTCCGGCTGCATGTCGACCAGATGGTCGTCCCAGATTTTGTCGTAAAGCGTCCGTGCCTTGGCCATGGGTCTCTCCTCATTCCGTCCCGTTGACCCGGCGCGCGTCCTGCGCCGGCGATCCGGGAACCTGTTCGCAAGCTTGTTCTCTTGAGCTGCAGCCCGATTTGCTCAACAAAGCCGGCGCCGGTGCGCGTTTCGATGAGCAGTCGTCTGATCTGCCGTCAGGCCAAACGGCCTTCGGCAAGTTGGTCTAGTCAATGACGCAGCCACGTCCGCAGGTCAAGTATTGCGAGTTGAGCTGAATTCAACTGACATTGACCGAGCGGACCGCAATCAAAAAAGGCGGCCCTGAGGCCGCCTTTCGTATTCCGTATCCGGCGGGCTTATTCAGCCGCGCTCTCCGCAGCGGCAGCTTCCTGCTCGGCCTGCTTGGCTTCAGCCTTGGCTGCCTTGGCAGCGGCTGCTTCCGCACGGGCTTCCTCGTTGAGGCGCTTGGAGCGGACGTTGGTGTTCTCGACGATACGGGCAGACTTGCCGCGACGGTCGCGCAGGTAGTAGAGCTTCGCGCGACGAACCTTACCGCGGCGAACGACTTCCACGCCTTCCAGCATCGGAGAATAGATCGGGAAGACACGCTCGACGCCTTCGCCGTAGGAGATCTTGCGAACCGTGAAGCTCTCGTTGATGCCGCCGCCGGAACGGGCGATGCAGACACCTTCGTAAGCCTGGGTACGGGTCCGGTTGCCTTCGGTCACCTTCACGTTGACGCGAACGGTGTCACCGGGAGAGAATTCCGGAAGCTTGCGCTGCTCTTCGATCTTCGCCATTTCCTCGGCGTTGAGCTGCTCGATGATATTCATGGCATTTTTCCCTTTTCAATTACAAAGCGGTCAGAGCGTCTCCGCATGAGCGGCAGACGAATTCACCGACTTTGGGCCATGGTGCATATCTGACCGGAATATCCGTGCCACCTCGATGGCGGCTCGCCAACCCTGCGCCCCGCAATGCGGACCGCACGGCAATATCCCGGCTCCGGCGCGCGTATACAGGAATTCCCGGTGACTGTCATCTGGTTTTTGCGCAACGGCGTGGCCGAACGACCACCTGGAACTGCTGGCGACCGTCAGGCGAACTGCAACTCACACACAACCCAGGATTCGCGTTCGGGCGGGGGCCAATGATAATTGCTTCACATTTAGCGATAAAGTGACAACTGCGTCATGTTTGGGTCTCAGACGAAAGCAGCGGCATTTCTGCCGCTGCGAATCGAAAATATGACCTAAAGGAATCAATGGTGGCACCGAACCAGTCGCCCGCCAGCACCTGCAATAACAACCTATTTACCGCAACGTCAAAAATTTACATTGATACAATTGCACTATGCCTGCTTTTTTTGATATGAATAAACATGAACACAACGTCACATTCGCCTTTGGGGAGGCGCCTTGTGGATATAGACAGTGCAGGATTGCTCCATAAGCTCTATACAACCGCCTTGTTTGACGGTGGTCTGAGAGGTGTCTTGTCGGATCTGGCATCGGCGTATCCCGACGTGCCGATTTCCTACCAGGCTCAGTGCGTCTTCGAGAACACGTTCTACGATTGCGCCATCTACAACATGGGGATCGACGTCGAACGAAGGCTGGCATCCGCCCAGTCTGCAAATCCGCTCCCGCCGGTCGCCCTGAAATGTGACATGGCCGACGTCGGCCGAACGGCGGATTTCGTTTCTCCGGCGGATGTCGAAAAATGTGATTTTTACGACGAGTTCCTCAAGGACTATGACGGCATCAATCGGGGCATCGGCGTCGTCCTGCACCGGCAGGGCGTGGATTCCGCGTTCGTCGCCGCCGCCTTCCCGCGACGGCTTGGTCAGAAGCAGGAAGACGATGTACTCGGCGTTTTCCGCTTTCTGCGTCCGCACTTGCAGAGCGCATTTAACCTTCTACTCGAGCTTGAAAAGCGCGAAAACCGCTTTCGCCACTCGGAATTCTGGCTGGACCAAATTCCGTCGGCGGCCTGCGTCGTCGACGGGGAGGGCAAGGTCCTGCACCTGAACCGACAGGCCGAACAGACGCTGAAGACTTCCGACAGTCTCTATGTCGACCGGTCGGTGCGCCTGTCTGCACGCTCGTCCTTCTCCAGAAAGGTCCTGCAATACGCGCTCAACGTTTCGTCCGTGGACGGCACGCCGGCCGGTCCGCTTGCACTGACGCCGGACGGCAGGGCCGGATCGCTGGTCTTCGTGACCCCGATCCGGCATCGGGATCAGGTTCATCCGAGCCTTGCCCCGTTCATCACCCGGCGCTATCCGCTGCTTGTGACGATCCTCGATCCGGAAGAGGTGCCCATCAAGTCCGAACGGACACTGGCGGCCGCCTTTGGTCTGACCCAGCGCGAAAGCCTGTTGCTGCAGGAGCTGATCCTCGGCGCCTCGCTTCGCGACGCGGCCGACCGGCTGGAGATCTCCTATTTCACCGCGCGCAATCACCTGGCGAGTATCACCTCCAAGACCGGCTGCCACTCCCAGTCGGAAATCATCCGCAAGGGCTCACAGTTCCTGGCCAAGCTGAGTGCGCGCCAGGAACTTCAGCAGGCGCAGTGAGGCGCGTAGGCGATCCGACCGCTAATTTTTACGTGCCGAGACGGTCAGGGCAGGCGGGAGGTCAGTCGACGTCGTCCTCGTCGGCCATATAGGCTTCCCAGAGATCCGGACGGCGCTCGCGCGTCAGGCGCTCGGCTTCCGACATGCGCCACTCGTGGATCTTGCGGTGATTGCCGGATGTCAGGATCTCCGGGATCGGCATGCCCTCGAAATCGGCCGGCCGGGTGTAGTGCGGATGCTCCAGAAGACCGGTCTCGAAGCTCTCGGTATCGGCGCTCTCCATGTTGCCCATCACGCCAGGGATGAGACGGACAATCGCATCCAGCATGGTGATCGCGCCGATTTCTCCGCCGGAGAGGATGTAATCGCCGATGGAGATCTCCTCCAGCTTGCGGCCGTCGATGACCCGCTGGTCAACTCCTTCGAAACGGCCGCAGACGACGATCGCCCCAGGTCCTTCGGCGAGTTCATGCGCTTTCTTCTGCGTGAAGGGCGTGCCGCGCGGGCTCATCAGGATCCGTGGGCGCGGATCATCGCCCGGTGCTGCAGCGTCAATGGCTTTTGCAAGGATGTCGGCCCGAAGCACCATCCCGGCACCTCCGCCAGCGGGCGTATCGTCCACGGACCTGTGCTTGTCGGTCGCAAAATCACGGATCTGGCTGGTCTCAAGCGCCCAGAGCCCCTTGTCCAGCGCGCGTCCCGACAGGCTGTGCCCCAACGGACCTGGAAACATGTCCGGGTAAAGCGTCAGTATGGTTGCCTTGAACGCCATTGTGGCTCCTGTGTCCCGCTTCGGCCGTGCCGCCGTGCGTTTCCCTCACACACCCCGGTAAGGCCATATTAACCTCAACTGCCAAATGCCTCGACGGACTGACTGTTTTCACGGGAAAGAAAGTTCTGATTAATGCGGGTCAGTTAAGCTGGCAAGACCGTTTCCTGAAGGTGTAGCACCGTGCCGAAATTTCCCGTCCTGCGCTTGAAACTGCCGACTTTCGTCCAGAAGCAGGTCGACAGGCATTATCTCGACATTTCGCTGACGCGGGTCCTGCCGCTGGCGGCTTTGATGACATTCGGCGTTCTGGTCGGCCTCGTCTACAACACCGGCGTCGGGCACCCTTACGACAAGGTGATCCACATCGGCTTTTACGCCCTTCTGACCTTATCGATCCATGCGCTGTTCTGTTGCCGGCTGCGGGTCTCCGCAGTGGTCGCGTTCGGAATGGGAATTGCGGGTGAGGTGGTGCAGGGGTTCCTGCCGCATCACGAAATGTCGCTGCAGGATACCGTTGCCAACGGCATCGGCGTCGCGCTGATCGTTGCACTGATCGCGCTGGTCCGCTCCGAGAGCCGGCAGGCCGTTCGGGACGAACAGGAAGATCTGGATCTGTCGCAGATGGGACTGCAGCCGGTACGAAGCCCGTATTACTCGACCGCATCCTCGGAAGAGTCGACCCGCTCATCGGAAAAATAGTCGTCCGGCAGGTCTGCCGACACGAAGCCTTCAACGATATTGATGGTCGGGATGAATTCCTGCGTGAAGGGCACGTAGAAGGTCTTGCCGCGAACCGGCCGGACCTCGAGCAGATCGCCCGCTCCGAAATCCTGCACGGCCACGATCTTTCCCAGCACCTCGCCGGAGGTGTCCAGAACGCGAAGACCCGTCAGGTCGGAATAGTAGAATTCGTCGTCTTCAGGCTCGGGGAGCTGATCCCGGTCGATGTAAAGCTCGACACCGTTCAGCTCTTCCGCCTGGTTCCGGTCGGAAATCCCCTTGAATCGGGTGATCACCACCGTTTTCTGTACGCGCGCCTTTTCGACCTCGAACGAGCGGGACCCGTCCTTCGTCGTCAGCACGCCGTAGTCGCCGAAGGAGAGCGGATCATCGCCAAAGGGCTTGACCCGCACTTCTCCGCGAATGCCGTGCGCCGCACCGATCCTGGCCATCAGGACCTTCGAAGTGTCAGGGGAGCTCATGAGAGCATTCCCCCGTCCGTAACCGATGCGGCACCATCCATGACGGCTTATTCTGCCGCAGCTTCTTCAGACGCTTCTTCAGCCGGAGCAGCGGCAGCAGCGGCTGCTTCTTCTTCGGCAAGACGCTTGGCTTCAAGACGTTCCTTGGCTTTTGCGCCCGGCTCGGCCTTCTTCGGGTTGTTGCGCGGTGCGCGCTTCAGGAGGCCGGCGGCGTCCAGGAAACGCATCACGCGGTCGGTCGGCTGTGCGCCGTTGCCGAGCCAGTACTGGATGCGCTCGACGTCCAGCTTCACGCGTTCTTCGGAATCCTTCGGCTGCATCGGATCGTAGGACCCGACCTTCTCGATGAAGCGGCCATCGCGCGGGGAGCGGATGTCAGCGATAACGATGCGGTAATACGGGCGCTTCTTGGAACCACCGCGTGCCAGGCGAATTTTCGTAGCCATTTTGTTTCTCCAGTATCTTAGTTGCCGGCTTCCGCGGCAATGGCTTCGTGGTGCCGGATCACTTCGCGAACAATGAAGTTCAGGAATTTCTCGGCAAAGTCAGGATCGAGATTGGCATCCGCGGCGAGCCGACGGAGCCGTTCGATCTGAATTTTTTCCCGCGCCGGATCGGCCGGCGGCAGGTCGTTGTTGGCTTTCAGAACACCCACTTTCTGGGTGCATTTGAACCGCTCTGCGAGCATGTGAACCAGAGCGGCGTCAATATTGTCGATGGAGGACCTGAGGGCCTTCAGTTCGGCAAGCGCCTCGCTTTCACCCAGACGAGATTCCGCTCCGCTCATCGTTTCTTGCCTTTCCCCATGCCGGGAAGGCCCGGAAGTTTCGGTCCGCCGAGACCGGGAAGACCAGGCATTCCGGGAGGCAGTCCACCGCCGCCCAACCCGCCGGGCAAGCCTTTCGGCAGCTCCATGCCGCCGGGCAGCTGACCGGACCTGGCCATTTCCTCAAGCTGCTTGGGATCGACATCCGGCACTCCGCCGCCCATGCCACCCATCAGCTTGCCGAGCATGCCCTTGCCCTTGCCCATCTTCTTCATCATGTCCGCCATCTGGCGGTGCATCTTCAGGAGCTTGTTGACCTCGGCGACATCGACACCGGACCCGGCGGCGATACGCTTCTTGCGGCTGGCCTTCAGAACGTCCGGCTTCTTGCGCTCGGTCGGCGTCATCGACTGGATGATGGCGACCTGACGCTTGAACACCTTGTCGTCGATGTTCGCCGACTCGATCTGCTTCTTCATCTTGCCGACGCCCGGCAACATGCCCATCATGCCGGACATGCCGCCCAGCTTTTCCATCTGCTTCAGCTGCTCGGCGAGATCTTCCAGGTCGAAGTGACCCTTCTGCATCCGTTTCGCCATCTTGGCGGCTTTTTCAGCATCAATGGCTTCGGCGGCTTTTTCGACGAGCGAAACGATGTCGCCCATGCCGAGGATGCGGTCGGCGATCCGCTTGGGATGGAAGTCCTCAAGGGCATCCGACTTTTCGCCGGTACCGATAAGCTTGACCGGCTTGCCGGTGACGGCCTGCATGGAAAGGGCTGCACCGCCGCGTCCGTCACCGTCCATACGGGTCAGGACGATACCGGAAATGCCGACGCGCTCATCGAAGCTCTGCGCCAGATTGACGGCATCCTGGCCGGTCAGGCTGTCGGCAACGAGCAGGATTTCATGCGGCTGGGCAGCGGCTTTCACCTCCGCCATCTCGGCCATCAGCGGCTCGTCGATGTGAATGCGGCCGGCGGTGTCGAGCAGGACGACATCGTAGCCGCCCAGCTTGGCTGCGGACATTGCCCGCTTCGAGATCTCGACCGGCCCCTGGCCTTCGATGATCGGCAGGGTGTCGATCTCGTTCTGCTCGCCGAGAACCTTGAGCTGCTCCTGCGCCGCCGGACGGCGGGTGTCGAGCGAGGCCATCAGGACCTTGAGCTTGTCGCGGCGGTTGAGGCGCCGCGCGATCTTGCCGGTGGTCGTCGTCTTGCCCGAGCCCTGAAGGCCGACCATCATGATCGCGACAGGCGCCGGAGCATTGAGGTCGATCGGGTGGGAGTCCTCGCCCAGCATCTCGATGAGCTGGTCATGGACGATCTTGACAACCATCTGGCCGGGCGTAACCGACTTGACCACTTCCGCACCGACGGCCCGGTTGCGCACCTTGTCGGTGAACGACCGCACGATCGGCAGCGCGACATCAGCCTCGATCAGCGCGCGCCGAATTTCGCGCAGCGCCTCGTTGACGTCGTTTTCCGACAGCGCACCGCGGCCGGTGAGCTTGTCGAAAATGCCGCTTAATCGATCGGACAGGCTTTCAAACATACGTGGTCCTTAAAATCTCGATTTCGGGATATCTCCCGAACCATATGGGCAACCGCCGCCTGTTTCCAAGCGATCCGGACCACGCAAAGCGGTTTCACACCCGAGGGCGCATCGCGCTGTCGGGTGTTGACCTCCGGGAACTCTTTACACCTTTGCGGGTCCCGGTCGGCGGTTCGAAATGTCAGTCACTCATATGGAGTTGGCGGGTCTATGCCCCAAAGACGGCGAAGAGTCAAGGAAGCTGCGGAAACTCCCCTCCCCCGACCTCGTGCCGACATGCCGATGACGGTGCGGTGACTAGTCGACGATGAAGAGCTTCGCGCCGGTTTGGGTCGATGAACGATGCGCCGCATCGCCGAAGTCGGAGACCTGGTAGCTCATGCCCGCGGTCAGCGTGGTCTTCGAGCCATCCTTCAGTTCCGAGACCAGCTCGCCTTCCAGAACCAGAAGGATATGCCCCCGGTCGCACCAGTGATCGGCCAGATAGCCTTTCGAATACTCCACGTGGCGAATACGGATATCGCCGATGGTGAGCGTCCGCCAGAACGCGGTTCCCGTCTCTCCTGGATGTTCCGTCGGCTCGATCTTCGACCAGTCGGTCACGGTGAAGGGCATATCTGGAATTTTCAATTGAACCACCTGTCTTTAAGATGTCTCAGGGAACGATGAGCACTGAACCCGGGTCTGTGCACGGCGGCCGGGATGCCTTCGCTTCAGGCGACCAGCGCATTGGTGCTGGCAGCGATCGAAACCAGGATGGCGGCTGTCAGCAGCACGGCCGCAAGACCCAGCAGCAGCCCCCAGATCACCACCAGCCCGTCGCGCTCCACGATCCCGACGCCGGCTACGAAAAGGGCCGTGGCCGGAAACCAGCCGCTGAGCGGCACAGGCAGGAACAGCGTGAAGGCGATCACGAACAGCGCAAGGCCCAGTGTTCGCTCATGCCGCGCAGCGAACATCCGTTCATAGCGTGGGATCAGCATGCGCTCGAGCCGCCGGGTGACCGGTCGCATGCGCAGCACCGTGCGCCGCAACTTGCCATGATTGAGCGACAGGCGCGCCAGCGGACCGGGCAGCCGCACATGCGGAAAGCCGAGCACCATCTGGGTTGTCGTCACGAGCACGGGAATGCCGGTGACCAGCGAGGAGCCGGGCGGCAAAGGCAACAGCGTCAGCAGGGAAAACAACACGATGGCCCAGCCGAAGGACGTTTCGCCCAGCGCCGACAGAAGGCTGCCGAGCGTCAGCGTTCCTTCGCGATGCTGATCACGCGATGTGCGCAGGATCGGAAGCGACAGCGAAGGTCTTCGGCGTCTCTCGCCCTGCATCTGACTGGATCTCCATTGCGGCCCGTGGCTGGCGCAGGGTCTATCACTCCCGTCACGACAAATCCAACGCTGACTGGCGTCCTGCACCATTGCCTGTTCCGATGCCACGGGGGCTCAGGCCCCGTCCCTCCCCGCGCGCCTTCGTGCGGCTAGTCCCGCTTGGAGGTCTCGTAGCGTGAAGAGACCTGATAATAGTCGTTGAAACCGATCCGCTCGCGAAGCTCGGTGAAATCCATCAGCTGGGGCGTACGGTCCTCATCGGCCTTGAGGCTGGCGAGCGTCGACATCATGGCTTTCATCGCACTGGCCATCAGCGTCAGCGGATAGGCCGCGATGGCATAGCCGATGTCCTTCAGCTCGCCATGGCTGAGATCCGGTGTCTCCCCGCCTTCCACGATATTCGCCATTTTCGGACCCGGAAGCTCGCGGCAGATGGTCGTCATTTCCTCGACGTTCTTCGGCGCCTCCACGAAGAGGATGTCCGCTCCGAGTTCCTTGAATTTGGCGGCCCGCTCGATCGCCTCGCCAAGCCCGTGTTCGTGGCGCGCGTCGGTCCGCGCCAGAATGAGGATATCGGCCCCGGCCTCCTTGGCGTCGTTGGCCGCGCGGATGCGGTCGAACGCCTCCTGGCGCGACACCACCGCCTTGCCGGGCGTATGTCCGCACCGCTTGGGCGCCAGCTGATCCTCGATCATGACCGCCGCCGCGCCCGCCCTGGCAAATCCGGAGACTGTCCGGCGCACGTTCATGGCGTTGCCGTAGCCGGTATCGCCGTCGGCGATCAGGGGGATGTTCACCGCATCAATGCTGTTGCGCGCCTGGTCCAGCACCTCGGCATAGGACATGAGGCCCAGATCCGGCTGGCCGATCCGGGCGGCCGACGCCGCGAACCCGGAGAGAAACGTCAGGTCAAAGCCGGCCTGCTGGATCAGCTTTGCCGAAAGAGCGTCGAAACAGCACGGCATGACATGGAGCTTGTCCTGCGCGAGCAGGTTGCGAAGGGCTTCTGCCGAAGCGGACATGTGATTTCCTCAGAACTTGAAGGGAATGTAGAGAGCGAGATCCGGCCAGACGTAAAGGATCATGACCGAGAACAGCATCAGAAGAAGGAATGGCATGACGCCCCGCGCAACATCCCCTAGCCTCGATTTCGCAACCGACTGGATCACGTAGAGATTGAGCCCCACCGGCGGCGTGATCAGCGCGCACTCCACCATGATGACCATATAGACGCCGAACCAGATAGGGTCGAAGCCCAGCGCCAGGGCTGCCGGCAGCAGGACCGGTGTCATGATCAGCACCATCGACAGGGATTCAAAGAACAGTCCCATGATGAGGAGCACGACGGAGACGACCAGAACGAATGTCAGCGGCGTGTCGATATTCTGGCCGATGAAAACCGAGATATCCTGCGGAATTCGGTAGAGCGTGATGGCCTTGCCGAACACCTTTGCGCCCGCGACGATGAGCAGGATGGCGACCGTCGTTGCCATGGAATCATAGGCTGCTTCCTTGAGGCCCTGCCAGGTCAGTGTTCGCAGGATCACCCCCGTGATCAGGAGCGACAGGGCAAACCCGACGGCGGCCGCCTCGGTCGGCGTTGCGATGCCGGTATAGATGACAGCGATCACCGCAAGAGCGAGCAGAATGGAAGGCAGCGCGCGCAGTGTCGCGTTCCAGCGCTCCCCTTCCGCGATCGGCTCGGGCTTTGCCTGGGCACCGAACCAGTGCGCATAGATCATGGAAAAGGCAATGAAGAACGCGACCAGCAGCAAACCCGGACCGATGCCGGCGAGAAACAGCGCGATCACCGATTGTTCGGTTACGAAGCCATAGACGATCATCGGGATCGACGGCGGGATGAGAATACCGAGCGTTCCGCCGGCAGCCAGAAGGCCATAGACGAAACGCCTGTCGTAGCCCCGGCTGATCATTTCGGGAATGGCGACAGTCCCGATGGTTGCAGCGGTCGCGACCGATGAGCCCGAGATCGCGGCGAAGATGCCGCAGGAGATAATGGTCGCGATCGCAAGACCGCCGGGGAGATTGCCGACCCAGACATGAACAGCCGCGAAGAGATCCTTGCCGACGCCGCCCTTGAGCAGGATGTTGGACATCAGAAGGAACAGCGGAACCGCCAGCAGGATGAAGCCGTCGAGTGTCGACAGGATCGCCTGCGGCGCCATCAGCGGCGAGAATCCACCCAGCATCAGAAGCGCAAGGCCCAGCCCTGCAAGTGCGAAGGCGACCGGAACACGGATCAGGAGAAGCGCAAACAGCGCACACAGGATGTAGACGGTTGTCATATGCTCAGCTCCTCCGTCCGGTCTTTGGTCGGAGCGCGGGTGATTTCGATGAGGGCCTGCAGGAACAACAGCCCGAAGCCGATCGGAATGGCGAGTTCGCTGACCCAGGTCGGCAGATCAAGCATCGAGCCGGTCGTCCGGCCCCGTTCGAAGGAATCCCAGAAGATTCCCCAGCCCTTCCAGGCGATGACGGCGCTGAGGGCCGCAATCGCGCTCATTGCCAGGATGTGGCAGACCCGCCGGCCGATGTCCCCGAGCCGCTCGGTCAGAACGTCGACACTGATGTGCAGCCCGGCGTGCAGAAGCCAGGGAGTCGCCAGCATTGTTCCCCAGATGAGACACAGTTGCGACAGTTCGGCTGCCCAGATGGTCGGCGCGATGAACAGGTAGCGGGCGAGGACCTCATAGGTCAGCATCCCTCCGGACAGAACAAAGAGGATCGCGGCGATCCAGGCGAGTGCGAGCAATATGCTGGAGAAGACTTTCATGACCCCACCGTCCGGTCCGGCATCCATTGATCCCGGATCCTGAAAGACACGTTTTGCCGATGACATGAGTACCGGCGCCCCTTAGAACGAAACGGCCGGTGATGAACCGGCCGTTCCTTGCACAGGGGACAGACCCCTGCTGGTTTCAAGCTCTGTTGTCAGAGTTTCTTTGCGGCGTCCATGATGGATTTGCCGAGGTCGCCGGTTTTTTCGAGATAGGTCTCGTAAACCGGCTGGCTGACCTCTTTCCACGCTGCCATCTCGTCATCGGTCGGCGTGTAGATCGTCATCCCGTTTTCTTCCGCAGCAGCATAGGCTTCGGCTTCAATGCCGGACATCTGGTCGCGAACATCCATTTCCGCCTTCAACGCAGCGTCGTGAATGATCTTTTGCTGATCTTCGGGCAGGCCGTTCCAGAAATCCGTATTGACGACAACGATGAACTCGATATCGGCGTTGTTGGTCTTGGTGATGGTGTCCATGACTTCCCAGAGCTTGCGGGCTTTCACGCCGGAAATGCCGGTCATGCCCACATCGACGGTACCGCGCTGATAGGCGAGATACTGCTCGGAGCCGGAGATGAGCGTCGGAGCGCCACCGGCGACGGTGACGAAGTCGCCCAGCGTCTTGCCGAACACGCGCACCTTCTTGCCTTTCAGGTCGTCCGGCGTCTTGATCGGCTCATCCTTGGACAGCATGATCGATCCGCCGTAGGCCTGCCACCACAATACGGTGGAGCCTGTGTCCTTGATCGCCTCGTCCAGAGGACCGCGAACAGGAGAATCCGGCGCGACGGCAGCACGGACCTTTTCCTCGGTATCGAACAGGAACGGCTGATAGAAGATATCCACCGCCGGGATATCGCCGACATAGCGCGTCAGCGAAACGACTCCCATCTCGATGGCGCCCGAACCGACTGCGGCCGGGACTTCCTTGTCCTTGTAGAGCTGAGCGGAATCATAGATCTCAACAGCTATGTCGCCGTTGGAATTCTTCTCCACTTCATCCTTGAAGACCAGAAGGTTCTGGCCGAGATGGCTGCTCATCGGCAGCTGCAAAGTGATCCGCAAGGTTGTTTCGGCAGCGTTGGCAACGCCGGCGGAAAGACCAAGGGCAAGGGCCGCCCCGAGGGCCCAGGTGACTGGTTTCATGTGGCGATTTCCTCCATTATGTTTTGCGCCAGTCTGTCCGGGCAGGTTATTTTGTCAATATCACTTGAACTTCAAATGCTGTATCCGGACGACAGTACCGACCGAAATGAAGCTATAATCCTGTTCAGCGCAAGCGGGAAACCGGGCAGACCCGGGCTCCCACTCCACGTGCGAGCCTTGCATTTTGCGGTGCACCCGCAGATAAAAGGGCTCGTCAGTCACCCGAAACTGCCTCACCAGACAGCCGAACGACCGGATGTTCCGTAAATGAATTTTCGAGCCATTGCGTTACCCATCGGACGCTTGCTCATCCTCATTTCAGTTCTGATGATTGTCCCGGCCATTGCGGATGTCTTCGCAAAGAATCCGGACTGGCAGGTCTTTCTCGTCTCCGCGCTGGTTCTGGGCACCGCAGGAACGCTGATGACCGTTGCCTTCGCCGGCGAAAATCCGCCCGGCGACTTCAAGGAAGCGATCCTGTTCGTCAACGCGGCCTGGTTCGCCTTTTCATTCGCCGGAGCCGTCCCGCTCTATTTCAGCGGGCTCAACATCAGTTTCACCGACGCCTTCTTCGAAACCGCATCGGGCCTGACCACCACCGGGTCGACCATCCTGACCGGTCTGGACACGCTGCCACCGGGCATTCTGCTCTGGCGCGGTTTGCTGCAATGGGTCGGCGGCATCGGCGTCGTGGCTATCGGGATCTGGCTCCTGCCCGGACTTCGCGTCGGCGGCAGCCAGCTCTTTGCGCTGGAATCATCTGAAAAGACCAGCAAGCCCTACGGACATGTGGGCCCGTTCGTCTATCGCCTGCTTGCGCTCTATGCGGGGCTGAGCATTTCCTGCATGGTGCTTTACCAGCTCTGCGGCATGACCTTCTTCGACGCGATGGTCCACTCGATGACGACCGTCTCGACCGGCGGATTTTCCACCTCCGACCAGTCGTTCGGGCAGTTCTCCGGCACGTCTGTCTACTGGGTGGCATCCGTCTTCATGCTCGCCTCCAGCGTACCGTTTCTCTACCTGATCCGCAGTATCGAGAGAAAGCTGTTCGAATGGGACGTTCAGATCATGCTGCTGCTGGGTATCGTCCTGGCCACCTCGATGAGCGTCTTCGCGCTGCAGCGGTTCGTGGCGCATGACTCGCCTTTCCACTTGTTCACCTTTGCTGTGTTCAACGTGGTTTCGGTCATCACGACAACGGGTTACGCAGCGAACGACTACCTTCAGTTCGGCCCGCCGGTGGTCGCGATCTTCTTTGTGCTGACCTTTTTCGGAGGCTGCAGCGGATCGACCTCGGGCGGCTTCAAGATGTTCCGCATCGCAATTCTGCTGAGCTACATCCAGAGCCTCTTCCGCCGCATGGTGCGCCCCCACCGGGTGGTCGAGCCGAAATATCAGGGCCACGCCGTCAGCAACCCGGTTCTGGAGGGTGTGCTGGTCTTCGCGGTCGTCTATGCGGGCGCCTTCGCCGGCTTTTCGGTGGTGTACCTGATGCTTGGAATGGATCTGGAAACGGCCCTCAGCGCGTCCATCACGGCGCTTGCCAATGTGGGCCCCGGCGTCGGTGACACGATCGGACCGTCGGGAACGTTCCAGACGCTGCCTGATATCGCCAAATGGTTTCTGGCAGTCGAGATGATCCTCGGTCGTCTTGAAATCCTGGCAGGTGTGCTGCTGCTGACGCCGGACTTCTGGACGGATTGAAGCAAAACCATCGCCGGCGTGACCGGCCCGGCGATGGTCTTGATCGGGCGACCTGGCTGACCTTGCATCGTCTGCAGCCACGCGTTTCACGTGAATCCAGTCTGCCGCAAAATCAGCCGTAGGGGGTCATCGATCGCCCGAAACCGAAATTACGGCTGAAGAGCCGAATATTCCTCGGGATCCAGCAGACTGTCCTGGTTCGCATCTGCGGCGTTGAAAACATCCGCAGTCACGGCGGGATTTACCGTCGCGACTTCCTCGTAGCTGACATAACCATCCTGGTCGGTGTCGATCGCTTCGAATGACATGCCCTGTGCAAAGGCTGCGGAAGATGCGGTGACGGCACCGATCAGGACAGCGGCAGTAAGACGTTTGGACATGATATGACCTCCAAGGTTCTGGTTTGGATCGGCGCCCTCCCCCGCCTGACGATTGGAAACCAGGCATCGGGCAAGCCGCCGGATGTTCCGTCCGTCCGAAGGATCTCTGCTGGCCTTCCGAACCGGAACGAGACAAAAGATGCAGGCCGATCACGACCGACGAAGGGCCGCTGTGGGGAAAGGTCGGGACAATGTTGTGACGGAAAATTCGCTGCGGTCACAGCCGGGTCAAATTGGAGACACGTTCCGGGCTTTCAGGCAAATATGCGGCCGGATGTGATGTCCGTTACCTGATAAATAATTGATATTAAAACGAAATTATCTGCATTTTCCCACATGGAGATGGACCAGAAGCGTGCTACCGCCTCGTCACCAGGGCCGATCAGGTATAATCCCGATGTCCGAAGATCGATGATCCGACCCGGACACATGTCGCACCGAAGCCGACCGCCGTGTGATAGTCGGACGACATGCCCATGGAAAGTTGGTCAAGTCCGTTGCGCGCGGCGATTTTCTGAAGCAGCGCGAAATGTTCGCCGGGCGCTTCCTCGACCGGCGGAATGCACATCAGGCCGACAATGTTCAGACCCGTTTCCTCTATGCAGCTTTTCACGAAGGCATCGGTCTCCGCCGGAGATACGCCCGCCTTTTGCGGCTCTTCCCCCGTATTGACCTGCACGAAACACGGAAGCTGCCTCTCCTGACGATCCATCTCGGCCTTGAGGGCCTTGGCGATCTTGGCACGGTCGATCGTATGGATCACATCGAAGGTGGCAACGGCTTCCTTCGCCTTGTTGGACTGCAGAGGACCGATCAGGTGCAATTCGATTCCCTCGCAGTCCTCGCGAAGACCCGGCCACTTTCCCATCGCCTCCTGAACGCGGTTCTCGCCGAAGACACGTTGCCCCGCGTCCAGCACGGGCCGGATGTCATCGGCCTCGAAAGTCTTTGACACGGCGATGAGCTGCACGGAGCCCGGCGAACGCCCGAATTCGGTTTCGGCGGCGGAAATATCGGCGAGGACGTCGGCAAGGCGATCGGCGGAAGACAAGGGTCGGGCGCTCCGTGTGGCTGGGGAATATCGGCTCCACTTCTTACAATCGTGCTTCTTCCCTCACAAGGGCGATGCGCTCCCTGAAGCAGGCCAGACGCATGGAGACTGGAATGCAGGTGCAGTGGGACAGGCCCGAATTCATAGGTAATACTACCGATTTGAACGGACGTTTTTACGCATTTGTCACCACTTATGCGCGACATTGACCGTGCAGGACACCTCTAACCGATTGGAGTTGAGCATGATTCCAGATCGTTTGCGTATGTGTGTCCTGGCATGCCTTGTCTCCATGCAGGGCGTATCGGCGAAGGCCGAAACGTTCACATTCGGCATCGGCGACTGGCCACCCTTCATTTCCCTGGACGCGGCCGGCTACGGTGACCATGCCCGGCAAGTCACCGAAGCCTTCAAGAAAGCCGGACACGACGTCCGTTTCGAATTCCTTCCCTGGAGAAGGTCATTGGAGATGACCCGTCATGGCAAACTGCCCGCCACGTTTTCATGGGCCTTCGCCGAGGAACGAACCGCCGACTTTCTGTATCCACAAACGCCCATCGACCTGGCCCGAGACGTCTATTTCTATCGGAAAGACCGGTTTCCGGACGGGTTGGAGTCGCTTTCCTTTGACGAACTCAAACGCGATGGCCTGACGGTCGTCGGTGTGACCGACTACTGGTATCAACGCCCGCTGGAGAAAGCCGGAGTGCATTTCCAGAAGGTGTCGACGGAGGAGCAGGCCTGGTCGATGATGCTTCACAGGCGGGCGGATCTCTATATCGAGAATGAAGCAGTCGGCACCGTTCAAAGCCGCGATTTCCTGGGTGACCAGGCAAAGCTCTTCGCCAGCAGCCGCCCGCTCCGGGTGGTTCCGCTCTATGTGCTGTTCAGCAGAGCGCACCCCGACGGCAAGCGGATGAAGGACATCTGGGACACATACGGGGGCCGCGAGCAGCTGACGGCCACGAAATGCGCCGTCCCGCAGATGGCACTAGCTTATCGCGGCCTGAAGCCACAGTGCTCTGCGGGGCCAGATACGGCCCGGTAGCGAAACGCAAGGCGAATGCCTGACTTTACGAATGTCGCCCGGCGGAATAAACACGCATTCTGGACACTCTAACGCATCTCCCATGTTGACCCCGGCGCAGATTTCTGGTGACAGTCCGGCGGTCAGACAGTCATGAATTCCGCCTCCTACCGGCGGCAAGAACAAACAACGGCACAATTGATGGCAACGGAACGGTATAATGCGCGCGAAGTCGAAGCGCGCTGGCAGAAGATCTGGAACGACAAGGACGTTTTCGTCACTGTAAATGACGATCCGCGCGACAAGTACTACGTCCTGGAAATGTTCCCCTATCCGTCCGGCCGAATTCACATGGGCCATGTCCGCAACTACGCAATGGGCGATGTCGTTGCCCGCTTCAAGCGTGCACGGGGCTTCAACGTGCTGCATCCGATGGGCTGGGACGCATTCGGCATGCCGGCCGAAAACGCGGCGATGCAGAACAAGGTTCATCCGAAGGACTGGACCTACGAGAACATCGCCACCATGCGTGACCAGCTCAAGATCATGGGCCTGTCGCTGGACTGGAGCCGGGAATTCGCGACCTGCGACGTAGGCTACTACACCCAGCAGCAGCGCCTGTTCCTGAAGTTCCTGGAAGCAGGTCTCGTCTACCGCAAGAATGCGAAGGTGAACTGGGACCCGGTCGACATGACCGTCCTGGCGAACGAACAGGTGATCGATGGCCGCGGCTGGCGGTCCGGCGCGCTTGTCGAGCAGCGCGAGCTGACGCAGTGGTTCTTCAAGATCTCCGATTATTCGGAAGACCTGCTGGATGCGATCGAAACGCTCGACCGCTGGCCGGACAAGGTTCGTCTGATGCAGAAGAACTGGATCGGCCGCTCGGAAGGTCTGCGCGTGCGTTTCGAATTCGCGACGCCGGCTCCCACTGGCGACAAGACGCTGGAAATTTTCACGACGCGTCCCGATACGCTGTTCGGCGCATCCTTCATGGGGCTTTCTCCCGATCACCCGATTTCGGTGAAGCTTGCGGAAGACAACGCCGAGCTGAAGGCCTTCATCGACGAGTGCCGCCGGGTTGGAACCTCTGAGGAAGCCATTGAAAAGGCGGAGAAAAAGGGGATCAACACCGGACTACGCGTCAAGCATCCGCTCGACAGTTCCATTGAACTTCCGGTCTATGTCGCGAACTTCATTCTGATGGATTACGGAACGGGCGCCATTTTTGCCTGTCCGGCCCACGACCAGCGTGACCTGGATTTCGCACGCAAATACGACCTGCCGGTTCGTCCCGTCGTCCTGCCGAAGGGCGCTGACGCGGCGGCTTTTTCCGTCGACGACGAAGCGTTTACCGACGATGGCACCATCTTCAACTCCGATTTCCTGGACGGACTTTCCATTGCGGACGCCAAGGAAGCAGTGAAGAAGAAGCTGGAAGACATGAATGTGGACGGAGCGCCGCAGGCCGAACGCCAGGTGAACTACCGACTGCGCGACTGGGGCATTTCGCGCCAGCGTTACTGGGGCTGTCCGATCCCGGTGATCCATTGCGACGACTGCGGCGTCGTTCCGGAGAAGGACGAGAACCTTCCGGTCGAGCTGCCGCATGACATCAATTTCGACAAGCCGGGCAATCCGCTTGATCGGCATCCGACCTGGCGCGACACCACGTGCCCGAAGTGTGGAAAGCCGGCGAAGCGTGAAACCGACACCATGGACACCTTCGTCGACAGTTCCTGGTATTTCGCCCGCTTCACTGCGCCTGATTGCGACCAGCCGACGGACCCGGATGCTGCAAACGGCTGGCTGCCGGTCGATCAGTACATCGGCGGTATCGAGCATGCGATCCTGCATCTGCTCTATTCGCGCTTCTTCACGCGTGCGATGCAGAAGGTCGGCGCGCTGGATCTGCAAGAACCCTTCAAGGGTCTTTTCACTCAGGGCATGGTGACCCACGAGACCTACCGTCAGGGCGAAGGTGCCAATGGACGCTGGGTGTCGCCCGCAGAAATCCGGATCGAGGAAGTGGACGGCAATCGCCACGCGACCCTTCTGGATAGCGGTGAGGAAGTCACGATCGGTTCGATCGAGAAGATGTCGAAGTCGAAGAAGAACACCGTCGACCCGACCGACATCATCGACACTTACGGGGCCGATACGGCGCGCTGGTTCATGCTGTCCGACAGCCCGCCCGAGCGCGATGTGATCTGGACCGAAGACGGCGTCCAGGGCGCCTGGCGCTTTGTTCAGCGTGTCTGGCGGCTGATCGGCGAAATCACGGACAAGAGCGAGCTGCGCGGTGGATCCGCCCCGGAAACGGACGGCAAGGCCCTGGACCTGCGCCGGGCCAGCCACAAGACGCTTGCGGCGGTTTCCTCGGATCTTGAAGGCCTCGGCTTCAACCGCGCCGTTGCCCGCATCTATGAATTCGTGAACGCGATCAGCAAGGCCGTGAATGACGGCATCGAGGACGACGCGCACGAATATGCCGTTCGCGAAGCAGCAAACTTCCTTGTCCAGATGATCGCCCCGATGATGCCGCATCTGGCAGAAGAATGCTGGTCCGCCCTCGGCCATGACAACATCATTTCCGAGGCCAAGTGGCCGAGCGTCGATGAAGCGCTGCTGGTCGAGGACAGCATCACCTACCCGATCCAGATCAACGGCAAGCGCCGCGGCGAACTCGAAATCGCAAAAGACGCTTCCAAAGAAGAGGTCGAAGCAGCTACGCTGGCACTCGATTTCGTTCGAAAGGCGCTGGAAGGCGCACAGCCGAAGAAGCTCATCGTCGTGCCGCAGAGGATCGTGAATGTCGTTGTTTGACAGCATCTTGCACAATGGGCGTGGCGTTCGTCTGCTGGCCGTCTCGGCTGCCCTTGCCGCCGTTGTGACCATCAGCGGTTGCCAGGTCCGGCCACTGTACGGCACCAGCACCGGCGAATTCGGATCGGCAAGCTCGCCCGTCGCTGCGGACATGGCGGCCATCGATCTGGACGAAATCGACGCCAGGTTCGCGGATGCCGATTCTGCCCGTGTCCTTTACAACGAACTGACCTTCCGCTTCGAGCGCGGCGCCGCGTCTCCGCCCAAGAAGTACCGGCTGAAGGTTCTTGCCGACGTCGGCAGCGCGTCAGTCGGGGTTGAGAAGTTTGCAGACGTACCGTCCGCCTACACGACCACTATGAACACCACATTCGTGCTCAGCGACATCGATTCCGGTGAAACGCTGATGACGGGACGGTCCTTCAAGTCCGCATCCTACGATTTCTCGAGCCAGCGGTTTGCCAACCAGCGGGCGCTGCGCAATGCGCATGAGCGTGTCGCCAAATCCGTTGCCGATGATATCGCGGCCCGGATCGCCGGGTATTTCTCCAGCAACAGGAGCTAGGCCCTGCCGAACCACCTAGCGCTGCCCGGAGACGATCGCCCATGACTGCCCTGAAAGCCGGAGAAATTGATCGCTTCATTTCAAACCCGCCGAATGCCGGCGGGGTCGTTCTGATATTCGGCCCCGACAGCGGACTTGTTTCCGAACGGGCAACGCGGCTGGTCGGGAAGGCGTCAGAGGGCGACGACGATCCCTTCAATCTGATCAAGATCGATGCCTCCGATATCAGCTCGGATCCGAATCGATTGATCGATGAGGTCCTGACCGTTCCGCTTTTCGGCGGCCGGCGCATCGTCTGGGTCAAGGACGCCAGCGGCAAGAACCTCACGCCTGCGCTGGAACCTGTGCTTGGCCTTGATGACTGGCAAACGCTGGTCGTTCTGGAAGGCGGAGACATCAAGAAAGGCGTCGGCTTGCGCAAGCTGGTCGAAAACCACAAGCGCGCCGTCGCAATTCCCTGCTACGCCGACAACGACCGCGGCATAGACCAGCTCATTGACGAGGAAACCCGTGACGCCGGCCTGTCGATCACTAGAGAGGCCCGCGCGGCGCTTCACAGCCTGCTGGGCGGCGATCGGATGGCCAGCCGGGGGGAGCTGAAGAAACTGTGCCTCTACGCACTGGGCAAGGGCCGTATCGACAGTGAGGACATAGAGGCGATCATAGGAGACGCCTCCTCCTTCGAGACGTCAGAACTGATCGACGCCGCCGCCTCCGGCGATCTTTCGAAGCTCGATCACGGTCTGGAGCGATTGGCAGACGCCGGATCGAAGGCTTCCGTGATTGCGAACCAGGCCCTCAAGCATTTTCAGCAATTGCACCGGATGCGAATCGATGTGGACCAGGGCAAACCGGCCCAGGCCGTCATCGATGCCCAGCGGCCACCGGTTTTCTTCAGCCGCAAACCCGCCTTCGCGCAACAACTACGGATCTGGGCCCTGGCGGACCTGGAACGGGCAATGGATATCCTGAGCGAGGCGACCCGAATTTCGCGCCTCAACGACCCGCTCGGCGTGCCGGTCCTGTCGGAAGCCCTTCTGAAAGTCGGTCGCGCCGCACGCGCCAGAAGCCAGAGGCGCTAGGACCCCGCTTGACCACGGATCTAGTGAGTTCTTTCTGAAAACCGTATATATTTCAAAGTGTCCGCCTACGTCCGCGCGATCATCCGAATGCGCCGTGGGTTCTGTACAAACGCTCGGTCCGCCGGCTCAATCAAAGCGCGATGAAACGGGATCAGCCTGCGAGAATTCATTCGGCGGGAGGGCACGACAGTGTCGACAAGCACGCTCGGCGCCAAGCCCAATGCGCGTCTCAAAGCGTAGTCGCAACACCAAGGGCCAGCAGGATCGAGCGGGATCTTTCCATGATCCTGTGATGGCGTCAGCTATCTGGAAATGAAGAGGTCGGAGCAACGCTGGTGCGGCATGGGGCGACCGAACCGCCGCCCTCTGCTGGACGCGCTCACAACAAAAAAAGATATTTATTTTCAGTATGTTAGCGTGTTTCTACGCCAAGCTTCTTGCAAATCTCGTCAAGCTGCTCCAGCGAGCTGTACTTGATCTTGAGATCGCCGGATTCCTTGCCCGGCTTGTGCCCGACGGTGACCTTGAGCCCCAGAGTGTCCGTCAGGCGCTTTTCCAGGGCCTTGGTGTCGGCGTCTTTCTGGGCTTTCTCAGGTGACGTCTTCTTGCCCTGAAGTTTGGCAAGCGCATCGGGATCCTGCGAGATCTTTTCCGCGTCGCGGACCGTCAAACCCTTCTCGACGATCAGTTCCGCGAGAGCGGCTGGATCGTCAACCGTGATCAGCGCACGCGCATGGCCCGCGGTCAGCAGGCCTTCCGCCAGATAGTCCTTCACAGAATTGGGAAGCTTGAGCAGGCGCATGGTGTTGGCGACATGGCTGCGGCTCTTGCCGATGACCTTGGCGAGCTCGCCCTGGCTGTAGCTGAATTCCGCTGTCAGCTGATCATAGCCCATCGCTTCTTCGATGGGGTTGAGATCGGCACGCTGGACGTTCTCGATGATCGCGAGCTCCAGCGCTTCCTGATCGGTCACGTCGCGAATGATGATCGGAGCGTCGTGCAGCCCTGCCCTCTGGGCGGCGCGCCAGCGGCGTTCGCCGGCAATGATCTCGAAACGATCCGTCTTTCCTGCCGCCGGCCGGACGAGGATCGGCTGTACGATTCCCTTCGCCTTCAGCGATTCGGACAGATCTGCCAGATCCTTCTCGGTGAAGGTCTTCCGCGGGTTGCGAGGATTGGGCTCCAGATGCTCGATCGGAACCTTGCGGGAATCACGGACAATCTTCTCGGAGGACGAGGAATTGTTTTCCGGCACCGAATCACCGATCAGCGCCGCCAATCCGCGACCAAGCCGCTTGTTCTTGTTGTCCTTCTCCGCCATACCGCACCATATTCTTTTTATATATCAATGACTTGAGACAGATACTGGGGGTATCTGCACACACTTTTCCAATTGTCCGGACCGCTTCCGAATCAATACACCCAGATCAGGCAGCGACGCGACGCAACTCGCGTTCGCGTTGGATGATCTCAGACGCCAGGCGCAGATACGCCTGGCTGCCGGCACATTTCAGATCATAGAGAAGAGCCGGCTTGCCGTAGGACGGTGCTTCGGAAACACGCACGTTCCGCGGAATGATCGTTTCGTAGACCGCATCGCCCATGGTCTCGCGCACATCGGCCACCACCTGCGTCGACAGATTGTTACGGCTGTCATACATGGTCAGGACGATGCCGTGGATGCTCAGCTCCGGATTGAGCGCCGACTTCACCTGTTCAACCGTGCTCAGCAGCTGGCTGAGACCTTCCAGCGCAAAGAACTCGCACTGAAGCGGAACGAGAATGGAATGCGACGCCGAGAGAGCGTTGATTGTCAGCAGGTTCAGTGACGGCGGGCAATCGACCAGCACATAGGTAAAGCCGATATCCTGGAACAGCCGCGAATGGGTCAGACCCTCAATGGCATTGCGCAGGCGAAACGCCCGATCGCTGGTGGATGCGATCTCCAGCTCGAGACCCAGAAGGTCCATCGTAGAGGGCGCCACCCACAGCCGTTGGACTGCGGTTTCGCGAATACCCTCAGCAAGCGAGCAATCGCCACTCAGAATTTCGTAAGTGGACAGGCCGCGGTCGCGATGTTCGATACCAAGACCCGTCGAGGCGTTGCCCTGCGGATCTAGATCGATGACGAGAACCTTTTCCCCGATGGCCGCCAGTGCGGTGCCAAGGTTGATGGCAGTCGTGGTTTTACCCACCCCACCCTTCTGGTTCGCAAGCGCGAGAACGCGCGGCATTTCGGGAAGCATGCTCATTACCACGACACCTTCCTGGCTACTTTGGCCGGGCTGAAATGTTTGAAAGAAGAAGCATCCGGCTTACAGGATCTATAAGACTTACCTTTTCTACCAGATCGAAGTCCCAAGTGTCAGAGGCTTCATTCACTTCGCGCTGAAAATCCTGACCTTTGTGGAAAACAGCGCGTGCTCCGCGCGCTGTGAAGGGCTCGGCGAGCTGCAAAAGCTGATCAAGAGACGCCAGAGCACGAGCAGAAATCGCATCGACCGATCCATAGGTCCAGCCTTTCGCAACCGATTCGATCCGTCCCGGATGAACCGTTCCCTTCGAACCAGTCTCACGAAGCGCGGTGCGCAGAAACGCGACCTTGCGCTGATTGCTTTCAATCATGTGCACATGCCCATCCGGCTGGTCCGCGAGCAGGATCGCGGTCACAACCCCGGGAAACCCGCCACCACTCCCGATGTCGACCCAGGTGCGCGCCTCAGGATAACTCCACTGTGTCTGAAGGCTGTCGGCGACATGACGGGTCCAGAGATCCGGTATCGTGGACGGCGCAATCAGGTTCTGTGCGGGCTGCCATTTGAGAACAAGATCCACAAAGATCTGGAGTCTATCCAACGTTTCACGTGAAACATCCCCATACTTATACACAACCTGTCCAGAGCTGTTCAACAGCACGGGCTTGTTCATCAGGCAGCTCCCCTTTGATGCTGACGCTTCAAATGCGACAGGATCAGGGTCAACGCGGCCGGGGTCATGCCATCCATCCGCGAGGCTTGACCTAGGGTGGATGGACGGACATCGATCAGCTTCTGTTTGACCTCGTTCGACAGTCCAGTAATTTTTTCGTAGTCGAAACCATCGGGGATTCCCAAAGCTTCATCACGCTTCAAGGCTTCGATGTCAGCGCTCTGCCGCTCCAGGTAAACAGCATAGAGGGCATCCGTCGCCACCTGTTCGGCAATCGCCCGGTCGATGCCCGCAAGCTCTGGCCACACGTTGGTCAGCGCCTCGAAAGTCATGTCGGGATAGGACAGGAGATCGAACGCCGAACGGCGGATACCATCCTGATTGACGGGCAATCCCTTTTTCCGAGCCTCGGATGGCGTCACGGTCAGGGCCATCAACAGGGACCGGGCCTTCGAGATCTGTTCCATCTTGGCGTCATAGGCTTCGCGACGCTCCTGCGAAACGCAGCCGATTTCGATCCCCAGGGGTGTCAATCGCTGGTCCGCATTGTCGGCACGCAGCGACAGGCGATACTCTGCTCGCGACGTGAACATGCGATAAGGCTCCGTGATACCCCGGGTCACCAGATCATCGATCATCACACCGATATAGCCCTGAGACCGGTCCACGACGAACGGCGCCATCCCGGCGACCGCAAGAGCCGCGTTCAATCCGGCAACGAGCCCCTGGGCACCCGCCTCTTCATATCCGGTCGTGCCGTTGATCTGGCCGGCGAGGTAGAGCCCTGTGCAACGTTTCGCCTCAAGCGTCGGACGCAGTTCGCGCGGATCGACGTGATCATACTCGATGGCATAGCCAGGCTGGAGAACGGTCACATCCTCCAGACCCGGAATGGTCTTCAAGAAGGCAAGCTGCGCATCTTCCGGCAGAGATGTCGATATACCGTTCGGATAGACGGTATGATCGTCCAGCCCTTCCGGCTCAAGAAAGATCTGATGACCGTCCCTGTCGCCGAAGCGCACGATCTTGTCTTCGATTGACGGGCAGTAGCGTGGCCCACGCCCCTTGATCTCACCGGAATACATCGCTGACCGGGAGAGGTTCTCACGAATGATCCTGTGCGTTTCTGGCGTCGTCCGGGTGATATGACAAGGGATCTGGGGTGTCTCGATCCTGGCCGTCATCGTGGAGAACGGGATCGGATCCGCGTCTCCTGGCTGCTCCTCCAGGCGGTCCCAGTGGATTGTCCGACCGTCCAGGCGCGCAGGAGTGCCCGTTTTAAGACGGCCGAGATCGAAGCCGATCTCTTCCAAGGATTCCGACAGCCCCATTGCCGGCGCTTCACCGGACCGGCCAGCGGGTATCTTCCGGTCGCCGATATGGATCAGGCCGCGCAGGAAAGTGCCGCTGGTCAGAACGATTGCGCGGCAGGAGATCTGCCGCCCGTCTGCCAACTCGATCCCGGCAATTTCGTTCGCCCTGGCTGCATCCGCAAAGACCAGCTTGTGCGCCTCCCCTTCCACCACATCCAGATTAGACGTCGCGCGGATTTCACGCTGCATGGCCTCCCGATAGAGTTTACGGTCCGCCTGCGCCCTCGGGCCACGCACGGCCGGGCCCTTGCGGCGATTGAGCATTCGGAACTGGATACCGCCCTGATCGGCGACACGACCCATCAGGCCGTCCAGCGCATCGATCTCACGCACCAGATGGCCTTTTCCAAGACCACCAATGGCCGGGTTGCAGGACATGACACCGATCGTATCGAAGTGGTGTGTAACCAGAGCCGTCTGGGCACCGGCCCGCGCTGCCGCGGCCGCTGCTTCACAGCCCGCGTGACCTCCGCCGATCACCACCACGTCATATGTCAGTTTCTGTTCGCTCATGCTCTTCGTACCGCGCACTGACCTTCCGGCCGCATCATCTGCGGGCGCGTTTCCGTGCTGTGTTATCGGGATCAAGGCGCCGACTGGTTAGACAGGATGATATCACAGGTCCGCATGCCGGCGCACGTCTGCGGAACTTATAGGTCCGCCGCACCCCTGCGTCAAAGACCAATTCCGTGATCTTCGCGTTCAGCACCGCAGACCCGTTGTGATGTGGGTCCGCTGGCGACCGGAAATGATTCACGTGAAACACGTTCCGGTTATGAATCGATCCGCTGTTTGCCTGAATTGATTCACGTGAAACAGGTCATTTTCCGATACAGAAGTCCCGGAAGATCACATCGAGGAGATCCTCAACATCGATCCTGCCGGTAATCCGGCCGAGGGCATCTGCGGCACGCCTGAGGTCTTCAGCCCGCAATTCAGCTGGAAGATGCGTTGCCTGAACCGCGGTCTCAAGATTCTCAAGGCATTGGCGAAGGTAATGCCGGTGCCGCGCTCGCGTTGCCAAGGGCGCTTCCCCGACCGAAATTGTTTCCTCGGCAAAACGTCGAAGCCGATCCAATAAGGCCGTCATTCCATCCGAAAAGGATGTCGAACAAGGAATCTCAAGGGTTGTTCCGGAAGAGTCTCGTTCCGGAAGAGTCTCAAGATCACTCTTGGTTCGGACTGTCCAGAGAGGCACGGTTTCCCGAAGATCCTGCGGAAGACCAGCCAAGGGATCATCTTGTTCCACGCCTCCAGGCTCTACCGCCCACAAGACAAGGTCCGCTGCGCGGCCACGTTCTTCGGCCCGGCGGATACCTTCCCTCTCGACGATGCCGTCGGTCTGTCGCAGTCCCGCAGTATCAACGAGCGTCACCGGATAACCACCGAGATCCAGATGGACCTCGATAACATCTCGCGTCGTTCCCGCTTCCTCCGTAACGATGGCGACATCCCGTCCAGCAATGGCATTCAGCAAGCTGGATTTACCGGCATTGGGTGCACCCATGAGAACCACCTGCAGGCCGGACCTCAAACGCTCCCCGCTTCTGGATCGCTCCAGATGCACAGCGATCTCCTGCCCGAGCTCCCCTGCCTCGGACCAGACCTGATCGGCGACACTGCCTGGAACATCCTCCTCGTCTGCAAAATCGAAGTCCGCTTCGATCATCGCCCGCATGTGGATCAGCCGTTTGCGCCAGTCATCGTAAAGGGCGCCGAGCGCTCCCCCCATCTGCCGGATTGCCTGCTTCCTCTGACTCTCGGTTTCGGCCGCAATCAGATCGGCGAGACCTTCCACCTCTGTCAGGTCCATGCGGCCCCGATCGAATGCTCTTCTTGTGAACTCGCCCGCTTCGGCCGGACGGCAGTCAGAAAAACCGGAGAGGACGGACAGTATCCCGAAAACCACAGCACGACCGCCGTGACACTGAAGCTCGGCAACATCCTCTCCGGTGAAACTTGCAGGCCCTTCGAAATAGAGAACCAGGGCCTCATCCAGGACGTCCCTAGTGTCCGGATGTCGCAACTTGGCCAGCATGGTCTTCCGCGGTTCCGGCACCCTGCCTGCCAACACCTCAACGATCTCTCTCGTCCCTGGCCCGGATACACGAATGACCGCAACGCCCGAAGGCACAGCTCCGCTGGAGAGCGCAAAGATCGTGTCGGCCATGGTGTCTTCCAGGTTCGTCGTCGGTTCTTGGATCGCCTCTTTATCAAGTCTCGACACGCTGGAAAAGGACAAGCCTCGTCATTCCGCAGCCGAATCAAAACGTGCGTTAAGGCGGGGTCTGTTTCACGTGAATCAAAGGCATTCGGAATAACAGTGCCGCACGGAGCGACTTCGCGTCCGACCACGTCTCTCAAGCCTTGCCGAGCGGGTGTCTTCTCCATCGGGTGATCGCCGCCGTTAGTGTGTCTGCCGATCTGATGGCGGATGCGGAAAACTGAATGGGGAAATGACGCTCCATTGGTCGGCTAAGACATGCACCTGCCACCTCCCCTCATTCATCTAGAGGCTCGCTGGTGACGAACTTGTGGCGGCTGGGACACCGCGACACAAGGACGCCAGAACTCATGGTTATAACGGGGAACGTACAACAAGCGGATTTTGGAGCCGTATCAATTTCCTCGCTTCATCCTTCGGTCACCAAGACGCTTTCCGCCGGCACCTATCGTGAGCGCCGAGCAGGTTTGAGGAGGGAGCATCTGTCATAGATTTACGGATGTCCGTGAAATTGGACCGGGTCCGATTCATGTCGATGGATTCACGTGAAACAGATTTCAACGCACGCTCGGCCCGATGTCGGGTTCACGTGAATCACCGTCGGGCGTACCTCTTTGTTGCGAAAGGCTTTGGAAGGGCCGGATACAACAATCCACGATCTTCGGGCAGTGAAGTCTTGTTGCCCGAAGTGGTGTCCGGCTGGAAGTCTCGGGTTCGGCAAGACACGCGTCGGATCGCACCGCATGCCAGGTCTGCCGACACAATCAGGATGGGCGCAAACAGTCGTCTCTACTTCGCTGATGGTTTCAAGATCGAATCGATGCCAGGTGCGAACGTCTCTCTGGCGGATCCTTCGCCCCACCCGGGGAGGCTTCAGTCTCAAACCGTCTGTTTCACGTGAATCTGATCATGCCGGTGGAACGGCAAACTCCGTCACCGCTGGGCCGTGAACATCCAGTCGGTTTTCTTCAGTCGATAGAGAACATGTTTCGCGAACGGGTGATCTGACGGTAGATTGGGATGAAGAAAGTCCCCTTCCGGATCGCGTGTCATGCCGATGCGC
The DNA here is from genome assembly GCA_008107755.1 of Rhodobacterales bacterium. Lineage (GTDB taxonomy): Bacteria > Pseudomonadota > Alphaproteobacteria > Rhizobiales > Stappiaceae > Roseibium. The sequence continues at coordinate 39,664 of VIRH01000088.1, forward strand.
TCCATCACCTTTTGCGACGGCAGATTGGCCGGAATCGTAAAGGCGACGATTTCCTCGAGACCGATGGTTTCAAAGCCGAATCGAAGCCACTCTCGAGCGGCCTCGCTTGCATAGCCCTTTCCCCAGGCAGTGCGTTTCAGACGCCATCCGATCTCCACGCATGGGTCGAATGGCAAGGGTGCGTCGTAAGCCGGAATGTTCAAACCGACTAAGCCCAGAAATTCGCCCGTCTCCTTTACCTCGACAGGTGCCATGCAGAACCCGTCTCTCACGGCTTTTTGCCTGCAACGGGAAACGAAAGAGTCAGATTTATCCCTCGTTAGCACTTCCGGAAAAAACCGCATGACCTCGGGGTCCGCACAGATCTGACCAAACGGCTCAAGGTCTTCGTCCTTCCAGGGACGCAGCAGGAGACGGTCTGTTTCGAGTAGAATGGAAGCATCAGGCATCAGATCGGGACCGATTCAGAAATGTCGAGGGATTCACGTGAAACACGGTGGCGGGGTGATCAAATCTTAACAAAAAGTAAAGGCGCGAACCCCGGAGGGCCGCGCCTTTGAATAGAACCTGAAACGGGTTGGATCAAGTGTTCATGCTGTCGAAGAAATCGTCGTTCGACTTCGTCTGCTTGAGCTTGTCCAGAAGGAACTCGACCGCATCGACCGTCCCCATGGGATTGAGGATACGCCGCAGCACGAAGGTCTTCTTGAGACGTTCGGCCGGGACCAGAAGTTCTTCCTTACGCGTGCCCGAACGCTGAATGTCGATCGCCGGGTAGACGCGCTTGTCAGAGATCTTCCGGTCGAGGATGATTTCGGAGTTACCCGTACCCTTGAACTCTTCGAAGATCACTTCGTCCATGCGGCTGCCGGTGTCGATCAGTGCAGTTGCAATGATCGTGAGCGAGCCGCCCTCCTCGATGTTACGGGCGGCACCGAAAAAGCGTTTCGGACGCTGCAGGGCGTTGGCATCGACACCACCGGTCAGAACTTTGCCCGAAGACGGCACCACCGTGTTGTAGGCTCGGCCGAGACGGGTGATCGAATCGAGCAGGATGACAACGTCGCGACCGTGTTCGGTCAGACGCTTCGCCTTCTCGATCACCATCTCCGCCACCTGAACGTGGCGCGCTGCCGGCTCGTCGAAGGTGGAGGAAACCACTTCGCCGTTCACGGTCCGCTGCATGTCCGTCACTTCTTCCGGCCGCTCATCGATCAGAAGAACGATCAGGTAGCATTCCGGATGATTGGTCGTGATGGACTTGGCGATGTTCTGGAGGAAAACGGTCTTACCCGTGCGCGGCGGCGCGGTGATCAATCCACGCTGGCCCTTGCCGAGCGGTGCGACCAGGTCGATCAAGCGGGAGGAAAGATCCTTTGCGGTCGGATCCTCGATCTCCATGCGGAATCGTTCGTCCGGATAAAGCGGCGTCAGGTTGTCGAAATGAACCTTGTGACGGGCCTTGTCCGGATCCTCGAAATTGATGGTGTTGACTTTGAGAAGCGCGAAATAACGCTCACCTTCCTTGGGGCTGCGGATCTGGCCTTCGACCGTGTCACCGGTTCTCAGCGAGAAGCGGCGGATCTGCGACGGCGACACATAGATGTCGTCCGGCCCCGGCAGGTAGTTGGCGTCGGGAGAGCGCAGGAAACCGAATCCGTCCTGAAGCACTTCGACGACACCTTCGCCGATGATATCGACGTCCTGTGCTGCCAGATTTTTAAGGATTGCGAACATCAGCTCCTGCTTGCGCATGGTGCTGGCGTTTTCAACTTCGAGCTCCTCAGCAGTCTGAAGAAGCTCCGTCGGTGTCTTTTCTTTTAGGTCTTTGAGTTTCATTTCCCGCATCGAATTGGGGTCTTGGTGTTGTTATAGGGATGTATGGTTTGGAAGGTCGTTCTGGGCCGGATGGAGAAAAGTCGGCCAGAGGTATCTGAAAGACGTTTGGATTTGTCCAGATTATACGGCGATCACATAATCGACTTGAAAAGAGGACTGCGCCGTTCGGAAGTGACGCGAAGATACGTTGTTTTGAATCGAAGCGCAAGCCTGGATTACTGGCGCAAAATTAGACTCTTGGATGACACGGAAAGCTTCCGAAAAAGGCAGCGATGAAGACCCCCGCTGCCTCTTCTGTTCCTTCGATCGCCCTCTTCTAGAAGGGCTTGCCAATTACCAGAATGACGATGCCGATCATAAGTACAGTCGGAACCTCGTTGAGCATCCGGTAGAAGCGCCCGGACTTTTTGTTTTCGTCTCGCGCGAAGGTTTTGACGCAGTGGCTGAGATATCCACTCATGCCCGACATGATGACGACGAGGGTCAGCTTCGCGTGAAACCAGCCGTCATGCCAGGCCTGCAGCTCGTACGCCATCCACAGTCCGAGGATCCACGACACGATCATGGATGGATTGATGATGGCTTTCAAAAGTCGGCGTTCCATGACCTTGAACGTTTCGGACTGAACAGAACCGACCTCGGCATCCACGTGATAGACGAACAGCCGCGGCAGATAGAGAATACCCGCCATCCACGCGATGATGGCGATGACATGGAAGGACTTGATCCACAAAAACAGATCCATGCGCCGTCAGCCCTTCTTCACCTGCTCGACCATTCGGGCAACGTTTTCCGGATCCGCATCCGGTGTCACACCATGGCCGAGATTGAAGATCAGCGGACCCTTGTCGAACGTTTCCAGAATATGCCGGACGCCGTCTTCCAGCGCCTTGCCGCCTGCGACCAGCCGCATGGGATCGAGGTTGCCCTGAACCGGAACCCGTTTCTGGGTCTCGAGAACAACGCTGTCCGGCGCGGTCCAGTCCAGACCGACGGCATCGACGCCGGTTCCCTCGATATAGGTGCTCATGCGCGCAGACGACGCCTTCGGAAAGCCGATGATCTTGGCATCCGGCCGCGCAGACTTGACGCCTTCGACGATGAGGCGGGTCGGTTCCACGCACCATCTCCGGAAACCCGCCTCGTCCAGAACACCCGCCCAGGTGTCGAAGATCTGCACCGCATCGGCGCCCGCATCGAGCTGGCGGATCAGATACCGGATGGAAGCGATGACAAGCTGGTCGATGAACCGCTGCATCATGTCCGGATCACGATAGGCGCCCACACGGGCGGCAACTTGATCCTGGGTGGTATGACCGGCGACGGAATAGCACGCAACGGTCCAGGGAGCCCCACAGAAGCCCAGCAACGTCGTTTCAGCGGGTAGCTCCGCTCGCAACCGCGAGACCGTCTCTATGACCGGTTTGAGATGATCCTCGGCCCTATCCTGTTCAAGCCTGTCCAGTAGATCCGATGCCAGAGGTTCCAGAACCGGACCACGCCCTTCTTCGAAACGAACCGGATAACCGATTGCGTCAGGGACGACGAAGATATCGGAAAACAGGATGCTCGCATCAAAACCATAACGGCGGATCGGCTGGAGAGTGACCTCTGTTGCCAGATCCGGAGTGTAGCAGAAGTCCAGGAAGTTCGCTGCCTTGGCTCTGACTTCCCGGTACTCGGGGAGATACCGCCCTGCCTGGCGCATCATCCATACGGGAGGCGGCCAGATTTTTTCACCCGAAAGAACCCGCATAACGGCCCGGTCTTGAGACTTCATGAGGTAGCGCCTTTCCCACATTCCAAATCAAATAAGATTCTTACTTTGAATCTGTTTTTTTAGTTTGAGGGTGGATTACCGGGATCATTTTCTGTCCACAATCCATGCGCCTCAATTTCTTCGCGGGAAAATTTCGGCGACTTGTTAAGCCGATTTCCTCCCCAGGAGTCGATAACAGAATTAAATACATAAAACCAATCACTTGTCACACCGTTTACCTTTCGTTAAGAATTTGGGCAATAGTGGAAAGCCTGTCGAAATGTCACAGCGCCCATGTGGATCCACATCGAGGCACAACCGTTTCGGACTCAGTTTCCGCGCGTTAATGCATTGTTAATAAAATCGGCTCTGCGGGCATAACTTTCGACGGATCGGGGCCAGTGGGCCATAACTCCCAAATCGTCAACAGGCCTGGGGATGACAGCGTGAACAAGTCGAGACACTACTTCCATCTGCATCTGGTGTCCGACTCCACGGGGGAAACGCTGATGACGGTCGCCCGTGCGGCCACCGTTCAGTATGAGAACGTCCAGGAAATCGAGCACGTCTATCCGCTGGTCCGCTCGCACAAGCAGCTCGACCGCGTGATCAGCGAAATCGAGAAAGCGCCGGGCATCGTTCTCTACACACTCGTCGATGACGAGATTTCCGGCCGGCTGGAGCAGAAATGCCGGGAACTCGGAGTTCCCTTCGTCAATATTCTGGATCCGGTCTTTGCGGTGTTCCAGTCCTATCTCAACGTGACCCAGACCCACCGTATCGGCGGACAGCACGAACTCGATGCGGAATATTTCCGGCGCATGGAAGCGCTGAACTACACGATGATCCATGACGACGGCCAGATCTGGGATGACCTGGAATCCGCCGATATCGTGCTGGTCGGCATTTCGCGAACCTCGAAGACACCGACCTGCATCTATCTCGCGAACCGTGGCATCAAGGCGGCCAACGTTCCGCTGGTTCCGGGTATCCCGCTGCACGAGAATGTCCGCAAGCTGAAAAGCCCGATGGTCGTCGGCCTGATCGCCTCGGTCGAGCGGATCCAGCAGATCAGGCGCAACCGGGTTCTGTCACTGAGTTCGGAGGGATATAACGACACGTATGTCGACCGGAAGGAGATTTCTCAGGAAATCATCATGACGCGCAGGCTTTGCAGCGAACTGGGCTGGCCGCTGATCGACGTCACCCGTCGGTCCGTCGAGGAGACGGCCGCAGAGATTTTGACCCTTTTCAAGGATCACAAATCCGACGACAAAGGTGGTTCATTAAGATGAGCCGGAAACCCGGACCCTGGAGGAAGACCAAGTGACACTCGTTCTGGCAAGTGGAAGCCGAATCCGCGCCGACCTGTTGAAGAATGCCGGCCTCGAGATCGAGGTGGATCCCGCAGACGTGGACGAAAGGGCAGTCGAGGCGCCGCTTCTGGAAGCCGGATTTCCACCTGAGGATCTCGCCGGCGTTTTGGCGGAAGCCAAGGCACATGATGTCAGTGCTCGGCGGTCAGGGGATCTGGTGATCGGAGCCGACCAGATCCTCGCGTTCGAGGGGGAAAGGCGCACCAAACCGGAAGACATGCAGACCGCTCGCCGCCAGCTTCTGGCATTTTCCGGCAAGACCCATGAACTTCATTCCGCCGTCGTCATCTCCAGGAATGGCGAAGCAATCTGGCGACACCTGTCGACGGCCCGGCTGACCATGCGCCGCCTGACACCGGAATTCATCGGCCATTATCTTGCAGACGCCGGCAATGACGTCCTTTCCAGCGTGGGAGCCTACCAGCTTGAAGGCCGCGGCGTGCAGCTGTTCGAGAAGATTGATGGCGACTATTTCACCATTCTGGGCCTGCCGATGCTGCCGCTTCTGGACGAACTGCGTCGTCTCGGGGTGATCGAAACATGAGGCAGACGCTCAGGCGCGCCGCAATCACCGGGCATCCCGTCACACACTCGCGGTCTCCGCTGGTGCACGGCTACTGGCTGAAAAAACACGGCATCAAGGACGCGGAATATGATCGCGTCGACGTGCCGCCGATGAACGCCGAGACCTATTATCGAAATTTCCGCGAGAGCGGGCTGGTCGGAGCGAATATCACCGTTCCCAACAAGGAAGTGGCGGCACGCTCGTGCGATCGGCTGGATGACGCGGCCCGAACCATGGGTGCGGTCAACACGATCTGGCTGGACGGCTCCGGCCGGCTCTGCGGTGCAAACACGGACTGGCTCGGCTTCCTGGGCAATCTCGATCAGCTTGCGCCCGGCTGGGACGAGAAAGCCGGCACGGCGGTGGTGCTCGGCGCGGGCGGCGCGGCGCGCGCAGTTGTCTTCGCGCTTCTCGCGAGAAAATTCACAAGAGTGCATATCGTCAACAGAACGCTCGAAAAGGCTACGAAAATAGCCGACGAGTTTGGATCCAGAACGATCGCGCAAAGCTGGGACAAGCTGGGGACACTTCTTGAAGAAGCGGATCTCCTGGTCAACACCACGTCGCTTGGCATGACCGGCAAGCCGCCGCTGGAAATCGATCTGTCGCCGCTGCCGGTATCGGCCCTCGTGACCGACGCGGTTTATGCACCGCTTGAGACCGATCTCCTGAAACAGGCGGCCGCCCGCGGCAATCGTACGGTTGATGGTCTCGGAATGCTGCTGCACCAGGCCGTGCCGGCATTCGAGACATGGTTCGGCCTGCGGCCGGAAGTCGATGACGAACTTCGGGCCCTCGTGGTGGCGGATCTCGGGGCGTCGCAGTGATCCGTCTCGGACTGACCGGCTCGATCGGCATGGGCAAGTCCACGACGGCAAAGATGTTCGCCGAACACGGCGTGCCGGTCCATGACGCCGATGCGGTCGTTCACGCGCTCTATGCCGGGCGTGCCGCACCGCTGATCGAGGCGGCTTTTCCAGGCACCGTTCGGGATGGGCAGGTCGACCGGACGCTGTTATCGCCCCAGGTGCTCGGCAAACCGGAGGCGATGAAACGCCTGGAGGCGATCGTTCATCCGCTGGTGCGTGAAGAGGAGCTGCAGTTTCTGCAGCGCGCAAGGGACGCGCGCAAGCGCATCGTTTTGCTGGATATCCCCCTTCTGTTCGAAACCGGGGCCGACCATCGTGTCGACGCGGTGGTCGTGGTCACGGCGGATGAGGCCATTCAGCGAAAGCGGGTGCTTGATCGGCCGGGCATGACGGAAGATCGCTTCGAGGCGATCCTGGCTCGGCAGACGCCGGACGCCGAAAAGCGCAGGCGCGCACATTTTCTGATCGATACGGGCCGGGGTCTCGAGCCGGCGCGGCGTCAGGTCCGTGCAATCCTGCGGGCATTGGCAGCGGCAGGATAAGGAGCTGTCGCTCCCGAAATCGGAAGGTAAGGTCCGTCTTTTGGACGCGTTTCTTCAGGAAGCGCTTGAACACCGTGGAAATCTGCTCGCAACCCTTGCTTCGCCTGCACCAACCTGCACAGTGACTTGAACAGGCAAAGGGCGGACAGATGCGCGAAATCTCCTTCGATACGGAAACGACGGGCCTCAACCCGCGTGGAGGCGACCGGTTGGTCGAGATCGGCGGCGTGGAGCTGATCAATCATGTTCCGACCGGAAACATGTATCACGTCTACATCAATCCCCAGCGGGACATGCCGGAAGAAGCCTTCCGGGTCCACGGCCTGTCGGCGGAATTCCTGTCGGACAAGCCTCTGTTCGAGCACGTTGCGGACGAATTTCTGGAATTCGTCGGCGATGGGACCCTGGTCATCCACAATGCGGCCTTCGACATGGGCTTCATCAATTTCGAGCTGGAGCGTGCCGGCCGTCGGACCATCCCGAACACACAGGTCATAGATACGCTCGAGATCGCGCGCCGCAAGCATCCGAGCGGCCCCAACTCTCTTGACGCGCTGTGCTCGCGCTATGGCATCGACAACTCCAAGCGCGTGAAGCACGGCGCGTTGCTCGATGCGGAAATCCTCGCGGAAGTCTATCTGGAGATGATCGGGGGGCGACAGCGCGCGCTCGGCCTGATGATGGACGAGGACGAGTCCGACAGTTCTGGCACCTCGGCCGTTTTCGGCGAACTGGGCACTTTCAACGCCCGCCCCCGGCCCGCGCCGCTGCCGCCCCTTCTGAAGGAGGCCGAAATGGACGCGCACAATGCTTTCATCGAGCGGATGGGTGAAAATTCCATCTGGGCGAAATACGGCGGCTGACGGCGGTAAGTCCCTAGCGAGGTTCAGGACCGAGCAGCCAGCGGACGGTTTCGAAGTGCCGGTCGGAATAGTCGCTGCCAAAGCCCCAGGCCATCGTCTGGCCGATCGTCCATAGCCGCGCCCGCTCCCTGTCGAGATCCAGTTCCGCGGACAGCCTGTCCAGACGGCGCAGGGCCTCCTGTCGGCTGTGCCCGAGTTCGAAGCTTCTCACGATCGGGCTGAGACTGAAGGCCGGATCGCCCGCAAGTGGCTTGGGATCGATGGCAAGCCAGCCGGAGCGCTCTGACGACAGCACGTTGTGGCCATGGAGATCCTGATGCAACAGGATGCTCGGGGTTTCATCTGCCGTCATCTCGCAAAGAGCTGACACCGCCGCATCGACCAGGCGTTTCTCGCAGGGCCGACCATGCCTCTCCCACGTCGCGGAAAGGCCTTCCCGCCAATCGTCAGCTTCCTCCCTCAACGATCTGAAAGGGGCCCAGGCCGGAATGTGAAGCTTCCGGAGCAGATCCGCCATCACGCCGATCTGGTCCGTGTGGTGATCGTCGGCCAGAAACCGTCCTGGCAGGCACCGCTCAAGCAACATTGCGCCAAGGTCCGGAGCATGGTCGACGAGGCGTATGGCACCGTTCCCGTTCCACGCCTTCAGGGCATCGGCCTCGAAACGGGATTCCCGGTCGATGAACTGGATTTTCAGAACGGCATCCCCGGCTTCGGCATGTACCGGCACCACGTAGGAAACACAGCCGCCGGTAAAGGGACGCCCGGTCCCGATCACTGCAAAACGCTCGCAGGCGGCCACATAAAGGTCGGGAAGACGGGACAGCCAGAGCTTCCCGTCCGGGCGCTCATCGAGCCACGCAAGCGCATCTGGAATTTCGAGACCGCCCTTGGCGGCCATCACAGCATGGACGGCAGAACGCGGTCCGGCGGGCGGTGCCCGTCCATGAAGGTCTTTATGTTGATGATGACTTTTTCGCCCATCTCGATGCGGCCCTCGATTGTGGCCGAGCCCATATGCGGCAGAAGGACGACATTTTCCAGCTTGGCGAGCTTGGGGTTCACCGCCGGTTCGTGTTCGAAGACGTCGAGACCGGCGCCGGCCAGATCGCCGCTGTCCAGAAGGCGGATCAAGGCGTTTTCGTCAATGACTTCGCCGCGCGCGGTGTTGACGATATAGGCGTCCTCCTTCAGGAGCTTCAGCCGCCGTGCGGACAGGAGATGAAACGTGCCAGGCGTATGGGGGCAATGGATGGAGACGACATCCATGCGGGCCAGCATCTGGTCGAGACTTTCCCAATAGGTCGCTTCCAGATCTTCCTCGATGCTTTCGGCGAGACGGCGGCGATTGTGATAATGGATCGACATGCCGAACGCCTTTGCCCGGCGCGCGACGGCCTGGCCGATGCGGCCCATGCCAATGATACCGAGGCGTTTCCCCCAGATCCGGTGACCAAGCATCCAGGTTGGCGACCAGCCTGCCCAGTCGCCCGATTCAAGGGCCTTGATGCCCGAGACGAGGCGCCGCGGCACGGCAAGGATCAGCGCCATGGTCATGTCGGCGGTATCTTCGGTCAGGACACCGGGCGTGTTGGTGACGTTGATCCCGCGATTGTTGGCGGTCACGACATCGATATTGTCGACGCCGTTGCCGAAGTTGGCGACCAGCTTCAGGTTTTCCCCTGCCTGCGACAGGATCGAGGAGTCGATGCGATCGGTCACGGTCGGCACGAGAACGTCGGCCGTGCGAACCGCTTCGACCAGCTCAGCCTGACTGAAAGGCCTGTCCTGTTCGTTCAGGCGCGTTTCGAACAGCTCTCGCATCCGCGTCTCGACGACATCCGGAAGCTTTCGGGTCACAACAACGACAGGCTTTTTTTTCGCCATACCAACTGCCTTTCGCGCTTCGTTGAGGATTTGTTAACCTCAACGGTCCCACCTTTACGCCGCGCGTAACGCGTACGGAAGAAACCACTCCCTTTCCTTACCAGATGGTCCGGCAGAAACAAGGGATGGGTTTCCAACGCCGCGAATTGCCGGCCGGTCGCAATGGGCATGCTGGTTTTCGCGCGGTTTTTTCGCTACAGACATGCCACAAGCAAACGCTCGATAACAATTGGACTACCGGACAATATGGCTCGTTGGACCCTCGTCGCCCGCATCCTCCTATGTGCGATGACATTGCTGACCGGATTGAGCGCCACCGCACCCGGTGCGCTGGCCCAGGGGGCAACGCGATCGACGGACCTTCCTCTGCCGCGCTTCGTCAGCCTCAAGTCGGACCGGGTCAATGTCCGCGTCGGCCCTTCCCGCGAACATGATATCGCCTGGACCTACGTCAAGTCGGGCCTGCCGGTCGAGATCATTCAGGAATTCGACAACTGGCGCCGCGTTCGCGACTGGGAAGGCAAGCAGGGCTGGGTCTTCCACTCGCTGCTCTCCGGCCGGCGCACCGCGCTGGTGACCCCTTGGGAAAAGGACAGCCGCACGCCGCTGCGTGCCCGCTCGCGGTCCGATGCGGATATCGTTGCCGAACTCGAACCCTTCGTCCTTACCACGGTTTCGGAATGCGCCGGTGGCTGGTGCAGGGTCAATGGCGAAGGCTATGACGGCTGGCTCGACCAGACGCGCCTGTTCGGCGTTTATCCGGACGAACTCATCGGCGACTGATGTCCGCGCGCTTGCCGCTGTCCTGTTCGCGGGACGTGCGGACGACTGCCGCTGCGGCGTGTGCAGTTTAAGTCGAACGGCAAGCTGAATTTCAAATATCGTTATATTTACCAGTAGTTTACGTTAAGGCATTCGTAAACGGATAGTTGTATACCTCTTGGCTGTCACATTCCTCGGGATCGAATATGATGAGCCTGTTTTTTGATAATGATTATCGCGCGGTGTTTGACGCCATCAGCCGCTCAAGTGCGGTGATCCAGTTCACTCCGGACGGAAAGGTGCTGGACGCCAATCCTGCTTTTCTCGAACTTCTCGGTTACACCCTTGGCGAGATAAAAGGCCAGCATCACAAGATGTTCGTCGACCCCGAAGAGGCGGCAAAACCGGATTACAAGACCTTCTGGCAAGAGCTGGCTGCCGGGGCGTACAAATCGGAAGAATTCAGGCGTGTGACGAAAGACGGTCGGGATGTCTGGATCCGGGCCACCTATAATCCGGTACGCGACCGGCTCGGCAAGGTCAGCAAGGTGGTGAAGATCGCCTTCGATGTGACCGCTTCGAAGCGTCAGGCTTCCCTGGCTCAGGGACAAATCGATGCCATCAACGCGACCCAGGCGGTGATTCAGTTCGACCTTGAAGGGAATATTCTGGAGGCAAACCGGAGTTTCCTGGATGCCGTGGGATACGACCTGTCTGAAATACAGGGACGGCATCACGAAATCTTTGTCGATCCCACCTATGCGGCGAGCGCCGAATACAAGTCGTTCTGGGCGGACCTGCGCGCCGGGAAGGCGCAAAGCGGCGAATTCCAGCGCTTCGGAAAGGGCGGCAGCGAGATCTGGATCCTGGCGGTCTACAATCCGATACGAGACGAAACCGGCCGCATCTGCCGCATCATCAAATTCGCGACCGATATCACGGAAGACAAGCTGCGAAACGCGGTCAACGAAGGCCAGATCGAGGCCATCAGCCGAAGTCAGGCCGTCATTTCCTTCACGGGTGAAGGCATCATTCTGGAAGCCAACGAGAACTTTCTCGCGGCCACCGGTTATCGCCTCGATGAGATCGTCGGCAAACATCATCGCATGTTCGTCGACAAGAAATTCATCGAGACGCCCGAATATGCGGATTTCTGGAAGAAACTCGGCAATGGCGAACATACCTCCGCGATCTATCAGCGGGTCGACAAGCAGGGTAATGCGCTGTGGCTTCAAGCGACGTACAACCCGATCTTCGATGCGGCGGGAAAGCTTCTGAAGGTGACAAAGTTCGCGACCGACATCACGGCGAACATGAAGGCCCGGCAGGACGCCATCGTCGCGGCGGAACAGACACTGGAAACGGTTGAACAGTCCGTGACGTCCGCTCAGGACGTGAGCGGTTCGGCCGCGGATATCTCCAAGCGCATGGTCAGCGCTGAATCCGCCGTGAACGACATGCAGTCGCGGTCGGAAGCGGCGGAGCAATCGACGGAAAAGCTACGGTCTGCCGCTGCGTCCATGGACGATGTGGTTCAGCTGATCTCGAAGGTGGCCGACCAGATCAACCTGCTTTCGCTCAATGCAACGATCGAGGCCGCACGGGCGGGAGAGGCCGGCCGCGGCTTTGCGGTCGTGGCCAATGAGGTCAAGGTGCTTGCCAACCAGACATCCAATGCGACGACCAGGATCTTTGGAGAGATCGCCGAGATGCAGTCCGTCGCCGGCACCGTCGATGAAGCGCTCAAGTCGATCAGAAGTTCCATCGATGAGGTTCATGATCTGGTTCAGGTGACCACGGGTGCGGCCGAAAAACAATGCCGCGAGACGGATGGAATCAACGAACGTCTTCAGGAGGCCTTCGACAACGTGGCGGAGGTCTGCGAGAATCTGGACGGCTGGGTTGTCGGCATGGAAGACCGGCGCAAGGAACGGCGCCGCAGGATCTTCAAGGAAACGGACGTCCGTCTTCCGAACGGAAAGCTGCTGACGTGCTCCATGCGAGACGTTTCGGAGGCCGGTGCCCGTCTGACGGTCGAAGATGCAAGCAGCTTTCCCGACAGTTTCGAATTGCGCCACCCGGAAACAGGTGATTTTGTCGAGTGCAGGGTCCAGCGCCGTCACGACAAACAGCTTGGCGTTCATTTCCCAACGCTGGCAGAAACGCTGGCTCGGGCATCCTGACATCCTGGAGATAAAAAAAGGCGGCCAATCGGCCGCCTTTAGTCTTTTCGCAGGTGCGGACCCGGATCAGTCCGCCTTGATTTCCTGTACTTTCAGTTCGTCCAGGCGCGGCATGGACATGATGTTGTAGCCGCTGTCCACGAAATGCACTTCGCCGGTGACACCGCCGGAAAGATTCGACAGGAGGTAAAGCCCGGTGCCGCCGATCTCATCAAGGGAGACGGTCCGGCAAAGCGGCGAATTCCGTTTCTGGAAATTGAACATCAGACGCGCGTCGGACACCCCCGAGCCCGCAAGGGTGCGGACGGGGCCGGCGGAGATCGCGTTGACGCGAATGTTCTGCTCGCCGTAGTCGACAGCCAGATAGCGCACGGAGGACTCCAGCGCGGCCTTGGCAACGCCCATGACGTTGTAGTTCGGCATGACCTTGGTCGATCCGCCATAGGTCAGGGTGACCATGGATCCACCGTTGTTCATCATGCCAGCCGCCCGCTTGGCGATTTCCGTGAACGAGAAGCACGAAATCAGCATGGTGCGGGTGAAGTTTTCCCGGGTCGTGTCAGTGTATTTTCCGCGCAGTTCGGACTTGTCGGAAAAGGCGATGGCATGCACGAGGAAATCGATGCTGCCCCACTCCTGCTTCAGGGTATCGAAGACTTCGTCGACGGAGGAAATATCCTCGACGTCGCAAGGCAGCACGAGCTTGGAGCCGACGGATTCGGCCAACGGCTTGATCCGGCGGCCGAAGGCTTCACCCTGATAGGTGAAGGCCAGCTCGGCACCGTGGTCGGCCAGGGTTTTGGCAATGCCCCAGGCGATGGAGTGGTCGTTGGCCACACCCATCACAAGGCCGCGTTTGCCCTTCATAAGTTCAGACATGAAATTCTTCCTCAGCCGTGGTAGCGCGACAGCGCGAGAGACGCGTTGGTGCCGCCGAAGCCGAAGCTGTTGGAAAGCACTGTGTCGAGACCGGCATTGTCGACGCGCTCGGTCACGATCTCGGACGGCTTCAGGGCCGGGTCGAGTTCGGTGATATTGGCGGATGCCGTGATGAAATCGTTCTGCAGCATCAGCAGGCAGTAGATGGCTTCCTGTACGCCGGTGGCGCCCAGGCTGTGACCTGTCAGAGACTTGGTCGAAGACACCGGCGGCTGATTTTCGCCAAAGACGCGCCGAACGGCTTCGATCTCTCCGATATCGCCGACCGGCGTCGAGGTGCCGTGCGAGTTGATGTAGTCGACCTTGCGCTCGCCCAGCGTCTCGATGGCAAGGCGCATGCAGCGCTCCCCGCCCTCACCCGACGGAGCCACCATGTCGTAGCCGTCCGAATTGGCCGCATAGCCCGTCACTTCGGCATAGATCTTCGCGCCGCGTGCCTTGGCGTGCTCCAGTTCTTCCAGAACCACCACGCCGCCACCGCCGGCGATCACGAAGCCGTCGCGGGTCGCGTCATAGGCGCGCGATGCCGTTTCCGGGGTGTCGTTATACTTGGAGGACATGGCTCCCATCGCGTCGAAGAGGCACGACAGGGTCCAGTCCAGTTCCTCGCCGCCGCCGGCGAACATGACGTCCTGCTTGCCGAACTGGATCTGCTCGGTCGCAGAGCCGATGCAATGCGCGGAGGTCGAGCAGGCCGAGGTGATGGAATAGTTGATGCCCTTGATCTTGAACGGGGTCGCAAGGCATGCGGAGTTGGTGGAGCTCATGCCCCGGGTGACCATGAACGGACCCATCCGCTTGGGCGAACCCTTTTCCAGGACGATCTGGTGCGCCTGGAACAGGTTTTTCGTCGACGGCCCGCCAGACCCCATGATCAGGCCGGTGCGGGTGTTGGAGATGTCGTTTTCTTCCAGACCGCTGTCCGCGATCGCCTGTTCCATGGCGATGTAGTTGTAAGCGGCGCCGTCGCCCATGAAACGAAGCTGGCGTTTGTCGATCAGAGAAGGAATATCGACATCCGGCTTGCCGTGTACCTGGCTCCGGAAGCCGTGTTCGGCATAATCGGCGGCAAAACTGATACCGGATTTGCCTTCCTTCAGGCTGGTCAGAACCTCCTGTGGGTTCGCTCCGATGGAAGATACGATACCGATACCGGTGACGACGACGCGTCTCATTGCGGTCTCCTGTTTCTGTCAGCGCAGCAGCTGGCGGTCATTCCGCTCGGCCTTAACGCTCAAAGATAATATGCAAACCGGCGCTCCCAAGGTCGGAAAAGCGCCGGCGCGAAAAAAGCTATGTCCCGAAGTGTCAGGCTTTTGCCAGGCCGACACGCAGATCGGTGGCCTTGTAGATCTGCTCGCCGTCGGCCTTCAGCCAGCCATCGGCAATGCCGAGAACCAGCCGGCCCTTCATGATGCGCTTGAAGTCCACACCGTATTCAACGACCTTCACGTCCGGCGTGACCATGCCCTTGAACTTGATCTCGCCGGTCGACAGGGCCATGCCCTTGCCTTCCAGTCCGAGCCATCCGAGGAAGAAGCCGGTCAGCTGCCACATGGCGTCGAGACCGAGACATCCCGGCATGACCGGATTACCCTGAAAGTGACACGGAAAGAACCACAGATCCGGCTTGATGTCGAATTCGGCACGGGCGTACCCCTTGTCGAACTCACCACCGGTTTCGGAGATATCCGTAATCCGGTCGAACATCAGCATCGGAGGAAGAGGCAACTGCGCATTGCCAGGTCCAAACAGCTCGCCGCGGCCGCAGGCGAGAAGAGCTTCATAATCGTAGCTGGAACGGCGCTCGGTCATTAAGGATCCGTATTCTGGTTTCCGACCCGGGAGATCCACTGGCGGAACTGGTTTGTTTTTCGGTTCGTTTTCGGCGCCTTCCTATCACAGGGGAACCTTGACTGAAAGATGTCCATTGCGCGAATTTGCCCGCTTTTTCTGGAGGTTTGGCAAGATTTGGGTGGAATGTCTGCCATTCATCGAAACAGGTAAGGAGTTCTCCGGTCCTTTAAAAACTTGCATCCGGGGCACAAGAAATGGCAGATATAGTCCGATGTCCGCCGATCCGGACCCGATTTGCAGCTCGAAGACCGCTGTCGGACGGATCGGAAACTTTGAACAGTGGCTTGATGGGACCGGAATGACGAGACACATGGCGACAGAACCGACCGGCAGGGATGTGACCGACATGCTGCGGACCCACGGGCTGCGGCCGACCCGCCAACGCGTGTCTCTGGCCGAACTTCTCTATTCCCGGGGCGATCGCCACATCTCTGCGGAACTTCTGCATGAAGAAGCCGTGGATGCGGATGTGCCCGTGTCCCTCGCAACCGTCTACAACACCTTGCACCAGTTCACGGAAGCCGGCTTGCTGCGTGAAGTCGCGATTGACGGCAACAAGACCTATTTCGACACCAACGTCTCCGATCATCATCACTTCTTCATCGAGGGTGAGAACCGGGTGATCGACATTCCGGGCGAAGGCGTGGGCATCGACAAACTGCCGCAGGCCCCCGAAGGCATGGAAGTCGTGCGGGTCGACGTCGTCGTGCGGGTGCGCGAGAAGCGCTGATCGACGGACCGACCGCTCCCGAAGCATAAGGCGCTTCGTTCAGCTGAGCCCTTCGTCGACATATCGCAATTTCCAGAGATAGTAGTCCGAGGTCGCCCCGATCTCCATCAGGTGCCGCTGTCCGTCCTGCACAAAACCGACCTTCTTCAAGAGGTTTGCCGAGCGCTGGTTGCCCGGATGCGTGATGGCGCAGACGGACCGCAGCTTCAGGTTCTTGTGCGCAAACTCCAGAACCGCGGTCGCGGCTTCCCGTGCCAGACCCTGGCCACGGTGCTCTTCCAGAAAGCCGAACCCGAGATCCGGATGATCCAGTTCCGGGCGGATGACCAGCCCGCAAACGCCGATCGGCTCGCCGGAAGACCGGGCTTCGACGAGCCACAGACCGACGCCGGATTTGGCAAAGCGCGCCAGCGTCTTCGTGCGGATATATCTGGCCGCGTCCTCGACGGTGCTGAGCCCGTGGTCGGCGATGAACCGGTGATAGTCCGGCTCGTTCATCAGCTTCAGATAAAACGCGGCGTCCGTGACTGACGGAAGCCGGAAACGCAAGCGTTCGCTGGCAGGATGGGGACCGAGGGGAAAGCTCAAGCGGTAGCGCCCTTTTCTGCCAGAGCCTTCGTCCGGAGCGCGATCTCCGGGACCGCGTCGTAATGCTCCTTCTCCGGGCTCTTGCACAGGTCATAGATCACGCAGCGTCGGCATTCAGGCTTGCGGGCCTTGCAGATATAGCGTCCGTGGAGGATCAGCCAGTGGTGGGCATGCAGCGCGAATTCCTGCGGCACCGCCTTTTCCATGGCCTTTTCGACATCGAGCGGGGTCTTGCCGGGCGCAATCCCGATCCGGTTGCCCAGACGGAACAGATGGGTGTCGACCGCGATCGTTGGATGACCAAAGAAGATGTTCAGCACCACATTGGCCGTCTTCCGACCGACGCCGGGCAGATTTTCGAGCGCCTCCCTCTCCTCCGGGACCTCGCCGCCATGGTCACGCACGAGCTGCTCGGACAGCAGGATGACGTTTTTCGCCTTGTTCTTGTAGAGCCCGATCGTGCGGATCTCCTCGCGAACCTTGTCCTCACCGAGCGCCAGCATCTTCTCCGGCGTGTCGGCGATCTGGAAAAGATGCCGCGTCGCGCGGTTGACCCCGACGTCGGTCGCCTGCGCGGACAGGACAACGGCGACGAGCAGCGTGTAGGCGTTCACATAGTCCAGCTCGCCCTTCGGCTCGGGATTGTCCGTGTGGAAGCGCTGAAAGATCGCGTAGGTTTCCGCCCGCGTGTAGCGGGAGCGTTTCAGTACGCGTCCTGGATTGTCGACGGACGGCGCCTTCTTTCGGGGCTTGGCCTTTGCGGCGGCACGTCTTTGTCCGGTTGCCGTAGGGGGGCTCTTTGCTTGTCTCATTCTCTCTCTATAATCATCTCACATGAGCGAGAACAATCCGAAACCAGACCAAAACGACAATTTGGACGATTTGAACCGGCCCTTCTTCTCCGCCGTGCTGACCCCCTACCGGTCTCTCGGCCCCAACGGGTTTCTGGTTCTGATGGGCTGCGTCGGCCTCGTCAGCTTCATCGCCGGTGTCGTGTTATTGAGCATCGGTGCCTGGCCGATCTTCGGATTTTTCGGCCTCGACATCGCTCTTTTGTGGTACGCGTTCCGGCGAAACTACCAGTCCGCCAAGGCATATGAGGAAGTCGTCGTCTCGCGCGCCGGCCTCTCCATCCGCAAGGTCGGGCCGGGGAATCGCTACCGCGAGTTTCAGTTCAATCCGGTCTGGGTGCGGCTGTCCGTTGAGCGTGTCGAGGATGAGGGCGTCGTCAGGATCTCGCTGACGAGCCGCGGCGAAACGGTCGATCTCGGCAATTTCCTCAATCCGGAAGACCGCACGAGCTTTGCCGCCGCCATTGCCAATGCCCTGTCGCTCGCAAAGGCGGGCGGCCCCGCCACGATCGGCACCGGCAGCTCCCCGTCCTGAGCAATATGCGCGTCTGGCCTGACCGCAAGGCCTGACCAGACCGAGTGCGGGACATTGCGCCTCCCGCAAGGGTTCAGCGGAACTCTGGTGGCTCAGGCAGCAGCAAGGGCCGGTATTTTCGCGCCCGCCTCGGTCGGAACCGAGTAATGATCCTTGAGCAGGGCGTAGTCACCCAGGCAATACATGACCAGTTGCTTGCGTGCCCTGTTCGACAGCTCTTCAAAGCGGATCTTCTTGCCGCCCGTCTGCTCCCGCCCGAGAACAACGTCTTTCGAGACTGCCGTCGAGAGGAAGGACGTCAGCTTGTCGAGCTCCTCGATGCGGAAGACCTTGTGGTAGTAGCCGAGATCCGGGCCAAGGAACGTCGTGGAAAGGTCCGTGTGGTGCCGGATCGAAGGGGACAGGAACCGGTACTTTTCGAGATTCACGAAAAACGCATCGGGTGACGGGTTCGGCCCGACCCCCAGCTTTTCCGCCAGCTCCATGTCGATGCGCTTCTCGGAAAGTTCGCGGTGGAACCGCACCCTGTTGCTGTAGGCGGAGAGCATGCGTGCAATCGGGTCCCGGATCACCGCGACGCGGGTCATGCCCTCATAGGCCGCATGGTCGACATCCCAGAATGTCGGCGTGCCGTAAGCGGCATTGTGGATATGGTAGAGCTTGCCGTCCTTCTTGTACTTTTCGAACGGGTGACCTTCATTCAGTTGAAAAAACAGCATCTTGAGGGACGTACATGCCGTTTTCGGCATCGGAAAATAGACAATGTCGCGGTTCTTAAGTTCCACAGCCATTTATCGATCCCATTTCCTTGATGGTTACTGGACTGAGAAACTTTAAGCCATGTATTTATTCATCGCAAGAAAAGTTGTTTTCAGAATTTACTTCGATTTTCAATGTAAATTTCGAAAGTTCTAACGTCCCGACTCGTCCGTGCTGAGGGTCTTCAGCCGGTAAAGCGCCTCAAGGGCCTCCCGAGGTGTCATGTCGTCGGGATTGATGTCGTTCAGCGACTGGAGAACAGGATCCGGCTCCGCCGCCGCGGCGCCTCCCCTCGGGGCTGTCTGTGCAAGGCTGGCGAAAAGCGGCAATTCGTCGATCAGGGTTTCTGTCGGCGAGCGGCGGTCCTGCTCCTCGAGCTGGCTGAGCACCTGCTTCGACCGCTCAACGACGCTCGGCGGAAGACCCGCCAGCTTGGCGACCTGGATCCCGTAGGACCGGTCGGCGGCACCCGGCACGATCTCGTGCAGGAAAATGACGTCGCCCTTCCACTCCTTCACGGAAACGGTGGCGTTGGACAGGCGGTCCAGCTTGCCCGACAGGGCGGTCAGCTCGTGGTAATGGGTCGCGAACAGGGCGCGGGACCGGTTGACCTCGTGCAGATGCTCGATCGTCGCCCAGGCGATGGAAAGACCGTCGAAGGTCGCCGTGCCGCGTCCGATTTCGTCCAGGATCACCAGCGACCTGTCGCCGGCCTGGTTGAGAATGGCAGCGGTTTCGACCATCTCGACCATGAAGGTCGATCGTCCGCGCGCCAGATCGTCGGCGGCCCCGACGCGCGAGAACAGCCGGTCGACAACGCCGATATGCGCGGCGGCGGCAGGCACGAATGCACCGGACTGGGCCAGGACGGCAATCAGCGCGTTCTGACGCAGGAAGGTTGACTTACCGGCCATGTTGGGACCGGTGATCAGCCAGATATGGCCGATGTCGTCTTCCGCCTTCGGTCCGAGATCCGCATCGTTGGCAACGAAGCTTTCTCCGCCGGATCTGCGCAGGGCCTGTTCGACCACCGGGTGCCGACCCCCGCGAATGTCGAAGGCGCGGCTGTCATCCACCGTCGGCCGGACGTGGTTCTCTTCCTGAGCAAGCTTGGCGAGCGCAGCGGACACATCAAGGATGCTGAGTCCCTGCGCCGCCGCCTTGATCGCCTCACCGGACGCGATAATCGCCTGGCAGAGCCGTTCGAAAATCTCCAGTTCGATCGCCAGGGCCCGTTCACCGGCGCTGGCGATCTTCGATTCCAGATCCGCAAGCTCGGTCGTTGTGAAGCGCATCGCACCGGCCATGGTCTGGCGGTGGATGAACCGGCTCGGATCGCCCGACAGCTGCTCCGCCTGTGCCGTCGGCGTCTCGATGAACCAGCCGAGCACGTTGTTGTGCTTGATCTTCAGCGACCGAAGGCCGAGTTCCTCGGAATATTCGGCCTGAAGGCGCGCGATTACCTTGCGGCTTTCGTCGCGCAGCGAGCGCAGTTCGTCGAGATCGGCACTGTATCCGCTGGCGATGAAGCCGCCGTCACGCTTGAGGAGCGGCGGTTCTTCCTTGATCGCGGCAACGAGTTCCGCGCCAAGCTCGTGCGGCGCCTGTTCGAGGCTTGCCCGCGCGGCGGAAATTTCAGCCGGCACGTTGCCCGAAGCGGTCTGGTCTGCGGCGGCGCGGGCTGCCTCCAGCCCCTGTGCAACGCTCAGGATGTCGCGCGGTCCGCCCCGGTTCAACGCGATCCGCGACAAGGCGCGGGCCATGTCGGGCGCGCCTTTCAGGGTCTGACGCAGACCTTCGCGCATGATCTCGTTTTCAAGGAAATAGGCAACGGAATCATGCCTGTGCTGGATCGCGTCGACATTCACCAGCGGCCCCGCCAGCCGGCTGGCCAGCAAGCGCGAACCGCCTCCGGTGACGGTCCTGTCGATCATCGCCAGCAACGAGCCCTGCTTTTCGCCGGAAAGGGTACGCGACAATTCCAGGTTTGCCCGCGTCGCCGGGTCGATCAGCATGCGACCCGTACCGGCTTCGCGCACTGGCGGATCCAGCGGGGGGCGCTCGCCGAGCTGGGTCTTTTCCACGTAGGAAAGAACACCCGCCGCAGCCGACAGCTCTGCGCGGCTGAAGGTGCCGAAGCCGTCCAGCGTGCGCACGCCGAAGTAATGTGCAAGGCGGTCGGTTGCCGTGGAGCTGTCGAAAAACGCTCGCGGCACCGGCGACATGGCACCGCCGGATTGTTCGGCGAGCTGCCGCACGTCGCTTTCCTGAAGCAGATTGTCGGCAAGGATCAGCTCGCGCGGGCTGACCTGCGCCAGGTCGGCGGCGAGGCGCTGATGATCCGTTTCGGAAACCTGGAACGACCCTGTCGACATGTCGATCCATGCAAGCCCATAGACGGCGTCGCCGTCCAGAGATCCGCCCTTCAGCCGCGTCAGTGCCATGAGGTAGTTGTTGGTGCCGGCATCAAGCAGTCGTTCCTCGGTCAGCGTGCCGGGCGTTACCAGACGCACCACATCCCGGCGGACGACGGATTTCGAGCCGCGCTTCTTCGCTTCCGCAGGATCTTCGGTCTGTTCGCAAACCGAAACCCTGTGGCCCTTGGCAATGAGTTTCTGCAGATAGTCGTCGGCCGCATGCACGGGCACGCCGCACATCGGGATATCTTCGCCCTGGTGCTTGCCGCGTTTCGTAAGCGTGATGCCCAGCGCCCGCGATGCCACTTCCGCGTCATCGAAGAAGAGCTCGTAGAAGTCGCCCATCCGGTAAAACAGCAGGCTGTCCGGATTGGCGGCCTTGATCTCGAGGAACTGGGCCATCATCGGCGTGACTTTCGTGTCCGCCGGAGCCGATTGTTGCGCGCTTACTCCACTCATGCCCGATTGGTATCAAACCTTGCGCATCATTCCAGAGACCCCTTTGGCCATCTTCGCTTGAGGCTTCATTTTCCAGGGGATAAGCTTCCATTTCAGCACACCAAAACGCGTGAGAACACGCGACCGAGAGGAAACGCCCCCACATGTCCGCCAAGAAGTCGTCTTCCAAGACCAGCGTCAGCTTTACCGACCAGGAAGCTCTGCAGTTTCACCAGCAGGGCCGGCCGGGAAAACTGGAGATATCACCCACCAAGCCGATGGCGACCCAGCGCGATCTCTCGCTGGCCTATTCGCCGGGTGTCGCGGTGCCGGTGCGGGCGATCGCGGAAGACCCGAGCCGGGCCTACGACTACACGACCAAGGGTAATCTGGTTGCGGTGATTTCCAACGGAACCGCCATCCTCGGCCTCGGCAATCTCGGTGCGCTTGCGTCCAAGCCGGTCATGGAAGGCAAGGCTGTTCTCTTCAAGCGGTTTGCGGATGTCGATAGCATCGATCTGGAGATCGACACCCAGGACGTTGAGGAATTCATCAATTCCGTGCGCTATCTCGGCCCGTCCTTCGGCGGCATCAACCTGGAGGACATCAAGGCGCCGGACTGCTTCATCATCGAACAGCGGCTGCGAGAGCTGATGGACATTCCGGTGTTCCACGACGACCAGCATGGCACCGCCATCATCGCGGCAGCGGGGCTGATCAATGCCCTCCACCTGACCGGCCGGGAGATGAAGGATACCAAAGTCGTCTGCAACGGCGCCGGCGCTGCAGGTATCGCCTGCATCGAGCTGGTCAAGGCCATGGGCATCCCGCACCAGAACGTGACCCTGTGCGACACCAAGGGCGTGATCTACAAGGGCCGCGAGGAGGGCATGAACCAGTGGAAATCCGCTCACGCCATCGAGACCGATGACCGCTCTCTCTATGACGCGCTCAAGGGCGCGGACGTTTTCTTCGGCGTGTCGGCAAAGGGCGCGCTGACCCCCGACATGCTGCGGGTCATGGCGCCCAACCCGGTCATTTTCGCGATGGCCAACCCGGACCCGGAAATCACGCCGGAGGAGGCGGCCGAAGTCCGTGACGATGCCATCGTCGCCACCGGCCGGTCGGATTATCCGAACCAGGTCAACAACGTGCTCGGGTTCCCCTATATATTCCGCGGTGCGCTGGACGTGCAGGCAACGACCATCAATGACGAGATGAAGGTTGCCTGTGCCCACGCCCTTGCCGATCTGGCTCGCGAGGAAGTGCCGGACGAGGTCGCTGCGGCCTATCGTGGCAACCGGCCGAAATTCGGCCCCGAATACATCATCCCGGTGCCGTTCGATCCGCGGCTGATCCATACCATTCCGCCTGCGGTCGCACAGGCTGCGATGGATTCCGGCGTGGCCCGCCGGCCCATCGTCGACATGGAAACCTACAGGCACCAGCTGTCGGCCCGCCGCGATCCCGTCGCCGGCACCCTTCAGCGGATCTTCTCCAAGGTGCGCCAGCTGCCGAAGCGCGTCGTCTTTGCAGAGGGTGAGGAAGAGCCGGTCATCCGCGCAGCCACCAGCTTCGTGTCGCAGGGGCTGGGCGAAGCGATCCTGATCGGCCGCGAGGACGAGATCAAATCCATGGCCCATCAGGCCGGCGTGGATATCGAGCGGCCGGGGATCACCATCCAGAACGCCCGTCTGTCCGACAGGAACGCCGATTACGCACAGTATCTCTATGGCCGGCTGCAGCGCCGTGGCTATCTCCTGCGGGACTGCCAGCGCATGGTCAACAACGACCGCAACTACTGGGGCGCGATCATGGTCGCACGCGGTGATGCCGATGCGATGGTCACCGGCCTGACGCGGAACTACTCCGTTGCACTCGACACGGTGAAGGCCACCATCGACCCGAAGCCGGGCCATCGCGTCATCGGCGTTTCCCTGGCGCTGGCCCGTGGCCGCACCGTGCTGATCGCCGACACCGCCGTCATCGACATGCCGACGTCCGAGGAGCTCGCCGATATCGCGGAAGAAGCGGCCCATGTCGCCCGGAAGCTTGGCTACGAGCCGCGCGTCGCCATGCTGGCCTACTCCTCCTTCGGCCATCCGAAGGGCGAACGCTCCGAAAAGGTCATCGAGGCAGTCAAGATTCTCGACCGGCGCCGCGTTGATTTCGAATACGACGGCGAAATGGCCGCGGATGTCGCGCTGAACTTGGACCGCATGTCCGCTTATCCCTTCTGCCGCCTCTCCGGCCCGGCCAATGTGCTCGTGATGCCCGCGTTCCACTCCGCATCGATCTCGACCAAGATGCTGCAGGAACTGGGCGGCGCGACCGTCATTGGCCCTCTCCTCGTCGGCTTCGACAAGTCGATCCAGATCCTCCCGCTCGGCGCCAAGGACAGCGACATCGTCAACATGGCAGCAATCGCGGCGTTCAACGTCACGTAGGATCTTGAAGCGTTAAAGGCGGCGTTCCTCTGGCGGCGCGCCTGAACCGAAAGTGTTTCGGCTCACCGATCCCGGATCTCCGCTTCGCTCCGTCCGGGATGACGAAGGGGAGGTCTTCTTGCCCTCAACCGTCGTCATCCCGGACGCGCATCGCGCGAGCCGGGACCGGTGCGCCACAAACCTGTAGGTTCCGAATTCTGAACGGTGGCATGCACGCCGCAGTACCAAAGCGTGCTCGCCGAACCCCTTACGCGAAATCCGACGACTGGATGCGCTCGATGCCCGCGTCCGTCATGGAGGACCAGGCAGCATCAAGGGAGCCGTTGAGGTCGATGGCGCGGCTGGCGTCCTCGATGACGGAGACCGTCATGCCCTTTGCTCTTGCGTCGAGAGCCGACCAGGCAACGCAGAAATCGGTTGCGAGGCCGCAGACGTAGACCTCGTTGATGCCGCGCTCGGTCAGATATCCGGTCAGGCCTGTTCCGGTTTCCTTGTCCGCTTCCTGGAAAGCCGAATAGCTGTCAACGGCGCTGTTGTAGCCCTTGCGGATGATCAGTTGCGCATGAGGAAGGTCGAGACCCGGCGCGAGCTTGGCGTCATCGGTTCCCTGGACGCAGTGGTCGGGCCAGAGCACCTGGGTGCCGTAGTCGAGCTCGACCGTCTCGAAAGGAGCCTTTCCGTCGTGACTGGAAGCAAACGACGAGTGGCCTGGCGTGTGCCAGTCCTGGGTGATCACCACGTTCTGGAATTTCTTTGCCAGCTCATTGATCACCGGCACTACCTCATCGCCCTTCTTCACCGGCAATGTCCCGGTCGGAAGGAAGCAGTTCTGCACGTCGACCACGATCAGCACCGCGTCAGCGCCCGGCTTGATCGCTCCGGCGGCAAGCGCTCTGGAAAGAGGCGCAGCGCACATCAGTGCGGGCCCGAGACCTGCGGACAGTTTCAGGAAATTCCGGCGATTTTCGAAGGAGACCATTTCGCTCATCTGCCTCTCCATTTTCATTTGTGTACGATCAATCTTGCGTCAATCACCATTGTTGGAAAAGCGGATATTTTGGACGCTTATGCCGGAAAAGAAGGCAGAAAAGTACGGAGGGTATGTCCTTGCGCGCGTGCCACCCTCAGGTCTGGAACAAGCCGCGCCCACCATTCCCCTTTTGACAAACCAGGCCCCAGCGGCGATATCTCGTGTCATGTCGGACATCAAAGTCAAAATCTGCGGTCTTTCGACCGAAGACACCATGGAAGCGGCGCTGGAGTCCGGGGCCGACATGGTAGGTCTCATGTTTTTTCCAAAGAGCCCGCGTCACGTGACGCTGAGCCAGGCCTCTCGCCTGGCGGACATGGCGCGCGGCAAGGCGGAAATCGTCGCGGTGACGGTCAATATGGACCCGGACGGCCTGTCGCGTATCCGGGAGCTGGTGAACCCCGACATCATCCAGTTTCACGGCTCAGAAGCGCCCGAGGCGCTGGCGGCCGCGAAGGTGATGCAGGGAACCCGCGTCATGAAGGCGATGGCCATTTCCGACAAGTCCGACCTTGAGCAGGCTCATTACTATGCCGTTGTCGCCGACTGGCTGCTTTTCGACGCGAAGCCGCCGATTGGGGCGGATCTGCCCGGCGGCAACGGGGTTTCCTACGACTGGACGCTGCTGAAAGATCTTGACCTCAAGAAGCCCTTCATGCTTTCCGGAGGCTTGAACCCGACCAACGTCGCCGAAGCCGTCAGGACGAGCGGCGCCAGGGCAGTCGATGTTTCGTCCGGCGTCGAACGGGACAAGGGCGTCAAGGACAACGAACTCATTCGCGCTTTCGTGGCAGCGGCCAAGAGCGCCTGATATCCGGGTTAAGGAGTTTTAGCGTGAACGACATGGCGAACAGCATCCGGACCGGTCCGGACGATCGCGGGCATTTCGGCATTTTCGGTGGGCGATACGTGGCCGAAACCCTGATGCCGCTCATTCTCGATCTCGAGCGTCACTACAAGGAAGCCAAGGACGATCCGGAGTTCCATGCCGAGATCGAGTCGCTCAACAAGCACTATACCGGCCGCCCGTCGCCGTTGTACTTCGCCGAACGCCTGACCGAGGAGCTCGGCGGTGCGAAGATCTATTTCAAGCGCGACGAGCTGAACCACACCGGGTCTCACAAGATCAACAACTGCCTTGGCCAGATTCTTCTCGCCAAGCGGATGGGCAAGACGCGCATCATCGCGGAAACCGGTGCCGGTCAGCACGGCGTGGCGACGGCCACCGTTTGTGCCCGTTTTGGCCTTCCCTGCGTCGTCTACATGGGCGCCACCGATGTGGAGCGCCAGAAGCCGAACGTCTTCCGCATGAAGCTTCTCGGCGCCGAAATCGTTCCGGTGACGGCTGGTGCTGGCACCTTGAAGGACGCGATGAACGAGGCCCTGCGCGACTGGGTCACGAATGTCGATGACACCTATTACCTGATCGGCACGGCGGCCGGCCCGCATCCCTATCCGGAAATGGTGCGCGATTTCCAGTCGGTGATCGGCACGGAGCTGCGGGAACAGATGATGGAAGCCGAGGGCCGTCTTCCGGACGCGCTTGTCGCCGCAGTGGGTGGCGGCTCCAACGCAATCGGTCTGTTCCATCCGTTCCTGGACGACAAGGACGTCAAGATCTACGGCGTCGAGGCTGGCGGCCGGGGCCTGGAAGGCGAGGAACATTGCGCCTCCCTCACAGCCGGCAAGCCGGGCGTGCTGCACGGAAACCGCACCTACCTGCTTCAGGACGACGACGGTCAGATCCTCGAGGGGCATTCGATTTCCGCCGGGCTCGACTATCCCGGCATCGGTCCGGAACACTCCTGGCTCAAGGAAATCGGCCGCGTTGAATATGTGCCGGTCATGGACACCGAAGCGCTGGACGCCTTCCAGATGCTGACCCGTGTCGAAGGCATCATCCCGGCGCTTGAGCCGGCCCACGCCCTGGCGCATGTCGTCAAGCTCGCACCGCAGATGGACAAGGACCAGATCCTCGTCATGAACCTCTGCGGGCGCGGCGACAAGGATGTGTTTGCTGTCGGCCAGATGCTCGGGTTCGATATGTAGCAACCGCACATTCCGCTTTCTGACCAAGCCGCGTGCCGCAAGGTGCGCGGCTTTTTCGTGGGCTTTTGGGCGATCTGCCCGGATCTGCTTTTCCGGCATTGCTGCAATGCAAAAACATTTGTTGTGCAAATTCGGTCAGCGATTATTTTGTGTGCAGCAAAAGAGATGTGCACCGCGCTTCTCGCATACCTCAAAGGCAGGATAGAAAAGATGGCCTTCAGAACGATCACCGGATTTGTTCGCGACGTACGCGCCGCCCACCGTGTTTCCCACGAAATCGACTTCCTCACGCGCCTGAGCTCAGACCAGCTCGCCGAGCGTGGCTTGGACCGCAGCGAGATCACCAGCTACGCGTTCAACAAGTACTTCAAGCGCTGAGCTGGCGGGCCACCGCCAGCCTGAACGCGCAAGCCGCCGCGGCGTCGCGTCTGCATAGGTTCGACAAGGTTTTCTCTCTAAGACCCGAAGGTCTGCTGGACAGCAATTGACAAAGCAGTCGTTGACAGTGGGTGTCGCCCGCCTTGCAGGTCCCAAGCAGCGTGTGCCGTGTTTCACGGGAAACACGCGAAGGTCACTCAACGGCACCTTCAGTGAAACTGTGATGAAGGCGCTTCACCTGTCGGCGTGGTCTGTCTGCGCACGCGGGCGGAAACCAACCGAAACGGAGCTATTTTCGGCTCCTGTTTCAGCAGTATGAGCGCTCTCTCTGGAGCGCGGATCTGATGCACGAGACAATTTAAGCGCACATGGTGCGTTCGCAGTATGCCAAAAAAGCTTGGCAGCGTGAGTAGCCATGCGTTTACGGTAATCCTGCCTTGCAGCATAAAGACTTGTTGCGCTGCACAAGAAGCGGTAGTTACCTAGCGTCGAATTGACATGATGAGTCGAATTTACGCTTTCAGGTTTTCCCATGAGCACTTTGCAGGCCCTTCTTCTGAGCGCACCATCCGCCGCGCCTCTTTCCACCGTCTACCGGAGTGGCACCGGAACGATGCTGCGTGCGGGAAGGTCCAGGCCCATCCGCAACGAGCACGTCTATCGCAACGATGGTGAAGTCCGTGCGATTGGCCTGATCGACTATCCGAGCAAATAACGCCAGCTGTTTCGCGAGCCTCCGACGCTCTCTGAGCCCGCTTTTCTCGTGCATTGATAGATTGACATCATGGCCGCTGCCCCCGTACATCGCTCAGACACGTGACGTCTGTAGGGATATGCAGGCACAAAAAGGGTAGCAGTGAATGTCGGAAACGCGTATCGACCGCCGTTTTAAAGCCTGTGCGCAAGCCGGGAGACCGGCTCTCGTAACATTCGTGACCGCAGGCGATCCCGATCTGCAGACCTCCCAGGCTATCCTCAACGCCCTTCCCGCGGCCGGCGCGGACGTGATCGAACTCGGTATGCCGTTTTCCGATCCGATGGCCGAAGGCATTCCCATTCAGCTCGGCAACCAGCGCGCGCTCGCGGGTGGCCACACCATGGACAAGACGCTGGACATGGTGCGCAAGTTTCGCGAACAGGATCAGGAAACGCCGATCCTGCTGATGGGCTATTACAATCCGATCTATGTCCGGGAGCCGAAGAAATTCGTCGAAGTCGCCAGGGAAGCCGGCGTCGACGGCTTCATCATCGTGGACATCCCGGCCGAAGCGGATGACGAGTTGTGCATTCCCGCTCTGGAAGCCGGCCTGAACTTCATCCGGCTTGCTACGCCGACCACGGACGACAAGCGCCTTCCCGCCGTGCTCGCAAATACCTCCGGATTTGTATATTACGTATCGGTGACTGGCATTACCGGTGCGAACATCAAGGACACAGGACGTGTCGCCGATGCGGTGAATCGCATCAAGAACCATACGGACCTGCCCGTGGCCGTCGGCTTCGGTGTGAAGACCGCGGACCAGGCAGCGACCATCGGCAAGGACGCTGACGGTGTTGTGGTCGGCTCGGTTCTGGTCAATGCTATCCGGGAAAGCCTGGATGACGATGGCAAGGCGACCGACCGGACCGTGAAGGCCGTCACCGACGTGGTCGCGGACCTTGCATCGGGTTGTGCTCGGGCACGCTCGGCCTGACAGGCACCCTGTTTGAATTAATGTGCGGCGGACCCCATTTATCCGCCCGTTGGCAACAAAACCGAACGGACGCGTTTATCGTGAACTGGATCAATTCGTTAGTACGCCCCAAGATCCGCGATCTTTGGAAAAAGCGCGAGGTTCCGGAAAATCTCTGGATCAAGTGCCCCGAGACCGGCGAGATGGTGTTTCACCGCGACCTGGAAGCGAACCTGTGGGTGATACCGAATTCCGGCCATCACATGCGCATGCCCGCTCGCAAGCGCCTCGAGACGTTTTTCGATGATGGCGCCTATGACACCGTGAAGACGCGCGGCGTTCAGGCCGACCCGCACAAGTTTCGCGATTCCAAACGCTATTCCGACCGTCTGAAAGAAGCCCGCGCCAGGTCCGGCGAAGACGAGGCCGTCCTCGTCGCCCAGGGCAAGGTCAACGGCATGAAAATGACCGTGGCCGTTCAGAATTTCGAGTTTATCGCCGGCTCGCTCGGTATGGCGGCTGGCGAGGCTATTCTGGAAGGCATGCTGAAAGCGGTCGAGACAGGCACGCCCTTCGTCATGTTTGCCGCATCCGGCGGCGCACGCATGCAGGAAGGCATCCTGTCGCTGATGCAGATGCCTCGCACCACCGTTGGCGTGCAGATGCTGCGCGAAGCGGGACTGCCCTATATCGTCGTGCTGACCAACCCGACCACCGGCGGTGTCTCGGCATCCTACGCGATGCTCGGTGACGTCCATATCGCCGAACCCGGCGCCATGATCGGCTTTGCCGGCCGCCGCGTGATCGAGCAGACCGTTCGCGAAAAACTTCCCGAGGACTTCCAGACGGCGGAATATCTTCTGGACCACGGTATGATCGACATGGTCGTGCCGCGCCAGGAGATGAAGGAAACCATTTTCCGGATCTCCAGCATCCTCATGAAACGTGAGGTCGAGCTGCCGAAACTGGAAGCGCCGAAACCTGCCGAGAAGACGTCGAGCGAAGACGCCGAGACGAAACCTGCGTCGGCAGATGCTGCTCCTCAGGAAACCGCGGATGAGGCTGAACCGGCACGCTAGTGCCGGATTTTCGGCCGTAAATATCGTGATTGCGGCAATATAGGGCAAATCGGCCCGGCCCGCTTGTCACGCGCGGGGGCATCCCCTAAACACGCTTGACCGAAAACAAAGGGACCCTTCGGAGGGGGCCTTGGATCAAATCACGAAAATTCTGGACCGCCTGCTGGCACTGCACCCGAAGGAGATCGATCTTTCTCTCGGGCGCATGCACCGGCTGCTGACCGCGCTGGGCAATCCGGAACGCAAGTTGCCTCCTGTCATCCATATCGCCGGCACCAACGGCAAGGGGTCCGTCACCGCAACCATGCGCGCGGTTCTGGAGGCCTCCGGACGGCGCTGCCATGTCTACACATCTCCGCATCTCGTGTCCTTCAACGAGCGTATCCGCCTTGGAAACACGGGCAAGTTCGTCTCCGATCTGCTGCTGTATGACGCTCTGGAGCGCTGCGAGGCGGCCAACGCGGGCGAAGAGATAACCTTTTTCGAGATCACGACCGCAGCCGCCTTCATGCTTTTTGCCGAGCAGCCTGCCGATGTCCTTCTTCTGGAAGTCGGTCTCGGCGGCCGTCTCGATGCGACCAACGTCATCGACAGGCCGCTGGCAACGGTCATCACGCCGATCTCCATGGATCACGAGAAATTCCTTGGTGACGATGTCGCCGCCATCGCGGCCGAAAAGGCCGGTATCATCAAGAAGGGCGTACCCGTCGTCAGCGCAGAGCTTGAAGACGGCGCACGACCGGTTCTGGAACGGGTGGCGGCACGCAATGGCTCGTCGCTTCGGATATATGGCGAGGATTTTCTTGCACAGGCTGACCAGGGCCGCCTGACCTTTCAGGACGACGAGGAACTGATCGATCTGCCTCTGCCCATCCTGAATGGCAGTCATCAATTTGCCAATACGGGTCTTGCCCTTGCCGGGCTCAAGGCGGCCGGCCTGCTTCCCGAAGAGCCGGATATCGCAAAGGGCCTGAAATCCGTGAACTGGCCGGGCCGTCTTCAGCCGGTGACCCATGGGCCCCTTTATGACATCTGCCCTCAGGGCGCCGAGGTCTGGGTCGATGGCGGCCACAATCCAGGTGCCGGCATTTCGATCGCGCAGTTCATGGGCGAACAGGAAGAGCGCTCGCCGCGGCCGCTCTATCTGGTTTCCGGCATGCTCACGACCAAGGACCCGGTCGGGTTTTTCCGCCCCTTTCACGGGTTGGTCCGTCACGTCGGAACCGTGCCAATTTCCACCACGACAACCGCCCGCACGCCCGAGGACCTTGCTGATCTCGCCCGCTGTGCGGGGCTTGAGGCAACGCCGTTCCCGTCTCTCGATGCCGCGCTGGCGGATATCGCGGTCTGTGCCGAGGAAGACGGCGAACCACCGCGCATTCTGATCTGCGGTTCGCTTTATCTTGCCGGAGAAGCGCTTGCCCGCAACGGTACGCCGCCAGAATAGATCGTTGCAAAGACTTGGTTTCTCGGCTTTAGCATGTCAGGAAAGGCTTGTGATCCTGAATGGAGGCTGCTGGCATGAGATTAACTTCGGGAAAATGGCTGGGATCGGCGGGGCTTCTGGCTGCGCTGATGATCTCCGTGCAGGCAGCCCGTGCCCTCAGCGGACAATATGAGACACCTCCGGAAGAGGATCCTTCCGTCGTTCTCGACGGCAATCAGCTCGGCCCTGGCTATGCGGTGCTGTCGCCGGTGCGCAGCGATGGCTTCCTGCGCATCTACCAGGTGCAGACGGATGCCGGTGTCGAGCAGATCGAGGGCGACGGCCTTTTGCGGCTGCGCCTCAAGGAAATCTCCGCCCTCGTCGCGCTGGAAAGCCTCAAGAACGACGCCAGTTTCGTCAGTGGCCTGAAGCAGGCGGCCATGAAGCCGGTGCAATTTGTCGAAAGCACCGTGACGAACCCTGTAGGAACCGCAAAAAACACCGTTTCCGGCGTCGGCCGCATGTTCAGCCGCATCGGCAAGGGGGTCGAGGCGGCGGTCAGCGGGAAGGGAGGCTCTGCCTCCGAACTTGCAGCGTCCATCACCGGACAGGCGCGCGCCAAACGCGAACTCGCGGTCAAAATTGGCGTCGACCCTTACACCTTCTACAAGCCGCTTGCCGCCAAGCTGGACGAGACAGCCAGCGTGACCACGGCCGGCAACTGGACCGTGGGCGCGATCACCAGCCTTCTGCCCGGCGGGGTTGTCGTCAATGTGGCCCGCCAGGCGGACAATTTCCGCACGCTGCTCGTCGACAGCTCGCCGGCCGAACTGGCGGAGCGCACCGCGCAAGCCTTCCGGATGGCGGGCGTGAGCGAACAGACGATCGGCAAAATGGCGTCGAACCCGTTCTACACCGCATCCGAAAAAGCGGCGATCGCCTATCAACTTCGGGCAATGCCCGGCGTTCGCGGTCTCGATCTGATCGCGATGAAAGCCGCCGAAGCGGAAGCCCGGGATGTTGCCTATTTCCAGCTGCGCCGTGTCGTCCTTCTGGAGACCTATAACCGCACCGTTTCCGGGCTTGAGCAGGTCAGGATGGTTGCTGATATTCCGATCTCGCTCCGCCGTGACGGTATCGCCGCCGTTGTGCTGCCGCTCGATCTGGTGGCCTGGACGGAAACGGGCGCGCGGACATTTTCCTCGATCCACGAAGGTTTCGCCGGATTGCCGTTCCCGCCCTCAGGCGTGGACTTCCTGATCACCGGCGACCTGACGCCAATGGCGGCCGAGCGCATCGCGGCCTTCGGATGGGACATCACCGGCGACTACCCGATGCCCGACGGTCCTGTGCAATAGAGGCGATCGTCCCGCCGAGGTACAGCTTCGCTCAGAGGTTCTCCAGAACGGGGCCGGACAGGCCGCACTCCCAGCCGAGAATGGCGCGTTTGCGCGTCAGGCCCCAGTGATAGCCCCCCAGGCTGCCACCCTTGGCGAGCACCCGGTGGCAGGGAACCACGAAGGAAATCGGATTTCGGCCGACGGCCGTTCCGACGGCGCGGGAGGCAGAGGGTTTGCCAACGGCCTCGGCGACGTCGGAATAGGTGGTCGCACGGCCCATCGGTATCTTCAGCAGCGCCTGCCAGACCCGGATTTCAAAGTCGGTCCCGATCATGACGATATTGAGCGGCTGGTCCTGCTGCCACTCTGCAGGATCGAAAACGCGCCGGGCATAGCGCGCCGTTCCCTTCGGATCGCTGACGAAGCGGGCGGCGGGCCAGCGCCGGGACATGTCCTCCAACGCTTCGGCTTCGCCGCCCTCGTCGGCAAACCCCATGCCGGCAAGGCCCTTCTCCGTCGCCATGACCAGCACCTGGCCGAACGGCGAGGGATGAAAGCCGTAGGCGATTTCCAGGCCCGCGCCGCGGTTACGATAGTCGCCGGGTGTCATGGCCTCATGCGTGACGAAGAGATCGTGCAGGCGTGACGAGCCGGACAGGCCGACCTCGAAGGAGGTGTCGAGCACGCTGGTGCTGTCGCGGAGCAGCGCCTTCGCGTGGTCCAGCGTGATCGCCTGCAGAAACTGCTTCGGCGTCAGCCCGGCCCAGCGCGAGAACACCCGCTGCAGCTGGATCGGCTGCAGCCCGACTTCACGGGCAAGCTGTTCGAGGCTCGGTTGGTCGCGCCAGTCGCGTGTGATGCGCTCAAGCGTCTTCTTCACCACCTTGTAGTTTTCGGCGGCTTCCGCACCGACGGAAATCGGCTCCGGATCGGAGGTGAGGCTGGAAAGGTCGATGGCTCTGGTCATGTCGCTTTGGATCGCATCTGAGGAACTGGTCACGAGTTTAGGGCGCCTGCCGGCCGCATGCGACCCGATTTGCGACAAGCAGGTCAATTCCAAGAAACTCCCAAGAACTGCTCGAGGAACGGGAACCCGGAAAGGTCGCCACGCTCCTAGCTCTGAACGTCCTTGTACTCGCTTGCAGAGACCAGCGGCCCCTTGCGGGTCGTCAGCAGAAGGTTGGTTTCCGTGCCAGCAATGCCGTCGATCAGCCGGATCCTGTTCAGGGCGTCATCGAAGGCGGAAAGGTCGCGGGTCGCGATGTCGAGAACGAGGTCCCATTTCCCGTTGGTTGAATGGATGGCGCGGACCTCGGTCATGGCGCTCAATGCGCGAATGGCGGGCTCCGTGTTGTGGCCCTCGACCAGGACCAGCGTCACGGCCCGGATCGGCAGGTCGCGCCAGTCATCGCGCAGCACCGCAGTGTACCCGAGAATTTCTCCGGTCTCCTGCAGCTTCTCCATGCGCGCACGCACGGTTGCCCGCGAAACCTTCAGATCGCTTGCCAGATCGGAAACCGAGCGGCGGCCATCATGTCGTAATAGCGAGATAAGCCGGTAATCAAGAGTGTCCATGTGACCATTTCGATAAATTGCATATACCAGAATGATAGATTTGACTTATCAATTTATCAACCTGACGGATTTACTCCGCCACGCCGGTCCAGCAAGCTTGAATCTACTGGAGATTCGCGCTGAGGGGCACGTGGGCATTCGGGACAGACAGATCGTTCTGGTCGGGGCACCGATCGATGAATGCGCCGGGCAGCGCGGCTGCCGGATGGGCCCGGACGCCTACCGGACAGCCGGCCTTGCCGAGATGCTTTCCGCGCTGGGCTACGGTGTCCTGGACACCGGCAACCTGAAGCCTGTCGGCGTCGGCCCTCTCGAAGCGCCAAACCCTGTTCTCAAGAATTATCCTGCCTATGTCGGCTGGACGCGGTCGCTGCACGCAAGGGCGTCTGATCTCGGCTGCTCAACGGTGTTCCCGATCTATCTCGGCGGCGACCATGCCATGGCGGCCGGCACGGTGTCGGGTCAGGCACGGGCGGCGGCGGCACAGGGACGTCCGCTCTTCGTGCTCTGGCTCGATGCGCATTCCGACTTCCACACCCTTCAAAGTACTGATAGCGGCAACCTCCACGGCACACCCCTCGCCTTCCTGTGCGGCCTGCCGGGCTTCGATGACCTTCTGGACGGCCCGCTGCAGCATGCGCTCGATCCGCAGAACGTCGAGATCCTCGGCGTGCGGTCGATCGATGAGGCCGAGCGCCGGCTCTTGATCGACCACGGCGTCGGCGTCAGCGACATGCGCCGGATCGACGAGACCGGCATCACCGCGCTTCTGGCACCTTTTCTGGAGCGCGTGCGCAGCAACAACGGTCTGCTGCATGTTTCGCTGGATGTCGATTTTCTGGATCCCGACATCGCCCCGGCCGTCGGAACCACCGTCCCGGGGGGCACCAGCTTTCGAGAGGCGCATCTGGTCATGGAAATGCTCCATGACAGCGGCCTCGTCACCTCGCTCGACCTGGTCGAGCTCAACCCCTTTCTGGATGAACGCGGAAAAACCGCGCGTCTGATGGTCGATCTCGCCGGCAGCCTCTTTGGCCGCCGGGTGTTCGACCGGCCAACGATAAGCTTCTAGAGGACTTGCAGCATGACCGTCGAAAAAGTGAACTTCGAGCCTTCCGACCTCGCCTACGTGCCTTTCGTCAGCGTCGACAACATGATGCGCAACGTGCGCGCGGTTGGCGTGGAAGGCTTCATGCGCGGCATTGCCGGCTATATCGAGGAGGATTTTCTGCGCTGGGAAAGTTTCGACAAGAAGCCCCGCATTCCGGCCCATGCGCCGCAGGGGGTGATCGAACTGATGCCGACCAGCGACGGCCGGACCTTCGGGTTCAAATACGTCAACGGACATCCAGGTAACTTCCGCAACGGGTTGCAGACCGTCACCGGCTTCGGCGTCCTGTCAAACCTCCTGACCGGCTATCCGGTGCTTTTCAGTGAAATGACGATCCTGACGGCTCTCAGGACGGCGGCAAACTCGGCGCTCGCCGCGACATACCTTGCGCCGGAAGGGTCGACCACAATGGCAATCATCGGCAACGGCGCCCAGTCCGATTTCCAGTGTCTGGCCTTCAAGGAGATGGTCGGCATCACGGACATCCGCGCCTACGATCTCGACGCCACGGCGAGCGAGCGCCTTGCCCGCAATCTGAACGGAACAGGCCTGACCGTGACGGTCTGCGCAAGCGCGCAGGAGGCGATCGAGGGAGCGGATATCATCACCACGGTGACAGCGGACAAGAAGTCGGCCACCATCCTGACCGACAACATGATCGGCTCGGGCGTTCACATCAACGCGGTCGGCGGCGACTGTCCCGGCAAGACGGAGCTGCATCGCGACATTCTTCTGCGCTCGGATATCTTCGTTGAATTTCCGGACCAGACCCATATCGAGGGCGAATTTCAGCAGCTGGGCCGCGACCATCCGGTCACGGAACTCTGGCAGGTCTATTCCGGAAAGGCGCCGGGCCGGACATCGCGCGACCAGATCACCCTCTTCGACAGCGTTGGCTTTGCGATCGAGGATTTCGCGGCCTTGCGCTATGTCCGTGACCTTCTTCCGCAGACAGGACATTTCGAGAAGCTCGACCTCCTGGCCGACCCGGACGATCCGCGCGATCTCTTCGGCATGGTGCTCCGCTCCGCCGCCGCGGACGGCAAGGCAGCCTGAGGTATCGACCATCGGGGTGATTGGCACTCACTCACCTCGCCACCCTTCTCGACTTCATCCTGAGGAGGGCCGGCAGGCCCGTCTCGAAAGATGGGCCACGCACGAGGACAATGCGGCCTCTGCGCCGAAACGACTTCGGACCGAGGGTGAACTGCGCGGAAGTGGCGCTTAAAGCGCCGCTTCAATCTCCGCGACCACCGCGTCGGCAGCAGCGCCCGGATCTTCGGCCTTGCTGATTGGCCGGCCGACGACGAGATAGTCGCTTCCCGCCGAAATCGCGTCGGCCGGTGTCATTACGCGGCGCTGGTCGCCTGCCGCGCTGCCCGACGGCCGGATGCCGGGGGTGACGATCACCAGATCCTCGCCCAGGATCTTCCGCATGGCGGCGGATTCCGTTGCCGCGCAAACGATGCCGCCCATCCCGGCCGCTCGTGCGTCACGGGCGCGCTCCGCAACCACGTCCGCGATCGGGCCGCGATAACCGGCCGCGACCAGATCGTCTTCATCCATCGCCGTCAGCACCGTGACGCCGAGCAGGCAGAGGTGCGGGTTACCTTCTTCCTGAAGCCCCTTGACCGCGGCCCGCATGGTTTTCGGATAGCCGTGCAGGGTCATGAAGGTCATGCCCATCTTGGCAACGTTCCGCACGGCCTTTTCAATCGTGTTGTCGATGTCGTGAAGCTTGACGTCGAGAAAGATCTTCTTGCCGTCTGCCGCAAGATCGCGAGCAAATTCCAGCCCGCCGGCGAATTGCAGCTCCATGCCGATCTTGTAGACGCCCACCTTGCCCTCGGTTTGCCGGACCAGCTGTTCCGCTTCCGCGACAGTCGGAACGTCCAGCGGCAGGATCAGGCGGTCGAGAGCGGATTTCGGTGCGAATGGATTGGACTGCATGGCGGCTCCTTCGGTCTTGTCACGCCTGGCGGTCGGGCGACGGGATGTTCGGCAGGCGGTGCGTCATTACCACCCCGGCTGCCGTTTGTTTAGGTTGAATCATGCAGTCAATCTGACTGAGCCTGCGAGCTGCGCATTTTCTCGAAGTCGGCGAAGGCGCTCTTGTAGTCCGGATGCCAGCGAGACAGCGGCGGCCGGTTCTCGATAATGTCGCCGACCGCCCACTCCGCCCGGAGCCTGTCCGTCGTTCCATCGACTTCGTTATCCGGACACAGGATGTAGAAGTCGCCCGCCTTCATACGCTCCAGAAAATGATCGACGGTCTGCTCGCTCGTCCAGGCGCCTGCCGGTTTTTCGGTCACGTCCGGGCCGGTGATACCGGTATAGGTGAAACCGGGCACGAACAGGTGCACCGAGATCGGGGCGCCGGCCTGCCTCAATTCATGGGCAAGCTGTTCGCTCAGCACCTTCACCCCTGCCTTGGTGGCATTGTAGCCGGGATTGCCTGGAGGCGTGGTGATGCCCTGCTTGGATCCGGTGTTGATGATCACCGCGGGTCGTCCCGCCTCGACCATCCGGCCGGTAAAGGCCTGGACGCCGCGAAGGACGCCGAAAAAATTCACGTCCATCAGCTTCATCCAGTTGTCCATCTGCGTGAAAGACGTCGTCGGCAGGCTGATGCCGGCATTGTTCATGAGGACGGCAACAGGCCCGGTCGAGAAGGCGGTGTCCGCCAGCGCTACCACCGCCGCCGCTTCGGAGACGTCGGTCGGCACGGCAAGCACGGTCGCACCGGGTTTCGCCGCTGCGCGTATCTCTTCCGCTGCGCGTTCCAGCTTCTCGCCCGGAAGATCCGCCAGCACGACCCCCAATCCCGCCTCGGCGAAACGGACGGCCGCAGCATACCCGACGCCGCTTGCGGCACCGGTCACGACGGCAAGGCCGCCTTCGGAAACTGCTTTTTCGAACATGGAATACCTCTCTTGGGATCGGTTCATACGTCAATAATAGACAGCTTGAGGGCGCTTTCACCTTGAAGTCGCTATTTTCTTGACCGGTTGAGGCTGCTACAACAGCGCCGCCTGTCGGACCGTCTGTCCGGCTTTCAAGGAGACCGCCCCATATGCGTACTGCGAGTGTATCGCGCGATACGAAGGAAACCCGCATTTCTGTCGAGATCAACCTGGACGGCACCGGCGCGTACGACGTGCGGACCGGCGTCGGGTTTTTCGATCATATGCTGGAGCAGCTTTCGCGCCATTCGCTGATCGACATGACCGTCCGGGCGGATGGCGACACACATATCGATTTTCACCATACGGTCGAGGATACCGGCATTGCGCTGGGCCAGGCGATTTCCGAAGCGCTGGGCGACAAGGCCGGCATTACGCGCTACGGCGACACGCATCTTGCCATGGACGAGGCGCTGACACGCTGCGCGCTGGATGTTTCCGGCCGTCCCTTCCTCGTTTGGGACGTGACTTTCGATCGCGACAAGATCGGCGACTTTGACACGGAACTGTGCGAGGAATTCTTCCGCGCCCTGGCAATGAATTCCGGAATAACCCTTCATATCGCCAATCTTTACGGCTCCAATTGCCACCATATCGCGGAAACCTGCTTCAAGGCCGTGGCACGGGGCCTGCGCAAGGCGATCGAGATCGATCCAAGACAGGCAGACCGGCTTCCCACGACCAAGGGCCAGCTCGGCGGCTAACGGACAGCGATGCAATGAGCACTTATATCGTGATGGCGCCGCCGGATTTCGACACGCTGGCAGGCGACCCGGGCAAGAGCGACCGGCTGCTTTTCGTGCCGGACGGTTTTTCGTTCCTCGCTTTCATCTTTTCGCCGATCTGGCTTCTGGTCCAGCGCATGTGGCTGGTGTTCCTGGGGTATCTGGCGGTAACGCTCCTGATCGAACTGCTCGCGCTCGGGATCGATGACCGGATTACCGGCATCGCAACGTTTTTCGTTTCCCTCGCTTTCGGGTTCGAGGCGCAGGCCCTGCGCCGCTGGTCGCTGGAGCGCAAGGGCTGGCGCGTTGCCGGAATTGTGGACGGCGACAGCCTGGCGGAAGCCGAGCTGCGGTTTCTGCATAAGGAGGCGGGGCACCTGAATACGCTCGCCGACACGCCGGCCCCACCGCCTCCGGCGCGTCCGTCACGGACCGCCATTGTTCCCAGGATCGGCAGCGAGCGGGTCATCGGCCTGACGCTTGGCCCGGAGACGCGCCGATGACAGTTGCGATCATTGATTACGGGTCGGGCAATCTGCGCTCGGCCGAAAAGGCGTTCGAACGGGCGGCGCGCTCTCATGCGCATACGCCGGATGTCATCGTGACAGCCGATCCGGAGCGGGTGCTCAAGGCAGACCGCATCGTGCTGCCCGGCGTCGGCGCCTTTGCCGACTGCAAGCGCGGCCTTTGGGCCGTCGAGGGCATGCCGGAGGCGCTGAACGAGGCGGTTCGAAAGAACGGCAAGCCCTTTTTCGGCATCTGCGTCGGCATGCAGCTGATGGCGAGCCGGGGCCTGGAATTCGAAGTGGTGGACGGGCTCGGCTGGGTCGAGGGCGACGTCACTGAAATGAAGCCCTCGGATCCGACGCTGAAAATCCCGCATATGGGGTGGAACACCATCGATGTCCGGCCGGAAAATCACCCGGTCTTCAGTGGCATCGAGACGGGGCCTGACGGACTGCACGCCTATTTCGTCCACTCCTATCACTTCTCCTGCGCGAGCGAACGCGAGCGTCTGGCGACCTTTGACTACGCCGGCACCTTCACCGCCATGGTGGCGAAGGACAACATGATCGGCACGCAGTTTCACCCTGAAAAGAGCCAGAAACTCGGCCTTGCGCTGATTGCGAATTTTCTGGACTGGACACCCTGAACGAAATGCCTGGGAGGGCTGGATGAGCAAGGGATACTGGATTGCCCGCGTGGACGTACACAACGCGGATGGCTACCCCGACTATGTGGCGACTGCGAAACCGGCCTTTGAGCGGTTCGGAGCGAATTTTCTGGCGCGCGGCGGCAAGACCAACGCGATTGAAGGCCAGGGCCGGTCGCGCAACGTCATCATCGAGTTCCCGAGTTTCCAGCACGCTGTCGACTGCTATAACTCGCCCGAATATCAGGAGGCGGTGAAAATCCGCCAGCAACATGCCGATGGCGAAATCGTCATCGTCGAAGGAATCTGACTGGCATGATCCTTTTTCCCGCCATCGATTTGAAGGACGGCCAATGCGTCCGGCTGAAGCTCGGCGACATGGACCAGGCGACCGTGTTCAACGACAATCCCGGCGCCCAGGCGAAAGCTTTCGAGGACCAGGGGTTCGAATGGCTGCACGTGGTCGATCTGAACGGCGCCTTTGCCGGTGAAAGCGTAAACGGTGCTGCGGTTGATGCCATTCTGGCGGCGACCGGAAACCCGGTTCAGCTTGGCGGAGGCATCCGGACGCTCGAGCATATCGAGACCTGGCTGGAAAAGGGCATCACCCGCGTCATCCTCGGCACTGTCGCCGTGCGCGACCCGGGCCTCGTCAAGGAAGCCTGCCGCAAGTTTCCGGGCAAGGTGGCCGTGGGGATCGACGCGAAGGGCGGTCATGTGGCGGTCGAAGGCTGGGCGGAAACGTCCGAGCTGACGGCGGTCGATCTGGCCCGTCGTTTCGAGGACGCTGGCGTATCGGCAATCATCTACACCGATATCGACCGGGACGGCGTCCTGAAGGGTCTGAACATTCCCTCGACACTTGACCTTGCGCGGGCGGTCTCCATTCCGGTCATCGCCTCGGGAGGCCTTGCTTCGATCGACGACATTCACCGTCTTCTGGAGCCGGACTGCGCCATTCTCGAAGGCTCCATCTCCGGGCGCGCGCTCTATGACGGGCGGCTCGACCCGAAAGAGGCGATGGATCTCATTCTGGCGGCGCGGAGCCGAACCGCATGACCCTCAAGGCCCGTGTCATTCCCTGTCTCGACGTCAAGGACGGCCGTGTCGTCAAGGGCGTCAACTTCGTCGACCTGATCGACGCCGGCGACCCGGTGGAGGCCGCAAAGGCCTATGACGCCGCGGGCGCCGACGAGCTCTGCTTTCTCGACATCACCGCCAGTCATGAAGGCCGGGACACCATCTACGATGTCGTGCGGCGCACGGCCGAAGCCTGTTTCATGCCGGTGACTGTCGGCGGCGGCGTGCGCAGCGTCGAAGACATTCGCAAGCTGCTGATCGCCGGGGCCGACAAGGTCTCGATCAACACGGCGGCCGTGAACAACCCGGATTTCGTGCGTCAGGCCGCGGAAAAATTCGGCGCGCAGTGCATCGTCGTTTCCATCGACGCCAAGCAGGTCAACGAGCCGGGCGCGCCCGACAGGTTCGAGATCTTCACCCATGGCGGGCGAAACGCGACCGGCATTGACGCGGTCGAGTTTGCAAAAAAGGTGGTGGATCTCGGGGCCGGCGAGCTTCTCGTGACATCCATGGACCGGGACGGCACCAAGTCCGGCTACAACATCGCCCTCACCCGCGCCATTGCCGATGCCGTGCCGGTGCCGGTCATTGCCTCCGGCGGGGTTGGTACGCTCGATCACATGGTCGAGGGCATAAGGGACGGTCATGCGACGGCGGTGCTCGCCGCATCCATTTTTCATTTCGGGGAATT
This sequence comes from Rhodobacterales bacterium, assembly GCA_008107755.1. Lineage (GTDB taxonomy): Bacteria > Pseudomonadota > Alphaproteobacteria > Rhizobiales > Stappiaceae > Roseibium. The sequence goes on from VIRH01000088.1 coordinate 82,143, forward strand.
TACCATCCACGAGACCAAGCAATACATGAGCGATGCCGGCATCGCGATGCGCCTGGACGATTGAGCCAGAGTGAAGGACATAACCAAATGACCAAGTTCACTTTGGACGATCTCGATACCATTATTGCTCAGCGGGCGACAAGCGAGGACGAGAGCTCCTATACGCGCAAGCTGGTGAGCAAGGGCGTCGCCAAATGCGCCCAGAAGCTTGGAGAAGAGGCGGTCGAAGCGGCGATTGCTGCCGTTAGGGAAGATCGGGAAGAGTTGACGGCGGAAGCCGCGGATCTGCTATACCATCTGCTGGTGGTGCTGAACGTCGCGAATGTCCCGCTGGGGGATGTGATGAACGAACTGGCAAGCCGCACCGGCCAGACGGGTCTTGAGGAAAAAGCCTCAAGGCCGCAGGAATAGACCGGTACGCCGATGGGCCACGGCACGGGAACTGCGAAGAACATGGATCAGAAAGTCGCCAAGGGTCTGGACATGGATTTGTCCCCCTATCGCGTGTTCACCGAACGCCAGTGGTCGCGGCTGCGCGCCGACACGCCGATGACGCTCTCTGAACAGGAAGTGGCGCAGCTGCAGGGTCTCAATGCTCCCGTCTCCATCGAGCAGGTGGAAACTATCTACCTGCCCCTGTCGCGCCTTCTGGCCTTCTACGCCGAAGCTACTATCAGCATCCATCAGGCAACCCAGACGTTTCTCGGCCATCACGACGGCAAGACGCCGTTCATCATCGGCGTTGCGGGATCCGTCTCTGTCGGCAAGTCGACCACGTCTCGCGTTCTCAGGGAGCTGCTGGCCCGCTGGCCGGCATCGCCCAAGGTGGATCTGGTCACGACCGACGGTTTCCTCTATCCGAACCAGGTGCTGGAAGCCGAGGGACTGATGTCCAAGAAGGGCTTTCCGGAAAGCTTCGACAGGCCCCGCCTCCTGAAGTTCCTGTCCGACATCAAGGCTGGCAAGCGGCACGTACGGGCGCCGATCTACTCGCATTTCTACTACGACGTCATGCCCGGCCACACGGTGACCGTTGATCGACCGGACGTGCTGATCGTCGAGGGATTGAACGTGCTGCAGACCCGCGAATTGCCCAAGGACGGGCGCGCGGTGCCCTTCGTCTCCGATTTCTTCGACTTCTCGGTCTATATCGATGCGGACGAGGACCTGTTGCGCAAGTGGTATGTCGACCGCTTCATGCGGCTTCGGGAAACCGCGTTCCGGGATCCGGGGTCCTACTTTCACAAGTACTCGCGCATCACCGATGTGGAAGCCTATCAAACGGCCAACCGGATCTGGACGGAAATCAACCTCGTGAACCTGCGCGAAAACATCCTGCCGACCCGTCCGCGAGCAGACCTGATCCTGTCGAAGAACGCCAGCCATCAGATCTCCAAGGTTGCCCTTCGGAAAATCTAGTCCCTGCGGTCTCAGGTTTCACATGAAGCGGCAGGCCGCCGGAGCAACCTGTCCGCACGCGTGCGGCACGCGGCGTGCTCCGACGGCCGAATTCTCGTCCGGAGGCGTACCACGGGGTCTCAGGCGGCAGCTGGAATTCGGGCAATCACCTTTATTTCGAAATCGAAACCCGCCAGCCAGTTGACGCCGATCGCCGTCCAGTTCGGATAAGGCGGATCGCCGATCATCTCGCCGCGGATTTTCATGACACTCTCGATCTGGTTCTCCGGATCCGTGTGAAACGATGTGACGTCGATGACGTCGTCGAGTGTGCAGCCGGCCGCTTTGAGAACGGCCTTGAGGTTGCCAAAGGCCTGTTTCACCTGTTTCTCGAAATCGGGTTCGGGAGATCCGTCTGCAAGGCTTCCGACCTGTCCCGAGACGAACAGGAGGTCGCCGGATCGAATGGCTGCGGAGTAATGGTGCTTTTCGTAAAGGGCGTGTCGGCTTTCGGGAAAGATGGCTTCTCTTATGCTCATTGTGAGGGCCTTCGCATGTTGTGACGTGGACCGGACCTTCCAGGGCCGGGAGGACCGGTGTTGCGTGAGGCGCGTGAAGCTTCACGTGAATGGCAATCTTTGATATACGCCATGTATGTGAAATAATGACATACACGTCGTATGTCAATTGGCATACGCTGCGTATGTGAAATGAAGAGGCTTTGCATGTCACCGAAAACCCGCAAGGAAATGATGGAGGAAACGCGGTCGAAGCTGATCGGTGCGGCGAGAAAGGCGTTTTCCGAGAAGGGCTTCGCGCACGCGTCCATGGATGACCTGACCGGAGCTGTCGGCCTGACCCGTGGCGCGCTCTATCATAATTTCGGGGACAAGAAGGGCTTGCTACAGGCCGTGGTCGACCAGATCGACAGCGAAATGGCAGCACGAGCGCACGCCATCGGAACCCGCGAGAATAGCGAGTGGGACGGCCTGGTGGCGGAGGGAATTGCCTATATCGAAATGGCGCTGGAACCGGAAGTTCAGCGCATCGTGCTGCTGGATGGCCCGGCCTTCCTCGGCGATCCGTCCCAATGGCCCAGCCAGAACAACTGCCTGCGGGAAACCATGGCAGTCGTCACGCGGCTGATGGACAAGGGCATCGTCAGACCAGTCGATCCGGAAGCCGCTGCGCGGCTTCTCAACGGCGCAGCACTCAACGCTGCCCTCTGGATTGCCGCGAGCGAGGAGCCGGAGGCAGATCTTGCGAAGGTCATTGAGGCCTTCCGGATGCTGGCTGAGGGCCTGCTCGTTGATCGCGCCCGAGGCGGATAGAGGAAAGCCCCCGAAGTACCAGAACAGCAAAACGCCCGCGGCAGGGTCTGCTGCGGGCGTTTCAGATTATCAACCGGCTGGATCAGGCAGCGGTGCGCTGTGTTGTCAGGTCCCGGACCGTATTCTACCTATCGCCGGGCACAGAAGACATCGCGCAGACCGGGGCGAGACCAGCTCGCGTTGTCGATCTGGCCCTTCAGGACGTGGCCTTCCGATTCGAAGTAGAAACTGTTGGCGCCGCCGCCGCGGCGCAGCGTCACCGCGCCATATCCCATTTCGGAAACCGTGGCCGATTGTCCGTCCGCAGAAAAGACGACATTGAGGTCGATACCAGCGGTGCAAAGATAGTCCGCAACATTGGCCCGCGCGGTCTGCTGCGGGGCTTGCTGATAGTTGAAGGACTGGTTGCCCGTCCCGATATCACCCGGCGGCACCGGGCTGTTCGGGAACCCGTTGTTGAACTGGTCGTTGCCGAAACCACCCTGCTGACCGTTCTGGCCGCCGAAGCCGTTGTTGGCGCCGCCAAATCCGCCGTCGTTGTTGCCGAAACCGCCCTGGGACCCGCCAAAGTTGCTGTTGCCGAAATTGGACGGGCCGTTGATGACGATCTCGCGGTAGGGTGTCCGGGTCACATAGACGCCCCGGCATTCGCCACTCGCGCTCCGCACGCTCCAGGCATGGGACACGAAGGACTGCTGTTCGAGGATCTGACCTGGCTCAAGCCGCGCGTAGGGCCGCTCGCCGCCGCGATAGTCGATCCACTGCACTTCGATCGGTTGCTGGCTGGCATTGCGGAAGACAACCGTGCCGGGCCGCTCGGCCTCGACGGAGCGGATGCGGCCGAGTTCTCCGCAGGAGACGTCGGAGTTGGGTTCTTCGCCGGTGTTGTCGGAAACGATCTGCTGCGGCAGCGCGCATGTGGCGACGAACAGGCGGACCGGATTGGCGCTTCCCTTGAGAGACACGCCATAGGGCGGCATGCCTTCAACGGAAATGGAAAGTTCCGACTGGCGGATCATTGCTTCCCAGAGCGGGTCGGACATCTCGATATTGACTTCCGGCAGCGAGACACCGGCCTCGTTCGCGCTGGAAGAGCCGAAGGCGTTGTAGGTGTTGGCAAAATCGCCCGCGTTGATCTGCACCGTCTGCGGCATGCCCTCCTGCAGTCCCTGGGGCGCCTGCAGGAAAGTGATCTTTGCGAAACCGGCCTGCGTGCTGCAATCGGCCCTGAAATCCCGGTCATCGGTCTGCGGAACGGTGTGTTCCAACAGGGTGGGTGTTCCCGGCTGGGTGCCCGGATCTGCGAACCACTGACGATTTTCGGACGGCGCCACCTGAACCGCCTGGGCATTGGCCGCGCCTGTCGGGCCGCTGCCTCCGTCACGGTTTATGCTGTCCCGGACAATCGACTCGAAGTCGCCCGAAACCGCAGCCGTGTCGGACGTACCACCGTCAGGCGACGAACCCGGCATCTGGACTTCCTCAAGCGGTTCGAGACCGCCTGGATTGGTAGACGTTTCCGGCTCGATGATGGTCTCTTCCGGCGCGGACGCTGTCTGGTTTTCGGATTGCGCTGCGGGCGGTGTCGTGGACGGTTGGCCCGCGGACTGGCTGGACGAGCTCGACGCGGTATCGTCTGAAGACCGGCTCACCGGCCCTGCTGCGACTCCGGAATCCGTCCCGACGACACGCGCCGCCGCGCCGGGCTTCGCGTCGTTGTTGACGTCAACGACCAGCGTGCCTCCGGTGCAGAAGCTCGCGTCGCGGTGAAGGACCCGGCTGTTTTCCAGCGTGACCTCCAGCTTGACGTCACAGGGCGGTCTGGCACCTTCGCTGCCTGCAGTGTCGATGACGACACCTTGCGCGTCCCGACTGATGATCGGCCGGTATTTCTTGTTCACCGTGATGGAGCGGATGCCCGGGTTCGGCGGGTCCACGTTGATCCGGATGGTTTCCGGAGTGGACTGGGCGTAGGCCCCGAGCGTGGATGCCAGAACAGCAAGACCGCAGGCGGTCAGAAGGCCGTATCGGGACTTCAGTGCGAAACGTACGTGAGCAGCAGAATGCCGCATGAGCGATCTCCATTGGAGCGCATGTGAACCGTTATTTGTGGTTACTTAGGCAAAGTGGCATCGAAAGGGCAACCCTGCATTTGGAGCAACAAAGCGCGAAAGGCCGCCGTCGGGACGATGCGGCAGCCTGCAAGGGGACACGAATTGCGGCAGGAAGCTCAGCGCGGGGCGCGTTTGGCGAGGATACGCTGTAGCGTGCGGCGATGCATGTTCAGCCGCCGCGCGGTTTCCGAGACGTTGCGGTCGCACAGCTCGTAGACACGCTGGATATGCTCCCAGCGCACGCGGTCTGCCGACATCGGGTTTTCCGGCGGCTCCGCCTTCTCTTCCGGCTTGCGGGCCAGAGCGGCAACGATATCGTCCGGATCAGCCGGCTTGGCCAGATAGTCGATGGCGCCAAGCTTCACGGCCGTGACGGCTGTGGCGATGTTGCCGTATCCGGTCAGCACGATCGCCCGGGCATCCGGGCGCCTTTCGTGAATTTTCTGAATGACATCCAGACCGTTGCCATCTTCCAGGCGCATGTCGACGATCGCGAAGGCAGGTGCGTTCCTGGCGATTTTAACCGCGGCATCCTGTACACCGTCAGCCGTATCCGTCAGGAAGCCACGTTTTTCCATGGCGCGGGCGAGCCGCTGCTGAAACGGTTTGTCGTCGTCAACGATCAGGAGGCTGTTGTCCTCCGACGTGTTCAGGGAAGTCATGGGTTCCGTCATGTCATGTTGCCGATCAAGTCTTACGTCTTGTTTTGCGGGCTGGATCAATGCGCGGAATACACCCCGGTAAACCCGCTGTTGTGACCGTTATGGGGTCAAAAAGCCCGTTCGTCTACTCTGCTCTCGCGTTCGAATACCTCGCGCGGCCAGCTGACGCGGATGTGCGCGCCGCGCGTGCGCGGTGCCTGATTTTCGAGATAGAGCTTTGCGCCCGTACGTTCCAACAGCGTCTTGGCAATGAAAATACCCAGACCCAGCCCGCCGCCGGTGCCTTTCTGGGGCGACTTTGCGCCGCGGACGGAGACATAGGGATCGCCGATCTTGGCGAGTACATCGACCGAAAACCCGGGGCCGTCGTCGCGAATGGAGATGGAGAGCGTCTTTTCGTCCCAGGCGGCGATCACGTCGACGCGCGACTGTGCAAAGTCGACCGCATTCTCCACGAGATTGCCAAGCCCGTAGCGGATTGCCGCGTTGCGCTTGCCGACAGGTTCAGGGCCCGTGCCTTCGTGTGTCGCCTGCAGCGAAACGCCTGTGCCACGGTGCGGATCGATCACGTCCTCCAGGAGCTGCGAAACGGGCATGCGCTGGTAGGTCTTGTCCGCGTCGCTCGACAGGCTCGTGAGTTGCTGAAGGATCTGCCGGCAACGCTCTGACTGCGATCGGATCAGGGCGACATCCTCTCCCCTGTGGTCGCCGTCCTCGAATTCATCCGACAGTTCCTTTGCGACCAGATAGATCGTTGCCAGCGGCGTTCCCAGTTCATGGGCAGCTGCCGTCGCCAGTCCGTCGAGGGCGTTCAGGTGCTGCTCACGCGCCAGGACCAGTTCTGTCGCGGCGAGTGCGTCCGCAAGCTGCCGCGCCTCCTCGGCGACGCGAAACGCATAGGTGGCCATGAAACCGAGCGTGGAAACGAGAGCGATCCAGATGCCGGCCGAATAGACCACCGGGTGACCGAACTCCTGTCCGGCGGGCCACGGCAAGGGCATGTGAACGAACGCCAGCAGCGTGGCGCACAAGGTCGCGAGAACGCCCAGAATGATGGTGTAGCGGGCCGACAGGCCGGTCGCTGAGACCATGACGGGCGCCATCAGAAGAAAGGCGAAGGGGTTGCCGAGGCCGCCGGTCAGGAACAGAAGCGCGCTCATCTGCAGGATGTCGTAAGCAAGCTGAAGTGTTGTGGCTTCCTCGGAGAGGCGCATGGCGGAGGGCCAGCGCACCTTCAGGAAGATGTTCAGCCACGCCGACATCGCGACGATTGCAAAGGCCGGCCAGACTGGCAGGGGGTAACCAAGCCCAAGATGCACCACCAGAAGGGCGGCGGATTGCCCGCCGACGGCCAGCCAGCGCAATCGCACCAGCGTATCGAGTTTCAAACGTCTGTGCGGCAGGATGATATGGGAGGTAGGTTGTTCCGTCATGCCCCCTTTTAACCCGGATTCGCGCCGTTCCGGAGAAGTTTTCGGCGCATGTCTGGTATGCGGCGATCCGTTCTTGCCCTTGTGCCGACCACGGGTTGATGGTAGCCAGCCGCAGACAGGGTTGCCCGGAACGCGCGGGCCGGCGGCCATCCGGAGAGACATGAGGACCGGACCTCCTTGATATGCCTGAAATGGGGCGGCGTTCGGCGCATCGAGGCGCCTCCGGCGGAACCGTACCCCTTTCAGTCATGTTAACGGACTGGTTCCTGAAGCTCTTCACTCATGATCAGCAGCGCGCAACGGAAATGACGAGATGACCGACACCAACGACAGCGGCGCGCAGCCGCAAGCCGAAAACGCCGCAGCACCGGGCATGAACATCCTTGGGCAGTACATCAAGGATCTGTCTTTCGAAAATCCGAATTCTCCGGACTCGCTTCTGGGCGGCGAGCAGCCGAAGCTCGACATCAACGTCAATGTCACCGTTGCGCCGAAGTCCGAAGACCGGTTCGAGGTCGTCCTGACGCTGACCGCGAAGGCGCAGCGCACGGACATGGTGATGTTCAACGTCGAGCTTGCCTATGGCGGTCTCTTCCGGGTCACCGGTGTGCCGCAGGAGCACATGCATCCCTTCATCATGATCGAATGCCCGCGCATGATCTTCCCGTTTGCACGGCAGATTCTGGCAGAGGCTACCCGCAACGGCGGCTTCCCGCCGCTGCTGCTCGACCCGATCGACTTCGCCCAGCTGTACCGCCAGAACATGGCGCAGCAGGCCGCGACCCAGCAGCCGGGAGAGCAGAAGCCGAACTGAGGCTCTGAGCTGTCCTGAATCTGAAAACCCGCGTCGGTCGCCCGGCGCGGGTTTTTTCATGGGTCAGATGTTCGCCCGGCAGAAGATGCGGTCGCAGCAGGTCAGGGAAGGCTCAACCGTCCTCCAGAAGCTCAGCCCAGGTCTTCGGGGCGTCCCCGTTCAGCGGGTTCTTCGGCGAGCGCCGATAGCGAACGGTCTCCATCCGGAAGCCGAGCGCGTCAAAGATCATCAGGCGGCCGACGAGCCCCTCGCCCGCGCCTGTCAGCTCCTTGATGACTTCCATCGCCTGCATGGCGCCGATGATGCCGGTCAGCGCGCCGAGAACGCCGGCTTCCGCACAGGTCGGCAGCAGGCCTTCGCGCGGCTTTTTCGGAAACAGGCAGCGATAGGTCGGATTGGGCACGCCGTCCGGCCCTGTCTCGAAGGGACGCAGGGTGGTGATGGAGCCGTCGAACTGCCCGACAGCGGCCGTGACAAGCGGCTTATGGGCAAAGAAGCAGGCATCGGACACCAGATAGCGGGTCTCGATATTGTCCGAGCCGTCGACCACGAGGTCGTATTTCGAAACCAGCGACATGGCGTTGTGCCCGCCGAGGCGGACGGGATGCGGTTCGACCCGGACATTCGGATTGAGCCGCGCGATGGCCTCCGCGGCGCTGGCAACCTTCGGTTCGCTCAGCTGTCCGGTGTCGTGGATCACCTGGCGCTGAAGATTGGAAAGCGAGACCGTGTCGTCGTCGACGATGCCCAGCGTGCCGATGCCGGCGGCGGCCAGATACTGAAGCGCCGGCGCGCCGAGCCCGCCTGCCCCGATCACGAGCACGCGCGCATTCTTCAGCTTTTGCTGGCCGGCGCCGCCGATCTCCCGCATCACGATGTGGCGGGCATAGCGTTCGAGTTCGGCAGGTGAAAGCATGTCTGGTCCTGAGTTTTCTTTGTCATGGGCGGCTTTGGGCGGATGAACGTCAGCCCAGGAGCCGGCTCACCAGCCGCGCCGTATAGTCCACCATCGGGATCACCCGGGCATAGTTCAGTCGCGTCGGGCCGATGACGCCCAGAACGCCGACGATGCGCTGATTGCTGTCGCGGTAGGGCGAGACCACGAGGGAGGAACCGGACAGCGAAAACAGGTTGTTCTCCGATCCGATGAAAATGCGCACCCCGTCGCCTTTCTCGGCAAGACCGAGAAGCTGGATCAGGTCCTTCTTGCTTTCCAGATCGTCGAACAGCAGACGGATGCGTTCCAGATCCTCTGCCGCATCCAGGTCGGTCAGGAGGTTGGACCGGCCGCGGATGATCAGCGTGCCCGGATCCTGAACGGTATCGCCGCTCCAGACGGCCAGTCCCGTGTTGATGACTTTCTGGCTGAGCTGGTCGAGCTCCTCCTGATCCGCGTCGCGCACCTTCTCGATCTCGCCGCGGATTTCGGAGATCGTCCGTCCCCGGATGCGCGAATTGAGGTAGTTGGTCGCTTCGATCAGCGCGGAGGACGGCAGATCGCCCGGCACGTCAATCACACGGTTCTCCACCGATCCGTCTTCGCTCACCATGATGACGAGTGCCTTCAGCGGTTCGATGCGGACAAACTCGATGTGTTTCAGTCGCATGTCGGACTTGTGGGTCAAGACGACCCCTGCGCCCATGGACAGACCGGACAGAAGCTGGCTGGCATCCGTGAGCACCTGCTCTGCCGAATTCGCCTGACGCGAGGCGCGCACCTGCACCTCGATCTGGCGGCGCTCCTCCTGTGTCAGGTCGCCGACCTCCAGCAGCGCGTCAACGAAGAAGCGCAGCCCGATTTCTGTCGGCAGGCGGCCTGCACTGGTATGCGGCGAGTGCAGCAGGCCCATATGTTCCAGGTCCGACATGACATTGCGGACCGATGCGGGCGACAGCGACATGGCCAGATTGCGCGAGACGTTGCGCGACCCGACGGGCTCGCCTGTTTCCAGATACGTTTCCACGATGGCGCGGAAGATTTCGCGGGATCTCTTGTCGAGGTCACTGAGACTCAAGTCGGTTTCTCCGTCGTGCGTGTCGCGGTATTCGAACGGGCAGAGTGTCCGTATCCAGCACTTATACGCAAAGATATAGGGAGGAAACAGCAGGCACGGGAAGGCCCTTGATGAAGCAAGCCCCACAAACTCTTTCAACAAGATGCAAGCGGGACCTTTACCTGATGCGAAGATGAGGTCTACAAGGCCCACAGGATCGAGAGGAAACAGCGCTTGGTCCGAAGCCAAGGTGGAAAGGGATTTTCATGCGTCCGTCAAAACGCGCAGCCGATGAGCTCCGTGCGGTAACCCTGGAACGGGGTGTCTCCAAGCACGCGGAGGGCTCCTGTCTCGTCAAGTTCGGCGACACGCACGTCCTGTGCACCGCCAGCCTGGAAGAGCGGATTCCGCCGTGGCTTCGCGGTCAGGGCCGCGGTTGGGTCACCGCCGAATACGGCATGCTGCCGCGCGCAACCGGTGACCGGATGCGCCGCGAGGCAAGTGCCGGCAAACAGTCAGGCCGCACGCAGGAAATCCAGCGTCTCATCGGCCGCTCGCTGCGGGCCATCGTTGACCTGGAAGCGCTGGGCGAAGTCCAGATCAGCGTCGATTGTGATGTCATTCAGGCCGATGGCGGAACGCGCACGGCGTCCATCACCGGTGCCTGGATCGCGCTGCGCGACTGCATCGAGTGGATGAAATCCCGTGAAATGGTGACGAAAGAGATTCTCACCGATCATATCGCTGCAATTTCCTGCGGCATTTACGACGGCAAGCCGGTGCTCGACCTCGACTACGCGGAAGACAGCACGGCGGAAACCGATGCGAATTTCGTCATGACCGGATCCGGCGGCATCGTCGAGATCCAGGGAACCGCCGAAGGCGCGCCTTTCTCCGAGGAGGAGTTCGCGCAATTGCTCGGTCTTGCCAAAACGGGCATTGGCCGTCTCGTCGACCTGCAGAAAATGGCGATCCTCTAACACCCTAACAGCGATCAACGTCTAGGCCTTCCCTGGGTTCACAGTGAAGGCCGGTTGATCCGGGAAGCTCGACCAATGGCACACCGGAAACTGGAACCTGGCAAGCTTGTCGTGGCGAGCCACAACAAGGGCAAGATCCGCGAGATCGTGGAACTGCTCGGTCCTTACGGCTTCGAGATCGTCTCGGCGGCCGAGCTTGATCTTCCCGAGCCGGACGAAACCGGCGTGACCTTCGAGGAAAACGCGGAAATCAAGGCCGTCGCGTCAGCTCGGGCCGCGGGTCTTCCCGCGCTCGCCGATGACAGCGGCTTCTGCGTCGAGGCGCTGGGCGGCGATCCGGGGATCTACTCCGCGCGCTGGGCCGGTCCGGACAAGGATTTCGCGATGGCCATGCGCACCATCGAGGAAAAGCTCCAGTCGGCCGGCGCCGATACGCCGGAAAACCGGCGCGGATCCTTCGTCGCCGTGCTCTGCCTGGCGTGGCCGGACGGCGATCGCGCTTTTTTCCGGGGAGAAGTCGAAGGACAGGTGGTCTGGCCCCCCCGCGGAACGCAGGGTTTCGGGTACGATCCGGTGTTTCAGCCCGACGGTCACGACCGCACCTTCGGTGAAATGACCTCGGATGAAAAACACGGCTGGTCCGGATCCGGTCCTGCACTGTCGCACCGCGCCAGGGCGTTCCGGCTGTTCGCGGAAAGCTGCTTGAAAGGATAATAAAACGAATGGCAACCGGGGCGATCGAAGGAGGATTCGGGATCTATTTACATTGGCCGTTCTGCGCGGCCAAATGCCCGTATTGCGACTTCAATTCCCATGTGCGCCATCAGCCAGTCGACCAGGCCCGCTTTGCGGCCGCGCTCGACCGCGAACTTGCCAATTTCGCCGAACTGACGCCCGGCCGGACCGTCCAGTCGATCTTCCTCGGCGGCGGCACGCCCTCGCTCATGGACCCGGCAACGGTCGAACGGGTACTGACGGCCATTTCCGACAAATGGACGCTGGACGACAATGTCGAGATTTCCATGGAGGCCAACCCCACGTCCGTGGAAGCCGAGCGCTTCCGCGGCTACCGCGCGGCGGGTGTCAACCGTGTCTCGCTCGGCGTCCAGTCGCTGAACGACGCCGACCTGAAGATGCTGGGGCGCCTGCATGACGCCGCGACCGCGCGTGCTGCCATCGAGACCGCCCGCGAGACCTTTCCGCGTCTCTCCTTCGATCTGATCTATGCACGGCCCGAGCAGACGCTTGACGCATGGGCCGAAGAGCTCAGGGCAGCCATCGCGCTCGCCGCCGACCACCTGTCGCTCTACCAGCTGACCATCGAGGAAGGGACGCCCTTCCACGCGCTCTTCAACGCGGGCAAGCTGAAGATGCCGGAGCAGGAACTCGGCGCGGAATTCTTCGCCCTGACGCAGGATGTGACTGCCGAAGCCGGCATGCCGGCTTACGAAGTGTCCAACCACGCCAGACCAGGCGCCGAGTGCCGGCACAACCTCGTCTACTGGCGCTATGGCGACTATGTCGGCGTCGGACCGGGCGCTCATGGCCGCCTGACAGTCGGTGCCAACCGGCTTGCAACGGCAACCGAACGCCATCCCGAAACCTGGCTCCAGCATGTCGAGCAAGGTGGACATGGCATGGTCGAGAACATGGGCCTGTCGGAAGAGGAACAGGGCGACGAATACCTGCTGATGGGTCTTCGCCTGACCGAGGGGATTGATCTCAAGCGCTATGAAAGCCTCGCGCACCGGGGCATCGATCCGCGCCGCCTGAACGCGCTTATCGAGCACGGCATGGTCGAACAACTGGGGGAAAACCGGGTCCGGGCGACACGGGATGGTTTTTTTGTTCTCGACGCCGTGGTCGCGGATCTGGCCGCGTAACGCTGCGCAGATTTCTTCTATCAAGTTGATTTAAAAACGAAACGCAGTTTTGCGGCGCACAGTATTTCGCTGCCGAAACGCGAATGAGACTGAAAACGAGGCATTAGGCAAACGAGCGCATAACAAATAGCAGTATTGCGGCCAGCCAGCCGCATAGCTATTCTGTTGCGATGCAATAGACGGTGCAAAAACACAGCGAGCCGGACCGATACGTGTCCAGATACGCCTCAAGAGGCAGGCAACGGCTTCGCAAACAAAGGAGATGCGCCTTTGCCATTTTATCATCTTTACGAGCTGAACCATGCCGCCATGGCGCCTTTCCGGGCGATGGCCGACATGACGCGCCTCTACTTCCAGAACCCGCTCAATCCCTTGAGCCATACCAGCTACGGACGGCAGGTTGCCGCCGGGTGCGAGGTTCTGGAACGCACCACCCGCCGCTATGGCAAGCCCGAGTTCGGACTTAAGGAAACCTGGGTCGGCGGCGTTCGCGTGCCGGTTCGCGAGAACATCGTCTGGCGCCGGCCGTTCTGCGACCTGATCCATTTCGAGCGCGGCGTGACCACCCGCCGCAACGACCCGAAGATCCTGATCGTCGCGCCGATGTCCGGCCACTACGCCACGCTTCTGCGCGGCACCGTGGAAGCTCTTCTGCCGACCGCGGACATTTACATCACCGACTGGATCGATGCCCGCATGGTGCCCGTCCAGGACGGCAAGTTCGATCTGGACGACTACATCGACTACATCATTTCCCTGCTCCACTTCCTGGGGCCGGACACGCATATCCTCGGCGTCTGTCAGCCGTCCGTGCCGGTTCTGGCGGCGGTCGCGGTGATGGAAGGCCGGGAAGACCCTTACGTGCCCTCCAGCATGACACTGATGGGCGGGCCCATCGACACGCGCGTCGCGCCGACGGCGGTCAACGACCTCGCCGTCAGCAAGGGCATCGAGTGGTTCAAGTCGAATGTCATCATGAAGGTGCCCTTCCCGCACCCCGGCTTCATGCGTGACGTCTATCCGGGCTTCCTGCAGCTGTCAGGCTTCATGAGCATGAACCTCGATCGCCATGTCACGGCGCACCGGGACTTCTTCCAGCATCTGGTGGCAGGCGACGGCGACAGCGCCGAGAAACACCGCGAGTTCTATGACGAATATCTTGCCGTGATGGACCTGAGCGCTGAGTTCTACCTGCAGACCGTCGAAACGGTCTTCATCGATCACGCCCTGCCCAACGGCACCATGACCCACAATGGCCTGACGGTGGATTGCTCCAAGATCAAGCGGACCGCGCTGCTGACCGTGGAAGGCGAGAAGGACGACATTACGGGCCGGGGTCAGACCAAAGCCGCTCACAAGCTCTGCACGAACCTGCCCGAGGACATGAAGGCCCATTACGAGCAGCCGAATGTCGGCCACTACGGGGTCTTCAACGGGTCCCGCTGGCGGGCCGAGATCGCACCGAGGGTGATGGACTTCATCCGCACCCATCGGGCTGACCGGCGCACCGCCACCACGCCGCCGAGGCCGCTTGCCGAAAAGGCAGCCGCGACCAGGCCGGCTGACGAAACCGCCGCTCCGGTCAAGCCGGCGGCCAAAAAGGCGGTCAAGCGCGATGCCAAGGTGAAGACCGAGGCCAAAAGCGCGCCGGTCGCGGTCAAGAAAGGCTCTCTGGAGGAAATCCTCCTTCAGAAGCCCGATGGCGTTGCCGATGATCTGAAGGCGATCAGCGGCGTCGGACCGAAGCTGGAATCGGCGCTCAATGAAGCCGGTATCTTTCACTACTGGCAGATTGCCGGACTGACCGACGAGCAGATCGAGGCGCTGGACAGCAAGCTCGATTTCCGTGGCCGCATTGCGCGCGACAAATGGATCGAACAGGCGCGGCAACTCTCCGAAACGGTCTGACCGGATCGGTCAAACCGGGTTTGGGCTGCCGCTGGTTCGATCGGGACGCGCGGGTTTCCTGTGATTTTCGCCGGGACCCATAGCGTCCGGATTTGCAAGTTCAATCAGCATGTTGCACCCCGGCGAAACGTCTTTCGCCGGGGTTTTTCATATGCGGCAGCCCGTGTCTGGCATCACAAATCCTTGAAGGAACTCAGCGTAATCACCACCTTAGTGTCGTTGATCTCTGAAATGGATAGGACGATGACAACGACTAAAAGTTGCATGATCAAGCCTGCCTGGACGCCGGCCACCATTGGTCTGATGGTGCTGGGGTTCGTGGTCTTTTGGCCGCTCGGCCTCGCCATGCTCGCCTACATTCTTTGGGGCGACAGGTTCGAGGGGATGGCACGCGACGCTAGGAACCAGTGGCGGGCCAGCCCGCTGAAGGGAGCATTCGACAACATGTCCAGCAGCACCGGTTATGCCCGCACGGGCAATGTAGCCTTTGACGAGTATCGTGAGCGCGAACTGAAGCGCCTTGAGGAAGAACGTGCGAAGATCGACGCCATGCGTACGGAATTCGACGATTTCCTTCGCGAACTGCGCCGGGCGCGCGATCAGGAAGAATTTGATCGCTTCATGCACAACCGGGGCCGGAACACTGGTGGCGAAGGCGCTCCTGCCTGATAAACCACAGCATCCTCGCCTTGCGGCGGGGATCGCCTGACCGAAGGCGGCGCCCTCAAAAGCGCCGCCTTAGTCGTTTTGAAAGCGACAGAGGTTCGTCTCACGGCGCTCACCAAGCCTGAACGCGGACATGAAGTTATTTTCCGCAGCGGGATTGGGCCTTAGACTGCAGAAACTGATTCGTTTGGACCTTCGCCCCTGATGCTTTTTCGCCCGGACCGAAACCGAATTCCCGATCACATCGACATCGAGACGGATACCGGCGCCGTGCGGATCCGGCTGCGGGTCAATCCGCGCGCCAACCGGTATCTTCTGCGGCTGCCGGCGGACAGGTCGGGACCGGTCCTGACAGTGCCCAAGGGCGGCAACCTTGCCCGGGCCGAGCGCTTTGCCCGTCAGCATATCGACTGGCTTGTCGAGCGACTGCAGGACCGAGCGGATCATGTGGCGTTCCAGCTCGGCGACCTTGTGCCCCTGCGCGGTGTCGACCACCGCATCGTCACGACGGGCCGTTTGCGCGGCCTTGTCTCGGTGGGGCAGACGGAAGATGGTGAACCCGCGTTGTTCGTGCCCGGTGCCGAGGATCACGTCCCCCGCAAGGTGACTGCCTGGCTCAAGGAAGAAGCCCGAAAGGACCTGTCCGAGCGGGCTGGCATGCACGCCAAAGCGATCGACAGGAAAATCGCCGCCATCAGCATTCGCGACACAAAGAGCCGCTGGGGCTCCTGCGCGGCCAACGGCCGGCTCTCGTTTTCGTGGCGGCTGGTGCTCGCCCCGCCGGAAATTCTCGACTATGTGGCGGCCCATGAAGTGGCCCACCTGAAGGAAATGAACCACTCCGACCGGTTCTGGCGGATTTGCGAGCAGCTCGCGCCGCAGACACCATCGGCAAGGCACTGGCTGAAGCAGAACGGGCTTCACCTGCACGGTTATGGCTGAACGCTGATACCAACTAGGGCTGACCGGGGCTCCCTGGTGTCAGGAAGGGTCCGATATCCGCTACCATCTTCGGGGGGAACCGAAACATGTCCAAGATCCAGACGCGTGGATTTCGATCACGCAACACGCCGGTGGCAATCCTGGCGGCAGCGCTCACGATCCTTCCTGCCGGCAACGCCCTCGCCGACAGTTGCTGGATGCACAATGGTTCGGTGATGCGTCTGGAGGCGGATGGGAATCAGCGCTGGCTCAGCTACGAAGTTCCGCGCGACGCCCTGCGCAGCGCCGGCGTGGTGCAAGGCACACTGCTCTTCAACGGTGTCATGGAGGGTAACCGGTACAAGGGAACTGCGCGGGTCTTTTCGAAATTCTGCCCGGGTCAGCCGTTGGAGTATCGTGCCGAAGGGCCGGTGCGCAGCGATCAGCTGAAAGTCACCCTCAGCGGGCGGCGAGAAATCTATCGTCGGTGCCGACCGACGGGAAAGTTCACCACCGACACGCTCGTCTTCACCTACAGCCACGCGTGCTGAAGAAAAGCTTCCGAGCCCGCTTGGCGAGATCGGCTGGCACGGGCGCGTGATAGGTCAGGGCGCGCGGATCTGCCGTATCGGCGAACGCGCACGCTCGCGTCGATCATCCAACCCGTGACAGAGAGTTCTCTAGCCACCGCCGAAAAGGTTGCGCAGCAGATTGAGCGGACCCTTGCGTTCGCCGTTTCGGCTGCCGATCGGTTCGGGAGGGATCGGGTCGCCGTTCGAGCGATAGCTGGGCGTCACCTGACGATCCGGTTTGCGGGGAGCTGCGACTTCCGTTGCCGGACGGTTCGGGACACCGGGCAGATCGGCCATTGGCAGTCCCTTGTGCTCGGCATCCATCACTTCCTTCCAGACCTTGGCCGGAAGGCCGCCGCCGGTCGTCTTGTGCGTCGGCGAATTGTCGTCGTTGCCGAACCAGACAGCGGTGGTCAGGTTGCCGGTATAGCCGATGAACCAGGCGTCGCGGAAATCCTGCGTGGTACCGGACTTGCCGCCGGCCGGTCGTCCGCTGTCCAGCCGCGCCTTGCGGCCGGTGCCGGACAGGAGGGTCTCCGCCATCATCACGTTCATGTTGCCGACCATGGAGCGGTCGATGACGCGCCCGCGGCCGTCGCCGGAGCGCGAATAGAGCGTTTTTCCGTCGACAGTCCTGATCTGGCGGATGATATGCGGCAGCACTCCGTAACCGCCATTGGAAAAGGGCACATAGGCGCTGGCGATTTCGATCGGGGTGACTTCGGATGTGCCAAGCGCCAGGGACAGGTTCTTTTTCAGGTCGGACTTGATGCCGAGCCGCTTGGCGGTATTGGCAACCGTTCCCGCGCCGACCTCATGGGCAACACGCACCGCGACCGTGTTCAGCGACATGCTGAGCGCGCGCGTCAGCGTGACCGGCCCGTAATGCTCCTTGGTGTAGTTCTGGGGCGACCAGTTGCCAATCGTGATCGGCTGGTCCTGGCGCACGGTATCCGGCGTCATGCCCGCTTCCAGCCCGGAGAGATAGACGAAAGGCTTGAAGGCCGAGCCCGGCTGGCGTTTCGCATAGACGGCGCGGTTGTACTGGCTCTTGGAATAGTCCGCTCCGCCCACCAGTGCCTTGACCGCCCCCGCGGTATCCAGCGTCACGATGGCGCCCTGGTTGACGCCCAGTTTCTTGCGGTTTTCCTTCAGAGCCTTGCGCAGGGCGGCTTCCGCCGCAGCCTGCATCGACGGGTCGATCGTCGTATCGACGATGATGTCGCTTTCGATAGAGCCGACATAATGGGGCAGCATGTCCATCACCCAGTCGGCGGCGTAGTTGTCGCTCGCGCTGGTATAGCGGCGAACGACCTTTGCCGGGGCCGCCAGCGCATTCTTCGCCTCGTCGGCGGAGATGTAGCCCTCTTCGTGCATGGCTGCGAGCACCAGTTGGGCCCGGTCCTCGGCAAGGTCCGGATTGCGCGCCGGCGAATAACGCGAGGGTGCCTTCAGGAGACCAGCGATCGTCGCGGCTTCTGCAATGGTCAGGAGCCGCGCGGATTTTCCGAAGTACCGGCGCGCTGCGGCGTCGACGCCATAGGCACCCGATCCGAGATAGACCCGGTTCAGATACATCTCCAGGATCTCGTCCTTGGAGTATTCCGCTTCAAGCCAGAACGACAGAACCAGTTCCTGGATCTTGCGCTTCAAGGTCCGGTCAGGCTCGAGGAAGAGGTTCTTGGCAAGCTGCTGGGTCAGTGTCGAACCGCCCTGCGACAGGCGTCCGGCGGTCAGGTTCGTCACGACCGCACGGGTCAGGCCGATCGGATCGACGCCGAAATGCGAGCGAAACCGCCGATCCTCGATGGCGATCACGGCATTCGCCAGATAGGGCGGCAATTGCTCCAGCCGAACGGCCTCGCCTCCGGTGTCGCCACGGTTCGCGATCAACTGGCCGTTCGCGCCCACGATCTTGACGTTGGGCGGCCGCGCCGGAACCTGCCACTCGGAGGTCGGCGGCAGATAGGCGGCATAATATCCGACGATGCAGACGACGCCGATGACGCTCCAGATCCCGAGGACCGCGGTCCAGTAGACGCCCCGCTTGAGGAAACGGCCGAACGCGGTGGGTGCCCGCGAGCGGGCCTTCCGGCTCTTCCGCCGCTTTGCGCCGGACCGACCGCCGCCGCGGCCACCGGATCCGGATTTGCCCGTGCCGCGCTGGGATCTTGAAGGTTTCTTGGTCGCCGGTTTCTTGGAGGTGCCTGCCTTGGGTGCCTTGCGGGACTTCGGCTTTGAGCCGGATTTGGAGGAAGGCGCACTTGGCCGGTCCTGCGGGCTCAGCCGCAGGTCGAGCAGGCTTCCCGTAGCCTTTCCGAATGTCGGTTCGATCCGTCGCCGGCCTTTCGCCTGTGGCGCCATAAATCTTCGTCCCGTCATGATCCGGCGAGCCGCCGGTTTCCCCGGTCATGATCCTAGAATGCGGCAATTTAAGGGGGCGTTAAGGCATCGCGTTTTTACCGATGCCGGATTGTGGCAACGGCACGGCGGCATGCACGTCCGAAGCGTCGGACAGCATCTTCAGTTACCATCGCGAAGGCTGCGCCCGCAGGTCGGCGGACGGCTGTCAGGAAGGAATGTCCCATGCAGGGTGCAACTGTCTTATCCTTCGGGGCAGGCCTTGCGGGCCTCCCCGGGACAAGCTCTCGTTTCGGTCCGCACCCTAGCTGGAATAGCGGCTCGCATCGGCGCCGTAATAATTCACGTAACGCGTGTTGAGCTCGGAAACCGGCATGATGATCAGCACATCTGTCGTTCCGAACTGATGGTCGATCACCGCGCCGTCGCCGATAAAGGCTCCAAGGCGCAGATAGCCTTTCACCAGCGGCGGCAGGGCACGCAGCGCTTCCTTGGCGTTGAGCTCATCGGCGGGCAGACGGTTCATCTCCACATACCGATCGTCCACGGCACGCACACGCCATTCCTCGGGCGCGCGGGCATTGTGGTGCAGGAAGGCAAGCTGGCCGGCAATGGCGTCCGGATTGGTCCCCTCGATGGAGGCACAGCCGACCATCACGTCAATGTTGTTGCGCAGCACATAGGACCAGATGCCGTGCCACAGAAGCTCGACGGTCTTTTTCGTGCGGTAGGGCTTCAGGACGCAGGACCGTCCCAGCTCCATGAACCGCTTGCCCGGATTGGCGTCGATCAGCGACTGGATGTCATATTCGCTTGCCGTGTAGAAACCGCCGTGCCGGTCCGCAACGTCCTGACGCAGGATGCGGTAGGTGCCGACGATCTCCGGTTTCAGGCGTCCCAGCCTGTTGCGTTTCAGCGATGCGTGGTCGACCACGAGCAGGTGGTCACAATAATCGTCGAAGGGATCGGCGTCGCGCCGTGTGGCCAGGGTGTTGGCATCGGCGATGGCCGACATTTCCTGGTAGAATACGTCGTAGCGCAGACGCTGGGCTTTCTTGACTTCCTTGAAATTCCGAGCGAGCCGGACTTCAAGGTCACCGATGCGTCCCAGCGTTTCTCCTGTCTTGACGGGAGGACGAACCGGGTGCGCCGGGCGGCCGACGTTCGCAGCAGTGTGCCCAATGATGGACGCCGGACGTGCCACCGGTGAGAATTTACGAACGAGTTTTCTTGGAGAAAAAAGCCCCTGTCGCATTATGGCCATTCCACCCCTCTCGAATTCCTGTCAGGGATCTGCCTGGTTTCACGGGACGCAACCCGTTTCACCGGCCGGATCTCCTTTGCCGGAACATGACTTCCGGTTCTGGTTTGCATGTCGCCAGCATGCCGTAGAGCACATGTTTCCAACAACCTCATGACAGTCGGGAAAAGTGCCTCTGAAGCGATTCGAGCTTATCCCAGTCAGCGGCATTTGTGAAATGAACAAGCGGTAAGGTACGCTTGCAATTCTGCCGCACTGCAAAGACGCTCGGTTCGAAAAAACTGCAATGAAACAGAAGCTTCCCTAACGAAAGTTTCGGGGCTGGTCAATTGCGAGGCAGCTTCAGAAGGGCCTCCGAGAGCGCGTCCACGGACAACGGCTTTGTCAGATAACCGGCCGCACCGGCCTCCGCCGCCTTGTCCCGCGCATCCTTCATGACATCCGCCGTGACGATCAGTACCGGAACGGATGGACGGCCCTCCGCCGCTTCGTTTTCGCGAATCTTTCGTATCGCCTGGAAACCGTCCAGACCCGGCATGTGCAGGTCCATCAAAATGGCGTCGAAACTGCCGTCCGCGGCGATCTCGACGGCCTTTTCCCCGTCAACCGCCATCACCGGAACATGGCCGAGCTTGCGTAGCATGGCTTCGCTCAGCAGCCTGTTGATGTCATTGTCCTCGGCAACGAGCAGCCGCAGCGGGCGTGCCGGCACGATGCCCCGGCTGCTCGGCATGCCGCTTTGCACCGGTTCCGCGCTCGCGTCCCAGGCATGTTCGATCGCGTTTTCGTCCAGAAGGCCCGAGAGAATCTGGATCATGGACTCGATCCTGACCGGCCTGATCAGGTAGGCGGCGTAGCCCGCCTCGCGCAGATGTTCCAGCCGGTCGCGTTCCGGCGGTGAAATCATGACGATGGCAGGCGCCTTGCACCCGGTCAGGCGCGCTGAGGCAAGCCAGCCGCCGCTGTCCGACAGGGCTGTGTTATCAACGATCAGGAGATCGGCCGATGCCATGGCGCCTTCCAGGTCCGGACTGCCTGGGACCAGAACACTGACATGCGCATCGTGACAGCGTAGCCGTCTGGCGAGCAGCGGACATTCGATCCGGCTGGCGGAAATGAAGACGACGTTCTTGTCGGCCAGAATGTCCGTGCGCGGGTCGGTGTGCTCCCCGAGCGTCTCGGGAATCGGCAGGCTCACGCGGAAAAGCGCACCGCCGTCCCTCGCCGGAGCGGCCGAAATCGAGCCGCCCATCAGGCCTGCGAGCCGCTGCGCGATGGTCAGGCCGAGGCCCGTGCCGCCGAACTTGCGCGCCGGACCGTGATCGACCTGCTCGAACTCCCGGAACAGGCGTTCGGCCTCCGCTTCGTCAAACCCGATGCCGGTGTCAACGACCTCGATTTCCAGAATGCTGCCGCCGCTCTGTGGATCGGTTCGGCCTGAAAGCTCCACCGAAATGCCGCCGTCATCGGTGAACTTGACGCCATTGCCGATCAGGTTGAACAGGATCTGGCGCACGCGGGTCGCGTCGATGGTTACCTCTTCGGGGAGCGACGGGGAAATCAGCGACCCGATTTCCAGAGACTTCGCATGCGCCCGCGGTGCCAGCAGTTCCACGACGTTTTCCGCAAGCGCGCCGACACGGACCGGTGAGGCATGGATATCGAGCTTGCCGGCTTCGACCTTGGAGAAATCGAGTACCTCGTCGATCAGCAGCAGCAGGGTTTCGCCCGACGTTTCCAGCGCCTCGATATAGGCGTTCTGTTCCTTTGTCAGGCGCGTGTCGCGCAGCAGGGCGGCCATGCCGAGAATGCCGTTCAGCGGCGTCCGGATCTCGTGGCTGACGGTCGCCAGGAACCTTGATTTCTCTTCACTGGAGGATTCCGCCGTGCGCCGCGCCGCGAGCAGTTCCTCTTCGATCAGTCTGCGCTCGGTCACATCCCTGAGGACGGTCTGAACCAGTTGGCGGTCCGAACCGGTGTCGCGCACCGGAATGTCGATGCGGGAGAACCAGCGCGGGCCCTGGGCCGTGCGGATGTAAAGATCCTGCAGGCCCGCCGTTTCCGGGTCGGTCTCGTGTCCTGCAGTCGCGGCAAGGCGGCTGTCGGGCATGTCTTCCATCGGGATGTTCATGACCGCACCCGGCCGCAGCGGATGATCAGGGCCGAAGACATCCGTCGCCGCGGAATTGACATAGGTGATGGTGCCGTCCATCGAGCGGCGGATGACAATGTCACCAAGGGTCGCGAGAATGCTGGCGTGACGTTCGTCTGACTCCCCCAGTTCCCAGGACCGGTCTTCCAGCTCTTCGCAACGGGTGAGCAGGCGGCGGATCTTGTCGTCCTTGATCAGGTGGCCCTGGGCCGAGCGCTGCATCTCGTCGGCGAAAAGCCGCCAGACAGCAAGTCCGCCGGCAAAGAAGGCAAGGCCGATGCCGAGAAAACGGTTTATGCCGTCGGTCGTGGCCACGAGAACGAACGCGCAGACGAGACCTGTCATCAGTCCGGCAACGGCAAGGTGCTGCAGCACTTTGGCGGGGGCGGCAACCGGTGCGTCGGTGGCCCGGCGCCCACGCCCGAGATCTGCTTCTGCAGTGGCCTCGACGCCTGATTGTCCGGAGGGGCGAGCTCGGCGATCATCGGCGCGATGCCGGCTTTTTTCCGGGGCAGCGGGCACGGACTCATCCGGCTCCGACCCGGTGCTGGCGGTGCGATCGGCGTTTCGATTGACCAAGACCATCACTCTCTCACAAGACCCTGTTTGCGAGAGAATGACGTTAAATCTTTGAGAAACCGTTTCTTTGTCGTCTTCGCAGCGTCAACGGCAGAACGGTGCGGCGGGCGTGTGACCCGGGGCGCGAAGCCGGGACAAAGGGCCCCGGCTCGCTGATGGCGAATTGCTTGTCCGAAACGGGGATCAGTTGACTTCCAGGAACCCGATGATCCGGCGCACATCCTTCAGAACCGGCGCGGCAATTGCCGATGCCTTTTCGGCGCCTTCCTTCAGAACCGCATCGATCTGGGACTTGTCGTCCATCAGCCGGCGCATTTCGTTGGTCATGGGCGCCAGTTTCTCGACCGCCAGGTCGGACAGGGCCGGCTTGAAGGCAGAAAATTGCTGGCCGCCATATTCCTGAAGCACATCCGCCTTGGAGACACCGCTGAGCGCGGCATAGATGCCGACCAGGTTGTCCGCTTCCGGGCGGCCCTCCAGGCCATCCAGTTCGCTCGGCAGGGCGTCGGGATCCGTCTTCGCTTTCTTCACCTTCTTGGAGATTGCGTCGGAATCGTCAGTCAGGTTGATGCGGGAAAGATCCGACGGATCGGATTTCGACATCTTCTTGGTGCCGTCGCGCAGTGACATGATGCGGGTTGCAGGCCCTGCGATCATTGGCTCCGTCATCGGGAAGTAAAGCTCTTCGGGAAGTTCCGGAGAAGGCGTCGGATTGGGCACGCCGATCCCGAGTTCCTTGATGCGGTCGCCGAAATCATTGTTGAATTTCGCGGCAATGTCGCGCGTCAGTTCAAGGTGCTGCTTCTGGTCGTCGCCCACCGGAACATGGGTGGCGCGGTAGGCCAGAATGTCGGCCGCCATCAGGTTGGGGTAGGCAAACAGCCCCACCGAAGCGTTTTCCCTGTTCTTGCCTGCCTTTTCCTTGAACTGTGTCATCCGGCTCAGCCAGCCCATCCGGGCGACGCAGTTGAAGATCCAGGCAAGTTCCGTGTGCTCACGGACCTGGGACTGGTTGAAGATGATGGATTTCTTGGGATCGATGCCGGCAGCCATATAGGCGGCGGTCACTTCGCGCGTGGCGTTGGTCAGTTCCTGCGGATCGGGAAAACCCGCCGTGATCGCATGGGAATCGACGACGCAGAAAATGGTCGGCATCTGGTCCTGCAGCGGGACCCAGCGCGACACTGCCCCCAGATAGTTACCGAGATGCAGATTGCCTGTCGGCTGAACGCCGGAGAAAACACGGGGCTGGAACTCCGTCATTTCTATTCCCTTTTCCCTTTATTTGGTGCGACCGGTTGGAAGGGCGCTGATGAACGTTCGGGAGGGTCGGAATTAAACCCGGTGCCGCTGTCATGCAAGCGCGAAACGGTGGGCAAGAGGCTTTCGGGGTCAACTGTTGCGCCGCGTCAACGATTTCGTGATCCGCACAAGGTCCGCACCGCCGCTGAAATGGACGCACAGGCCATACATGATCCCGCCGGCAAGGATCAGCCCAAGAAGCGCGCTCGCCCTGACGAGCAAAAGACCGTCCGTCAGCAAGGGCTGCATGGAGATTGCGGCGAAATAGACCCCGACACCCATGGCAAGGCTCGACAGCAGGATGAGGATGAGACGCCGCAGGACACCGACGCCGGGCGCGAAATGTCCGCGCCGCCACAGCACGGCAATCAGGAGCCCGGTATTGACCCAGCCGGCGATGCTGGTCGCCAGGGCAATGCCCACATGCTGCAGGAACGGGAACAGCGCAAGCGACAGGACCACATTCATCGCCATTCCAATGGCGGCGAAGATCATTGGCGTCTTGGTGTCCTCGCGCGAGAAATAGCCCGGCGAAAACACCTTGTTGAGCACGAAGGCCGGCAGGCCGATGGAAAAGGCCATCAACGCCGCGGCTGTTCCATCGACGGCCGCCGCGTCGAACCGGACCCGCTTGAAGAGGACCGAGACGATCTCGTGAGGGATCACCGCCAGCGCGACCGCGGCGGGCAGCGTCAGCACGAGCGAGAATTCCAGCGCCCGATTGAGGCTGTGCTGATAGGCATCGGTCTGACCGGCCCGCAATTGACGGGTCAGGCTGGGCAGAAGAACGACGCCGATGGCGATGCCGATGACACCCAGCGGAAGCTGATACAGCCTGTCGGCAAAATAGAGCAGCGCATTTGCGCCCTCCTGCATGGAGGCGATGATCTGCCCAACCGCAATGTTGATCTGGGTGACGCCGCCGGCAACGACGCCGGGAACGCCCAGGACCAGAAGCCGCTTCGCGGATTTCGTGTATCGCGGCCGCACAACCGGTATCTTGAACCCGAGCCGCTTGAGATCGATGATCACCACCAGAAGCTGGACGACACCGCCCACGGTGACGCCAAGGGCCAGGATCACGCCAAGCATCGTGTTGTCACGCACACCGGCAAGAAGAACACCGCCCAGCACCGCACTCATGACGATGTTCAGCATGACCGGCGCAAAGGCGGCTGCGGCGAAACGCTGATAGGTGTTCAGGATGCCGCCGACAAAGGCCAGCAGAGACATGAAGATCAGATAGGGAAACGCGATCCGCGACATCAGCACGGTCAGGTCGAACTTTTCCGCGTCGCCGACGAACCCCGGTGCAAGGCACCAGACCACCGCAGGCATGGCGATCTGGGCGATTGCCGTGATCACGAGCAGGCAGAACAGAAGCGCGGAGCCGATTTCACCTGCGAATTTCCGGGCACCCTCGTCCCCCTCTTCCTCCACGGCCCGGCCGAACAGCGGAATGAAGGCGGAATTGAAGGCGCCTTCCGCAAACAGCCTGCGGAAAAGATTGGGAAGCCGGAAGGCGACCACGAAGGCATCGGCCACCGGCCCTGCCCCCACGGCCGCGGCCAGCAACACGTCACGAACAAAGCCGAGCAGCCGGCTCATCAGAGTCGCGCCGCCCACGGTCGCGAAATTGCGAACAAGACTCATTTTCGGATTGTCTCCACCAGCATCAGCCGGTCTGCCGTTGTGCCTTCCGGGCGACAGGCGCCGAAGCGTCCAGATCGACCTTGCCGTCAACCGCGTTGACCAGACGCTCGCGAATGATGTCCTGACGGCCGATATTGGCGATTTTCTGGCCGGTCAGGTCGGTCACATAGAAAACATCCACCACCTTTTCGCCGAAGGTGGAGATATGCGCCGACCCGATGTTGAGGTTCAGCGTGGCGATGCAGCGGGTCAGGTCGTAAAGCAGGCCCGGCCGGTCCAGCCCGGAGATTTCCAGCACCGTATAATCGTCCGACAGTGAATTGTTGACCAGAACCTCGCTGACGACCTTGAAGGCTTTCATCCGGCCTTTCATCGCGCCCTTGCGCGATACGGGCTCGGGCAGCTTCTCCTCGCCCCTCAGGGCGTTGCGAATGTGCTTGGTGATCCGCTGGCCGCGCCGGCGCTCGTCCTCGTCATCCGGCAGCTCGCGGCCGATGAAGATCGTGTCGATGGCGTAGCCGTCCGTCGTGGTGTCGATCTGCGCGTCGACGATGTTCGCGCCGGTCGAATAGCAGGCCCCAGCAATGACCGACAGCAGGCGCGGATGGTCGGGCGCCACGATGTTGAGTTCGGTCACGCCCTCGAACTCGCGCGGGATGACCTGGAAGGCGAGCCGCTTGTTTTCATTGTCGGCCTCGTGAAGCAGCTCGGCATGGGACAGGAGCCTGTCCGGTTCCGTCCGCAGCCAGTAGGCCGGGTAATGCCGCTTCATGTAGGCGGCGCGGTCTTTCTCCGGCCAGTGCGCAATCTTGCCGGACAGTTCCTCCTTGACCTGTTCGATGGTCCGACTGTTCGGCATCTTGGTGTGCCCGCCGGAGAGGTAAGGTTCGGTGGAGAAATAAAGCGTTCGCAGCAACTGGCCCTTCCAGCCGTTGAAAACGCCCGGCCCGACAGCCCGGATATCGGCGACGGTCAGGATCAGCAAGAGCTTCAGCCGCTCCAGCGATTGAACGATATGGGAGAAATCCGTGATGGTCTTGCGGTCGGACAGGTCGCGGGACTGGGCAATCGTGCTCATTTCGAGGTGACGCTCTATGAGCCAGGCGACCGTTTCCGTTTCCGCGTCGGTCAGCCCGAACCTCGGACAAAGCTTGCGGGCGACCCTGGCTCCTGCAATCGAATGGTCTTCCGGGCGGCCCTTGGCGATGTCGTGCAGGAACATCGCGACATAAAGCACCTTGCGGTTCTGGAGCGTGAGGATGAGATCCGTCGCCAGCGGATGGTCGTCACCGGAATTGCCGCGCTCGATTTCCGCCAGCACGCCGATGGAACGGATCAGGTGCTCATCGACCGTGTAGTGATGATACATGTTGAACTGCATCATCGCGACGATCTTGCCGAATTCGGGAACAAAACGACCGAGAAGACCGGCTTCGTTCATCTTCCGAAGCGTCTTTTCAGGGTTCTGGCGCGACGTCAGCACCGAGACGAAAAGCCGGTTGGCCTCCGGATCATTGCGCAGTTCCGTGCCGACCAGTTTCAGCGAGTGCCGAATGAGGCGCGTCAGGCGCGGGTGCATGTTGTAGTCATGCTTGTCGGCGATCTGGAACACCCGCAGGAGATTGGTCGGGTCGGCCTCGAAGATCGTGTCCGCGGTAATGTTGAGCCTGTTGTTCTCGACCACCAGTCCGGGAATGCCCTTGACCGGGGTGACGGAATTGGACCCGCGCCCGCTGCGAAGCCGGCGCATCATGCCGCCGAGGCCCCTGCCGCGCGGTTCCTTGACGTGTTCTTCTTCCAGGGCCGAGCAGATGATGCGGGTCAGGTCGCCCACATCCTTGGCTACGAGGAAATAGTGCTTCATGAACCGCTCGACATCCTTCTGGCCGGGATGCTGCGTATACCCGAGCAGGATCGCGATTTCCCGTTGCACGTCGAAGGACAGGCGTTCTTCCGGACGGCCGGTCAGGAAGTGGAGATGGCAGCGCACGGCCCACAGGAAGTCCTCGGACTTCTTGAAGCGCGCATATTCCGAACGCGTCAGCACGCCTTTCTTGACGAGATCCGACTGTCGGTTGACCCGGTAGTGGTACTTGGCGATCCAGAAGAGGGTGTTGAGATCACGCAGTCCGCCCTTGCCCTCCTTGATGTTCGGTTCGACCAGATAGCGCGAGGCGCCCTGACGGCGGTGGCGGTCGTCCCGCTCCTTGAGTTTGGCCTCGATGAATTCCACACTGGTGCCGTCGACGACTTCAGCGTCGAAGCGCCGTTCCAGCTCCTGGTAGAGCGCCTCGTCTCCCCAGATGTAGCGGGCTTCGAGGATGGCGGTGCGAATGGTCATGTCCGACCGGGAGAGGCGGATGCATTCTTCGATATTGCGCGTGGCGTGGCCGACCTTGAAGCCGAGATCCCAGAGCATATAGAGAATGTACTCGACGACCTGCTCGCCCCACGGGGTCTGCTTGTAGGGCAGCACGAACAGGAGATCGATATCGGAGCCCGGCGCCAGCGTGCCGCGACCATATCCCCCGACGGCGGCGACCGACATGCGCTCGGCGGTGGACGGGTTCTTCACCGGATAGACGTGCTGGACCGCGAAATCGTAGATCACGCGGATCAGCTCATCCTGAACATACGACAGGCGACCGGCGCACATGAGCCCACCGCCGTCATCCTTCAGCATGGCCTCGGCCATCTCGCGCGAGGTCTTGACGACCGATTTGAGGTCACTCAGAACGGCGGAGCGGATCTTGGGGTTGGACCCGTCGCCCCCGTGCGAGGCGGTGAGTTCGGCGAACCGGGCTCTCAGCGCTTCGGAGTCGATCAGGCCGGCAACGTCTTCCTGCGATAATTTCATTCTAGCTTCGAGATCCGTTCAACACGCCGTGACACGGGGGGTTATATAGAGTTCGTGTCACAAGGACACGTTAATCTCATGCGGAAACTGCGCAGTTTCCGGAATGTTTTTCCATATTTTCAATGCACAAGCCCGGATTCGGGGCCGGCAAGAGAGCTTCTTGAGCCAGCGGCTGCTGCTTGGCTCCCATCGGTTAGCCCTCAGACATTGTCCTTCGCCGCCGCGACGCGCAGCTGGTGCAGGAGATGGGTGAGCGACTCGTCGGACAGGCCGCCGATCTTCAACGCCAGCTGATTCGAAAGCTCCGTCGCCTTCGGATTCATGCCCGCGGTGTCGATCGTCACCCTCGGGTCGGACAGTTCCGCAAGGCGCTGGATTTCCTCGGCTTCGTCCCAGATCACGTTGAAATAGGCGATGATTCGCTGAACCAGAAACCAGGTCGGTTTGCCCCGTTTTCCGTGTTCCAGCGCGGACAGATAGGCGCTCGACACCGACAAGGCAGCTGCCATTTCCTTCAGAGAAACGCCCTGTTTCGTCCTCAGTTCCCGGATTTTCGCTCCCAGCGGTGTCACAGCCCTTCCCTTTTTCTTCTGATCCGGACATAGAGCGCGCCGGCGCCGCCGTGGCTCGCATGGGCTTCCTCATAGCCGATGACGACAGTGCGCAGGTCGGGCATGGACAGCCACTGCGGAACCATCCGCCGCAAGACGCCCCGCTCGTCCATGTAGGCCCGCGCGCTGCCCCCGCCCTTTCCGGTGATCACCAGGACAAGTTTATGCTGGCGGGCCTGCGCTTGATACAGAAAACCACGCAGCCGATCGTGGGCCTGGTGCTGGGTCAGGCCATGCAGGTCGATGCGGGCATCGATTGCCTTGACGCCCCGAACGACCTTCTTGCGATAACTGTGTTCAAGCTGGTGAAGCGGCGGCATGGCAGGCTTTGCCACTGTCTCCCGCGGCGCCTTGATCGCGGTTGCCGTGCGTGGAGGTGCGTCCTGTTGCGCCGGCATTGCCTCTATGGCCCTGGCGAGGTCCTCTTCCAGCAATCTGGCGCGCTGAGGGTCGAGCGGCGTCAGCGTCTTGGCGACCTTGCCCCAGAGCTGCCGATCTTCCGGCGACAGGCCGCCTTTTTTGCCCCGTCTCGACATTCGTCAGTTCGCTCCGGCCGTGGCGTCGTCGTCGGCCGGCTTCGGCAGCAGAACGGTGAAGTCTGCCCGATGCCGGATTGCACCGGCGATCGCACCCGCAGCGTCACCGGAGCCGACGAAGATGTCGCCGCGTGCGGGACCGCGGATCGCCGAGCCGGTGTCGTCGGCGATCAGAAGTCGCCGAAACGGCTTGCCGGGATCAGCCGGATCGTCAAAGCCCGCGGTCACGAATACCGGCAGGCCATATCCGATGGCGCGTTCGTCCACCGCAAGGCTGCGTCCGGCGACAAGTGAAAGGCCCGCCGCGCCCACCGGGCCCTCGTCCGGCGCGGCGTCTGTGATTTCCCGAAAGAAGATGTAGGAGCGGTTTTCCCGGAACAGCGCGTCGCGCCGCTTGGGATGCACCGCAAGCCAGCCTCTGATGCCCGCCATGGTGAAGTCTTCCGGCGTGCCCTCGCCGCGTTCGACCAGCAGTCTGCCGATCCCCGTATACGGGTGCCCGGATTTGCCGGCATAGCCGACGCGCATGACGGACCCGTCAGCCAGACGCAGCCGGGCGGACCCCTGAACGTGGATGAAATAGGCGTCGATCGGATCGGCAAGCCAGACCAGTTCCAGCCCCTCGGCGTTCAGCGCACCGTCCATGATCGCGGGCCGGTCGGGCAATTCACGCAATCCGTCCGGCGTGCGTCTGCCATGGCTCAGGTCGGCCGGCCAGCCATCCGGTCTGGTGTCCGGCGGCACATGTTCGAGGCCGACAGGTTTGCTGAGCAGGGGCGTCTGGAAACGACCGGTTCTTGTGCGTGACGCATCCACTTCCGGTTCGAAGTAGCCTGTCACGAAGCCCCTGGCCGGTATCCGGTAGGGGGTGAAGCTGCTTTCGAAAAAGGCCTTTGCCGAGGATTGGGTGCGCTCGGCCTCACGTGGGGCGGATTGGCAAATGGAAGCAAGCCGGTCGTCCGGCGACTTCAGAGCCGGTCTTGTCCCGGTCTCGTTTCGCGCCTTCTCGCAGAAGCGCAGAAAGCTCTGAAGTGCGGCAAGGTGATCGTCCTGGTCCCAGCCCGAAAGATCGGCGAACGCGGTTTCCTGCAGATCGTCTGGCTCTGTCGGGCCCTGCTGCATGGCGTTCGTGGCTCCGGAAAGGAAAAGCGGCGCAGCGATGACCGCGCCCCTGGCAATAAAGGCAAGGAGACGGGCCGGACCGGCCCGCTTCAAGCGCCACGTCCGCGTCATGCTCAGTCGGCGGATTCGGTCGCGACCAGTTTCCAGTTGGGGTCGCGGGAACTGGTGTCCCGGGCAAAGGTCCAGATATCGACCACTTCGCTGACCTTGGCCGGGTCGCCGTCAACGACTTCGCCCGCCTTGTCGCGTGTCGCGGAAATGAGCTGGCTGTGGATCTTCACGGTTACCTGAGCGGTCGAATCCTTGAGCGCGGCCTCGACGATTTCGGCCTTGTCGATGCCGACAAAGGTGCTTTCAATTGTCTCGCCGCGTTTCTCGCGCTCGTCGATGGCCATGACAAAGCCTTCATAGACGTCGCGCGACAGCAGGTTCTTCAGGGCTTTCTTGTCGCCCTCGGCAAAGGCCATCACGATCATCTCGTAGGCCGCGCGCACACCTTCCAGGAACTGCTCGGGCTCGAAGCTGCGGTCCACGGTCAGGATCTGCTTGAGAGCATTGTTGAGGGCCGAGCCTTCCGGAGCCACCTTGTCGATGACGACGTCACTGTTCTGGGCAGGGGCCGCAGCGGCCTCCTCCTGCTCGCCATTCTGATTCGGCAACGGGATCACGTTGTCCTGTCCGTTGGCCTTGTTCGTCGGCTGCTCGGGCTTGGAATAGGGATCGAAGGGAGGACGTTCGCTGCCGGTGCGCTTGCCCAGTACGGAGCGCAGCTTGAATAGAATGAAAACCGCCAGTCCCATCAGGAGCAGCGTTACCGGGTCAAAAATCTCATTCATGTTACGTTCGGCTACCCTTCTAAGGCCGTCGAAGCCGCCCCCCGTCTCGATCAGGTGAGCACCGCCTCGTACTCAAGGTCTGTTTCATTCCTATCTAGGGGGTTCTTGAACCAGCATCCAGACCCAAGAGCAAGACTGAATTTTGGTCGAGGCCGCGTTTCGGCTGATGCCCGCTCGCATTTTGGTGATTGAATGTCTACCTTATGCCCAAACAAGTTATCAGAGGATGGAGGTCCCGTGGGACTTTATATCATTGCCGCCATACTTTTGCTGCCCCTGATCGAGATTGCGGTCTTCATTTGGGTGGGCGGGATGATCGGCGTCGTGCCGACCATCCTGCTGACGGTCTTCACCGCCCTCGCCGGCACGATGATGCTGCGCCAGCAGGGACTGTCCCTGCTCATGCGCATGCAGAAGGAACTGGACGCCGGGCGCGCTCCGGGCAACGAGGTCATGCAGGGTGCAATGATCGTTCTGGCCAGCATTCTCCTGCTGATTCCGGGCTTTGTGACCGATGCGGTCGGGTTGCTGCTGTTCGTTCCGCCGGTGCGCGAGGCGCTGGCCCGCTTCATTGTCTCCCGGTCCAATGTGGTCATCGTTCAGGACGGCAAGCCCGTACGTCGGCCGCAGGACGGGGTGGTCGATCTCGACGAGGCTGACTGGTCCGAAAAGGGGGCAGGGTCTTCGGAAAACAACAGTAAGGGGCAACCCAGGATCAGTCCGTGGAACGACGGCTCGAAAGGCACGAATTCCTGAGACGGCTTTCGTGGTGGGCGGTGCGACACCAGGTCACCAAATCGTGAAGGCGCGAGTATGCGTAATATTTACAAGTTCGCCTTTAAGGTGCGCTCCTGAAGCGGGAAAACGCCGCTTGGATTGAGGGGGAGCGTCCGCGAACATGGCCGAACAACGCGTGGATTGGGTCGACACCGCCAAGGGCATCTGCATCATCTTCGTGGTGATGATGCATTCGGTTCTGGGGGTAGAGGCCGCCGCGGACCGGACCGGCTGGATGCACGCCGTGGTCGCCTTTGCCGCCCCTTTCCGGATGCCGGACTTCTTTCTGATCTCGGGCCTGTTCCTGTCCAATGTCATCAAACGCGACTGGAAGCTCTACCTCGACCGCAAGGTCGTTCATTTCGCCTATTT
This sequence comes from Rhodobacterales bacterium, assembly GCA_008107755.1. Classification (GTDB taxonomy): domain Bacteria; phylum Pseudomonadota; class Alphaproteobacteria; order Rhizobiales; family Stappiaceae; genus Roseibium. The sequence continues at coordinate 115,238 of VIRH01000088.1, forward strand.
CTATATTCTCTGGATGACGATCCAGTTCCTGGTGAAGGTGCCGGTCTTCACGGGCGAACTCGGCGCAAGGGGCGCTTTCGAATTCTATCTGCTCAGTTTCGTGCAGCCGTTCGGGACCCTCTGGTTCATCTACATGCTGCCGGTGTTCTTCGTCGTCACCAAGCTGTTGCACGGCCGGGGTGTGCCCTGGCAGCTCGTGGTGGCGGTTGCCGCCGGCCTGCAGATCGCGCCGATCCACACCGGCTGGCTGCTGGTCGACGAATTCGCTTCCCGCTTCGTCTATTTCTATTCGGGCTATGTCTTCGCGCCGCAGATCCTTCGCCTGGCGGGCTGGGCGCGCGAGCGCATCGGCGTCAGCCTGGCGCTGCTTCTGGTCTGGGCACTGGTGAACGGCGGTCTTGTTCATGCGGGAATGTCCGCGCTCCCGGGCATCGGTCTTCTGCTCGGTGTGGCCGGCGCCGGGGCAATCATTCTCACCAGTGCGCTGATCGTCACATGGGGACAGCTGCGCTTCCTGCAGCATTTTGGCGAGAATTCCATTGTCATCTATCTGGCCTTCTTCTTCCCGATGGCCCTCGCGCGCGTCGTCCTTCTGAAGCTCGGTATTCTGGATGTCGGCACGACGTCCCTCGTGGTGACGATCGTCGCCGTGGTCAGCCCGATGGTCCTGTTCTGGCTGATCCGCCGCACCGGCATCGGCTGGTTCCTGTTCCGGCGCCCGCAATGGGCCTATCTCGGCGGCACATTCGGCAAGCCGCGGCAGGCCCAGCCGGCCGAGTGAATTTTCCCGCCGGGAATTCATCTTTAGGTCTTTTCTCTGCCCCCCGCTCCGGGCATGATCCGCGCCATGTCGATGAAAGATTCCGCCCCTGCGCTCACCGCCGATGACCACCTGATCCTGGTCGATGGTTCCACCTTCATATTCCGGGCCTATCACGCTCTGCCCCCGCTCACGCGCAAGCCTGATGGCCTGCCGGTCGGCGCCGTGTCGGGCTTCTGCAACATGCTGTGGAAGCTGCTGCAGGAAGGGCTGACGCCGGAGGAAGGCGACGAGCCGACGCATTTTGCGGTGATTTTCGATCATTCGGCAAAGACCTTCCGCAATGAGATCTATCCCGAATATAAGGCGCAGCGGCCGGAGCCGCCGGAAGATCTCGTGCCGCAATTCGGTCTGATCCGCGAGGCGACGCGGGCCTTTTCCGTCCACTGCATCGAGCAGGAGGGCTTCGAGGCAGACGACCTGATCGCGACCTATGCACGCCAGGCGGCGGAACAGGGCGCGCAGGTGACCATCGTTTCCGGCGACAAGGACCTGATGCAGCTCATCGGGCCAAGGGTCGGCATGATCGACACGATGAAGAACAAGACCTTCGGCGAAGCGGAAGTGTTCGAGAAATTCGGGGTCGGTCCGGACAAGGTCATCGAGGTCCAGTCACTCGCCGGCGACAGCGTCGACAATGTGCCCGGTGTTCCCGGCATCGGCCTCAAGACAGCCGCGCTGCTGATCAACGAATTCGGTGACCTGGAGAACCTTCTGGCGAACGCGGAAACGATCAAGCAGAACAAGCGCCGCGAGAACCTGATCGAATTCGCGGATCAGGCGCGCGTCTCCCGCAAGCTCGTGACCCTCAAGCAGGATGTGCCTGTCGAGGTTCCGGTCGGCGATCTGTCGGTAACCGATATCGACGGACCGAAGGCGGTCGGTTTTCTGAAGGCCATGGGCTTTACCACGCTGACCAAGCGCGTTGCGGAAACGACCGGCGCGGAACAGGATAATGTCGAGGCCGCCGAGTTCAAGGTTCCCGGCTGGGACGAGCCGGACCACAAGGGACGGATGGTGGAACGGGCCGCCGGCGGCGCAGCGGCCAGTCCGGAAGGCGCAAAGGATGCACCGGCCGCTCTGGACGGCATGATGGTGCCGCGGACCGTTTCCGAGGAACGTGCGGAAAAGATCAAGGCTATCCCGGTCGATTCCAGTGCCTATGAAACGGTGACCACCATCGAGCGGCTGAAGGAATGGTGCGCCGCGGCCTATGAGACCGGCTATGTCGCCTTCGACACGGAGACGACGTCGCTTGATGCCATGCAGGCGGATCTTGTCGGCGTGTCGCTGGCGACGGAGCCGGGCAAGGCCTGCTATGTGCCGCTTTCTCATGTGGACGGCGAAGGCGATCTTCTCGGCGGCGGCGGGCTCGTCGAGGGACAGGTCCCGCTGAAGGACGCGTTGGAAGTGCTGAAGCCGATGCTGGAGGACCGGTCGGTTCTGAAGATCGCGCAGAACCTCAAGTATGACTGGCTGGTCATGACCCGCCACGGCGTCGACATCGCGCCCTATGACGACACGATGCTCCTGTCCTACACGGTTGATGCGGGTGTCGGCGGCAACGGCATGGATGAGCTGTCGGAGCGCTGGCTCGGGCATAAGCCGATCCCGTTCAAGGAAATCTGTGGTTCCGGCAAGTCGATGATCACCTTCGACAAGGTGGCGATCGACAAGGCGACGGCCTACGCGGCAGAGGATGCGGACGTGACCCTGCGTCTGTGGCTGATCCTCAAGCCGCGCCTTGCCAGCGATCATATGGCGACCGTCTACGAGACCCTGGAACGGCCGATGGTGCCGGTCCTGGCGCGCATGGAAAAGCGCGGCATTTCTGTCGACCGGCAGATGCTCTCCCGGCTGTCGGGCGATTTCGCCCAAGGCATGGCGGCGGAAGAATCCGAGATCTACGAACTGGCGGGCGAGAACTTCAACATCGGCTCGCCCAAGCAGCTCGGCGATATCCTGTTCGGCCGGATGGGTCTTCCCGGCGGCAAGAAGACCAAGACCGGCGCCTGGTCGACGTCAGCCCAGGTGCTGGAGGATCTGGCGGCCGAGGGTCACGAGCTTCCGTCCAAGATCGTCGCGTGGCGTCAGCTTTCCAAGCTGAAATCCACCTATTCGGATGCGCTGCCCGGCTATATCAACCCGGAAACCAACCGGGTTCACACGTCCTACGCCCTGGCGGCGACGACCACGGGGCGTCTGTCATCGTCCGAGCCGAACCTTCAGAACATTCCGGTGCGCACGGAAGCCGGCCGCAAGATCCGCAAGGCCTTCATCTCGGAAAAGGGCCACAAGCTCATCTCGGCCGACTACAGCCAGATCGAACTGCGCGTTCTGGCGCATATGGCCGATATTCCGCAGCTGAAGAAGGCCTTCGATGACGGCCTCGACATTCACGCCATGACGGCGAGCGAGATGTTCGGCACGCCGATCGAGGGCATGGACCCGATGGTCCGCCGGCGCGCCAAGGCGATCAACTTCGGCATCATCTACGGCATTTCCGCCTTCGGCCTCGCCAATCAGCTGGGCATCTCGCGCGGAGAGGCGGGCGACTACATCAAGACCTATTTCGAGCGTTTCCCCGGCATCAAGGACTATATGGAAGCGACCAAGAAGCAGGTTCACGCCAATGGGTATGTCACCACCATTTTCGGCCGCAAGGCCCATTATCCGGAGGTGAACACCAAGAATCCGAACCTGCGCTCCTTCTACGAGCGCGCCGCAATCAACGCGCCGATCCAGGGGTCGGCAGCCGACATCCTGCGCCGCGCCATGGTGCGCATGGAAGAACGGCTGTCACACTCAAGGCTTGACGCCCAGATGCTGCTCCAGGTCCATGACGAATTGATCTTCGAGGTTCCGGACGCCCAGGTCGATGACACCATCCCGGTCATTCGGGACGTCATGGAAAACGCCTGTGATCCGGCCCTGAAACTCTCGGTCCCCCTCCAGGTCGATGCCCGCGCCGCGGACAACTGGGACGAGGCGCATTAGAGCGTCTCGTTCAGGCTACGCTGTTTACCGGCCTGGGCCGGCCTAGAAACGGGAAAACTGGCAGATCTATGCCTCATCCTGAGGAGGACCGGCAGGTCGGTCTCGAAGGATGGGCGGCTCGTTCAGGACCAGGTTTCCCATCTTTCGAGATGGGCCCACTGCATCCTCAGGATGCGGCACGGGTTCAGCAAGGTGCCATGCCCGAATGAGGAGCGCCAACCTCGCCAAGGGGGCCTCTCCAGGGTGGTCATCCCCGACTTGATCGGGGATCCAATGCCAATGTCGGCGCGGCGGAGGTTGATGGCTGCGGCGGGCCGCTGGCCCGCCGCTTCATCAGGCAGCTGCCACTGCCGACAGGAAGCGCTCGATTTCGGAGCGCATGTCGTTGGTGATCTCGACAGCTTCGCCGGCCTTGGCCTTGACGGTTTCCGACGAACTGCTGGTCTCAGCAACCGCGCTGTCCAGTTCACCGATGTTGCCGACCATGTTTTTGGTCTGACGGGCCGCCCCCTGGATGTTGCGGCTGATTTCCGAAGTGACCGAGGTCTGCTCGGATACGGCACCGGCAATGGCTGTGGTGTATTCGTTGACGTCTTTCATCGTCGTCGAAATCCCCTGCATGGCGGTCACCGCGGCATCGGTCGAGGCCTGGATGCCGGCGATCTGGTTGGAGATCTCCTCGGTCGCCTTGGACGTCTGGGTCGCCAGTTCCTTGACTTCCGCCGCAACCACGGCAAACCCCTTGCCGGCGTCGCCTGCGCGGGCGGCTTCGATCGTCGCGTTGAGAGCCAGAAGGTTGGTCTGCTCGGCGATCGCCTGGATGAGCGTCACCACCTCGCCGATCTTGCTGGCGGCGGTCGCAAGGCCGGAGATCTTGTCGTTGGTGTCCTGAACGTCGCTTGTCGCCTGATCGATGACGCCCGTGGTGCGCTCGACCTGTTCAGCGATTTCCCGCGTGGAGGACTCCAGTTCTTCGGTGGCGGCGGCAACCGACTCCACATTGGACGCGGCTTCCTCCGACGCCTGGGTGGCGCCTTCAGCCTGGCTTGCACTCGAAGAGGCGACGCTTTCCAGAAGCGAGGCGGTGTCCTGCAATTCGCGGTTCACCTGGGTGACGGCGGACAGCATGTCGGCGGATTTGGTCCTGAAACCGGCGATCAGATCTTCAACGGCGCCCTGGCGCTCTTTTTGAACCTCATCCTCGCGGGTCTTTTCGCTTTCCAGTTCGACCTGGGTCCGCCGGTTGGCGCAGCAGACATCGATCGCCCGGGCAATGTCACCGACTTCGTCTTCCCGCTCCATGCCCTGAACGTCCTGATTGGCATTGCCGTCCGCCAGTTCGGAAATCTGGCTGGTCACCACCTGCAGAGGGCGGAAGACGTTGCGGTTGGCGTAAAAGACGCATGCCGCCGCGATCGCCAGCAGCGCCACGGCAACGCCCGCGCCAAGCAGCAGGCCGAAGTTGTGGATGCCGGTATAGGGGGTCTGGTCAATCGCGAGGATGCCGGAAGCGGCCTTCTTGCCGGAAAAGTCCGCCAGCGAGACGACGCTGAGATGGTACTGGCCGCTCTCGTCGTCATTGTCGCCCCCCGCGATCTCCGCAAGGGCCGTCACCGGGTCGATACCGGCCGGCAGTTGAGAGCCGATGACCTTCGGACCGTTTGCCGTTTCGATCACGACCGCAAGGGGGACGCCGGTTTCCGTGGTGAACTGCTCGACGAATTTCTCGTGAAAGCTCAGCCCGAATTCCACCGATCCGATATGCTTTCCGTCATGCGAGATCGGCGCGATACCGCGGTTGCCGAGCCCGGCGACACCCTTTTCAAGGCCGAAGATCGGTTTCTTTTCGGTGTTGGTCGCGACCACCGTATGCCGGAAGCTGGACAGATCGTCGCCGAACTTCTCTGGTTTGTGAACGCGCAGGAAGCTCTCTGCGGGCGGCAGGTGAAACTGGAACTGGCGGATATCGTAGGTGGACTTGAGCGCGGCAAAGGTCGGCACGAACTCTTCCGCAAGGCCGTCCCGGTCGCCCGCCGCCATCTTGTCCCGCACGCTTTTCTGACCCGCGACAACCGTCGCCATCAAGAGTGCCTGTCGGCTGTCCGCCTGAATTCTCGATTGTAGCGCGCGCTCCGCGGCGGTTACTTCCCGGGCGAGCGCCATGTCCGTCAGTTTCGACGTCAGGAATTCCCCGACGAGAAGTGCTGAACCTGCACCAAGTAATGCAAGCACAACGAATAGTACTGTCAGTTTTGATCGAATGGTCTTCATCACGTCCTCCAGCCAATGGCAAGAAAGTGGCTGGCGGCATTGAATGAATTGTTAATTTTGACAGGGCAAGTGTTCGCAGAGTGCGATTCCGATCAAAAAAATAGATAGTTTCATATTGATGATATTATTTTAATGCGCATCTTCATATATGTACAACCAACACGCGCACCACTGCGATGAATTCCCGCGCCTACCGATCTTCGTAAATCGCGCCAAGCCGCAAGAGAATTGACGCACGGCATGTTGCGGTCAATTTCCGTCACGTCTGTTTCCTGGAATGAGTGTCGTGCCGCTCCTCATCCCCGGGCAGCTTCTGATGGAACCTCAGCGCGTGCTGACGGCGAACCGGATCGGGTCAGTTGTTTGGGTCAGCTTCGGTGTCGCACGGGGCGTGACCGGCGTACGACCCGTCCTGCAGCGCGCGGCGCCTGTCAGGCATAGGGATTGTGTTCCATCGAATGGGCAAGAAGATGCAGGGCACGCTTAAGCTCTGTTCGCGTAAGCTTGCCGCCAAGGCAGACGCGCAGATGCTCGGTCGGCTGCCCGCACACCGTAAAGGGATCGCTGGGTACGATGCCGAGCCCCTTTCCGGACATCTGTCCGACGATCCCGGCCCGCGTCAGTCCGTCCGGCAGTTTCAGCCAGATATTGAAGCTCACCGGATCGGCCTCGAATTCAAATCCTTTCAGGACCTCCGCCGTCAATTCCTGCCGCGCCTTTGTCTCGCGGCGGATGAAGCGCCGAATGTGGTCGGCCGTGCCGTCTTCAATCCAGCGGGTCGCAAGCGCCATGGTCACCGGCGAGGCCATGACGGTCATTGAACGCATCGCGGCGGTGAAATCCAGCGCTGCGCGCGTGTCAGGTGCGACCACATAGGCGAGACGAAGCCCGGCGCCGATGCATTTGGCCAGGCCGCCGATATGCCACGTCAGTTCCGGGATCGTCGCGGCGAAGGGGCTCGGCGCATGTTCGGGTATGAAGCCGTAGGCGTCATCCTCGATCAGGGGCAGGCCATGCCGTTTCAGGACCGCCGACAGCGCCAGGCGGCGCTCATGCGGGGTTGTCAGCGTCGTCGGGTTCTGCAGCGTCGGATTGAGGTAGAGAGCCTTCGGGCCGTGTTCGTCGATCGCGGCTTCCAGGGCTTCCGGCCGCACGCCATCCCTGTCGCTTTCAAGGCCGACCAGTTTCAGCCGCAAGGTGCGCGTGATCGTACGAATGCCGGGATAGGTGATGGCTTCGCTGAGGATGGTGTCCCCCGGCTGCGCCAGCATGTTCAGGATGGCCATCATCGCTGGATGCGCGCCCGGGGTGATGAAGACGCGTTCAAGCGACGGTACGAGACCGCGCATGCTCAGCCAGGAGGACGCAGCCTCCTTGTCGATGGTGGAGCCGGTGCCGTTCTGATAGCGCAGCAGCGAGACCATGTTTCCCGACACGACGGACAGCCCGGCCTGCATGCGGGCGATCAGGTCGGGATCGTCCGTTTCCGGCGGCATGTTCATGCTGAGGTCGACCTGTTCGGCCCGCCGGGGTTCGACACTGGCGGCGGGCCCGGCAAGGGTCTTCACGAAGGTTCCCCGTCCGACATGGCTTTCAACGAGGCCGCGCTCGCGTGCTTCCACATAGCCTCGGGACACGGTGGTGAAGTCGATGCCGAGATGGTCAGCGAGCTTGCGCTGTGGCGGCAACCTGTCGCCGGGCATCAGCACGCCCCGCTGCAGGTCGCTCGCGATCAGATCCGCGATCTCGATGTATCTCGGTTTGCCGCTCTCCGGCAGAACCGGTTTCCAACTCTTCATGCCCAGCCCAGTCATCAATTGCGGTGTCCTGTCTAGCAGAATTGATTCCGATTGTATGTATGGAGCACAATGTATGGATATTGAGGCGCCGCGGGAACCGGTATTTGCGTCCTATTTAGTCGATGTAAAGCGTAAGTTCTGTTCAGCTGCCCTTCTTTTTCGCAGATGTGCCAATCCGGCATTTTTCCCTTTTCGGTGCGATTTTTGTGTGCCTACAATATCACTGCAAACAGATAAATTGTATGTCCATTGACTGGATATCCGGAGAAGGAACACATCATGCCAGAAGTTACCGCACCCGCGCATCAGGACGGCGATTTCTTCGTCAACTACGAGGAAAAGGTCTTCGAGGACGTGCAGGCGGAACCCGGTGAGAAGGCCCTTGTGACCTTCCATACGGTCGCATTCGAAGGCTCCATTGGCCTCGTCAACCTGCTCCAGGCCACGCGCCTGCAGCGCAAGGGCTTCGAAACGTCCATTCTGCTCTATGGGCCGGGCGTGTCTCTCGGCGTGCAGCGCGGGTTCCCGAAACTTGGCGATGAAGCCTTTCCGGGTCATCTGGCGATGAACAATCAGGTCAAGAAGTTCATGTCCGAAGGCGGCAAGGTCTATGCCTGCCGGTTCGCGCTGCAGGCACTTCTCGGTCACGGCGAACCATCCCTGATCCCGGGCATCACCCCGATCGCGCCGCAGGATGTTCTCGACATCATCCTCCTGCACCGCCGTGACGGCGCCTTCATTCTCGATACCTGGACGCTCTGACAACTCGCCCGGACCGGCCGCCCGCAGCCTGAACTCCTCGGGCGCGGCCGGTCCGGCAGTCTGACCGAAGACCCGGAACGTTAGAGACAAACGGAAACCAGCAATGACGACATCAAACGACACGGTGAGAGTTGCGGCGGTTCAGATTGCGCCTGACCTCAATTCGCGGGCCGGGACCCTTGAAAAGGTCATGGACGCAACGCGCGAGGCGGCCGGAAAGGGCGCCCGTCTTGTCGTGTTTCCCGAGACCTTCGTGCCCTGGTATCCCTATTTCTCCTTCATTCTGCCGCCGATGCTGGCGGGCAAGGAGCACCTGCGGCTCTATGAGGAAGCGGTTAAGGTTCCCAGCGTCGAAACCGCCGCGCTCGGCTCTCTTGCCAAGGAACTCGGCATTGTCGCTGTCATCGGCGTCAACGAGCGCGATCACGGCTCGCTCTACAACACGCAGCTTGTTTTCGACGCGGACGGCACCTTGTGTCTGAAGCGGCGCAAGATCACGCCGACCTATCACGAGCGGATGATCTGGGGGCAGGGCGACGGCTCGGGCCTGAAAGTGGTCGACACCGCCGTCGGCCGTATCGGCGCGCTCGCCTGCTGGGAGCACTACAATCCGCTCGCCCGCTACGCGCTGATGACCCAGCACGAGGAAATCCACGTCGCCCAGTTCCCGGGCTCCCTGGTCGGGCCGATCTTCGGCGAGCAGATCGAGGTCTCCATGCGGCACCACGCGCTGGAGAGCGGCTGTTTCGTCGTCAATGCCACGGGCTGGCTGACAGAAGAGCAGATTGGATCGATCAGTGACGATCCGAAACTCCAGAAGGGCCTTCGCGACGGATGCATGACCTGCATCGTCTCGCCGGAGGGCCGCCATCTCGTCCCGCCCCTGACGGAGGGCGAGGGCATTCTGATTGCCGATCTCGACATGAAACTGATCACCAAGCGCAAGCGCATGATGGACAGCGTCGGCCATTACGCCCGGCCCGAGCTTCTGCATCTGGTGCATGACATGCGGCCGGCGAAACCCGTCGATGCCGTTCTTCCGGGCGTCGCCGCTGCGCCGTCACCCGCCCCGGCAAACCCGGAATTGCCGCTGATCCTCGAGGAGACCGAACATGTCGGCTGAAGTTCTCATCAACGAACTGCAAACCCGCGGCATACGGCTTGTCGATCCGCGCGCCGGTCACGAATCCCGGAGGGGCGGCGCAGGGCCGACCGATCACAAGGCACTCACCGTCGACGGTGTCACGGTGATGGTGCCCGTCCACACCGCGCCTGCCTTCGAAAGTCCCTATCTGGCCGAGGCGCCCGACGCCTCGGGTGTCAGCACTGTCTTGAAGGATGGCGGCAAGGTCGGCACGATCAGCTTTCCGGGCCGCCCGAAATTCTATGATCTGGAGACGGCCGACGGCATTCCCTATTCCCAGCTCGCCACGCTGCACGGGCGTGACGTGCTGGCGACGACGGTCCTGCAGACCTGTATCCGCTATCAGAGCCGCACGAAAACCTGCAAGTTCTGCGCAATCGGCCAGTCGCTCGCCGCCGGCCGAACCATTGCCCACAAGACACCGGAGCAGCTTGCCGAGGTTGCCGAAGCCGCCGTCCGTCTGGACGGGGTGAAACACATGGTCCTGACGACGGGCACGCCGAAAGGGCCAGACCGTGGCGCCGCCGTCATGGCCGAAAGCGCGCGGGCGATCAAGGCGGCTGTCGACATTCCGATCCAGGCTCAGTGCGAGCCGCCGGAAGACGATGTCTGGCACCAGCGCATGAAGGACGCCGGCGTCGACGCGCTCGGCATGCATCTGGAAGTCGTGACCCCGCAGGTGCGCCAGCACATCATGCCCGGCAAGGCGCAGGTGCCGATGGAAAAGTATTTCAGCTCCTTCGAGGCCGCTGTTCGCGTCTTCGGCCGCGGCCAGGTGTCGACCTATATCCTGGCCGGGCTCGGCGACACGGCCGAGGCCATCCTGGAAACCTGCGAAAAGCTGGTCGCAATCGGCGTCTATCCTTTTGTCGTGCCCTTCGTTCCCGTCTCCGGAACGCCGCTGGAAAGCCACCCCGCGCCGGGCGCAGACTTCATGGACTCCATCCTGCGGCCCCTCTCGAAAATGGTGGTCGCCGGCAACATGCGCGCCGAGGATATCAAGGCCGGATGCGGCCGCTGCGGTGCCTGCTCGGCCCTTTCCGTCTACGAAAAGCTGCAGGTGAAGTGAGATGCTGGAATTCGGCTCCAAACCATTTCTCTCGCCGCAATTCGCCATCAAGGCGGCCACCGCCCCGTGGGAATTTGCCGGAGCGACGGCGCTTCGCATCAAGGTCTTCTGCGAGGAACAGCAGATCTTCACCGGTCATGACCGGGACGACATCGACCGCATCGCCCTGCCGCTGGTTGCCATATCGACACTGGCAAGCGAGGCGGACGAGGTCGTCGGAACGGTGCGCATTCACGAGGCGTCTCCGCGCATCTGGTGGGGGTCGCGCCTTGCGGTCGCCTCCACCCATCGCCGTGTCGGGCGCCTGGGCGCGGAACTGATCCGCCTCGCGGTGTCGTCCGCCAACGGCTACGGCTGCGACCGCTTCTTCGCCCATGTTCAGGAACAGAACGTCAAGCTGTTCGAGCGCCTGCACTGGGAAAGTCTGGAAGAGGTCGACATCCACGGCAAGCCGCACATGAAAATGGAAGCGGATCTCGACGCCTATCCCGCCTTTCTGGCCCCGGCGTCCGGCTGGACCATGCCGCTGAAGCGAAGATGAGGGCGAACGCGATGGCACGTCATTCTGCGCAAAAGAGCTGGCCCGAGACCTTGCAGGACATTGCCGAGATGCTCCGAACGGATCCGGGTGTCCTGGGCAAACGCGATATCGATGCCTCCTGCAGGGCGCTGCAAATCGATCCCGCCGCGCCGGGCCGGCCGGGTGACGATTGTGCTGTCCTGCGAGATGGAGACGGCCACCTGCTCTTTGCCATGGAAGGCTTCATCAACGCCTTCGTCGAGGCCGATCCGTGGTTCGCCGGCTGGTGCGGCATCATGGTCAATCTCTCCGACATCCTTGCCATGGGCGGCCGCCCGCTTGCGGTGACCGATGCGGTCTGGGCGGCGGATTTTCCTCATGCCCAGGAAATCCTCGAGGGCATGCGGGCGGCCTCGGCCGCCTACGGCATTCCGATCGTCGGCGGCCACACGAATTTGCGAGCTGGCCAGAGCCAGCTTGCCGTTTCCATCATCGGCCGTGCAAAGGCGCTGATCACCAGTTTCGACGCCAAGCCGGGCGACGTCCTGATTGCGGCGATCGACCACAGGGGCGAATATCGCGCGCCCTTCAACAACTGGCAGGCGGCCCTGTCCGCCCCGCCCGAAAGACTTCGCTCCGATGTCGCGCTGCTCCCGGCCCTTGCCGAAAACGGCCTTTGCCGCGCGGGCAAGGACATCTCGCAGGGCGGGATCGCCGGCACGGCGTTGATGCTGGCGGAATGTTCCAGTGTCGCCATCGATCTCGATCTCGACCGGATCAAGCCGCCCGAAGGCGTGCCCCAGGCGCGCTGGATGGCGACCTTCCCCTCCTTCGGGTTTCTGCTGGCGGTGGCGCCCGAAAACTCACTAGAGACCATCGATCACTTCAAAAACGCGGGCGTCTGGGCGGACGAGATCGGGCGCATCGCGTCGGGCTCCCGACTGACACTGTCCTGCGGCGGTCACACCGAAACGCTCTGGGACCACGCAAAGTCGCCCTATCTCGGCCTTGGCAGGAAGGAAGCCGCCCATGCCTGACCTCACGTTCCGCATTCGCTGGCCGGATGGCGGCGAAGAGCGCTGCTATTCGCCGTCCACCATCGTCACCCAGTTCTTCACGGAAGGCGAAACCTACCCGCTCGCCGGATTTCTGAAGCTGTGTGACGAGGCCTTCACTGCTGCCAGTGACCGGGTGCGGGCTGTCCATGGCTTCCCATGCTCGCACGCGGCGTCCCAGCTCGCCGCCATCAAGAAGAGCGCGGCACCCTTTCACGCGCAATCGGATGCAACCGTCACCTTTCTCCGGTTCGAGACCGGCGCAGAGCGCAGGATATCGCAATGACCGACACGAAAACCCGAACCATCCCCGTCGTCATCGTCGGCGGCGGCCAGGCGGGGCTTTCCGCCAGCTATCACCTGTGCCGCAGCAACATCGAGCACGTGGTGCTGGAGCGCTACCGCTTCGCGCATCAGTGGCGCGAAAACCGCTGGGACAGCTTCTGTCTCGTCACGCCGAACTGGCAATGCCGCCTGCCCGGCTTCTCCTACGGCGCAGACTACGGCGGAGCGGATCCGAATGGCTTCATGCTGAAGGACGAAATCGTCGACTATCTCGAGGCTTTCGTGAAATCCTTCGACCCGCCCCTGAAGGAAGGGGTGACCGTGACGGATGTGCGCCGCCGCGACGACGGACGCTTCGTGGTTGAGACGGAGACCGAAGAGGGAGATCTGACCTATGTCGCCGAACAGGTGGTCATCGCCTCCGGTGGCTATGACATTCCGGTCATTCCGCCCTATGCGGCAGAGATCGATCCGGCCATCGTTCAGATCCAGGCGGGCGACTACAGAAACCCGGACCAGCTTCCCGACGGCAGCGTTCTGGTGGTGGGCTCGGGCCAGTCCGGCGTTCAGATCATGGAGGATCTGAAGATCGCCGGCCGGCAGGTGCACCTTGCGGTCGGCTCCGCTCCGCGCTCGCCTCGCGAATATCGTGGGCGCGATGCCACGGACTGGCTCTATGACATGGGCCATTACGCGCTCACCATCCGCGATCACCCGCTGGGCGAGGCGGTCAAGGAAAAGACCAACCACTACATGACCGGCCGCGACGGCGGCCACGAGATCGACCTGCGCAAATTCGCGCTCGAAGGCGTCAGGCTCTACGGGTCCATGACCGGCGCGAGCCGAACGGAAGCGACATTCGCCTCCGATCTGGAAAAGAACCTCGACGATGCCGACGCAAGCTATGTCGGCATTCGGGAGGTGATCGACAGATACATTGCGGAAAACGGCATCGATGCACCGGAAGAGCCACGGTTCCAAAAGGTCTGGCGCCCGCAAACCGAGCCCGCCGCGCTGGATTTCGCCCGGGAGAAGATCTCCGCGGTCGTCTGGGCAATCGGCTTCCGCCCGGACTATTCCTGGCTGAATGTCGACGTCCTCAATGATCGTGGCCGGCCCGTCTTCGACCGCGGCGTTTGCGAGGTGGAAGGTATCTATTTCCTCGGTCTCGGCTGGCTGAATACCTGGGGCTCCGGGCGTTTTCTTGGTGTCGCCGAGGATGCGGAATATCTCTGCGGCCATATCGAGGCGCTTCACCGGCGCAACCGCGCATCTCTCAGCAAGGTGTCCTGAACAGTGCGCATGATGTTCGAAGATGTGCCTGAGCAGGAAACCGACGACCTTGCTGCCCATGTGGCAACGCAGGAGAGTAGCTACAGTCTGGGCATGCCGGAGCTGAGCCACACCGGTCTGTCGGAACAATGGATGCTGAAGACCCTCGGCGATCGCCACTGGCGGCTGATAGCTGCGGCTGCCGGACAGGCGAAGGCAAGTTTCAGGGATCGGAATGGCAGGGAGGTCTATGCCGCCTTTTGCGGTCTTTCCGTTGCGGCGCCCCATTTCGGCCGGCCGGATCTCGACGACCGGCTCGATATCCGATCAACGCTTCACCGCGTCTCCCCGGCCCGGCTGGCCTCCGAACATGTGCTCAGGATAGGCGCCACGGAAATCGCGCGTGTCTGTCTGGTCTCGACCTTCATTTCCAGGACGCGGGATGGCGAAAACAGATCCGTTGCTCGTGTGGATTTTCCGGGCCTGCCCGTGCTGCCGGCGCTTCCCGCCCGGCAGCAGTTTCCGCGGGAGGCGGCGCGCCTTGCCCGCCAGGGCGCGGATGGTCATTTCGGCCTTGCCATGCCCGCCGAGCTGACGCGCGGTCCCGACGAAACCCTCCGCCCCAACCCGTCGCTCGATTTCAACCGGGCGGGCCTGCTCTATTTTCCGTCCTTCGTTGCAGTGGCGGAACGCGCCGTCGGCACGCGCATGGGTCGAGCGTCAGATGGACTCGTTTTGCGCCGGCGCGATGTTCTCTTTTTCGGAAATGTCGAGCTTCATGAGCCGATTTCGGTCTTTGTCACGGATTGTGTGCATGACGAAGACCGGTTCAGGGCGGCCGTTGCCCTGAAAGGCTCGGACGACCGGCCGCTCTGTCAGGTCTTTTGCGAGTACGGCCGGGCATAGCCTGCAGCGACAGGCCCGGCGGGTCTTGTCAGGTCGTCAAACGACTCTCAGGTCCGGCTGCGGCTTTCCGGCAAGCGCGGACCGCGGCGTGATTGCGTTCTGGAGCAGCTCCCGCAGATGCTCTTCCAGATAATCCACGATGGGCGACTGGGTCGTCGACTGGGTGTAGATGGCAAGCTGGGTTGCCGTCAGCGGCGGGAAGCCGTCCTGTTCCTTCAGGATCCGGAACCCGTCCAGCAGCGCGCCCGTCGGCAGGCAGCCGATGCCGGCGCCCGACAGCACCGCGACCTGAGCAGCGGCGACGCTGGTGGTGGTGATGCGCTCGTACCATTGCCGTTTGGCCCGCGTCAGCGTGTTGAAGGCCATTTCGCGGAAGGGGCAGGGCTCTGGAAACAGGATCAGCGGCAGCGGGTCCGTCAGCGGGCAATCGTCCGCAACCGCCCAGTGCAGGGCTTCCTCGACCACACCGTCCGGTTCCGGTTTTGCCGAACTGACCAGCGCGATCGCCAGGTTGATCTCGTTGTTCGTCAGCATCTCGTGCAGCGTCGCGCTGTCAGCCACGGTCATCTCCAGCTTAACATTCGGATGAATGCGCACGAAGTTGCAGAAGATCGATTGCAGTTGGCGGGTCGCATACCATTCCGGAAGGCCGACATGCACCGTCCCTGTCAGTTCCGGCGCGGACAGACGCAGCCTGGCTTCCTCGTGAGACTTCAGGATCTCGGTGGCATGCTGATAGAGAATGCGGCCCGCCGGGGTCAGGTTCATCGTTCGGGCGGTGCGCTCGATCAGCGGCTTGCCCACGCGTTCCTCAAGTCGGCGTAGCTGGGTACTGACGCAGGGCTGTGTCCGGTTCAGCATGGTTCCGGCGTGGGTAACATTTCCGGCTTCTGCAACGGCGACAAAGGCTTCCAGCAGTTCGATGTTGAATCGGCCGACTGTCATTCCTGCACTCCTATTTCAGCTTCGGACGGACAGCATTTCGCTGGCGATTTTCCTCGCCGCTGCGTCTGCCCGCCGTTGAACAGAGTCAGTCCCGAGTATTGCAGATCCCGAGCCGGAACAAAGGGCGGTAATCAGCGCCGGTTCCGGTCGGGCAATCTGGGACGTCAGCTTGGGACAAGCATAACGTTCCATTATGGAACCTTGCAATTATAAATTTTGCTGACGAAAATATATCGCGTAATCCGAGAGTTATCGTCACAAACATGGGTATCCGAAATGACTCTCGCGTTTAATGTCGGCCATGCTGACCAAGACAATGCACATGAAGCCTTCCAATCTCTGCAGAACAGGGTGCATCGGGCCATTGCCTCGCACACCGAATTCAGCCTGGATCGCATCGTGACGCAGGACAATCGGGTGAAATACACCAACAAGGGCCGCAAGCAGTCCTCGACGGACCATCTCGACGAGGTGTTCCAGCTCATGCGGCAGCTCAACGAGGTTGGTGTCGGGTCGGAAACGCTCGGCTGTCTTCAGGAAAACGGAAGCTCCTTTCGAGATGCCCTTCGCCAGTGCTGCGAGCAGGTGGCCGCGGAATTCGACAACCGTCCGCTGACCTATGTCGAACTCGGCCCGGAACCCATCAAGACCGGTTTTGTCCTGAAAACACTGCTGGACCTCGGCGTGACCATCGACCGCTACATCGCTGTCGATATCAATCCCATGTCGTCCGACCATATGCGTGCGGTCGTGGAGGAGATCCTTCCCGGCACGCCGCTGTCCTTCGTGACCGCGGCCTTCGAGGAGTTCAGTCTGGAAACCCATGTCGGCCTGCAGGCGCCTGCCGCGCTCGTGACCATGCTTGGCTTTCAGGAAGGCAACGACGATCCTTTCGTCGTCAACGAATGGCTGGCGAACGTCGCCCGCCCCGGAGATCTGCTTTTGTCCGAAAGCCAGCTCTACAAGGCTGGCCAGATCGACAAGATCCCCTATTTCTACGCTCATCCGGCGATGCAGCGTTTCTCCCGCATAGCGTTCGAGCAATCCGTGGACCGGACGCTTCCCACTCTGAACCGCTTCTTCCTCCTGCCCGTACCCTTCAGGGACGGAGAAACGGCTCAGGTCGCGATCCTCGCCGAGGAGTTTGCGAATACAATCAGCGGAAGAAACTTGCATGTATCCAACTTCTGCCTGAAACTCACGGTCGACCAGTACCGGCACTACAGGCGGGAACGTGGATTTTTCGAGATTGCCGGAGAGACGTTCACGGATGACGAAACACTTCACTTCCAGCTCTCCCGTCGCATTTGACGGCCAACTGGCAAGCGCCCGCAACCTGACTGCCGCGGGTCTTGCCATTGTTGCCGTCACCTACGGCCTCGCCCGCTATTGCTTTGGACTTTTCCTTCCGGACATTCGGAAGGAGTTCGGTATCGGTACCGAAACAATCGGTCTGATCGCCGGTCTCTCCTACGCGGGATACCTGCTGGCAACGTTTGTCGGCTCGTGGCTGTCGACGGTATTCGAACCGCGCCTGCCGATCCTGCTCGGCGGCATTGCGGCGACAATCGGCATGGCAATCATCGGCTTTGCCGGCGACCCGTGGATGCTGGCCACAGGGGTCTTCATTGCGGGCGCCAGCCCGGGGCTTTCCTATCCGCCCTTTTCCGACGTCATCGTTCAACACACGGAACAACGCCGGCAGAACACCACCTATGCCTGGATCAACTCGGGTACCGGCTTCGGCGTTGCCCTGGCGGGTCCGCTGGCGCTCTATGCGGGCGAGAACTGGCGCCTTGCCTGGCTGGCCTTCGCCGCGCTGGCCTTGGCGGTAACGCTTTGGAACCTTTCGGCTTTGCCGCGCCGCAGGACCTTCGGACCAAGGGTTTCGACCGGGGCCTCCATCCGGATTCTTCTGGAACCTCGAGCGGTGGTCCTCTTCGCGGCGGCGCTTGTCTTCGGCATCATAACGGCCGTCTACTGGACCTACGCGGTCGAACTGCTTTGGGCACTGACGGGAAATTCGCGCGATGCGGTTTTCTTCTGGTTCGTGCTCGGCATCGCGGGCGTCAGCGGATGCTTTGCCGGGGGGCTCGTTGACCGGTGGGGACTCGGACGGACCTATTGCGTCCTCGCGCTCATGATCGGTGGTGCGGTCGCAACCCTTCCGCTCATGATCGGCACCCGCATCGGCATTTATGTCTCCGCCGCCTGTTTCGGCGCCGGATTTATCGTCATGACCGCGCTTTTCGGCATCTGGAGTATGAACATATTCCGGCAGACACCGTCCATCGGCTTCGGGTTCACCTTCTTCCTGATATCCCTTGGCCAGGGAGTAGGGCCGGTTATCGGCGGTTACGCGATCCCTGTGGTCGGCCATCCGATGCTCTTCACGGCAGCCGGATTGCTGTGCTGCTGTCTGGCACTTCTGCCGCCCCGCGTCGCTCCGGTCAAACAATGAATGCATAACGCCCGCTTATGGTGGAGCGGATCTGCATAACCGCAATTTTCTGGTCTTGCCCGGAAATTGCGACCAAGATCAAAGCACGCTTAAATTGGTAAAAACAAAAAGTGGCTGGATCAATGCATTTGTCTTCCCTTCCCGAAAGCGATGTTCTTCTCGACGTGGAGCTGTGCCGCGCCATGTTCGAAAAGAACCCCGAAAAGCTGCTTGAGCTTGTCTCGGACTGGCTGCAGTCGAACCAGCTGGAACTGTCTGACGATTTTCAGGTACCTGCCTATCTGAACGCCATTCTCTCGGGAGTAGACACCGGTCCTCGGCGTGAGGTCCGGCGCGCAGTCCGCGTTCTCCAGTCGTAACCTGGCATGCGTCCCGGCCCGGAGCTGACTGTCTCGCCGCAGACAGGCAGCCCGGCGGATCCCGAAAGCTTCGAGCGACAAAGTCCCGTAAAGTAAGCATTTCCCGCATGTCGTCGGCTTCTCGGCCGCGCCTTGGAGAAAGCACCTGAGTGCGCCTTAACCTCAAGAGGCACACAGTCTTTGTTCGTTCTTTGTTCTTGAATTCGCTCATGAGATATGCTTCGCTGATCCACATCTCAAGGTAGAGGATGTGCATGGTCAGCCGGGTCACCACAGTTGCGTTTCAGGGCATCGAAGCGGTGCCGGTTGACGTTCAGGTTCATGTCGGCCCGGGCATGGTGGCCTTCACCATTGTCGGACTGCCCGACAAGGCGGTCGCCGAAAGTCGCGAGCGTGTTCGCGCGGCCCTCTCCGCCTCCGGTCTGGCGCTTCCGGCAAAGCGCGTCACCGTCAATCTGGCGCCCGCCGACCTTCCAAAGGAAGGCTCTCATTATGACTTGCCGATCGCGCTAGGCGTCATGGCTGCCATCGGAGCCATTCCGGCCGAGTTTCTGGAAGGCTATGTAGTGCTCGGAGAGCTTGGCCTTGACGGCGCGATCGCACCCGTTGCCGGCGTTCTGCCCGCTGCCATGGGCGCGAATTCGCTTGGCAAGGGTCTCATCTGTCCGCAGGCCAGCGGAAGCGAAGCCGCCTGGGCCGACCGGGACATGGATATTCTCGCTCCGCGCTCGCTCATTCAGCTCGCCAATCATTTCAAGGGCACGCAGGTCCTCTCCCGCCCGGCGGCAAAGCTGCACGGTCCCGCCGGCCCGTTGCCCGATCTTTCGGAGGTGCGCGGCCAGGAAAGCGCGCGCCGGGCGCTCGAGATTGCCGCAAGCGGTGGGCACAATCTCCTGATGACCGGTCCTCCGGGTTCGGGCAAATCCATGCTGGCCAGCCGCCTGCCATCCATCCTGCCGCCGCTCACCCCACGTGAATTGCTGGAAGTCTCGATGATCGCCTCGCTTGCCGGCGAGCTGGCGGAAGGCAAGCTGACGGACCGGCGTCCGTTTCGCGCGCCGCATCACTCCGCGTCCATGGCAGCCCTTGTGGGCGGCGGCCTTCGGGCCCGGCCGGGCGAGATTTCTCTCGCGCATAACGGTGTTCTGTTTCTGGATGAACTTCCCGAATTCAATCCGCAGGTCCTCGACAGCCTGCGCCAGCCACTGGAGACCGGCGAGGCGGTGATCGCCCGGGCCAACCACCGGGTGACATATCCCGCCCGCATCCAGCTTGTCGCGGCGATGAACCCCTGTCGCTGCGGCCATGCGGGTGAGCCGGGCCACCAGTGCCGGCGCGGCGAGCGGTGCGTCAGCGACTATCAGGCCCGTGTGTCCGGTCCTTTCCTCGACCGGATCGACCTGCGCATCGACGTTCCCGCCGTCACGGCTGCGGATCTGATCGGCACGGCCGACAGCGAATCCTCGGCTGTCGTCGCCGAGCGCGTGCTCAAGGCGCGTCAGATTCAGGAAGAAAGATTTCTCGAACTGGGCCTTTCCTGCCGCACCAACGCGCAGGCCCCCGCTTCCGCCGTCGAAACCATCACAAGACCCGACGCCCAGGGCATCGCCTTCCTGCACGAGGCCGCAAGCCGCCTGCAACTCAGTGCCCGCGGTTATCATCGCGTTCTCAAACTGGCCCGCACGCTCGCCGATCTCGACGGACAGGACAGCGTCACCCGCATCCACCTCGCCGAAGCCCTCTCCTACCGCGGCCAGGACATGTCCCGCCAAGCGGCCTAACTGCCTGCGGCGCCGCCACCCGGCGGTTGCCGGATGTCTGTTGCTTCGCGGCCGCGCGCAGCACGCGGTTGCTTTTTCCCGGCTCTGGGGTAGAGTAATTGACGTTACGGTTACGTAATGCGATTTGAGATTAAGCTATTCCTGTTTGTGCCGCTGGGGAGGGGGCGCATGGACGACGAGGCCAGACGGCGGAACGCTTTTGCGAACAGCCTCCTTTTCGAGACTCCGGGGGGCCTGCGGTACACGCAGGACAGCCCGATCCTGCCGAATGTCTGGCTGGCCTTCGCCCTTCAGCCGCGCGCGCAGCACGAACTCATTCTCACCTGCGCGGAGGAAGGCGGCACCGGTGAGGCGGCGCACAAGATCCGCGCCATGCTCAAGATCTACCGGGGCAAGCTGAAGAAGGATGCGGCGCAAAAGAACGCGCATTTTCCCCTGCCCGACCGAAAACCGCCGCGGGTGTCCTACATTCCCGGCCAGATCGCCGTGCGTCTCTACTTCGACGAAATGATGCGGATCGTCCTGCCGCTCACCCACTGGTGGCACGAGACCTACGACCGCCTGCGCGTTCTTGAACATACCTTGCGCAATGGCGGAAACGAGGCCGGTGTCGCTGAATGGACGCCCTTCCCGCAGCCCGACGTCACCGGAAATCGCGAGAACGACCTTTATGACGCCCTCCGGGTGATGCGGCGCAGACTGCAAGGCGATGCGGTGAATGCGGACACGTATGACGGCGGCCGAAAACGGCTTGAATATATCTACCGCATCCCGCCGGACCTGTGCTGGCTCGTTCGCATCACCGGTCTCATCGCCAACTGCATCTACAAGAAGTGTGACCTGCTGGATGACGAGGACGACCTCAGCCCGCTTTTCGAGCGCGAATTCAATCACCTCAAGCGGGAGCGCAACAATCCGGATCTGATCGAACGCTCCGATGACCGAAATTCCCGCCATGCCGACGCGCAGCTTGAGACCAAAGAGGCCAACAAGGCGCGCAGGAAAGTCGTCGAGACTTTCACCCGCCTCTACAGGAACTGGGCGAAGACGGACTATCCGACCGAGCAATATATCTGGCGGGTCACCAAGAACCGTCCGGTCCGGCTGGCAGTCAACAAGTCGGCGCTGACGGTGAAGGCGGACGCGGCCACCCGCCTGTTCGATATCTCCTGCAGCCGTATCACATGGGCGGTCGTCGACAGCGGCATCGATGCCGCCCACAGGGCGTTCCAGCTTCACTCGGCAAGCTACGAGAAAGAGGTGCGCAAGCAACTGGAACTGAACCGGAAAAAGCGGCAGGAACTGGCCGAAAACGGCTCAGAAGAGGCTTCCGGGGACGATGCCATGGCGACCCGTGAGGCGGGGGAATTGTGGCTTGAGGACCTTACCAGGAGCCGCGTCGTCAAGACGCTCGACTTCACCAGGCTCCGTGAGCTTCTGGACTACGACATCGACGCGCTCGGTTCGGACGAGGAGGAAAGCCGGAAGCAGAAGGACGTCCTGAAGGAAATCGCCCGGCGCATGGACGGGGGATCGGCCAAAAGCAAGATGACCCGTGCCACGGCGCTTCTGGAGGAGTTGAAGCGGCGCATCCGTGTGGGCAAGGACATCAACTGGCAGGACCTCGAAGAGGCCATCGTCGACAACAACCCGCAGGTTCCGGAAAACGACCACGGCACCCATGTGGCCGGCATTCTGGCGGCCGACTGGATCGACGATCTTGCGCATGAGCGCAAGGATCCGTTGTCGACGCGCACCCGCCGGATGCGCGGTGTCTGCCCGGATATCAACGTGATCGACGTCCGCGTCTTTCGGGATGACGGCCTGACCGACGAGTTCGAACTTCTCGCCGCCGTTCAGTATCTCCGCTGGATGAACTCGCGCGCCGGAACCATGCAGGTGCATGGCGCAAATCTCAGCCTGTCCCTGATCCACGAGGTTCGCCGCTTCGCCTGCGGCCGCACCCCAATCTGCGACGAGTGTGACGAGGCGGCCGCATCCGGCATGGTCATTGTCGCCGCGGCGGGAAACCGTGGGTTCGAGATGGGGGATTTCGATGAGATCCGCAGCACGGACGGCTATCGGTCGGTCTCCATCACCGATCCCGGCAACGCCAACGGCGTCATTACTGTTGGAGCGACCCACCGAAAACGCCCGCACGAATATGGTGTCAGCTATTTCTCCAGCCGTGGCCCCACCGGCGACGGCCGGCTGAAGCCCGATCTCGTCGCGCCGGGAGAAAAGATCTACGGACCGACACCCTACAACCGGGCCGAATACAAGGACGGCACAAGCATGGCGGCACCTCATGTCAGCGGTGCGGCCGCCATGCTGATGGCCCGTCATACGGAGCTTGTCGCGCAGCCGGAAAAGATCAAGCGGATCCTGTGCGAGACGGCGACCGATCTTGACCGGGAGCGCTATTTCCAGGGTCACGGTCTTGTCGACGTGCTGAGGGCGCTGCAGTCCGTCTAGCCCAGCGACGCTGGTAGCGCGGGGAGGAGAGGAGAATGGCCGATCTGATATTGCGGGCGATACGCGCGAAGCACGGCGACAGCCTGCTGCTTTTCGCCGAAGGCGCGAGGGTGCTGATCGATGGCGGTCCGCCCGGCGTCTACCGGCGCTTCCTGCGTGATCAGCTTCTCGCGCTACCGGGAAACGCTGGCGAGCCGCCGGTTATAAACCTGATGATGGTCAGCCATATCGACGCGGATCATATCGCCGGCATTCTCGATCTGACGGACGAACTCATCGAGGCGCGTGACGAGGAGCGCGACCCGATCGTCGACATCAGAAGAGCCTGGCACAACAGCTTTGCCGACACGATCGCAGGTGTGGTCGGAGCAAAGCCTGCTGCGATGCGTGGCGAGGCGGCGTCGCTTGCAAGCGCGCTGGACGAAATTCGGATCGAGGGCGCGAGCCTGCACGATTCCAAATTCGTGCTGGCCAGCGTCGGTCAGGGCCGGCAGCTTCGTCTTGACCTGAAGGCTCTCAACATCGACATCAACCAGCGCTTTCGGAACAGGATGGCGCTCCAGGACAACGCGGATACGCCGTGGTCCTGCGGATCGCTGACGCTTGACCTCATCGGCCCGGGCCGGGAGCAGATCGATGCCCTGCGCACGGAATGGGCCGAAAAGCTCCGCAAGATCCTTGAGAAGGAGGTGGACGCGGAAGCCGCAGCCCTCAGCATGGATACCTCGGTCTCCAATCTCGCCTCCCTGGTCGTCATCGCCGAAGCGAACGGCAAGACCGCCCTCCTGACGGGGGATGCGCGCGGCAGGATGATCCTTGAATGGCTGGAACAGACCGGGCGTCTCGCGGCCGGGGGACACATGCATTTCGACATCATCAAATTGCCGCATCACGGCAGCAACCGGAATGTCACCCCGGAGTTCTTCCAGCGCGTCACGGCGGATCATTACGTGATGTGCGGTGACGGCAAGCACGGCAATCCCGAACCCGACACTTTCGGCATGCTCTTCGAAGCTCGGCCGGAGCTGAACTACACCGTGCACTTGACCTACGGACCTGACGAGATCAAGAACCACCGCGAGTTTCAAGAGGAAGACCTCGCTGCGAAACTCGACGCGGTGCTGGACCGGCCCGGGCGGCGCGAGGTGCTGAGCTTTCCCGCCGCCGGTGAGACATTCATTGATATTGCCGTTTGAAACCTGAAAGGACAGCGCCTTGGCTAGCCGGTTGATCATCTGTCTGGACGGAACCTGGAACAGCACCTCCAACTCCCGCGAGCGGGACGACGAGACACTGGTTCTCAAACCCACCAACCCGCTGAAGCTGGCGCGCGGCGTCCTGCCGCTCGCGCGGGACGGAACCACGCGGCAGATCACCTATTACGATTCCGGTGTGGGGGCGCAGGGGGTCTATCCCGGTTTCAGTAACCGGGTGCTCAATTTCACGGACAGCAAGCTTGGGGGGCTCTGGGGGGCCGGGTTCGAAGCGAATATCGAGCAGGCGATGACCTTCCTGTCCAACAACTATGGCGAAGACGACGAGATCTACGTCTTCGGGTTCAGCCGCGGCGCGGCCCAGGCGCGCGGTTTGACCCAGTTCCTGTCCTGGCTCGGCGGCATACCGGCCAAACGGGACGCCTATTACATTCCGGAATTCTTCGGCCTCTATCTCAAGACGCAAATGCGTGGAAACCCAAAGGACATCACCAGCACGAAAGGCGACGTCCCCGCGACCCGCATCCGTCCCGCCGGCGTTCGCCTGTTGGGTGTCTGGGACACCGTCATGTCGCTGGGCGCAAGGTTCCGCGCCACCAGGACCACCTCGGTGGACGAGAAGTCCTTTCATGTCCAGCCGACGCCGGCCGCCTGCGTGCGAACGGCCTTGCAGGCATTGGCAATCGATGAAAAGCGGTACGATTTCCGCCCGGAGATCTGGCAAGGCTGCAGCAGCGATCAGGTTCTCGAACAGCGTTGGTTCGCCGGCGCTCATGGCAATGTCGGCGGAAGCTACGGCAATGACGGAATGGCCAACGTCGCCCTGCACTGGATGCTCGACAGGACGAAATCCCTCGGCCTCGATTTCGATGAGGACTTTCTGGCGCACTACCGGCCCTACGTGCAGGACGAAATCGGCGAAACGCAGACGCTCATGTATATCATTGCGGAAGCCCTGCGCTTCCGGTTGGGAAAAGGCGTGCGGGCATTGGACGGCCATCCGGCGACCGCAAATCTCTCGATCGACAGAACGGTGGTGCAGCGCATGTGTTCGGATCCGAAAACCCACAAATACCTGAAGACACCCTACCGTCCGGAAGAGGTCCTGAAGCTGGCCCGCAGTCACGAGGGCGGCATTGAGGGCTTCCTGCGCAGCTTCGGCCTCGATCCGTCAAGATGCCAGACGCTGCTGACCGATGCGCCGTCGTCCTGAGAGGTGCATGTCGAAGCACCGCGGAGCGCTGGCTTGTGCGCTCGTTGCTTTTCTGATTGGAAGTGCGGCGGCCCTTGGCGAGACTGCCTTCAACGGAGACATGACATTCGAGAATGTCTGCACCGGAAATGCATCCGAGTCCTGCTACATTGTCGCGATCGGGACGATCACCGGCGAAACACCCGGAAAGTTCGCCGACTACCTCGCTGAACAGCAGCACGAAGGCAACAAGGTGCTGCTGCACAGTCCGGGCGGCAGCCTTCTGGCCGGCCTGAAGCTTGGCGAGATCATTCGCGAGAACCTTCTCGAAACCCGTGTCGGCATCTGGAAACCCGATGGGTTTCGCGGCGACATTGAAACCGGCGGCATCTGCGCCAGTGCTTGCGCGTATGCCTTTCTGGGCGGGACGGTTCGGCAGGTCCCGGAAGGCAACAGGCTGGGCTTTCACCAGTTCTTCCTGTCCGCTCCGCGCGCAGCGGAAATTCCGCCCGACAAGCTGGGAGAGGCGCTGGAAAAGGCGCAGGAGCTTTCAAGCATCGTTGTCCGATATCTCCTCGAGATGGGGATCGATGCCCGTATCTTCGTCCTCGGCAGCGGCGCCAAACCCGACGAGATGTTCTTTCCCGACGAAAGCCAGCTGGCGGAATTTGCGCTGGTCACCCCACACGAATTTGGCGAATTTTATCTGGAGCCCTACAAGGCCGGGCTTGTTGCGGCCAGCAAGCGCAGGGGCGAAACGCGGCTCTACGACACTGCACTCCAGGTCACAAGCTACTGCCGAGACAAGTCACCTTATCTGCTGGTGACTGCGGAAATGGTTCTCCCGACAATCTATACGCCGGATTCGACGCTTGTTTTCGAGACCAGCGGGAAGCCAGTCGAGATCGAGATTGCGTCCGATCGTCTGCGCAGGCTCGGCGAGCATGCCTATGAGGTCACCTTGAACAAAGAGGCGGTCCGCCTGTTCAAGAAGGCGGCGAAGTTTGAATTCGCGGTTTATCTCAGCCGCGCCGATGGCGGTGTTGTCTCCGGTGAGGTGGAGCTGACGGACCTGGACAGGCGGATCCTGGACGCCAGCTTTCGCTTTTGCATCGACTGAGTGTTCCGCCCGGAAAGAGTGACGAAAGTATCGGGATGCATGGTCTTGGCCGCGCACCCCGATACGCAGGGGCTCGTGGGCCCCAAGCCGGTCTGTCGCCTCATGGCGGACCAGTCTTATCGCAGCCGGCGCGGCAGGCTGCGATGCTCTGCGCGCGGATGCTTCGGAGCGGCGCTGAGCTTGTGAACCGGAGCCTTTTGTTCCACATCGACAGCCTCGGCGTCTCCGCCGAATTCGGCCTTGAACTGCTGGAAGTCGATCTGAAGCCCGTTGAGAATGGTAGACCAGTGCCGCGTAAGCGCCGCCTGACCGACGGCCTCCTTGATTTCCGCATCGGTAGCTCCGGCGGCACGGGCAGCCTGCGTGTCGGCGTAAACGCAGTAGCGGCAGGGGATCTGGGCCGCCACGGCCACGTTGATCAGCGATTTGACCTTTGGCGACAGCGCCGTCTGGTCGCTGAACTCCATATCGCGGGTCATGATCCAGGCACCGCGAATGCCGTTCTCGGGATATTCCTTCATGAAGGTCGGTACGAAGCCGAGGGATTTCTCGATTTCCATATAGGTTTCGGCGGCATTGTCCTGGGCAATCGCCTGGGCGCCGAAGGCGGCGACGGCAATCCCCGCGGCAAAAAGGAACGTTTTCATCTTGGTCTCCTGAAATCGGTTGAAACAGCCGCCGGGACACCCTGTCTGGCGGTCATCAATTTCTGTCGTTTTGGAGGGACGGAAACCAGTCGACACGCGTTAAAGCACCTGCAGTTTCTTCGAAAGCGCATCCGGATCAGAGACTTGAAAGGCGATCTCTTCAGCCTTCGGGCCGGGCAAAGCTGCGGGAACTGGACCGCAGGTACACCCGAAAACAGCCTATGGCGCGCTGAAGAGCAAGCGGATATAGGAGCGTAGCAGCACGATCTGTTCGGCCAGAACCTTCGGCTCACCCACGGCGCGGGACAAGACGATGCCCCCTTCCACCATGCTGGAAATCATGTCGGCGACGGTGCGAAGGTCGACGTCGTCCCGGGGTGGATAGAGAGCGGCGATTTCCTCAAGCATGCCCAGGAAACGTTCGCGCCACACGATAATGGCCCTTCGGTTGATTTCGCGCACATCCCTGTCGAACATCCGCTCGGAATAGGCAATCGTGGCGACCAGGCATCCCGGATGACCGTTCGGCAGGTCTTCCATCAGCTCGGCAAGCAGCTTGAGGCCGATCAGGAAGGAATGCAGCGGGTCCCCGTGAAGTTCCCGCGCGCGGTTGAAGACATCATCCAGAATGGCGTCCTCGGTCTCCAGATAGCGCTGCAGCAGGGCGCGAGCCAATTCGTTCTTGTCACGGAAATGGTAGAAGAAACCGCTCTTGGTGATATCGGCTTCCGCCACGATCTCGTCGATCGATGTCGCGCCAAAGCCTTTCGACAACACGTTGGTTTCCGCGATGTCGAGGATCATTTCGCGCTTGGATTTCACCTTCGTCATGGATGACCCCGCTGAAGTTGTGGCCGAACGTCTTTCCGGCTCGTCCCGGGCGTGTCGCGCAGGTTTGCCAACCTGAAAAGCCTGCGCACCTGCAGGCGGCCTCGTCAAGACTGCTTATGGGCCCCGGAAGGCCAGAACCACTGTACCGGGAGTCGAGTCAGCGGGCGTCGGTCTGGCGTCTCTCTGCTCTCCTTTTCGGCAAGTGGCTGATCTTGCGAGTGAAAAGACGTTTCCGTCCCACCAGACCACGAGTCGTCTATCCGCGCGCAGTTCTTCGGCGCCACTATCAGGGCACGAGCGGCCCCCCTTTCAGGCGGTCGTCGCCACGACCAAAAGGATCAGGAAATGACCGTAACATCATTCAAACTGTGGAACTGGGCAGCCGGACGACGTCGTCTGTCCGACGAGCCGCCCCGCAACGCGCTTTTACGACGCAGGCCGGTGGTCGATCCGCAACGGCTCGGCAATCACCTTTTGCGCGACCTCGGCATGCGCCCCGGCGGGCGGTCGCTGTCCGTGTTCGAATTTCATGAGGACTGAACCCGTGAGCACCAGATCCTTTCCAGCGCAGGTGCCGGGCAGGTTCTACCTGACCGAAGGCGGCATCGAGACCGAGATCATGTACAAATGGGGGTTCGATCTCCCTGAGTTCGCAATGTTTCCTCTGCTCGAAAAGCAGAAGGCGGCGGAAGCGATCGCCAGCATGTATCGGCGCTATCTCGATGTCGTTGCCGGGTTTGGCCATTGCGTCCTCATCGGCGGTTTCGACTACAGGGCGAGCCCGGATTGGGGCGCGAAGCTCGGCTATTCGGGAGCGGCTCTGACCGAGGCCAATCTGCGCTCGATCCAGTTCCTGCGCGATGTTGCAGCGCCCTATCAGGGGCAGATTCCACACATGCTGTTTTCCGGATATGTCGGCCCGCGCGGCGATGCCTATGGACTGAACCTCGCGATCACTGAAGCGTCTTCAGAAGAATATCATTCCGTGCAGCTTGAAACACTGAAGACGGCCGGCGTCGATCTGGCGTGGGCAGTGACCTTCAACAATCCGGTGGAAGCGATCGGTGTCGTGCGCGCGGCCCGCAGGATTGGCCTGCCGCTGGCGATGTCCTTCTCCCTCGACAGCACGCATCGTCTCAGGTCCGGCGTGTCGCTGGCAGAGGCGATCGAGACGGTTGATCGGGCGACGGATGGCTATCCGGCTTTCTATTCACTCAACTGTTCCCACCCGCATGAATTCGAGCCGGCGCTCCACGGCGGCGACTGGGTGAAGCGGCTGAGGTCGATCCGCCCGAACGCGGCGAAGATGGACAAGATCGCCCTTTGCAAGCTCGGCCGTCTGGAAGAAGGCAACCCCGAGGAACTCGGACGCCTCATGGCCGATGTCTTTCGGCGCTACCCGCACATGGATATCTGGGGCGGCTGCTGTGGCACCGGGCACATTCATCTGTCGGAAATCGCCCGTCACCTGCCCCAGCCGGTGCCCGCATGACAGAAGTGCTCATTAACGGCGGACGGCGGGGCTGAGCCCATCCCTCCGCCTTTGCGCCGGCTTCTTGCAATATCACCCCACTGGCCCCAACTCTGCCTTGGTTGCAGAACGAAGGGAGACCACCATGCTGGTGACGACGACGCACACGATCGAGGGCAAGGACCTGGACTACAAGGGGCTGGTGACAGGGGAAGCGATCCTCGGAGCCAATCTCTTCAAGGATATTTTCGCAGGTATCCGCGACATCGTCGGCGGTCGTTCGGCGGCCTATGAGGAAGAACTCGCCAAGGCCCGACAGATCGCGCTGGATGAAATGTGTGCAAGGGCGCAGGCGCTGGGCGGAAATGCGGTGATCGGCGTCGATCTCGACTACGAGACGGTCGGCCAGAACGGGTCCATGCTGATGGTCAGCGCGACGGGCACGGCCGTCTACGTTCGCTGATCGATCAAGGACGAAAGCAAACCCGCGGCGCCGGTCGGCCCCGCGGGATACGCATTGGCGTCAGAGCCCTTCGAACAGCGCCGTCGAGAGATAACGTTCCGCGAAGGACGGAATGATGATGACGATGTTCTTGCCCGCCATTTCCTCCCGCTGACCGACGCGAATTGCAGCGGTCAGGGCCGCACCGGAGGAAATGCCCACGGGCACGCCCTCTGTTCTCGCGACTTCCCGCGCCATCTCGAAGGCGTCTTCGTTGGAAATCGCCTGGACTTCGTCATAGGCGGCGGTGTTCAGGATGCCCGGCACAAAACCGGCGCCAATCCCCTGGATCTTGTGGGGACCGGGATCGCCGCCCGAAAGAATAGGACTGTCGGTCGGTTCGACGGCAACCACGTGCACGTCCGGCTTGCGCGCCTTCAGCACCTCGGACACGCCGGTGATGGTACCGCCCGTGCCGATGCCGGAGACGAACACATCGACTGCGCCTTCGGTGTCGTTCCAGATTTCCTCGGCCGTCGTGTTGCGATGGATTTCCGGGTTGGCGGGGTTCTCGAACTGCTGCGGCATCACCGCGCCGTCGATCTCGCCGAGCAGCTGCTCGGCTCGGGCAATTGCCCCCTTCATGCCTTTCGTTCCCTCGGTCAGCTCCAGTTCTGCGCCCAGGATCTTGAACATCTTGCGACGCTCGACCGACATGGTCTCGGGCATTACCAGAATGAGGCGATATCCTTTCGCCGCGGCGACGAAGGCCAGCGCGATCCCGGTGTTGCCGGAGGTCGGCTCGACAAGGGCGGTCTTGCCCGGCTCGATCCGGCCGTCCTTCTCCATCGCGTCGATCATGGCGACGCCGATACGGTCCTTGACGCTGGAGATCGGGTTGAAGAACTCGAGCTTGGCGAGCAGGTTGCCCTTCACGCCATGCGCCTTTGCCAGACGATCCAGCCGGACAATGGGCGTGTTGCCGATGGTCTCGGTAATGGATGAATAGATTTTTCCGCGGCCGCTCGTCTTCATGGTCATCTCAATCTCCCATATTGGCCGGTCAGGCAGAGCGCCGGCTTATTGCTTATCGGGGTCAAGATAATACGGCGGCGGTCAAGTTTTAAGGCTTTTGAATGCCTTTGATGGCGAGGCGCGGAAACCTTTTTCCAGAAATGCACTAGCTCTTGGAAAAGAGAAGATCCGGTAATTCGTCCATCGTTTCGAACAGGATGCCACCAGCAGCCCGCAGTGCGTCGCGGTCGCAGGACGGATCCTCGACAAAGGCATAGACGCGCATGCCTGCGGCACTTGCGGCCTTGACCCCGGGGACGCTGTCCTCGATGACGACGCAGGTCTCCGGCGGATGGCCCATCCCCTTGGCAGCCAGCAGGAAAACATCGGGCGCCGGCTTGCCATGTGCGCAATCCTGCGCCGAGTAGAGCCTGTCCTTCAGTCGCGGCAAAAGGCCCGAACTGCCAAGCGTCGTATGCATCTTTTCGTATTTGCCCGACGATCCGACGCAGTAGGGCACGCCGCGCCTGTCCAGGTCGTCCAGGACGGCCTCGATGCCGTCAACTGCCGACACGCCCGCCTCGAACGCTTCCAGATCGCGCAAACGTACCTGATCGGGCCAATCAGCAGGCAGGGTCTTGCCGGTCAGCTCTTCCACCATGCCCAGGATGCTCTCCAGCGTACGGCCCATGAAGCGCTGCTGGCATTCGGGACCGGTAATCGGATGGCCAAGCTCGGTGATGAGAGTGGCCATCGTCTGGTTGGCCAGCCGCTCCGTGTCCACGAGGACGCCGTCGCAATCGAAGATGACGAGACTGGGGATCATTGTTCCGCCTGATGATGTGGCCTGAATACGCCGCGTTTCGGGGATCGCGACAGATGCGTCAGTTGCTGCCGGTCGAACCGAAGCCGCCGGTGCCGCGGGTGGTGTCCGAGAGCGTTCCGACTTCTTGGATGGATGCCTGAAGAACCGGCGCGATCACCATCTGCGCAATGCGGTCGCCCCGACTGATCCGGAAGGGGTCCTGTCCCAGGTTGATCAGGATCACCTTCACCTCGCCGCGATAGTCGGCATCGATCGTGCCCGGCGTGTTCAACACGGTGACGCCGTTCTTCGCCGCAAGCCCGGAGCGCGGGCGCACCTGCGCCTCGTAGCCTGCCGGCAGGGCCATGGCGAGCCCGGTCGGAACCAGCGCGCGCTCGCCCGGCGCGAGTTCCACCGGCGCGTCCACTGCGGCCAGAAGATCGAGGCCGGCGGCAAGCTCGCTCTGATAGGCGGGCAGCGGCAGGTCGCGGCCATGGTCCAGACGTTTGAATTCAAGGGTAACGGTCATGACGGGCATCCGGAAAATCGTATCGAGAACCCGGCCGAAGGACGATATTCGACCGGCTCTGTCAAGGTGAGGCTGGGCTCGGCCGGTTCCCGGCCATGCCCTCACGGAAAATCCGTATGGCCCTGTCACAACGGGAAATCGCGGAGAGCCGAAGCGTTTACTTGCAGTCGAGGGCATCTCCTGAAACACTCCGCGATTATTGTGGATGCGCAAGATGGGAGAAATAAGACATGAGACGACTGATACTGGCACTTTCCGCGGGCTTGATGATCGCCGCCGTCGCGCCGGCCGGGGCGCAGACGGTCGGCTTCGCCGAAGCTATCAAGATGCTCTCTGCAAGCTGCGGCAAGGACATCGAGACCTACTGCAAATCCGCGACGCTTGCGAATAACGGCATCACTCAGTGCCTTGAACAGAACCAGTCCAAGGTTTCGCAGAAATGCAACGCCGACAGGATCGTCGTGATTTCGCTGATCCAGGAACGTCTGGCCGCCCAGGCTGCCGCTCCCAAGGAGTGCGAGCGAGACGCCCGCCAGTACTGCAAGGGCGTCGCGCCGGGAGCGGGCCACCTGCTGCGGTGCCTTCTGAAGGCGGAGCCCTCTGTCAGCAAGAAGTGCAACACCGCAATTGATCTGGCCGGATATCGCTGAGCCTGGGGGAGAAAACCATGATGAAAAAAACATTTCTGGCCGCAGTTTCGGCCGCATTCATTCTTGTTCCGGCGACCGGTGCGCTCGCGCAGACCAAGCTGACACGCAACGAGATCATCAATTCCCTGCAGGGGGCGCAGACGGAAGTCAACATCAGCGCGGACGAGTTGCAGAAGGCGGCCATCGAGAACATCGAGAAGTACCCAGGCGCCAACGCGCCGCAATCGCTGCCGCTGGCCGACAAGCTGGCATCGCTCCGGCAGTTCAACCTCGAAATCACCTTCGCTTTCGATTCCGCGCGCATCAAGCCGGAGTCCTATGAAACCGTCGGGCTGATAGCCGATGCCCTGCACACACCCTATCTGCAGGGCCAGACGTTCTTCATCGTCGGCCACACGGATGCGAAAGGGCCCCGGGAGTATAACCTCGAACTGTCCCGCAAGCGTGCGGAAGCGGTGCGCGAAGCACTCGTCACCACCTTTCGGGTACCCGGGCAGTATCTCTTCGCGGTCGGCCTCGGTGAGGAACAGCTCCGCGATCCCTCAAATCCCGACGCTGCCGTCAACAGGCGCGTCCAGCTGATCAATATCGGCTACAAGTAAGACCATCGATCAGGCCCGTCTCATATTATCGGGTCGGGCCTAATCGTGCGATTTTTGATCTATTGTTCACCTTGTTTGAACGAGCCTTCTCAAAGAATGGGCCTAATGTTTCGGCCGGTGGTGCTTATTCTCACAGGAACACTGGATCAGAAACGGGAGCGGCCACGATGCCGGAACATCTTCCCAGCATAGCACCTGTCTTTTTTGCCCACGGAGCGCCGACGCTGGCGGTCGAGGACACGCCGGCGAGCAGGTTCCTGAAATCCTTCGCCTCGGATCAGGCCAGGCCGGAAGCGATTGTCATACTGTCGGCCCATTGGGAGACCGACAGGCTGAAACTCTCCGCGCCCGGAAAATTGCGCACCTATCACGATTTCGGCGGCTTTCCGCGCGAACTCTACGAGATTTCCTACCCCGCCCAAGCGGATCAGGATCACGTCAACGCCGTCGCGCGGCTTTTGAAAGCAGCAGGCCATGATGTCGAGCTCGACAGCCACTGGGGGCTCGATCACGGCGCGTGGGTGCCGCTCTCCCTCGCCTATCCCGCAGCCGACATTCCGGTGATCGCCCTGTCGCTGCCCCATGACAGCACAGCCCGGTCGCTCTATGAGCTCGGGCGAGCCCTTTCACCGCTCAAGGACCAGGGCATCCTGATCGCCGGCTCCGGCAGCACCACGCATAATTTGCGGGAAATTCGCCCCCAGGGCTCGGAGCCGCCGACATGGGCAACCGGTTTCGACCGGTGGTTGGACGAAGGTCTGGAGACAGGAACGGCGGATTACTTCGCCGATCTTGAAGCGGCACCGGACTTTCGCCGGACCCATCCGACCGAGGAGCATCTCCTGCCGCTGTTCTTCGCCTATGGCGCCGGGGGGGCGGATGCGCAGGTACAGCTCGTTCACCGCAGTTACGAATACGGCTCGTTGAGCATGAGCTACTACCGCTTCGCGCAGTGATCGGGGCCGAGGCCGTCAGCTTCTGGCGGCCAGAGCCTCGGCTGCGCGCGTGATGATCCGGCGGGCGACCTCGGTCTTTCCCATTTCCGGCCAGTCCTCGATACCGTCGCGGCTGACGAGGCGGATGGTGTTTGCATCGCCGCCCATGATGCCGGTTGCGGGGCTGACATCATTCGCTAGGATCCAGTCCGCATTCTTGCGCTCCAGTTTTCCAAGCGCATTGGCGACCAGGTCCTGCGTTTCCGCGGCAAAACCGATCAGAACCGAGGGTCTCAATTTGGGGTCATGACCGACGGTCGACAGGATGTCGGGATTTTCCTCCAGCTCCAGCGCCGGCGGCTTGCCGTTTCTGTCCTTCTTGATTTTCTGCGCGCCGGCCGAAGCGACCCGCCAGTCGGCGACGGCGGCCGCCATGATCGCGATATCCGCCGGCAGCGCGGATTCGACCGCCTTCAGCATTTCCGCAGCCGATTCCACATGGACGACATCAACGTTTTCCGGGTCGGGCAGCGAAACGGGGCCGGCCACCAGCGTGACGCGGGCGCCTGCCTCCGCGGCGGCTTGTGCCAGGGCATAGCCCTGCTTGCCGGAGGACCTGTTGGCGATGTAACGCACCGGGTCGATCGGCTCGTGGGTTGGCCCGGCGGTGATCAACACATGCCGGCCGGCAAGGGGCCGGTCACGCGTCTGCTGCGCGGTATTCCGGAAGATGGCCGCCGCAGCTGCCGCGATATCCAGCGGCTCGCTCATGCGGCCGACCCCGGCCTCGCCCCGCTCGGCCATCTCGCCCGATGCCGGACCGCAGAAGACGACACCTCGGTCCTTCAACGTTTCGACATTGCGCGCTGTCGCCGGGTCCTGCCACATCTTCGGGTTCATCGCCGGGGCTGCCAGAACGGGCTTGTCGGTTGCCAGCAGGATCGATGTCGCCAGGTCATCGGCAATGCCGAGCGCGAATTTTGCCAGAAGGTTTGCGGTTGCCGGCGCGATCAGGACGAGGTCATGGTCCCGCGCGAGGCGGATATGGCCCACGTCATGCTCGGCCTGCCGGTCGAAGAGATCGGTAAAGACCGTTTCGGCGGAAAGCGCCCCGACCGCGAGCGGCGTGATGAATTCCTGCGCGCCGGACGTCATCACCGGGATCACCCGCGCGCCGCGTTCCTTCAGCCGCCGGATCAGGTCCAGTGACTTGTACGCGGCTATTCCGCCGCTGATGATCAGGACGATTTCCTTGCCGTTCAGCATGTCAACGCCTCACTCCCTGCCGGTGGCGATGATACTCAGAAACCCGTCCGGAAGTCCCGCGGAGCGGGGGAAATGACCTGCACGCCGCGTCCGGTCACCTGATAGACCGCGAGCCCGCGCTGGTTGAGGCCATTGGATTGGAAGCGGAACAATCCGTCAATGCCGATAAAGCCGTCACGATTGGTCAGGATGCTTTGCTGGAAACGTTGCTGTCCGGCGGACCGGATGAGACCGGCCGCAAGCGTGACGCCGTCGTAGACGAGGCTGGCATTGCGCGGCGGCTGCGAGCCGTAGGTCTCCTGATAGCGCTGGGCGAAGGCCTGAAAGCCCTTTCCCTCGGGGCCGGCGAACCAGGCGCCTGCCAGCACCGGGTTGCTGGTGATCTGATTGCTGTCCCACTGGCCGGAGCCGAGCATCTTGACGTTGCCGAGGTTGGTACCCTGGCTGACCAGGGTCTGCACCACGGTTGCCGGCACGCCTCCCCCTTCGGGCACGAACAGGGCATCGATATTCGGAATGACGGATTTGAGGGCAGCCGTCTTGGCGACCAGATCCGACGTATCCGATCCGTTCAGCTTGTAGCGCTGGATGGTGGCGATGCGGCCGGCACCGCGCCCGACTACCTGTCGGAAAGCTGCTTCCACCACGGCCCCGTAGGCCCCTTCGGGAATAAGGGCTGCGTAGGAGGATTTCTTCTGGCTGTTGGCGTAGCCGATCGTGCGCTTGACGTCGGTTTCCGGCAGGAAGCTCAAAAGATAGACGCCGCGCGTCGCGACCGAGGTATCGGTCGAGAAGGCGATGACCGGCACGCCGGTTGCCCGCGCCGCGGTCGCCGCGCCGGAAACGGCAGCGGAGAAGACCGGGCCGAGGATCAGTTCCGCACCTTCGGAAATGGCCGCCTGTGCGGCCGCACGTCCGCCCTCTGACGTGCCGCCGGTGTCTTTCACCAGCAGCTGCACATCCGCGTTCGGAAAGTTCTGCAGTGCGAGGGCTGCGGAATTCTTGAACACGGTGCCGATGCCGCTGTTACCGGTCAGCGGCAGCAGCAGACCGACGCGCACGCCCCCGGTTCCGATGACCTCGCCCGCGACCGTGGGCTGCACGGTAGGCTGGATCTGCTCGCCAGGCAGGGAGCCGAGCGATGAGCCCATGCAGCCGGCCAGCAGCAATGTGCTGGCGCCCGCGAAAGCCGATTTCAAGAAAACCCGTCTGCGATGTTGCACGTCGCTGCCCCGCATTGCACTGCCATGTCCGTCTGTACGATCTTTTCCAAAGACTTACGTTTTCACCGTGGATATGTCCAGTTTCGGCGGCGTTTAGATGGCCCGTCCGATGCATCAGCGGTGGATTTGCCTTGCATGGGTCGTCCTCAGCGGTTAGCGCAGAAGGAAAGGACAGGGCCACCAGACCGGCCCGACCGGTGCGAAAGGACGTTTCATGGGCGCCGATACGCCTGCGGCAAACGGGGGCAAGAACCGCTACAGCCTGTCAGAGCATGCCTTCACCGCGCCCAATCTGGAGCCGGCGCTCTATATCGTGTCGACCCCGATCGGCAATCTCGGCGACATGACGGTGCGGGGACTGGAAACCCTGGCCGCCGCTGGCCTCATTGCCTGCGAGGACACCCGCGTCACCGCAACGCTGACACACAAGTTCGGTCTCAAGACGCCGCTGCTGGCCTATCACGAGCACAATGCCGACAGGCAGCGGCCCCGGCTCCTCGCCGAACTGGCGGAGGGCCGGGCGGTGGCGCTCGTCTCCGACGCCGGGACCCCGCTAGTGTCCGACCCAGGCTACAGGTTGGTGCGCGACGTTGTCGCGGAAGGATTCAAGGTCATCCCGATCCCCGGTGCCTCGGCGCCGCTGGCCGGCCTCGTCGCCTCGGGTCTTCCGAGCGACACGGTGCTGTTCGCCGGGTTCCTGCCGCAAAAGGGCGGTCCCAAGACGCGCCGGCTGGAAGAGCTGGCTTCCGTGCCTGCCACGCTTATCTTCTTCGAGTCGCCTCACCGGACCGGGGCAACGCTTCAACTCATGTCGGAGGTTCTGGGCACCGATCGCGAGGCGGTCGTCGCACGCGAACTGACAAAGCGTTTCGAGACCTTTGTTCGCGGCACGCTGGCCGAGCTCGCCGACCGCTTCGCAGACACCCAGGTGAAGGGTGAGATCGTCATTCTCGTTGCGCCCCCGGAGGAAAGACCGGAGGCTGAGGCGGGCGATCTCGATGCCCTGCTGCGGGAAGCTCTGGCCGAAATGCCCGTCAGCGCCGCTGCCAAGAAAGTGTCGAAGGCGACGGGCCTGGAGCGAAACGAGGTCTACCGGAGAGCGCTGGACCTTAAGGGCGCTGCCGACTGATGGCGGACCGCGGCTCTGCGGACAGGGAGGCGCGTCGCCGCGCTCATTCCCTTGGACTATCGGCCGAAACCCGGGCAGCCTGGTATCTGCGGCTCACCGGCTGGCGTATCCTGAAGCGCCGCTACAAGACGAAGGCGGGCGAAATCGACCTGATCGCAAAGCGGCGGAAGACGGTGGCCTTCATCGAGGTCAAGGCCAGAAAATCCCGCGCCGCCGGTCTGGAAGCCGTCACCCCGGCCAGCCGGAGGCGCATTTCCCGCGCCGCGAGGATCTTCGTTGCCGAACACCCGAAGGCCGGCTTTTTCACCCTGCGCTTCGACGTGGTCGTCGTCCGTCCCTGGGCTCTCCCGGAAAAGATCGAGAACGCTTTCGAGGCCTGGGAGTAACTGTCGCGAAGACCGGGCCTTGCCCCCTCTGGACAAAGGCTGCACGGCACCGCATATCTGGACCAACCGTTCTGAAATCCCACAGCGCTTCAAAAGCGCCCCGCCGGGAGGTGCCTCATGGCCCTGAAAGTCGCGGTCCAGATGGACCATATTTCCTCGATCAACATTGCCGGCGACAGCGCCTTCGCCATGATGCTGGAAGCTCAGGCGCGAGGGCATGAGCTTTATCATTACACGCCGGACCGTCTGGCCATGCGCGGCGAGGATGTCTTTTGCGCACTGGAGCCGGTCGAAGTGCGCGACGAGACGGGAAACCACTTCTCGCTTGGCGAAAAGACCCGTTTCAACATGCGCGATATCGACGTCGTGCTGATGCGTCAGGACCCGCCGTTCGACCTGTCCTACATCGCGGCGACCCACATGCTGCAGAAGATCCATCCGCACACGCTGGTGGTCAACGATCCGGTCGAAGTCCGAAATGCGCCGGAAAAGCTTTTCGTCACCGAATTCGCCGACCTGATGCCGCCGACGCTGATCACCAAGGACCGCGCGGAAATCGATCTCTTCCGTGAGGAATATGGCGACATCGTCATGAAGCCGCTGTTCGGCCATGGCGGCGCGGCGGTCTTCCGCATCACCCGTGATGATCTCAACTACGGCTCTCTCTACGACTTCTTCAACGCCACCTTCCGTGAGCCCTGGGTGATCCAGCAGTTCCTCCCCAACGTGAAGCACGGCGACAAGCGCATTCTTCTGGTCGACGGCGAATTCGCCGGCGCGGTCAACCGGGTGCCGGCAGCCGGCGACCTCCGGTCCAACATGGTGCGCGGTGGTGCGCCGACGGAGAGCGATCTGACCGAGAAAGAGCGCGAAATCTGCGCGCGCCTTGGCCCGTCTCTCAAGGAAAAAGGCCTCATTCTCGTCGGCATCGATGTCATCGACGGCTGGCTGACGGAAATCAACGTGACGGCCCCAACGGGCATTCGCGCCATCCGCAAGCTCGGCGGCCCGGATGTGGCGGCGAAGGTGTGGGATGTGCTGGAAGCGAAAGTCGGCGCCAAACGCGGCTGACAAATTTGCAACAGCGTTGCTTTTCCTGCAACGGGGTCCTTGAACCGATTCGGGGTATGCTATATCTGACGAAAGGTAAGCTGTCCTGAATCGGGACACTTCTGACGTGAAGTCAAAAAAAACCTCCGCGTGGGACGCGGAGGAAAAAAGTTTGTGCTTAGACAATGCAACAGAGGGCCTACTCGGCAGCCTCTACTGGTAAAACCCACACGCGTGTATCTTCTTCCCGCTTCGGCCAAAAAAAGTTTCTGAATCTTTCCGATAATTCGAGATAGATTCAAATTTCAAAATAAAATCAATATCTTGTGCCGAAGAAAAAAAACGAAAAAAGTTACTGAATGCTCCACTGAGGAGCGTTTTGCAGGTTGTATCCAGGTTGTAAAGCCTGCCCCTGGTCTCTCCCGGGCGCCAAAAAAAAGCGTATTGGCCTCATCTGCGATGCGTTTTTCGGGAGCAGGCGGTTTTCGGACCGCCTCTCCCTGATCGTTTTTCCAATCGATAGCTCAAAGGCCTGTCACTCGGCGGCGTCGGTCTTCAGGACACCGCGTCGGATCTGATCTTCCTCGATGGACTCGAACAGCGCGCGGAAATTGCCCTCGCCGAAGCCCTCGTCGCCCTTGCGCTGAATGAATTCGAAAAAGATCGGGCCGATCACCGTCTTGGAGAAGATCTGCAGCAGGATCTTCGTGGTTCCTCCGTTCATCACCCCTTCCCCGTCGATCAGGATGCCGTGACGCTTCATGCGCTCGATCGGCTCGTCGTGACCTTTGACCCGTTCGTGCGACATCTCGTAATAGGTGTCGGGCGGACCGGGCATGAACTTCAGCTCTTTCGCGGCGAGACGGTCCGTGCTCGTGTAGATGTCGTCGGTACCGACCGCGATATGCTGGATGCCCTCGCCGCGGTACTTCTTCAGATATTCCTCGATCTGACTGGTATCGTCCTTGGATTCGTTCAGCGGAATGCGGATCTTGCCGCAAGGGCTGGTGATTGCACGGCTGACAAGACCGGTAATCCGCCCGTCGATGTCAAAGAAATGGATCTGCGAGAAATTGAACAGGTCGCGGTAGAAGTCCCACCACTTGTCCATGTTGCCGCGATAGACGTTGTGGGTCAGGTGATCGAGATAATAGAAACCGACGCCTTCGGGCTTCGGGTCCGGCGCGCCGAGCCACTCGAAATCCTGCTCATAGGCTGAGCCCTTCTCGCCATAGGTTTCGACGAAATAGAGCAGCGACCCGCCGATGCCGACGATTGCCGGAACGTCCAGGGTCTTGTCGTCCCCCACATAAGGCGTCGCGCCCTTTGAAACCGCGTGGTCGAACGCCTTGCGTGCATCCACAACCCGCCAGGCCATGGACGGCGCGCATGGGCCGTGTTCCTCGACAAACTTCATGCCGAAACTGGCGGGCTCTGCATTCAGCAGATAGGTGATGTCTCCCTGCCGGTAGAGGGTGATGTCCTTCGTCCTGTGCTTCGCAACACGCTCATAGCCCATTCTGCGGAACAGGGCGTCCAGCTTTTCCGGTTCCGGATGGGCGAATTCGACAAACTCGAACCCATCGGTCCCGGCCGGATTGTCCTCGGTGATTTCTGCCGGCGGGGCATCATGCGGAAACGGTCCCATGTGCTGTTCCTCTCCTCTTGTGATTTTCCCTGACATCGAATTGACCTTCAGCATGAGGCCAAAGGCGCGCAGCATGTGTGCAAAACACGTGTTGTTGCGTATGATGATGCGCGAAACCTGCATCAATGAAGGATTATGCGCATGAACGTTGCGCTGGACAGCTTCGATCTGAAACTCCTTGCCGCGCTTCAGGAAAACGCCGCGCTGACAAATGCGGACCTTGGCGAGGTCATCGGCCTGTCCGCAAGTCAGGTGTCCCGGCGGCGCCAGAAGCTGGAGGAAGGCCAAGTCATCCGCCGGTACCGGGCGGATCTTGCGCCCGACGCGCTCGGGCTGACGGTCACGGCCTTTGTCGGCGTCACGCTCGGTGCGCACAGCCGCGAAAATGCCCGCAAGTTTCGCAACATGGTCACCGCGATGCCGGAGGTGCAGGAGGCACACACGCTGACGGGTGATCTGGATTACATGCTGAAGATCGTCGTGCCGGACCTGAAGGCGCTCAGCCGGATCATCAATGACGAACTTCTGCCGCAGGAAGCGGTCAACAACGTGCGCTCGTCCATCGCGATGGATACGCTCAAGGATGACAATCTGCTGCCGCTTGGCCGAGCCTGATCAGCGAAGACCGGCATCACCAAACCGTCGCCAGCGGGCAGGGGATTGGGCACGGCCGACCGCGTTGAAGGAACAAAGCCCGGCCTCAGAACCGCAGCCAGCCGTCCACGCGCGACCAGAAATCGTTGCGCAGTCCGGGAATGTCCGGAGCCGGGTTGCCGAAGGGGTCGGCGAGGCAGACGTCGCTCATGCCCTGCTGGGCCGACAGGAGACAGCGGTCGGGTTCACAGACGATGACGTCTGAAAGGTAGAGCCTCTTGCCCGCATAGAGCTTGAATTCGAGATCCGGCTTTCGCGGATCGTGGCCACTGGTGAAGACAAAGGTCGGATATTCGCCGCCGCGCGGCTGTCCCCTGTCCTGAACGGCATGGATATAGACGGGATTGCGCACTGTGCCTTCTGCGGCCTTCGCCGTTGCCGGAGCGCCGTCAGGCTGTTGCGAGGGCGAACATCCCAGCATGTTGAAGGCAAAGAACTTGCCGGTGGTGCTCTCTCCGTCATCGGCCAGCACCTTCGCGTAGGCGGCGTTCAGCGCGTCGTCGGCGACCTGGCTGTATGTGTCCGAGGAATCGTTCAGCGACAGCGCCTGCGCCGAACTGGCAAAAACAGCCGGCAGCAAAAGAAAACCGGCCGTAAACAGGCCGCGCACGGTATTCCGAAGCCTCAAGATGTTCCTCTTTCGTGGTGCCGGCAGGTGGCCTTCACGTCGCGATCCTGACGAGAATTGTCACGCAAACTTGCGCGCGTTGCAGAAAATCCCATTTGTTAGTCCGATGGATATAGCCCGATCCGGGCAATAATAGGGAGCGAGCCATGTTTGATGCGAAATCCTTGCTTGACCAGTTTCTGGGCGGCCAGTCGTCAGGGAAGGCGCCGGGACGCCCGGGAGGGCAGGCTCGGCAGGGCGGGTCAGGAGATCTGCTGTCGCAAGGCAAGGATTTTCTGTCGTCTCAGGGCGGCGGGCTTGCGCTCGGCAGCCTCGCGGGCCTGGTGCTCGGCACCAAGTCCGGGCGGAAAATAGGAAAGAAGGCAGTCACTTACGGTGGTCTAGCCCTCGTCGCAGGACTCGCTTACAAGGCCTATCAGGGGCACAAGGCGAACCAGCAGAACGCACCACGACCAAATTACCCGGCCGACGATCCGGTCCCGCTCGAGGCGCCGCGTGGGACCGCATTCGATCCGGCGGAACAGCCTGGCGGCGAAAACGAGGCGGCCCTTGCCCTGCTGAGCGCCATGATCGCAGCCGCAAAGTCGGATGGTCATATCGACGCAGAGGAGCAGGATCGTATCTTCTCCAAGATCGACGAGGCTGGCCTCGACAGCGAGGCGAAGGCATTCCTGATGGATGAACTACGCTCGCCGCTTGATCTCGACAAGGTGGTCGCCAGTGCCCGAACCGAGGAAATGGCGGCGGAAATCTACGCGGCGTCCCGCCTTGCCATCGATCCGGACCATCCGGCCGAAAAGGCTTACCTGCAGATGCTTGCAGCGCGGCTCGGGCTCGATGCGGGCCTTGTCGACGAAATCGAGCTTGCCGTGCGCGAGGCGGAAGCGGCCGTCTGATGATCCACGTGAGCGCGGTGCCTTGCGACCCGCGCTCACGTGACCGGCGATTCTACTGCTTCGTGTTTTCCTCGATCAATTCGACGGCGCGGTTATAGAGCCCGGTGCCGTCGAGACCCTTTTCGTCCATCTCGGCGATCCATTTCTCGATCGTCGGTGCGGATGCCTCCTTCCAGCGGGAGATCTCCTCCGGAGAAAGCTCGATGATGTTCGCGCCCTCAGCGATCGCATCATCCCGCGGCGGCGCATCGTCGCGCTGCATCTGCGCCCCGGCGAAGGCGGACAGTGCCAGGCCGGAGTTCTTGTCGATGATGGCTTTCAGGTCGTCGGGCAGGGACTCGTAGGAATCCTTGTTCATGCCGAGGATGAACGTTGCCGTATAAAGCGCCTCGTCGCCGAAGTCGGTGTGGTTGTCGACCAGTTCGTTGATCTTCAACGCGCCTGTCACCTCCCACGGCACCACCGTGGCGTCGATCACGCCTTTCGACAGCGCTTCGGGAACTGCCGGCACGGGCATGCCGATCGGCGTTGCGCCAAGCGAACTGAACATGCCGTTGGTCACACGCGTCGGGGCGCGCAGCTTCACGCCGTTCAGATCGTCCAGGGACTCGATCGGTTCCTTGGAATGGATCAGCCCGGGTCCGTGCACCCAGAGGCCAAGAACCTTCATGTCCTTGAAGTCCGCGCCCAGCATCGTTTCTTCGCCGAGCTGCCAGAAGGCGCGTGACACCGCTTCCGCATTTGTCATGATGAAAGGCAGTTCGAAGACCTCGGTCCTCGGAAACCGGCCCGGCGTGTAGCCCGGCAAGGTCCAGATGATGTCCGCGACGCCGTCGATGGCCTGGTCCACCAGTTCCGGCGGCTTGCCGCCAAGCTGCATCGCCGGATAGTGCTGGAACTCGATCCGGCCATCGGATTCCTCTTCGATCTTTTCCATCCAGGGCACCAGGATATTTTTCGGCACACTTGCCTGTGCCGGCAGCATCTGGTGCAGACGCAAGGTGACATCCGCCGCAAGCGCCGGCGTTGCCATTCCGGCAAGCGGCAGGACGGCAAGCGCGACGGCGCCAGCCGTCAGGGCCCTCAAGTTCCCGTAATTCATCGTGTTCTCCTCCCTGTATTCAAAAGGCATTTTCGCCCATCCCGACACCGGAACGCAATCGCTCCGGCCGCCTTCAAAGTTCTCCGGGCCGCGTCAGGCCTGCTCCTCCGGCAGGTGCACCACCAGCCCGTCGAGCGCCCCCGTCACCCGGATCTGGCAGGACAGCCGGGACGTGGGCTTGAGTTCGGCGGCCGCGCATTCCAGCATGTCCTCTTCGCCGTTCTCCCGCTCGCCGGTCTTATCTGCCCATGCATCATCCACGTAGCAGTGGCAGGTGGCAC
This sequence comes from Rhodobacterales bacterium, assembly GCA_008107755.1. GTDB lineage: Bacteria > Pseudomonadota > Alphaproteobacteria > Rhizobiales > Stappiaceae > Roseibium. The sequence continues at coordinate 159,874 of VIRH01000088.1, forward strand.
ACATCATGGCACCGCCGCATTCGGCGAAAATGCCGGCGATTCCCTGGCTGATGGCCGTCTCCATCACACTTGCGCCTTCGCTGGCGTCGACTGTCGTGCGGCTTCCGTCCGGCTGGACGAAGGTGATCTGCACCATGTGGTTCTCCGTGCTGGGTGAAAATATCCCGGCTGGTTGACTGGTCAATTCAGTTTGACGGGCAGGTTCAAAGGGCCGCGGAAGCCGAAACCGCTCCAGACCACGTCCTCTGCTGTGTCCAGTTTCATGTCGGGAAACCGCTCGAACAGCATCGGCAGCATGATCTCGCCGACGGTCCGCCGGGAAATATGGGCGCCCGCGCAATGGTGCGGTCCGCTGCCGAAAGCCTGATGCGGCGCTTTCTTGCGAAAGACGTTGAAGACCTCGCCGTCTTCATAAAGATCTTCGTCCCTGTTCGCGGATGCCTGGATCGTCATCAGCGTCACGCCTTCGGGAATGTCTATGCCGTCGATCTGCAGGTCGCGCGTCGCCCGGCGCGAAGACGCCTGGATCGGCGCAACCCAGCGGACCCCTTCCTCGAAGGCGTCGGCCCAGGCGTCCTGCCGCTTGACCTCTTCCAGCTGGTCCGGATTGGTCAGCAGGCCAAAGATGATGGTTGCCAGCGCATCGCGGGGCTCGTTGATGCCGCCACCGATCGCGATCTTGATGTTCGCATAGACCTGGCTCATCGGGATCGGGTCGCGTGCGTTCAGCATGACGGAAAAGGCGGAATTGTTGGGCTCTTCCCGGTGACGGGGGATCAGACTGTCGAAAATCGCGTCCATTTCGGCATTGGCGGCGTCGGAGCGCTCGAAAGGCGCGTCCGCAAAGCCGAAATTGCCGGCTCCGTCGATCAGCACCTGCGACCAGCGCTGCATGTCGGCATCGCTGACTTCGTCGAGCCCGAGAATGTGGGCGAGGATGCGCGCCGCCACCGGTCCGCACAGGTCGGTGAAGAGATCGACGGTCTCGCCGCGCGGCAGCCGGTCGAGATAGTCCGATGCAATCTTGCGATAGAGATCCGCCCAGTCGGTCTTGATGACCTTGGGCGAGAAGGCCGGCTGCATCGCCATGCGCTCGCGCCGGTGTTCCTCACCGTCCTTGCGCATCAGCGTATGCGCCAGAAACGCGCGGCGCATCGGGGTGACCGGATCGTCGGAGCTGTAAAGCTCCGCATCATCCTTCACCATCTTGGTGTGACACGCCTTCGTCAGAAAGATGCGATTTGCCGCGGGGACGCGCACGATCGGCGTTTCCGCGCGCATGCGGCGATAGATCGGATACGGGTCCCGCGTCAGTTCCGCGAGAGTCAGGGTCTCATCGACCGGTGCGACCGTCATCTGCCTTCTCCTCCCAAATCCGGCAATGACGGCAGTTAAACCGCCGCCATCGGATCAGGCAATATGATTGACTTTATGGTTGGCATCGAATTTTTTGATGCTGTGCGGCACGCTTGGAGGCCGCTTCATCGGGAAGGGAGGCCTGATGACCAAGTCCATCGATCCGTTGGAAGTCGATTTTCGCGCCCTTCAGGTGCTCGTGTGGGTGCACCAGCTTCGGTCCTTCACACGTGCTGCGGAGGAACTCGGCGTCAACCAATCCGCCGTCAGTTACACGATCAACAAATTGCGGGAGGTTTTCCGCGATCCGCTTTTCGTCCGTCAGGCCAGGAGCCTGCACGCGACACCGCGCTGCGAGGATATCGTGATCCAGGCAAAGCGTCTGACGGCGGAATTCAGGCAGCTTGCCGCGCCGCCCGATTTCGATCCCGGCACGGTGTCCCAGAAGTTCACCATCGCCTGCAATTTCTATGAGCGCGTGCTGATCATTCCGGAGATCGTCCATACGCTGAAGGGCGAGGCGCCGAACCTGCAGCTGGAGATCATCGATGCCTCGGGGCGCGGTCACGAACGCCTGCTGCGCAACGAGGCGGACCTGCTCATCGGTCCGCTGGAGCGCTCGGACCCCCATCTCTACCGGCGCGACCTTTACCAGGACCGATATGTCTGCCTGTTCGACCCGGCCCATCCGAAGGCATCCGCGCCTCTCGATCTGGAGGATTATCTCAAGCTGGACCATGTGCTCGTCACCTATGGCGGACACTGGCGGTCACGTTACATCGTGGAACTGGAACGCATGGGCCTTGAGCTGAAGGTCGCGCTGAAGGTGCCGAGCCCGGCCGGACTTGAACGGATCGTTGCCGGCTCCAGGCTCGTCGCGACAATTCCCGAGCGCCTGTCCAAGTCAGTCGGCGCCGACCTTCGCGTCGTCACCTGTCCGGTCCATACCTCCGTCACGATCGGGCTCGCCTGGACCACGGTAAACCACCGCGCGCCGCTCAACATGTGGGTGCGCGAGATGATCTACCGGCTGAATGCGAGGGCACGAAAAGGCGGATAGCGTCGCTACATCTTTTCCGGCTTCGGCCCGACATAGCGGGAGGCCGGTCTGATCAGCTTGCCGGTTTCCTGCTGTTCCAGGACATGGGCACACCATCCCGGCGTCCGCCCCGTTGCAAACAGGGGCGTGAACAGGGTCCGGTCGATCCCGACCGCATCCAGAAGCACCGCGGTATAGAACTCGACATTGGTCTCCAGCGGACGATCCGGCTTCGCCTTACGCAGCGCCGCCAGAGCCGCCTGCTCGATATCCTCCGCCAGCAGGACCTTCGGATCGCTTTGTCCCAATATCCGCAGCCCCTCCTTCAGGACGTCCGCGCGCGGGTCGCGCGTCCGGTAGATGCGGTGCCCGAACCCCATCAATCGCTCCTTGCGGGCGAGGGCGTCGGCGATCCAGCTCTCGGCATTCTCCGGCTGGCCGATGGCATCGATCATGTCGAGGACCGGCCCCGGCGCGCCGCCATGAAGCGGCCCGGCGAGGGCCCCCATGGCGCCGAGCACGGCCTGCTTCAGGCTGGCCCGGGTCGAGCCGATCACCCGTGCTGTAAAGGTTGATGCATTAAGCCCGTGATCCAGGATCGTGACCAGATACCGGTCAAGCGCGGCCGTGTGACTGTCCTCCGGATCTCTTCCGGTCAGCATCCGCAACAGGTCGCGGGCACAGCCGAGGGTGCTGTCGGGCGCAATGGCCGCCAGTCCCTGACTGATCCGATGCGAAGCCGCCAGAAACACCGGCAACGCCCCGCTGATCGCGATCGCTGGATGAAGGGTATCCGCCACAGGCAGTACGGCAAGCCCGATCTGCATCCGCTCATAGACGGACAGCGACGACGGTGCGCTTTCCAGAAGTGGAACGAGACCGAAGGCTGCTCGGCGCGCCTGTGCGAAACCTTTCCGGATCTCGTCTTCGGTCCCCAGGTCGAAGTCCTGCCACAGATGGGCCGCCGCCGTCTCGAACGGCACCTTTCCGGCAAGCTCCTCGATCCGTTTTCCACGCAGGATCAGGATGCCGCCGTCACCGTCCACGTCGCTCAGCCGGGTCGTCGCTGCGACGACGCCTTCAAGGCCGGCGGTCGGATCCGGGGTCATGCGGGCGTGATTTGGCGCATGTGTCATGTCTGTCTCCACTTGTCTGTTTGCGCCAGTTACGAAGAAGTATTTGCGTTGATCAATATTGATAAATAAAATCAACCTATGACCAAACCGATCTTTCTGTCTGCTCGTGAAGCCGCGGCCGAGCTCGGCGTCCAGCCGGCGACCCTTTATGCCTATGTCAGCCGGGGACTGATTTCCTCCGTGGCCGGGCCGGGGAAGAAGCGCAGATACGATGCTGCCGACGTGAGGCGCCTGAAAGGACGGCGGGCGAGCGAGGATCTGGCTGGAACGCGGCCACTGAATGGAGACCCGGTTCTCGAAACCGAGCTGACGCTGATATCGGAATCGGGTCCCGTCTACCGGGGGCGACTGGCAACGGACCTTGCCGAAACCTCGACGCTGGAAACCGTGGCGACACTGCTCTGGAAATGCGAGGACGATCCCTTCGACGAGGCCGCCCCCGTCGCCGCACCTGAAATGCCCGAGGGGCTCGGCCCGCTCGACCGGCTGATGATGGCGCTTGCCGCCTGGCCGCTGCAGGACAAGGCCGCGTTCACGCAGGCGCCGAAACTTCTGCAGATCAAAGGGGCGGCCCTTCTGCGGTACGGCGTGGCCGCTCTTCTGAACACCCGCCCGGTGGCGGTTCCGGTGCACAGCCAGTTCGCCGAGGCGCTGGGCGTTCCGGCGGCGGCCAAGAACCTGATGCGCGCCGCGCTGGTGCTGAGCGCGGACCATGAGCTGAACACGAGTGCGTTTGCCGCGCGCTGCGCCGCGTCCACCCGCGCGCCGCTTCACGCCGCGCTTCTGTCGGGTCTCGGCGCGTTCACCGGCCCGCGCCATGGCGCCGCTTCGGACCGCGCCAGCGCGTTTCTGGCCGAGATCGGCCCGGAAACGGATATCGAGAGCTTGCTGTCCGACCGCCTGAGCCGCGGTGAACAGCTTCCCGGTTTTGGGCACAGCATCTACCGCGAGGAGGACCCGCGTGGCACCTGCCTGCTCGACCTCCTTTTGAAGGCGGAACCGGACAATGCCTTCGTTCGCAAGGTGCCACAGATTGTCGGGGTTGCGCGTGATCTCTTCGGCATCACACCGAATATCGACTTTGCCCTGGCCGCAGTTCAGAAGACCTATGGCTTGCCGAGGGACACCGGCAAACTGCTCTTCTGTGCCGGTCGGATCACCGGCTGGATCGCGCATGCCCTTGAGCAATATGCCGCGCCCGAGCAGATCCGCCCCCGCGCCGCCTATGTTGGAGAAAGACCGGAATGACGTCCGCTGCCTTCGCTCTGAGCAGAGTTACGAGGGCACTGAGTGGATCGCCTTGCTCATGTGAACGACACGCTTGTCGCCGCGCTGTTCCTCGCCGGTTTCGATAAAGCCGATGCGCCGGTACCAGGCCCGGTTCTCAGTCATGAGGGCATTGGTGTAGAGTCGCAGGTCCGCGTACCCCTCGGCCTGCGCGCGTTGTTCGGCAAAGGCAAGAAGCTGCCGGCCGAAACCGTTTCCCTGCGTTTCCGGGTCCACGGCGACGCTCTCGATCATGAGATGATGTTCCTCATGAATGAGAACGAGAGACCCCACCAGGCGCGAGCCTGCCCGGAGCGTCCAGGTTTCATGATCGCGGATCATTGCGCCATAGTCGGCGGTCATCGGCAGCGGGACGGCCTTCAGGATCGGAATGTAATGTTCATAGGCCTTCCGGGCGAGCGCGGAGAGTGCCTCTTCGTCATCGGGCCGGGCGCGTGCACGCACGGGAGTTGCAAAATCCGTCTTCATCGCGCTCAGGGACGCGACTTCATCAGCGTCTCGAAATCGACCACCGGCTCAGGGCTGTCGGTCACCTCGAAACAGCCGAATGTGCCGCTGTCCTTGATCCCTTCTGCCGCGGCCGTGAAGGCATGGTAGGCATTGCGGGCAAGCCCGCCTCCGATCGAGATGCGGGTCACGCCCATGTCCCCGAGTTCCTTCCGGGTCAGGTGAAAATTCTTGCGCCCTGCCAGAATGTTCAGCGGCATTTCAACGGCAGCCAGAACCGCTTCGATCTGCGCTTTCTCCTTCAGCTCGGGCGCATAGACGCAATCGGCCCCGGCCTCGGCAAAGGCATTGAGGCGCTTGATGGTCTCCGCCAGTTCGTGATCGGTCTTGACCGGCCCTTCGCTGCGCGCGGTCAGGACGAAATCAGGCGCAAGTCTGTCGCGCGCATCCGCCGCTGCCCGGATCCGCTCGACGGCGAGATCGAGATCGTAGTAGGGCCGTGAAGATCTTGTGGTGTAATCCTCGATGGAGCATCCGGCCAGACCGGCTTCGATGGCTCCCCTGATCGTTTCGGCCACGACTTCGGGCGCATCGCCGAAGCCGTTTTCCAGATCGCCGTTCACCGGGACCGATGTCACGGAAATGATCTCCGCCGCATGGGCGAGCGCGGCGTCCCGGGTCACCAGCCCTTCCGCATCCTTGAGGCCCTGCGTCCAGGCAAAGCCGGCGCTGGTGGTGGCGATGGCATCGAACCGGAGACCGTCCAGGATCCGGGCGGTCCCGATGTCGAACGGGTTCGGCATCACAAAGGCCCGACCCTTCTGGTGCAGTTCCCTGAAGGCGGTTCTGCGGGCAGCGGTACTCGGCATGACGGCACTTCCTTGTTGCAGATCGGTGATCGGAATGCAGGTCGGCGAACGGGGCCGGAGAATTTCCCATTCTGTGTCCGGCCGCGAGAACCAGTCCAGCCAAAAACAAGGCACCGGTTGCGACAAATGCACGTTCGCGCGACCCTGCGGACAGGGACGGTCACTATCCGCCAAGTGCTAAACGCCCGCAGCTACACGCAGTTCCGCCAAACGCAATCAAGTCGTCATCGGGACCGCGTCACCTTTGCGGCAAAGCAGCCGCGCCGCGCGTAATGGACATGGATGTAGTTGATCGTGGCGTCGGCGAACATTTTCTCGATCAGCCCGGCAAGATCCACCCCGTCAGCCACATCCGCGTCGATAATCTCGTGATCCCGGTCGAAGGCGCGCACCGACAGCAGTCGTTCGGAGATGGACGTCGGCACACTGTCCGGCGCCGGAAACTGCTCCTGCGCGCCGTCCCTGACGAAGATCGCGTGCCGCGAGCGGTAGGGCGAGGCGCCCGGCTGGTGTTCGAAGTTCAGAAGAAATACCCGCTCGCCTTCGGAAACATCCGTGAGCGAGACCCGGCAGGGATAGGTGCCGTCCGAGATATGGACCTGGATGTTTCGCTCGGCTAGCTCCGCCTCGGAGAGGGCGGAAAGATGGGCGAACTCTGCGGCCGGCAGGGGATGGATCTGGAACATGGGGACAATGATCTCCTCGTTGATGACGGGAGGATCATCGACCTTGCGCGCACCCGCGACGACCCGATACGCGAGCGCGGCCTTGCGGTTACTGCGTCAGGGTACCATCCGCGGCCGGCATCTGGTTTTCCCGGTGCCAGCTTGTCAGAAGGACCATTCCTATGATGACCAGATACGGCAGATAGAACCGGGTCTCGAAATGCGGGAAGACAAGGTATTTCGCGCAGATCGAGGCAAAGACGGAATAAAGGACAACCTTCGACCGCTCGGCCATCCTGGTCGGCGAGATGCACCTGGCAAAGAACAGCACCTCGGCAAAGAGGATCGCAAGCCAGGTCTGGTTCATCATCGAGCGAACAGTCGAACGCACCAGGATCTGCACATAGGTCGCGACCGAGAAGGGCGGATCGAAATCCTTCAGGGTTGGTACGTATTCGACATGCGTGAACCAAAGATGGATCCACCAGCCCGGATGATGCGCATCGCGGGTCAGGACCACATAGATGCCGAGGCATACGGCAAAGCATGCGCTAATGCTCCAGCGGCCCGGCCCGTAAATAGCGGCGAAAACGAAGAAGACGCCGATGAAGGCAAGATGATCCGGCCGGATCAGAAAGGCAGCCAGCAGGCTGACGGCCGCCGCAATGTCGAGACGCTCCAGATAGCAGAGGGCGGCCAGCAGCAGGAAAACAGTCGCGTAGAGATCGGGCGAGATCAGTTGCGCGGCATCGCCGAAGGCCGACAGGATAAGCATCGCGACAACGAGAGGGCCATACATCAGCGTGCCCGTCCGGGCGAGCCAGACCAGCAGCACGCCTCCGGTGCCAACCGCCGACAGCAGGGAGATCAGCCTCAGCGCGTTCACCGGATCCATGAAGTGCGACAGGGCGCGGGCAGTCTCGATATATCCGAGCTTCAGCCGGTAGAAGCCGAGCATCGTCATGAAGGCGTCCGGATCCTGCGCCTGACGGATGCGGTAGTCCCGGTCCTGTGTCAGGGTCAGATATTCGCCCGGGGGGATGTTGTCCTTCACCAGCTCATAGGCGTCGCGGTGCAGCTCCGCCGGATCCGTCACCTCCGGTTCCAGCACCACGGCAGTATAGGCGAACATGTCCCAGTTCGAGAGCGGATAGACATGCACCACGGCGGCCGTCATGGCGATGAAGACACACAGGACAGCGGCGCCGAAGAGGGCTCTGGCCGGGCTGTAAAGGGCCTTGGCGCTTCGATAGAGCACCAGAAAGGTACCCTCAAGACGGCGCTGAACGAAATTGGACACGGAGCAGGAACCTCCCGGAAACGAGGCCTCCTGTGTGACAGCATCTCGTAAGAATTACGTAAACGACAGCCTGCCGCGTCCTCATTCCCGGAAAGCACGCTCGAGATCGGTTGTCCGGAACGGCTCCTATGGTGTGATGGGATCGGACCGCCGCGACATGCCGAGCGAGTCGGGCGCGGTTTCGCGGAAGCCGAACTGCTCATAGAGGCGGTTGGCCGGCACGTCGGCGATCAGGCTGACATAGGTTGTCGGCGGCAGACGGGTTTCGATGTAGTCGGTCAGGGCCGCCATGATCTTCTTTCCGAGCCCAAGGCCCTGATAGGCGGGAAGAACGATGATGTCGGTCACCTGGACGAACAAGCCGCCGTCCCCGATCAGCCGGCCCATGCCGACAGGCGTCTCTCCGTCATAGAGCATGACACAGAAGAGACTGTTCCGGAGGCCGATCTCGGCCGCCTCCCGGGCGTAACCGCCCATGCCGCCGCCAAGGCGCAGGGAAAGATAGGTGTCCGTGTCGGGAATTCTCGAAACCAGCTCGATTGCCATGAAACATCCGTCAAAAGGAAAAGTTGAAACGCAAAGCTGACAATCGACGGCTCCAGGACATTGCGCAAGACCATAGAAAACAACCCTGTCCAGATAGATAGGAACTCCGCCTGCCTTGACGCCATGGTGATGGCGTGCGTCCATCCGCTCAAAAGAAATTCGGGAGGAATGATGCGCGAACTCGGTGCATGGGACTATGTGATCGTGGGAGCGGGCACGGCCGGCTGCGTGCTTGCAAATCGCTTGTCGGAGGACGCCGACGTCAAGGTTCTGCTTCTGGAAGCAGGCGGAAAGGACGATTACGTCTGGATCCATATTCCCGTCGGCTATCTTCATTGCCTGGGCAATCCCCGTGTCGACTGGGGATTCCGGACAGCGTCCGATCCGGGGCTGAATGGCCGCACGCTGCTGTTCCCGCGCGGCAAGGTTCTTGGCGGGTCCTCCTCCATAAATGGCATGATCTACATGCGCGGCCAGGCGCGGGACTACGACACCTGGCGCCAGCTTGGTCTGACGGGCTGGGGCTGGGACGATGTGCTTCCCTATTTCCGCAAGTCCGAGGACCACTACGAGCGCAATGACGACGTTCACGCCCAGGGCGGGAACCTGAAGGTCGAGAAACAGCGCATTGCCTGGGAGCTGCTCGATGCCTTTCGCGACGCCTGCGCGGAGCTGGGCATCCCGAAGACCGAGGATTTCAACGGCGGCGACAATTTCGGCTCCTCCTATTTCCAGGTGACGCAGAAATCGGGGCTGCGCTGGAACGGTCGCAAGGCCTTCCTGCGCCCGGCGGCAAACCGGCCCAACCTGAAGGTCGTTACAAAGGCCCATGTCGCCCGTATCCTGCTTGACGGTGGCCGCGCGTCGGGCCTTGAACTTGACGTTGCCGGGGAGGCCGCAAGGCTGACGGTCGAGGGTGAGCTTGTCCTGTCGGCAGGCGCCATCGGCTCGCCGCAGCTCCTGGAACTCTCCGGTATCGGCAACCCGCAAATCCTGAAGAAGGCCGGGGTCGAGGCGCTGCACGAGGTGCCCGGCGTCGGTGAAAATCTTCAGGATCACCTCCAGCTTCGCCCGGTCTTCAAGGTCAGAAACGCTGCAACCATGAATGTCATGTCGCGGTCCTGGGTAGGAAAGGCGAAGATCGGCCTGGAATATCTTTTGAAGCGGTCCGGTCCCATCGCGATGGCGCCAAGCCAGCTCGGCGTCTTCGCGAAGACCGATCCGTCCTTCGAGACTCCGAACGTCCAGTATCACGTCCAGCCACTGTCCCTGCCGAAACTGGGCGAGCCGTTGCACCCCTTCCCCGCGATGACGGCGAGCGTGTGCAATCTGCGGCCCGAAAGCCGCGGGCACGTCCACATCACCTCTCCGGACAAGAGCGTGCAGCCGGAAATCCTGCCCAATTATCTTTCTGCGGAGGCGGACAAAAGGGTCGCCGCGGATGCGATCCGGCTGACACGGCGGATCATGGCATCGCCGGCCATGCGCAAGTACCAGCCGGAAGAATTCCTGCCCGGACCCGACCTGACCAGCGAGGAAGACCTGGTGAAGGCAGCCGGCGATATCGGCTCGACGATCTTCCATCCGGTCAGCACTTGCCGAATGGGCACGGATGATGCCGCGGTGGTGGATGGCCGCTTGCGGCTCCGGGGCTTTCAGAACATCCGCGTTGTGGATGCGTCGATCATGCCGACAATTCCGTCTGGCAACACCAACGCGCCAACCTACATGATCGGGGAAAAGGGCGCTGACCTGATCCGGCAGGACAGGAAAACCTGAATGACCCCTGTGATCCCGGCAACCTTCAACAGGTCGCCTGCACATCTGCCTCGCCAAAGGAAACAGCCGATTTGCTGAGAGTTCTTGCCTGCCTGATCCTGTTTGCGGTCGCGATGCCTTTCGCCCGGGCAGAGACACCACTGACCGTCTTTGCAGCTGCCAGCCTGCGCGATGCGATGGAAAAGATTGGCGCGGCCTTTCAGGAGAAAACCGGGACGCCGGTCGTCTTTTCCTTTGCCGGAACCGGCACGATTGCCCGGCAGATCGAGGCCGGTGCGCCGGCGGATATCTTCGTGTCGGCGGATATCGCCTGGATGGATTATGTCGACACGCGCGGCGCAATTCTTGCGGCGAGCAAGCGAAACATTGCCGGCAACACACTTGTCATGGTGGGCCCCCATGGCAGCGCACCGCTGGATCTGAGCGAAGCGGCGCTGGCCGCCCGGCTGAACGGAGCCCGCTTGGCGATTGCCGACCCGGAGACGGTTCCGGCGGGTCGCTACGGCAAATCCGCACTCGGGTATCTGGGACTGTGGCATTCCGTCGAGGCGTCGCTGGCGCAGATGGACAATGTCCGCATCGCACTGGCATCCGTCGCGCGTGGTGACACGCCCTTGGGGCTGGTCTATGCGACCGACGCCACCATCGAGCCAGATGTGAGTGTTGTCGCCACCTTGCCCGGCGAAAGTTACGCGCCGATCGTCTACCCCGCTGCCATCACCAGTGTCTCGGAACACCCGCAGGCACAGGCGTTCATGGAGTATCTGGAAGAGCCTGAGGCAAAGGAAATCTTGCAATCCTTCGGTTTTGTGACGGATAACGGACAGTAGGCCCCTACCCTCCGACCAAACCTCAGGATCTGGCTCCCTTGGACTTGCTGTCACTTCAACCGGCGGAAATGCAGGCGCTGCTTCTGACCCTGAAAGTGGCCGGAGCTGCGTTGCTTGTGGCTTTGCCGCTCGCCGTTCTCGTGGCTTACGGCCTCGCGCGCTATCGGTTTCCGGGGCATGGACTGGTCAATGCGCTCGTCCATATGCCTCTGGTGCTGCCACCGGTCGTGACGGGTTACGTGCTCCTCGTGGCCTTCGGCCGAAAGGGCCCAATCGGTTCCTTTCTGGAAAGCACCCTGGGGCTCAGCTTCGCTTTCAACTGGACCGGTGCGGCGCTGGCTGCCGGTGTCATGTCGTTTCCGCTGATCGTGCGACCTGTCCGGCTGTCGTTCGAGGCCGTGGACACCAAACTGGAAGACGCCGCAAACTCGCTAGGCGCGCACAGGCTTGTCTCCTTCGTGACGATAACGCTGCCGCTGGCGCTCCCGGGCATTCTCGGCGGCGCCATTCTCGGTTTTGCCAAGGCCATGGGCGAATTCGGCGCGACCATCACCTTCGTCTCGAACATTCCCGGCGAAACACGAACCCTCGCCCTCGCCCTTTACACCGCGACACAGACGCCGAGTGGGGACATTGCGGCCTTCCGGCTGACCCTGATTGCCGTATTTGTGGCCTTCGCCGCCCTGATCGCGTCCGAGGTGCTGGCCAGACGGCTGCGCAGGCGGCTGGGGGGCGATCATGCTTGACGTCGACATCACCGGGCGCATCGGACACCTCGACCTGGAAGCCCGGTTTTCCAGCGATGGCGGGGTCACGTCCCTGTTCGGCCAATCGGGTGCCGGAAAGACGACGCTCACCAACATGATCGCGGGGTTGATCACGCCGCTTTCCGGCCGGATCGCGGTCAACGGCACGGTTTTGTTCGATCATGCGAAGGGCATCGACCTGCCGGTTCGCGATCGGCGCATCGGACATGTCTTTCAGGATGCCCGTCTCTTCCCCCACATGAGCGTCCGCACCAACCTGACATATGCGCGCTGGGCCGGCCGGAGAAAATCCACCCGCGATTTCGGCGAGGTCGTGGACCTTCTCGGTCTGGATGATCTGCTCGACCGCAAGCCGCCGACGCTCTCCGGGGGCGAGAAGCAGCGCGTTGCCATCGGGCGGGCGCTCCTGTCGGACCCCCGCCTTCTGATCATGGACGAACCGCTGGCCAATCTCGACCAGGCCCGGCGGAACGACATTCTGCCCTATCTCGACCGGCTTTGCGGCGAAGCCGGGATTCCGATCCTCTATGTCAGCCATTCCATCGAGGAGGTCGCCCGCCTCTCCACTACACTCGTCATTCTGTCCGGTGGACGAACGCCGGCCTACGGGCCCGTGGCCGATATGCTTGCCCGCACGGATCTCGGACGCGCCACCGGTCGCCACGAAGCCGGTGCGCTGCTGGAGGGCAAGGTCGCCCGCCTCGACCGGCAATGGGGTCTCACCCATGTCGATATCGGCGGAAGTTTTCTGCAGATTCCGGACCTTGAGGCAGAGATCGGGACACCGGTGCGTCTCAGAATTCGCGCCCGGGACGTCTCGCTGGCGGTCACGCCGCCAGAAGGTCTGTCGATCCGCAACGCGTTCGGCGCACACATCGTCAGCATCACGGAAGAAAGCGGACCCTATGCTGAAATCCTTTGCGAGGTCGGCGGCCAGACCATTCGCGCACGCATCACGCGGGCATCGGTCCACGATCTCAATCTTGCTGTCGGAAAGCCGGTGACCGTGCTTATCAAGAGCGTGGCGATCGACAAGCGCCAGCGGACGCCCGTTCCGCCCGTGCCAGCATGATCTACGCCGTTGCGTAAGGTTATCGCTTCACCGGGAGGCGGGGTTGATTATACTGGCGGGATGATCGGCAATCCCAGACGCCGGATGTGGCGCAGGCTCAAAATCGGTGGCGCTGTTGCGATGGTCTTCGCCACGGTCGCGATCATGTGGCTGACCGGCCATACCAGCCTGCGTATTTCGCTCGCCGAACTTCAGACGCGGGCCGAAGCCAATCTGGCGGTCCAGTCTGCCGTTCTCGAGCGGCTTCTCGACAAGTTCCGTCTGCTGTCGCCGTTGCTTGCGCGCGGACGGGATTCGGGAAGGTTTCTGTCCGTCGAGGACCTCGCCAGTCAACCGAGCGTCGCATCCGTCGCGGCTGGCATGTCCGGGGCGGAGGAAATCTGGCTGATGGACGCTGAGGGAAAGGTGCTTCTGTCCAGTCGAGATGGCGTGCCGACCGGCATGATCGGTGGGCGCGAGGCCATTTCCATCGCGTTCGAGCAGGCCCGACAGGGCCAGCTTGGCCGCCAACTCGTGCCGGGATCGCCGGAAGGGCCGGCAAATTACGTCTTCGCCTCGCCGCTGCGCCGCGACGGCGCGCCGGCCGGCGTTCTGGCTGTCCGGGTCAGTCTGGCCGATGTCGAGCAGGCCTGGGCGCTGAGCAAGGATCCGATCGTCGCGCTGGACAGCAGGGGTCATATCGTGGTGACCAACATTCCCGCATGGCGCGGCCGGTTTCTGGATCAGGTGAACCGTGGCCGAAACATCGCGGACCTACCGCTGAGCGGTCGGCTGCAGGTGCTTCTGCCCGGAACAGCTCCCGACGCCCAGAACTACTTCATGCAGCTTACCCAGGAACTTCCCGTCCTGGGCTGGGACGTGCACACGCTGGTCGACATCGGCGATGCCCGCCAGCGTGCCGGCCGGGCCATGCTTCTCGCCCTGCTCGTCTGCGTGATCGGGGCGGGCTGCATCTGGCTTCTGGTCGCTCGTCGCGAGGCCCACGCGCATCAGGACCGGCGCAACCGGGCGTCCGCACTGCGGCTGGAGCGCAGGGTTCGCAGCCGGACCGCCGAGTTGCGCAAGGCGAATGTCCTTCTGGAGCAGGAGGTCCGCGAGCGTGAACAGGCGGAAGCCAATCTGCGCCTGACCCAGGCCGAACTGGTGCAGGCGGCGAAACTGGCGACGCTGGGACGAATGTCCGCGGCCCTCAGCCATGAATACAACCAGCCCCTGGCCGCCATTCGCTCCGATGCGGAGGTCGCGGGCATGCTGATCGAGCGCGGCCGCGCGAACGAGGCGCAGGCCAACCTCACCCGCATCGGCGGCATGGTCGGCCGCATGGCGGAAATCGCCAAGACGCTGAAGGGCTTCACCCGAAAGTCCGGAACCGACATCAAGCCCGTGTCCCTCAGACAGGTCATAGATGAGGCGATGCTGCTGCTTCAGCCGCAGATCAAGCAAAGCCAGGTAAGTCTCGATCTCGAGCTACCGGATGAGGACATCATCGTGAAGGGTGGCCGCATCCGGCTGGAACAGGTGATCATCAATCTGCTCGCCAATGCGATCGATGCAGCCGCCGCAAAGCCCCTGCCCCATGTGCGCCTGACGCTGCGCCGCGACGACAACGAAGCCGTACTTAGCGTCCGCGACAACGGGCCGGGGATTGACGCGGAGGTCATGCCGCAGATATTCGATCCTTTCTTTACCACCAAGGACGTCGGCGCGGGCCTCGGTCTCGGCCTGTCGATCGCCTACAAGATCGTTCATGACTTTTCAGGCTCGCTCAAGGCGGAAAACGCAGCGGAGGGCGGCGCTGAGTTCACCATGCGCCTTCCCGTCGAGGGCACGCGCATGCAGGCAGCGGAGTAGGACAGGCATCCATGGATCACGCAACCGTCCTGCTGGTCGATGACGAGGCGGACCTTCGGCAATCGCTCAGCCAGGGCCTGGAACTTTCCGGCCAGGCCGTCTTTGCGACCGGCCAGCCGGAAGAAGCGCTGGAGCGGATCAATCGTGCCTTCTACGGCGTGCTGATCACCGATATCAAGATGCCCGGAACCGACGGATTTCTGGTCATGAAGCGGGCTTTCGAGATCGATCCGGCGCTTCCGGTGGTGCTCATCACCGGCCATGGCGACGTGCCTTTGGCGGTCGAGGCCATGCGCTCCGGCGCCTATGACTTCATCGAAAAACCCTTTTCCGTCTCGCATCTCGCTTCAGTGGTCGAGCGCGCGCTCGACAAGCGCCGGCTGGTGCTGGAAAACCGGAAGCTGCGCGAGGAGCTTGCGGACCGCACCGGACTGGAAAGCCGTCTGGTCGGCCGCACGCCGGCCATGGAACTGCTTCGGCGAAACGTCACGGCTCTGGCCTCGACCGACGCGGACGTGCTCATCCTCGGCGAGACCGGTTCCGGCAAGGAAGTGGTCGCACGGGCGCTTCATGACGAAGGTCCGCGCAAGGACAAGCCCTTCGTCGCTCTCAATTGCGGTGCCCTGCCCGCCGAGATCATCGAATCCGAACTGTTCGGGCACGAAAAGGGCGCCTTCACCGGCGCCAGCGGCCAGCGCATCGGAAAGCTGGAGCACGCCCATGGCGGCACGGTGTTTCTCGACGAGATCGAATCCATGCCACTGGAACTGCAGGTCAAGCTTCTGAGGGTCATCGAGATGCGCACCATCGAGCGGCTCGGCTCCAACAAGCCGATCGAGCTTGACGTGCGCTTCATCGCCGCCACCAAGGAGGATCTGGAGGCGGCCGGTCGGGAAGGCCGGTTCCGTCTTGATCTTTTCTATCGGCTGAATGTGGTCAATGTCTCCGTTCCGGCGCTGCGCCAGCGGCTTGAGGACATTCCTCTCCTGTTCCGACATCTGGCAGTGGAGGCGAGAGCGCGCTACCGACGCGAGATTCCCGATATTCCGGATGGTTTTCTGGCCGAACTCATGGCGCAGGACTGGCCGGGAAACGTGCGCGAGCTGCGCAATGTCGCGGATCGTTTCGTCCTTGGCCTGGAACAGCCGACCGGCCCCAGGGCCGGGGCGGGGTCAAGCCTTTTCGACCAGGTGGCCTGCTACGAAAAGGCCCTCATTGCCGCCGAGCTCGGCCGCAATGGCGGTGCCATCAAGCCGACCTATGAAAATCTCGGCCTGTCCCGAAAGGCGCTTTACGAGAAAATGCGCAAATACGGGCTTGGCAAGGAGGAGCTGATCGCGGGATCGGACGGGGCGGCTTAGCCGGTTAGTCTGCCATGTCCGTCGGCGAGCACCCGGCCGAGGTGGCTTTCCTTTTCGCGGATGAACTGCCGAAGTTCGGCGTCATAGCTTGCCGGAACCGCGGACGAAACGGAGGCGCGTCTGCGCGCCATCTGCCACCAGTCGCAGAGCGAGGCCGGCAGAGCGTCCGCAATCAACCTGTTTTCGCCTGCATCGAGCACAGGGAAATAGCGGAACAGCGTGGCGAAAACCGCGTCGGCCAGCCCGAACTCCTGGCCGGCAAACCAGGGCATCGGCGGGAAACGGTAGCCGACACTCTGAAGGCTTCCGGCGAGATCCTCCATTGACGCCGCAAGCGCAACGGCATCCGCATCCCGGTAGATCATTTTCGCGACGGTTGCGAGCATGTCGTCGGCAAAGCTCATCCAGGCTTCCTGTCGCGCCCGCTCCAGCGGGTCTGACGCAAGCAGCTCTCCGCCGGAAACGGTATCCAGATATCGGCAGATGACCGCGGAGTCGAAGAGCCACGTGCCGCCGGGAACCCGAAGCAAAGGCACCTTCCCAGTCGGCGAGATGTCGAAAAGCCAGTTCGGCCGCTCGTCGAGGTCGATGTCCCTGCGCTTGAACGGCAGCCCGTGTTCCCGCATCGCGATGACGACACGCTGAACGTAGGGGCACAATCTGTGCCCCACGATCTCGTGATCAACGGCCGACGTCATGCGGTGGCCAGATGAAAGACGTTGAGCTTGTTGCCGTCCGGATCCCGGAAATATCCCGCGTAGAACCCGTCTTCACGGTATCCGGGCTTCCCCTCGTCGCTGGCACCAAGCTCCAGCGCCCGTGCGTGGAGTTTGTCGACCTGGTCAGTGTCCCCGGCCGTGAGAGCCACCATGACACCGTTTCCGACTGAATATGGCTTTCCGTTTTCCGGGATATGGATCGAAAACGCCGGGCCGCCGGCCTCGGTGGCCCAGACGATGAAATCGTCTCGTTTCATGACCTGCCTGGCCGACAATTCCGACAGAAGGGCGTCGTAAAAGGCAGCCGACCGCGTGAGGTCCGCGGTGCCGAGGGATGTGTAGCCGATCATCGTGCATCTCCTTAGGTGGGTGTCCTGAAGCACAGATAAGCGGTTGCAAATCTTCAAGCGATAGACAGTAATGAAGGCAGATATTGCAGATTTGAAATGGATGTCATGGACTGGAATGCGATCAAGATGTTCGCGGCCGTCTGCGAAACGGGGTCACTGGTTCGGGCGGCGGAGCGGATCGGCGTCAGTCACGCGACGGTCTTCCGTCATATTGCCGCGTTGGAGCGCCAGGTCGGAACACGGCTTTTCGACCGGGTGAAAGGCCGTTACGTGCTGACGGATGCCGGTGCGGACCTGAAGGAAATAGGTGCGGGCATCATCACCTCTTTCGAGGAGATCGACCGGCGCGTCGCCGGCCGGGACGAGGTCGCCACCGGCACGGTCCGACTGACCGCGCCGCGCAGTTTTTCCGACAGCGTGCTGCCAGGCTATCTGGCGGAGTTCGCGCGCGACGATCCGGGCATCGCGGTCGAGCTTCTTGTGTCCAATCAGGAACTGAACATGTCCGACCGCAGTGCGGATGTGGCCTTGCGGGTCGCCCAGCACCCGCCGGATCATCTCTGGGGCCGGAGGATTCTCAACATCGATTGGGCCGTCTATGCCTCACCTGACTACCTTCAAGAGCGCGGTCCCGTGTGCGCACTGGAGGATCTGCGCGCCCACAAGCTTCTGGCGCCGGCGGGCACTTTGGCGCGGCATCCGGCCTTCCGGACAATCCTGAGCGAAGCGCAGCCTTTGTCCCTGGTTTCTTGCGACGATCTGACGACGATGGCGAGCCTTGCCGCGGGCGGCCACGGGATCGCGCTCCTGCCCGACGACATGCGCCGCCCGGATCTCGTGCGGATCTGCCCCTATCCGGCCGCACCTGCAAACTGCCTCTGGATCCTGACCCATCCGGACCTGAAGGGGCTGCGCCGGGTCTCCCTGCTCATGGGGTATCTCGCCAGGGCCTTTAGGCGAGACCCGGTCTGGAATCCCTGACCTCAGGAAATTTTTCGCCAGATGTCACAGACCGCGTCACCCGATCGTCTTCCCGGTGTCACTCTTTTTACGACATTCGGGAGATACCCATGACAACGGAAAACACCATCGACTACCAGGCTTACGTTCCCTCCGTGCTCAAGCGCTTCGTCGCTGCCAGCGGTGAAATCGGCAAGACGGATCTCGAACCGACGCTGCGTCATCTGATCGACCTCCGGGCCTCGCAGATCAACCAATGTGCCTATTGTGTGAAGATGCACACGCAGGAAGCGCTAAACGCGGGTGAGACCCAGCAACGCCTTCAGCGCATGTCCGTCTGGCGCCACGTCGATGATTTCACTCCGGCGGAAAAGGCGGCTCTCGCCTGGACGGAAGCCTTGACCGTTCTGGACCCGACGACCGACTATGACCGGCTCAGAAGCGCGGTACGCGCCCATTTCAGCGACGGCGAGATCAGCGCGCTGACATCGGCGATCGCGATGATCAACCTGTGGAACCGCATGCAGGTTTCCAACCACTGAGGGATGGACCATGACGGGGACACGGCATCTCGATGCCTTCGAAGCCGCGCGGCCAAAGCTTCTCGGCCTCGCCTACCGCATGCTCGGTTCCATGGCGGATGCCGAGGACGCGGTGCAGGACACTTTCGTCAAATGGCAGGTGGCCGAGCGGACGGCAATTGCCAATCCGGAGGCCTGGCTGACACGTCTGTGCACCAACCGGTGTCTCGACAGCCTGAAATCGGCGCACCGCAACCGGGTCGACTATGTCGGCTCGTGGATCCCCGAGCCCCTGCAGATCGGCGGCCGCGCCGATCCGCTCGACGACGTCGAAAAGGCCGAGAGCCTGACCACCGCCTTCCTCCTGTTGCTGGAACGCCTGTCACCGCGCGAGCGGGCCGCCTGGCTGCTGCGCGAGGTGTTCGGCAATTCCTATGACGAGGTAGCGGGAACGCTCGATATCGGCGAAGCCGCATGCCGGCAACTGGTCTCAAGGGCAGCGCGGCACCTGAGGCAGCCTGCGTCCCGCTTCGTGCCGCCGCCGGCGCATCAGGAAAAGATGCTGTCCGCTTTTCTGGCCGCTCTGGAAACCGGTTCGCATGAGACCCTGGCCGGGTTGCTTGCCGAGACAGTCCAGTTCCAGTCGGACGGCGGCGGCAAGTCGACCGCGCTCTCCCGCGTCCTCGAAACGCCGGAGGCGGTTGGAAAGTACGTAGCCCGCATTCTCGGCCGGCTATGGGCAGGCGGCCGTCTGGAGACGATCGGCATCAACGGTCTCAAGGGGCTTGCAGTCATGCGGGACGACCAGCTCATCGCAGCCGTCACCTTCCGCTACACGGAAGACGGGCGGATCGACAGGGTCTTCAACATCCGCAACCCGGACAAACTCATGCGGCTGAGAATGCCGGTTCGCCATGACCCGGGCAGCGGCGCGCTCTGGATCTAGACGCTTCGACCCGAGAAACTCCAGATCGTGGCCGCAATGTGTCGAAATCGACACATGCCCCGTTCAGGCATGTGTCACAAACGACCCAAATGGGTGTCGCATGTGACGATAGAAGCTTGCGACACATTTTGGTAAACTCCGGAAATCGGCGCATTTCAAGACGCAGGCGGCATTTGGCACAGAGTTTGCCATTAGGAAGTCGACCCGCCATCGCGCTGTCCGGCCGAAAGGTCGTCATACTGAAATGTCTGGGAGGACATCCAATGAAGAAATTTGTTCTCGCCGCAGCTACCGCGGCGACGTTTGCCCTGTCTGCTAATGCGTATGCGGCTGACGCATGCGACGACGGTGAAATCGTCATCAAGTTCAGCCACGTGGTCGCCGCGACCGGCCACCCGAAGGGCGACGCCGCGACACTGCTCGCCGAGCGCGTCAACGACGAGATGAACGGCAAGGCCTGCATGCAGGTGTTCCCGAACTCTCAGCTCTTCGACGATGACAAGGTGATGGAAGCCCTGCTTCTTGGCGACGTTCAGCTTGCAGCACCGTCACTCTCTAAGTTCGAAGCCTATACGCTGAAGTTCCGCCTGTTCGACCTGCCGTTCCTGTTCCAGGATCTGGAAGCCGTCGAACGCTTCTCCACCGGTCCGGACGGCAAGGAACTCCTGAATTCCATGACCGACTACGGTTTCCAGGGCCTCGGCTACTGGAGCTCCGGTCTTAAGCAGTTCTCCGCCAACAAGCCGCTTCTGCTGCCGACCGACGCCAAGGGCCTGAAGTTCCGCGTCCAGACGTCCGATGTGGCCGTTGCCATGATCGAGGCCCTTGACGCAAATGCTCAGAAACTTGCCTTCAAGGAAGTTTACGGTGCGCTGCAGACCGGTGTTGTGGATGGTCAGGAAAACACCTGGTCCAACATCTACACCCAGAAGTTCTTCGAAGTGCAGGACGGCATCACCGAGACGAACCACCAGCTCCTGGCCTATCTGCTCGTCACCTCCGACGAATGGCTGAACAGCCTTGACCCGGATGTGCGCGACCAGTTCATGACCATCGTGGAAGAAGTCACCGCGACCGCCAACGGCAAAGTCGCGAACCAGGAAGCCAAGAACCGCCAGAACATTCTGGACGCCGGTTCCACCATTCGCGAACTGACGCCGGACCAGCGCAAGGCCTGGGTCGATACGATGAAGCCGGTCTGGAATAAGTTCGAAGGCGACATCGGCAAGGACCTGATCGACTCGGCGGTTGCGTCCAACAACCCCAGCTGATCCAGCTCGTACGAGCTGATCCGAAGGGCCGGTCCAACCGGCCCTTCCCTTCCTGACAGCCGGAGCCGGGAGCACGGGCGCGGCTACGCACAATAAGCCTCAAGGCGATATTCGGGGAAAATTCATGCAACGCGTCGACAACTGGGTCACGCGCTTCGAGGAGGGCGTTCTCGCCTTTCTCCTGGCGGCAATGACACTCGTATCCTTCACCCAGGTGGTGGCACGATACGGCTTCAACTCCGGCTGGACCGGGGCTCTTGAATTCACACGTATCCTCTTTGCCTGGCTGATCCTGTTCGGAATGAGCTATGGCGTGAAAATCGGTTCCCACCTCGGGGTCGATGCGGTCATTCGCATGTTCCCGAAGCCGCTGTTCCGGGCCGCCGCCGTGTTTGGCGCCCTGTGCGGTGTCGTCTATGCGCTGACGCTCCTGTGGGGCGGCTGGCTGCACATATTCGGCATCGATGCCAGGGGCGGCGCCATCGACTACTGGTCGAAGATGTACAAGATCGGCATCGGGCTCGATGACCTGCGTTATCCCGAGATCGTCATCGAAACCTTCGGCACCAAGGAACGCGTCCAGCGCTGGATCGCCTACATCATCCTGCCGGTCGGTCTCGCCCTTTTCCTGTTCCGCTGCCTTCAGGCGGCCTGGCAGATCATTACCGGCGAACGCGAGATGATGATCGCCGCTCACGAGGCTGAAGACCTCGTTGCGGAAAACAAAGACATTCTGAAAGACTGAGGCGGGGCAGATGGAAGCAGCAATTCTCTTTATTCTCGTCCTCGGACTTTTGTTTCTGGGCGTTCCAATCTCCATCTCGCTGGGCCTTTCCAGCGTTCTGGCAATCGCCATCTTCTCTCAGGACTCGATCTCGTCGGTCGCCCTGCAGCTCTTCACGGCTTCGCAGAACTACACGCTTCTCGCGATTCCGTTCTTCGTGCTGGCGTCCGCCTTCATGTCGACCGGTGGGGTTGCGCGGCGCATCATTCGCTTCGCGATCGCCTGCGTCGGCCACCTCCGTGGCGGTCTCGCCATTGCGGCCGTTTTTTCCTGCATGCTCTTTGCAGCGCTTTCCGGCTCGTCTCCGGCGACCGTCGTCGCGATCGGCACGATCGCCATCGCCGGCATGCGCCAGGTCGGTTACACGAAGGAATTCGCGGCGGGCGTCATTGCGAACGCCGGTACGCTCGGCATCCTGATCCCGCCATCCATCGTCATGGTGGTCTATTCCGCGGCCACGGACGTGTCGGTCGGCCGCATGTTCCTGGCAGGCGTCATTCCCGGTCTTGTTGCGGGTCTCATGCTCATGGTGGCTATCTACATCAACGCGCGCATCAAGAACATGCCCAAGCAGCCTTTCGCAGGCATGGGCGAAATTCTGGGCGCAGCCGGCGAAGCCGCCTTCGGTCTTCTGCTGATCGTCATCATTCTCGGCGGCATTTACGGCGGCATCTTCACGCCGACGGAGGCGGCTGCGGTTGCCGCAGTCTACTCCTTCCTCATCGCGATCTTCATCTATCGCGACATGGGCCCGCTCAAAGGCGTGCCGATGCGCAAGGAAGGCGAAGGCCTGGCGGGGGCAATTGGTCGGAACGTCATGCTGACGGTCGTCTACTTCCTGCCCGGCTGCTTCCATCCCGATACCAAGAAGGTTCTGGTGGATGCGGCCAAGACGACGATCATGCTGATGTTCATCATCGTCAATGCCCTCCTCTTCGCCCACGTCCTGACGTCCGAGCGTATTCCGCAGGCGATCACCGACTGGATGGTCGGGGCCGGGTTCAACTGGTTCACCTTCCTGATCGCGGTCAACCTGCTGCTTCTGCTGGGTGGCCAGTTCATGGAGCCGTCCGGTCTGCTGCTGATCGTGGCGCCCGTTGTGTTCCCGATCGGGATGGAACTTGGCGTCGATCCGGTCCATCTCGGCATCATCATGGTGGTGAACATGGAAATCGGCATGATCACACCGCCCATCGGCCTCAACCTCTTCGTGACTTCGGGGATAACAGGGATGAGCCTGGTTCAGGTGGTGAAGGCCGCGGCGCCCTTCGTGATGATCCTGTTCCTGTTCCTCATCATGGTCACCTATATTCCGGCCTTGTCGACCTGGCTGCCCTACAGCCTGATGGGTCCGGAAATCATCACCAACCGGTGAGTGCCGGCTGAAAAGACAAGTGGTGGGCGTCCTCGCCCGCCACTCAACTCGGCGGCTCGGGCTGACACATGCCCGAGGCCGCATTTCCGGTTTTTCGGGACGGCTTCTAAAGGCTGTCCAGGTAACTCGCGATCATGCTTCTGGACTGACGAATGTCCTCAAGTTTCCGGTCCAGTTTCGACAGTTCGCCTGACAAGCGGGCCCGCAGCTTGTCACAGGGATGAAAGCGCGGTTCGGGACTGATGATGCAGGGCAGGAGGTCGTGCATGGCCTCGATCGTCAGCCCGGCATCCGCAAGCTGGCGAATGCGCCGTGCCTGCTCGAGATCCTCTTCGGAATAGTCCCGGTAACCGCTTTCCCTGCGGGCGGGGCTTAAAAGACCTTCCCGCTCATAGTATCTCAGCATTCGAAGGCTGATGCCGCTGCGTTCCGCGATTTCTCCAATCTGCACGACAATGTCCCTCGAATTTCGTCTTGACCCTGACAGCGCTGTCAGGGTGCAGGAAAGATCCAGCAGGATCAAGACGGAGTGACGAGAATGTCGAAAATCGAACATTTCCAATCGGGTAAGGCGACAATCGGCTATCGGGACGAGGGCGAGGGGCCGGCTCTGGTGCTTGTTCACGGTACCGGCGGCGACGGGGCCGCAAACTGGGACCTGGTCGTTCCTCATATAAAAGGACGCCGGATCCTGCGTCCCGATTACGCCGGATCCGGTCTGACCGAGGACACGACCCGAACCCTGACGCTGGACCACCTGGCCGACCAGGTGCTCGCTGCGATGGATCATGCCGGGATCGAAACCTGTGACCTTGCAGGGTTCTCGCTCGGCGCCGCCGTCGCGGTGCGTATTGCGGCCCGCAATCCCGGGCGGATAGAGAACCTCATACTGCTGGGTGGATTCGCCTCAGGTGCCGATCCGCGTTCGCGATTGCAGTTCGATCTCTGGATCGAACTGGCCGAGCGGGACCGGCAGACGCTGGCACGACTTCTCCTTTTGACAGGGTTCAGCGCTGATCACGTCGCGAAGATGGAAAACCTGGACGAGGTGGTTTCCCAGATGGTCGAGTTCACCAACTGGGAGGGCATGGTTCGCCAGGCGAAGCTCGACAGCGAAATTGACGTTTCCGCCGATCTGGCATCGGTCACTGGGCGCACGCTGGTTCTGGGAAACCGGCAGGACCAGATGGTGCCTCCCTCCGCTTCAGAGGAACTCGCGGCTGGCATTGCAGATGCACGCCTTGGCTGGATCGACGGACCGCATCTGTCGCCCATGGAGTGTCCCGCAGAGGTCGCAGCTGCCGTCAGCGCGTTTCTGGACAGGAGAGCCTGAGGCTCGTCTTCCATGAAGTGCCGTCATTCTGACCACGGTGCAGAAAAGATGGGTGAAGCCGGGTGCTGATCCGGCATGAAAACAAGGAAACCGGCCCCGAATGGGACCGGTTTCAAACTCTCGGACGTTCGCCAATGCGCCTAGACGATGCTGCCGAGCTTCATGGCGACGCTCATGTCGCCGTCGACCTTGAGCTTGCCGCTCATGAAGGCGGACGTCGGGTTCAGGTCGCCTGCCAGCATGTCGCCAAGATCGTCGGCGGACATGCGGATCGTGCAGTCGGCGTCCTTGTCCTCGTTGGTAACCTCCGCCCCCTCCACGAAAATGACGCCGTCCTTGCCGAGGTCAAATTTCACGCTGTCCTCGATACCGCCGCCGGCGACTTTTTCACGAACGCTCTGGGTGAGCTGTTCCAGTGACATTTCAGGTACTCCCATCTGCAATTCGGGCCACGGCCCGATCGTATATCCTCTTCAAGCATGACGCTTACGTAATCGTCAAGCGCAGATACCGCCCGGCATGCGCCGGGCGTCCTGTCGCACAGAGGTTCTTCATAAAAATGGCGGTTCAGTGATTGTCGCGCGGCAGGCCTCTTGTGTGCGCGACGTCCTGATATTTCACGGCCGGCTCCAGCACCATGCCCTTGTCGAACTGCCCGATCATGGACCGCTGGATTTCCTGCCAGGGGGTCTGGCTTTCTGCGAACTTGAAACCCCCGGCCGCTTCCAGTTCCTGTCGGCGACGCGTCAGCTCCTCGTCGGAGATCAGAATATTCGCCGTACCTTTTCTCAGATCGATCCGCACCTGGTCGCCGGTCTTCAGAAGCGCAAGCCCGCCCATGGCGGCGGCTTCGGGAGAGGCGTTCAGGATCGACGGCGATCCGGAGGTGCCGGACTGGCGACCGTCGCCGATGCAGGGCAGCTCGGTAATGCCGCGCTTGATGAGGGCTGCCGGCGGCTGCATGTTCACCACTTCCGCGCCGCCCGGATAACCGATGGGCCCGGTGCCACGAATGAACAGCATGCAGGTCTCGTCGATCTCGAGATCCGGATCCTCGATGCGGTGATGATAGTCCTCCGGACCTTCGAAGACGATCGCACGGCCCTCGAAGGCTTCCGGATCGTCCGGGTTGGACAGATAGCGATCGCGAAACTGGCTGGAGATCACGCTGGTTTTCATGATCGCGCTGTCGAAGAGGTTGCCCTTCAGATTGATGAACCCGGCCCGCTCCTTCATCGGCGTGCCGTACGGCTTGATCACATCGGGCAGGTCGGTCTCGATGCCCTCGCAGTTCTCGCCGATGGATTTGCCGTTCGCGGTCACGGCGCCTGGATGGGGCATTTTGCCGTTGCGCATCAGTTCGGCCACCACGGCGGGCACGCCGCCGGCATGGAAATAGTCTTCGCCGAGATACTCGCCCGCCGGCTGGAGGTTCACCAGCAGCGGAATGTCGTGGCCGACGGCCTGCCAGTCGTCGTTGTCCAGTTCAACGCCGAGGTGGCGCGCAATGCCGTTGAGGTGGATGGGAGCGTTTGTCGAACCGCCGATCGCCGAGTTGACCACAATTGCGTTCTCGAAGGCCTGTCGGGTCATGATATCGGAGGGCTTCAGGTCCTCGTGAACCATCTCCACGATGCGCTTGCCGGTTTCATAGGAAATGCCGCCGCGTTCGCGATAGGGAGCGGGAATGGCCGCGGAGCCGGGAAGCTGCATGCCGAGGGCTTCGGCAAGCGAGTTCATGGTCGTCGCGGTGCCCATCGTGTTGCAATAGCCGACGGACGGCGCCGAAGACGACACGATATCCATGAAGCCCGGATAGTCGATTTCGCCGGCGGCGAGCATCTGCCGCGCTTTCCAGACGATCGTGCCGGATCCGGTGCGCTCGCCCTTGTACCAACCATTCAGCATCGGCCCGACGGACAGGGCGATTGCCGGAATGTTCACCGTGGCGGCGGCCATCAGGCAGGCCGGGGTGGTCTTGTCGCAGCCAATGGTCAGGACGACGCCATCGATCGGATAGCCGTAAAGCAGTTCGACGAGGCCAAGATAGGCAAGGTTCCGGTCCAGCGTCGCCGTCGGGCGCTTTCCGGTTTCCTGTATCGGATGAACCGGAAACTCGAACGCGATCCCGCCTGCTTCGCGAATGCCTTCGCGCACGCGTTTGGCCAGTTCCAGGTGATGACGGTTGCAAGGCGACAGGTCGGAGCCGGTCTGGGCAATGCCGATGATCGGCTTGCCGGACTGCAGCTCCTCGCGGGTGAGGCCAAAATTGAGGTAGCGCTCGATGTAAAGAGCCGTCATGCCCGGATTGCCCGGGTTGTCGAACCAGGCAGCAGACCGCAGCTTGGGTTGTTTGGTATCACTCATCGCGCCTCTTCCCTCAATTCCAATATTCCGATTGGTTGAGTTCGATAAACACCACCTCCCGGGCGGTGTAAAGGCGGCGCGATTTCGAATCCGTTCGGGTGTGCCCGCTCAGGTGAATTTATTCGTCCTTCTGAGGGTGTCAGCGACGGAAAAGCGCGCAAATGCCCAAAGAATTCCAAGGTTCAGCGTGAACAGCAAAGGGGCGGCGGACAGCGGCGCGACGGCAAGGGCACCGCAGATGCCGCCCAGCAGCCAGAAGCTCGTCAGGACCCGTCGAGCGTGAACGGCCAGCAGATTGCGTCGCATTGCCAGTCCCTTCAGCGCCGGAAACGCGCCGATGTCGTCGGTATTGCTGACCGCGATGGGCACCGGTTCGCCGGTCCCGTCGCCGCGTGCGACTGCACCCGCATCGTAAAGCTCCAGCGAGCTTCGGTCCTGCGACAGGGTCAGGACCAGCGCCGATGCTCCCGATGCCGATGTGAAGCGCGACCCGGCTTGCATTGCCGTTTCTCCCGGTGCGGGATCGTCGAACGGCTCCAGGCCCAGCATGCCTGCAAGCGCTTCGCGTGTCTTCAGGCTTTCGCCCGAGTAAAGCCAGGGCACAAGGCCTTCCGATCTCAGCGCCATGCCGGCAACGCCGGCATCCTGTCGCAGCGTTCCTTCAAGGCCCAAGACACCGACAACGCGCCCGGCAACGGCAACACGCAGGACCGTCTTGCCGTCAGCTTCCAGAGAGCGCGCAATGGCGTCGGCGGTAAAGCTGTCGATCTTCAAACGCTGCAACAGGCTCGTGGTGCCGATGACCACCGTCTGGCCGCCGAGAAGCGCCACGACACCAAGGCCCGGCGTCGGCTCGAAGCGGTCAGGCCGCTTCAGATCGACCTGCCATTGGGCGGCAAGCTGGCGAAGAGCCGCGGCAACGGGATGGCTGGACCCGGATTCGGCTGACGCAGCTACGGCAAGCAGCGTTTTGGGCTCGTTGTTGAACGCCATGACGTTGGTGACCATGAGGTCGGGACCGGACATGACCGCAGCCCGGTCGATGATGATGTCGCGGGCATGCGCGATCCGGGTGAAGGCCTCCTGGCGCAGCTCCCGTGCTCCGGAGGCAAGCGCCGCCCGGTGAAAGACCTTGTCTGCGAAGGCGTTGATGCCGTCGATCAGGAAGGGCCACGACAGCACGAGGCTGAGGGTGAGGGCCATGGGCGCGCCGTCTGGCAACGCGATCCACCAGACGCAGGCAACGACGAGGGCGAACCCGAGCGATGCGGATGCCTCCTTCAGCCCGCTGCGATCCCCGCGCGGCGGCAGCAGCGCGACGCCGAGCGCGCGCAGGGACATCATCAACGCTGCGCCGAAGGCCGGAAGGTTTGCAGTCTCCGAAACATGTCCGGCGAGCTGGGCCAGCGCGGTCACGGCCAGAAGAAAGGTGCAAACGGCAATGGTCAACAAGGTTAATGGACGCCCTGGAGCGCTGTTCAAGGAAAAAGACAGCGCCAGAAGCGAAAAAATAGATGAAAACATGCTGAAAATTAGAGCGCTGTAGACATCGCAGACCTGAAGTTGTGGCCATGTTTCGAAGTGTGCGGCGGCTGTAACGGCGGAACTCATCGCCAGAAACAGCGTGGAAAGGCTCATGAACAGGAACCAAAGCACTGATGCGATTGTCATTTTTGGCATGGCTGCGGGCTTTCCCGACTGGAATTCTTGGTTTTGTCTGACGCTATGGGGACACGCACCGGTCGAAGACACGTCCGGCGACCGGAAAAAAATGCGACACCGAGACCACGCAGGCAATGCCGCTAAGTCAACTATGCGTCTCGTTTGCCTGCCTCTGCGGCAATTGCTCGTCAGATTTGCCGATGATTTATGCAGCAAGCCGCTTGCGCGTTCTGCGGTACCCGGTATGGTTCATCTGTCTTGTTCATACCGGCCTGCCGTATTTAAAGGCTTTTGGGCAGATGGTCTTCGGACCATTTATATTTTGGGGCAGAAATTTTTAATCAAGGAGGGCCTTTTGGCCCTCCTTTTATTTGTAGTTCATCTTAACCATGTTTCCCGAAACCGGATCTGTGTTTCAGGACAGCCAGAAACAACACCGAAACTCTGTCTGACTTGCTGGTGGGGTGAAGATGAGGGTCGGCCGGCGGCTGCACTCGGCAATTCCTGCCGTGTCGCAGATTGGCCTGTGGTTATCGTTTGCGGCCGGTCAGGGAATCGGGGGCCCAGGCGGAGTCAAGTTCCCGACTCGGGCGAATCTGAAAAGAGACTCATTCTCAAGGGGTTGGGTCGCTGATGGTGTCTAGCGCGACCTGCGGCGGCGCACTGTCCGGATGGCTCCCTGAGATGGGCGCGCCGAAGATCTCACGGATCGGCCGGCGTTTCCCGGGACAACAGCTCCATCGAGGGCATGAGGCTCAGCAACTCGCTCGTATAGGGATGGCGCGGTGCCTCGAACAGCTGATCGGTCTCGGCGACCTCGCAAAGCTCGCCATTGCGCATGACGCCGATGCGGTCGCACATCTGGCGGACGACCGCGAGATCGTGGCTGATGAACAGCATCGTCAGCCCGAGTTCGGCCTGCAGATCCTTGAGCAGGTTGAGGATCTGCGCCTGGATGGACACATCGAGCGCAGAGGTCGGTTCGTCACAGATGAGAAAGCGCGGCCGGGTTGCCAGCGCCCTTGCAATCGAGATGCGCTGGCGCTGCCCAACGGAAAACTCATGCGGAAATTTTCGTCCGGCGGCGGCGCCGAGCCCGACATGGTCGAGAAGGTCTTCCACGATCTGCCGGACTTCCGACCTGTCCGATGCGAGCCGGTGAAACCTGATCGGTTCGGCGACGATATCCTTCACCCGCATGCGCGCGTTGAGCGACGAATAGGGATCCTGAAAGATCATCTGCATCTGACGGCGCATGGCCAGAATGTCTCGCCGTTTGCCGAGTGAGGTCAGCTCCGTGCCGGCGAAGGTGATCGAGCCCCCGGACGGCTGGTAAAGTCCTGTGATCAGACGCGCGATTGTCGATTTGCCCGAGCCGCTTTCTCCGACAAGGCCGAAGGTCTCCCCCTCTGCGATGTCGAAGCTCACCTTGCGCACGGCCTGGAAGCTGCGTCTCCTTGAGGGCAGGATCGAGGCCCTGGTTTCGAACTGCATGTCGAGCTCACGGACCGAAACAAGCGGCCCGCCGGCCCTGTCGTAGGCCCGGGCCTTGCCGAGCCAGTGAGTGGCGATATCGATCTGTCGCTGCGGCGTCCGGTCTTTCTCGATGTAGTCGATGGATGGAAACCGGTCGACCCGAACGTCGGGCCGCGGCACGGCGGAGATCAGGCTCTTCGTGTAGGCATGCTGCGGCCGCCCCAGCACCTGCGCCGTTGCGCCGTATTCGACCAGATTTCCCTGATACATGACCGCAACATGGTCGGTGATGTCCGCGATCACGCCCATGTCGTGGGTGATGACCAGCATCGCGACGTTGCGCTCCGTGCAAAGGGATTTCATCAGATCGAGGATCTGGGCCTGGATCGACACGTCGAGCGCGGTCGTCGGCTCGTCAGCGATCACGAGTTCCGGCTCGGCACACAGTGCGAGGGCAATGACGACGCGCTGGCGCATGCCGCCGGAGAACTGGTGTGGATACTGCCTGATCCGCTCGTGCGGGTTCGCAATGCCGACCGCGCCGATCAGCTCGACCGCCCGATCGCGCGCGGCTTTTGCGGACAGCGGCAGATGGGTGCGGATCGTTTCCACCAGCTGCGCTTCGACCGTTTGCAGTGGATCGAGCGAGGTCAGGGGATCCTGAAAGATCATGCCGATCCTGCGGCCGCGAAGTTTCCTCTTGCTCTTGTCGTTCAGGGCATCGATGCGTACGCCGTTGAGGTCGATTTCACCGGCCGCGATCCGGCCCGGCTCCTGCAGGAGACCGATGACGGCATTTCCGACGGTGGATTTGCCGGCACCGGATTCGCCGACCACGCCCAGGATCTTGCCGGCTTCGATGCTCAACGAAACGTCGTTCACTGCAACGAAGACGGATTTGCGGCCCGGGAAGTCCACGGTCAGGTTCTTGATGTCGAGAACGGCCACGCCTAGCCCCTCAGTTTCGGATTGAGGGCGTCGCGCAGCCAGTCACCCAGGAGGTTCACGTTCAGGACCAGCAGGGCGAGGGCGAGGCCTGGAAAGATCGCGATCCACCATTCGCCGGAATAGAGAAAGTCGTTGCCGATGGCGATCAGCGTTCCGAGGGACGGCTGCGTTGGCGGCATGCCCACCCCGAGGAAGGAGAGGCTCGATTCCGTCACGATGGCCAGCGCAAGGTTGATGGTGGCGATCACCAGCACCGGGCCCATGACGTTGGGCAGGATATGCCGAACCATGATGACGGGCGCAGGCAGGCCGATGACCCGTGCGGCCTGAACATATTCCTTGTTCTTTTCCACCATCGTGGAGCCGCGGACGGTCCGGGCGTACTGCACCCAGAAGGACAGAGCCATGGCCACGATCAGAATGTAGAAGGCGTAGACCTCCCGGTCGAGGCCGCCGACGATGCCGTTGGCGACGCCGTCGATCAGCAGCGCGATCAGGATTGCGGGAAAGGTAAGCTGGACATCGGCGATGCGCATGATGAGCGCGTCCACCTTGCCACCGCAATAGCCGGCAATGAGCCCCAGGGTGATGCCGATCGCGGCGGCCGCGACGACCGAGCAGAAGCCGACGATCAGCGAAATCCGCATGCCGTACATGATGCCGGACAGGAGGTCCCGGCCCTGGTCGTCCGTGCCGATCAGGAAGCGCGGGTCGGCATATTCCATCCACACCGGCGGCACGCGGGCATCCATGATCGAGATCGATGCCAGGTCGAAGGGGTCGTGCGGCGCGATCCACGGCGCCAGAAAGGCGGCTCCGATCAGGACCAGGGTGAAGATCGCGGCGATGACCGTGATCCGCGAGCGCAGGAACGCATGAACCAGATCATGATCGAGAAAGGCCGCCACAGCGCCCGAGACCCCGTCGTTGCGTGAAGGCTGTTGCGCCATGGGCCGGCCTCCTTACGGCCGTCCGACCCGCAGGCGCGGGTCGATCAGGAAATAGAGCAGGTCGACGATGAAATTGATCGTCACGAACAGGAGAGCGGTCAGCATCAGATAGGCGGACATGATCGGGATATCGACGTTCTGTACGGCGTGCAGGAACAGGAGCCCCATGCCCGGCCACTGGAACACCGTTTCGGTGATGGTGGCGAAGGCGACGATGGAGCCGAGCTGAAGACCGGTGATGGTGACGACCGGAACAAGAGTGTTCTTGAGCGCATGGCGGAAATGGACGATGCGGTCCGGCAGGCCGCGCGCGCGGGCGAACTTGATGTAGTCGCTGCGAATGACTTCCATCATTTCCGCACGGATCAGCCGCATGATCAGGGTCATCTGATACAGCCCCAGCGTGATGGACGGCAGGATCAGGGCCTTCAGGCCGGAGACGGTCAGAAAGCCCGTCGTCCACCAGCTTCCGATCTGCACCGTGTCGCCTCGTCCGAAGCTCGGCAGCCATTGCAGCGTTACCGAAAACAGGAAGATCAGCAGGATGCCGATGAAGAAGGTCGGCAGGGATATGCCGACGAGCGAGAGCGACATGAAGAGTTTGGAAAGGGCTGACTCGCGCTTTAGCCCGGCGTGGATTCCCATGGGCACGCCGATGACCAGGGCGAACAGGGCCGAGGTCAGGCTCAGCTCCAGCGTCGCCGGAATACGCTTTGCGAAGAGATCGGCGACCGGCTGGCGGAACTGGTAGGACGTGCCGAAATCGAACCGGAGCGCCCCCGCGACGAAACGGGCGAATTGAAGCGGCATGGGATCATTGAGGCCAAGGCTTTCGCGCAAGGCCGCGCGATCCTCGAGCGAGGTTTCAATCCCGACCATCTGGTTGATCGGATCGCCGACGAACCGGAACATCGTGAAGGCGAGAAACGACACGACGAGCATGACGATCAGGGCCTGGAAAAGTCGGCGCGCCGCGAAGAGGATCATGTGGGCTCCGGAGGTCCTGCTCGGAAGAAGAGCATGACAGAAGGCGCCGCCGGGCGGTCACCTTCCAGTGTCATGCGGTTCAGTTCTTGGTCACGAAGCGGAATTTGAAGTGGTTGTCCGCCCGCTGGACGAGCTCGATGGTGTCCCGGACGCCCCAGGCCAGGCCCTGCTGGTGAAGGGGCACATAATAGACGTTGTCGTGGGCGATCCGGTAGATCTCCGCGATCATGTCGGTTCGCTTGTCCGTGTCCGTCTCCCTCAGCACCTTTTCGGTCAGCTCGTGGATCCTCTCGTCGCAGAACCCTCCGATGTTGAAGGGCGACCCTTTGCCGTCGTCGTCACGGCAGTCCATGAGGTTGGAGATGGGGTTCCAGCTGTCCAGCGAGCCAGGTGTCCAGCCCAGCATGTAGAAGGATGTGTCATAGCCGCCCGGCGCAAGGATGCTGGCGAAATACTTGGCCTTCGGCTGGGCATCGAGATCGACCTTGATCCCGATCCGCGCGAGCATGGCGGCCACCGCCTGACAAATGGCCTCGTCATTCACATAACGGTCGTTCGGGCAATCCATTCCCACGGAAAAACCGTCCGGGTAGCCGGCCTCCGCCAGAAGAGCCTTTGCAGCTTCCGGATCGTATGGATGGCGCGAGAATTCATCGGCCCTGGAGAACAGGAGCGGCGAGATCATGAGCGCGGACGGCGTCGACAGATCCCGCATGATCTTCTTGCTGATGCCCTCGATATCGATGGCCTGGTAGATTGCCTTGCGGACGCGGACATCCTTGAAAGGGTTCTTGCCCTTGACGTCGGAATAAAGCAGTTCATCCCGGCGCTGGTCGAGGCCGAAGAACATCGTGCGCAGTTCCGGACCCGTCAATGCGACAGTGCCCAGGTTCGTGTTGACGCGCCGGATATCCTGAACCGGGATCGGATAGACCATGTCCATCTCGCCCGAGAAAAGCGCCGCGATGCGCGTTGCGTCGGATGCGATCGGCGTGAATTCGACCGTGTCGAGATTGTGCGTCGGCGTATCCCACCAGCCTTCATGTTTCTCGAAGACCGTCTTCACGCCCGCCTCGTGGCTGGTGATCGCGAAAGGGCCGGTGCCATTGGCATTGAGCGACGCATAGTTGGGGGCGGTGTCGGACGCGGAGGTAACCTTGACCGCGTCGTGCTCGGTCGTCCACTCCTTGTCCATGATGTAGAACGTGTCCCACTCGTAGTGAAGAATGGGATTGGGCGCCGGCAGAACGAAGTCGATCGTGTGGTCGTCGACGATCTCGACCTTGACGTCGTCGTCTATCCGCGTCGCCAGGTCAGATCCCTCGGAGCGAACGCGATCGACGGAAAAGGCGACATCCTCGGCAGTGAAGTCATTGCCGTTATGGAATTTCACGCCTTCGCGCAAATGGAAGCGCCAGCGTGTCGGCTCCAGCATTTCCCAGCTCTCGGCGAGCGCGGGTTCGATGGAAAGATCCTCGCCTCGCCGCACCAGGCCTTCGTAGGTGTTGCCGAGGGTCGAAACGGTGAAGGTCTCGTTCAGCGTGTAGGGGTCGAGCGTGTTCAGCGTTCCCTGAAAGGCATATTTGAGCGTCTCGGCCCGGACAGCCGTGCTTGCCCCCACAAGGACGAATGCGGCGGCTATCAAAGATGTTCTGAACATGATCCCCTCTCGTGGGTTTCGATATATGTCTCGGACAAAGCGAACTCGCGCAGGTGCTTGCGAAGACCTGCCAAACGTGTCGACCGGACTATGCCACCATGGATTGATGCCTTCAAACGAGACGATGGTCCAAACCCGGGACCCTGGCTGACCTCCGGTGGTGAATTCTGGTCT
Organism: Rhodobacterales bacterium; assembly: GCA_008107755.1. Taxonomy (GTDB): domain Bacteria; phylum Pseudomonadota; class Alphaproteobacteria; order Rhizobiales; family Stappiaceae; genus Roseibium. Next base: position 194,662 of record VIRH01000088.1, read on the forward strand.
GTCATGAAAGCCTTTCCGTCAGCCGGTCGAGAAAGGCTGCGCATCTGTCAAGTTCCGCCAGTTCGATGAATTCGTCGGGCTGGTGCGCCTGATCGATTGATCCGGGACCGCAAATCACTGTTGAAAGCCCGTGATTCTGGAAGATGCCGCCCTCGGTGGCGTAGACCACCACATGCCGGCCGTTGTCGCCGGTCAGTTGCCTCGCCGTGCGTTCGGCAACCCCGCCGGGTTCTTCCGCAAGGCCTGGCACATTGGCGATTTCCTCAACATCGATCCTGCAGGACGGCGCTATTTCCCGCATCTCGGACAACACCTGCGTGTCGATGAATTGCCGGTAGGCGGCAATCCAGTCCGCGGCGCTGTCGCCCGGCAGAAGGCGGATATCGGTAATGATCTCGCAGTGTCCCGCAGTAATGTTATGCGCCTGGCCGCCGTCGATCCGGCCGCAGTGAAGCGTCGTGTACGGTGGTTCGAACGGGCAATCGGGATCGGCTTGGGCCTTGTTCTCGGCGGTTCTTGCATCTAGCCAGACAACCAGTTTCGCGGCGGCGGAAATCGCGGAGACGCCTCGGTGCAGCTGGCTTGAATGAACGGGAAAGCCCTGGATCGTGGTCTTGAGAACGGCAATGCCCTTGTGGCTCGTCACCACTTTCATGCGCGTCGGCTCACCGACGATGACGCAATCCGGTCGCGGACCCTTTGCCAGCAGATCCTGGATCAAGGGCGCTGCACCGTAACATCCGGTTTCCTCGTCGTAAGACAGAGCGATGTGAATCGGCCACTTGAGGTCGGCCGCCAGAAAGTCGGGAACCTTGGCGAGAACGGTCGCGGCAAAGCCTTTCATGTCCGCCGCGCCACGGCCGTAGAGCCGTCCGTCCGCCTGCCATGCAACGAACGGGTCGGCGGACCAGTTCTGACCGGCCACCGGTACAACATCCGTGTGTGCCGACAGGACGACACCGCCGTCGATCTCCGGCCCGATGCGCGCGTGCAGACCGGCCTTGTTGCCGTCCTCGTTCGACACCCGGATCGAGGCGACGCCGAACTCGGCAAGATAGGCCTCTACATAGGCGATCAGATCGAGATTGCTGCGTTCGGACACCGTATCGAAAGAGATCAGTCTCTCCAGCATTTCGCGGGGCGAGATGGAACTGGTCACGATGTCTCCAGGCTCCTGAACGCGATTTCCTTGCCCCTTATGTTTCCGGGACGACCAACGTATCTAATCGTTTTAGGGCCAGGATTTGCAAGGGAATTTCTTTACCCCTGATTCTGATCTCATCCGTCTCCGCATCAGGAATCTCCGCTTCGGCAACGTCTATGACGTTTTTCGACACCACGAGAAAGCTGTTATGATCCTTGTTGGCTGTCTCCAGACGGCTGGCCGTGTTGACGACGTCTCCAAGCGCGGTCAGGCCGCCTTCGGTGCCTGCCGCACCGGCCGAGCCGATCCGGCCAAGAATTGCCGGGCCGAGATGAAGCCCGATTCCGAGGCGTATCGGATCGCGGAACTGCGGGCCCTTTTCGGCGTCGAGGTTGAGCATCACCTGCTCGATGCGCCTGGCGGCGCGCAGGGCTTGCCGAGCGCCGGTCCGGGCATCCGTTTGCATGCCGAAAATCGCCATGATGCCGTCGCCGATGAACTTGTCGACGTAGCCGCCTTCGGCCCGGATCGCAGCAGAGGTGCGTTCCAGATAGTTGTTCAGCAGGTAGACAACGTCATAGGCAAGCTGGGACTCGGTGATGCTGGTGAAGTTGCGCAGATCCACGAACATGACCGCGACCTCCTGCTCCACACCCCAGTAATAGGCATCCTGCAGGTGTTCGCCTGCCGCGGCGCTGGCCTTGACCGGGACCAGCGGCTGGATCTGGACATCGCTTTGCGGACGCGCCTGACAGGCAAGGCGGACGTCGGACCCGACGCCGATCCTTGAGAGAACGGCCTTTTCCGCATTTCCCGGCGCAGGCAGGTCATCCCCGCCCTGAAGCACCTTGACCCGGCATGTGGAACAGCGGGCACGTCCGCCGCAGACGGAGGCGACCGGCACATCATTCATGCGGCTGATCTCCAGCAGCGTCGCGCCGGGCTGGGCCTTTACGGTCAGCCCGCCGGGATAGGTGATCGTCAGTCGGCGGGACCGGAGGCTTGAGAGATAGCGGATCAGGATGGCAAGCAGGCAGGCCGCAATCAGGCCGAAGACCATCGCACGCACCTGCTCGGAAAGGGCGTAGAGCCAGTCCCACTGGTCCCGGGTGACGGTGACGCGGACATCCTCGGTGATTTCAAGCCGACGAGCGCCCTCGATGAACCCCCAGAGCGCCAGCACGGGCAGCGTGACGGCGAAAACGAGACCGACATACTTGAGACGTGCGTAAACCGGATAGAGCCGAAGCCAGAAATGCAGGCCGATCATGGCGTGAACCCAGACCACGATCAGAAGGATGGACTGCATCAGCGCACCGGACGGCCACAGGATCGTGAGCATCTGATGGTAGGTCGGGGAGAACCCGAATTCCTTGGCAAGACCGATCGCCGCGCCTGCATGGGGGATCAAGGTCCAGGGAATATATAGGCCAAGCACCAGCTGGGTGAATTCCCAGGGCGGAATCTTGAGCGTTCGCCTGCGTGAGGTGCGCCAGAGCGCCAGCACGATATGCGTCACGATGGCGACGAGCAGAAGGATCTCACCGGCTGCGCTACGCCAGATCATGTAGTGCCAGTGGGAGGCCTTTTCCATCGCACCGACCGAAACGATGCCCATGGCGTGATTGGTGAAATGGCTGAGGCAGAACGCGAACAGCACCAGTCCGCTCCACAGCCGGGCCCGCTGCCGCCAGTTACCGCCTGCGGACGTGAATTTTGCCTTGTTCACGGGGGCGGCCGGTCTGACAGTCTGGAGAGGCATTGCTGGCATGGGTGGGGACTTTCTTGTTCTTGGCACAGCTATGAGACGGTCACGGGCTGAATCGGGTCAACTCCGCCAGGGCGGTGGCCTTGGAAGGGCACGTTCCATAGCGGAAGACAATTGCTTATGCGACCTGATTCTAGATCAAATTTCAGTGTGAGAGAGTGCCGGTCATCACTGACGCCGAACAGCGGCAAAATCAAGCCGCTTGCCCGCCGGCAGTGGAAAGTTGCAATCCACCCGGCCTGAAGACTTGAAACGCGCGTCCCGAACCGCAACTGTCCGCCGGATATTCGGGAACAGGGAGCTGCGAAGATGAAGGTCTACGGCATAAGGAACTGCGATACGGTCAAGAAGGCGCGGAAGTTTCTGGAAGAGGCAGGCGTGCCTTACGAATTCCACGACTACAAGAAAGACGGTGTCGATGCCGACAGACTGGCCGCCTTCGTTGCCGAATTCGGATGGGACACGGTGCTCAACCGGCGCGGCACGACCTGGCGCAAGCTGGACGAGGCTACCCGTGAGGGAGTGGTGGACGCGGCCAGCGCGCTCGATGTGATGATCGAGAACCCATCGACGATCAAGCGGCCCATCGTGCATGGCGACGTCAAGAATTTCATCGGCTTTGATCCGGTTTCCTGGGAAATGGCCCTGGAAATGGGCGAACTGAAATAACCGAAGCGGAAACAGCCTGAAAGCTGGCGATCCGGGTCGGATCTCCCTGCACGGTCGTCCCTCGTGATCTGGCGAGCTTACCAGGTACGGCGCGGGCCGGTGTCGATGTGATAATGGCCGGACGAATAGTGCTTGTAGCCGCCGACTTCGGGCTGTGCCTTCAAGAAGGCGATGACCGAGGAGGGACTTCCGGCCACGGAGAAATCGACCGCGCGGCAATTCAGATGATAGGACTTGCGGGCGCCGCCCTTCCACCAGTTCTCAAGCCACCAGCGTTTCGTCGAATGAACGGTAACCTTGCCGTAGCGGACGGTAACCCGGTTGAGAACCTTCTTCAGCTTGCGCGGAACGCACCAGGACGAATCGTCATATTCGATCGAGTTGTGGGACGCCGTCGCCCAGCCCATGCCGGTCACGCCCGCAACAGAGCCGCAGCCCGCAAGTGAGGCGGTCAATCCGATGATCGCGATCCAGGTGATGAGGCGCTGACGCATGACGGGCAAGCCTTGTCGAAACTCTTTTGTGTCGTCCCCCGGCCCCAAGCTCATCCAATTTTATTAAAATTGTAATGAGAAACGTGGTTAACGAAGTGTTGCCTGAACCCGGCCTCCAACTGCGGTTTGTCACGCCGAACCAGTTGCGGGGCCGGTGTTTCTAGGCTTGTGGGTACTGCTTGTCGGAAATAGATGCGGATGTGCCGCAAATATCTGTTCAACGTCCTCCGGAAGCTGGTGGAACATAGCGGCAGACAAATCGCCGCAAACCGGGGCTCTGGCCGGACAGGTTCACTGACCCGGCTTCCCGTCACGCGCCGGAAGGTGTAAGCGGGCGGCAGTCCTTGAGATATCGGAGAATGCAAGATCATGCCGGAAAGCCATTATGTCCTGACGCTGTCATGCGCCGACAGGCCTGGTATCGTTGCCGCCGTTACGACGGAACTGGCGGATTTCGGCGCGAATATCGCGGAAAGCGACCAGTTCTGGGACCGGGTCACAAACCAGTTTTTCCTGCGGATCGCCATTCTGGCCCCCGAAGGCGTCACGCTGGAAAGTGTTCAGAAGTCGCTGGACCCGGTGATCAGCCGGTTCGACATGAAGGCGAAGCTGGTGGATACCGCGAGACGACCGAAGGTGATCGTCATGGTGTCGAAGTTCGATCATGCCATGCAGCACCTTCTGTACCAGATCCGGGTTGGCTGGATGGATGCGGAGGTCGTCGCGATCGTCTCTAACCATCCGGACGCCGAACGCACCGCGAAACATGAGGGCATTGCCTATCATCACTGGCCGGTGAACAAGGAAAACAAGGCCGAGCAGGAAGACAAGCTGCTGAAGCTGGTCAAGGAAACCGGCGCAGACCTGGTGGTGCTCGCGCGCTACATGCAGGTGCTTTCAGACAATCTGTCGAAGCGGCTTTTCGGCAAGGTGATCAATATTCACCACTCGTTCCTGCCGAGCTTCAAGGGGGCAAAGCCCTATCACCAGGCCCATGCGCGCGGTGTGAAGATGATCGGGGCAACGGCCCACTACGTCACGCCGGATCTCGATGAAGGCCCGATCATCGAGCAGGATGCGGAGCGCGTCAGCCATGCCCTGTCCGCCGACGATTTCGTGGCGCGCGGCCGGGATATTGAATCGCGTGTGCTTGCTCGGGCCGTCAAATACCATCTCGAAAACCGGGTGATGATCGTCGGCAACAAGACCATCGTCTTCACGCCCTGATGTCTCACGCCCCGGCGCTCCAGGTCTGATGCGCGTCAGGCGGCCGGCTGGAAGGTTTCCAGAATCGGCATCCCGTCGCGTCTCAGCTCGGAATTGACCCAGTCACGGAACAGGCGAACCTTCCGGTTATGCCTGTTCGCGGGCGAGTAGCTCAGGTACCAGCTTTCTTCCGGAACCCGGCAGGTGAGGTCGAACGGTTGAACGAGCTGACCCGTTTCCAGTGCGATCTTGCAGAAATAGGGCGTCAGGATCGCGACGCCCTGCCCGGCGATGGCGCGATTGGCCTCCAGGGCCTGGGATCCCATCCGTGAGCCCGGATAGACGCTCAAGTCGATATCCGGCAGTCCTGCAGCGTTGAACCAGAGCCGCCACCACCTGTCCTGTGGGTCGACCAGTGGCAGCTTCAGGATATCTTCCGGCGTCTTCACGCCGCCGATCGTCTCGGCCAGAGCCGGGCTGAGCATGGGGGAGAATTCCGCATGGATGAGTTCGTGGGAAATCCAGCCCTTCGGCGGTCCGTAGCAAGCGGAGATGGCAACGTCGCTGAGATTGAAGCTCGGATGCGTGCTGGAATCGCCTTGTGCCCTGGTATCGTACGGAACGATCCGGACGGCGATATCCGGGTTCTGCATCTGGAAATGCACCAGCCGATGCGCCAGCCAGTTCACGGCAAAGGTCGTATTGCTGCACACGACGAGCTGTCCGGCATTCTTGCCGGAGACATCCTCGAAGGCTTCCCGCAAGGTGGCGAAGGCATCGATGACTTTCGCTGCGAGCTCCGCTCCGAGATCCGTCAGCTCGATCCTGCGCGTCTTGCGCACGAACAGCGGAAAGCCGAGCTTTTCTTCCAGCAGCTTGATCTGGTAGCTGACTGCCGCCTGAGTCATGCCCAGCTCCTCCCCGGCGCGCGTGAAGCTGAGATGGCGGCTTGCAGCCTCGAAGGCGCGAATGGCAGGCAGTGGTGGAATTTGGGTGCTCATGCATAAATCTCCCTTATGCAAGGGTAGCGAGATTTCGTTGGTCGCACAAGAAAATCGGAGCGATAAACTCCCGGAAACGTGGAGTTACCGCAATGTCAAAAGTTTCTTGTCTCGCTTCCCCGGACAGCAACGACCGGTCGCGGCGTCTCTTTGGAATAGGTGGGCTTATCCGCCGCCTGTTTGCACGCACTGGCCGTGTCCGGAGGCTGCGTGCCGGCGACCTTCCGCCGGAACTCCTGGCTGATATCGGCCTTGAGAGCGAGCCCCGGCAGATTCTGTCATTCAACGACAAGTGGCGCAGGGAGCTGGACCTGCAGCGGAAATAGCCCGGTTGCCGGTCAGATGACCAGGGCCCAGACCGTTGCCGCCAGCATTGCCGCCGCCATCATCACCGTGATCGCGCGCAACAGGGCGCCTTCACCGACAAGCGACAGGATCGCCCCCCCCAACAGCGCCCAGAGCGAATGGAACACCAGGCCTCCGAGGGTGAAGCCTGCGACGAGGATCATCGCGTTTTCCTGCAGCGAAAGACCGTTTCCAGCCAGAAAGCTGGAGAAGGCGGCCAGGTTCATGGCCCAGGTCTTGGGGCTGAGCGGATGGATGAGCAGGCCTTCCCAAAAGCTCGGCAGCGCGACGGCCCCCTTCGGACGGATGCTCAGGCGGACGATCCTCCAGGCAAGATACGTCATATAGGCGAAGCTCAGCACCTTGAACGTCGTGACGATTGGCCCACCCCCGGCGAGCAGCTGTCCCAGCCCATAGGCGACGCCGAGTGCCAGGGGCAGGGAGCCGATCTGGGAGGCGATGATGACGGGAAAGGCCGTGCGATAGCCCGCCGACGCCCCGATCGCCAGGAAGGTGAGATTGCCCGGTCCGGGTGTCCCGGTCATGACGATGACGAACACCGCAAAGGCGATGAAAGTGGCGTAATCCATGAGCGTCTCCGAGCATTGCATCAGCGGAAGTGATACAATCGATACAAAGGATAGAGGCGATAACTGTCTTGAGAAATTGTATCGGTCAATGATAACATTGTTCTGATGACAATGTGGGTGCCCGACATTCAGGCCGCCGAAGGGCCGATCTATCTCGCCATCGCCGATGCGCTTGAGGCGGATATCGGCGGCGGCGTGCTGAGACAGGGCGACAGGCTGCCGCCGCAGCGCGAGCTGGCCTATCAGCTCGGCGTGACCCTCGGCACGGTGACCCGCGCCTATGGCGAGGCCGAGCGGCGACGCCTGGTAAAGGGTGAAACGGGGCGGGGTACCTATGTCGCCTCGCGGACGCAGAAGGTCTCGCCTCTGATCCCCAAGGAAGATGAACCGGAAGCCTGCGATCTGGCGCGCAACTTCGCGTTTCCCCATCTCAATCCCAGCCTTGCCGGCGGGCTCGTGCGCATGGCGGGCACGGCCGGTATCGAGCGGCTGAACGGCTTCGTACCCTCGGAAGGCCTCAAAGCCCATCGTGAAACCGGCGTTCTGGTGTTCAAGGACTACGGTCTGGAGGCGGACCCTGCCCGTGTCGCCGTCACCTGCGGCGCCCAACACGGCATTCAGGTGACCTGCCAGGCGCTCTTCCGGTCGGGAGACGCGGTAGCCGTCGACCAGTTCACCTATCCGTCCATCTTCAACACGCTGGACGGGCTGGGCCTGAAGGCGGTGCCCATACCCGCCCTGCGCGGCGAAGGCGGCGCATTCGGCTGCATGGATCCCGAGGCGCTTGCGCGCGCGGCCCGCCAGCACGGGGTCAGCGGCGTCTTCCTGATGCCGAACATGCAGAACCCGACAACGCACACGATGTCGGTCGAAGAGCGACAGGATCTCGTCGCCGTTGCCCGGCAATATGATCTCAGGATCGTCGAGGACGATCCCTATACGCCGTTCCTGACCGAAACCCTGCCCGCTTTCGGCGCCCTTGCACCGGAGCGAACCGCGTCCATCGCCAGCATTTCCAAGGTGTGTTCTCCCGGCAGCCGCATCGGGTTCGTGCATGTGCCCGAACCCTTCGGCGAATCCATTCGCAACAAGATCGGTGAAAGCACCTGGATGGCCTCGCCCATCACGGCCGAGCTCATTTCCGGCTGGGTGCGCCAGGGCGACCTCTTCAAGGCGCTGCGTTTGAAACGGAAATCCAACCGCGAGCGCTACCGCATTGCCCGGGAGGTGCTGTCGCCGTTTGTCCTGCAGGGCGGGCCGGTCAAGGTTTTCGGCTGGCTGCATCTGCCGGACGGCATGGACCCGGACGCGCTGCAGGCCGCCCTCGCCCAGCAAAAGGTCTCGGTCCTGTCTTCCCGCTATTTTCAGGCCAGGGGACAGACGCCTGCCCCCTATCTGCGTCTCACGTTTGGATCGGAGCAATCCGACGAAACCTTCCGCAGCGCGCTGGAACGGGTGCGCGAGACAATCGACCGGATGGCCGGATTGCCCGACCTCGTGCGGCCGGTGGGCTGAAAGCGGCCTTTGACAAGGATGGACTTCCGACCGATAAGCGCGTCGAAACGGTGTGCGGCGAGGTGAGATGGCTTTCTGGCCGAAAATCAGAACAGGCAGCAGGGAACGGGTCTGCAATCCGGACGCGGTTCCCTATGCGGTTTTCGAGAATGTCGGCCTGACCATCGGTGCACGCAAGGTGCTTCACGGCCTGACGTTGTCGCTTTCGGAGGACCGTGTCGGCGTGATCGGACTGAACGGGTCGGGCAAGAGTACTTTCGTTCGCCTGCTGAACGGATTGCGCAGCCCGACCGACGGCAAGCTTACCCTGTTCGGCGCGCCAAGCGCGGAGGCCGAGAAGGAGTTGCCACGCCACGTCGGCTTCGTTTTCCAGAACCCGGACCATCAGGCGATCTTCCCGACCGTTGAGGAAGAAATCGCCTTCGGCCTGACGCAGCTCGGGGCGGACAAGACCGCAAGCCGGGAGCAGGCACGCCGGTTCCTGTCCGATCATGGTTTCGGCGCACTGGCATCGTCTCCCTTCGCCGAGCTCTCCGAGGGCCAGAAACAGTATGTCTGCATTCTTGCGGTTCTGGTCATGCAGCCCAGGCTTCTGGTGCTCGATGAACCCATGACGAGTCTGGATGGACTGTCGGGCCGGAAAATCCGTGAAAAACTCATGTCCCTGCCGCAGAAGATCGTCATGATCAGCCACGATCTCTCGCATTTTGAAGATTTTGACCGGGTCCTGTGGCTTGAGGACGGACGGCTGCGCATGGATGGACCGGCGGCAGAGGTGCTGGCGGCCTATGAAGCCGATATCGATCGAAGGCTCGGGGCCGGGATGGAGGTTGCCGCGCTGTGATCTCCATGTATCTGCAGGGCGACAGCTGGGCTCATCGCCTTCCGGCCGGTTTGAAGTTGCTGGCCGTTGCGCTCGGCAGTCTGATCCTGTTTCACGTTTCGTCGGTCTGGATCTTTACCGGCTGTCTGGTTGCGGTGGTGGCGTTATACGCCACGCTTGGCCGCGAGGGCCTTGCCCAGCTGCGTCTTCTGCGTGGCATCGTCTTCTTTGTGGTCGCCCTTCTGGCGATCCACTGGCTTTCCGGATCTCTGGACGAAGGTGTCGTTGTGGCGATGCGTCTTGTCGTCATGGTTCTTGCGGCCAATTTCGTAACGATCACCACGCGGCTCGATGACATGCTGGACGCCGTGCTGCCTCTTTTCGCGCCCTTGAAGCTGTTCGGCGTGTCGCCCCGGACCCCGGCACTCGGCGTGACTCTGGTGCTGAGGTTCGCCCCGCATCTGATGCTCGTCTTTTCAAGGCTGCGCGAAGCCTGGCAGGCCCGCACCGCAAGACGCAGTTCCTGGCGCTTGCTGGCGCCGTTTGCAATCCAGTCGCTGCGCATGTCCGACAATGTCGCGGAGGCGCTCAAGGCGCGGGGCGGGTCCGCCGGCCTGTCAAGTTCACCCTAGAAACAGGTGGCTCGCTCTGGCATTCGGGCGCCAAGTACGGTATCCGCCAATCAGCGGGATGCGCCGGAAAGTACAGGCGCCGGCAAAAACGGAAGGTAAAGCGCATGACCGATCGGTCTCTCGTTCATATTGCCTTTTACGCGGCGCTCATGGCGGCGCTCGGTTTCATGCCGCCGGTGGTCATGCCGTTGGCAGGCGGGGTTCCCATCACCGCACAGACTCTCGGCGTCATGCTGGCCGGCGTCATGCTCGGTCCGGTGCGCGGCGCGCTCGCCATTCTTCTGTTTCTGTTTCTCGTGGCCCTTGGCGCGCCCTTCCTTGCCGGCGGCCGGGGTGGTCTCGGCGTCTTCCAGACACCCTCCGTCGGCTTTCTCATCGGCTGGCCCGTTGGCGCCTTCGTCGCTGGCTGGGTGATGCGGCTGACCGGTGGGATGGCCATATTGCCGGCCTCCGCGCTGGCTGCCTTCGTCGGCGGCATCCTTGCGGTATATGCCTTTGGTATTCCTGGCATCTCCATCATGGCCGGCCTGCCGCTCGTCAAGGCGGCCTATGCGAGTGTCGTCTATATACCGGGTGACCTGATCAAGGTCGCCATCACGGCGCTGATCGCCCAGACCGTCGCCCGGGGCCTTCCCGGCGCTCTTCTCTCCCGCAGCTGACGACGATCGAGAGGCGCATCCGTCATGACTTTCGTTGGCGAGCGCTTTGAGGAATTTGCCGCACGGTCGCCTGACAAGACCGCACTCACATGCGGCGCTTGCGCGCTCACCTGGCAGACCTTGCTTGCCGAGATCCGGACATCCGAGGAGATCCTCAGGCGCTGCACGGCGCGGGAGGGGCGGGTTGCGCTCTGTCTGTCGGACCCCGCTGCATTGCTGGTCTGGTTCTTTGCCTGTGCCCGGACGGCGCGCATCGCCATGGTCCTCGATCCGGACTGGCCGGCCGGGCGACTTTCGGACGTTCTCGAGGCAACGGCGCCGGAGCTTGTCATCGACGCCTCCGGCCCAGGGACCGGTCATCTGGCGCGCGTCGATCCGTCGCCCGCGGACAAGGATCGCGACCTTGCCCCACAGGAAGGCGACCTCTTTTATGCAGGCTTCACCTCCGGCACCACAGGGCTGCCCAAAGGCTATATTCGCACGCATGGCTCATGGCTTCGCAGCTTTGCCCTCACCGACACGGAATTCCGCACCTCCGAAGCGGAACGCGTCTTGCTGCCGGGCCGGCTTACTCATTCGCTGCATCTATATGGTGCGGTCGATGGGCTTTGCCGGGGCCAGAGCGTGGTCGTCGCACCGAAATTCGACCCGCGCAGATTGCTGGAAGAGCTGAAGGCCGCGGCTGGAGGCGCCATTCTCTATGCGACGCCGACCCAGCTGCATTATTTTGCCGAAGCCGCAAGGCGGCTGGGGCCAGCCCCAACCGTCCGGCAGGTGCTTGCAAGCGGGGCCAAATGGCGCGACGGCGACCGGAGCGCTGCCGCAAACGTTTTCCCGAAGGCGCGGCTGATCGAATTCTACGGCGCGTCCGAAACCAGCTTCATAACGGTGTCGCTGCCGGAGGAGAGCCCGCCGGATGGCTCTGTCGGACGCGCAGCATCCGGCGTTGAGATCGCCGTCGGCGATCCACGTGCCCCGGCGCCCGCCCGAACGTCTGGTGATGTCTGGGTCCGGAGCGGCCTTCTCTTTTCAGACTATATATGTGGCGCTGCTGCCGACACCCGTTGGCAGGACGACTGGCTGACGTTTGGCGATCGCGGATATCTGGATGAAAACGGGCATCTCTTTCTCACCGGTCGTTCCGGGCGGATGATCGTGACCGCGGGGCTCAATGTCTACCCGGAGGAGGTCGAAGCCGTTCTGAGTGAGCATGAGGCCGTTGCCATCGCCGTGGTCATCGGGTTTGACGACCCGGTGCGCGGCCAGCGTGTCGAGGCCGCCATCCAGCCAACAGACGCCTCCGGCATTTCCGACGTCGACCTGATGCGCCACTGTCGGTCCCGGCTGGCTGCGGGAAAGCTGCCGCGCAGGATCCATATAATGGATGCGCTTCCGCTGACCGGAGGAGGCAAGCCGGATATCCGGGCCGTCACGGAGGCATTGCAGGCGAAGGAGATGGGGGAGACGCAATGACCGGACGTGCATCCGCCGTCATCGTCGCCGCAAGGCGAACGCCGGTCGCCCCGCGCGGCGGAGCGCTGGCCGCGCTGCAGGCTGACCAACTGGCCGCGCCCGTTCTAGCCTGCCTTCTTGGCGATGCGGACTGCGCCCCGCAGGACGTCGACCAGGTTCTGCTCGGCAATGCTCTATATGGCGGCGGCAACCCAGCCCGCCTTGCAGCGCTGCGGGCCGGCCTGCCGGCATCGGTCCCTGCGCTGACTGTCGATACGCAGTGCTGCTCGGGCCTCGACGCCATTGCCATGGGCGCACGGTTGATCGAGGCCGGGGCCGCGGAGTGTGTGCTCGCAGGCGGAACGGAAAGCTTCAGCCGCTCGCCCCTGCGCTTTCATCGTCCGGTCGGAGAGCAGGCAGCGCCTGTTCCCTATGATCGTCCTGCCTTTGCGCCGGAACCCTTCCATGATCCGGACCTCGCACAGGCAGCAGCAGACCTCGCTGACAGGCTGAAGCTGGACAGAACGGCGCAGGCAAACTTCGCCGTGTCCTCACACAAGAAGGCGATCGATGCTGCCGCGCTCTGCAGTGAGCGGCTCGTCAATCCAGTGGCCGCCAGTCCGGCAAAAGACGGCTTCTCCCGGAAACTGACCTTGAAGACGGCCCTCCGTGCTCCGGTGATCGCGGGAAGTCGCGCGACCGGCCTGAGCGCAGCGACCATTGCCTGTGAAGCGGATGGGGCCGCCGCGGTTCTGATGCTTTCGCGCGAGCGTGCCGACGACCTCGGTCTCGACGGACTGACGGTACTGGGCGCCCAAAGCACCGGGGGAGACCCTGCGGACCCGGCTCTGGTTCCGATTGCGGTCGCCCGCGGGCTGATGGAACGACACCGGATCTCGGTAGCAGATCTCGCTGCGGTCGAACTCATGGAAGCTTATGCCGTCCAGGCGATGGCGACCGCCGACAGCCTTGGCCTGCCGGAGCAGACGCTCAATATGCTGGGCGGGGCGCTTGCGCGCGGACATCCAATTGGTGCATCGGGCGCCATTCTGGCGGTCCAGCTCTTCGAAGCCATGATGCCCCTTGGGAAGGCCGAAAAAGGTGCTCAATCCATCGCCATGGCGCTCATTGCGGCAGCGGGCGGATTGGGCGCAGGATTGCTGGTTTCGAGGCACTGAACGGAAGGCGGGTAACAATTAACCCGCTGGTTTCCTTGGTTTTTTCGGAGGTCGCGCAAATTTTTTCGGTTTTTTTGATTTTTTTCGAATTTGGTCGTTGACGGGTCAGATTGGTGTGCGTATAACGCGTTCATCGACGGCGGCAACGTCGCTGGCGACAGGGTTTTGCGCCCTAACTTCCAGACAATTGGTCGAGATCGGCCGGGCTTGAAGGTTCGGACAGGTTTCGTTTTGTTTGGGTTTGGGTAGCGACTTGCGAGGGTTTTGTCCCTCTGTTCTTTGACAATTGGATATGATGAAGGAAGGGAAGCGTAGGCGGCGTTGGCCTTGCGATCATCGGATACTTTCGGGTGTTTGGTGGTTTTAAGAGTTACGCAGGTACGCTGATCTTTCAAACAAGG
>VIRH01000019.1 GCA_008107755.1 Rhodobacterales bacterium
CCTCAAGACCATAGCTCTGGAAGCCATTGGATCCCCGATCTGCGCTGCGCTTGTCGGGGATGACCGCTGAGGGAAGCAGGGAGGCTGCTTTCAAGCTAGAAGCTCGACCGACGCCCGCCTCATGCACCGCACCAGCTTCCTTCTTTCAGCATCCGTCCCCCTTCGGCAGTCATCCCCGCCTTGCGCGGGGATCCAATCCACGTCGCCTCAACGAAGGTACGCGGCCCTTGGAAACGGATATCGCCGCCGCCGCCAGTGCCTCAAGACCATAGCGCTGGAAGCCATTGGATCCCCGATCTGCGCTGCGCTTGTCGGGGATGACCGCTGAGGGAAGCAGGGAGGCTGCTTTCAAGCTAGAAGCTCGACCGACGCCCGCCTCATGCACCGCACCAAAGCCCGCG
>VIRH01000018.1 GCA_008107755.1 Rhodobacterales bacterium
TCCTGTTCGCCGCCCTGCCGTTCAGCCTATGGCAATGGCTGCTGGTCGAACTGGCCATCGTCCTCGCCTATGTGGTGTTCGGCATCGCCGGCTTCGGCACCGCGCTGGTCGCCGGCCCGTTGCTGGCCGGGGTGCTGCCGCTGTCGCAGATCATTCCGCTGCTGGTCCTGCTGGATTTCAGCGCGTCGTTCGGCAACTGGCTGCCGGCGCGGCGGCAGATCGCCATCACTGAGCTCAAGCGTCTGCTGCCCTGCATGTTGCTGGGCTGTGCGCTCGGGGCGTACGGACTTCTGGCGCTACGCGCGGAGCTGCTGATGCTGGCCCTCGGCGTGTACGTCAGTTTCTATGCGCTCTACGCGCTGTTCCTCCAGCCACGCGGCCAGCCGCGCTGGCGGG
>VIRH01000017.1 GCA_008107755.1 Rhodobacterales bacterium
CACGTTCCGGGTGCGGCATCATAATGGTGACTCGACCACTTTCAGTCGTGACTGCCGTAATACCGTTCGGTGAACCGTTCGGGTTAGCCGGGTAGGTTTCAGTGACTTTGCCGAAGTTATCGACATAGCGCAGTGCCACCAGCCCTTTGCTTTCCAGTGCCGCCAGATGCGCCGCATCACGCACTTCCACGCGCCCTTCACCATGAGAGACAGCAATCGGCATTTGCGAGCCCACCATCCCCTGCAACAGCAGAGACGGGCTTTGGGTTACTTCAACCAGGCTGAAACGCGCTTCAAAGCGATCGGAGGTATTGCGCACAAAACGTGGCCACAACTCACTACCTGGGATCAGTTCACGCAGATTAGACATCATCTGGCAACCGTTACATACCCCC
>VIRH01000049.1 GCA_008107755.1 Rhodobacterales bacterium
CTTTAGTGCTGTTGGGATCTTTGCCGAGATAATTCAGCACGGTAGCAAAAACTTCTTCTGGCGCATCGAGGAAAGATACACCGCAGCTTTTCAGTTTTTCCAGATTTTCAGGCTTGAGGATCAAGTCCCAGCTATCGACGGGCGCGTTTTCGCCCAGCACCGCTTTGACTTTATCAACGTTATAGCCAATCCCGGTCGTCGCCCACATATAGGGCATAGCAAATTTATTGTCGGGATCGTGTTTGGCGACCAACTTCAGCAGTTCCGGGTCGAGATTCTTCCACTCCGGCAATTTGCTTTTATCCAGCGGCTGGAAAACTCCCGCTGTCAGCTGGCGTTCAAGAAAGCTTGCTGACGGCACCACCAGGTCAAAGCCGGTGCTCCCGGCCATTAAT
>VIRH01000104.1 GCA_008107755.1 Rhodobacterales bacterium
ATCCTGGCAGGTCGGCAGCACGCCTTTGGCGGCGATTTCGGAGTTTCTTAAGAATTGCAGCGCCACGTACTTGTCGTTTTCGCTGGCTTCTGGATCGTGAAGAATAGCCGCAACCTGTTTCTGGTGTGCCGGGCGGAGCATAAAAGAAGCGTCGTGAAAGGCTTGCTGCGCCAGCAGGGTCAGGGCTTCTGGTTCCACTTTCAGGATGGTTTCGCCGTCGAAGTCGGCAACGCTAACGTAATCGGAAGTGAGTAGATAGTATTCGGTATTGTCTTTCCCCATCGGGAAAGGTGCCTGGTAGATAAAGGGTTTGTTTGACATAGCTTCCCGCCTGTAACTCTGTATTTGCTGTCTCTTATACCCATCTGACGCTGCCGACGGTAAGGCTCGCGCA
>VIRH01000016.1 GCA_008107755.1 Rhodobacterales bacterium
TATCAGACGCGCAAAGGTCGCTGTAGCACTTTAAATTGCTGCATGTTTTTATCCTTGAATCGGATACGATTTAAGGAAACATGCAGTAGCGCGTCATGCCGGCGGCAGGTCGATCCTGAAACATGCGCCGCCCGATGTCGCGTCGACGATCGCGACATGGCCACCGTGGAGGTGCACGATCTCCCTGACCAAGCTCAAGCCCAGCCCGGCGCCCTTGCCGCCGGGATGAAGCCGGCTGAACGGCTCGAAAATTCGTTCGCGCTCTGCAAGTGGGACGCCGTCACCTTCGTCGCAGATTTCGACGCGCGCCGGCGCCATGACGCGAAAAGTGATCTTGCCGCGACGACCGCCATGCTCGATGGCATTCTGCACGAGATTGGTCAAAGCCCGTT
>VIRH01000139.1 GCA_008107755.1 Rhodobacterales bacterium
TATTACAGCTAAGCACAGAGGTCGTGTTGAACATGTTGAATCTAATGAAATTCTTGTTCGTCGTCTAGTTGAAGAGAACGGCGTTGAGCATGAAGGTGAATTAGATCGCTATCCATTAGCTAAATTTAAACGTTCAAACTCAGGTACATGTTACAACCAACGTCCAATCGTTGCAGTTGGAGATGTTGTTGAGTATAACGAGATTTTAGCAGATGGACCATCTATGGAATTAGGAGAAATGGCATTAGGTAGAAACGTAGTAGTTGGTTTCATGACTTGGGACGGTTACAACTATGAGGATGCCGTTATCATGAGTGAAAGACTTGTGAAAGATGACGTGTATACTTCTATTCATATTGAAGAGTATGAATCAGAAGCACGTGATACTAAGT
>VIRH01000063.1 GCA_008107755.1 Rhodobacterales bacterium
CCACGTTAAAACCTTGTAGCAAGTCTTTTAAGTCAAAGGCAAAAATGCATATAACTGCCATCAATACAATTAAAATAATCTGAGTCACGGCAACTGCTATAACGCCTAAAATTTTAGCAAAAATATGTTGGATTGGTGAAATACTTGTAATAATCATTTCAATGACACGCGATGTTTTCTCACTAGCAATTTCCATAGCTATTTGAGATGCATAATTTAAAACAATGAAGAACATTAGAAAGATAATGCCATAAGCTAAAGCATAGTTGAAAATCTTTTGTCCTTCTGATACTTTATCGACTTCATCATTAGAAATCACCTTATTATCAACTTTACTTTGTGCTTGTAATTTTTGTATGTCTTATTTGTTGATATTTAATTCCCCGGCTAC
>VIRH01000025.1 GCA_008107755.1 Rhodobacterales bacterium
GTTCTACGGCGCGTGGCTGGACAAGCACTAAGAGGCCGGTTATGAGCGCTTATCTTCTGCGACGATTCGGCCAGGGGCTGCTGGTCCTGTGGGCGGCCTTTACCCTCACCTTTTTCCTGCTGCAGGTCCTGCCGGGGGATGCGGTGCTGATCAAGTTTCAGAACCCGGACCTTGGCCTGAGCCCGGCGCAAATTGCGGAGATGCGGCTGGCCTACGGCGCCGATAGCCCGCTGTGGCGCCAGTACCTGCACACGCTGCTGGCGATGCTGCACGGCGACTTCGGCTATTCCCTGCAGGCGGGTCTGGCGGTCAGCAGTCTGATTGCCAGCAACCTGCCGGATACCTTAAGCCTCGCGCTGCCGGCCTTCCTGCTGGCGGTGGCGCTGGCG
>VIRH01000094.1 GCA_008107755.1 Rhodobacterales bacterium
GCCCACTGGTCAACGCGATACGCACCGCATCTTGGCGGAATTCATCCGTACGTTTCAGTCCCATAGTTTGTCCCCTTTGTTGCAGTAAATGCTATCAAAGGGGCGGCATCAAACCGAGACAGGTCCAGTCTCATGGAGTGCGTGCCATACGCGCTCGGTTCCAAGCCGATCGAGCACACCCAGTCCTTCAAAAGACGAGCGTATTGCCGCGTCGATATATGCGGGCGATCATGGAAACGGCCGGGCCAGAGGTACTCGTGGCCGATCATCTCCGGATTGCTGATCCACTCCATCAGGGTCTTTCGTGTGCCGTCAGTGATTTCGAATCGCACCGGCGATTTCGTCTTACTCTGCAAGATCGAAGTCCGTTTCTTGACTGCGCCTGCCGAGAATACGTCTGCGACTTTCAGTCGGACCAGATCGCAGCCACGCAGTTTGCTATCGACTGCCATATTGAAAAGTGCCAGATCACGGACGGCGCCGGCCAGTTCGAGGCGAACACGGATCGCCCAGACATGCTTTGGGAGCAGAGGCCTCTTCTGACCGATAATGCGACCGTGGTTCCATGCCTTCTTGGCGGACACCACCATCGGCAAGTTTAAAGCAGACATAGCGGTTCCTCCGAACCACTCCTACCCACCGCAACACTCGCGACATTTGAGCAAGCTATGCTATTCCGCTTTTAATGAAGATGGCAACTACAGATCCGAACCCAAATCTACCGAATACTTGTGGTGCTAGGAAAGTCTGCTTTGGCATTGATCAGGACGATTGGTTCATCCAGTTTCCAAAAGCTTCGCTCTCCGTGCGAGGCTATCACGCGAGAATGTCTCATTCACCTTGTAATACCTGGCAACCGCCGGGACACCTTTGGGCAGGGACAGCCAAGGCAGCTTGGTCGATGTGTAAATATGGACGTCCGGCGGAAACGCCGTGGGGTCATCCAGGGTCCCGACCCTGAGAAATCGGATCCGTTCATTCAGTTCATGCTTGTGATAATAACTCCAGACGGCAACGTGGCAGTTGGTACAGCGGGTGATTGTCTGCCCCAGCCCGCTCGGCGTCATCACCTTGAGCATATCTATATCGCCTGACAGAACCTCCACGTTTTCGGCCTCCACAAGTGCGTTGATCGCAAATGCGCTGCCTGTCTGCCGCTGGCACAGGCTGCAATGGCACCCATGGATGATGAGGGGTGTGGCCAGAAGGCGATAGCGGACGCTTCCACAGGTGCATCCGCCTTCGCAGGGCAGCGATATCCGCCGGGTGGCGTCTGCATCGATCCTTGAATTGCGTTGTTGTGTCATGGAAACCTCCGTCAGATCAGGCGGCCATTCGGCCTCGGGTTTCGGAAATATGCTTTGCGAGAACGCGGGCATCGTCGCCAACACCGCCGAGGAAGGTGGATTTTCGGGTGCGCAGGAACGGCAGCCCCAGCACGTGGAGACCGGGTGCCACGATGCCGCCCCGGTGCTGAAGCCGTCCCTTTTCGTCAAAGTGCGGCAAGTGCAACCACGACATGTCGGGCTGAAAGCCCGAAGCCCAGACGATGGTGGAGATCGTGCCAAGTGCAAGAGGCAAGGTGAGGCGTGGCATGTCCGGCACCAATGTTGGTGCAAAGCGACGTGGCGCCTCCGTAAAGGTCAGACCGCTCTGCTGTGCCCAGGCGTCGATCACCGACAGGGCCCGGTTCATCTTGAGGTCAGAGAGCGCTATCGCATTCGCCAGTGCGCCTGAAAACTGGAGCGTCCCCTCATGGCACCCGACCAGCCGACCGACGATCTCGACCCCCATGCCTTGCAACGCGTTGAGGTCGAGGAAGCGCCGCAAGCGGTCACCAACGAGTTGCAGCGACGGCAGTGAGCGGGCACGCGTGATGTCATCAATGTTGTCAAGAGTGGTTGAGAAGAGCCCGGATTGCTCCATCAGCCAGGCGATGTCATGGCCAAGGTAGTGCCGTGGCATGCGGATGTGGTTGCCAGTCGCAAGGATGACCGGGCGGCCGGACGCACGGATCTCCGCGGCAAGCTGCACACCTGTTGCAGATGCCCCAACGACGAGGACACCGCCTGCGGGCAATTCTGAAGGGTTGCGATAGGACAGGGGCGATATTTGTGTGATGTCACGGGGAACCTCCTTCGCAAACACCGGAACAGCAGGACGATTGCAGGCCCCGGTTGCGATAACCACATTTGCGGCGTGCCAGACACCCTTGTCCGTCGTCACGACAAACTGAGCGTTGCTTCGTGTGACGGAGGTGACAGTTACGCCAGCCTCTACCGGCGCGGCAGATTGTACGGCGTAGGACTTCAGGTAGGCCAGAACCTCGGGCATGGTCATATACCCATGCGGATCGGGGCCGTCGTAGCAATAGCCTGGCAGCCGGCTTTGCCAGTTGGGTGATTGCATGGCGAGGTTATCCCACCGCTCGTGCGCCCACGAATTGCCAACTTCGCCGCGTTCAAGCACGACATGCTGCTCTGACCGCTCGGTCAGACAGTGGCTCATGGCAAGGCCAGC
The DNA here is from genome assembly GCA_008107755.1 of Rhodobacterales bacterium. GTDB lineage: Bacteria > Pseudomonadota > Alphaproteobacteria > Rhizobiales > Stappiaceae > Roseibium. Next base: position 2,521 of record VIRH01000094.1, read on the forward strand.
CTGCCCGGCACCAATGATAAGTGTGGGTATATGTTTCATGCTGCATCCTCCAATGGAGACCAGGCAAAGGGCGCGAATTCGGCGTCCAGCGGCAAATTCAGGAGGTTGGCCGTCATATTGCTGAGGGTCTTGTTCGCCACGCCAATGATGACATCCAGCGCCTGTTCGGGGGCATAGCCTGCCGCCAGAAACGCCGCATGCTCTGCGAGTGAGTTACGTCCGCGATCCGTTGCCAGCTTCCGGGCGAACCGTGCCAGAGCGCCAAGCCGATCATCATCGGGGTCCTGGCCATTCCGCATCGCCTGGACATGGGCCTCTTCCAGCCCCGCCTCGGCGGCAAAGGCCGTGTGGCCTGCAACGCAATACCGACACTGATTGGCAACGCTGACCGCCAGTTGGATCACCTCGCGTTCGGCAGGCGTCAGGCTGCTGGCCCCGAACGCGCCAGTGAGCCCGGCAAAGCCTGACATCGCCTCGGGATGTGCGCCGTAGACGGCGTAGACATTGGGTACAAAGCCGCGCGCCTGGGCAATTGCATCGAAGATTGGACGGGCTTGGGGAGCCGCTGTTTCAATGGTATGGATTGGTAAAGTCATGGGGTTTCTCCGCTTCAGGGCCCGCCAATGGGCCACATCATGCCAGCAGAGATACCTGCCATTTCTTTTGCCTGATGCTTTACAGGTTGGAGCAACTCACTATAGGAATTGATGTAGGTCGCTACACATTCTGGAGTTGGCTCTATGTCCCACAGCTATGGCCAGTGGTGCCCCATCGCCAAATCAACCGAAATTCTCGGTGAAAAATGGACGTTGCTGATCATCCGGGAACTGTTGATGGGCAGCACCCGGTTCTCGGAGCTTCAACGGGGGTTGGGGTCCATTTCGCCAACGCTGCTGACCCGCAGATTGGCCACGCTGGAACAGTATGACCTTGTCTACAAGCGCCGGATACAGGGCGGAAGAGGTCACGAATATATACCGACATCCAGCTGCAAACAGCTTCAGCCTATTTTGCTGGCGCTTGGCAGCTGGGGCATGGAATGGTCCAAGGCCTTCATGAGCGATGCCGACTATGACGTTGAACTGCTGATGCTTTACCTTCAGCGCAGCGTTGTAACGGAAAACCTGCCTGGCGGTAAAACTGTCGTGCTGTTTCAGTTTACGGATTTCCCCGAGCAGCCGAAATGGTGGATCACGGCGGAAGGTGAAAATGTGGATGTCTGCACGACCGACCCGGGGTTGGATGTCGATGTCTTTGTCAAAACCAGGGTTCGCGCGATGGCGGATGCCTGGTTGGGGCGCACAAGTTACAAAGCCGCCAAGGCATCAGGTGCGATGGAGATCATCGGGCCTGTTGCCCTGACGCGGAACATCTCGCACTGGCTATCGGATTGTATTTTCGCCAGCCTGCCCAATGCCGAGGAAATCCTTGCGGAAAGCTAGGGTGGGGTCTCATAAAGGAAGACGAAATGGTGTGAGGAGGACCTGTCCGGTTAAATCCGCAGGACATGGAAACGGCTACACCCTAGATGCGGAATCCAAAGAGATTGATCTGAGGATCGTTCGCGCCTCATGCGTCACGCGCTCAACGATGGCACCGGCGGGCTCGATCGTATTTACCAAGCCGACGCTTTGACCCGCCCACATGGACATGGCCTCAATCTCTCCCGTCATCTCGCGGTGTGGGGTCGTGGATTGATACGTACGGATCCTTGCCTCGCCGCGTTGTGCGACTGTCTCGCCCGCGCGATGTCTTGACGTGTTGTCCGGGCGCCCCTCTGCCAGCCAACGGTCCGCCAGTGCATTGCGCAAAACGCGGTGCTGTGCTTTTGGCCAGCCAACATTGTAAAGGTCTGTTTCAACCAGCGTATCGCCGTGATCGGCCGCAATGAGGTGCGCGATGTAATCCTTGTGGGCCGCACTTTCCGGGGTTGCCAGAAACCGCGTACCCAGCACGACGCCGCTTGCCCCAAGACACAAGGCCGCCGCCAGCCCACGCCCGTCCGATATACCACCCGCAGCCAACACGGGTACGGACCCCGCAACGTCTACCACGGCAGGAACCAGCGACATTGTCGCGATGGTACTGCGCACATGCCCGCCAGCCTCCCAGCCTTGTGCGACCAGCGCATCCACTCCGGCTGCGACAGCCCGCTTTGCCTCTTCAGAATCCGAAACGGTCTGGATCACCAGCGCGCCATGTGCATGGACCCGGCTCACGTATGGGGCCGCGTCACCCCAGAAGAAGTGCACGGCATTCGGCTTGTAGGAAAGGCAAAGCTCCAGCCGCGCGTCTTGTGGCCTGTCAAGGCAAAGATTAACGGCGAAGGGGGCGTTCGTCTTTGCGCTCAGGCTTTGAAGTTCGGTCGCGATGATGTCTTGCCCGCTCCATGATAGCGGCATGATTGGATAGCCGCCCGCATTGCCGACGGCTGCTGCCAGATCACTTTCAACCACACCCCCCATGGGGGCCAGGGCGATTGGGTGCTCCACGCCGACAAGCTTTGTAAAGCCTGTGATGAATCGTTCGCTGGGCCGTATGGGCATCATGACACGCTCCAATCTCGCCGCACGCATTGCACCGCGAGCCCGGCATCGCCGGCACCAATGAAGGTGGTCGACGCAAGGCGCGCGACGCTCGCTGTCCTTTTGTGCCCGGAGCTAGGCCACCGCCACATGGACGTTGGTCGGGTTGGTCATCAGATCGAAAACTGCCGACCTTTTTTGTGATTGGGCGATCAAGGCACGAATATCGTCATCGCTGGCATCCGCCTCGATTTCAAATGTGACACGTACCGCGCTGAAGCCATTGCGAATTTCCGGGTCCATGCCCAGAATTCCACGCATGTCCATGTCACCTTCGACGCGGGCTCGCACCTTGCGTAACTGAATGCCCCGGTGTTGTGCAACTGCAGCGACGCCGCCGGTCAGACAGCTTGCGAGAGCCGACAGGACAATTTCGGGAGGTGTCGGGGCCGTGTCGGGGGCAGCGAAAACTTCCGGATGATCCGACCTGATGGTGAAGGTCTGTTTGCGTTCGTGGTCCTGGCCCAGCCCGAAGTAACCGTTGATCGTATTCCGGCTTTCGGAACCGGCAACCCAGTCGCAGATGCTGCGAAACGTAAAAGATGCGGCTTCGGGCATCTCGGCAAAGGCAACCCGTGCCCCGATAAGAGCTTCAGTATTGATGCCGTTTGATACGGTTCCGTTGTGAGTCTGTGTCGTCATCGTAAAGTCCTCATTAAAGCGTCCTGCGCTGACTGATTTCCGCCCTATGAGGTGACTTCTAGAGACTTGGCAGATCGCGAGATACTTCACGCTCGAAAGCAAATCACTACACAATTGGTAGTTCACCGGGCGCGGTCATACGGCACACTCACGTGAATGGCTAAATAGTCCGCGCTGCCGACCTTGCCGAATTACCCGGTTGAGCAGTTGCAGCCAATGTCTCCGTCAACTGGCCGCACCGCAGCGAAGTGCAACCAGACGAATGACTGCTCCGGGCCGTTTGCATCGACCAGGCACCAGCCAAGGTCAAGACCGGGATGCCGCACCGCAGCAAGTCCGCTTCGAGCCCTTTTTGCTGACCCACAGCGACTTGGCGAATGTCAGAAATGACGCCATCCCTTTTGCCTTGGATCGGCTTGCACGCGCGGCCAGGACAGCCCCAAATGTGATAAGCACACTTGCCACAAGCAATGCCAACGTCATGTCGGCGATACCGGCGACCACGAGAACAAATGTTGAAAGCAGCGGGGCAGCATAGGACGCGACGCCCAATATTTGAATGTCTCCGTGTTTCACACGCACGTCCCACACGAAGAAAGCCAGTCCGACAGGGCCGACGCCCAAGCCAATGACAGCAAGCCAGGCTGTTGCTTCAACCGGCCAGATTGTCGTCTCAAGACCCACATGAGCGATGCCAGGCAGAACACCGCAACGCTAGAAGTCGGTGTCAGGCCAAACCTGCGAGACATGACAGAGTAACTGGACCACGTGAAAGCACACAAAAGAGCCAACACGTCCCCCAATGCGCCGCTCGCTTCAAAACGTGTTCCGCCTTGAGTGAAAATGATGCCCGCCCCTGCAAAACCAGTCAGAGCACCAACAATATGCCCCGATTTGAGGCGCTCTTCGGGGAGAAGGCCCGACAATAACACGATCAGGAGAGGCCAGAGATAAGCGATAAGCCCCGCTTCTGCGACCGGCGCAAGGCGCAAAGCGCAAAGCGCAAAGCCGAGAAGTAAAAGAAATGATGGCCGAACACCCCCCCAGTCCCAAAGGCATAGACCTTCCAGCTCACCTTACTGAGAGACCGTACATCACCCCTGACAATGATCCAGCACAGGCCAAGCGTTCCACCAGTCGCAAAGGACATTGAGGTCAGTTGAAAAGGGGGAAGCGGAACAGTCTTGACCGTGAATAGCGCAAGCAATGCCCATATCAACACAGCGCCAAACCCCAATACGGTTGCCCGGATCTTTGTCACACCGCGCACCCCTTCGCTCGGGGCAGGAAAACGGTGGTGAATCCGTGTCGGCGCAAAGCTAGAGGGGTGAGAACGGCCTCGAAAACTGTTCCTACCGTCAGCGCGGTCCAGACACCAGAAACGCCCAACCTCAGAACATTCGAATAAGCGAATGAACGTTCCCGTCGCAACCAAGGCTGTTCCATCAAAGTCATTGTGAAGTTCTTTTCAAAGATAGCCTTTCAGGGCTATCGGGGGATCGGATCCCAACAGGGCGGGATCCAAGTTTGGGTCAAACCGCCTTATGAAGCAGCCAACAGCGCCCGGCCGATTGTCTCGACATGAACATGATCCGTGCCGCAACACCCGCCAAAGACATTCATTTTCGGATGCACGGAGCGGATGCCAACATACTGCCTCGCCAGCTCATCCGGGTTGCCCTCTTCGAGATGACCCAGCTTGCACAAAGTCCCATGATCCAGAGAGGATGCATTGGCCCGCAGGCCCCGGATGCGGTCCGCCCAAGGCTCGCCCGTCAGTGAGGGTCCGAAATCCACGGGATGCGCACAATTGATCATATAGTAAGCGGGTGCATTGCACGTCGCAGCATCGACTGTCTGGATCGCTTCTTTAAGCGTTTCGCCACTGCGAAGCTTGCGGTCTTTCTCGATCGTAAAGGCTATGACCGACGGTATACCAGCTTCGGCTGCAGCCCTTGCGATACCAATCGCCTCGGCCGTCGTGCTTAGCGTCAGCGCTGTGATGATATCTGCACCAGCAGCCTTGAACGTATCAACCTGCTCTCGGTGGTAGCTTTCGGCACTCTCGGCCGAGAGAACTTTATATAACTTATAGGCGTCGCCCTTTGGCCCGATGCAGCCGCTTAGGACTATGTTTTCCCTTGCCAAACCTGCCTCGGCGGCGCATGTGCGATAGAGTTCGATGCATTTGTGGTTCATCTCTGCCAACCCTTCGGTGGAGTATCCAAGCAATGCCCCCCAGTCTCGACTTGCGCGATAGGTCAGGCTGTCAAAGATGAAGGGCGTTCCAAGTTTCACCGCCACACGGGCGAATGCGGCGTAGTATTCCCGCAATGCTGCAGTTGCCGGTTTGTCGTTCAGCAAATGAAAGGCACTAAAATTCAAAAGTTCGAACCCGCGCTTATACATAAGCCAAGTTTCTGATCCGCCGTCGGTCAGGAAGATGCAGTCCGTTTGGTGTGGTAAACGGGTTTGTTTGTTAGACATGTTATGTTCCTTTCGGAAAATAAGGCACACCGACGCGCCTCGTTGAAATTGTCACGTGCGGTGTTTCGCAATTGCGTTCGATATCTCTGGCAGGCGCGGCACCAGCATCGGCACGCGCCGGCGGTAAACGGCGTATTCCTCACCGAATTCGCGCAGAAGCGCGCGCTCTTCGAACCGAAGGCCGATCAGGGTGTAGGCAAGCATTGAGCTCGCGAAGAGCAGACCGCCGCCGGTCAATTCCGGCACGGAAAAGACCACCAGCACAATGCCGAGTTGCAGCGGGTGGCGCACGATCCGGTAGAGCAGCGGTGTGCGGAACAGGGGAGTGGGTATCGCGGAGCCGTCAAAATTGCTCCAGGCTTGGCGCAGACCGGTGAATTCAAAATGGTCAAGGGCGAAGATGGCGATCACGATCACCCCCCACCCACCAAAGAAGACGGCCAGCATCAAGAGTTTGGCCGCGCCTTCAGCGTTCCAGATCACGAAAGGGATTGGTTGCCAGAACAGCATGATCACCGCCAATAGCACCGAGGATTGCAAAACGTAGGTGGCGCGTTCGGCCGCTTTTGGGATGATCCTGGTCCAATGCCGCTTGAATGCCGGTCGCGCCATCACGCTGTGGACCAAGCCAAACAGCGAAATCAGTAGAACATCTATTGCCGCGGCATGATTCGCTGGTGTGCCGGTTTCGTTGGTTCGGATAGAACCGACATCAAGCAGAAATGCCAAAAGCCACAGGCATACCGCCAGGAAGGCGACGTAGGATGCGATGGCATACATCATGATGAATGCGCGAAGCATGGCGGTCTCCGTCATTGGAATTGAAGGCGCGGAGGCGCACGCTTCACGCCTCCTCTATTGCCGATTGAATATTGGATAGCGCGCGCTGAGGTCCCGGTTTCGACCCTTGTCGCAACGATTGGCCGCGATATCGCGCTACGAACCTGCGACACCTACCGGTAATCGGTGCCACAACAGTCGCCAAAGACATTTGCTTTCGAGAAGGCCGCCCGAATATCAACCTGCCGGTGTGCCAATTCGTCAGGCTTGCCTTCTTCGAGATGTGCGTCGTTGGCGAGGAGATGCGCTGGTCTTAAGTCTCCGGAGCGATATTTTGGTTGAAGCGGAACCGGTTTTGCGCATCGTATTTGGTCTTTATTTCAACAAGCCGTTCATAGCTCTGTCCAAAGCTTGTCCGTGTCAGCGCCGCGTTGTCTTCACCATGTCCTGGAAAGTTAAGGTAAGCGCGACCATGATGGCCAAATCGTTCGGAATTGGACCAGCCTTCACGAGACCAGGCAATGTTCGCATCATCGTCACCGGGATCGGACCACACGCCATCCAGTGAATACATCCACCCCATGGATCGGTCGCCAAACGCAGTAGCATCCGCTGCTACTTTCGCAGTCGCTCCACCAAAGTTCCAAAGCGATGAAAGTGAGTTATCCGAAGGCGCTGCCAGAGCGTTGGCCATGGCAAGGTCAATCATCTCATCTTTCAGATCAGTCAGATAGCGGGCTTTCCAGTAGCAGCGAAAATCTCCGGCGGGCATGAGCGCGTCGAACAGTTGTTGCACATCACAGTAGTTCATTCGGCCGGAAAAATCGGCCGACATTTCGCCAAGCTCGCGAAGGGGCTGAAGGAGCGCTTCACCTTCAGCTGCGTCCCCATTGAAGACGCACGCCAGCGTAAAGACCCGCTTGCCCCAGTGCTCCTCGGGGAAATCCTCGCCCCCTGCGGTGGAAAATTCGCATAGCGACCCAACTCTATCGCCATGTTCGGCAAGAAAGTCGCGCCATGCGCGAATTGGCTCGGGGCCGTCTTCGACCAGGTAGATCGGGGCCGCGAACATGACCTCCGGACCGATAGAGTGCAGCTTGAACTCGAACTGGACCACGACACCGAAGTTGCCGCCACCACCTTGCAACGCCCATAGCAGCTCGGGGTTCTCGTCCGCACTTGTATGGATCAAAGATCCATCGGCGGTGACCACATCAGCGGCAACCAGATTGTCGATTGCCAAACCATGCTGAGCGCGCAGCCATCCGATGCCACCCGATAGCGTCAAACCCGCGACGCCAGTGTCGGAAATCAAGCCACCCGGTGTCGCCAGGCCATGTGCCTGCGTGGCGGCATCCAAATCACGCCACAACGCGCCGCCTTGCACCTTTGCCACCCGTGCAGATGCATCGACCGTCACTCCGCGCATATGCGAAAGGTCAACCACGACGCCACCGTCACAAACGGCATGGCCCGCAACATTGTGTCCTCCACCACGAATTGCAATGGGCAGGTCACGGGCAACCGCAAGCTTGACCGCAGTCTGCACGTCGTCAGTTGTCTTGCACCGAGCGATCAGCGCAGGGCGGCGATCAATCATCGCATTCCAAACACCCCGCGCATCATCAAACCGTGCGTCTTCTGGGCCAATCATCTCACCACCGAACTCATGTGTCGGTGTATCCAACCTGGTCATAGAGTCATCCATTTTGTTCTTCCTTTTCAAAACGTGAGATCAGGCTATCCCGACAAAATGGCTGTGCGGAGTGGCATTACGGTCAAGCACAAGGCATACTGGACAGAAGACTATGCAAAATCTGTCAATACCGTGCCGAATTTGACAAGGGTGAGATATGACGCGCTCTGAGAAGCCCCTGATCGTGCTGCTTGCCGCACCAGAAACATCAGCATCCGTTCTCTATGGACTATATGATGTCTTGCAATCTGTAGGTGCCGTTTATCCCGACATGGTGTCAGGGTCGCCAGGCGACGAACTGCTGGACATCAAGATTGTGTCGGCAGACGGCAAACCGTTTCATTGTATCGGGAATATTCCGGTTGAACCGCACATGTCGGCCAACGATCAAACGACACCTGATGCCGTTGTCATTTGTGATATGTACACGTCGATCTACGATGTACCCAAGGGTCGATACCCCCGCGAAATTTCATGGTTGCAAAAGATGCACGTGGATGGGGCTATGCTTACATCCGTCTGTTCAGGATCTCTGCTTCTTGCGGAAGCTGGGCTCTTGGACGGGAAAGAGGCGACAGCACATTGGGCGTACCGTGATATGTTTCAACGCAACTATCCGGAAGTCGCTTTTCGCAATGAATCCATCTTGTGTTTGGCCGCCGAAGCTGACCGCATTGTCACGGCGGGTGGGGTCAGCGCGTGGCACGACCTGGCTGTCTACCTGATCGCCAAGTTTTGCGGATACCAGCATGCGATTGAAACCGCAAAGGTTTTTCTGATCAGTGGCCACTCCGAAGGCCAGTCACCTTACTCAGTCATGACGCGCCCAATGGAAACTTCGGATGCGCAAATTTCTGACTGCCAGGTTTGGATAGCTGACAATTACGCCCTCACTAAACCGGTCGAGCAAATGGTTCAACGATCCGGCCTGAACCCTCGGACCTTCTCACGCCGATTCCGTTCCGTAACTGGTTTTGCCCCCATAGAATATGTTCAGGCGCTCAGGATAGAAGAAGCGAAGCAGATGCTTGAAACCGATGTCCAAGCTGTAGACGATGTTGGCGGTGCAGTTGGTTACGAAGACCCTGCTTCATTCCGTCGGGTATTTAAGCGGGGCGTCGGCATTTCACCCGCTGCGTATCGAAGAAAATTCCAACGTATTTCACAGATTGCCAAGCCAATTGCGACGAGATGACAATAAGAGCCGCGTTGCTGTCAGGATTGGCCGACCTTGATGCAGAAGAAACTTCAAAGCAGTCTTTGGCGCAGGCACAGCGAACTCAAACTATGTCCGCATCGCCGACCTTGCTGAATTATCTGGCTGAGCAGTTGCAGCGAATGTCTCCTTGGACTGGCCGCACCGCAGCGAAGTGGAACCAGTCGAACGGCGGCTCAGGGCCGTTTGTGTCGGCCAGGCATCAGCCAGAGGCAGGATCGGGATGCTGTATCGGGGCAAGTCCGCTTCGCGGCCGAAGTCGACAATCAGCCGGCGGCCTTGATCTCTTCCGACACGACTGGTCAGACAGTCGGCGACGCGCCGGGTGGGCCGGCGCGTCGCTCGTGACTTAGGGTACGGACCCATAAAATTGTACGTACAGGTCGCTCGGGAAAGAACTGTAACCAAGGCGTGAAAGCGCAGGAAACCTGGAGGGTTTTCAAGCTTCCACAACGCAGGAGACAGTTCTTTCCCGAGCGATCCGGAGGACGCCAAGCGGGCGTTGAAAAGCCGCGTCAAAGCCTTTGACCTATGCGAAAGCATAGCTCTGCAGGCTTTTCCTTGCTTTTCTGTGTCCGATTGACGCCTGAATGCATAATTTTATGGGTCCGCACCCTAAGGTCAGATCGTCTGACCGCCCGAGACCTCTATGCGCTGCGCGGTGACCCAGCGATTGTCGTCGCGCAGAAGGCTGGCGACCATCGGGCCGATATCGTCGGGAAGGCCGACGCGGCCAAGCGCCGTCATGCCGGCGAACTGTGCGTTCACCTCGGCATTGTCGCGGACAAGCCCGCCGCCGAAATCCGTCTCGATCGCGCCGGGCGCCACCGTGTTCACCGCGATGCCGCGTGCGCCAAATTCCCGCGCCATGTAGACCGTCAGCATCTCGACCGCTGCCTTCGCCGCCGAATAGGCCGAGAAGCCCGGGAAAGTAATCCGCGTCAGGCCGGATGAGAAGTTCACGATCCGGCCCTGATCCGCCAGAAGCGGCAGAAGGGCTTGGGCAAGGAAGAAGACGCCTTTCACATGGACCTGGAACAGACCGTCGAACTGAGCTTCGGTGGTCTCCTCGACCAGGGCGAACTCGCCGTGACCGGCATTGTTGATGAGGTGATCGAAGCTGTCGCGGCCCCAGACGTTGCCGAGTTCCGAGCGAAGGGTCTCGGCGAAGGCCGGGAAACTTGCCGTATCTGCCATGTCGAGGCGCAACACCGCAGCCTTGCGCCCCATGGCGCGGATCTCGGATGCGACTTCTTCCGCCTGCTCGGCGTTCGAGCGATATGTGACGACGACATCGCCGCCGCTGCGGGCGATGGCAAGGGCGGTGTTGCGACCAAGGCCGCGATTGGCGCCGGTGACGAGGGCGATCTTGCTCATGGTTGTGTCCTTTCAGGTTCCGTGATGTCACCGGGATATAGGCAAATCCCGAGAGCCTGCGTTGCCTGATTCTCGCTACCTCTTGCCTATTCCCATTCCCGGCTTCCCAAATGCGCTGATAGTCGCCATCATTGCACCCATGAATGTTGCTCAAACCAATCTCGGCCTTGCTCAGCTGCTCGCGTACTGCCGCCGGTTCGCTGATGCCAACGCCGGGCCAGACGGCGTGGCGCCAACCCCCGCGCGCGGCCTTGCGGTGGTGCGCGCCCTGCATCCGGGCGAGCTGCAGGTCGCTGTCCAGAAGCCCGTGATCGCCATGCTCCTGCAAGGCAGAAAGCAGGTGCTGACGCTTGGAACGAGTTTCGAATATGCGCCGGGCGAGGCGATGGTCATTTCGGCAGATATTCCGACGGTCAGCCAGATCACCCGCGCCAGCATCGCGGCACCTTATTACGCGCTCGTCCTGGAACTCGACCCCGCGGTACTGCGCGCGCTGAGCCCGGCGGTGACCGAACGGCCCGGCGAGGTGCAGCCCGTAAGGGTGGAGCCGATCGCGGCCGACGTCACGGATACCGCCCTTCGCCTCGCGCGGCTTCTGGATCAGCCCGAGGCGCTGTCGGTGCTTGGCGACGGCCTGTTGCGAGAACTGCACTACTGGCTGCTCATGGGGGTTCATGGTGCCGCCATCCGCGCTCTCGGAGCGCCGTACAGTCATGCGGGGCGGATCGGGCGTGCCGTCGACATCCTGAGGCGGAACTTCGCGCGAAAGATCCGGGTGGAGGAGCTCGCCGAAGCCGCCGGTATGAGCGAGCCCGCGTTTCACAGGCACTTCCGGGCCATCACGACCCTGTCGCCACTCCAGTTCCAGAAACGGCTGCGCCTGATCGAAGCCAGACGGCTCATGCTGGCCGAAGGCACGCAGATCGCCCAGGCGGCCCACGCCGTCGGCTACGCCAGCGTACCGCAGTTCACCCGCGAGTACGGCCGCCTGTTCGATGCCTCTCCAGGTAAAGACATCCGCCTCTCAACCGCGGCCGTCCGAGCTCGCAGCACCGAGCCATACAGCTGAGAGGAACGGCGGATTTGTGCCGCACTGCCGCCATCTGGCGACCAGCCGTCTTGTGAGCTGCAACAAATGCCGGCTTCGACGGATTGCATTGATGAACCCTATCAACGAGTGGATTACGACGAAGCGTCGGAAGCGACGCCACTTCCCTGGGCTTGGCACCCCTGATCGAGGGGGGGCGGCGGCACGAGGTGTTGCCGGAACTCCGACGATGAAGCCGGCACTTCGGGCATTGAGGAGCTTTGGGTCCTGGGTTCGCCGCTCATCCGTCCTGCATATGTCGTTTCGCCAGCATCCCGGCGTATCGAGGCATGACGTCCGGCATGAAGCTCTCGCCCTCTGCGGGACGCTCGACGCCGAAGACAAATGACGGGAAATCCAGATCCTTCTGCACCGCCCATATGTCCTCATGCCGCTCGGGAGGGAGGATCCGGGCGGGATCACCCACAGCGATCCACCCAAGAGGCACCACGGAGCGGGCCGCCAATCTGGTTCGGAGATGAACGATCGCGTTGATCCTGACTTCAGCACCTACTTCGATGGTCGTCCCGTTGAAGATAGTGGCTCCTGTCGCGATGAACGCCTCGTTCTCAATTCTGCAACCGGTGAGGACGGCGCGCGGTCCGATCAGGACATGAGACCCGATGATCAACGGGCACCCGCGTATGCCGCGCAGGACGGCAGTATCCATGATCACGGTGTCTCCCGCGATCCGTACAGGGCCCGACTCCGCGACGATAACGGCACCGAAGCCGACGGAGGTGTTCGGCCCGATCTCGACGTCGCCGCTTATAACCGCGTTGGGTGCGATCCGGGCCGAGGGGTCGATTTTCGGTCTCAAGGCGCCGTCAGGCAGTATCATGGTGCGCTCCTCGCAGGGCCCGGGCCCGTTCGCCGACAGGACAGAGAGGTCCATCGCAGATGGCATGATCGCAGAAGCGGCACATGTGGCGAGCTTCCTCCGGAGATCCGGTGAGCGCGGTCAGCATCTTTTCCAATAGCGGGGCGAGCGTCATCTGCTCTTCGCGGGTGAGAACCGAGGTCGCCTGACGCAGAACGTCGTCCCGATCCGCAATGAGTTCCACCACCAGGGAGCGCCCTCGTCCGGTCAGGCGCGCCGGGCGGGTACGACCGGCGTCGGGCCATTCGACGAGACCGGCCTCACGCAGTTTGTCCAGCGCGCGCTTGGCCGAAGGTTGGGTTAGTCCGGCGATTTCTGCCAGCTGTGTCGCGGACATCGGCCCCCAGAAATACAGTGTCTCCATCAACGCGCGCGAGGTATCCGACATTGGGCGGGTTCTCGAAACATCGTCAATCAGTTTGACGGCAAGAGCACCGAGGTGATTTGCGATTAGCGAATCTTTCATTCATGCAGTATGAATGGGTAGGAGTTGGCGTCAAGGCATATTCATTGGAGCCACAGCGGAAGGAGAACGCATGTCGATCACGGTGCGGAAAATCCTGTCGGGTCTTGGCTGGGCGCTAGTGGCGATCACGGTCTGGTCGGGCTCGTTGGTGATGCTGCGGCTCGGCGTGACGACAAGCCTGAACGCGTATGATCTGACGATGTTGCGGTTTGGCGTGGCTGCCCTGCTTCTTGCGCCTGTCGCGCTGCAGCGCAGTGCCGAGGCCAAAAGGCTGGGCATAATCAGCATTGGTACGATGGTGGTCGCGTTCGGAGCGCCCTACGTTCTGCTGATTGCCCTTGCCATGAAAAGCGCACCCGCCGCGGCGGCGGGCGCGTTGAATCCGGGTGTGATGGCCATTGTGTCCCTCTTGCTGGGCAGGGCAATCTTCGGCGACCCAGTCGGCGGCCTGCGGTGGGCCGGGCTTGCGGTGACGGCGATGGGGATCGTTCTGTTCACCTGGGCCGGCGGCGCGGTCACGGAGGGTCATCTGATCCTTGTCGGGACAGGCATCCTGTGGGCAGTCTATGCCCTCGTCGTTCGTCGTGCCGCCGTTCCGGCATTGAACGCCACGGCCATCGTTGCCGTGGGATCGGCAGTTTTCTACCTGCCTGTCTATTTCCTGGTCCTGCCCAAACAGATCGGCGCGGCTCCCTTGACGGACATCCTCGTGCAAGCGGGGTTCCAGGGCGTACTGGTCAGTGTCGTCGCCATCTACGCCTTCAACCGGTCTGCCGAACTGCTGGGGCCCCTGGCGGGGGCCAGCTTGCCCGCCCTCATTCCGGTGGCAACACTGGCCCTCGCCGTCTTGACCCTTGGTGAAACGCCCGGGTCGGTCGAGGTCGCATCCGCCATTCTGGTCACCGTTGGATTGGCGCTGATCCTGGTAGGACGACCTGTTGCGCACTGGATGTCACGACGTTTCAGGCGCAGTTCGCTCAGCGATCGGCAGCGATCCTCCCCGAGCAAGCGCCCCTGAACCGTCCGCGAAGAGAGACTATGTCAGCCGCCGCTTCGCAGATGGCATCGAGGATGCGGTCTCGGGCAACATTTCGGGAAAGCGAAACGCGTCGGCCGTGTGCCTGCGCCGCGCAGGTTCGTCGGCCCTTGCTCACAGCTGCCCGGGCACGACGATAATCTCCTCGCTGATGATACGGTTTACCGACGACAGATCGATGAAGTTGACATGGTCCGGATCAACTTTCGTCCTGAAATTCTCGCACGAGTACAGGGCATCCAGGTCTTCTATCGTGTCGAACCATGCTTCAACCACCGCATCGAAGCTCGGCTCGCCCCAACCGGTTGTCTCAACGGGGTAGGAAACCACAAAGCGTCGAATAAGGTCTGCTTCGGGAATGGCGAAGAGCAACGGGGCGTGTACGTCGCGCCTGTAGTCCTTGAAATCCTGGAGGCTCATCCCGGGACGTCGGCGGAAACCTATTAGCATCTTGATCATGTTGGCGCTCCTTTCGATCAGTGCGGCAGGGAATGGCAAACAGCTAGCGCACAGGGCGGAGACGATCCATAAGAGAGCAGCCCATTTTCTTTTAGATCGTCCCGCCATTGTCAGCCGACCTCCTTTCAGACGCACTCACAGCATTCTCACCTGTCGCGCATACGGCGGGCGCCCTGGATCTGGGCGGCGACTGGGCGATTTCCTTTCCGGCGCATGAGGGATTGAAGGTTTTCGCCATTGTCGCCGGCCGGGCGCTGCTGCATGTCGAAGGGGAAGCAGAACCGCTTGCGCTGACTGCGCAGGATTGCGTTATCCTGCCCAACGGGCGGCCATTCACTATCGCACGTGACTTGTCGTTCCCACCCATCGGGCTCGGCACGATAGAGCCCTGTGAATGGCACGAGCGCGTGGCCACCATCGGGGGCGCGGGCATACGATGCTGCTGGCGGGCCACTTTGCCTTTTCCGGCACGCAAACAACCCTGCTTCTTGGAAGCATGCCCCCTGTCCTGCGATTGCGGGATCAAGCGGGGCGAGATCATCTTCGCTGGGTTCTTGGCAAGATACGCGAGGAACTGGCCGAAGCAGGACCGGGCAGCACGTCCGTTATCCAGCACCTCGCCTACCTGCTCCTTGTCCAGGCGATCCGCCTCTACCTTGCGGCGGGGGCAGGACGCACGAAAGGCTGGCTGTTTGCACTCAACGATCCACGGATCGGGCGAGCCACGCAGGCCATCCACAACGCGCCCTCGCAGGACTGGGATTTGGCGAGGTTGGCTGCTGTGGCAGGCATGTCTCGCTCCAAGTTCTCCGAACGCTTTCGGATGCTCACCGGGTCGTCGCCGATCGACTATCTCATTCGCTGGCGCATGCTGCTGGCCTGCCAGCGGCTGAAGACCGGCCGCGAACCTGTGGGCAAGATCGCCTTCGCCCTGGGATACAAGTCGGAGGCGGCGTTCAGCACCGCTTTCAAGCGCGTCATCGGGTGTTCTCCGCGGCGATACGGTCAGGAAATGCCCGACCTCTCATAGCGCGTCACCTTCGGCAGACGCATCGGGACCTACGTAAACCAGAGCACGGGATGACCCGATCAAACCATAAGTTGACATTGGCATTGAAAATCCATAAGTACACTGCATCGATATTTTCTTGCCGAGCTTTGGTTACAACGCGATTGGCACCGCGTTCTTAACGAACCCTCCATTTAAAGCATCGTTATAACCACCTGCGAGCCGCTGGCTTGCCGGTTCCTCTCTCTATGCTATGAAAGGGTTCATCATGACCACTGGCACAGTAAAATGGTTCAATTCCTCCAAAGGCTTCGGCTTTATCCAGCCTGACAACGGCGGCCCGGACGCATTCGTCCATATCTCCGCTGTCGAGCGCGCTGGAATGCACGAAATCGTTGAAGGCCAGAAAATCGGCTACGACATGGAGCGCGACAACAAGTCGGGCAAGATGTCCGCCTGCAATCTGCAGGCCGCCTGATAGATCCGGGTTCTGCTTTCCCTTGACCATGGATGTACTGGCACTGTCGAAAGCATGAGACCAAGCAAGGTCAGGCAAGTTGCCTGGCCTTTTTCGTAACCGCTCACGGGTGAGCGGCCTCTACGAGAAAAGCCATGCCCGAGAAGTTCAGCAAACTTCGCCGGCAGGCCTGCTCCGTTTCCGGCAAAGCCCGGTCGCAACTCTTCGAGCGCCAGCGTTCGATTGAAGACCTGGACGCGATCGTAACCGGCCGCAACGAGAAGCTCCGCAGACGAAGAGAGGCATGGCTTGCCAGGGATTTGCGAGACAGTGTGATCTCTGCAGCCAAGCCGGCTTTGAAAAGGGCGAAAAAGACCCGAAGCCGCTATACGTAAACCATCAAATGGAATTGAGATTTGAAAAGAACGAAAAACAGCGAATTCTCCGATCGTCGCAGCGCTGCGACCGACGCCAAGGCAGCCCTTGTTGAGGCGTTTCGTGCCGCAAAGGAAGCTGCCGAACCGACCCGCGAAGCCAAGCAGGCGGAGCGTCGTTTGATTGCCGAAGCGCGTGAACAGCGCCGGGCCGAGCGCGAGCAGGCGAAACAGGAAGAACAAAATCGCATTGCCACGGAAGCAGCAGCAAGAGAGGCCGCCGCCGCCGCCGAAGCCAGAGCTGAGATCGAAGCGCGCGAGCTGGCTGACAAGACCCGTATCGAGCGCGTCCTGCAGGACGAAGCAGCCCGTAAAGCTGAACGCGACCGGCGCTACGCAAACCGAAAGGCCCGCCAGGCCTAGGGTTCTGCGGTCTGCGCAAACGGAAACATCTTTTCCACGCGGCCCGGTTACTCCTGCATCAAGATCCGTCGCCTGGGTGATTGTCGACCTATGTCAGACCATCCGGGCGATCGCAGAACTTGGCCGAGAGAAAAGATGGATTTGGTTCCATTCAACCCTCGGCCGGTCAGAGGCCGCGGGCGAACGCGTGCGATGACTGAATTGGCGGTGCATCTCGCTCATCTGTTCGCGGCTCAACGATTGTCCAGTCCATCGAAAAACGTCTTTACCCGCCATTCCATCGTGACCTCGTGAAGCTTGATCGTGACCGCTGGACCGCAGGCATGAAGCCCCTCCTGATCACTCGGTGATGTCGCGCCTGGTCAGGATGCAGTCGATCAAACCCCAGTCCAGCGCCTCTTCCGGTGTCATGAAGCGGTCCCGGTCCATGGCCATTTCGAACTCCTCGTAAGTCCGGTTGCAGTGCTCGGCATAAAGCCGGGTCATGCGCTGTTTTGTGCGCAGGATTTCTTCAGCGTGGATCGCCATGTCCGAGGCCTGCCCCTGGAAGCCTCCGGATGGCTGATGGATGAGAATATTGGCATTTGGCAGAACTGAGCGCTCGCCCGGTTCGCCGGCCATCAGCAGAAACGATCCCATCGACCTGGCCGTGCCCATGCACAGGGTATGAACGGGTGACTGGATGAACTGCATGGTGTCGTACATGGCAAAGCCACTGGTGACCATGCCGCCGGGTGAATTGATGTAAAGCTGGATCGGCTTCTTTGGACTTTCCGCTTCCAGAAAAAGCAATTGCGCGCAGATGAGCGCGGACACCGTATCGTTCACCTCGCCGTTGAGAAAGACGATCCTCTCGCGCAGCAGACGGGAGTAAATGTCGAAAGACCGTTCGCCGCGGCTGGATTGTTCCACGACCATCGGGACGAGCTGCATCACTTCGCTCATGGGCGAACTCCTAAGATTTGATGATTTCAGGTGATTGAGAGGGCGGTCAGGCGGCCAGCATCAGGATCGGCTCATTGCTGTTTGCAGCCCTGGCTTTCTGCGATGCAAGGCGGTCATCAGCAAGACGGTGCACGATCCTCAGGATGGTGCCGCCGTTGCTGCCAGGCCGAAGTTGAAACGCCACGACACTTTCCAGATAAGGCGGGGCATCATCCCGCATGCGGAAAGAAATCTCTTCGCCCGGCATCTCGGCCAGGGGTTTCACTTCAGCCAGGTCCTGATCCGGCAACCATCTTTGTCTGAGGGCCGGGATCGTGAGCGCCCGCCAAACCTTTTCCGGCGGAGCCTCCAGCGGGTACTCCTGGACCAGATCCCCCGTGTCTGCGTCTGTCCCCATGGTTGTTTCGAACTCCGCGTCGGCAAGCCGGTCACTCATTGGTCCATGTCCTTCAGCAAGGTCTTCAACGCATCGATGCGGGCAGGCCAATAGGCGCGATATTTCGCAAGCCAGCCGGCTATGAGGGCCAGTCCGTCAGGATCGACCTCATAATTCACGAACCGGCCCTGCCGTTCCTGCCGCACAAGTTTTGCCTGGCACAGGACGGCGAGATGCTGGGACATCGCCGGCTGGCTGATGTCCATGCCATCGCGCAGCGAACTTGCATTCATTCTGCCATCGGCCAGCTTTTCGAAGATCGCGCGCCGCGTAGGATCGGCCAGTGCCTTGAATATTTCAGCTTCCATCATGACAACAGATAAGCACACACTTATGTATTGCGCAACTCTGATGTGAAGAGCTCTGGGCTAAGCGTTCCGCTTCCAGAGCCTGGATCTGATGACTGACGACCGGAGGCGCCAGGTTCGCGATGCCCGCCGCGCTAGTGAGGTGTTCCTGCGCGGCGCCCACAACCCTGGTTCTGAAGCCGACGCACGAAATGCAGTTTTGCTTAATCTAATAACCATTTTAATTCGCTTTTGTTAAGTCATGCTATCCGCTACCCAAGAGAGTGGAGGAACTCAACCGTGCGCGCTGGGAGGCACACGCGGTCACTCATCCAACGTCGAAAATCAATCGCTTTCCGCTTGCGGGGCGCAGAGAGACGTATGCATGAGCAAGAAAATCCTTGTGACCGGACCCTGGGCTACGCACTGGCGACCGACATGATCGGCTTTTACCCGAGCACGGCCGTAACCATTCCCCTCGCTGCCTGGCTCTTCGGTTATCGCAGCCCGCTTGGACTTGTCGCGGCAACCGTGATCGTTATCGGTGTCATCTGGCTGATCTTCGACTACGGAATGTCGCAAGACTTTCCGGCAGGACGCCTCTGGCAGGAGTGATCTCAATGTACTCCGATCTTCTTGGCGCACTTCCCGAAGTCTTTGGGCTTGCCAACTTCGCCGCCATCGTCATCGGCGTGATTGCGGGTATCGTCGTCGGGGCCATGCCCGGACTGAGTGCAGCAATGGCCATCTCCGTGCTTGTCCCCTTCACGTTCGGGCTCGAACCGCTGGTCGCGCTCGGTCTCATGGCCGGCATCTACAACGGAGCAATGTATGGCGGCGCCATTCCCGCCGTGCTCCTGCGCATTCCCGGAACTCCCGCGGCCGTCGCAACAACCTTCGACGGGTATCCGATGGCGCAAAAGGGCGAAGGCGGTTTCGCGCTGCAGGTGGCCGTCGTCTCGTCGTCGATCGGCGGCATCGCAAGCGCCTTCGCGCTGATGCTGCTCGCCCCGCCGCTCTCCAAGGTCACACTCCTGTTTGGCCCGTCGGAAGTGTTCTGGGTTGCCGTGTTCGGCCTTGCGAGCATCATCTTCCTGCTGGGAGGCAACCCGATAAAGGGGCTCATCAGTGCCTGTTTCGGTGTCTTCGTGTCGGTTGTCGGCTCGGATCCGATTTACGGAAACGACCGCTACACCTTCGGTCAGCCGGAGCTTCTGGATGGCATCAACATCGTCATACTTCTCGTCGGGCTCTACGCGCTTCCACCCGTGATCGATCTGCTGGAAACGCCTGTGAAAACCGACGGCGTCAACAGTTCCAAGCTCGGAACGGAGCCGATCTGGCGCGCCCTGCCCCGGATGTCCCACTTCTGGAAAACCTGGATCCGCTCATCGATCATCGGGATCTGGATCGGAATTCTTCCGGGCGCCGGCGGGTCCATGGCGGCTTTCATGTCCTACTACGAGGCGCGTCGGTCCTCGAAGACCCCGGACACCTGGGGCAACGGCGAACCCGAAGGCGTCGCGGAAGCGGAAACCGCCAACAATGCCGATACGGCGTCCGCCCTCATCCCGGCCCTGACACTCGGCATCCCGGGCACCGCTGTTGCCGCGTTCATGCTGGGCGGATTGCTCGTGCATGGTCTCCAGCCGGGCCCAATGCTGTTCCAGGACAATCCGGACGTGGTCTTCGGCTTCATGTGGCAGTTCCTGTTCGGCGCCATCCTTCTGGTGCTGCTTGGCGGTGCGCTGGCGACAAACAGTTTCGCCCGTCTGCTGAACCTGCCGCGGCCTCTGCTGGGGTCGGTCATCATCGTGCTGATGCTGATCGGGGTCTATTCCATCAACGGCCGGATGTTCGACGTGTATCTCATGCTCGGTTTTGGAGAGATCGGCTGGGTGATGGACAAGCTCAGGTTCCCGCTTCCGCCTGTTGTCCTCGGTCTTATCCTCGGAGGTTTTGCCGAAGAAAACCTGCGCCTTGCGCTGCGGATCGGACGCGGGGACTGGATGATCCTTTTCGCGAACACGACCAGTCTCGTGCTTGTCGCCCTGACGGTCGCCGTCGTCCTGGGCCCGATGATCAACCGGCGTATCCAAGCCTCCAGAAGCGAAGACGCCACAAGCTGACAAACTGTCGAGCGCATAACCAGAAACTTGCCTGAAACCTTGGAACCCGGTGCAGATCGATGATCCTGCATCGGGTTTTCTTTTGTCCCGCTCCGGGCTGACCTTGCCCCCGGGTTTCCGTTGAGCAAGGCCGCCCCAAGCACTATGGAGCCGATGCCCGCCGCCACCGCGACTGCACCGCGGGACAGCTATGGTCTTGAAAGACAGGAGGAGAGTGTCGCAATGTATGCACAGGCACCTCACGTAGAGTGAGATTTCGAGATACCGAGAGTCCACGCGAAAGGAAGAATATGTCGAAAAATGTGGCGCAGATAATTGTCGATGCCCTGCAGAAGGCTGGGGCGAAACGCGTCTATGGCATTCCCGGCGATACGATCAACCATTTCACGACCGCCGTGGCCAAGAGCGACCTTCGCTGGGTTGGTGTCCGCCACGAGGAAGTCGGCGCTTTTGCCGCCGGCGGCGAATCCTACATGACAGGCGAATTGTCGGTCTGCGCCGGGACATGCGGCCCTGGCTCGCTGCACTTTGTCAACGGCATCTACGAAAGCCATCGCAACGGGGCGCCGGTGCTTCTGATCGCCTCGGACGTCGCGCGGACGGAAGCCGGCTTCAATTTCCCGCAGGAAGTCGATCAGAAGAAGATCTACGAGCAGCACTCCCACTTTTGCGAATATGTCTCGCACCCGTCCCAGGCGCGCCGCATCGTGACCAAGGCAGCGCAGGCCGCGCTGACGAAGAAGGGCGTGGCGGTCATCATCGTGAACGGGGACATGTTCACCGAGACCGATGATGACGCGATGGACTGGGAGGTCTATCGGCCGCAGCCTGTCTGCCGCCCGAATGACGCCGAGATGGACGAGCTTGCCAAACTGGTAGATGGCGCGGGTAAAGTCTCGATTTATGCCGGCATCGGTGCCAGGGACGCGCGCGAGGAAATCATCGCCTTTTGCGAAAAGGTCAAAGCGCCGATGGTGCACACGACCAGAGCGAAGGAGTTTCTCGAGCCGAACAATTCCTACAACGTTGGCGTCAACGGCATTCTCGGCAATCGGGCGGGTGTCGAGGCGCTGGAAGAAGCCGATCTCGTCATCGCCCTGGGCTGTGACTTCGCCTACACGCAGTACTACCCGGACGCAAAGAAGATCGCGCAGATCGACATCGATCCGACCCATCTGGGGCGGCGGTCCGCCATCCACCTCGGGCTCGTGGGAGATGCGAAGACGACGATGGCCGCGCTGCTGCCACTGGTCGATTCAAAATCCGATGAGAGCCACCTCGAGACGCATCGCAAGCAATGGCAAAAGGATTTGCAGGGCTATGTGGAAGAGGGCGAGGAGGGGGACCCCTCGTTGATCCACCCGCAATTCGTGGCCAACATGCTGGACGGAAAGGCGGCAGACGACGCCATCTTCGTGTCCGACGTAGGGACCGCCATGGTCTGGATGCTGCGGCACCTGAAGGCCAACGGCAAGCGGCGCTTTCTCAACAGCCTGCTGCACGGCACCATGGCAAGCGGCATGCCGCAGGCGATGGGGGCCAAGCTCGCCTATCCCGACCGTCAGGTCATCGCCATGTGCGGCGACGGCGGCCTGACCATGCTGATGGGCGATCTTCTGACGCTGGTGCAGGAGAAGATCCCGCTCAAGCTTCTGGTGTTCCACAACAACACGCTTGGCTTCGTAGAGATGGAGCAGCGTGTCGAAGGGCTGGTCGATCACTTCACCGGTCTGCACAATCCCGATTTTGCCAAGCTGGCGGAGACATGCGGACTGGCCGGATGGCACGTTGAGAACGCAGACGCTCTTGAGCCCGCCATGGATGCCTGGCTGCGTCACGACGGGCCGGCCTTGCTGGATGTTGAAGTCAACCAGATGGAACTGGTCATGCCGCCGAAGATCGAGGCGTCTCAGGTTGCGTCGACGGCCCTCTTCGGTATCAGGGCGGTGCTCGATGGCAGAACCCGGGAAGTCGTGGACCTGCTTAAGAACAATTTCCTGCGGTGACCTTGCTTGCGGTCGAGGTGGAGCACGTTCACGCGCCGTGACCGGTTCCGCTGAAGCGGCGGCGATCGTCATCCAGACGTTCGCCCGCGCCAGCAATTCATACCGAATACTGACGCTCGGGCCGCGATTTGCGGTCCGGGCCGGCTGGCAGATTGCTCACGAACGTTAGCTTCAGCGGGCCGGCAATCCGGCAGGTGCGCGTCCCAACAGATGAACCGGACCTGGAATAATCAGCCGGCCGGCAAGGCGCCGCCACAGAAGGGTCATTGCGGCGTCAGGCTTTGTCACATACCCCGACCGCCACACGGAAAAGCGCCGGGGCTGCCTGTCCCGCGCCCGGCATCGCTTGCATGGCTGGACGCAATTCCGGTCCGGATCGTTGCGGACACCAGCGCGAGAGCGGCAAAGATCATGATCGCGGTTCGCATGCCGAAGCCCTCCATCAGAAAGCCGAATATCGGCGCTCCGACCGTCTGGCCGATGGCAAGCATCAGGAACCCGATCGTCAAGCCGGTTGCGGGCCGATCCGGCAAGGCGTGGACGCCCCATATGAGATACACCCCGGTCAGCATCACATAGGCAGACCCGAACAGCACTCCTCCAGCCAGGACCACAGCGGCAATTGTCACGCCGGAGCCAACCGCAACAATCGTGACCGCCAGGACACTGCAGAACAGCACATGGACTCGCCTCGGGCCGAACCGGGACACGAGGCCGCCCGCCCAGGCTCCCGCGATGCCGCCCGCGCCGATGCAGCTCCATAAAATGGCGGTCTTGCCCGGTCCCCACCCCAGGCTCTGCGAGACAAGCTGCCCGCCGAACGACCACATGGCGGTGCTCGACATTCCGGCCAGGAACGTTGCGACAATCAGACGTTTGATCGGTCCCGTCATCGCCGGCAGACCGCCCTGGGGACGCGTGTCGCGAGAAGACGGCAGTGTGAGGGCGGCGCCAACGGCCAGAATGATAGCCATGCCGGAGAAGACCGCAAAGCTTGCGCGCCACTGCCCGGCCATGGCAATGGCGATTGGACCGGAAAGGGCGACGCCCGCGCTCGTCCCGGCGTTGATGATCGTGTTTGTCGCATCCTGCCGATCGACGCGCACGGCGGCTGCCACCGCGGCCGCCATCGGCGGAGACGCGAGACCCGTGCTGGACCCGGCCAGGAGTACGGCGACAGCCAGGAACGCAGGCGTCGGCGCCAATGCGATTCCGGCCATGCCAATCGCAGCGAGGATCGCCGCCGCCATCGCCACAACGCGGGCGCCAAATCGCTCGGTCAGAGTTGCCGCCGCGATGATGGCGATACAATAGCCCGCGAAAGACCCGCCGGAAATCACACCGCTCAACGAAGGCCCAAGGTTCAGCTCGCCGTCGATCTGCGGCAGGAAAAGGCCGAAGGCGAACCGTGCAAAACCGTAGCAAAGCGCGACCATGCCGAAGCCTATCGCGCCGATGCGAAACGCCGGGCTCATCTGCGCGCCTCGACCAGAAGCCCTGCAGCGGAGCGCGCCGCCGACACGGCGGCACTCCCCCGATACACCGCGGCATGTGTCGCGCCCTCGACCAGAACAAGTATCTGTTCGGAGAGATCCGGATCGTCGTGACCAAGATCCGCCGCCACGATCTCATGGATCCGTTGCCTGAAGGCCGTCTTGTGACTGGAGACGACCGTTGCGATTTCGGGCGTGTCGCCCCCGGTCTCGGCCAATGAGCGCAGGAACAGGCACCCCCGCGCGCCTTCGGACAGCACCCAGTTTTCGAGTGCGGCGAAAAGCGCGTCGACATCCTGGACATCAATGCCCGCCATGAACCGCTGATCACGCGCCGCGAGCACCCGGCCCATGAGCGCCGCCTTGCTGCCGACGTGTTTATAGAGCGTCCGGCTCGACATGCCGGCGGCTTCCGTCAGGCGATCCATACCGGTTGCAGTGTAGCCGTGCCGATCGAAGAGGCGCTCCGAGGCGCTGATGAGCTGATCTGTTTTCTCCATGCTCGATACCATAGTCGATCAATGGCCATTCGTAAAACGATCGTTTTACATCGACGTCTGGTTGTCCTGATATCCACTCGGGCACGACCCCGCAGAGGCCGAAGACAGCTCCCAGGCGCATCCGGCGCCACAGCAAGGCGATGACCCTCCGCAAGACCTACCCGACCCCGTGTTGCCGGACCTCAATGACGACACATCCCAGTATGGTTGATCCTGCCAGCAGAAACAGACCTTCATGCAATGATAAGAGATCTGTTCTGCCTTCTGGCCGGGCGTGTCCGATCTGAAGCGTCTGCCTGGGCGGACTGCAGCGGTGGCAAGAGATCCGGCGCATCTGGATGGGCACGCAAATAGAGGGCAGAGGGACGCATGCGGCCGGCCTCGTCAAACTCGTCCCAGGCCGTCGAACGAGCGTCTAGTTCGCTAGTTCCTCATTCACCAGGGTCTTCAGGCCCGCCGTTATGGCACGGCCTTGCGCCGCCAGTTCGCCCCGCGTCGGCGTGACACCCCTGACGATCATCCGCCAGTAGAGGGGAGCAGCGAGCAGATCAAGTGCGAGGTGCCCTCGGCAGCCGCCTGAAGTCGGGACCGGAGATGACGGACCTTTTTACCGAAGACGTCGTCTTCGAGTTCTCCTGCCAGGGGCAGGGCATCGAAACCGGAAAGCCCTACGATCAGGACTACATTTCCGTCGTGACCCTTCGCGACGGACGCGTCTGTCACTACCGAGATTACTGGAACCCGCTTGTTGCGCTTCACGCGCTTGGGGGCGCGGAAGCTGCCGCTGCCGCCTATGCGGGGGAGACGCACAATGGGTGAGCGCATTCTCGTCATAGGCGGCAAAGGCACGACCGGAAAGCGGTTGGTTGAACGACTGGATGCCATCGGGGCCGAGGTCGCCATCGGCACCCGAACGCCTTCGGGGCCGCGGGACCGGCGTTTCGACTGGGGTGACGGCGCATCGCCAGCCGCCTTCGACGGCTGTTCCGCGGCCTACCTGGTGGCGCCGACAAATCGGACCGACCATCTCGATGTCATGCGTCCCGTTCTCGAGGACGCCCTGGAACGCCAGGTCCGCCGCTTCGTTCTCCTCAGTTCCTCTCTGCTCGAGCGCGGCGGCCCGATGATGGGCGGGATCCATGGATGGCTTGCCGACAACGCTCCCGAATGGGCAGTCCTGCGACCCTCATGATTCATGCAGAACTTTTCGGAGGGGCCCCATGCCCGCACCATCCGGGAGGACAATGCGATCTACAGTGCGACGGCGAGCGCCCACGTGGGCTTCATCGACGCCGGGGACATTGCCGCGGCAGCCGTTGCCTGCCTGACGTCCGTCCAACCCCTCAATGACGACGCGATCCTTACGGGGCCCGAGGCGCTGAGCTACGATGAAACGGCCGATATCCTTTCCAGGGTTACCGGCCGGGCGATCCGCCATGTTTCGCTCTCCACGGGGGAGCTCGCCAACCGCTTCGAGGCGCAAGGATTGCCGCCTGACTATGCGGGCACTCTCGCCGGCCTGGACGAGACGATCCGAAGTGGAATCGAGGATCGCACGACCGACGCGATCGAGCGTCTGACAGGATATACGCCACAGTCATTTGCAACCTTCGCCGAGCGAAACGCAACGCGTTGGATCCCATGATGTGCTGCGCGCTTGAATGATGCCCCGCATCTTGAAAGCGGATTGGCGGCCGGTGTCGACGGATACACTCCGGAGGCGGCACCTCTTTCGCAAGCGGCCCGAAGCGTGCCCGACGCTTCCATGTTCCCGACGAGACGCATCGTGGCTTTGCTTGCCCAATGAGATTGGCCGTCACCCAGCGTCTCAAAGTCAAACCCGTGCTTTGCCGTAACCTCACCAAAAGCAGCTACACGCTGCGGTTTCAGTTTTTCAACCTTGAGCACGGATTGCAAAAGCAAGCCGCCGACAGTCCTTCCCTACAGGTCGGGATTAGTTGCCACTTCTGCACCGTTGGGCAAGGACACCGATTTCTGCCTAAAGCCCGCCCATACCTCGACAAAAGAGGCTCGGGATTTCCTCAAATTGTATAATTGTTGACAATCTTACAATATGGTTGCTCAATGCTGTGTCGTAAATCAGATCCAAAAAACAAGAGGGGATCGTGTTATGAAGATTACGCGCAGGAAATTCTCACTCCTGACCGGGGCGGCCCTGGCTGCCTCCGTCGTCGGCGGTGTTGTTCCGGCACTTGCCGCAGGCACAATGGAAGATATCAAGGCGCGCGGGTCGCTGCGGGTTGGCGTCACCCAGGCGCCGCCGTGGTATTCCAAGGATCCGGCTACCGGTGAGTGGACGTCAGGCGTCGGCGTTTCTGCAGGCAAGGCAATGGCCGACGCTCTCGGCGTGAAATTTGAGCCGGTGGAAGTGACCTGGGGAACGGCGGTTGCCGCCCTTCAGAGCAACAAGATCGATATCATGTTCGTCCTCGACGCCACGGAAGAGCGGAAGAAGGCCGCTGACTTCCCTCAAGCGCCGCTGCTTTATTACTCGTTGGCGCTTCTGGCTAAGGACGATCTGCCCGTGACGACATGGGAAGACCTGAACAAGCCGGATATCAAGATTGCCGTGCCACAGGCAACCAGTATGGACAAGTTCCTGACGGAAAACGTCGGCAAGGCCAACATTCAGCGCTTCCCCGGCAACACCGAAGCGATCGCAGCTTTCCAGTCCGGTCGCGTCGACGCGGTCTGCCTGTTCCATCCGCCGCTGATCGCCGCACGTCAGAAACTTGGCGCGGGCAAAATCGTGGTCCCCTCACCGGTCAAATCCAACCCGACGAGCGCCGCGGTGCGCAAGGGCGATACTGAATTCGTCGCCTTTGTCGATGCCCAGCTAAAGGACTACTACACCTCCGGCAAGATCCAGGGCTGGTATGAGGAGTTCCTGACCGGCTTCGGTCTCGATCCGAAGGCGGCCCCGCCCATCATCAAGGAACTGCTCTGATCGGAGAATTCCGCGATGTATAACTGGGATTTTTTGCCAGTGCTGAGCGAAAGCGGCCTCTTGTTGGCCGGTTTCCGCAACACGCTCATCCTCACGGCAACCGCTCTCACGGGCGGTCTTGCCGTCGGCTTGCTTCTTGCGCTGGCAAGGCTCTCGCACCGCCGGCTGCTCAGTCTGCCGGCGGGCATCGTTATCGAGGTGTTTCGGACAACTCCGCCTCTTGTTCAGCTCTTTTGGTTCTATTTCGGCCTTCCGATTATTCTGTCGGTGGAGATGACGCCGTTCCTGGCGGCTGCCCTGACATTCACGATCCAAAGCGGGGCATTCTTCGCCGAAATCTTTCGCGCCGGAATTGTTTCCATCGAAAAAGGCCAATGGGAAGCCGCACGGGTGATCGGCATGACCCACAGCCAGTTGATGCGGCGGATCATCTTGCCGCAGGCCGTCAAGCGCATGTTTCCCTCGATGATGGAACGGTCAATCGAGTTGATGAAGACCACGACGCTTGTCGCCACGGTTTCTTATGCGGACCTGCTTTACGAGGCAAATGAGCTGGCGCAGAAAACCTTCCGTCCGCTCGAAGTCTATACTGTCGTGGCTCTCATCTATTTCATCTCGATCACCTTCATCAGCTTCCTCGCCGCCCGGCTTGAAGGACGCTTCGCCCGCAGTGGGGAGATGACACGATGAGTTACCACTGGAATTTTGCCAGCGTCTTCGACAACTGGTGGGCCCTGGCAATCGGCGTTGTCGGCACACTGAAGCTCTTTGTCGTTTGCCTGGTGATCGGCATGAGCGTCGGCCTGATCGTTGGCCTGGGGCGCCGCTCGTCCAGAAGACCCGTACGCTGGCTTTCGACCGCGTTCGTGGAGTTCTTCCGAAACACGCCGGTGCTCGTTCAAATTCTCTGGTTCTACTACGCGCTCCCCATTCTGGTTCCGATCGAAGTCAGCCCGTTCCTGGCCGCAATCCTGGGAATTTCCCTGAACTCCGCGGCCTATTCCGCCGAGATCTTTCGCGGTGGCATTCAGTCGATCGAACCAGGCCAATGGGAAGCTGCCAGAGCATTGGGCATGACCTGGCTCCAGTGCATGCGCCGGATCATCCTGCCCCAATCGATTCGCCGTGTCATACCGTCATTGACCAATCGCGGCGTCGAGATTTTCAAGATGTCTACACTTGCCTCCGTCGTTGCCTATGTCGAGTTGCTGCAGCAGGGCAAGCTTATTGCCTCGCTCAACTTCAATCCGCTTGAGGTCTACACGGTCATCGCGGCCATCTTCCTGATTATTCTGTACCCCATCGTGCGCGTGACCTACGCCGTCGAACGACGCCTTGCCCGGAGTGACTAATTTGAGCAGTCCCATTCTTCAACTCAACGGGCTGGCCAAGTCCTTCGGCGGCATAGAGGTCTTCAGGAACATCGACCTGGAGGTCAATGCGGGCGACCGGATAGCCATTCTCGGAGCTTCGGGATCGGGCAAGAGCACGCTTCTGCGCTGCGTCAACGTTCTGGAGACACCGAACAGTGGAGAGATTGCTGTCGATGGCAAGACCGTCGGCAGCAAGCAGCGCTCGGGCGCTTTGAAATACACCGAGCGCGAGCTTTGCACCCTGCGGCAGAAGGTCGGCATGGTGTTCCAGCAGTTCAATCTGTTTCCGCATATGACGGTCGCCAACAATGTTGCCGAAGGCCTCAAGGTCGTCAAAGGCATTGCCTCCGACAAGGCGCGCGGAAGGGCAGTGAGCGAACTTCAAAGAGTGGGCCTGGCCGAGAAGGCGGACGAGTTTCCGTCACGACTTTCAGGCGGACAAAAACAACGTGTGGCGATTGCGCGCGCACTGGCGATGGATCCGGAAATTCTTCTTTTCGATGAACCCACGTCCGCGCTCGACCCCGCTCTCGTGGGCGAGGTTCTGAGCGTTATCGAACAACTCGCCAACGAAGGCAGGACGATGCTTCTGGTCACCCACGAGATCGGATTTGCCTATCACATGGCAACGCGGATCGTGTTTCTGGCCGAAGGCGGCATTTATGAAACCGGAACGCCCGATGACGTGCTGAAAAACCCGAAGAGGCCGCTAACGCAGCAGTTTCTGGCGGACCACCAGCGTTTTCATTTTTAACGAGGATCGAAATCCCTAATGACAAATAACAACAGCGCTCAAGGATATGTCGCGGATCCGCGCAATGAAGACGTCCTTGTTTATGTGGATGGAAACCTTGTGCCTCGCAGCCAGGCGACAGTTTCCATTTTCGACAGCGGTTTTGTGCTCGGTGACGGCATCTGGGAGGGACTCCGTCTGATCGATGGCAAGATCGTTCAGCTGGAGGCGCATCTGGACCGGCTCCACGAAGGCGCTACATCGATAGCGCTCGACATCGGGCGCACCCGCGACGAGCTGAAGGCGGCGATCCAGGCAACCCTCGATGCCAACGGTATGAAAGACGGCGCCCACATCAGGCTCATGGTCTCGCGCGGCCCGAAGAGTACGCCCAATCAGGATCCCCGGTTCGTGATCGGGAAGGCCACACTGGTCATCGTCGCCGAGTACAAGGCGCCCAAACCTGAGGCCAAGGCAAAGGGGCTGGCGCTGTTTACGTCTACCTTCAGAACCAGCGGTCCGGATGTCTTCGATTTGCGGCTGAACTCGCACAGCCGGCTCAATTTGATCCAGGCGCTCATTCAGGCGATCAATGCCGGTGCGGACGAAGCGCTGATGCTTGATCCCCGAGGCTTCGTTGCGAGTTGCAACTCCACCAACTTTTTCGTTATTCGCGGGCGCGAACTCTGGACATCGACCGGGTCTTTCTCGTTCAAGGGGTTGACACAACGCGCCGTTATTGACAGCTGGCGTGCAAACGGCGGTGCCGTATTCGAAAAGGACTTCACTCTGGCGGAAGCTTACTCTGCGGACGAGGCATTTGTGACCGGAACCTTGGGCGGAGTGACCCCGGTTGTCAGAATTGACGGCCGGATGATCGGGGACGGCAAACCGGGGCCAGTCACGGGTGAAGTCAGCGACATCTATCGCGAATGGATCTTGCGCTGACGACAAGTGACTCAAATGAGGAGGAATGACAGCGTGAACGAAGCTGCACCAGCCGGCACGCAAGTTGTCGCGCCGCTCAAGCGCGAGACCTTCAGCGATCGGATTGCTGCGGATCTGCGACGGGCGATCATCAGCGGCGAGATCGAAGCCGGTGATCAACTGCGGGAGATAGAGCTCGCCGCCCGTTTCGGCGTGAGTCGCGGTCCCTTGCGCGAGGCGCTGGGTCTTCTTGCCTCCGAGGGACTGGTGGTCTCCGTCCCCTATACCGGGACGCGCGTTCTCAAGTTGACTGCAAAGGACGTGCGCGAGATCTATACGATGCGGACCTGTCTTGAGAGCCTGGCCTTCAAGGAAATCTGGAATTCACGCAGCGAGGCCTTTGCCACTGAGCTTGAGGCCCGTCACAAGAAACTGCTGGGGACACAACAGCTGTCCGACCATGTGGCATCGAGTGAAGCGGAAGTGAGCCTGCATTCCCTCGTTTACGAATTCTGCGGTCACACCTTGTTGCATGAAAGCTGGCTGCGGATCGCGGGCCGCTTGCAGTTCTACCTGGCGGTTCATCAGCGGGCGCACGGACGAACGGCCCCGATCGACGACGCTCATGAACGCTATGTCCAACTCGCCCTGGGGGATAGCCTCGACCGGATGCTGGACGAAATCGAAGCGCATATGCAGCGCGGCATCGTCCAGATGGAAGACTATCTCGATGGATAGAACCGCCCCCGGTTCATACGGTGGCCCCAATATCTTTCGTAACGAGTAAGCAGATCGGTCTAGATCAGACGATTTCTCGCATTGTGGGATGTGTCCGGGCCCACCATTTCCTTCAAACTCAATGCCTTGCGATCCGGCTTTCCTGGGTGGGACACCGGCTTGCGCGCCTCGCGTTTTCGGTCAAGCTATTTGCCAAACAAAAACCTGTCTTGAAACGACAGCGTTCTTCCAACAAAAAAGCCGGGTCTGGGACCCGGCTTTCGTTCTTCAGGCTGCGGCGACAGCTTGCAGGAATTGTTCGACCTTTTGTCGAAGCTCCTGGGTGCTGTGGGCCGATTTTTCGGTGTTTTCCAGAACACTGTCCGCGGTTCTGGTTGTCTCTGTGGTGCCCGAGGCCACTTCATGCATGTTCTGGGTCGCCATGAGTGTACCCTTGGCCGCTTCCTGCACATTTGCCGAGATTTCCGAGGTTGCAGCCCCTTGCTCGCTCACGGCGCCGGCGATGGCCTCGGTGTAGCCATTGACCTGCTCCATGATGCCGGAAATCTCCTCGATTGCCACAACGGTCTCGCGGGTGGAGCCCTGGATCGCGGAAATCTGCGAGGAGATTTCTTCCGTGGCCTTGGAAGTCTGGGTCGCAAGTTCCTTGACTTCGGAAGCGACAACGGCGAAGCCCTTGCCGGCATCGCCTGCGCGTGCCGCCTCGATGGTGGCGTTCAGGGCGAGCAGGTTGGTCTGCTCCGCGATGGCCTGGATCAGACTGACCACTTCTCCGATTTTCTGGGCTGCCTGATCGAGGCTTGTCACCTTGTCGTTCGACGATGTGGCGCTGACACTCGCTCTGGAAACGATTTCGGTGCTTTTGCCGACCTGACGGTTGATTTCGCCAATGGAGGCGCTCAATTCCTCCGCTGCCGAGGCAACGGTCTGAACGTTTGAGGTCGCCTGCTCAGAGGCGGCAGATGCGGTTGCGGAATTGGACTCGGTTTGGGAGGCGATGTCTTTCAGGTTGCGCGCCGCTTCGCTGAGCTCGCGCGTGTTTTTATCGACAACCGCCAATGCCTGCGTGGCATCGTGCTGGAAGCCTTCGATCAGCACCCTGACGGTCTCCTGGCGCTTGTGTTCCCGTGCCTGGTCTTCGGCGGTTTTGCTTTCCAATGTGTTGCGCGTGATCGCATTGTCCCTGAAGACGGCCACGGCGCGGCTCATCTCGCCGATCTCGTCCGCTCGATCTGTACCCGCAATCTCCTCATCGAGCTTGCCATCCGCAATGTCGCGCATTACCAGACCGAGCCGCTTGATGGGGCGGGCGATGGACTTGGCAAGGATCAAGCCAAGGGCCAAAGCTGCAATGATGATCATTGCGGTGATGCTGGCGCTCTTGATGACCTGCTTGGTATAAGAAGCGTTCACTGCATCAAGGAGCACGCCGGACCCGAACACCCAGCCCCAGGGCTTGAAGCCGCCGATATAGCTGGTCTTCGGAAACTGTCCGCCTTCCGGCGCTTCATAATAGTAATCGACAAAGCCACCGTCGGTGTTCAATCCGGTGTCGATGAACTCCTTGACGTGATACTTACCCTTCGCATCGGTCGCATTGATGCGGTTGACACCTTCGGTTTTGGGTTTGAACCGGTGCACCAGGCGAACGCCATCACGGTCATAGAGGAAGACATAGTTCTTGCCGTCAAATTCCATTCCGCGAATGGAGGTCTTGGCGGCGAATTGGGCTTCTTCCATTGACATGTCGCCAGAGTCAACTTTCTTGTTGTATTCCTCTGCTATGCTGATCGCGGCGTTGACGACGCTGCGAACTTCGCTTTGCTTGAAGTTGACAAGATTGGTTCTGAGCGAAACGAGCTCATAGGCGAGCAGTACCATCAGACAGACGGCGAAAAAGCCGATGATGCCATAAAGTTTTCCGGAAATGGTCTGAGGAAACAGTCTCATCGAATGGGTCCGATCATGTTGCGTTGAAAGAGATATTCCATGAAATGGTTTAAATATTTCTAATTGTGTTACTTAGCGTTATGTCCTGTAGACTCGTGATCGCCGAAAGGCGCTGCGTTTGTCCCGGCCTTTGATCCACGTAAGGGAACGATTGAACAGGTATGGACTGAATAGCGGTATGCGCTGCGACGCACTGAGGGCCCTTCTTGCAGAGCATTTTCTCGGACTGCTTGATGGTGCCAAAGTCGGGATAGACGCGAGCGAAGTCGATTGGATGCATGAGGCCTACCACGCTGCCGCAAGTCTGCTCCGGGCCCAGGGTCGTCATTCATCCCAACACTGCGAACGGCAGTTTCGCGTTTCTTTTGACGAGAGCCGCCGCTCGTCTCGACTTGTTCGAACGTCCAGGACGCAGCGTGAGCCTCACTTTCGTGGCGGTGCGAAGGAAGCGCGGCTTTGCCAGATAGCGAAATCTATCGCGAGGCGAATCGTGCCTTTGCTGCCTCGGTCTCCGGCGCATAAAATGATACCGCGGAGCCTTCCGGATCGCGGAACTGGAACGTTTTGTTGCCCCAAGGCATCGTCTTGATATCGTGCACCAGGTTCACCTTGTCCTTCAGTCGCTCGAATTCAGCGTCGATGTCTTCAACCTGAAATTCCAGATAGACGGTGCGGTTCGCCCCTGCCTCGCCGCTTCCCTCTTTCCAAAGGACGACGGTTTCAGATGCACCGATTGCCAGCGTTGCGCCAGGCGCAACGATTTCGGCAAAGACCGGGGCGAGCCAATCGGCCTTGAGGCCGAGGATCATCTCATAAAAAGCGACCATTTGCCTGATGTCGGCGGCGATGAGGCGGACTGATGCGAGTTTCATTTCATTCCCATTTTTGTCAGAGGTGGTTTCCTGCGGTCTTGACAATTGTCTTGTCGCACACCGCTGTTGCCACCATCATGGCAGCAGGAGTCAGTGGCGATGCGCCGAGCAGACCGATTGTTTCAGATTGTCCAGATATTGCGTCGTTCACAGCGGCCGGTGACGGCTGCCGCGATCGCTGAGGAACTGGAGGTCTCGAAGCGCACGGTCTACCGCGATATGAAAGACCTCGTCGGTCAGCAGGTACCGATTGATGGAGAAGCGGGGTTCGGTTACGTGCTTGACCGAAGCTATGACATGCCACCGCTCATGCTGACCGCTGATGAAATCGAGGCGGCCGTATTGGGCGCGCAATGGGTGTCCGCTCATTCCGATCGCCCGCTTGCCAATGCCGCGCGCGACCTGGTTGCGAAAATTGCCGCGTCGATCCCTGAAAATCTGCGGCCCTTCATTGTCGAACCAAGCGTTGCCGCGAGACAGCCTTTGCGAACCGACCCCTCGGATACGCTTGCCACCAGTCTTCGACAATCTATCCGCGATGGGCGCAAGCTGCGGCTCATCTACCGCTCTGCGGAAGGACAGACGACTGACCGAGTGGTTTGGCCGGTCACCCTGGGCTATGTCGAGACCAGCCGGCTGCTCATTGGCTGGTGCGAACTTCGCCAGGCATTTCGTCATTTTCGAAGTGACAGAATTCAGTTAGCGGAAATTATCGATGAGCCGATCGGGCTGCGCTCAGGTGAACTTCGGCGGCGCTGGCAGCGTTGGCGGGATGAAGAGTTGGCATCGCTCCAGGCTGACCCATCCTTCAAAGCCTCGGAATGAACTCTGCCACACTCGCGGCGACGTCGAACGTGAGGGTTTGGGCACGGAAGCTATCCTCATCGCTGGTGGCGCTGCGATCGACCATTCTGCAAAATGTCCCGCGCCGGCCCTTTGCGGCCCGGGATGCACTTCCTGAACCTGAAAGCGCAGCACTGGGAAGGCGGAGCTTGCTTCGCTGAACCGCGCTATCATCGGGACTTGGTTTCAGCCCCCTATTCGGAAAGCAGCAATCGAACCCGGTCGGGCACATCTTTCAGCATCTCGTCTTTCGACCCGCCCGCACGGCCTCGAAACATATAGCCCTGTCTGAGGTCGAAAAGCATGGCGGCACGAGAGCGCGCGGGAAAATCGGGCGGCAGCTTGCCTTTGTCAACTTCCTTCTGAAACCGGGCCGTCAGCCTGTTTTCGGCCTCTTCCATGACGGCTTTTACACGTTCTCCCACGCCGTCTACCTGACCGGTCGCAGCGACAGCGCTGGAGGCGATGTAGCATCCTTTCGCTCCGCCCTCGTGACCCGTTGCGAATTGAATGACCTCGCATAAAAACGCGTGAAGCGCTTTTTCGATATCGTCTTCGCTTTCCAGCGCGACCAGTGGCGTGCACGCATCCGACGCGCTGTAGCGGTCAATGGTTTTCAGGTAGAGCTCTGACTTGTCCCCGTAGGCCGCATAAAGGCTTGGGCCCGTGATGCCCATTGCCGCCGTCAGATCGCGCATGGATGCGCCATCATACCCCTTTTCCCAGAAGACAGACATCGCGTGCAGCAGCGCCGTGTCGTAGTCGAAGGTTCTTGGGCGCCCAGTTCTTTTTGTAACGTTCAATATAATTCCCTTGACAGCCTGAGTTGCGTCAACTTATGTAACGATCAATATATATCGGAGTTGACCCAATTGACCAGTGAAAAACTTGCCGCCGGAAGTTCCTTTCCGGCGATCACCCTTCCTGTGCTTGGTGGCGACAAGCGCAGCCTGTCCGTCCCGCAAAATGGGTGCGACTGGATCCTTGTCGCCGTCTATCGGGGCAAACACTGCCCCT
This sequence comes from Rhodobacterales bacterium, assembly GCA_008107755.1. Taxonomy (GTDB): domain Bacteria; phylum Pseudomonadota; class Alphaproteobacteria; order Rhizobiales; family Stappiaceae; genus Roseibium. The sequence continues at coordinate 38,712 of VIRH01000094.1, forward strand.
TATGCACAAAGTACCTGCAGGAGCTGAACTCCGTCCTGCCCGACCTCAACAGGCAGGGCGTGGATGTGATCGCGGTTTCCGCCGACGACGAGAGCCGCGCCGCCGAGCAAATGGCTGAAGTTGCACCGAGGTTCGACGTGGCCTACGGCATGACAGTTCCGCATATGCAAGCGATGGGTCTCTTTATTTCCGGTCCGCGTAACGGCGTCGACGTCGAGGCCCCGTTTGCGGAACCCGGCCTCTTCGTTCTGGACGCAACCGGCACCGTCCAGATCATCGACATTTCAAACGTCCCTTTCGCCCGACCGGACCTTGCATGGATCGCGAAAGGCATCGGCTTTCGCCGTGGCCCCATGAAAGCGGCCCCGATCAATGGCACTTACGCCTGAACACAACGGAGAAACCAATGACTGATAATTCGAGGGAAGCCCTTCAAGCCAAAGTTCAAGATCTGATGAAATACGGCACCAGCGCGAACATGGAAGAGTTGGACAAGATCTATCACAAGGATATCGTTGTGATGGATCTGCACATCGACGGCCGCCTTGTCACCCTGAATAAACAGGATTTTATGGCAATGCTGAAAGAGGCCTTCAAGGACAAGATACCCGAAGAGCACATGTGGGCGAAAATTCACAGCCTGACGGTCAATGGCAATCACGGCCACGTGCTGATTTCCCGGAAAATTCCGGTCGGTGGTCCGAAGATGCATATCGAGCTCAGCATTGACTTCTGCTTCGAGGATGGTCGTTGGCAGGTAACCCGCGAAGTTAACTTCAGCCGCCCGGACGCAGAGGCCGCGTGATCTGCCGGCAAGGCCTCCTCTCGGTCCAGATTGGATCGGCCAAGAAGGTCGGCAGTCAGCATGTTGCCGGCCTCCTCCCTACCGAAGTGATTTGTGCGCGATGCGAGCCTCATACTCTGGCTCCCGCGTATCGAAACTCCGGCCCGGCTGCGGCCTGCATCCGGATCGAGCCCACAGGAAGCATCCCGCCAGCCGAGGCTGATGGAATGGCCGCGCAACGAGCCGAAATCAGCCTTCGGCAAACCCAGGTTGGTTAAAGACTGTTCCTGGCTTCCCATTGGTGTGCGCAGGGCACGGTTCTCGCTGGTCTGGTTTTTGTCGTCATTGGTCGGGTCGTTTCGTCCTAATGCGCATTCGAGCCGAGCAGAAACATCCCGGAAACCAGAAGTGCCAAACCCGCAACGCCGGCTGTGCTGAGGTTTTGATTGAAGGCCATCACGCCAACCAGCACCGATCCGACAGAGCCGATACCAGTCCAGATCGGATAGGCGATACCAAGCGGCAGTCGGGTCATCGCAGCGTAGAGAACAACGAGGCTTGTGATCATTGCGTTGAGCGTCAGAGCGCCAAGTGTCCAGGAGAAACCAATGCCGAGCTTCTTGGGCCCTGTCGCCCAGACGACTTCCAATGCACCTGCGATGAGAAGATAAATCCAAGCCATTTTGACCTCCACTTTTCGCAGGTCGTCCTGACTGATGCCCTGTGGTGGCCGGGTCATCCCGGCAGGCTATGAACTATCAGATAAATGTGGGGGCGCGAATTGCCAGTTTGCAGTCAGCAACCTGAGACGTGAAAGCGGACCTTCAGTCGCTGAGTGTAAAGGTTGGCCGGAAGGGGATTGGCTGCCGTTTCAAGAGAAGTCCTATCGGGACCGACCGCTACCGTTCAAGGGTCTGCCGCGCATGGCAGCCTTCGACCGGGTGCTGTCGCGCAGTTTCTTGCTCAACGCTAGACTATCCGAATACCTTCAGTTGATTGCGGCCGCGTTCTTTCGCTTCGTAGAGGGCAGCATCGCATCTGGAGAAGATTTTGGATGTGTCGTCGCAGGACAAGATATGCGTGAGGCCGACGCAAAACGATATCTTGAGGTCAGGCGCATTCCCGATCGGGCGAACCTCCGAGAAAGCTTCGGAAAGCTGTTCGAGTGTTGCGACGGCGGTCTCTACGCTTTGCCCGGGAAACAGGATCAGGAACTCTTCTCCGCCAACACGCCCAAAGGCATCGCGCAGCTTGATCGTCTCTCGAACAATTCTGGCGAATGTAACCAGAACTTCGTCGCCTGCCTGATGACCGTAGGTATCGTTGATCTTCTTGAAGTGGTCGATGTCCAGCAAGCCCACGGTTCCGCCCGCCTCGACAGCGACTTCGCTGGGCTTGTGCGATTTCTCCGGCCCGGACGGCAGCATTCTTTCCAGTTGGCCGATGATATGCCGTCTATTGGAAACGCCCGTCAGCTCATCTGTGGTCGAGGCGCGGACGGCTTCGTCCCGAGCCTGGCGAAGCCAGCGTTCTGACTGACGCAATTCCGAGACATCCGCCCCGACGTAAATGATCCACCCATTCGGCAGCATCGTTTCCGTTACCCAGATGTAGGCGCCGCAGTGCAGATCACTTTCGTAGGTTCTGACTTTGTTTTTTCCACGTCGGGACCTGACCGACGCAATCCAGGCATCGATGTCATTCGAACGAATGATCGTGCCGCGGTTGGCGGCGAAGTTCCGCCTCATGAGCTGCTGCCAGCACAGGTTCTCGCCGGGGAGTATGAAGTAGGCTCTGCGGAAGGACTCGTTGGTAAATCGCAGGCGTTCCTGCTCATCATAAACACCGATCAGGGCAACCGAGTGCTGCATCATCTCAACGATGTTGCTGAGAGCAAGATCATCGCCGGACTGAAAATGGGATGAAATTCCTTGCGAATACAAAAGACCGATAGGATCCATACTGCAGACGTCGTCCTCACTGATCGAGATAACTCTACGATAAAACCACCTAATTATTGTAACATCATTATCTTTCCGCCAATATTCGGTGAAAATTACGACAGCCATCCGTCAGCAACCATGAGCCACCGGCGAATGGCGTGTCGCAAAGGTTTTCGTCGGTCGCAGTTCTTGGGCGTGTCGCCAAGAATGTTTGTACGGCGTTTTCGGTTGCGGAGGACTGCGCTGCAGTGATGGCGACTGTTCCAAGGTCCGCAATGGGCCGGAATTCCCGGCGCAGTCAGCTCCGGCAAACGTCAGAGGAGCGCAATTATCGCGTGCAAGCTTGCGGCCTCCTCCCTTCCCCAGAACAGATAGGCCGGTGCAAGCAAAATCAGCCTGTCAGGATTGCGTCCCCAAGGCGGAAATTCGCAGGATTTCGCCCTGATCTGTAAAGTCGCGGTTCGTTGGGGGGGGGGGCGCGAGAGGCTATGGAGGGCGGAAAGTTTGGCTTCACTTCTCTTTCTGGCAATGGCGGTAGTTGGACCTGGACCGGTCACTCAGAGTGGGCAGTGGCCATGGCGTTCCATCCGCAAATTGCGCTGTTTCCCCCTCAGGCAATTCATCGCCGGAAAGCCATCTCAAGAGACGGGCCTGAAAAAGATGCCACCAAAGCGGCCATCAGACGCAAGGATGAACTTGAATTCAAGCTTGCCCTTGTCGAAGGTCACGTCATGAACATCCCAGCCCTCGGGATCGACGCACTTGAAGCTTATTTCCCGAATAGAGCCTAGTTCCTCAAGCTCGGACTGGATTGCCGCCGATTGCTCGTGGCTGGCCAGTGCCAGTGCCGGCATCATGCTCTCGTAGTCCGGCTCGCCACGCTGGTGTTGTTCGATCATCTGGCGAAGCAGGGCTTCGCTGTTTTCCACCGGCTGATTGTTGCGGACGCGTTCGGCGAGCACTTCTTCCACCGCGAGGGCAACTTCGGCCTCGACTCGTTGCGCCGCCTGTTCGTAACCGTTTTGATGCAGATTGAGACCGGAAACCGCACCGTCCTTGTCGCGAACAAAGGTAACCTGCGCCTGCACGGCTTTATAGAAGAAGCGATCCTCGTCTTCTGCGAAGATTTCCAGCTCGCGCTGGCCCGTCAACCGGGCGAACAGTCGGCCATCTCTCGACGTGATGGCAAAGACATGTTCATCCAGAAGGTAGAAGCCGGCATAGTCGGCATAGAGACTGGGAGCTATTTTCTTTTCTGTACGCGGTCTTGCCTGCTCGTAGCGCCGCCAGGCAACACTATCCATCGATGCGTCACGCATATTCATTTCCTTTGCGAGTTTCACGAGATCATCGACGGAAAGGAGAGTTCCTGCGGCTGTCTTCGCTCGCAGGGCTTCGACCATGGCAAGGCTTTGCTGCAGGCGTTGAAGTTTCCCCTGCAGCGCGATGGTCTGAATAGTCAGCATTAGGTCGAGGTCGGTCGCATGACCTGCCATCAGGTCGGCAATACGCTGCAAACTCAGCCCCAACCGCTTCAACGCCAATATTTCTGTCAGACGGGCCATTTCGCCGGTGCCGTAAAGCCGCCAGTTTTTTCCGTTGCGCCGCGGCCGGATAAGACCGGCTTGCTCATAAAGCCGCAGCGCCCGCACGGTGACACCGGTGCGCTCGGCGCATTGTACAGCTGTCAGCCAAACATGTTTTTCAGACCCATTTTGCATGAGACCTCCTGTCCGTCGGAATTGTCTTCTAGTCTATGACCCAGGGTCCGGCTCAAGGGAAAACAACGGTAACCCGGCAGGATAAAATGTCCTGTTTCGAGCGGGGTGCCTGGGATGTTGAACAGCCAAGATGATGGAACATTGCTTCCACGGGAAACACCTGCGGCGCAGATCAGCGCCACACTTGGGCACTCGTTGCGCCTTGTCCCCGACAGTCATCAAGAAAGGACCTTGATACAAAGACATTTCCGTTAGAACGCTAGGGTGTCGACCCCTAAGTCAGCCTCGCCAACTGCGCACGTGGTCAACAAGGGCGCGCAGTTTCGGCGCAATGTGCTGGCGCTGGGGATAGTAGAGCGAAAAGCCCGTGAAGGGTGGCAGATACTCTTCCAGGAGCGGCACCAGGGCACCATTGTCAAAATGCGCTTTGAAGCAATCCCAGGGGCCAAAAGTGATCCCGCCGCCGGCCAACGCAACGCGCAGCATCAGGCGCAGGTCATTGGTCGTCACCTGCGGCTCGACCGTGACGGCGAAAGGCCGCCCGTTCTCGACAAATTCCCATCGCCAGGGCGCAGTTTCAGGCGCCGGCCGCCAACCGATGCAACGATGTGCCAGGAGGTCACGCGGATGTGCGGGCGCTCCATAACGAGCCAGATAGGCAGTCGTTGCGGCAGCGATCTCGCGCTGCGGACCGCCGATTGGCACTGCGATCATGTCCTGCTCGATGACCTCGCCCAGCCGTACTCCCGCATCGTAGCCTCGGGAAACAATGTCGAACTCCTCGTCCGTCACGGTCACATCCACGATCACTTCGGTGTAACGTTCAGCGAACCGCGCCAGTAGCGGTCCGGACAGGAACTCTTCGGCGATCGAAGTCACGGCCAGCCGTAGCCGCCCACGAGGCACCTCGTCCCGCGCCTCCAAGGCACTTTGCAATGTTTCCATCGGTGTGCGGAGGCTTTCCACCAGTCTTTCTCCGGCTTCGGTCAGCCGGACCGAGCGCGTGGTGCGGGCCACCAACTGTTGGTCCAAGGCATCCTCGAGCCGACGCACGCCTTGGCTGACGGCGGAGCGCGTCACGCCCAAGCGATCAGCGGCAGCGCGAAAGTTTCGCTCCTCGGCAACGGCCAGCAGGAGGGGCAATAGGTTCAGGTCCATTGTACAGAAATACTAACCACTCAGTCCATGGCTAGCACAATACCGAAGACGATCGCGAGCGTCTACCTTTCCCACTCAACAGGCTGAGAAGGAGAAAGCCATGGACAAGGTCATTTTAATCACTGGCGCGTCGAGCGGGATCGGCGAGGGGCTGGCGCGGGAGTTGGCGGGTGCCGGGGCCAAGGTCCTGCTCGGCGCGCGCCGGACCGACCGGCTAGACGCGCTGGCAAGGGACCTGAAGGCCAAGGGCGCAGAGGTCGACACTGCTGCGCTGGATGTCACCGACCGCGCCGGCATGCAGTCTTTCGCGCATCGTGCGCTGGAGCTCTGGGGCCGCATCGACGTACTGATCAACAATGCAGGCGTCATGCCCCTGTCGCCCATGTCGGCCTGCAAGTTCGACGAATGGGAGCGGATGGTGGACGTCAACGTAAAGGGCGTGCTCTGGGGCATTGGTGCCGTATTGCCGGTTATGGAACGCCAGGGCGAGGGCCAGATCATCAACATCGGCTCGATCGGCGCGCTGCAGTCTGTGCCGACGGCGGCAGTCTACTGCGGCACAAAGTTCGCAGTGCGGGCAATCTCGGATGGCCTAAGACAGGAGAGTACGACAATCCGCGTGACCTGTGTCAATCCGGGCGTTGTCGAGAGTGAGCTAGCCTCGACCATCACGCATGCCGAGACCATGTCTTTCATGGACGACTACCGCGCCATCGCCTTGCGACCGGCCGATATCGCCCGGGCCGTGCGCCAGTTGATCGAGGCACCAGCGAGCGTCGATACGACCGAAATCACCATCCGCCCCACGGCGGCATCCCAATGAGTCCCGCCATGAAGTCCGGTCTACTCAGCGCATGCCTCTTGACCCTTGGGGCCCAGACTGCTCAGTCGGAGGGCGCCCTTTCATACGTGGGTCTCTGGGCGACGAAGGACAATTACATCCGGCACGAACTGCTGCCCAACGGCCGCTACGTCGAGGCTCGTGGAACCCGCGAAAGAGCCTACGAAGGCCGGTACGAGGTGACCGGCACTCATATCGAATACTGGGATGACACCGGCTTCACCGCCGACGGCGATTTCGTTGAGCCGAATGTGCTGCATCACGCCGGTATGGTGCTGATCCGGCAGTGAGCCTTGCAACTGCATCCGCCGGCCGGGAAAGCGCCGCTGGCGGATGCGCGCGAAGCGACCGGGTCAGGTGCGGTCACGATGCTCGCGGCTGACGTGATGAAGCACCACCCCACGCCAGCTTCGTCCGCAGTGCCGACCTTGCCGAATTACCAGGTTGAGCAGTTGCAGCGAATGGCTGCTTCGACGAGTTGTATCGCAACACCGAACGACAGCTCTGGCCACCAATGGCGGCCGTGCGGTGCGGTTTCAACGGGTCGACGCAACACAGGCTTCGAATTTCTCTGCTGGGGTTTGGTATTGCAAGGTCTTTCGAGGCCTCTCGTTGAGCTGGCGAGCGACTGCGCTCAGCTCTGCTTGGCTAAAGCCCGATATATCAATTCCTTTCGGGAAGTATTGACGAAGAAGTCGATTGGTATTTTCGTTACTCCCTCTTTGCCAGGGGGCTTGAGGATCGCAGAAGTAGACGTCGATCTTTGTGGCCATAGTGAACTTGCGGTGCCCGGCCATCTCAGACCCACGGTCCCAGGTCAGCGACCGATACAGATCCTTCGGCAGCTTGCGCGCTTGCTTGATGAGGGCTGTAATGACGCTTTGAGTGTCCTTGTTCTCCACTTTTGCCAGCATCACAAAGCGGGAATGGCGCTCGACCAGCGTGACGATGTAGCTGTTGTTCGACCCTACAATCAGGTCGCCTTCCCAGTGGCCTGGGACAGCCCGATCTTCGACCTCAGGAGGGGCTCGCTGATCGGAATTGCATCCTTGATCTTGCGCAGCTTGAGACCCTTTTGGGTGGCATGACGAGACCGCCGAATGGCACGGGGACTGCGTAGGCATTCCTGCAATTCCTTCTTCAAAACACCACGGGTTTGAACATAAAGACTGCGGTAGATCATTTCGTGGCTCACACGGCTTTCCTCTTGATCAGGATGCTTGCGCTTGAGCCAACCAGCGATCTGCTGGGGTGACCATTTCCGGCGCAGCTTGCGGGCAATCAAGTGGCACAAAGGATCGTTGAACGAGAGCTTACACAACTTAGGCCGCACTGCGCAGTCCCACGCGCGCTGGTCTGAGCGGGCCGCACGATAGGTTTGACGTCCGCCGTTCCTGCGAACCTCTCGGCTGATTGTTGACGGCGACCGGTTCAGACCTTGGGCGATTGAACGAAGCGACTGCTGTGCGACTAGCCCCCGGGATATCTCCTCCCGCTCCATCAGACTTAAAGCATATTGCGACCGCCTGCGTTGCGGTGGGCGGATCCCACCAAATTGCGCCAAATGAGGGAAGATCGAAGACGACGCGCGATTGAAGTGACGCCCAATCGAACTCATTGACTCACCGCGCTGCCACCGATCCCACATCTCTGACTTCTGTTTGCCCGTATAAAACGTCCGCGTCCGGTACTTCATGATCAACACTCCATCTTTCCAAAAAGATTAAAGTGTTGCGTCGACCCGTTGAATCCGCCCGGCAGAGCGGACGCTCGAGGATAAATGACGCCTTGCCCGAGGGGAAAAACGGCTCTCCGAAAAAGTGCTTTCGGAGAGCCGCTGCTTGGAACGGGCGTTATTCCTGGCTCAACGAGGCTTCCAGAAACGCCCGAGCGCTTTGCAACGCTTGCGCGCCTTCGGGCAGGACGGACGCAAACATGTGCCAGACATGGAACATCTCAGGCCATACCTCCAGCGAGACGCGGACGTTCCCCTCGCCCAGGTGTGCTGCGAGGCGGATCGCATCGCTCAGCATCACTTCGCTCTCGGCAATCTGAACGAGGATTGGCGGCAGGCCTGCAACATCCGCAAACACCGGCGACGCCGCGGGATGCGCCTTCGACGCTCCCTGAAGGAAGGTGGCAGCCATAAGATCCAGACCAGCGAGGCTGACAGTGGGATCGATCCCGTCGCGCGTGGTCATGGATGCACCGGTATGTTCCAGATTGGCCCACGGCGAAATGGCAACCCCGGCGGCTGGCAGGGGAAGATCGGCATCTCTCGCAGCGACCATGACCGACGAGGGAAAGCTCTATTACGATCACTGCAAGCGCATTCTGCACCTTCTGGAGGAGACCGACGCGATCATTGGCGGCGATCGCGGAACGCCCAGCGGCCTGCTGCGCCTGACCGTGCCAACCGCGTTCGGACGGCTTCACGTGCTTCCACTCCTGCATCGTTACATGGCAACATGGCCCGATCTGCGCGTGGATGTCAGTTTCAGTGACCGCGTCGAGGAACTGGTGGACGGCGGATATGATCTCGCGATCCGCATCGGGATTGGAAGCCCAGATTCCCGGATGATCTCATGCGTGGTCGCCCACCATGTCGGGATATTCTGCGCCGCACCGTCCTATCTCGACCTGCGCGGACGGCCGGAAAAGCCGGACGATCTGCTATCGCATGACTGCGTGGTGTTCCGAAGCGAGACCAGGCGGCATCCCTGGCGCTTTCGCGATGACGATGGGTCATGGGCAAACATGAGTGGCCGTGTTCGGTTGCGGTTCGACAGTGGTGAGGCGATAAGAGACGCTGCCATCGCCGGCGTGGGCGTCGTCAAGCTCCCGAGCTTCCTTGTGCAGGAAGCGTTGGCCGATGGACGTCTGGAACAAGTTCTCTCGGGACACGAAACCGAGAGCGTTCCAATCCAGGCGGTCTATTCCAGCAAGCGTTACCTGTCAGCCAAGGTACGCTGCCTCATCGACCTGATGTCGACTGAATGGACTGCAACGCGTCGTCGTTGAAGCACGGACAATAACCAGCGGTATGGATCGGGCTTCGTTCGGACAGTCGCCGCGCTGAGCACCAAGGTCTGCCCAGGGCCGTTTGTGTCGACCCGGCACCAGCCAGGATCAGGAGCAGTATGCTGCACCGCTGCAAGTCTGCTTCGCGCCCATACCTAAGACACTGCCACGGCACGGCGACTTTCCGGTTTCCCCTTGGTGTGCGCAGGGCATTACCGGCATCTGGTGGCTGGCCGTCTTCCGAGCCGCAATGCAGGCATCTTTGGCGGGCCGCCTGACAGAAGCCTATCAGCGGAGAAATGACCGTTTAGGTCCGGAAGCGGACAGGCCACTTCCTGATAACGACAGCGGATCGCTGCGGTTCGTCACCAAACAAGCAGACCGACGGCTGACGACGCGGTTCAGGATCCTCACCGTTCTTCTACATATTCCCTGAACCTGCCGTCTATCGTCGGAACTCCCATTATGAAGCGGCGACCTGCCAACCTGCGTCCAGCTTGCGCCGCCCCGCATCGAGACCAGCATTGCTGCTCATCATCACGCCCATCCCGCCGTCATTTCTTCGCCTTGGCAAGCGCCTCGGTGTCTTCATAAAAATGATAGAGCGTCAGCTTGCCGTCCTTGACCTTGGTGATCAGGGCCCAATCGCTGACAAAGGGCTTCCCGGTAGTGCGCACGGTATGCGCCTTTTCGAACGTCCGCGCCGAGGCGGTCGAGCGCGAGGTTCTTGCCCTGACCCGCACCGCGTCGAGCCTGGACGAGCTGAAAGGCGATGTACGGATCTCGGCGCCGCCGGTTCTTCTGGCGCTGATGGTCGCACCCGGGCTGGCGCGCCAGGGAGGAACGCATCCCGGTATCGTACCCGTGATGATCGGCGCCCGGCGTGCAAGCGATCTCGACCGCGCCGAAGCGGATATCGCACTCAGGATCGGTCCGGTCAGGGGCCCTGATCTGATTATTCGCAAGCTCGGAAGGGTACGCTATGGGCTTTACGGGCGGCCTGCCCAGATCCAGCGCCCGGCTTCCGATCGGGTCTACATCGGCTTTGATGACAGCATGCCAGATCTGCCCCAGGCGGCTTGGCTCGAGGCATGGGTTCAGAACGAGCGCGCACGGGTTGGCGCGCGGAGCAACGACATGGCGACGTTGCTGGAAGCTGCGCGCTCTGGTGGCGGCATCGCGCTGCTACCGCGATTTGCCGCCGCCGAGCAACCGGAGCTGATCGAACTGCCCTGCAAGGTACCCTTCGAGCCGCGCGCACTGCACCTGGTGATGCGCCCGGACATCCGCCGCGCGCCGCGCATCCGCCTTGTCGCGGATCTCATCGCTGAGCATGTTAAAAAAGAGAACTTGAGAGCAGTCAGTGAAGCGGGGCAAGGCCAAGTACTTCTCGCCGGTAAATAATAGCTTCGTACGCGTTGCCAACTTTGCCGCGTGCCCTGGTTTAACAGTTGCCGCGAATGTCTCCTTCGACTGGACGCAGCGCAGCGACACTGAGTCGGATAAAGGGCAGGAGTGGGCCGGGAGGTGCCGCAGAAATTGCCTTGGCGAGGGTGGGCTTAATGAGGGACGTTCGAAAAGCCGACTGACCCCTTCCGTCCCAAAGCAGATGAAACAGCCCCCCCCCTAAGCAGTCCCCCTTGCCTTCTCCTTGCGACCCTTCACTTCGGCAATGAGTTTGTCTGGGCCTTTCCGTGAATGGCCCGCTTAGAAAGACACTCAGGTCTGGTCCTCAAGTCCATACGGTGTTGCAGACCCGACGCGCTCCGACAGCAGTTTTACGGCGATCTTGATCCCCTCCTCCCGCGACGCGGCGAGCCGCATCGGATAGCCCCAGAACTTGGCGAAGGCCACACCGAACGGCCTGTATGCCATACGCTTGGCGGCGTTCGGCTCGATCACGATCATCGCCAGCACGAGTGTTCGCAGTTCGGCCTTGTGTTTCTTCATCCACAGCGCGGTGCGCTTCTTTTCTGCCTGGCTATGCTCGTGATCTTCGGTGGGAGCGTTATCGGTCAGGATCACGAATGGCGTACCGCGCCTGAAGCTTGCCTCCAAGGCCTCGAAGTCCTCGTCGTGGTCGTGGTCCGGCTCTTCGTCATAACTCATCCAGACGAGCGGGAAGTTGGTATCGTCCAAAGGCATGTCGCGTTTCCTTGCGGGGATGGAGGGTTTCAATTCGAGCGGATGTGCCGCCACGACATGATCAGCGCGACCACGCCCGGAAGCGTGACTGCCAGCAGCTCCAGGCCAACGAGATGGCCGCCGTCGCGCAGGCCATCCGATACGCCGGCGAGAGTGCTCAGACTGAAAAGGAGTCCGCCGAGGACCAGCATGAGCCAGTCGGTCGCGCGCCTTCCCGCAAGAGCCAGCAACGGCGGGATGACCCAGGCGCCGTAAAAAACGGATACGCCCCACAACGCGGCAGGGCCGAACGTTACGGCCTCCAGGGACCCGCCGCTCGCAACGTAGCCATTCAGATAAGAGAAGCACTGGATCGTGACGAAGATGGCGGCACCCACCGCCGGGACAAGCCACGCGAGTGCGAGTTTGGTTGGGTTGGTGTCGATCACGTCAAAACTCCTGTCCAAGTGAGCTTGATAGGGCAGTTGAGCGCCGCCTTGCGAAGAGGAGCGCGAACGTGATCGCCGCTCCTCCCTTCTCTTCGACAGCAATACGTCGGTCGGCGAATGGCGTCATTGCGCAATCCTGCCATTATGTGTTTCAAATCGGCCAAAGTGGATAACGCCGAGGCCTTTGATGCATGTAGACCTCCGGAGCGATTGGCTCTCCCATGTCGATGAGATCCCGCGTGCGCTCGTCGCGGCCAACGCTGTCGCCAATCTTGAGGCGATGGAGCAATCGCCGCGGCACCACCATCAGAAAGCGCAACTGCTTTTCGCGGTTCGCGGCGTCATCAACTGCGAGGTTGAAGACGCCGTCTGGATCGTGCCGCCGCAATGCGCCGTGTGGATCCCCGGCGGACTGCCCCATCGTGTCTTCGGCTCAGGCGAGGTGGGGTGCATCTCCCTCTTCATCGAGCCTCCTCAGTCAGCGAACCTGCCGCGTGAATGCTGCACGATCACGGTGTCGAGCTTTTTCCGTCATTTGCTGATGCGGGCCACCGCGCTGCCGGAACTTTATGACGTCGATGGTGCGGATGGCCGGATCGTCTCCGTTATCTTCGACGAGTTGGCTGCGGCCCCGATCGAAGACCTCCGCCTTCCGCTTCCCGGCGACCCACGGCTGAAGAAGCTCACCGACCTGTTGATCGCGGCGCCTGCGGATCACGCGACCGTCGCCGAGTGGGCTTCCCGCATCGCGCTCAGCGAGCGCAGCCTGAGCCGTCTGTTGGCCGATGAGCTGGGCATGAGTTTCGGCCGCTGGCGCCGGCAGCTGCATGTTGTCCTCGCCCTGCGGCATCTGAGCGCCGGCAAGACGGTCCAGGCCGTCGCGATGGATCTCGGCTATGAAAGCTCCAGCAGTTTCGTGACCATGTTTCGAAAGATGGTCGGCAAGCCGCCAAGCCGCTATCTGCTAGAGCGGCTGAGGCCTTCGGCTCACGGTCATGGCGAGCGATAGGAGCAAGCCGGGCGGCATTGGACGAATTGCTCGAGGGACTCGGCGAGCCAAAACGGTTACCGGGAACGAGGCAGCAGGGCGGTCTTCACCTCAATGGCGATTGAACGACTGCCTTCCGGATCAGTTCGATCATCGCCTCCCAGGTCGGGCCTTTGCCCGCTCGCTCAATCGCCGCCGCCCAGGCCCGTTCCCGCGAAGAGCATCATCCAGACTTTCATCCGCATGATCAGAGCCTTTTCCAGCGCCCAGGCCTGGATGACGCCCCCCAGGAAGGTGCCCTGGAGCGAGCCGGAAATCTTGGTGGTGTAGGCCTGCACGAGGCATCTGGCGCCATCGACGAGCAGCGCGTTCTGCTCCGGATGTTCAAGGCGAACATGGACGACCAGATCGCCGGAACCGCGCCGGTCCGACGGCTGCATCAGGGTTCCGGTCGGACCGAGCTGACCGGTCGCGATCACGTCCTGGATGCGGACGATGCGCGCCGCCAGCACCGTATCCGCCATGCCGTTGTTGATGTTGTTCTCGCAGGCGACCTCCGCCGGCATGCCGACATGCAGAACCGCGCTGTTGGTCTGGCTGAAGCCCGCGACGATTTCCATCGGATCGCTCTTGTCTCGATCCGGAACGATCACCATCGCGGGATTGACGGAGAACTGTGCGGCGCGGGCGCCGACATTCAACGTGAGCTGCTCGATCCTGCCGGAAACCGTCGAGTAGACCTTTGTCTTGTCGAGCGTGACGTTGGCCTGATCAAGGGCTGCTTCCGCGGCCTTCAACTCTGCGGGCAAGACCTGAGCGAGCTGTACCTGCAGTGCCTCCAATTTGGAGTTGGCGGCATTCACATTGGCGGCAGCCTGCTCCTGCGCGGCCTTTGCGTTCTCATACCTGTTCAACGTGTAGGCGGGTGATTTCCTGTCCTTGAGATCCTGCTGTTCCGACAGGGTCAGGTTCGCGTTGTTGAGACCGGCTTTCGCCCGGTCGAGATCGGCCGCCGCTTCCTTGATCTGCGCCTTGACGACGTCAAGCCTGCTGCTGACTTCGCCCACCGACGCCTGGGCGCTGGCGACCGCCGCCTTTTCACTGCTGTCGTCAACCGTGAAGAGGAGTTCGCCGGCCTTGACGGATTGGCCGGCCTCGACAGCCACCTCGGTGACCGTGCCGCCGCGTTCGGTGACGACCGGGACAACACGGAACGGGATCAGCGCATTGGATGTGTCGGGATGATAATATTCTACCGTAAAGATCAGCGCGACGAATAGCACGATCCAGACGAACAGCGCGCGGTGGACGTTGTAGAGCGTTACGGGGCGGCCCCGCCAGCGCAGATAGGCAATGCGCAGCAACAGCGGAAAGCAGGTGATAAGGAGCTCGATCATGCACCGGCTCCCTTCCTGTCATCGGCCGTCTGAAGATCCGAGACCGGTTGCTCGTCCGGTTCGGCCGGTTCACTGGCAGGCGGCGTGCCGTGGACGTTGGCGCGTTTCCCCTCCGGCATCGGCTCATCCTCCACCGCTTCCGGCTTCAGCCATAGAACGACGTCATAAGCGAAAGCGGCAATGATCAGGGTCAACGGCAGGAGAAGGCTGACCTCCCGCAAGGGCGGCACCAGATCATAAGCAAGGCCGACCACCAGCATGGTCGGGATCGTGGTGCGCAATGGCGTGCTCGATCCCTTGTGTTCCGCATAGCGATCGAACACGGCGTAGAGGTAGATCACCAGAAACAGGATAAACAGCAGGGTGATCAGTCCCGCAGTGGCAAAGCTGTCGCTGGCGCCGGGCGCGACCCAGGAATCCGGTGGCGGGTCCAGCGTCTGCCCTGTCGTTTCCGTTGTGCTCATGAATACCCCCTGTCGGACACCCGATGAGGGGGCGCCGCAGAACCCATGATGACTGCACGAACGGCCGATTGAAACTGGAAATTGCTGCGCGGACCGAGGACACCCGTTCGGTTGACCCCGGAGTTGGTAAGGCTCAAGCTTTTTCCGGGCCAGATCTCGATCGGAGAGACAGGCCGTTCGCCGTCTACAAGCCGCGCGGCTCGATTGCCATTTTTTATCAGCTGGTTAAGCTTGTCATAGACAGGCAGGCAGCCGACTGTCGCAGGGCGAGCACGCAAGCGGCGCGTCGGTGCAGAGGGGCTCGAGCGATATCGGCTATGGGGCCCCGGCCGCCTTCATCATGATGTTCAGGAAGGCGCTCGGCATCAGGTCAAACGGTTGCCATGCGTTCGGGCCGGGCATTCTTCTAGGTTCGGCTTGTCTTTTCCGGCAACCGATAGCCGACAGTCCAGTCACCGTCGGACCCGGATGCCAAACGGACCCGAACGCACGCGCCCGGGTCCGTCAGCCTTACCGGAGCAAGGCAGCTTTCGGGTCAGGCCCGCTTCTGGCCGACGAAGCGGCCGGCGCCGTCCGGGAACGGCAGGCCTTCCTGGGCTTTCGCAATCTCGGCCAGCTTTGCGGCGACGGCCGGTTCCGGGTCGCAGGTGCGGCGGGAGGTGAGGTCGACGTGGAGCTGGAGGGTCTCCATCGTTGCGGCAAGCTTGCCTTCACCGTCCTCGATGAAGTGGAAGAGGTGCATCTTCTTGCCTTCCGCTTTGAGAAGCTGCGTGCGGACGACGATGCGTTCGCCGGCCTTAAGCTCATCCAGGTTGCGGATGTGGGTTTCGGCGGTGAAGAAGCTCTTTCCGGAGGCAATGTAGTCCGCGTCGGCGCCGATCAGCTCCATGAAGCGGTCGGTGGCAAGCGAAGCGGCCTCCAGGTAGTGGGTCTCGTTCATGTGGCCGTTGTAGTCGGTCCAGGTCTGGGGGATCTGGCGGTCCACGGTCACGGGCAGCTCGCCGCCCTCGGGCAGGGCGAGTGTTGCCTCATGGGTGCCGATAACGCCGCCGGCGCCGCTGCCGCTCTTCTTCAGCGCGCGCATCATGCCCACAAGGTTGTCGTCGCGCAGGCGTTCCAGCTCGCGGATGGACATGTGGCCGGACTGGTCGTCCGACTGGCCGGCGATGAGATCGACCAGTTCCTCGGTGAATTCCGGCACGTCCATCAGCTTGGTCCAGGGCCATTCCAGCGCCGGGCCGAACTGGGCCATGAAGTGCTTCATGCCGGCTTCGCCGCCGGCGACCCGGTAGGTCTCGAAAAGCCCCATCTGCGCCCAGCGCAGACCAAAGCCCATGCGGATGGCCTCGTCGATCTCCTCGGTCGTGGCAACGCCGTCCTTCACCAGCCAGAGCGCCTCGCGCCAGACGGCTTCGAGGAACCGGTCGGCGATATGGGCGTCGATCTCCTTGCGCACGGTCAGCGGGTACATGCCGACGGTACGCAGCACCTCGGCGGCGCGCGCCGTTTCGCCGGCATCGCCCACAAGCTCGATCAGAGGCAGCAGGTAGACCGGGTTGAAAGGGTGCGCGACGATGACGCGGGCGCCCTTGGCGGTGAGTTCGGACGGCTTGAAGCCGGAGGTGGAGGAGCCGATGACCGTTGTTTCAGGTGCGAATTTCGTGAGATCGGCCAGCACCTTGTGCTTCAGGTCCAGACGCTCCGGAACGCTTTCCTGAACCCAGTCGGCACCGGAGACGGCTTCGGCCAGATCGTCGGTGAAGGTGAGCGTGCCTTCGTCCGGCAGGCGCCGGTCATAGAGGGACGGCAGGCTGCGGCGGGCGTTGTCGATGACTTCGCCGATCTTGCGCTGCGACTGCGGATCGGGGTCGAAGACCGCCACGTCCCAGCCGTTCAGCAGGAACCTGGCGGCCCAGCCGCCGCCGATGACGCCACCGCCGATGATGGATGCTTTCTTGCTCATGGTGCCTGTGTCTCCGTGTGGCCGCCAGCGGCCTTAACCTGTCGCGCCTCCGCGTTGCCGCGAAGGCCCTTAATATGAATGATGAAAAAGCGCCTCGGGCGGCAGCCCGTCAGCCGCGTGCTGCGGGTGCGCGCTTGGTGAGGCCGAGCTTCTTGCGGACGTCTTCCGGACCAGCGATCCGGGCGCCCAGGCTCTCGACGATGCCGACGGCCTTTTCCACGAGCTGGGCATTGGTGCCGAGCACGCCCTTTTCCAGGAACAGGTTGTCTTCCAGACCGACGCGGACATTGCCGCCGGCCAGAACCGCGGCGGCCGCATAGGGCATCTGATCGCGGCCGAGGCTGAAGGCCGACCAGGTCCAGTCGTCGGGAATGTTGTTGACCATCGCCATGTAGGTGTTGAGGTCATTCGGTGCGCCCCAGGGCACACCCATGCACAGCTGCACCAGCGCCGGCGACGCCAGGACGCCTTCCTTGACCAGCTCCTTGGCGAACCACAGGTGGCCGGTGTCGAAGGCCTCGATCTCGGGCTTGACGCCGAGTTCGGTCATCATGGTGCCCATGGCGCGCAGCATGCCCGGGGTGTTGGTCATGACGTAGTCGGCTTCGGCAAAGTTCATCGTGCCGCAGTCGAGGGTGCACATTTCGGGAAGGCATTCGCGGATATGCGCCATGCGCTCCGTCGCGCCGATCATGTCGGTGCCTTTCTCGTTGACCGGAAGCGGAGCTTCCGACGAGCCGAAGGTGATGTCCCCGCCCATGCCGGCGGTCAGGTTCAGCACCACGTCGACATCGGCTTCACGGATACGGTCGGTGACTTCGCGGTAGTAGTCGACCTTGCGCGACGGGGCGCCGGTTTCCGGGTCGCGCACGTGGCAGTGAACGATCGCGGCCCCTGCCTTTGCAGCATCGATCGCGCTGTCGGCAATCTCCTTCGGGCTGCGCGGTACGTGCGGAGACCGGTCCTGCGTCCCGCCGGAACCCGTCACGGCGCAGGTGATGAAAACGTCGCGGTTCATCTGCAATGGCATTGTCTTACTCCTTCAAGTCATTCTCTCGCGGGCATCTTTCCGGCGCCTTGCCGAACTCCGGATGCCCGAGTCATTTCTTCAAAATCTCATGTTCCCCTTGAACCTCATCCTGAGGAAGCGCGACAGCGCTGTCTCGAAGGATGGGCCCAGCGCTCCAGAGCAAGCGGCCCATCCTTCGAGACGGGCCGTGTGGCCCTCCTCAGGATGAGGTCGTGGGTTTTGCAGCTGATCTGGCCCTGCCCCATCCGCCCGACAGCATCGTCTCTTGCCGACGCTCCGGCGACAAACCTTTCGTCACGTCTCGCCTGGCGCGAGGTTGAGCCCCTCGGCTTGGATATTTGAGCAAGCCGAGGAAAGTTACTGGTCCAGTTAAGAGAGCGAACCACACCGTACAATCGGAAGTTCGATTCCCTGACGCCACCCCTCTGCCCCGGTGAGAGCGAGTCCTGCGGGGCCAACACGATGGGTTTTTGACCCGACCCAAGAGCTCGCAGCACCCCATCTCCCTCATCCTGAGGAAGCGCGGAGCGCTGTCTCGAAGGATGGGCCCAGCGCTCCAGAGAACGTGGCACATCCTTTGAGACGGGCCTTTTGGCCCTCCTCAGGATGAGGTCGTGGGTTTGGCATTTCACCACTCAGCGGCCCTTCCAGACCGGGTCGCGTTTTTCGGTAAAGGCGCGGGGGCCTTCGAGCTGGTCTTCCGAGCGGTAGAGCGTTTCCACGGTCGGGAACTGGCTCTTGGTGATGCGGTTCATCGCGTCCTGGAACTTCATGTCCTCAGCCTCCCGCACGATCTCCTTGATGGCCGCATAGACCAACGGGGGACCGGCGGCGAGCAGTTCGGCCTTCTTCCACACATCGGCCATCAGATCGGCAGCCGGGTGCAGGCTGTTGACCATGCCCCAGCGGGCGGCCTCTTCCGCTTCGATCCACCGGCCGGTGAACAGCATTTCCATGGCAATGTGATAGGGGATGCGCTTGGGCAGCTTGACGGTTGCCGCATCCGCCACTGTGCCGGAGCGGATTTCCGGCAGGGCAAAAGTCGCATGGTCTGCGGCCATGATGATGTCCGCCGACAGGGCGAGTTCCAGCCCGCCGCCGCAGCAGATGCCGTTGACCGCCACAATCACCGGCTTGTTCAGGCCGCGCAGTTCCTGCAGGCCGCCGAATCCGCCCTTGCCGTAGTCACCGTCGACCGCATCGCCTTCGGACGCTGCCTTCAGGTCCCAGCCGGGGCAGAAGAACTTCTCGCCCGCGCCCGTGACGATGGCGACGCGAAGGTCCAGATCGTCCCGGAAGTCGGTGAAGACGTCGCCCAGAATCCGGCTGGTCTTCAGATCGATGGCATTGGCCTTGGGCCTGTCGAGCGTGACCTCGAGAATGGCACCTTCCCGCCGCGTTCTGACAGGATTATCGGTCATCTTGTTCTCCACATCTGATCAAGGCATCCGCGGCAATCGCGAAGTTGCTGCCACAAAGCAGCGGATTGATTTCGACCTCTTCCACGGCCGTCTCGGTGACATAGGCCTGAACCGCCATAACCGCATCGACGATCGGCTCGATAGCGCAGGCCGGCTTGCCCCGGTACCCGTCCAGCAGCCGCGCGATGCGCAACTGGCTGAGCGCTGTCGCAACCTCGTCCCGCGTGGCGGGAACGAGAAGGCTGACCCGGTCGGCCAGGAGTTCGGTCAGAACCCCGCCCGCCGCAAGCGTGAGGATGAAACCGTGAGCAGGATCGCGCACGGCTCCGATGAGGAGCTCGGCAGCGGCATCCGAGACCATTTCCTCCACGAGATACCCCGCGGTTGTCATGGCTTCAGCCGCTACTCGAACTTCCTCGCAGGATTTGAGCCCGAGTGCAACCGCGCCGGCCTCGCTCTTGTGCGCAAGGCCCGTTCCTTTCAGGACGACGGGAAAGCCGATTTCGGTTGCTGCGTCTTCCGCCTCGTCCGGCGTTGCGGCCGTGCGGCTTTTGGGGATGCGGAGGCCGAATTCTTCCAGCGCTGCCTTGGAGGCGTGTTCGCTCAACGTGACGGGGTTCAGCGCCGCCGTCTTGCGCAGGATCCGGGCTACGGGTACCGGGCCGGAGACAGAGGCCGCCGCGGTGATGGCGTCAATCGCCTCCTGAAATCCGCAAAGCGGCAGTATGCCTCTGGCCATCAGATCGATCGCCACGCTCTCCGGCAGCGTTTCCCCGAGTGAACTCAGGACCGCCATCTGTTTGCCGGATGCCGCACCCGCGGCCTCGACCGCGGAGATCACGTCCAGCCAGTCGCCGGGGTCGCAGCAATCGCTGCGCGGGAAATCAAGAATGACGAGCCCCAACGAGGCATCGCCTTCCATCATGTGAGTGAAGACCCGCGTCGTCGCGTCACCATCGCCCCAGATATAGGTGTGGTAGTCGAGCGGGTTGGCGAGCGCCACCTTGGCGCCCAGCACCTCGCCCAGATCGGTTTTCTGGCGCTCGGTCAGGGCAGGAAAGGAAATGCCCGTGCCATGGGCTGTATCGGCGATCAGGCTGGCTTCCCCCCCCGAGCAGGACATGGAGGCCAGCCGGGTATCCTTGATGCCGCCAGTCAGGTGAAGGATCTTCAGTGTTTCCAGCAGCGTCGGAAGACTGTGGACCTGCGCGATGCCGAGACGTTTGAACAGTGCCTCAGCGCCGGCAGAGCTGCCGGCAAGAGAGGCCGTGTGGGAGATGGTCGCGGCCTGCGCCTGTTCCGACTTGCCAACCTTCAGGACGGCGACGGGCTTGCCGCACCGCCGTGCCGCGAGAGCAAAGCGCTCGAAGGCTTCCAGATCGTCGATCCCTTCCACATGCAGGCCGATCGCGGTGATGCGTTCATCGGCAAGCAGCGCCTCGCCCATGGCCGAGAGCCCCGACTGGGCCTGGTTGCCGGCGGTCATGAGGCAGGCGATCGGCAGGCCGCGCGTCTGCATCGTCATGTTCAGGGCGATGTTGGATGATTGCGAGATGATCGCCACGCCGCGCTCGACCGGGCGAAGCCCGTGCTGATCCGGCCACAGGGCCGCGCCGCTTGCCGCGTTGATGAAGCCGTAGCAGTTGGGGCCGAGCACCGGCATGGCGCCGGCCGCCTCGACCAGCGCATCCTGCAGCTCGCCGCCGTCGGCAAGCTCGGCAATCGCCTCGCGAAAGCCGGAGGCGAAGCAGACAGCCCCGCCCGCGTCCATCGCCGCCAGATCCCGGACAATCTCGACCGTCGCATGGCGGTTGACGCCGATGAAGACGGCATCAGGAACACCCGGCAGATCGCGAACCGACGGATAGGCCGTGCAGCCGGCGACCTCCTGCCGGGTCGGATGGACTGCCCACAGGTCGCCCTTGAAGCCGAACTTGCGGCATTCGCGCAGCACATTGGTGCACCACGCGCCGCCGCCAGCGACGGCGATTGTCTTCGGCCGGAGAAGCCGTTCCAGGGATCTCACGACTCAGGCTCCAAGCGGACGGAAGATTTCGCGGCTGATGATGTGGCGCTGGATCTCGCTGGTGCCGTCCCAGATGCGCTCCACCCTGGCGTCGCGCCAGAAACGTTCGATCGGGAAATCATCCATCAGTCCCATTCCGCCATGGATCTGCAGCGTCGCATCTGTGACGCGCGCCAGCATTTCGCTGGCATAGACCTTGGCGCTGGCAATCTCGCGGTTGGCGGGAAGCCCCTGATCGAGACGCCAGGCGCCGACTTGGGTCAGCCAGTCGGCGGCATCGATCTCGGTGATCATATCCGCGATCTGGAAGCTGATGCCCTGGAACTTCGCGATGGCCTGGCCGAACTGCTTTCGTTCTGCCGCGTAGTTGACGGCATGGTCGAAGCAGCGGCGCGCGCGGCCGACGCTCATGGCCGCAACGGTGATGCGGGTCGCGTAAAGCCATTCGTTCATGACCTCGAAACCGCCGTCGACTTCGCCCAGCACCTGATCGTCGGACAGCCGGCAGCCATCGAAATAGAGGATGCAGTTCTTGTAGCCGCGATGACTGACGGAGTTATAGCCGTCCCGCACCTCGAAGCCGGGCGTGCCGCGGTCGACCAGGAAGCAGGTGATGCGCTTCTTCGGGCCCTTGGGGGTTTCGTCGACGCCGGTCGCAACGAAAACGATGAAGAAATCCGCGTGGTCGGCTCCGGAGATGAAGTGCTTCGAGCCGGAAATGACCCAGTCGCCACCATCGCGGACGGCGGTGCATTTCATGCCGCGCACGTCGGAGCCGGCATCGGGCTCGGTCATGGCAAGCGCATCCATCTTCTCGCCGCGCACGGCCGGAAGCAGGTAGCGCTCGCGCTGGTCGCCCTTGCAGGCCATCAGAATGTTCTGCGGCCGGCCGAAGAAATGGGTCAGTGCCATCGAGCCGCGGCCCAGTTCGCGTTCGACCAGGGCGAAGTCGAGATGGCTCAGCCCGGCGCCGCCGACTTCCTCGGGGAAATTGCAGGCATAGAAACCGAGATCGATGCACTTTTGCTTGATCTCCTGGCCGAGCTCGACCGGAACCTCGCCGGTCTTCTCCACCAGCTGCTCGTGGGGATAGATCTCGTTTTCGACGAAGGAGCGGACCGTGGTGACGATCATTTCCTGTTCTTCGCTCAGGCCAAAGTGCATCGTGCGGTTCCTCTTGATTGATTGCGCGCAGCATGAGACAAACCCGCCCGCAGCATTGTGCAGTTTTGGTATTGAATCATGCAGATTTCGGAGAAATTTCAGTCAGCTGAGCTTCCGGATCGTCAGCTTGCCGTGCTGCTGTTCCCCTCCTTCTCCAACCACTGCCTCGCCAACACGATCGAGCCGTTCCGGGCGGCAAACAACATCGCGCGGCGCGCGCTTTACGAGTGGCGCCACTTCACCTTGGACGGGGGAAGCGTCACATCATCCAGCGGGCTGCCGGTGGAAACGGAGTCCCTGTCCGGGATCATGCCCGGCGGCGATCTTCTGTTCGTAATGCCGAGCTACGGATTTCTCGATCACGCAACGGCGCGGATGAGCCGCTCGCTGCGGGCCGCACGGGGCCGGTTTCCGGTGCTCGTCGGCATGGACACCGGCGCCTGGCTGCTGGCCGCCGCAGGCCTTCTGGATGGCCGCCGCGCGACGATCCACTGGGATGAGGCACGGGGGTTCGCCGAAGCCTTTCCGGAGGTTGAGGTTGTTGAAGACAGGTTCGTTCTGGAGGCCGACCTTGCCACCTGCGGCGGCGCGTCAACGGCGATCGAACTGGCGCTGGAACTGATCAAGCGACACCACGGCCCGATGTTCGCGCTGGAGGTTGCGGCGCTCTTCATGCATGGGGACAGGCTGGATCTGCAGGACCCGGTCCAGCGGCTGACCTCAGACGCGCTGGTGCGCAGTGCGGCCGCCCTGATGCGCCGGTCCATCGAGACCCCGATGCCGATGCCGGAAGTCGCCCGGCGGCTGAAGGTCGACCAGCGCGTTCTGGAGGAGAGCTTTCGCGAAAAGGTCCGGATGACGCCGCTTGCCGTCTACAAGACCATCCGCCTGCGCGAGGCGCGGCGACTGGTTGAACTGACGCAGCTCGGCATCGCCGAGATTGCCGAGCGCTGCGGCTACCGGAACGCCAGCGCCATGACCCGGGCCTATCGCCAGGAATTCGGCGTCGCCCCCCGCGAACATCGACGCCGCGGATAGGGGGCGGCACAGGTCTCCGGCCTCACGCCTCCGCAGTCGCCGCGATGTTCGGAGCCGCTTGTCTCACGACGTCAGCCCCAGTTCGCCGATCACCGTCTGGACCGCAAGGCGGAAGACCTGTTCGGCCGGGCTTTGCCGGGCTTCCGGACGGGTCATCAGGCCGACGGGGCCCTTGGTGATGTCGCTGTCGATGGGAAGGCGCGCCAGATGACCGTCGGCGATCTCATTCGGCACGACGCCGGCGGAGATAAGCCAGACCGCGTCCGAGCGGCGCGTATAGACCCGGCCGAAGGCGCCGGAGACTGTCTCGATCCTGTTCGGCAGTTCGCCCACACCGTTTGCGATCAGGAAGCGCTCGACCAGCGGCCTGATTGCCGCCCCTTCCGGCGGATAGATGACCGGCCACTCGCCGATGCGCTTGATGTCCGGATTTTCAAGAAGCGGATGCCCGGCCCTGACGACCACATCCACCCGCTCGGAATAAAGCTGCGTGAAGGAGACCCCTTCCATGGTGACGGGGCGGCCGAGCCGGCCGATGACGAGGTCGAGTTCGCCCATCTTCAGCCGCTCGATCAGATAGCCGTGCGGCCCATCCATGATCTGCACGATGACATTGGGGGCAAGCTCGGAAAACTCCCGGATCACGGGGGGAATGAAGCTGGTGGCAACACTCGGCAGCGCGCCGACCTTCAGCAGGGGGCGCGCCAGATCGCCTTCCTTCTCCACCCCTTCCAGACCCTGTTGAAGGCTCGCGAGCGAGATCTGCGCGAAGTGGAGAAACACCTTGCCCTGCTTGGTCAGGCTGATGCCGGCGCGGCTGCGTGACATGAGCGATGCCCCAACGATATCCTCCAGTTCCTTCAGGGTCTTGGAAATCGCGGGCTGTGTCAGACAAAGCTTGTCGGCCGCCAATTTCAGGCTTTGCTCCTGCGCGATCTCGACAAAACACTGGATGTGACGGAACTTGATGCGCCGGTCTATCAAGGCAACTTACTTTCCATTCTCGGCAACCAAATGGCCCAATATCTCATTTTACTTCCTTAATTTGTTCATTCAATATGAATTCAACGGAGAAAGGAAAACATGCGCACACAGGTCGTCATCATTGGCGGCGGGCCGTCCGGTCTGCTGCTCGGGCAGCTCCTGCATCGCAAGGGCATCGAAACGGTCATTCTCGAACGCAAGACGCGCGAGTACGTGCTCGCGCGCATTCGGGCGGGGATCCTGGAAACGGGCCTGGTCGAGCTGCTGCGCGAGGCCGGCGTCTCGGAGCGCATGGACAGGGAAAGCCTCGTTCATGACGGCACCTGCATTTCCTACGAGAACGAACTCTTCGACATCAACTTCAGCAAGCTGATCGGCCAGAACGTTGTCGTCTACGGCCAGACGGAACTGACCCGCGACCTTTATGACGCGCGCGAGGCCGCCGGCGGCAGGATGATCTTCGAAACCGAGAACGTCGAGATCCACGACACCGAGCGGGATGCGCCCTATGTGACCTTCACGGTGGATGGCACCGAGCAACGTATCGACTGCGACTTCATTGCCGGCTGCGACGGCTTTCACGGCGTCAGCCGCAAGACGATCCCGGACAGCGTGCGCAAGGAATACGAAAAGGTCTTTCCCTTCGGCTGGCTCGGCATCCTGTCCGAAACGCCGCCCGTTCATGACGAGCTGATCTACGCCAACTCCCAGCGTGGCTTTGCGCTCTGTTCCATGCGCAACGAAAACCTGTCGCGTTACTACGTGCAGTGCGAACTGACCGACAGGGTCGAGGACTGGAGTGACGAGGCCTTCTGGGAAGAACTCAAGCGCCGCCTTCCCGAAGCCGTTGCCGACAAGCTCGTCACCGGTCCGTCGATCGAAAAATCCATTGCGCCGCTCAGGTCCTTCGTCTGCGAACCGATGCGCTGGGGCCGGCTGTTCCTGTGCGGGGACGCCGCCCATATCGTTCCGCCGACCGGCGCGAAGGGGCTTAATACCGCCGCTTCCGACGTCCATTATCTTTATGAGGGCCTGGTGCAGTTCTACCAGGACAAGGACGCGGAAGGCCTCGACACCTATTCGCAGAGGGCGCTTGCCCGCATCTGGAAAGCCGAACGCTTCAGCTGGGCCACCACGAACATGCTGCACCGGTTCCCGGACCAGTCGGATTTCGACCTGAAGATGCAACGCGCCGAGATCGAGTCGCTGCACCACAACGAGATCGCACAGAGATGGTTCGCCCAGAACTACGTCGGGCTGCCCTACTGATCACGATCGCGGCGCCCCGAAACCGGATCGCCACACACCCCATTCCATGACACTTCAAGGAGGACATTCATGTCTGATCGCTTCACCAACGGCATGGACGTGCGCCGTTCCGTTCTCGGGGAGGCACATGTCGCGCGGGCGGAAGCCGCCAAGACGCCATTTGACGAACCTTTTCAGACGCTGATCACCGAAGGTGCCTGGGGCAATGTGTGGGCATCGGACCGCATCACCCGTCGCGAACGCTCGATGCTGACACTCGCCCTTCTGGCGGCGCTCGGAAACTTCGAGGAGATCGCCATGCACATTCGCGCGACCGCGCGGACCGGCGCCAGCAAGGAAGACGTGATGGAAGCCTTTCAGCATGTCGCGATCTACGCAGGCGTGCCCCGTGCCAACCAGGCGCTGAAGATCGCCAAGCAAACCTATGCCGAGATGGAGCGCGCCGACGAGGCCGCGCAGTCCTGAAGCAACCGAGAGCAGCCAATTTCAGGCCCCGGACTGGAGGAAACACATGAAACCCGGCCCCCTTTACCAGCGAAACCGCGACCGGCATCCGCCGGCGCTGACGCCGGATTACAAGACGAGCGTTTCGCGTTCGCCGCAATATTCCATGATCAGCCTGGAAACATCGGTCAGCGAGATCACGGGTCCCGTCTTCGGGCACAACGATATCGATCCACTCGACCGTGACCTCCTGAACAACTACGCAAAGCCGGGTGAGAACCCGATCGGCGAACGCATCATTCTGCACGGCCGGGTTCTGGACGAGAATGCCCGCCCGGTCCCCAACACGCTTGTCGAGATCTGGCAGGCAAACGCAGGCGGGCGCTACCGGCACAAGAAGGACACCTATCTGGCGCCGATCGATCCGAATTTCGGTGGCTGCGGACGCACGCTGACGGACGAAAACGGCTACTACTATTTCCGGACGGTGAAACCGGGCGCCTATCCCTGGCGCAACTGGGTGAACAACTGGCGTCCGGCGCATATTCACATGTCGATCTTCGGCACCGCCTTTGCGCAGCGCCTGATCACCCAGTGCTATTTCGAGGGCGACCCGCTGATCGCGAAGTGCCCGATCGTCAAGACCATTCCGGATCCCGATGGCATCGACCAGCTGATTGCGCGGCTCGACATGAACGCGACCATTCCGCTGGATACAATCGCCTACAAGTTTGACGTCGTCCTGCGCGGACGCCGGTCGACCCTGTTCGAGAACCGCCTGGAGGGCAACTGATCATGGCGCAGGACCTCAACTATCTCAAGGAAACGCCGTCCCAGACCGCCGGTCCTTACGTTCATATCGGCCTTGCGCCGGGCGCGGCCGGGTTCGACATCTACGAGCGCGAACTCGGCTGGGACATTGCCGGCCCGAACGCGAAGGGCGAGCGCATTCGCGTCGAAGGCGTCGTCATCGACGGCATGGGATCGCCGATCAAGGACGTCCTGCTGGAAGCCTGGCAGGCGAATGCGGACGGCATTTATGCCCATCCCGAACATGAAGGCGATGTGGAAGACGGGTTTCGCGGCTGGGGCCGCGTGATCACCGATTTCGACACCGGCGAATGGGGCTTCGACACCGTCAAGCCGGGGCCGGTCCGTCTGCCCGACGGCAAGGTATCGGCCCCGCATATCAGCCTGTGGATCGTCGCCCGCGGCATCAATATCGGCCTGCAGACACGGCTCTACTTCGAGGACGAGGAAGACGCGAACGCGAAGGACCCGGTGATCAACCTGATCGAATGGGAACGCCGCCGCCAGACCCTGATTGCTCGAAAGTCGACGCGCGACGGCGAGACCGTCTACCGCTTCGAGGTCAAGCTGCAGGGCCAGGACGAAACGGTGTTCTTCGACATCTGACAGGGAAGCGGGGGGAAGGTGTCATTCTCCCCGCTTTCCTTATACAAGACCCTCATCCTGAGGAGGATCGGAAGGTCCGTCTCGAAGGATGGGCGGCTCACTCCAGAGCAAGCGGCCCATCCTTCGAGACAGCGCTGGCGCGCTTCCTCAGGATGAGGTGACCCGCTTGAGGCCGCCTCCGGGCCATTTGCCGCCGGCAGCTTTCAATTCGAGACTGGATAGACACATGACCAAACCCTGCATCATCTGCGTCGCCATCACCGGATCGCTGCCGCGCAAGGAGAACAATCCGGCTGTGCCCATCACCGTGGCCGAGCAGGTGGAAAGCACCCAGGAGGCGTTCGAGGCCGGGGCCAGCATCGTCCATGCGCATGTGCGCAACGACGACGAGACCCCCTCCGCCGATCCGGAAAAATTCGCGCGCCTGAAGGAAGGTCTGGAAAAACATTGTCCGGGCATGATCATCCAGTTCTCCACCGGGGGCCGCTCCGGTGCCGGTCAGGCACGCGGCGGCATGCTGCCGCTTTCTCCCGACATGGCATCGCTTTCGGTCGGGTCGAACAATTTCCCGACCCGCGTCTACGAGAACCCGCCCGATCTGGTTGACTGGCTGGCAGGTGAAATGCGGACCCACGGCGTCAAGCCGGAGATCGAGGCGTTCGACCTCAGCCACATTCATCAGGCAGCCGCCATGAACCGGGACGGGCGCATTCCCGGAAAGCTCTACGTGCAGTTCGTCATGGGCGTGAAGAACGCGATGCCCGTGGACCGGGACGTGTTCGACTATTACATCCGCACCGTCGAGCGGCTCGTGCCCGATGCACAGTGGTGCGCTGCCGGGATCGGACGTCACCAGCTGACCCTCAATGAATGGTGCATCGCCGCCGGCGGCCATACGCGCACCGGCCTTGAAGACAATATCCGTCTCGACAAGGACAGCCTCGCGCCCTCCAATGCCGCGCTCGTCAAACGCGCGACCGACCTGTGCGACAAGTACGAACGACCGGTCGCGACCTGGCAACAGGCACGTGAAATCCTCGAGTTGCCTCTCCGCACGGCTTGACCGCGCATCCTGTCTGCCGCTCAATGCGATACGTTTTCCAGCCCGGGTGATCCATGCCGCTGTCCCTGTTTTCATCGACCGTCCACGCCGGCCTGTTTTCGGATGACGAGCTTGCAACGCTCCTCGACGATGCGGCGGACGTCGCCCACATGCTTGCCTTCGAACGGGCCCTTGCGCGGGTTCAGGGGCACCTCGAAGTCATTCCCGCGGCTGCGGCGGATGTCATCTGGGAGCGGCTTGGCGACGTGGCGCCCGACCCGGCTACGCTGCGGGCCGGATCGGCCTCGGCGGGCGTCCCGGTTCCGGCCCTCGTTGCGGAACTGCGCCGGATCGCCGGCAAGGACGCGGGGCAATGGCTGCACTGGGGCGCGACCAGCCAGGACGTGATGGACACGGCACAGGTGCTGCAGATCCGGGGCTGCCTCGATATTCTCGAGGCCCGCCTCGGGCGGCTGATCGATACGCTCCAGTCGGCCAGTCACAGCCAGGCCGATCAGCTACTGGCCGGCCGCACCCGCAGCCAGATCGCGACCCCGATCACGCTCGGCTACCGGATCGCGCAATGGGCACACCCGCTGATCGATGCGGAGGATGCCCTGCCCGACGTCCGGTCTCGCGTGCTTCAGGTGCAGTTCGGCGGGGCGTCCGGCATCAATGGCGCCATTGCTCCGAACGGCACGATGGTCGCGGAGAAGCTGGCGCAGGAGCTTGGCCTCAAGGCGGCCCCCTCGTGGCACGTCAACCGGACACCGGTGCTGGTGCTCGCCGCCTGGCTGGCCGAGGTGTGCACCGGGCTTTCCAAGATGGCAGGCGACCTCATTCTCCTTGGACGCTCCGATATCGCGGAAGTTTCCAGCGGGACAGGCGGCGGATCCTCGACCATGCCGCAAAAGGCCAATCCGGTTCAGTCCGAAACGATCCAGACCCTCTGCCAGATTGCCATTGCCGCCCAGAGCGGGCTCGCTGCGGCAGCCCTGCCGGCAGAAGAGCGCGACGGGGCGCGGTGGGCTCTGGAGTGGCACTTCCTGCCGCAGATTCTGCTCGCCGCCGGTGCGGCTCTCCGCCATGCCCAGGGTCTGGCGGAAAGCATTGCCCCCAACACTTCCAACATCGCGACGACCTTCGACGCCAATCCGGAGATCATGGCCGAAACGGCGAGCTTCGTTCTGGCCAAGGCTGGTGTTCCACGCGCCGAGGCGAAAGACGTGGTGGCCGCAGCCAGTCGCGACAACGCCCCGTTTGTCGAGGCTCTGGCAAAGCACAGTCCTGTTGGGATCGACTGGACATCGGCTCTCGATCCGAAAGAAGTCATCCTGCCGGCGAAAGAAATGTCCGACCGGATCTTCGAGAAGCGCCGGCAGGATCGCTAGGTCCATCAAAACTGGAGAGCCTTGATGGCCGAGACACCGCAACCTGCGCAATCGAGCGAACCGAAGCTCACGGCCGGTGGAGCGGTGTTCGGAAAGCTGAAGGCGCTTGGCGTCGACTATGTCTTCGTCAATTCCGGCACCGATTTCCCGCCGATCATCGAGGGGCTGATTGCAGCCTCCCAGAGCGGGATCGAGCTGCCGACCCACGTCACGGTGCCACACGAGCATGTCGCTGTCGGCATGGCGCATGGCTACTATCACATGTCCGGCAAGATGCAGTCGGTGATGCTGCACACCAACGTCGGCCTTTCCAATGGCGCGTCCGGCGCGATCAACGCCTGGTGCGACCAGATCCCCATGTTCCTGATGTCCGGCCGAACTCCGGTGATGGAAAGCACGCGATTCGGCGCGCGCACCGTGCCCATCGGCTGGGGCCAGGAAATGTACGACCAGACCGCGCTTGTCCGGGAAGTCACCAAGTGGGACTACGAGCTTCGCTTTCCCGAGCAGGTTTCGGAGCTTTTCGACCGGGGCTGGGCGATCGCGAATTCGACGCCGAAGGGGCCGGTCTATCTGAGCCTGCCACGGGAGGTCCTGTGCGAACCCGCAGCACCGGAGGGTCTGGACCAACCGTCGCGCATGGCACCGGTCATCACGGCACCGGACCGCGCGGCTCTGGCGCAGGCCGCCGACCTTTTGGCGGCGGCGGAACATCCGCTCGTCATCAGCCAGCGGGGCGCCGGATCGGAAGAGGCATTTGCCGCGCTTGGCGAGTTCCTGACCGAGTGGGCATTTTCCCTGTCCCATTACTGGGCAAACAAACTCTCCGTGCCGCTCTCTCACCCGATGCAGATCGGCGGCGCGCCGGAGGAGCTTCTCGCCAAAGCCGATATGGTGCTGGTGATCGACTCGCTGGCGCCGTGGTGGCCGGACCAGGTTTCGCTTCGGGAGGACGTCAAGGTCATTCATCTTGGACCCGACCCGCTCTTCAGCCGTACACCGGTCCGCACCTTCCCGGCGCATGTGACCCTTGCCGGCGACACGGCGACGACGCTGCTCGCCCTAATCGGTGAAATGGCGTCCCTGCCGCGCAACGCGGCCACCCTGGAAAAACGCCGGCAACGCATTGCCGAACTGTCCGCTGCCCGGCGCAAGGCCGTCAACGAGATGGCAGAACGTGGCAACGGCAGCCCGATGTCCAAGGAATGGGTGAGCCTTTGCCTCGGCAGGGCGATCAAGGGCCGCAAGGCGACCGTCTTTCAGGAACTCGGCTGCCCGCTTGAGCCGCTCGATCTGGAGCATCACAACAGCTACTTCCAGGAGCCGCATTCCGGCGGCCTCGGCTGGGGCCTTCCGGCGGCCATGGGCGCACAACTCGCCGAGCCGGACCGTCTCGTCTTCGCAACCATGGGCGACGGCAGCTACATGTTCGCCAACCCGACATCCTGTCACCTTGTCGCCGAGGCACTGGGCCTGCCGGTGATCGTGCTTGTTCTGAACAACGA
Source organism: Rhodobacterales bacterium (assembly GCA_008107755.1). Lineage (GTDB taxonomy): Bacteria > Pseudomonadota > Alphaproteobacteria > Rhizobiales > Stappiaceae > Roseibium. The sequence continues at coordinate 70,295 of VIRH01000094.1, forward strand.
GGAATGGGGCGCCGTGCGCCACTCGGTCATCGGCACCTACAAGGACGGTCTTGCACAACAGGCGAACGACGTGCCGCTGACGTCGCTCAGGCCAAGCCCTGACTTCACCAAGACGGCCGAAGCCAGCCGCGCCTACACCGAGACCGTGACCGACGGCGACGCCCTGCCGGCAGCGCTGGAGCGGGCGATCAAGGTGGCAACGGAAGAAAAGCGGCAGGTGCTTTTGAACATCGCCATCGAGCGGATTACGCCGGGGTGAGCACGCCCCTTGAATTCATCGCCGCGACAAGCTCACTCTCCCTGCAGAAATGCATGAGAGGCTCAAGACACATATCAGGCGCAGGAGCTTACCCCAGCCGCGTGCCATCCGAACCGAAGCGATAGGTTTTTGCGTCCTCGAAGCCAAGGTGAACCTCGGTTCCCGGCTCGACAGCGTACTGGCCGAACAGGCGGACGGTGAAGGGTGCTTCGCTGCCGATATCGACGATCACATTGGTATCCCCGCCGAGCTGCTCGACGTGGATGACCGTTCCGGATAGCCTTCCCGCCGTCTCGACGATCTGCACGTGCTCGGGACGAATGCCGACGTCCTCGCCCGCCGGTCCGCCGAGTTTTTCGGACGGGACAAAGTTCATGGACGGAGCCCCCAGGAATTCCGCGACAAAGCGGTTGGCCGGATTGTTGTAGAGCTCCATCGGCGTGCCGACCTGCTCGACACGGCCGTCGCGCAGGACGACGATCCGGTCGGCGAGGGTCATGGCCTCGGTCTGATCGTGGGTGACGTAGATCATGCTGGCGGCCAGTTGGCGGTGCAGCTTGGCGATCTCGAGGCGCGTGTTCATGCGCAGCGCGGCGTCGAGGTTGGACAGCGGCTCGTCAAACAGGAACAGCTTGGGTTCGCGCACGACGGCGCGGCCAATGGCGACACGCTGACGCTGGCCGCCAGAGAGCTCCGACGGCCGGCGGTCGAGATAGGGCTCCAGCGACAGCATGCGGCTGGCTTCCGCGACGCGCTTCTCGATTTCCGCCTTGGTCTGGCCTTCCTGCTTCAGCGCGAGCGCCATGTTGTCGCGCACGTTGAGATGCGGATAAAGCGCATAGGACTGGAACACCATGGCGATGCCGCGCTTTGCCGGCGGCGTTGTGTTGACGTTGCTTCCGCCAATTTCGATGTCGCCGGAGGTCGCGTCCTCAAGTCCCGCAATGACGCGCAACAGCGTGGACTTGCCGCACCCGGACGGGCCGACGAAAACGACGAATTCGCCATCTTCCACCGTCAGATCGATATCCTTCAGGACCTTTACAGGGCCAAAGGACTTGTTGAGGTTCGTAAGCGAAAGGGCCGTCATTCGGTCAAACTCCGGAAGGGGGGCCAGAGGGATCGCCGGAAAGGTCGATGGATGCGCCGGTGCGGATGCTCTCGTCCGCCGCAAGACAGACGCGCAGGGACTGGACCGCGTCGCGCATGTGGCGCGTCAGGTCCTCGTCCTCCTCGATCGCCCTGACCATGGCGGCCTGCTCGGCGTCGCACAGCTCCTGATGGCCGGGCTCGTCCGGCGTATCGATGAAGCTGTCGCCATCCGGACGATGCACGAGGATCTGGCCGACGGAGGTGTGGGTGTCGACGTTGTCCGATCCCGTCTTCTGGGCATCGGCGATGGAGACCGACCCGGCCGGGCTGATGATATCCTTCACGAAATGCGCCGTCTCGGACATCATCGGCCCCCAGCCCGCCTCGTACCACCCGACCGAGCCGTCGGAGAATGTCACCTGGAACTGGCCATAGTTGTACATGTCCTCGGCAATCTCGTCGCTCAGGCGCAGGCCGATGCCGTGGACCTTGACGGGTCTGGCGTCGGTCACCTGGCACATGACGTCGACATAGTGCACGCCGCAATCGACGATCGGGCTTACCGACTGCATCAGAGACTTGTGGGTTTCCCAGGTGTGGCCACTGCTCTGCTGGTTGAGGTTCATGCGGAAGACGTAAGGACCGCCGAGGGCGCGGGCTTCCTGCACGAGGCGCTGCCAGCTCGGGTGAACGCGCAGGATGTAGCCGATCATCAGCTTGCGGTTCGTCTTTTCCGCCATGGCGACGATTTCCTCGGCCTCCGCGACCGTGGGGGCAAGCGGCTTTTCGCAGAAGACGTGCGCGCCGGCTTCCAGCGCCTTCAGGGCATAGAGCTTGTGCGTGTCGGTGTAGCTCGCGACGACGACCAGATCCGGCTTGCATGCGGCGAGCGCCTCATCGAAGTCCCGGAAATAGGGCACGTCCTTCATGACGTCCGGCAGGTCCGGACGCGGGCTTCGAGCGACGAGGCCGACGAGTTGCGACGAGGTGCCTTTTGTGTGCGCCAGTGCATGGCTCAGGCCCATGTTGCCGAGCCCGACAACCAGTACCTTGATCATTTGACTGCTCCAGACGTTATGCCCCGGATGAGCTGGCGCGAGAAGATCACGTAAAGCACCAGCACCGGCAGGATGGCCAGCGACAGCGCCGAGAGAACCGCGTTCCAGTCGGTGACGAACTGGCCGATGAAGACCTGGCTGCCGAGGGTCAGCGTTTTCGTGCCTTCGGAGGGGGCCAGGATCAGCGGGAACCAGAGATCGTTCCAGATCGGGATCATGTTGAAGACCGCGACCGTTGCCATGGCCGGCCTGACCAGTGGCAACACGAGGCGGAAGAAGATGGTGTATTCGGACAGGCCGTCGATCCGGCCCGCGTTCTTGAGATCGTCCGACACCTGGCGCATGAACTCCGACAGGATGAAGACGGCAAGCGGCAAGCCTTGTGCGGTGTAGACCAGGATGAGCGCCAGAAGCGTGTTGACCAGCCCCGTCTGCACCATCAGCTCCAGGATCGCCACAGTGCCGATGCGGATCGGGATCATGATGCCCAGCGCAAGATAGAGCCCCATAAGCGTATTGCCCCTGAACCTGTATTCGGACAGGGCGAAAGCGGCCATTGCACCGAACAGCAGGATGAAGAACAGGGACGCGACGGTGACGATCATCGAGTTCTGGAAATAGAGCACGAAATCGCCCTGCTTCATCACCGTCTGGTAGCCGATCATCGAGAAACTGTCGCTACCGGGCAGCGCCAACGGTTCGCGGAAGATGGCCTTACGCGTCTTGAAGCTGTTGACGATGATCACGAAGACCGGAAACAGCGCGATGAGCGTGTAGACGATCAGAACCGCATGGGCGGCGAAGACGTTGACCGGATTGCGACGGGCCTTGTTCATGATCCTGTCCGCCCCCTCAGAACTGGTAGCGCCTGAGGCGCGTCTGGATGCCGAAGAGATAGATGCACACGCCGATCAGGATGATCGCGAACATCGCGGTGGCGATAGCAGATCCCATGTGCGGATCACCCAGCTGAAGCTGGAAGCCGAAGAAGGTGCGATACATGAAGGTGCCGAGAATATCGGTCGAGAAATCCGGTCCGGCGAGCGCGCCCTGAGCGGCATAGATCAGATCGAAGGCATTGAAATTGCCGACGAATGTCAGGATCGAGATGATGCCGATGGACGGCAGGATCAGCGGCAGCTTGATCTTCCAGAATGCAGACATTCCGGTGATGCCGTCGACTTCTCCCGCTTCCAGGATTTCCTCCGGGATGGTCAGAAGCGCGGCATAGATCAGCATCATGGGGATGCCGACGAACTGCCACACGGAGACCAGCGCCAGCGTCGTCAGCGCGTATTCCTCCTTGCCGAGCCACGGCGCGTAAAGGCTCTTCAGTCCGATCGCGCTCAGGAGATCCGGCGCAATGCCCCAGATCGGCGACAGAATGAGTTTCCATGTGAAACCGACGATGACGAAGGACAGGATCGTCGGCACGAAGATTGCGGTCCGGTAGAAGCCGGCAAGGCGCAGGCGCGGATGGGATAGAATCGCCGCCAGCAGGATACCGATCGGGTTCTGCACGACCATATGGATCAGGAAGAACCAGAAATTGTTGCCAAGCGCATTCCAGAAACTGGCTGCCCATCGGGGATCGCCGAAGAGCGTCCTGAAATTTTCCAGCCCGACGAACACCCGCATCTGGTCTGCCTCGGTGTAAAGGGCCAGCCGCAGCGTGTTGAAGAGCGGAAAGATCATGATCGCCGTGTAGACCAGCACCGCCGGTGCCAGGAAGACGACGATATGCCATTTGAAGCGTGGCGCCTGCATGCTTCACCCCCGGAGTTTCAGGCAGGGACCGGACGCGGCTATTCCCGATCCGCGTCCTCGGACGACGGGCCGGCATTTGCGGACGTTTCGACCTTGCCAAAAGAACGGCTCCGGACCCTCCGGTCCGAAGCCTGCTGTCGTCTTGTCGGATTACTTCTGGTGCGGAGCGTACCAGGACGCCAGACCGTCCTCGAGCTTCTTGCCAAGCTCCTCGGGGGTCTCGGTTCCCTTGATGGCCGCAGCAGAGGCACCCCAGGTTTCGTTTTCCAGGTTCGGCGTGCCGCGCGAGAGGATCTGGTAGGTCGAGCGAATGGTGGATTCGCATTCACCGCGCCAGGACACGAATTCCTCGGCCAGCGGGTCTTCCATGGTGACGTCGTGGTCCGACAGCGAGAAGAAGCCCGGAAGCGCGTTGGCGTAGAGCGTTGCGAATTCTTCAGAGCCGACCCAGTTCAGGAATTCCTTGGCGGCATCCTGGTTCGGGCTGGCGGCATTGAGGCCGATGGCGATGTCCGTGTGGTCGGAGATGTAGCACGTGTCGCCTTCGTTCACGACCGGCGGCTTGAAGGCGCCCATCTCGAAGTCGGCCTGGCTGTTGAAGCCCGCGATTTCCCAGCTTCCTGCCGGGTAGATTGCGGCGCGGCCCAGGGTGAAGATGTTCTGGCTGTCCGGATAGGTCTGAGCCTCGAAGCCATCGCCCATATAGGGCGCCCATTTGGCAATGGTTGCGTAGGGCGCGACCCACTGTTCGTCGGTCAGCTTCTGGTCGCCCTTGATCAGTGCAAGGCGGCCTTCTTCGCCCTTCCAGTAATTCGGACCGATGTTCTGGTAGCCCATCGTCGCGGCCTCCCACTGGTCGTTGGTGCCCATGGCCAGCGGAATGTAGCTGCCGTCTTCCTTGAACTTCTCCAGCACCTCGAAGAACTGCGCTTCGGTTTCCGGAACCTCGACACCGACTTCCTCGAAGGCGTCCTTGTTGTAGATGAAGCCGTGGATCACGGACGCGATCGGCACGCAGAAGGTGGCCGAGCCGTCATCGGTCTGCCATGCGGACTTCGCGACGTCGGAGAAGTTCTTCATGTTCTCCAGGCCGGACAGGTCCACCAGCTTGCCGTCTTCATACAGCGCAAGCGAGGCGTCGAACGGGCGGCAGGTGATCAGATCGCCTGCACTGCCTGCGTCCAGCTTGGAGTTCAGGATGGCGTTGTATTCGGCCGGCGCGGATGGTGTGAAGTTCAGCTTGATGCCCGGATGCGAGGCCTCGAAGGCCGGGATCAGTTTTTCCTGCCACAGAACGAGGTCGTCGTTGCGCCAGCTTTCGATGTTGAGCGTGACATCCTCGGCCCAGGCAGGCCCGGCGAGAAGTGTCGTAGCGAGAAGCGCAAAGGAAAGGGATCTGCTTGACATAATGTCCTCCTGTACCAACCGGCGGCCCGTTCCCCAGGGCCGCGCCGGCGTTAAATCCGCTGCAGGGCCTTTCGCAATTGTCCTTGCGTTTCGGCCAGCAACGTTTCCGCGCGATCGAGGGATGACGCCCCCGCAGCCAGCAACACTGCCGGCTTGACCGCCCATTTCGATTGTTCGAGGCTTCGCGTAGCGGTTTCTTTGTCCACATGCGCGATGCGGCTAACCATTCCGGCTGCGCGTGCGCGCAGTTTCCGGTTATCGGCCACAAGATTGACCATCATGCCGTCATAGACGTGACCAAGGCGCACCCCCATCAGGGTCGACATGGTGTTCAAGGCCGCCTTCTGGGCCGTTGCAGCGCCGAGACGGGTAGAGCCAGCGATGATTTCCGGCGGCGTTTCGAGCGCAACTGCAACATCCGCATGGACGAAGATATCAGCATCGCCATTGTTCGCGACGCAGATCGTCGACGCCCCCAGGGTGCGTGCCTTTTTCGCAAATGCAGTCGGATAAGGGGTGGAGCCGCTGGCGGTGACCGCAATGACGACATCCCCCGGACGCACGGCCGCGGCGTCCCGTTCGGCAGCGTCGGCCTGGTCTTCGGTGTGACCCGGCATCCGGCCGTCGACGGGCACGCCGCCAGCCATGAAGAACAGGATAAGATCGGGGGACAGGCCGTAGGTGCCCGTCAGCTCCGCGGCATCGGCAAGGGCCATCAGCCCGGACGAGCCGGCTGCGGCATAGATCAGGCGCCCGCCACGCCTGACGGTGTCGACCATCAGGTCGGCGCCACGCACCAGGTCAGGGAGAGATGTCTCGACGGATTTCAGTGCGGCTTGCTGCCCGGACAGGATCGTTGCGGCGATATCGGCGCCCGAACGGATATCGAGGCCCTTCGCGCTGTCATGTAACGTTTCCGTCTTTGGCAGAACCGACTGTGGCATATACCCTCCTATCGACGAAACCATTTAAGGCCATTAAGATACCTTTTGTCTACCATTTATTTTTTCCAAGTGTTTCATCGCTGTTTTGCGCCATAAGTGACAAGGTTACTGTCTTTTCTTTTCTCTATTGGTATTGTAAAGGTATTCCTATGAGGAGACCACTATCGCAGTTCAGACTGGGTATCGACGGTGGCGGCACCCGCTGCCGCTTCGCGCTCACGCGCCCCGGCACGCGGTTCGAGCATGTGCTTGGCGGCGCCAATGCGCATACAGACCTCGCGAATGCGATCTCCATTCTGACAGACGGTCTCAATGCACTCGCACGTGAGGCAGGGCTCTCGAAAGACGAGCTGAGAGGCGTCCCGACCTTTGCCGGTCTCGCGGGCGTCATGGATGACACCGCAGCAAAGGCGGTCGAAACAGCCCTTCCGCTCGACAGCGTGATCATCGAGGACGACCGGCGCAGCGCTGTCGCCGGAGCGCTCGGCGGAGACAACGGCGTGGTTGCCAGCATCGGCACAGGCTCCTTCGTCGTGCGGCAAAGCAACGCCGGCCTCAGGTTTCTTGGCGGTTACGGCGCGGATCTCGGTGACGAGGCCTCCGGCTGCTGGCTGGGCAAATCCCTGCTGACGCGCCTCCTTCATTGCCGCGACGGATTGAAGGAGGACAGCCCGCTTGTCAGGGACACCTGGCAGCGGTTCGACGGACGTGTCGATCAGGTCCTGAAATTCGCCCAGTCGGCCTCACCGTCCGAATTCGCGCAATTTGCCCCGACCGTCGTTGAAGCGGCGATTGCCGGTGACGTCAACGGACAGGACCTGATGCAGGCCGGTGCTGCCTATATCGACGACTGCCTGTCGGCGCTCGCCTGGCCCGGCGACGAACCGGTCTGCCTGATCGGCGGCCTCGGCAAGCGCTATGCCTCCTTCCTGCCCGTTCGGATTGCGCGCTGCCTCGCCGAGCCTCGGGGTTCCGCGCTGGACGGCGCCCTCTACCTGGCAGACACAATTTCGGCCCAGAACGCGAGAGCTGTTTCATGACGATTGAAGATTTCCTGAGACCGGCCGACTGGATGGATGGCGCGCAAGGGCCGCGATATGTGCAGCTGCGCAGACGTCTGGAAGACAGCATCTCGTCCGGCGTTCTCACCGCGAACGCGCCATTGCCGGCAGAGAGGGAAATCGCATCGATTACCGGCCTGTCCCGCGTCACCGTACGCCGCGCCATGCAGGATCTGGTCGACAAGGGCATCATCGTCCAGCGGCAGGGCTCGGGCAGCTTCGTTTCCGACGGCACGCCAAAGGTCGAACAATCCCTGTCGCGCCTGACCTCATTCACGGAAGACATGGCACAGCGCGGCCTGCCCTCCACTTTCGAGTGGCTGGAACGCGGCCTGTTTGCGCCGACGCTTGATGAAGTTGTCGCGCTGGCGCTGTCCTCCGGGGAACAGGTCGCCAGGGTCGCGCGCCTGCGCATGGCCAATGAGCGTCCCATGGCCATCGAAAGAGCATCGATCCCGGCTGATATCCTGCCGGATCCGGATATCGTCACCACTTCTCTCTACGAGGTTCTGGACGTCGGCGGTCATCGGCCCGAGCGCGCCCTTCAGAAGATTTCGGCCATCAATCTGGGACCGGCGGACGCCGAGCTTCTCGGCGTGGAGACCGGATCGGCCGGCCTTCGGATCGAACGGACCTCCTACCTTTCGAACCGCCGCGTCGTCGAGTTCACCCGCTCGGTCTATCGCGGCGACGCATATGATTTCATCGCCGAGCTGAAGCTCGCCAAATAGGGGAAGCGCCATGTCGACCGTCACGCGGATGCGTAACGAGATTCTCGAGATTCCGGCTGCGGTCGAGCGGCTTCTGGCAGACGGCACGGCAGATATCGAGGCGGCTGCGGAAGCGGCCCGCACGCTCGATCCGGCCTTTGCAATCACCGTGGCACGGGGGTCCTCGGATCACGTCTGCACCTTCCTGAAATATGCCTCTGAAATCCTGCTCGGCCTTCCGGTGGCTTCCGTCGGCCCCTCCATTTCCTCTCTTTACGGCGCGCGGTTGAAGCTTGGGAGCAGCCTGTGCATCGGCGTCTCACAATCCGGCAAGAGTCCCGACATCGTGGAGATGACCCGATCGGCCGGCGAAGACGGTGCCCTGACAATTGCTCTGACCAACAACACGGGTTCCGACCTCGCCCGCGTTGCCCGCCACACGCTGAACATCCATGCAGGGCCGGAAATCAGCGTCGCGGCGACAAAGACCTTCGTCACCTCCGCGGTTGCGGGCCTTCTGTTCCTGGCGAAATGGAAGCAGGACGAGGCACTTCTCTCGTCGCTTGCCGCCCTTCCCGACCACCTGAAGCGCGCTGCGGAGCTTTCCTGGCCGGAAGTACGGGAGGCGATCGGCGTGCATTCGTCCCTGTTTACGCTCGGCCGGGGTCAGGTGCTGGCGATTTCCAACGAGGCCGCGCTCAAGTTCAAGGAAACGTGCCAGCTTCATGCGGAAAGCTATTCCTCCGCGGAGGTGCTTCACGGCCCCGTTTCCATCGTCGGCGACGGCTTTCCCGTGCTGTGCTTCGCGGTCGATGATGCCGCCGAAGCGGCACTGGCAAAGACCGCCGACGAGGTTGCCGGCAAGGGTGCCAGCGTGTTCGCCACGACAGACAAGGTGACGGCGGCGACACCGCTTGCCCGTGTCCGCACGGGCCACCCTCTGACCGATGCGCTGTCGCTGATCGTCTCCTTCTACGGCATGGTCGAAGCCTTCGCGACGAGCCGCGGCATCGATCCCGACGCGCCGCGCCACCTCAACAAGGTCACGGAGACCGTATGACGACGTCCAGCACGCTGAGAGCGCTGAAGGGCGCCGATATTTTCGACGGCGAGACGATGCGAAAGGATGCCGCGGTTCTGATCGATGCGGACAAGGTGAAAGCCATCGTTTCGAGCGCCGATATTCCGGCGGCTGCCGCGGTCACCAACCTTGATGGCGGCGTGATTGTGCCCGGCTATGTGGACCTGCAGGTCAACGGCGGCGGCGGCGTCATGCTCAATGCCGCACCGACCGTCAAGACCCTGCAAACGATGGCCGACGCGCATGCCGGGATCGGTGCAACAACGATCCTGCCGACGCTGGTGACCGACACGCCGGACATCACCGGCGAGGCGATCCGTGCGGTCGAGGACGCCTTGGCAAGCGGCATTGCCGGGATCGGTGGCATCCACCTTGAAGGGCCGCATCTGGCGGTGTCTCGCAAGGGGGCGCACGATCCGGATCTGATCCGGCCCATGAACGACCGCGACCTTGAGATGCTGGTGGCAGCAGCCGAACGGCTGCCGGTCCTGAAAGTCACCGTCGCCCCGGAAAGTGTGTCGCGCGAACAGATCCGCGCGCTATCGAAGGCGGGCATTCTCGTCTCGCTTGGTCATACGGACAGCAGCTACGCCGTTTGTCAGGAGTCCATGGAAGCCGGCGCGAGATGCGTGACGCATCTCTTCAATGCCCAGAGCCAGCTGGGCAGCAGAGAGACCGGCGTTGTCGGTGCGGCCGTCCGGCTTGGCGGTCTCAGCGCAGGGCTGATCGCAGACGGCATCCACGTCCATCCGGCCGCCATGGCGATTGCCATGAACGGCAAGGCCGGGCCCGGCCGGATTTTCCTTGTTACCGACGCGATGGCGACGGCCGGCACCGACTTGCAGGGCTTCACGCTGAACGGTCGTGAAATCCGTCGCGATGGCAACCGGCTGACGCTGGCGGACGGCACCCTGGCCGGAGCGCATCTCGACCTGACGACAGCCATTCGAAACGTGGTCCGTCTGTGCGGCACGCCGCTGGAGACGGCCCTTGCCATGGCAACCAGCATTCCGGCCGCGCTGATCGGCGAGGATAACCAGATCGGCCGGCTCCGCCCCGGTGTCCGGGCGGACCTGGTGCATCTGTCCGCGGATCTCGAGCTTCTGTCCGTCTTTCGCGGCGGAGAGGCGCTGGAGATGGCCAAAGACTGATCCCGCGAGTCACTGCATTGTCGTTGAGCGCGCCTCAGGCGGACATGGCGGCCTTGAGCTGCCGCACGCTTTCCGCGCTCGCCTTCCGGCGCGTTCCTGACGCAAACCCCAGCTCTACGAGGCGCTTTTCGGGAGGCTCCGCGGGAAGGGCTGCGGACGCATGGATTTCCTGCGCGCCAGTTGCCTCGAGAATTGCCTTGATATTCTCCGCCGTCACCCCGGAGCCCGGCATGATCGACAATCCGGCCGGCGCGTCCGTCACCAGACGCTGAAGGTCCGACAGCGCGTCCACCGCTTTTTTGGCGCCGCCCGATGTCAGGATGCGCGAAAAGCCAAGATCACGCGCCGGCTGCAGGATCGTGCTCCGGTCCGCCAGAAGGTCAACCACGCGGTGAAGCGTGCTGTTGAGCCCTTGCGCGGCGTCGCACAGACGTTTCAAGGCCGCAAGGTCGAGCCCGTCTGCGTCGCCCGCCCCGATGACGATACCCGCCAGCCCCATCTGCCGAACCTGCTCGATTTCCTGCTCCATGCCGGAAAGCTCTTCCTCGCCATAGAGGAAGTCGCCGTCGCGCGGGCGCACCATCACCTGCACAGGCACGGGACAGGCGCGCGCGGCTTCCAGCAGCGCGAGGGATGGCGACAGCCCCCCGACGGCAAGCGCGGAGCACAGCTCCACCCTGTCGGCGCCGCCTTCGACAGCGGCTGCAAGCCCCTCGATGGTATCGACGCAGATCTCAAGCTGTTTCATTGCCCCATTCCTCTTCCTGGCGAAGCCAATTCGTCGGCGCCGACTGAGCGTCCGGCAAGGCATGGACGGTTTTCAGCGCTCGCCCGACGGGCTTTTTGATCGGCGCCTATAGGACCGAGGCACGGCGAAAATGCAAGCGAGTGGAGGCGCGTTCGGCACCCACTTCCCGCTGCTCCACAATCTGTGGTCAAATGAGCGCATAGCGCGGTTTTTGTCGACAGAGTGTTTTTTTCTTGCTTCCTTGTCGGAACGCACAACGAAAGACGGAAACTGCATCATGGCGCCCAGGCCACAGGAAGACCGCGAGACAAATGGCACCAAACCGAAGCGCGGGCTAGGTGTTTCGACCGTTCTGGAGACGCTCAAGCGCGAGATCCTGGAGCTGACACTGGCGCCGGGTAGCCCGATCGACGAATCCGAACTGTCACAGCGGTTCAACATGTCGAGGACGCCGATCCGGGAGGCCTTGATCAAGCTTGCCAACGACGGCCTCGTGGTCACGCTGCCCAACCGCGCCACCATCGTCGCGCCGCTGGATTTCCTGGAGCTTCCGAGTTTCTACGATGCGCTGACCCTGATGTACCGGGTGACAACCCGCCTTGCCGCCCAGAACAGAACGAGCGCCGAAGTCGCCGGGATACGCGATCTGCAGCACCAGTATGCCGAGGCGGTGTCGAACAAGGACGTCTACCGGATGATCGAGGTCAACCGGCACTTCCATTCGGCAATCGCCCGCGCCGGCAAGAACCGCTACTACACCGAACTCTTCGACAGGCTTCTGGACGAAGGCCGTCGCCTGCTGCGCTTCTACTACTCCTCCTTCAACGATGAGCTGCCGGAAATCTATCTCGACGAGCATGAGCTGATGGTGTCCGCGATCGAGGCGGGCGACGTCGCCGAAGCCGACAGGATCGCCAAGCAGCATGCCGACCAGATCGTGCGTCAGATCCAGAGCTACATCGTCAACGACAGGCGCGTGAACGCGGACGTGGCGCTCTAGCCGGCGATTTTCAGAACGATATCTCCCGCTTGTTCTCGCCAAGAACCGTGTTGAACAAGCGGCCCGTGCTTCGAGACGGGCCGTCGGAACTCCTCATGCATTCGCGAAAAATTTCTCTTTCTTCAATAGCTTAGCTCTCGATTTCTTTTCTGAATTTTTTGTGTCGACAAGAAATATTTTTTGCCCTAGCGTTTGATCGCGATGAATTTCCCGCCTGCCGACCCGGCGGGCGGCACCTTCCAGAGCGCGGGCGGAAGACCCGTGTGCCAGACAGGAGACATGAATGTTCGATCGATTGAAGGCCTGGGGGCTTGCCGCCACCCTGCTGACCGCCGCGATGCCGGCCTCGGCCCAGGAGGTCACCTGGCAGATTCCGACCTCCGTGCCGGAAGGCTCGCCATTCTACGTGAACTTTCTCGAGCGTTTCGCCGACAACGTCGACACGCTGACCGAAGGCCGCGTCGAGATCGAGCCGTTCGGTGCCGGCGTGCTGGTGCCCGCACTGCAGGTCTATGACGGCGTGCGCGACGGTGTCATCAAGGCCGGCCATTCGACGCCGAGCTACCGCGTCAACCAGGACCCGATCAACGCCATCTTCGCCGGCTTTCCGGGCGGCATGGGTCCGGAAGCCTATATCACCTGGATCTATGAGGACGGCGGCAAGGAAGCACTTTACGACCTGCGCGCCAAGGAAGGCTTCAAGAGCCTGATCGTCGGTATCGGATCCTCTGAAATCATGGCGCATTCCAATGTGCCGGTTCAAAAGGCCGAGGACCTCAAGGGCCTGAAATACCGTACGTCCGGCCCCTGGGCGGAAGTCATGCGGGAATACTTCGGCGCCGTGCCGACGGTGGTGCCGCCGGGAGAAATCTACACACTGCTGCAGCGCAAGGGTGTCGACCTGATCGAGTGGGGCCCGCCGTCCGGCAACCTGCCCGAAGGTTTCCATGAGGCCGCGAAATACATCATCGTTCCCGGCGTCCACCAGCCGACCTTCCTCTGGGAAGTCGTCCTGAAGCAGGAAACCTGGGACGCGATCGATGACGATCTGAAGCCCCTGATCGAAAAAGCTGCCGAGCTGACCACCATGGAAGGCCTGATCCACTTTTATTCGGCAGATATCAAGGCGCTGAAAACCTACGCCGAAGGCAAGAACGAGATCATCACGCTCGATCCGGAGTTCGTCACCGAACTCTCCGCCGCCGGCAAGGACTGGATCTCCAAGAAGGCTGCCTCCGAAAAGGAAGCCGGCAAGCCGGAAATGGCCGACCTTCTCGCCAACTACATGGCATTCCTGGATGAGTGGTCTGCCCAGAGCAGCTACCTTATCCGGAACCAGGACTAAGCCTTCAGGGACGTGAGCAGGATGTCAGCACTCTTCAAAGCCGTCGACGCGTTTTCCAGGTTTCTTTCCCGGATCGCTGAGGCCGTTGCCCTCATCCTGGTCGCTTCCATGATCTACGAAGTGGCGGCGCGCTATGTCTTCAGCGCGCCGACCATCTGGGCCTTCGACATTTCCTACATGTGCACGGGAACGCTGTTTGTTCTCGGCGCGGCCCATGCCCTCAGGCAGGATGCCCACGTACGGATCGATTTTCTGGCGCAGAAGATGCCGCCTCGCCTGCGGCAGATCATCGAAGGCATAGTCTTCGTCGTGCTGCTGGCTCCCATCTATGGCGGCCTTTCCTGGTTCGGAATCACGCGCGCTTGGCGTGCGTTCACGACCTCCGAAGTGGAAATGGTCAGCCCCTGGGCCCCGCTGATGTGGCCCTTCTACTCTCTGCTCGCGATCGGTCTTGTCGCCTTCACGCTGCAGATCCTCATTCACGGCCTGCGCGCCTTCGGCGGCACCGTCGACCAAGACTTCCAGTTGAAAGCCTGACGCGATGTCCGTTGCCGCCTTCATGTTTCCGCTGCTGTTCGCACTCGTGCTGGCGGGCATTCCCATCGCCCTGGCACTGACCATCGTTTCGGCGGGTGCCGGTTATCTCGTTTTCGGACCGAATGTCTTTGCGCAGCTCTACGGCTCCTTCTATTCGGCCGCGACAAACTTCATCCTGGCCGCGATCCCGATGTTCGTGCTGATGGGCGCCATTCTGGAGCGGTCCGGCATCGCCGAACGCCTGTTCAAGGTGATGCAGATCTGGCTCGGGCGCCTCCCGGGCGGACTGGCCATTGCCACCATCGCCATGGGCGCCGTTTTCGCGGCGGCCGCCGGCGTCGTCGGCGCCGTGGAAGTCATGATCGGCATGATGGCCATCCCGGCCATGCAGAAGTTCCGCTATTCCAACAGCCTGATTTCCGGCACGATCTGCGCCGGTGGCTCTCTCGGCACCATGATCCCGCCCTCCGTCATCGCGGTGATGTATGCCTCGCTGGCGCAGATGTCCGTGGGCGAGCTGTTGGCCGGAATGATGCTTCCGGGCCTGCTGATGGTGGTCCTCTTCATCATCTTCCTCATGCTGCACGGCCTGATCTGGCCGCCGGAAAACGCCGGGGTACAGACGGAAACCGTCGACATGCCGATGGGCGAGAAATTGCGCCTGACGGTGACCTCTCTGCTGCCGATATGTGCTCTGATCTTCGCCGTGCTCGGATCGCTGCTGGCGGGGATCGCCTCGCCAACGGAAGCAGCCTCCGTCGGCGCGGTCGGCGCTCTTCTGCTTTGCGTTGCCTACGGCCGGTTCTCCTTTGGCATGCTGCGGGAGTCGCTTCAGATCACCGTGCGTATTTCCGCGATGATCCTGCTCATCGTGGCTGCCGGCACCATGTTCATGGGCACCTTCGCCGCCAACGGCGGCTCGCGTCTGATCCGCTCGGCAGTCGAGAACATCGGCATGGGCGAAGCGGGGATCATCGTCTTCTTCCTGATCATCGTCTTCCTGCTCGGTTTCGTTCTGGACTGGACGGCGAATGTCCTCATCTGCGTGCCGCTGTTCACCCCGATCATCCGGCAGGCGGGCATCGACCCCGTCTGGTTCGGCACCCTGGTGATCATCGTGATCCAGACCAGTTACCTGACCCCGCCGATGGCCTCCTCCATCTTCTATCTCAAATCCATCGCTCCACCGGACATGACCTACGGGCAGATGTGCCGGGGCGTGGTACCTTTCATCCTGCTGCAGCTTGCGACGCTGGCGCTGGTGGCGCTGTTCCCTGCGCTTGCCACCTGGCTGCCGGATCAGATTGTCGGCTTCTGACGGAATACCGGAAACACTAGACCCATCGACCGAAACCAATACGCCGGCAAGAACCCGTCCCTGGACACCAGGGAGCCTTGCGGCGGATCAACAAAGGAAAGAAAAATGGCTGAGGAAACCTTCACCGGCTGCATGCCCGCCCTGATGACTCCCTGCAAGGCCGACCGGACGCCGGATTTCGACGCTCTGGTCAAGAAGGGCAAGGAGCTGATCGAGGCCGGCATGTCTGCCGTCATCTATTGCGGTTCCATGGGCGACTGGCCGCTCCTGACCGACGAACAGCGCAAGGAAGGCGTTGCCCGCCTCGTTTCGGCCGGCGTTCCGACAATCGTGGGGACCGGCGCCATCAACACTGCAAGCGCGGTGGGCCTGGCGGCCCATGCGGCCGAAGTCGGCGCGAAAGGCCTGATGGTCATCCCGCGTGTGTTGTCGCGCGGAACATCATCCATCGCGCAGAAGGCTCACTTCAAGGCCATCCTGACGGCGGCAAAGGCTCTTCCTGCCGTCATCTACAACAGCCCCTACTACGGCTTCGCAACCCGCGCCGATCTCTTCTTCGAGCTGCGCAGCGAACATTCGAACCTGGTCGGCTTCAAGGAATTCGGCGGCGCCGCCGATCTGCGCTATGCCGCGGAGAACATCACCTCTCGCAGCGATGACATCTCGCTGATGATCGGGGTGGATACCAACGTGTTCCACGGCTTCGTCAACTGCGGTGCCAACGGCGCGATCACCGGCATCGGCAATGCCCTGCCGAAGGAAGTCCTGCATCTGACGCGCCTGTGCCAGATGGCTGCGGCCGGCAACGCCGAGGCACGGGTGAAAGCAAAGGAACTGGACGAGGCGCTGCATGTGCTGTCCACGTTCGATGAAGGCCCTGACCTGGTGCTCTTCTACAAACGCCTGATGGTTCTGACCGGCGACACCGCCTATGAACTTCACTTCAACGAAAGCGACGCCCTGACCGACGCGCAGCGCAACTATCTCGATGCGCAGTACGAGCTGTTCCGGACCTGGTACGCCGACTGGAGCAAGCAGCCGGGCGTCGTCGCCGAGGCGGCTTGATCACACCCATCAGGACGTGAAATGGCTCTGCCGGACATGTCCGGTCTCAAACGTCTGCACACCTTTAGGCAGCCCTGTTTGAGACCCCGGCAGACGTAAAAGACGCGAAGCCCCTTTGATCGGCTGGGAAGTCAGAGCAAAGGGGCTCGCCGCAGCGGGTGGACTGCACCGCTGCCCCTTTCCGCCGCAGTGTTTCGCGCGCGAGAAACCGGATGCGCCTTTTCGAGAAATTGGATACTCATGATCTACCTACCGCGAAGCAGGTGGCAGATCATGCGGCTGAAAGCCGTCCTGCGGCGTTCCGTCACCACCCGGAACGAGTGATGCCTCCCTGCGTTCGCTCATGAGATATCCCGCCCGCGGGCGGCAAAAACGTGATCAAGGGAGTGACTCAATGACAGCCTCATCCAAAACCCTGACCGAGCGGCTCAAGCGGTCCGACCTCTTGTGCACCGAGGCCTTCGTCGGCGGCGACTGGGTCGGCAAGGCCTCCTCCGGCAAGACGTTCGACGTTACAAATCCGGCGAACGGCGACCTGATCGCAACCCTTCCCGACCTCGGCAACGAGGAAATCCGCAAGGCGATCGATGATGCCCACAAGGCACAAAAGGGCTGGGCTGCAAAGACCGGAAAGGAGCGCGCCGGTGTCCTGCGCAAATGGTTCGACCTGATGGTCGAGAATGCTGACGACCTTGGCGCGATCCTGACCGCGGAAATGGGCAAGCCCTTTGCCGAAGCACGCGGTGAGATCCTTTACGGCGCAAGCTTCATCGAGTGGTTCTCGGAAGAGGCAAAGCGCGTTTATGGGGACGTCATCCCGGGCCACCAGGAAGACAAGCGCATCGTCGTCCTGAAGCAGCCCGTTGGAGTGGTCGCTTCCATCACGCCGTGGAATTTTCCGAACGCAATGATTGCCCGCAAGGTCGGCCCTGCCCTTGCCGTCGGCTGCGCCTTCGTTTCAAAACCTGCAAGCGAAACGCCGCTGTCCGCCCTTGCCATGGCGAAGCTTGCCGAAGAGGCCGGGTTGCCGAAGGGCCTCTTCTCCGTGGTGACATCCACGGATTCCGCCGGTACCGGCGAGGAGTTCTGCTCCAACGACAAGATCCGCAAGATCACCTTCACGGGCTCCACCCAGGTGGGCCGCATTCTTCTGCGCCAGGCGGCGGACAAGGTTCTGAAGGCATCGATGGAACTCGGCGGCAACGCCCCCTTCATCGTCTTCGACGACGCGGACCTCGATGCGGCGGTCGAAGGGGCGATGATCTCGAAATATCGCAACAACGGCCAGACCTGCGTCTGTGCCAACCGTATCTATGTGCAGGCCGGCGTCTATGATGCCTTTGCCAAGAAACTGGCCGACGCCGCCTCCAAGATGAAGGTCGGTGACGGGTTCGAGGAGGGCGTGGCCGCAGGCCCGCTGATCAGCGAAAAGGCTCTGGATAAGGTCGAGGACCATGTCGCCGACGCCCTGTCGAAAGGCGCCGAACTCCTGACCGGCGGCGATCGGCACGAAAAGGGCGGGACGTTTTACCAGCCGACGGTTCTGACCGGCGTGACCAAGGAGATGAAGGTCGCTTCGGAAGAAACCTTCGGCCCTGTCGCACCTTTGTTCAAATTCGACAGCGTCGACGATGTCATCGAGCAGGCCAACGACACCATCTTCGGCCTCGCCTCCTATTTCTACGCCCGCGACCTTTCCCGCGTCTGGCGCGTCGCCGAGGCTCTGGAATACGGCATGGTGGGCATCAACACCGGCCTGATCTCAACCGAAGTCGCTCCCTTCGGCGGCGTCAAGCAGTCCGGCCTTGGCCGCGAGGGCTCCAAGTACGGCACGGACGACTTCACCGAGATCAAGTATCTCTGCTTCGGCGGGATCTAACACGGTCTGAAAAGGAAAGCGGGGTTATGCCTCGCTTTCCGACCCCTGCATTGAAGCGCCATTGCTGGAGAGATTGCCGTCATCGGAGTATGCCGCCCATGCTTCGAGACGGGCCTTCGGCCCTCCTCAGCATGAGGAGGAGTGGAGGAAAGGCGTCGGGAAGGGAACTGGGGCTGGAACTGGGTCTGGAGCGGGTGCGGGATAGCAGCAGCATCGCGGCCGGATAGCAGCGGATTGGTCATTCCCAACTAACCTCGCCCAACTAACCTCGCAACAAATTCCCCCTCATCCTGAGGAAGCGCGAAGCGCTGTCTCGAAGGATGGGCCACACACACCTTCTTTCAACCCTAACGAAGCCGACCGAACGGGCAGGACCCGCCGTCTAGGAAAGCATCTTCGCGAGCCGGCGAGCAGCTTCGGGCACCGGCTCGATCAGGGGAACGGACACCCTGTCCGCCAGAGTTCGAGCAGCAACTGCCAACGGTCCGCCGCCAATCAGGATGGCTTCCGCGCCGTCGAGACGAATTGCGTTGTCGATGGCTGCGGCGAGACGGCTGACCAGAAGCTCCGGATCGGCCATGGTCTCCATGAGATTGCCGTCGGTGAGGCGGACGGAGGCAAGTTGAGGTCCGATGCCATAACTGGCTGCGCGCTTTTCGATTGCCTTGACCAGATCCGGCGTCGTCGTCACGACGGAGAACCACCTGCCTCCTTCTGCCGCGGCGAGCATGCCCGACTGGGCGATGCCGACGACGGGGACCGACAGCTTCTGGGAGAGCGCTTCCAGCCCCGGATCGCCGAAGGCGGCGACAATCACCCCTTCCAGCCCCTCGACTGCCCCGTAATCGATGGAAAGCACCGCGTCAGCGGCAACAGCGAGAGCCTCCTCATTGCTGATCAGGGGCGCGCCGAACGGTGCCGTGAAGCCGGTGACGGGAGCAGCGGGAAGTGCGCCGCGCGCGATCGCCACCATCGCGTCCGTCGTCGCTTGCGAGGTGTTCGGATTGACCAGTGCGATCGTCATGCGAGGGCCGCTAGTCTTCCGTTAGCAGGCGGTACTGGGCCGGCTGACGGTGCTGGGCGAAATTGAAGATATTATCCTGGATCTCCCGGCACCGATCGAAATCGCATTCGGCGGTAATGACTTCATCGCCGAGTGTCGAACATTTCGCAACGATCTCCCCCGTCGGAGCGATGATGCAGGAGCCGCCAATCAGGTCGCAGCCTTCCTCGCAGCCTGCCTTGGCAACACCCACCACCCAGGTGCCGTTCTGATAGGCGCCGGCCTGCATGGACAGGTGGTTGTGGAAGTCCTGCAGGTGATCGTGGCCGGGTGCGGGAGGATAGTGAACCGGCGTGTTGTAGCCCAGAAGCACCAGCTCGGCTTTCTGCAGGCCAAGCATGCGGAAGGTCTCCGGCCAGCGCCGGTCGTTGCAGATGCACATGCCGAGGCGGCCACCGAGCGCCTCCGCGACCGGGAATCCGAGATCGCCCAGTTCGAAATAGCGCTTTTCCAGGTGCTGAAACGGTCGCCATGTCTCGTTCTCCCGGTGTCCCGGCAGATGGATCTTGCGATATTTCAGAAGCAGCTCCCCATCGGCGCCAACGAGAACCGAGGTGTTGAACCTGCGCGTCTTTCCGGCTTCATCTGTCGTTTTCTCCGCATATCCGAACGAGAACGCCAAACCGAGCCTTCCGGCGGCCTCATAGAGTGGGCGGGTGTCTGCAGACGGCATCTCGGTCTCGAAAAATGTGTCGACCTCATCCTGGTCCTCCATGAACCAGCGCGGGAAGAAGGTCGTCAGTGCGAGTTCCGGATAGACGATCAGTCCCGCGCCGCGCGCCTTCGCCGTCTCCATCATCGCGATCATGCGGGTCACGACTGACGCCCTGCTCTCGGCGCGGGCAATGGGGCCGAGCTGGGCTGCGGCGATCACGAGACTGCGAGACATCGGCTTTCCTTTCAGGTCGTCAAACTGCGGCCGGCTGCCCAACCAGTCGTGCATAAAGGTCCGGATCGGTGGCACCTTCCGTCCCGAAAACGAGAACACGGGAGCTTTCATCGAGGCCCAGTGCCGCGCGCTCCTCCTCCACGTCGGCGACTGCAAGGAGGGCCATGAGCCCGGCAACGGCGGATTCGCCGGCGGTGACGGGTTTGTCGCCGTAACGACCTTCGGCGAGGATCTTCATGCCCTCGACCGCCGAGGCGTCGTCCAGGCCCACCACCGCATCCGCGCTCTGGCGCAGCACCGTCCAGGCGAGATCGGAAATCTCGCCGCAGGCAAGCCCCGCCATGACGGTTTCGATGTCTCCAGAAACAGCAACCGGCGCGCCCTCGCGGATGGTTTCCAGCCAGCAGGCGGAATTGAGCGGATCTGCCAGCACGATTTTCGGACGCGCCGCGCCGAAGCGACGCCAGACATGCGCCGTTACGGCTGCGGCAAGGCCGCCGACGCCGGTCTGAATGAAGATGTGCGTGGGCGGCGTTCTGGTCGGCCACTGGTTCATGGCCTCGAATGCCATCAGCTCGTAACCCTGCATGACGTCCTTGGGGATGTCGGCATAGCCGGGATAGGACGTATCAGAGACCACCGTCCAGCCATTGGCGTCGGCCTGGCGCTGTGCCTCGCGCACGCTGTCGTCGTAGTTGCCCTTGCAGCGCACGACCGTCGCGCCGAACGCCTCGATCGCCTGTTTCCGCCCCTCGCTCACCGTCTCGTGCACGAAGATCGTGCAGTTGCAGCCAAAGGTCCTTGCGCCCCAGGCAACGGAGCGGCCGTGATTGCCATCGGTCGCGCAGGCGACCGTGCACTTGGCGGCATGATCGGCAAAGGCCCTGGCGTCGGAGGGCGAGATGCCGCTTTCTGCCGCCGACCGGGACAGGACGCGACATACCGCGTAAGCCCCGCCAAGCGCCTTGAAGCTGCCGAGACCGAAGCGGGCCGACTCGTCCTTGTAGGCAAGCGCGCCAACGCCGGCGCGGGCTGCAAGCCCCGGAAGCGCCAGGAGCGGCGTTTCGGCATATCCGGACCAGCCGGTTATGGTTTCCCGGGCGAGCCGGAAGGCGTCGTCGTTCAGAACGGCCAACTGATCGGGGCCATAGGCCGCGCTGCGGTCGGCGAGAGGGTTGCGGCAAAAGGCGTGAGCGGACATGAGAGCGTTTCCTACTGGAGGCATTCGGCGAGGGCGAGAAGGTCCTGGTCCTGCATCCTTGCGCCCACCAGGGAAAGGCCAACCGGTGCGCCGCTCATGGTGGCCACGGGGATCGAGAGTTCCGGATAGCCGTTGAGCCCGGCAATGCTGGTGGTCCGCATGATCGCCTTTCGGGCGTTTTCCAGGTCCGCCTGAGTTGCGTTCAGAAGCGGGGCAGGACCGGGTGCCGTCGGCAGAACCAGGACCGTTGCCGCGTCGAGCCTTTCGTCCATTGCTGCCCGGATCGCGTGTCTGCGCTCCACCGCCTGCGCAAACTGGTCTTCCGTGATCGCCCCGGCAATCTTGACGCGTTCGGCCACACCCGGCCCGAAGCCGGCCGGGTTCTCCATCGCCCAGTCGCCGACCGCACGCCAGACTTCATGGGCCTGATGGATCCGGAACGTCTCGAACCACTCTTCAAGCGACGGGCCCGGCAAGGCAGCACGGTCGATGTCGGCCACCGCATTGCGCAGCCGGTCAAGGGCCGGTCCCAGCGCTGCAACAAGGTCCGGGTCGGCATGATCCCAGATCGTCTGCGGCATCCACAGCCGCACGGGAAGCCGGCCTTGAGTGCCTGATGCCTGCCCCGTGCTGCCGATGCCGTAGACCGCACTCACCCGTTTCATCGTCGCGAGTTCGGCAGTGAACCACCCCGGCACGTCGAAGCTGGGCGCGAGCGGAAGCAGGCCGTTGGAGGCAATGCGCCCATGGGTCGGGCGAAGACCGTAGAGGCCGCAGAAGGAAGCCGGAATGCGCACCGAGCCGCCCGTGTCGCTTCCAAGCGCAAAGTCGGCAAGGCCCGCGGCGACCGCGGCGGCCGATCCGGAGGACGAGCCGCCCGGCACCCGATCCGGCGCCGCCGAATTGACCGGCGCGCCCGTGTGCGCATTGGCACCGATGATGCTGTAAGCCAGTTCATCCATATGCGTGAAACCAACCAGCGCGCCTCCCGCCTCCAGTGCCGTTTGCAGGCAGGACGCGGTTTTTTCCGCCGGCGCATGTGTCGCCTTCCAGGCAGGGTTGCCGTTGGAAGCGACCCGCCCTGCGAACTCGTAGTTTTCCTTGGCGGCAAACCGCAAGCCGTCCAGCGGGCGGTCATCGCCGCCGGCCCCGACGGTCAGCGGCTCCGGCAGGCGCTCGGAAAAGGCGTTTATGATGTCGCCCGTCATGTCGTTCATGCTTCTGGATCCTGATCCGGGGCCAATCGGCCCAATTCGATGTCGCACCGCCAGGCGGCGGCGTGAATGTGGTCGGCGAGCGCTTCGCAGGCGGCATCACAATCACCTGCCTCGATCGCTTCGACAATCCTGAAATGCTCCCTCGCCGTATCGGGTATGCGCTCGATGATGACCATCGGCACCCACTGGCTTTCCTGCATGACCTTGGACAGATGGCCGCGGATGTCCCGGTAGATGGGGTTGCGGCAATATTCGAAGATCACGTCGTGAAAAGCGGTGTCCTCCTTCGCGGCGGCGACCGCGTTGCCCTTTTCCGCCGCTACCATCAGCGCCTCGGCGCGCTGGCGCAACCGCTGCGTTCCCGCATGGTCGAAATGGGGAAAGGCGGCCTTAAGTGCCTCGGTCTCAAAGCCTGCGCGAAATTCGAACACATCGCGCAGGCCATAGCCCTGCCCACCCGGCCAGAACTCCGCCGGCTGCCTTCCGGAGACCGCTGCCACGAAAAGCCCCTTGCGCTTCTCGACCCGGATCAGGCCGAGCGTCTCCAGCATCGAGACGGCCTCGCGCACCGAAGGCCGGGAGGCGCCGAGCCGGGCGGCAAGATCGCGTTGCGAGGGCAGCGCATCTCCAGGCTGAAGATCCCGTTCCGCGATCATGTCCTGAATGGACTGGGCCACGCGGGAGGGGACGGACAGCACGTTGGGCCCGTTCGGTTCACCGCGTTGCTCCGGTGTTTCAGATGGCGTCAAATTAGTCATTTACGCCTAAAATATTGCCTTGCACGATTTTTAGTCGATCCATACGCTCGTCTGGTCAGACCAGACTACTGGTAACCCGACACGCCGCCAGAGGACAAGAGAAAAAATCAACAAACTATTTGATTTCATTGAACTTCTTACGCCTCGCAAGGATGTTGTCGGGGCAAGAATTCGTGAACGGAAGGTCATACATGAAAGGGTCTGGACCCGGCTTTTCGCGCCACATCCCCGACCCCGGATAACCAGATTTTCCGCCATCCGTTCGCGGGTGGATCGCGCGGGCCGCCGACCGGCCATTGCAGGAAACGCCGCAGGCACGAGAGCGCATTGAGACATCGCGGCCAAGGCACTGATTGCCGATGCCGAATATCAATCAGGGAAGGACAACAGCAATGGCATTGAAACGGTTGAGAGGTGCCGCCATGGCGGCCCTGTCCATCGCCGTGCTCGCATCAGGAACGGTGCAGAGCTGGGCCGAAGGCACACTGCGCATCGGCATGACGGCCGCCGACATTCCGCTGACCACCGGTCAGACGGACCAGGGCGGCGAAGGCATGCGCTTCATGGGGTATACGGTCTATGATTCACTGATCGAGTGGGATCTGACCAGCGCCGACAAGCCCTCGACACTGATCCCCGGTCTGGCGACCGAGTGGAGCGTCGACGCGAACGACAAGACCAAGTGGACCTTCAAGATCCGCGAAGGCGTGACGTTCCATGACGGCAGCCCGTTCACCGCACATGACGTGGTGTGGAACCTCGACAAGCTTCTGGATTCGGAAAGCGAACAATACGACCCGCGCCAGTCCGCGCAGGGCAAGTCGCGCATTCCGGCGGTCGACACCTACAAGGCGGTCGACGACTACACGCTGGAAATCACCACCAAGGAACCGAACGCGACACTGCCCTATCAGCTCGCCTGGATCCTGATGTCCTCCAAGGCCAACTGGGAAGCGCACGACAAGAACTGGGAAGAAGTCGCCAAGGAACCGTCCGGCACGGGCCCGTGGAAACTGACCAGCTTTGTCCCGCGTGAGCGCGCCGAACTGGTGCCGAATACCGAATACTGGGACGAAACCCGCATTCCGAAGCTCGACAAGATGGTTCTGATGCCGCTGCCCGAGCCCAATGCGCGTACGGCCGCACTCCTGTCCGGTCAGGTCGACTGGATCGAGGCACCGGCTCCGGACACCATTCCGGCGCTGACCGGCAACGGCTTCGAGATTGTCTCCAACGCCTATCCGCATAACTGGACATGGCACCTGTCGCGCCTGGAAGGCTCCCCCTGGAACGACATCCGCGTGCGCAAGGCAGCTAACCTTGCCATCGACCGCGAGGGCCTGACAGAGTTGCTTGGCGGCCTCGCCGTTCCGGCACAGGGCTTCCTGCCGCCGTCCAGCCAGTGGTTCGGCAACCCGACCTTCGAAGTCAAATACGACCCGGAAGCTGCCAAGGAACTGCTCGCCGAAGCCGGCTACGGCCCGGATAAGCCGCTCAAGGTGAAAGCCCTGATCTCGCCGTCCGGTTCCGGACAGATGCTGCCGCTGCCGATGAACGAATATGTTCAGCAGAGCCTTGCGGAAGTCGGCATCGACGTTGAGTTCATGGTTGTCGAATGGAACCAGATGATCAACCTGTGGCGCGCCGGCGCTGCCGATCCGAGCGTCGAAGGCTCCCAGTCGATCAACTTCACCTACTTCATCCAGGATCCGTTCACCGGTCTGATCCGCCACCTGTCCTGCGACCTGATCGCGCCGAACGGCACCAACTGGGGCCACTACTGCGACGAGGAAATGCAGGACCTGTTCAAGCAGATCAAGACCACCTTCGATGCGGAAGCCCAGGACGCTGTGCTGAAGAAGACGCATGAGAAATACGTCAATGACGCCCTCTTCCTGATGGTGACCCATGACGTGGCTCCGCGCGCCATGAGCCCGAAGGTCAAGGGTTTCGTTCAGGCCCAGAACTGGTACCAGAACTTTTCCGGCATCACGATCGAAGAGTAACAGAACCGTGGGTGCGCGAAGTCCGCTTCGCGCACCCGCTTTCGTTTCGCGGCGATGGAGCCGCGGCAGTCCGCGTTCCGGCACCACCGGAGCCCATTTCCTGAAATTCGATAACGAGCGGCTCGCATGTTCACCTATCTCGTTCGCCGACTGATCTACGTTCTGCCGGTCGCGGTCGGCGTCAGCGTGATCTGCTTCCTGCTGGTGCATATCGCCCCGGGCGATCCCCTGACTGCCATCATGCCGGTGGACGCGACGCAGGAAGAACAGGCAGCGATGCGGTCCGCCTACGGCCTCGACAAGCCGCTGCCCGTGCAATACGCGATCTGGATCGGCAAGGCCGTCTCCGGCGATCTCGGCAAGTCGATCGCGACAGGACGCCCCGTTGCCGACGAGGTGTTCTCCGCAGTCAAGAATTCCCTGCTGCTGGCCTTTTCCGCAAGCGTGATCGCCTTTCCAATCGGCCTGTTTCTCGGATTTCTGGCCGGTTACTACCGGGACACGATCTTCGACAGGCTGGTGACGTCTGTCGCCATCACCGGCGTTTCGGTGCCGAACTACTGGCTCGGGATCGTGCTGGTCATCATCTTCTCGGTTCAGCTCGGCTGGCTGCCGTCCATGGGCGCGGGCCCGGGCGGGTCGGGATCGTGGTCGTGGGACTACGCCCACATCCGCCATCTGATCCTGCCCGCCGTCACGCTTGCCGTGGTGCCCATCGGCATCGTCGCTCGGACCGTCCGGGCCCTTGTCGGCGACATCTTCTCCATGGACTTCGTTCAGGCGCTCTACGCCAAGGGCCTGACCCATGGTGACGTTCTGTTCCACGTGATCCGCAACGCCGCCCCTACGGCTCTCTCCGTCATGGGACTTCAACTCGGGTACCTGCTCGGCGGCTCGATCCTGATCGAGACGGTCTTCAACTGGCCGGGTTCGGGCTTCCTGTTGTCCAACGCCATCTTCCAGCGGGATCTGCCGCTGCTGCAGGGCACGATCCTCATCCTGTCGCTGTTCTTCGTCGGCATGAACCTGATCGTCGATGTGGCCCAGGCCGCCATCGACCCGCGCATCAAGAGGTCCTGACATGAGTGCAGCATCCGACACCGCTGAACTCGCCGAACCGGTGGTCAAGACGAGGGGCTACTGGTCCGGCGTGGTTCGCCGCTTTTCCCGCGACCCGGTCGCGCTGACCTGCGCCGTCATCGTGCTGGCGCTGATCCTGGCGGCGATCTTCGCACCCTATCTGGGCCTGAACGATCCCTACCATGCCAGCATGATCAAGCGGCTGAAGCCGATCGGCTATCCCGGGTTTCCCCTCGGCACGGACGAGCAGGGACGCGACATGCTGTCGAGGCTCATCTATGGCGGCCGGCTGACGTTGTTCGTCGGGCTGATGCCGGTGGTGTTCGCCTTCTTCATCGGCTCGGCGCTCGGGCTTGTCGCAGGCTATGCGGGCGGCTGGATCAACACGCTGATCATGCGCACGGTCGACGTCTTCTTCGCCTTTCCGTCCGTGCTGCTCGCCATCGCGATTTCCAGTGCGCTCGGCGCCGGCATCATCAACAGCCTTGTGTCGCTGACCATCGTCTTCATTCCACCGATCGCGCGCGTTGCGGAAAGCGCGACCGCCGGCGTGCGCTCCCTCGACTACATCGATGCCGCGAGAGCCAGCGGCGGCGGCGCGCTGACGATCATCCGCGTGCATATCATCGGCAACGTTCTCGGCCCGATCTTCGTCTATGCGACCAGCCTGACAAGTGTCTGCATGATCCTGGCTGCCGGGCTTTCCTTCCTCGGCATCGGCGTGCGCCCGCCGGAACCGGAATGGGGCCTGATGCTGAACACCCTGCGCACGGCAATCTACGTCAATCCATGGGTGGCGGCCCTGCCCGGGCTGATGATCTTCATCACCTCCCTTTGCCTCAATCTTTTGAGCGACGGTCTCAGGAGTGCCATGAATGTCAAAGACTGACCCACGCTCCGCTAAGGCGGACCGCGGCGGCCCGAACCAGCCGCTGATCATCGCCAAGGACCTGAAGAAGCATTTTCCGATCCGCTCCGGCCTGTTCAACCGGCAATCCGCGACCGTGCGGGCGGTAGACGGCGTCTCCTTTGACGTGAAGAAGGGCGAAACGCTCGGGATCGTCGGGGAATCGGGCTGCGGCAAGTCGACGACAGCACGGCTTCTTGTCGGCCTCATCGACCTGGACGAGGGCCATATCGTCTTCGACGGCGACGGCCTTGGCGAGGACATCAGTCTGAAGGAACTGCGCCGGGGTGTGCAGATGGTGTTTCAGGACAGCTATGCATCGCTCAATCCGCGCCTGACAATCGTCGACTCGGTCGCCTTCGGGCCAAAGATCCTGGGTCTGGGCAACCCGACCGGACGGGCGCGCGATCTGCTCGGACGGGTCGGCCTCGATCCCAACCGGTTCGCCGACCGCTACCCGCACGAACTTTCCGGAGGCCAGCGCCAGCGCGTCAACATCGCCCGGGCCCTTGCGATGGAGCCGAGGCTCGTCATCCTCGACGAGGCGGTTTCCGCACTCGACAAGTCGGTCGAGGCACAGGTGCTGAACCTTCTGAATGACCTACGCCGCGAATTCGGCCTGACCTATGTGTTCATCTCGCACGACCTCAACGTCGTTCGCTACATTTCCGACCGGGTACTTGTGATGTATCTGGGCGAGGTGGTGGAGATCGGACCTGCGGACGTGATCTACGAAAATCAGGCCCACCCCTATACGGCATCGCTCTTTGCCGCCATGCCCTCGATGGATCCGGACAACCTGACCGAGGAGCCGCCGCTTGCGGGCGATCCGCCCAACCCGATTGATCCGCCAAGCGGCTGCCGGTTCCACACCAGATGCAAGTTCGCGGAAGGCGTCTGCTCGGCGAAGACGCCGAAACTCAGCGTCATCGGCGGCGACGACACCCATCAGGCGGCCTGTCACATGCAAGAGCCCGGCTCGGGACACAGTGCTGCAATCAAGGAGGCGGCCGAATGACCGATGCGCCGAAGCCTGGCACGCCGCTTGTCGAATTCGACAACCTGAAAGTCCGCTTCCGGGGCGAACGGACCGTTCACGCCATCAACGGCGTCAGTCTTTCCATGCAGCCCGGGGAGATGCTCGGGCTTCTGGGCGAATCCGGTTCCGGCAAGAGCGTCACTTTGAAAACGCTGCTGCGCCTTCTGCCGCCGAAACGCACCGACATCGAAGGCGGTGTCCGAGTGAACGGCACGGACATCAAGACGCTTTCCGGCCGGCGTCTTGCCGCCTACCGGGGCGGCGAGGTTTCCATGGTGTTCCAGGAACCGGCGCTGGCGCTCGATCCGGTCTACACGGTCGGCGACCAGATTGCCGAGACGGTGATGCGCCACAAGGGCGTCAGCCGGAGGGCGGCGATGGATGTGGCGCTCGACATGCTGACGCGCGTGCGCATTCCCTCACCAGAGCGGCGGCTGAAGAATTATCCGCACGAGATGTCCGGCGGCATGCGCCAGCGCGCCATGATCGCGCTGGCCCTTGCCTGCCGGCCTCAGCTGCTGCTGGCCGACGAGCCGACCACGGCGCTGGACGCCACCGTCCAGATCCAGATCCTGCTGCTGCTGCGCGAATTGCAGAAGGAGTTCGGAATGGGCGTAATCTTCGTCACCCATGACATCGGCGTCGCGGTGGAAGTGTCCGACCGGATCGCCGTGATGTACGCCGGCAACATCGTGGAAACCGGGACAACGCGGGACGTCATCAAGGATCCGCGCCATCCCTATACCAAGGGGCTGCTGGCGGCGAACCTCCACGGCGCCGTCAAGGGCGAGCGGCTGGACGCCATCCCCGGCTCGCCGCCCGCGCTGGAGGAACCGCCGTCGGCCTGTTCCTTTGCCCCGCGCTGCGCCTTCGCCCGGCCAGCCTGCCTTGAAGCCCTGCCGCCGGAAATCGACCTCGGCGGCGGGCACAAGGTGCGCTGCGTTCTGGAACAGGATCAGGTTAAGACGCCGCAGCCCGTCGAGGCTTGAGAGAGGCTTCTCCCGGAACTTCTTGCGAGAAGGAAACCGAGCCAGCGTCCGAGGCTCACCGATCCCGGATCTTCGCTTCGCTGCGTCCGGTATGACGTCGTTCGGTGATTTTCTCTTCCGTGTTCGTCATCCCGGACGCGCAGCGCGCAAGCCGGGATCGGTGAGCCCCTGAGCTGCTATGCGAAGAAAACAGGTCTTGCGCCCTGAGGCTGGCACAAGATGGTCGGGTGTCCTCACATGCTCTGGACCTGCGTCATCTGCCGATAGCGGCTGTCACGGGAGAGGAGTTCGGCGTTGGTGCCGTACTCCACAATCTCGCCGTCGCTGACGACAGCCACCTTGTCCGCCTTGCGGATGGTTGCCAGACGGTGAGCGATGATCAGGGTGGTGCGCTGTTCGGACAGGTCCTCCAGCGCGGTCTGGATCTCGTGCTCGGTCTGCGTGTCGAGCGCCGACGTCGCCTCGTCGAGGATCAGGATCGGCGGATCCTTCAGGAAGATGCGGGAGATGGCGACGCGCTGTTTCTGGCCTCCGGAGAGTTTCATGCCACGCTCGCCGATGATCGTGTCGAGGCCTTCCGGCAGATCGGCGACGACGCCTTCGAGGCGTGCATGACGGATCGCGTCCATGATCTCCGCGTCGCTTGCGCCCAGCCGGCCATAGGCGATGTTCTCGCGCAAGGTGCCGCCGAACAGGAAGACATCCTGCTGGACAATGCCGATCTGGCCGCGCAAGGAGGCCAGTGTCATGTCGCGCAGATCGATACCATCGATCGAAATGCGCCCGGACGTGACGTCGTAGAAGCGCGGCAGCAGGGAGCAGATCGTTGTCTTTCCGGCTCCCGACTGGCCAATGAGGGCGACGGTTTCGCCGGCGGCGATATCAAGGTTGATGCCTTTCAGCACCGGACGGTCGCCGCCATAGTCGAAGCCGACGTTGTCGAAACGGATACGCCCTGCCAGCGGCGGCGCGGGAACAGCATCCGCAGCGTCCTTGATATCCGGTTCCGTCGCCAGCAGATCCAGATAGCGGCGGAAGCCCGCAATCCCCTTCGGATAGGTCTCGATGACGGCATTGATCTTTTCGACCGGGCGGAAGAACACGGTCAGCAGCAGCAGAAAACCGACGAAGCCACCATAGGACAGGGAGCCGTTAAGGACGAAATAGCTGCCCGCCAGCATGATCACGAGCTGGATCAACCGCATGCTCATGTAGTTGAGCGAGGTGGACGCGGCCATGAGCTTGTAGGCTTCCAGCTTGGTCTTGCGGTACTGGGCGTTGTCCTTGGCAAAGAGATCGCGCTCGTGATGCTCGTTGGCGAAGGCCTGCACCAGGCGCATGCCGCCGACGTTCTCTTCCACCCGGACGTTGAAATCGCCGACGCGCCGGTAAAGCGACTGCCAGTTGGTGGTCATGCGCCCGCCATAGCGGCTGACGACCAAAAGCACGATGGGAATGAAGATGATCGTGAAAAGCGTGAGCGGCACGCTGATGAACGCCATCAGCGCGATGGCGCCAATAAACGTCATGACGGCGATGAAGACATCTTCCGGGCCGTGATGGGCCACTTCGCCGATCTCTTCCAGGTCCTTCGTCACCCGCGTGATCAGGTGGCCGGTCTTGTTGTTGTCGTAGAAACGGAAGGAGAGCTTCTGCAGATGCTCGAACGCCTTGCGCCGCATGGTCGTCTCGATATTGATGCCGAGCATATGGCCCCAATAGACGACAACCGCGGTGAGAGCGGTGTTGAGCAGGTAGATGAAGAGAAGTCCGGCACCGGCCAGGAGGATCAAAGGCCAGTTCTGCGCCGGCAGCAAATGATCAACGAACAGCTTGACGGCCAGAGGGAAGCCGAGTTCCAGAAGCCCGACGACGATCGCGCAGCCGAAATCGATCGTGAACAGCAGCTTGTGTGGCGCATAGTAGGACGCAAACTGCCGGATGATTGCACCTAGTCCCACATCGGCCGGGCGGGAGGTTTCTTCTGAAGCCATCGGACGTCAACAATCCTGGAGAACGGGGCCAGCGACGCTGAGCGCACGCCGGGCCCCTGGAAAAGCGGGATGCCGCCTGACGGCGACCTTGTGAGTGGCGTCAGCCGGAATTCAGCCTGTCGACATCATAGACCAGATGCAGCGTCTTGCGGCACCAGTTCAACAGGATGTCACGCTCCTGCTGGCTGTCCACTTCCGCGGCGGCGGAAAGACAGGCAACCGCAACATTGTGCTGCAGGCGTGCGAGCGCAGAGGCTTCCGCATCGGAGATCTGCCGTCCGAATTTCTGCTGCGTGGCGACGATGCGGCGGAAGACGGCCTCGTTGTGGCCGGCTTCCAGGTCATTCAGCTCGGGCGTGCTGGCCATCGCGAAACGCAATTTCCAGTGCGCGCGCGAATTGACGCTTTCGTCGCTGGAGAGGCTGCCGAACACGGCCTCTGCAAAAGCCTCGAGGCCCTCGCTTCCGTCAAAGCTTGCCTCGACCTCATCGAGCAGGGCCAGTGTCTGCTCCAGCCACCTGCGATAGAGTTCGAAATAGATCGCCTCCTTCTTCGGGAAGAACTGATACAGCGAACCGATGCTGATGCCGGCGTTCCTGGCAATCTCGTTGGTGGTGATCCGATCGGCCGGCCCCGCAGCGAGCATGGCGAGCGTCGTCTCCAGAATGAGTTCGACCTTGGCCTTCGAGCGCTGCTGCTTGGCCGGCTTGCGCCGTGCCACCGACCCCATTTCACTGACCTGCAACAGGCTCCCTCCGCTCCTTCGCACTGCACGGTCATTCATAGCGATGACATGCGCGATTGCAACCGCGGGGACGGGCCGCCCATGGCTTTTCCAGCAATCGAAAGAGGCATCCAGCGTCGGGCTGCACTGGAATTTTTCCATTAGATCCAGATCCTTGCGGGGAAAATGAGTAATTGCTCATATTTATGTTGCGTCGCATTTAGGCAGAATATATGAGTTTTTCAATCATAAACAATCCAAGCCGACGCCAGGATGTCAGACAGCAAAGAAACTGGACATGCTGAAACACTCCGGCCTGATCACGGCAACGATCCTACTGGCATCGGAAGGCGCCTTCGCACAGCAGGCAGCACCTCAGGGTACGGTGGAACTGGACACCATCGTCATCGAGGACACGGCCCAAGACGACCGTTCCACGACAATCGCGACCGACTCCTTTGTCGGAACCAAGACCGGAACCCCTATTCTCGATGTTCCGGCCTCGGTTTCCGTGGTCACGGAAAAGGAAATGAAGCAGCGCGCCGTCAATACGCTCGATGACGCGCTCGCCTATACGTCCGGCGTGGTGACCGACAGCTACGGTAGCGACAACCGCTACGATTACTATTTCATCCGCGGCTTCTACCAGACCACCTGGGGGTCCTACCGGGACGGCATGGCGATGCCCGTGCACGGCTTTGTCGGCAGCCGCATGGAACCCTACGGCATGGAGCGGATCGAGGTCCTGAAAGGTTCGACGTCGACGCTGTTCGGGCTCAACGCACCGGGCGGGCTTGTCAACGGCGTCACCAAGAAACCGCTGCCCACCACATTCGGTGAAGTCTACTCCACCGTCGGCGAGAACCACATCGAGGGCGGTCTCGATTTCGGCGGTCCGATCGACGCGGAGGGCAAATGGCTCTACCGCTTCACGACCAAGGGTCAGCAGGCGACGGTCGGCACCGAACATTCCGACGACGACCGGTTCTACATCGCGCCGGCGCTGACGTGGCAGCCGAACGAGTCGACCGGGCTGACGCTGCTCGTCAACTACAACAAGCGCGACGGCAACACCTCCCACGGTATCCCCTACGGCTCGGGCATCGATCCGTTCACCTATCTGGGTGAGCCGGATTTCGACAACATGGATACTGAGGAATACAACGCCGGCTACGAATTCAGCCATGACTTCGACAGCGGCCTGCAGTTCCGCCAGAACCTGCGCTATACCGACCTGCACATGACGTATGAATCCGTCTATGGTGGCTCCGCCAACCCCTCGACCGACCGGTCCGTTTATGCGGTCTATGGGGATACCCGGCGTTTTTCCATGGACAACCAGCTCCAGTACGACGCCGATTTCGGTCCGGTCGCGACCCGCACCCTGGCCGGTCTCGATTTCTACTATGACAAGACCCACGAGCGCCGCGAAACCGGAACGGCACCAGGCCTCAACATCCGCAATCCGAACTATTGCGGTCGACCTTGCGTCAACATCACTTCAAGCTACCGCTGGGAACAGGAGCGTGCTGCAATCGGTCTTTATGCGCAGGAAGAAGCGACCTTCTTCGACAAGGTCGTCGTGACCCTTGGCGGGCGTTACGACCATGTCGACACGAACAGCCGTTACTCGTATCTCACCGAGCCGAACAGGTCGACGGACGATGCCTTCACCGGCCGTGCGGGCGTGACCTTCAAGGCGCGGAACGACCTGTCTCTTTATGCAAACTATTCCGAATCCTTCCTGCCCACCTCGGCCGACCTGACCCTTGTCTCCGACCCGGAACCGCAGCGCGGCCAGCAATATGAAGCCGGCATCAAATATGAGCCGGACTTCATGAACGCGATGTTCACGCTGGCGGCGTTCGAGATCAATCAGACGAACGTTCCCTACGACATCGGCTCCTATGTCTACGACCAGATCGGCAAGGTGCGTGTGCGCGGCCTCGAATTCGAAGGGCGAATGGAGCTGATGGACGGCCTCAACATGACGCTGGCCTATTCCTACTGGGATCCGGAAATCCTGCAGGACGGCGCCAGCGGCAACGAAGGCAACCGGCCGCAGCTCGTTCCCAACAACATCGCCTCGGCCTGGGTTGACTACACGATCCCCGGCCAGTGGAAGATGAACGA
The DNA here is from genome assembly GCA_008107755.1 of Rhodobacterales bacterium. Taxonomy (GTDB): domain Bacteria; phylum Pseudomonadota; class Alphaproteobacteria; order Rhizobiales; family Stappiaceae; genus Roseibium. The sequence continues at coordinate 104,717 of VIRH01000094.1, forward strand.
CCTGACGATTGGTGCGGGCATACGGTACGTCGGTGAAACCTTCACCGACAACGAAAACACGATCAAGCTGGACGGCCGGACGCTTGTCGATGCGGCGATCAGCTACGACGTCTTCGAAAATGCGACACTGCAGCTCAACGCCACGAACATCTTCGACGAGCGTTACATTTCCTCGGTCGATACATTTTCCAATACCGCCTATTACGGCGACGGCCGGGTGATCAAGGGAACCTTCCGCTACACGTGGTGATCGCCTGATGAGCGAATATTGAGGCCGCCGCCAACGCGGCGGCCTTCACTTCCTTCCCGTGCAACATTTCAAGATCGGCGCGGCTTCGTGCCGCATTCCCAGTGCCGTCCGTCGCACGGTTACGCGGCGTTCCCTCCCTAAGTTCGGTGCAGGCAAGTTGCCCTGAAGCCCCTTCGATCGTCCCCGCCAGGACACTTCGGAACAGGGCTTCCACGCCAGAAAAGAGGAGGAATCGAAATGTCGTTTTCCGAAATGTGTCTGCGCAACGCACAAAAAAGACCAGAGGACGGTTTCCCGATCGAGCCCAGATATATTGCACTTCACCCCGAGCTACGGGCCGCCTTTTGACGCTTCAACATGCACACGCGGTTTGACAAGGAGGCCCTGTTCCTGATCGAAGCCCAGGGCGGGAGTCTTTCGTATTCGACCAGTTCCGACAGCAGCTACGCCGACACCGTCAGGCGCACAGTCAGGCAGGCACCACGAGCGGGCCGCCCCGCAGCGGGTCTTCAACGACAACGCAGTCAAGGTCGAACAGGGTCTTCATGCATTCGGCCGTCACCACCTTCGCCGGGGGTCCGTCGACCCGGATGCACCCGTCCCGCATCCCGACGATCCGGTCGGCGACACGCGCGGCCAGATTGATGTCGTGCAGAACCATCGCGACCGTGCGGCCGCTGTCCCGGTTCAGTTTCCGGACAAGGTCGAGGATCTCGATCTGGTGCGGCAGATCCAGGTAGGTGGTCGGCTCGTCCAGCAACAAAAGATCTGTTTCCTGCGCCAGGGCCAGCGACAACCAGGCACGCTGGCGCTGTCCACCCGACAATTCGTCCAGCGGTCTGTCGGCGAGATGCATCATGCCCGTTGCATCCAGCGCCTCGTCGACGGCTTCATCATCGGCCTTCGTCCAGGGACGGAACGGGGCCTGGTGGGGTGTGCGTCCGCGCGCGGCAAGCCCCCGGACGCTGAGCCCGGCCGGCGCGATGGAGGATTGCGGCAGGAGACCGAGCCGGCGCGCCAGCTTGCGCGCGCTCTGTCGGTGGATGTCCTCGCCATCAAGAACGATCCGGCCGCTGGAAACGGGAAGAAGCCGTGCAAGGCTGCGCAGCAGTGTCGATTTTCCGCAGGCGTTCGGACCGACAATGACCGTCACCTCCCCCATCGCCAGCTGAAAATCGAGTTCCGGCAGGATCGTCCGCCCCGCCAGTTGCACACGGATGTTTTCGGCCGAGAGCCCGGCTGCTGTATCGGTCATAAGCGGTTCCGTCTGGTCTGGAGGATCACAAGTCCTAGGAGAAATGGGCCGCCGATGAGGGCTGTGAACACGCCGGCCGGCAGGTGGTAGCCCGCAATGCCGAAGCGAGCAGCAAAATCGGCCGCCAAAGTGATCGCGCTGCCCGCAAGCGCCGACAGCACAAGGCACGCCCCATGCGAACCGGCCAGAGCCCTTGCGGTCGGAGGCGCCATGAAGGCGACAAACGCAATCGGCCCCGCCACGCTAACGGCGGCGGCGGCCAGCGCAATGGCCACAAGTGCCAGCCCGACTCGGGCCGCGTCGACAGGTAGGCCGAGCAGTCGGGCAAGGTCGTCGCCAAGGTCGAGCCGATCGAGCGTGAAACGCAGAAAGGCAAGCAGCGGCGCCGCGCATAGGAGGGTGAGACCGAGCGTCAGGACGGCGTCCCATCCTCGCGCGCTGAAACTCCCGGCGAGCCAGCGCGCGGCATCTGCCGCCTGCGGTGCCGACGAAATGCCGAGCAGGAAATTCGTAAGCGCCATCAGGGAAATGCCGAAGGCGAGACCGATCAGCACGAGCCGGAAGGGATCCAGACCGCCACGCCAGGCAAGCGACATCACCAGCGCGCCCGTCATCAATCCGCCGCCGAGCGCCCCGACAACGACATATGCGGTTCCGCCGGACAGGACGATCGTCAGAAGCGCCCCGGCGCTGGAACCTGCGGTAAATCCGATGATGTCCGGCGAGGCCAGCGGGTTGCGCAGCATGGTCTGGAAGATGGAGCCCGACAGGCCAAGGCATGCCCCTCCAAGGAGGGCCGCAAGAATTCTCGGGGCCCTGAAGTCCCAGAGCACCGTGGCATCCATGCCGGTAAACGAGAGGGCGCTGGACCAGTCCAGCGGCCAGGTTCCGATCGTCACCGACAGGCCCGCAACTGCGAGTAGAACGAAGGCCGTTCCGGAGACGGCAAGCGACATGCGCGACAAGCTCGTCATAGCGCCACCATCCGGCCGCGGCAGATCAGGGCGACCATGAGCGGCCCGCCGACGATGGCGATTGTCAGGCCGGCCTCGACCTGAATGCCGGGTAACAGAATGCGCCCGGCAATGTCGGCAATCAGAAGCAGGATCGCGCCGAAGAAGGCCGACAGAACCGTTGCCGCGCGCATGTCTCCCGCCGAAAAGAGACGGGCGGCGTGCGGTACCAGCAGGCCGATGAAGCCGACAGGCCCCGCCAGGGCAACGGACGCCGCACACAGGCAGGCGATCGCGGCGAGGCTGAGCGCGCGCGTTGCCCAGATCCGCGTGCCGAGGGTTCTTGCCAGGTCGCTGCCGAGCGCGAGGGCGTTCAGGTGCCTTGCGGCGAGCGCGGCCGCCAGAAACCCGACGCCGAAGAACGGCAGGAGACTGGTCACGTCACTCATCGCGATGCCGTCCAATGATCCCAGCACCCAGTGCCTGTAGACGTCGAGGGTCGTCTGGCTGAGAAGCATCAGACCGCCGACCAGGGACAGCAGAAAGGCCGTGATCGCGGCGCCCGCAATCAGAAGACCGGCAATTCCCGCGCCGGTCGAGCCGAGCGCCCAGACAAGCAGCGACGCGGTAAAAGCCCCGCCGAGCGCCGGCCAGACAAAGGCCGAAGGATCGCTCATGCCCAGCAGCCATATCGGCAGGACGACACCGGCCGCCGCACCCGCATTGACGCCGAGAAGTCCCGGATCGGCCAGCGGGTTCCGGGTGACGCTCTGCATGATCGCACCGGCAGTGCCGAGCGCGGCGCCGACCAGCATGCCGGCCAGTGTCTTCGGCAATCGGATTTCCCGGATCACGATGTTTTCCGCACTCGCCGGATCGAAGGCGGTAAAGGCCTGCCAGATCTCCGCGAACGTGATCGGCCGGGCGCCGATCAACATCGACAGGGCGCCGGCCCCCGCCAGGGCCAGAAGCGTCAGTACAAGCGGACGAGCAAGGCCGCTACGCCGCGAACCGCTTCCGGTTTGCACGCTCACCGCCCCACTCATCGGACAATGCCCGCTTCAACGCTGGTCTTCACCTGCGTTGCGGGATCGCCGTCAACCGCTGCCTCAAGAAGCGGCTCCAGATGATCCAGCGCGTAGTCGAGGCTGAGCGGGCTGGAAAAAGACATCGCCGCGCCGAGAAGCGGCGGCACCACCAGTTCCCGCCCCTCGCGATAGGCGCGCATGGTGTGGCGCAGAGGCAGTGCCTTGATCGACGCGGCGCCTCCCCCGCTGTCCATCCAGATCAGCACATCCGCATCATAGGGGCTTGTCAGTTCGGGCGAGACGGCAACATAGAAACTGCCGAGAGACAGCTGCTGCAACTCCGGGGGAACGTGAAAGCCGAGGTTTTCCAGAAGCTGGGTGCGGACATCGCCTTCGGCAAAAAAGGCAGGTCCGCTCGGCCAGCCGATGACGGCCGTCCTGTCCTGCCAGTCCGGATGACGATCCCTGATCTGCGCCATGCGGTCACCCAGCACCGACACGATCTCTTCGGCCTCTGCCGCCTTGCCCGTCGCCCCGCCGATGGTCGTCATGATGTCCTGCCACGGCGTGCCATACGCGCCGTCCGCCGCGTTGGGAGCCAGCACCGGTGCGATTTTCGAAAGCTGCCGGTATTCGTCCTGAGTGATCCCCGACCAGAGCGCCTCGATCAGGTCGGGCTTCAGCATCGCCACCTGCTCGACATCGATCTCGCCGCGCAGGAGGATCGGCTTGGCGGTGCCGAGAGCCTCTTCCGCCCAGGGCCACACGCCTTGTTCGTTGCCGCCGTACCAGTAGCGGAGGGCTACGGGCTTGATGCCGAGGGCGAGGAAAAAATCGCCGCCGATATAGCTGAGCGAGACAATTCGCTTCGGCTCGTCTTCAATCCGCGTCGTGCCCCATTTGTGGGTCTGGGAAAAAGGTGCGAAAGCCTGCGCCCGGGCAGCAAAGGTCATGCCGGTCAGGACCAGGATCACAAGCAGGATCGACTTCATCGAACTCATGTGGTCAGCGCACCCAGTAGGCGGCGGCCTGCCACTCGCTTTTACGCAAGCCGAGGGTCGCCAGGTGCTTGCGGGCGGCTTCCACTTCACGTTTTTCGCCGGCGAACCAGATGAAACGCTGCTGATCCTCAGGCAGTTGAAGTGCCTTCAGTTCATCAATGAGCGGAGCGTCCCGTCCGCGCAGCAGCCACTTGACAGAGACCCCTTCCGGGTGTCCGAGCACCTGCACGTCGTTCGCGTGACTGATGACGATCACCGCGACGCCGGTCGTGTCGGGAGCCGACGCCGCCAACATCCGTGCGATCGCCGGCAGAGCGGTTTCGTCGCCGTAGAGCCCGAGCCAGGACCTCTCCGGCAGCCATCCGCCGCCCGGCCCCATCAAGCCGACCTCATCGCCGGAGCGCACCGTCTCGCACCAGTGCGACACGCGGCCGCCTTCGTGAACGAACACATCGAAATCCAGCGTCCCCGCAAGCGGATCGATCATTCGGACGGTATAGACAGGCCGGTGCCAGGCGGCCGTGCCGCCGGGCCAGTCCGTGCGGCCGCTTTCCAGGATGGACGGCCATTCGCCCGGACGATCCTGCGGACCGAAAAGAAGCCGGAAATGCAGACCGTCGCGGCTGAAGCGCTCCAGATCCGGATCCGACAGACGCACCCGGAAGTAGGACGGCGAAATACGCTGGCAACTGACGACAGTGGCAAGGGTCATGCTCGGCGGACGCGCGCCGGCGAGGGAACTGGACCAGCAAAGGCTTTCCGCCTCACCGATTTCTCCGAGCGCATGATCGATCGTTTCCTGCAGCACGTAGAGCTTGGCGCGATCCGACGAACTGAGCGTCAGACGGACACCGGACGTCTCTCGTGCGACCAGGATTTCACCGTATGGCGAGATGACCTTGAGGCCGGTCTTCGTTTCCTCGGACGGCAATTCATAGTGCCGGGCCTCCGCCTGAAACAGCGCGATGGCCCGGTCGGGGGAGAGGTTCAGCTGCGTGGTGGTCTGCACCGGCATTTCCTGACGTCTGCAATGGCTGGCCCGCAAGGTCGGCCACCTGAACACCACGAGGCGCATCGGCCGACATCAGCGGGAGAAGGAAGACGGTCGAGGCCTTCCGCCGAACGAAATGCCTCTAACCACACCGGATTCCGTAAAATACCTGAATATTAATGTCAAGTTTAAGACACGGAATATGAGCCATTGCTCGCATCGTTACCAGTTCGCATAGGCCCGAAGCTGGAAAGACCGCCCTTCTCCATAGCTGCAGGTCAGTGCGCCCTTGCAGCTTGCGACGTAGCGCGTGTCGGCGATGTTGATCACATTGAAATCGACACCCCAGTTCTCACGCTCATAGCCGAGCTTTGCATCGAACAGGGTCGCCGACGGCACCTTGAGCGTATTCTCGTTGTCGGCCCAGGATTCGCCCAGATAGCGGACGCCGCCGCCGACCGTCAGGCCTTCGAGCGGGCCGCCCGGCAGCGTGTAGTTGACGAAGAGCGAGGCCATCTGCTCCGGCACCACATTCGGCGTATTGCCGATAATCGCCTCGTTGGCGTCTTCCGTGATTTCCAGATCGTAGGCCGTCACGGCCGCAGTGACGGACAGATCCTGCGTCAGGTTCGCCCGCGCCTCGAACTCGACCCCGCGTGAGTTGACCTCGCCGATCTGGGTTTCCGCATTCCATGCACCGGTGACGACGTTGCGGCGGGTCAGGTCGAACAATGAAAGGGTGAAGAGGCCATCGAACCAGACGGGTTCATACTTGAGGCCGATCTCGTATTGCTCTCCGGTTTCCGGCTCGAAAAAGTCGACATTCGCAGACGATCCGATCAGGGGATTGAAGAAGGATGCCGCGCTTGCGTAAGGCGTGAGACCGTTCTCGAATTCATAGGCGATGCCCGCCCGTCCCGACAGGGCCCCGTCCCGTCCCGAATAGGCCGGCGTTCCCGTCGCATCGGTAAAGACATGGTCATAGCGCCCGTTGAGCGTCACCAGCCAGCCATCGCCGAAGCGAAGCTGGTCCTGCATGTAGGCTCCGACCTGATGCTGGACGATATTCTGGTCGATATAGGCGGCCGGCGTCGGCTGGGCGGCGCCATAAACGGGATCGGTGACGCTGATATCCGTACCCTGCGCCGACGCCTGCATCTGCTTCATGTTGAAATACTTGTAGTCCACACCGAACAGAAGATCGTGGCTCACCGGCCCCGTGCGGACATCGCCTTCGAGCTGATTGTCGAGCAGAAAGGAATTGAGGGTCGTGTCGTGCTCGAACACCCACCTTGTAAAGACCGGATTTGCGAGGACCGGCGTTGCCGATCCGCCGGAATAGCCGGACGGATACAGGTTGACCTCATCGATCCTTGCGTAGCCGTAGCGCGCGTTCTGCCGAACCGCCCAGTCGTTGTCGAGGATGTGCTCGAACTCGTAGCCGATGGAGAACTGCTGACGCTGGTATTTGTCCATGTCCGGTTCGGTATAGTTGGCGTCTCGGTCGATATGGCCGAAAGAGGCAGCTTTCACCGTGCCGACGTAGGGCAGAAAGCTGGCCGCGCCGTGGACTTCGTCGACATAGGTATAGTTGGAAAGGACCGTCAGCGTGGTCGCGTCATTGGGGGTCCATGTCAGGCTCGGCGAGATCGACCCGCGGTAGCCTTCCTGAAAGTCGAAATAACCGTCACCGCCCTCGACCCGTCCGGACACCCGGTAGTCGAAGGCCTGATCGATGCGGTCGCCGATATCAAAGCCGAGATAGGCGGTCCCCGCGTCGTTGACGCCGGCTTCCGTGTAGCGCAGCCTTTCCCCCGTCGGCTTCTTGCTGACGTAGTTCACGATGCCGCCCGGGTTCGACCCGCCATAGAGCACCGAGGCGGCTCCGCGCAGGACGTCGATCCTCTCCAGATTGAAGCTGTCGACGTAGAAGGACCCGAACCCGTAGCCATAGAACTGCAGGCCATCCATGAAGACGCCTGTCTGCGTGGCGTCGAAGCCTCGAAGGTAGAACCAGTTGGTGTCGCTGTCCGGACCGAAGGGCTGCGAGAACACACCCGCCGTGTAACGCAGCGCTTCAGCGGTCGTCTGCGCGCCCTGGTCGTCCATTTCCTTGCGCGTGACGACGGCAACCGACTGGGGAATTTCCGCAATAGGCGTATCCGTCTTGGAGCCGGTGCTGGACCGGTTCGCGACGTAGCCCTGCCCCGTATCACTCGACCCTTCATCCTCAACGACGATCTGCGGGAGAACGACGGTGTCGTCGGGCACCGCGTCCTGAGCGCGCGCGGCGCCTGCCCAGGTCGTGAACAGGGCGACAGCACTGACGCTGACAAGCAAAGGAACCCTGCGGATATCGTTCATGATCATGCAACCCCATCATGCGGCCGGCCGGGCGAGACCCGATCGGACAAAAGCCCTATTTAACTGGAGTCAATAATTCAGCTTTATCCGAATGGCTTGAATGGGTTTTCGCCGGATTGAACGATCTTTCGGCGAAATCAGCCTTTCCGGCTTTTCCGCCAGACATGGGGCGTGGTGCCGACGAACTGGCGGAAAACCCGCGTCATATGGGCCTGATCGGCAAACCCCGACCCGACCGCGACGGCGCTGAGGGAGAGGTCGCTCGCTTCCAGCATGTGCTTTGCCCGGTTGACGCGCGCACGCATCTGCCAGCGATGCGGTGGCATGCCGGTTGTCTGCTTGAAGGCGTGACAGAAATAGGCGGCGGAAAGCCCTGTCAGCGCGGCCAGCTCATCAAGGGGTATGTTCCGGGCCGCATTATCCTCGATGAATTCAACCGCCTTGCGGAGCTGATGCGGTGCAAGCTGGCCCCGCGTGCGCGAGAACTTCCGGTCGACCCGCATCAGCGCAACGAACAGCGCGCAGACGATGCTGTCGCCGTACAGGTCATGAAGGCCGGTCGGTGTCTCGCATTCGGCCGCGATCAGTTGTGCGAGGGCCATGACCCTGTCGTCGGAGAACATCAGTCGCGGCTCGTCGATCGCTCCCGGCTCCAGGTCGTCGGCCAGCCGCCTCGCCAGGATACCGACGTCGAAATGGAGATCGAGATGCCGCAGGGCGCTGATATCCTCGATCCGTGACCAGACACGCAGGCCCGCCGGAACATAAATCAGCGGATTGGAAGCCCGCTCGCGCTCGAAGCCGCGCCCCGGGCTGGCGCAGACGTCCATCCCGCCCGGTCCCGTGCGGCTCAGGACCGTGACGAGCCGCGGCGCATGGGACACGTATTCGCCCCGTGCCGATGCCTCGCATTCGACATCCCACAAGTCGGCAACCGCTCCTTCGAAAAATCGCAGGCGCACATCTCCGACCACGGTCACGCCGTCAACCTCGCTTTGCATACGCGGATGAAAATTCATCGCATTCCCCGAACAAGAACCTCCGTGGGGTAATGCAGAAATATGAGTTGAATAGTCAAGTATTTTTCGAGGCGGACACGGTCGGTCGTGACATGCCCAATCCGGTTTCGAACACTGTTTGAAACACCTTGCGAAACCGTCTAAACCGGCAGATGAAGCACAGGGAGACGACATGCAGCCCCAATCGACCCGCCAGCGCCTACTGGTCACTGCCGAACGGATGATGGCCGAGAAGGGAATAGCCGCAACGTCCGTCAGGGACATCACCGATGCCTCGCAGGCCAATGTCGCCTCGATCAACTACTATTTCGGCAGCAAGAACGAGCTTCTGCTGGAACTGCTGAAGAGCCGTTTCCTGCAGCTCGACGCAGAGCTTCTCTCCCGCCTCGAAGCCGTCGAAGCCGCCTCTCCCGCACAGACTCCTGACGTGGAAAAACTGACGCTCGCCTATTTCGATGCGCTCATGAGCCTTGGCTTTGACCGGGCGACAGGCCGATCCGACCCTTTCATCCTGCTTATCCAGCGCGCGTCGTCCGAGCAGCAGCCGATCCTCGAGAAGGCACAGGATTATGATGCGCCGGGTATATCGCGGCTGATCTCGCTGCTGGAGGCATCAGCCCCCGGATTGCGGCTCGGACGTCTCGGCGCGTCGGTTCTGGTCGGTATCATGTTCACCACGACGGTCGATGCCATCGAGGTGATGCAGGTGGAGGATGACAGCGGCGTCCTGGTCGATGCCATCCGCAACCATCTCGTCGCCGGAACGAAGGCATTCCTGGCACGGCTGGCAACCGCCGCCTGACGTCTCGCGGACGGCTGCGATTTCCCGCAAGCCATCCGCCAGATCCTCAGCAGATCCCGGGCTGCTCAGTACCTGAGCTTGGCCATCAGCCGGAACGACCGTCCGGGCTCGTAGAGCTGGGTCACGGAATCGTATTCCGCGCCGTAGGTCGCACGATCGGCGTAAGTCTCGTCAAAGATGTTGTTGGCCTCGAAGCGGATGGTCAGGAAGTCAGCCTGTTTGGGCTTGTATTCGGCATAGGCGCTGACCACCGCATAGGGATCGATCTTGCCGTAGCCGGCGGAAACGAAACCGTCATATTCGAGAGCGACGTCGAGGGTCGCGCCAAGGGTCAGGTCGATCCGGTCGATCGTGTGGGCGACTTCCCCCGAGATGGTCTGGCCGACGCCGGCGCCGATGTTGATCAGGCTGTAGGATTCCAGGTATCCGTCGGACAGGCTCAGCCGCGTGTCGGCATAGGAGACCTTGGCAAAGCCGTTGCCCCAGTTGTAGCCGGCAGCCAGATTGAAGCCCCAGCTGGAGAAGTCGATGTTGCCGTCGCCGTCCCGATAGTTCCAGAAGCGGGTGTTGAAGAGGTTTCCTTCCGTGAACCAGCCGGCATATTCATATTTCACGCCGCCGGTCAGGTTTTCCGAGCGAACCGGCTCGAGATTGTCGTAATCCCAGGGACGCCAGAACTCGAAGGTTTCTTCCAGGTCGATGCCGCCGAAGACGTTGGAGTATCCGCCGTTGACCGAGAGGCCATCGATGATCGCGACTTCGGCGAAGGCGTTGCCGCTGAGCCCGTAATTGTCGAGACGCGTCCCGTCCTTGCCTTCAAAGAAATTGCCGTCCGCACGGCCGCCGAAGGACAGGCTGATCCGCTCCATCGGCGTCAGACGTGCCTGCGCGTAGGCGCCGATGTTGGAAACGTTCTCGCTGTAGGCCTCGGCCGGATCGTAATAATCTCCGTTCTGTGCGAGAAAATCGACGCCGGCAGTCAGCGTGTTCTCGTTACCGAAATCGAAGACGTTTTCAGCCTTTGCGGTAAATGTGCCGCCGGAGCCTTCGCTGCCATAGGGTTCAGGGATCTTGAAGTCGTTTTCGCTGTATCCGGCCACGAAAGCCGGGTTCCACAGACCCTCCGTGGTCTCGCGACCGAAGTTGAAGGACACGTTGCGCCGCGTGGTGTCATAGACGCGAAGCTCGGACACGCCGTCCAGACCTCCGATATTGGCGCGATACGGACGCAGCGCATCGTCGACCACCTGCTGTCCGGTCAGCTCGAAGCGGTATCCGGTCTCGGTCTCGTAGGCGGCCTTGCCGAGCAGGCTGTAGAATTGGGCCGCACTCCCGGGCACCTGCCAGCCGTCGCCATCTTCATAATCGTCGCCATTTGCGAACTTGGCGTATCCCAGCAGTTCGAAACCCTCGTGACGACCGTAGGCAGCGGCGCTTTCGGTAAATGTCTCGCCGTTGGTTTCGAAGCTGAACGTGCCGAAAGCTCCGAAGTCTCGGCCATTGATCAGGAGATCCTGAACGTCCACCGTCTCATAGACGATCGAACCGCCGAGCGCCCCGAAACCGGCGTCAGCCGTCGCGACACCCGGGTCGACGCGAACCGCCTTCAGCAGTGACGGGTCGATATAGTTGGTGCTGGTGTGGTGGAAGACGCGGTTGCCCTGCTGGACGCCGTCGATCGTGACCGCAAGGTTGTTCTCGTCGATGCCGTTGACGAAAACCTTCTGGGCAATCGGGATGCCGCCGCCGACAGAGATGGACGCGTTGCCCGCGAAGACGTCGCGCAGCGACTGCGGGTCGGTCCGCTCCAGCTCGCTGCGGGAAATATAGACCGCCTGCGCGCGATCCGCTGCGCCCTCATGCTTGTCGGTCCCCGGTCCGCCCGACACGACAATCGTGTCCAGGAGCGTTTCGCCACCGGCGCCCTGTGCGGTGACCGCATCCTGTGCGAGAGCGCCTGCCGCCAGCAGTGCAGTTTGTAAAATTGTCCCGGTGAACAGCAGCGAAAGACGCCCGCGGTCAAGCATGGCCTGGTTCCCTTATTCTTTGTGTCGATGTGCGGCTGAAGTCGGCAAAGGCGCCGAAATTTGGCTGAAGCGCCCCGCAACGGGGCCTGCGGAAATGTTTATACCTGACAAAATAACTCATGTAAAACAATGTTTGAAATATCGTTTCAAGGTTCTCTCGTTGCCTGGATGTCTGGCGTTTCGACTTCCCGGGTCGGGCCGTCTTCGCGCCTGCAAAGTATGGAGGACGTTACGATTGTCGGGATGGGTCCGGGCCCGCAGGAACGCGACGACTTCGTTCTCCGTGAGCGAAAGAATGAACCACGCGCAGGGCGGCGCGGCCGCACAAGGGAGACCTCTGTGCGGCATGCCTGATTGGCTGAAAGATCGGATTCAAGGACACCACGGGTCGGTCGCCTGACCGTAGCAGCGCCTCTTTGCCCGGCTAACCGTCGTATTGAACGGGGACCTGGATCTGCATGCTGGGCTTGCGCAGGTCCCGTGGAAACTTCGGCATGGGCGATGCCCGGCGCACCATTTCGATGGCCGCCTGGTCGAGCGTCTGGTGACCGGAGGATCGGGTGATCCGAATTCCGGAGACGGATCCGTTGGAAGCGATCGTGAACGCCACCCGGACAGTGCCGACCAGGCCCTCCCGCCGCGCGGCACGCGGGTAGCGCTTTGCACGGCGCAGTTTGGCGGCCACCTTGCCCTTGTAGTTCGAGGCTGCCTTGGTGCCGCCGTCGTTGGTGCGGGCGTCGGCTCGGCCGTTCGCGTTGGACTGCGCGTTCCGGCTGGTCACACGCTCCCCGCCCCGGCGCGAGCTGGCCTCGGCGCCCTTCGGCTGGACAGGTTTGGCAGTCTTTTTCGCCACCTTCTTCGGCGTCTTGCGAACCGGAGGCTCAGGCTTTGCCATAGGTGTCCGGGTTACTTCGAGAAGCGGATTGGGAATCGCCTCCTGAACCTCTTCCGGCGGCGTCACCGGCTCCAGAACCTCTTGCGGTTCGGCCGGGTCGGCCTTTGCGATTTCCACCGGCTCCGCCTGGCGTACCGGCTCGACGGGCTTGATCTCGCGGACAGGTTCGGCAGGCGCTTCTGTCGGCTCGACCTCGTCCGTCTCGACGGCGGTCACCTGATCGGTCGACGTGACACCCGCGACGACCGGCGCCGTCACCTCTGGCTTGACTTCGGCTTCCGCCTCGACAGGCTCGGTCACCGGCTGAACGGGTTGCGTCTCGATGGGGCGGATTTCCTCCACCTCGTCCACGACCTCTTCCAGAGGCTCTTCCTGCGGAACGGTGTCGACCTGAACGCCGGCGATCAGGTCTTCCAGCGAGCCGACCACAGAAACGCCTCCACCGGGCGACGCCGCGATATCGACCTCGTCCGGGTCCTCCGCGAAGAAGGCCGAGCCGCTGCCGTGAAGCAAAAGCGAGACGAGGACACCGGCGGCGAGATAGGGAGCAAATCTCATTGCGAGCCCCTTCTTGTGATCAGCACGATGCTGCCGCCGCCGGCATCCTTCAGATCCTTGAGCACCTTTTCCAGGAGATCCGCCTTGAGCGATCCGTCGGCGGCGACCTTCACGTTCTCGCCGGTCTCGCTGACATCTCGCGATGCAAGCCAGTCCGCAGCCGTGGTTTCCGCGTCATCCGCAAAAAGCCGGCCGTCCTGATCCACGATCAGTGCGCCCGTGGACCGGATGGTCTCATCCTCCAGGATATTGAGCGGTGGCTCCACCTGCCGGGCGTCGTCTCTGGCGACGGATCCCGCAAACAGGAAGAAAATCAGCATCAGGAAGACGACGTTGATGAGCGGAATCGTATTTTCCGGCGGTTCACGGCGCGTCGGTGTCTTCATACGCATTGCAGCACTCTACTTTCCCGTCACCAGGACCGTTTTCAGGCCAAGGCCCCGCGCGGCCGACATGACATCGACCACATCCTGTACGTTGGCGTCCGGTCCCGACCAGATCGCCACGACGACATCGTCCGCAAGTTCGGCGAAGCGATCTGCCATGTCCGGCTTCGTTATCGCCCGGCCGTTCAGGTCGAGCTTTTCGGAGGAATGTATCCGCAGGTAGGCCGGCTTAACCTCGGCGCCGCCGCCTTCGCCGCCACTGGCGACTTCGAGCGCCTGGTACCGCGTGAAGCTTGATGCCAGCATGAAGAACAGCAGCAGCAGGAAGATCACGTCGATCAGCGAGGTCAGGCCGACGGCGCGGCGCTTGACCCTGGGTTTAAACCGCATGCCTCGGCTCCGTCGCCTCCAGAGGCACGACCCGCGCGGCGCTGCGTTCGGCAACGGCGCCGGTGAAGAACGCAGTGACCAGAGCCTCCATTTCAGACTGCTCGGATTCGATCCGGCTATCGAGCCAGCCGACGATGGCGGATACGGGAATGGCAACGGCCAGACCGACCGCGGTTGTCATCAGGGCCACCCAGATCCCCCCGGCAAGCACGGAGGGATCGACGGCCGCGCCGGCGCCCTGCATCGCCTGGAACGCCTCGATCATGCCGAGAACCGTGCCAAGGAGGCCGATCAGCGGCGCGGTTTGCGCGATCATGTCGAGCGGGCGGAGATAGGCGCGCAAACCATTGATGCGCTGGTTGCAGATGCGCTCGGCGTCTTCCTTCAGAAGGTCGTTACTCACACCCATTCGCGCGCCGCCAAGAATCAGCTTGTGCATGATGTCGCCGACCACCGACCGGCTTTGCGCGGCGACCACTCCGGCTTCCTTGGGCCGTCCGTCCAGCCAGAGCCCGAGCGCCTTGCGCGCAGCGGCGTGGCGGCCGACGCCGGCCAGCGCGAATTGCAGGATCTTGGCAGCGATCAACGCGACCGCAATCAGCGAAAGGACCAGCAGCAAGACGACGACCGGTCCGCCCTGGTCGATCAGTCCGGCAAGAGGGTTCAGGAATTGCGGCATCGCCGCCGCGATATTGTCAGGCATGTCAAACCACTAAGCGTCTGGAATTAAAGGATCAGTTCGATCTTGGCGCGCGAGGAAATGTCCAGCATCGACAGGCAGTTCTTTGCCTCGCTGCCTTGAATTTCGCAGCTGCGCACTTCGTTGAGGAGGACGCGGGAGATGTTGGAGCACTCCCCCTTGGCAACGTCGTATTGCCGGACGCGGGTCTTGCCCGCCGGAAGATTGCCGAAGTCGATCGCCGCATAGCCGGAGACGCCTTCACTCGCATCGAACATCACGAGGTCGAGGCCCAGCGCATCGACAGGCTTGTCGGCGCCGTTTCGGATCACGAATGTCAGCCTGCAGGACTCGCCGACCGTCTCGGCCGTGTTGAGCTGGACGGATATGGCTTTTTCCGACTGGGCCTCGGCCGCCCCGGCTGCAAGAGCGGATGCCAACACCATGGCGACGACGCGTTTCTTCATCCGAAACTCTCCTCTGGGAGGGGTTCGCACGCCTTCGGACCCGAGCGGCCCCGGGGATTGCGCCGAACCTGTGACTGACTGGCTCTCCAGACAGGCCTGACGGGCGCCGAAGGACGCGCCGCAGGGGCATGCCTGAAAATTCTCAAAGGTTTTGCGGAAAATCACAGGGCTCTGACCTGCGATATCTCTCCGGTCGCTCCGGCGGCTGCGCCAAGGTCCCCGAACGCTCCACCTTGTGGAAACGTCGCAGGCGCGCAGAAAATTCTGCCGCTGGAAGCTGTCTGGCTGAAGTCGGCAACGCGGCAATGACGCATCGCACAAACCCTGGCTGACGGATCCTTACACCATTAACAGGCGTGCGCGAAAGCAGGTCAACCGAAAAACTTCACCCAAACAATCATATTTTTGTCCCGGATCTGAGTTCGGCGTTACCGCCCTTGCCGAAGAGAGGGCCTCTCGCTGCCGGATCGTGCACGTTCGACACCAAAGGCCCGTCCCACCATCCCGCCTGCAGGGTTGACGACAAGCAGGTTCTTGACAGGCCTGCGGACACTTTCCACATCGGGGGCATGCCTGAGCTGCCCGACAGCGCCGTCATCACGCCTGTCGACGCGGTTGTCAGGGCCAAGAAGGTTGCCTGAAAGCCGTGTCCGTGCAAGAACGCAAGCGGCAGTCTCTGCCATCCTCCCAAACTGAATGTAAATGACTCAAGACCCCTGATACGGAGTTCAAGTGTAATGCTGAAAAAAGTTCCCGAGGTTACTTTCCGCACCCGCGTTCGCGACGAATCCATTGAAGGTCCGAACCCTTTCCGTTGGGAAAACAAGACCAGCTCGGATTATTTCGCCGGCAAGAAGGTCGTCCTGTTCTCCCTGCCGGGCGCATTCACGCCGACCTGCTCGACCTACCAGCTGCCTGATTTCGAGAAGCTGTTCGACGAGTTCCAGGAGCAGGGTATCGACGACATCTACTGCGTTTCCGTCAACGACGCCTTCGTCATGAATGCCTGGGCAAAGGCTCAGGGCGTCGACAAGGTGAAGGTCATTCCGGACGGCTCCGGCGAGTTCACCCGCAAGATGGGCATGCTGGTCTCCAAGGACAATCTCGGCTTCGGCATGCGCTCCTGGCGCTATGCGGCCATCATCAATGACGGCGCGATCGAGAAGTGGTTCATCGAGGAAGGCTTCGCCGACAACTGCGAGACCGATCCTTACGGAGAATCCTCTCCGCAGAACATCCTGAAGGCTCTCAAGGAAGACGAGTCCGTCGCCGCCTGATTGCCGCGCGGCTCAATGAATGCAGCGTTTTAAACCGGCGTGTCGCAAACCTGACCTGGTCTCGTTTGCGGCACGCCTTTTTTGTTATTTGCGCCTGATTTCCAACCTTCTGGTCGGTTTGCCGCCTGCCGTCAGATGGCAGAGCGCGCGTTGACTGCGATCTTGTAGACCGACGTGGTCGCGGTGATGAAGAGCCGGTTGCCGCGCGAGCCGCCAAAACAGAGATTGGAGACCACTTCCGGAACGAGGATCTTGCCGAGGCGGGTGCCATCGGGACGGAAGCAGTGAATGCCGTCCGCAGCCGAGCTCCAGACATGGCCCGCCGCATCCACGCGCATGCCGTCCGGCAAGCCCTGGTCGATCGTCGCAAAGACGCTGTCGGCGACGATCCTGCCATCACAGTCGAGCTGAAACGCCCGGATGACGGAGGGAACGTCGGGATCGTGACTGGACCCGGATTCGGCGACATAGAGAATTGTCTCGTCCGGTGAAAACGCCAGCCCGTTGGGCTGAACGAAATCGGTGATCATCGCCTCGAGCGCGCCTGTGTCAGGATCCAGCCGGAAGACGTTGCGGGCCTTCTGCTCAGGATCGGCGGCGTAGCCCTCGTAGTCGCTGAGGATGCCGTAGGTCGGGTCGGTGAACCAGACCGCGCCGCTCGACTGGACAATGACGTCATTCGGGGAATTGAGCCGGGCGCCCTCGTACCTGTCAGCAAGCACCGTCACCGTTCCATCCGCTTCCGTGCGGGTGACGGAACGCGTGCCGTGCTGACACGACACCAGACGCCCCTGCGTGTCACGCGTGTGGCCGTTGGCATAGTTGGACGGCTGGCGGAACGTGCTGACATGACCATCCGGCGTCAGTCGCATGATCCTCTCGCCGGGAATGTCGGAGAAGAGAAGCAGCTGGTGAGCGGGAAACCAGACCGGACCCTCCGTCCATTCGAAACCGGTCGCGACCTTGTGCAGGCAGGCGTTTTTCTGGATGAGGGTTTTGAACCTCGGGTCGTCGATCTGGTAGCAGGAATTATACGGTATCATGCTGATCTGCCCTTTCCGGATGCCGCCGCGACGATGGCGATGATGATGGTGCCCGTCATGATGAGGCGAACGCCTGCCCCGAAGCCGTAGGAGTTCAGCATCGAGACGACGAGGAACATCAGCAGCGCACCGCCCCAGATGCCCGGGACATTGGAATTGCCGCCGGCGATGGACGACCCGCCGATCACGACCACCGCGATCGAGATGAGAAGATATTCGGTGCCCATGTTGAGCGCCGCGCCGCCGGAGAAGCTGGCGAGCAGATATCCGGTGAAGGCAGCCAGAACGGCGGAAGAAACGTAGGTGATCGCCCGGACCGCCTCGACCGGCACCCCGCTGAGACGGGCCGCGCGGGTGTTCTGGCCGAAGGCGGAGATCCAGCGACCGAACAGGGACCGCTCCAGAACGACCCAGCTGACCACGGCAATCAGGATGCCGATGACCGTCAGGTTGGGAATACCAATCAGCGCTCCCGTCGTGAAGTCCGCCAGAACTTCGGGCGGCTTGATCCGCAGCCCCCTGTTCCACCAGATCGCCAGCGACTGGTAGAGGAACGAGGCGGAGAGCGTCGCGATGATTGGCGGGATGCGCAGAAGGCGGATCAAGAGATAGTTGAAGATACCCGCGCCGAGCCCGACCGCGAGGGCGAGCAGAAGCCCGGGCACGATCAGGCCCGTCTCACCGCCCATGAACTTGAGCGCGAGGGTCCCGGCAAGCGTCATCGTCGCGGGGATTGAGAGATCCACGTTGCCCGGTCCGAGTGTGATGACAAACATCTGGCCGATGCCAACGATGGCCGAAAAGGACGCGAAAGTGAGCGCCGCAGCAAGCAGTTCGCCGCCGCCTCGCCCGTCGCTGAGGTAAAGCGTTGCGATGAAGGCCAGCGCACTTGCCGCAAAGGCCCAGAACCAGGGGCGGGTGACGATGCCAAGCATGGCCGGAAGAGGAGACTTAGCCATTTTCCGCCCCTTTCCATTTGCGCCCGCGGCGCGAGAACACCAGCCGAACCGCCAGCACGAGAATGAGAATCGCGCCCTGTGCGCCGATCTGCCAGTCGGGAGACAGGCGCATGAAGGAGAGGAAGCTGCCCGCGAGCGCCAGGGTGAGGGCGCCGATGACGGCACCAACCGGCGAGACCTTGCCGCCGGTGAATTCGCCGCCGCCCAGAATGACCCCGGCGATGGACAGAAGCGTGTAGCGGAGCGCGATGTTAGCGTCGGCCGAGGTCGTCAGCCCGACCAGGCACATGCCCGAGAGAACGCCGAAGACCCCGGCAAGGGCATAGGCGCCGGCCTTCAGTTTCATCACCGACCAGCCTGAACGGGCGACCGCCTTGGTGTTGCCGCCGACCGCGCGCAGCAGCGTCCCTGTTGAAGAGCGCATGATAAGGACGTGGGTAACGCCGGCGATGAGAACGCAGGCGACCACGGCCATGGGAACCAGCGGCGGCTTGACCGTCATCAGCGTCCGGATCCAGCCCGGCGCAGCCCCGCCCGGAGAGGGCAGCAGCAGCACCGCCACGCCGCCCCAGACAAAGGACATGCCGAGGGTAACGACGATGGCCGGCAGCTCCCTCAGATGAATGAGGGCCCCGATTGCCGCGTAGGCCAGGATCGCTGCGATCAGGATCGCGGCTCCAAGAAGCGGTGTGTCGTTCAGAAAGGTCGCGGTGACGCAGGCGGAAAAGCTGACGAAGGTGCCGATCGACAGGTCGATGTCGTTGACCATGATGATCATCATCTGGGCGATCGTCGCCAGAGCAATCGGAACCGCCAGATTGAAGAGGAGGTTCAGACCGAAATAGCTCATGGCGCGCGGCTGCAGATAGAAGACCGCAGCCAGCAGCACCGCCAGCGAGATCACCGGCAGAAGGATCCTGTATCTGCCGCTCATTCCGCCGCTCCCTGCATTTCGAAGGAGGCAGCGAGAATGTTCTCCTCGTTGATGGCGGCGCCGGTCAGTTCGGCCGAGATAAGGCCGTTACGGAAAACGAAGACCCGGTCGCACTGGCAGACCTCCTCGGTTTCCGTCGAGTACCAGAGAAAGGTCCGACCGCTTTCGGCCTCGCGTCGAACCAGCTCGTAGGCCTCCTGCTTGGTGCCGACATCCACGCCGCGCATCGGGTCGTCCATGACGACGATGGGAGCCGTGGAGGCGAGCGCCCGCGCGAACAGCGCCTTTTGCTGGTTGCCGCCCGAAAGAGACAGGATGGGATTGTTCATGTTGTCTGTCCGGATGCCGATCCGTGCCTTCCAGTCCGCCCCAAGACGGGCTTCGGCGTCCCGGTCGATCAGACCGTTTCGGACGAGGCTGGGGAGATGGGTGAGTGTCAGATTGCGCAGGATCGACCAGAGCGGCATCACACCGTCCCTGCCGCGGTCGCCGGCAACAAAGGCGACGTCCGGCGTCCTGACCTTTGAAAGGGCACCGGAGCGGGACATGAAGAACCGCGCCAGCGCCTCGGCCTGTCCGTGGCCGGCAAGCCCGGCAAGCCCGACGATTTCCCCCCGCCTGGCGCTCAGACCTTCGGGCGTGGAGAGAACCTCCTCGCCGATCCGGTCTCCTGCTTCGACGGCAGCGCGAACGTCCGTCTTTTCGCTGGCGACATGGCCCATCGCATCGATCAGGCTCTGCTGCGTGAAGCCCGAAGCGGGCCGGCTGTCGATGATCTTGCCATCCTTCATCACGTCGATCCGGGTCGCGACCTCGAAGACCTCGCCCAGCATGTGCGATATGAAGATGACGGCGCCGCCGGAGCTGCAGAACCGGCGGACATGCGCAAGAAGCTGGCGGGCGATCGAGGCATCGAGCGACGAGGTCGGCTCATCGAGTATCACCAGCCGGGCGGGCGTCGCGCCTTCGGCAAAGCCGGCAGCGATCTCCACCATCTGGCGTTCGGCGAGGGTCAGGTCGCCGACGGCCATGCCCGGTTCGATCCGGTGACCGGGAAAGAGTTCGCCGAGAGCCTTGGAAATCCGCTGAGCGGCGGTCTTGCGCCAGCCGAACCCGGTCAGATCACGGTGCGGGATTCTGAGGTTTTCGAGGACTGTCAGGTTGGGACAAAGCGACAATTCCTGAAAGACGCTGCGGATGCCGGCTGCCCGGGCAGCGACAGCACCGGTCCCCTGCGAACCGTCTTCCATGACATAACTGACACTGCCGCCGGTCGGCGTCAGGCCGCCGTTGATGACGTTCACCGCAGTGGACTTGCCTGCACCGTTGTGGCCGATCAGCCCGACGCATTCGCCCGGGCTGATGGTCAGACTGACCCCGTCGAGCGCGCGCACCGCACCGAAGTGCACGCGCGCGTCCGAAAGGGCAACCAACGGGGCATCCGGTTTCAATGCACCGGCGCCTGTCGCCAATTCCAAGATGAAGCTCCCTTACGACTTACTGCGCGTCCGCGATGACGCCCTTGGCGTCGTCCAGGCTGTATTCCACGTTCGCGACAGAGCCTTCGGGCGTCGCCTCAAGAGCTTCGTCCAGGGAGTCCTGCGTGACTTTCAGGAACGGCACCGTCAGATCCTTCGGCACGTCCGCGCCGTCCAGAACCTGCTGCGCCACCCAGAAGGCCAGCGTGCCGACGCCGGGCGCGATGGACAGAGACAGGGTCTCGTAGCCATTGGCGTCGCGGGCTTCCGCCCACCACTTCATTTCGTCCTGACGGTTGCCCATGACGATGATCGGCATGTCCCGGCCGGCGGCATCAATGGCCTGGGCCGCACCGTAGCCGTCACCACCCTGTGTCACGACGCCGGCGATTTCCGGCAGGCTCGGCAGGATGCCTGCGACGGCTTTCTGGGCAACGTCCTGGGCCCAGTCGCCGTGGACGGACCCAACTATCTTGAACTTCGGAAATTCCTTCACACCCTCTTCGATACCGGCATGGATCTCGTCATCGACGAAGACGCCGGCAAGGCCGCGGATTTCCAGCAGGTTGCCACCGTCAGGAAGCCGAGAAGCCAGATATTCGACCTGCTGTCGGCCCATTTCCTTGAAGTCGACCGCGATGCGCCAGGCGCAGGGCTCCGTAACGATGCCGTCGAAGGAGACGACGACGATGCCGGCATCACAGGCTTCCTTGACCGCGCCGTTGAGTGCTGTCGGCGACGCTGCATTGACGACAATCGCGTCATAGCCCTGCAGGATCATGTTCTGGATCTGCGCCGCCTGTTCGGTCGCCTGGTTTTCCGATGTTGTGAACACGTCGGCAACGGCGACGACACCGTCTTCCACTGCCTTGTCGCCGACCGTCGCCCAGCTTTGCAGCATGGCCTGGCGCCAGGAGTTGCCGGCGTAGTTGTTGGAAAGAGCAATCCGCTTGTCCGCCGTGTCGGCAAGAGAGCTGACGGGAACGGCGAAGACGGCAAGAGCGGCAGCCGCCATGAGCTTGGCTTTGATATTCATGTTTCCTCCCTGGCGCAGAGCGGCGCCATTGTCGCATGGACACGGTTCTCCCAAACGAGCGTCCGGTCCCCAGAGTGCGGATGCGGAGGCTGTTGGTAAAGCCTTGTTCGCGCAAGTCGGTTGCGGGTTCCCGCAACTGCGGTGCGCATCGCTCCCAAACAGACGGCTTGCCGAGGCCGGCGCGGTGGACCACACTGGCCGCCAAACAGGGAGGAGCTGTTGGTGCCATGCGGCAGGAAGCAGACGACAGGAAAGAGATGGCGGAGCCCAATCCGCTCGTCTCACTGCTGCGTATTTCGAGCCATCTGGCCGGACAGGTGGAAATTCGCGCGGCCCTCCGCTCGGTCAAGGCCGAGATAGAGAACCTGCTGCCGATCGACCATCTGGATGTCTGCCTCGTCGATGACAATGTAACCTGGAACACCAGTTACGAGGTCGGCCTGAAGACCCGGTGGAGCCTGTCGCGGACACCGGTCGCCCTGTCGCCGGTGCGCAGCATTCTTCTGGGCGAGGCGGATTACATGCTGACCGACAACGCCATGGAAGATGCGCGCTACACATATGAAGGCGCGATCGCCCAGCCCATCATCAAACACAAGCTGCGCAGCCGCGTGAATGTCGCGATCAAGGTTCTGGGCCGTACAATCGGCGCGCTGAACTGCTCTGCTCGCGTCCCCGGTCTCTACGACGAGGAAACCGTCGAGCGGGTGCGCCAGATCGCGGATGTCCTCGCGCCCTATTTCTATTCGCTGAGGGCGAACGAAAAGGCGAAGCAGGCTGCCGTGATCCGGGCCGAGGCCCAGGCGCGCGAAGAAGGGCTGCGGCAGGGGGCGCTGGAACTGACCCGGGTTCTGGAGCAGGAACGCCAGCGAATCGGCATGGACCTTCACGACCAGACGCTGGCCGATCTGACCCGCATCATGCGGGACCTGGAAAAGGCGGACACCGCCGAGGACAGGGCCGAGGTGATCGGCAGCATCCAGGTCTGTATCCAGGATCTGAGGCGGATCATCGACACGGCCGTGCCCACGCTTCTGGATCTCTTCGGCTTCGCCCATGCCCTGCGCATCCATCTGGAACGGGCTGTGGAAGACACCGGCGTCATGACCCTTCAGGTCGTCGACCGGACCGAGGGGCTGATCGACAGGCTGGATCCGACAACCCGGATCTCGCTCTACCGTATCGCCCAGGAAGCCATCAACAATGCGGCGCGGCATTCGGGCGCCGACACGATCGCCGTCATCGTCAAGCTGCACCGGGATTGCCTGCGCATGACCGTCGAGGACAACGGCAAGGGCCTGCCCTCGACGCGGGCGGCGCGGCAGAGCACCAAGGCGACAGGCGGCATTGCCCACATGCGCACGCGGGCGAGGCTGATCAATGCCGATTTCAGCCTGTCCGGCCGGTCCGGATCGCGGATCACGGTCAAGCTGCCGCTGGCGCCGGAAAGGGACAAGGCCTTGGCCGGCCAGGATACGGCGGAGGATCCGGCATGAAGGTTCTTCTGGTGGAGGACGACCAGTTCCACGCCGACTACCTGACCGAGGCGATGCGCAGCGCGCTTCCGGAAGTCGACGAGATCCTGAAGGCGGTGAACGGTGTCGAGGGTGAAATGCTTGCCCGCAAGCACGCGGTGCCGGCAGTGGTGATGGATCTTCAGATGAAGGAGCGAAACGGCATCGACGCGGCCCGTACGATCTGGAGCGAGCGGCCGCAAACACGCATCCTGTTCTGGTCCAATTATTCCGACGAGGCCTACATGCGCGGTATCGCCCGCATCGTGCCGCATGAATCGTCCTACGGATACGTTCTCAAGACGGCAACGCGCGACCGCCTGCATCTGGCGCTTCGGGCCGTCTTTCTGGAATCGCAGATCGTGGTCGATCAAGAGATCCACCGCGTCCAGCAGAGGCAGATCCGCACCCATGACACGCTGACCGACAGCGAATATGCGGTGCTGATGGACATGGCCCTCGGTCTGTCGGACAAGCTGATCGCGAAACGCCAGGGACTGTCCCTGCGCACGGTTCAGAACCGGCTGCTGTCGCTATACGACAAGCTGGGGGTCGACAGCCTGGAGGCCTTGCCGGGCGATTTCGCCATCAACAAGCGGACCCGGGCCATCACGCGTGCTCTGAACCTCAGGGCGATCAACGCGGAAAGCCTGGAAAGCGCCGACCGGGAACTGCAAAAATGGCTGAGCGCATATCAGACGCGCTCGGAAAACGCTTCCTGATCGGCAGCCCGTTCACCCCACAGTTTCCGTGATTCCCCCCGGATCCGATGACCTGACGCAGCGGCTTCAAGGCCGGGCGGCCGTCCTGTGCTGATCTCTTGCGCTTGAAAACCGGCAAATATTAACCTTCATAAATTCATTATATTTACTTGCCATATTTTCAACATAACAAGTCACGTAAAATAAAGAAATCAGATAAGGAAATAAATTACAACAACTTTCAAAACAAAATATTAAATAACTCTGCTTAATTCAATCAAGAGAGGGCTACATGACTGTACTCATTACCGGCGGCGCCGGTTTCATCGGGTCTCACTGCTGCGTTTCCTTTCTGGAAGCAGGGCATGACATCGTGGTGCTGGACAATCTGTCCAACGCCAGCAGCCTCAGCCTGGAGCGGGTTGCGGCGATCACCGGTCGGAAGGTTTCCTTTGTGGTCGGCGACATTCGCGACCAAGCCGAGGTGGAAGAGGTTCTGCACCGGTACAAGTGTACCGCCGTCGTCCATTTCGCGGGCCTGAAGTCCGTCGGCGAATCGACGAAGATGCCGATCTCCTATTACGACAACAATGTCGTCGGCACGCTGCGCCTCCTGTCGGCGATGGACAATGCAGGCGTCAGGCAAATGATCTTCTCCTCCTCGGCCACCGTCTATGGCGAGCCGCAGTTCCTGCCGCTGACGGAAGACCATCCGACAAGCGCCGTAAATCCCTACGGCCGCACGAAGCTGATGATCGAGGAAATGCTGCGTGACGTCGCCGCCAGCGACCCGAACTGGCGCTTCGGCATCCTGCGCTATTTCAATCCGGTCGGAGCTCATGACAGCGGGCTGATCGGTGAGAACCCGCTCGGCATCCCCAACAACCTGATGCCGTTCATCACCCAGGTGGCGGACGGGCGGCGGGAACAGCTGGCCGTGTTTGGCAACGACTATGAAACCGCCGACGGCACCGGCGTGCGCGATTACATCCACGTGAGCGATCTCGTTGACGGACATCTGCGCGCCCACGAAGTGCTGGCGGAAGGCGCAGCACCGTCGAACTGCTTCACGGTGAACCTTGGCACAGGCAACGGCTACAGCGTGCTGGAAATGGTGCGGGCGTTCGAGCGCGCGTCCAACAAGGAGATCGGCTTCAGTTTCTCGCCGCGGCGCGAGGGTGATGTCGCAGAGTGCTACGCCCACACGGAGCGCGCCGAACAGCTCCTGAACTGGAAGGCGAAGCGCGACCTTGATGCCATGTGTCGGGACACCTGGAACTGGGTCTGCAAGAACCCCGCCGGATATGCGGCAGAAGCAGCCGAATGATTTTCTGAGACGCGAAGATGCGGAAGCCGGCTCCCATCGGCTTTCGTGTGGTGCGACCTCGTTCCGGGCAGGGCTGCCGAACCTGTTCCGGAGGCCGGGCGGCATGTTCCCCGGCACGCAGCCCCTCTTCGGGACAGCGCCGAATGCGCTCCCGGGATGAGGCGTACCTTGGCGGGTGCCCGGTGCCGATTACCGATTTTCAAAGAGCCCGGAGCACCTGCCTGAACAAGGCTCCCTTTCAGATCGACGGACCTGCAATCGAAGGCGACAGCAGGCCCGCAAACGCAACGCCGATCGGGAGATCGGCCAGGATGTCCGACACCTCAGGCGCTATCGTCCTGATAGACGCGCAGGTTCCGGTAGGAGGTGGCGGCGCCGCGAACATCACCGTCATTCTTTCCGGCGAAAGGCGCGACCGCGTTGCTGAGAAGGATCATCGCCGGCGTATGGGCGAAGTCGTTCGGGGCCTCGAAGACCTCGAAATCATCGACATAGAAGCGGAAGAAGCTTTCCGTCCACAGCATCGCGTAGCGGTGGAATTCCCTGTCGAGACGCACATGCGTCTTATGACGACCCGCAAGCACCTTCTTCGTCGGGCGCCAGCGGCGGGCCACGACGAGCACCCGGTTCGGATACTTGACCTCGGCCACGTCCAGCTCGAAGCGGATGTCGCCTTCGGTCTTTTCGTCCGACACGAGCCAGATGGCGTTGTTCACGCCCGCCTCGGGCGCAATGCGCATCTCGCACTCGAAATACCCGTAGGTCTGGCGAAAGCTGCGGGTCTGCACGAACCCCCCGGTGAACGGGCGCTTGGCGTCTTTCTGGTGGCCAAGACGCAGGTCGAGCCTGCCGCCCTCGATCACCGCATTGCGGGGATAGCGCATGGTCTCGTGATTGTGACCGCCCTTGCGCATCTTTTCCCAGTTCCGGTTGAACGCGACCGCGCTGGAGAACCTGTCCTCGAACGTCAGGCGCCAGTCCCCGGCGACATTGCGCAGCGGGGCCGGAAGGTCGGAATTGGAGGTCAGGGCTTCTGCCCACCGGGGCAATACGGAAAATGCGCCGGCGGACAAGACGGCACCAGCCGCAGACGCCAGGAACCCCCGGCGGCTGAGACTGGTCCAGTCCTGTTTTCTTGACATCATGAAACTCAGCTTGCGAGCTTTGTCTTCGCGTCGGGCGACTTGAGATCCCGCACCTTGAGTTCCAGGTTCCAGGCCCGGTTGCGCAGGGTCTCGATCTCGCCGGTCATGTAGTTGACCTCGTCGCGGTACCAGTCCGTGACTTCCTCGACCGTCGGATCCGTATGCACCAGGTTCGGCTTCACCAGTGCGGCATCCGGCGGGGAGGCGACCGGCTTGGCCAGCACGTGGTTGAGCCCGTTCTCCGTCAGAAAGCGGTGATACTCCGCGTAGTTCAGACGATAGACATGCTGAACCTTGGAGAAATCGGCGTTCTCGAAGATCTTCTCCAGATTGATCGGCATGTAGTCCTCGACCTCGACGGACGGGATGGCAAACAGCGTCGAGAGTTCGCGAATGCGCGAGTCATAGGTGAAGAAGACGGCGGGAATGCCCTGGTGCAGGCCAATGACGTTGCCGTGGAGGCGGAAGCCGACGAGAACGTCCACATTCTTCTTGGCGTCGGCCGCCCATTCATCGACATCGAAGAAAGCCGTCATGCGGTCGCTGATCAGGGCCTCGACGTCCTTGTCGTTCTCAAGGCCGTATTTGCCGAGGATCGACTGGATGTGCGCCTGCCGTGCCTCGCCGGTCTCGTAGATCGCAAGGGTTTCCTCGCGCTCGCCCTGCGAATAGAGCCGGTTGGACGACCGCTTGGCGACGGCCTGGATCAGGGCGCGCTGCATGCGGTTGGTCTTGGTGGCGTTGGAGGCATAATCGGCGGACAGATACTTGTTGAGCGTCAGACCGACACGCGCTGTCTCCGGGTCGAACGGCTTGATCTCGATCGACGGGCGCAGATTGCGATAGAAGCTCGGGCAGCCGATGATGCGGATGTTCTTGATGCCGAGATCGTTGAAGACCTCCGCACTGTAGACGCCGCGCACGCCGATCGTCTCGCATTTGTCCGCAATGATCTTCCAGGCCTCGACGCTGCCCTTGGGAATTTCGAGCTTCTTGTATTTCGCCGCCTGTGCGCCGACGCCGACGGGCACGATCGGTCCCTTCAGCTTTTTCAGAAGCGGGATGACATTGCCGATGTCGACGGTTTCGGTCAGGTAGTTGGACCCGCGGATCACCGTCGCGTCATAGTCGTCCTGCGGCCAGAGTTTCTCATCACCGGCATGGGCGAACTGGACGTTGCGGACCTCGTCATAGGCCAGCGCCTTGAGCATGGCATCATAGACGAGCACGTCGCCGGTGTTGATGCCGCCGCGGGCGAAGGTCGAGAGCGGATCGTCGATCTTCAGGAAGGCGGATTTGTTGCCGGGCTTGACGGCCGCACCACCATTGAGAACGAAGAGCTTCTTCATTTGAACTGCACCTTTCTGCTGTCGGGCTGTAAGCGCCCTTCGTCTATCGAACTGAAATCTGATGGCGGTCGCCTTGTGCTTCCGCCTGCCGGGCTTCGGGCTCCGGCCGGCCGGCGGCCGGCCGGGACTTTCGGATGCCGCGCAGGCGCTCGGGGAACCAGGAATGCAACTGGCGCAGCAGCGGCTGCAGGCTTTTTTCCCAGGTGCGTCCCGAGGCCCGTGCGGCCGCGCGCGTCGACATTTGCTTGAGCTTTTCGCCGGAGCCGACCAGCCCTTCCAGGGCGGCGATCAGGTCATGAGTCACGACGCCATCGTCGCTGGATCTCAGCAGGATGCCGTCGACGCCGTGGTCAATGAGTTCGCCAACAGCGCCCACATCGGTGGCGATCGGCACGCATCCGAGGCGCTGTGCCTCGATGATCGTCAGCGGGGCTCCTTCCCAGCGGGAGGGAAGGACGAAGACATCCGCCCAGGCCAGCAGGCGGCTCAGCCGCTTGCTGTCGAAGATCGGCGGTTCCACCTTGATGCCGATTTCCGCGAACCGGTCCCGCCACGACCCGCCCGCGCCGGAGTCGATCACATCCGACCCGATCACGCGCCAGTCGATCTTGACGCCTCGCTGGTTCAGCGTTCGCGCGGCGGCGTAGATCCGCTCGATGCCCTTCTGCCGGTCCAGCCGGCCGAGGAAGACGGCGCGCAGACGATCGTCCCGATCGCGGTCGCGTGTTCCCGAGAGGCGCGTCAGTTCTTCAGGCGCAATCGGGTAGCCGGCAGCGTTCGGAATGTGCAGCAGCTTGGCACTCGGAACGCCCATGCCGTGCAGCCACTCCGCCATGTCGCGCGAGCAGGTCAGAACGGTGTCGTAGATATGCTCATAGGCAAGCGTAAGATACGGGTGTCCCGCGGCGCGGCCCATTTCCGAGCTGTCCAGCACGTGCACGTAGTTGACGATCTTGACGCCGCGCCGGCGCAGCTCACCGAAAACGGCGTTGGCGGGGGCAAGCTGGTTGTTGATCACGACATCCAGCCCGGTCAGAAAGCCGATCACTTCCTGGGCGTGGGCATGTTCGTCATGTCCCATGAGAATCTCGTGACCGGAAAACGTGTTCGGCCCGCCCCACAGAGGATAGTCGTCAGCCAGGAAGTTGATGCTGTCGAAGACACCCTCATTATCGGGAATGCGATTGTAGACCGGCTTGCCGAAGACATAGAGATGCACCTCGCAGCCTGCCTTCTTGAGGACACGCGCGGTCGCATAGGCCACCTTCTCGACGCCCCCGAAGGAGGCGATGGGCAGGAGCATGCCGACACGGAGTGGTCCGTTTTCGGGCGCAAGGCGCGGCATGATCGGCGAGGCGCCCGCATTATGGCGCAGGAGCTTGTGATAGGTGCTGCGGTTCGGTAGATAGGCCGACCGCCAGATCCAGCGTTTGTCCGGGCCATGCTTGTAGCCGGAGTCCCGGAGCGCGCCGAGGGTTGCCAGAAGGCTGTTGGTCGGCGAGAGGGCCGTGCCCTGGATATCGTCGGCGGAGAATGGTCCGCGCACCACGATCTCGGCAATGTTCGGGGCCGGGTTCGTGCCCCTGAGCGAGCGCACCCAGTCGTCCGACTTGTCATCGACGCATTGATGCAGAATGTCGAGCGAGCACATCCAGCCGACCGGCCGCTTGCCGAGCTGATCGCCTTCGCCCAGCGTCGAGACGTCGACAGCGAGCCTATCCTTGTCGTTCTCGAAGCGGACCGCAACGAAATGATGCGTCTCGGCAAGCCGCTCGCCCAGCCATAGGATGTTGTGCAGCAGTCCGAAGCTCTTCAGCGCTTCCCGATGGGCTGGCGACATCCACAGCCAGAATGGCGGCACCCCAAAGGTTTCCGGTTCGGTGCGGGCGGCCCAGAAGCGCTTCACGAACACCTCGAAGCCGCGCTTTTCGTGCTCGACCACGGGATCGGTGAAAAGGTCGACGAGGTAGGAATCCGTGCCGAAGGCGACGTAGCGCGGCGTTTCCTCGTGCTCCCAGCGCAGGAGCGTATCGACCGAAAACAGCTTCTTGTGCTTCTCGCGGATGTAGCCAAGGATGCCGTCGCGAGTCCGGTTGGAGTCGCGCAGCATGCTCTCGGCGCGCTGACGGTACTCGAAGCCGAAGAAGGGATAGTTGGTTCCCTTGAAGCCCTTCGATATGGCCTGAAGCCAGAATTCCCAGTCCTCGAAACCGGATTTCATGCTCTCGTCAAAGCGCACGCCGGCATCGAGGACTGCTCTGGAGACCAGGCTGCCAGCCTCGCAGATATTGTCGAATGTCACATGCAGCAGGCGCGAATACTGCGCCGTGTAATTGCCGTTCCATTCGATTCCGAACTTGTCGATGTTGGGATAGATCCAGCCGATCCCCTCGTTGTCGCGCATGTGGTCCACCAGGACCCGCATGGCGGTCGGGGTGATCCGGTTGTCCGCATCGAGAAAGTAGACCGCTTCCAGATCGGGGAAGGTTCTGACCGCGAAATCTATGCCGTAGTTGCGGGCCGAACTCAGGCCGCCGTTCGGCTTGCGCAGGTAATAGACATTATCGTGCGCAAGCGCATAGGCCTGTCCGACCTGTGCGGTTTCCGGAAAGGGGCAGCCGTCATCGACGATCACGATGGCGATCTCGAAGGGCGCGACCTGAGCCAGGGCCGCGTCGACGGCCTCGCTCAGCAGCACCGAGTGCTTGTAGACCGGGATCAGGATGGCCAGGACGGGCGACGATGTGCCGGAACTGCCGAACGATGCGTATCGCACGTTCGACTGCGCCGGTCTTTTCACGGTGGTATCCAGCATTGTGATCAGCCGCTGACCACCGCTCGGAAATTGGCGAATTTCGCCCAGGCGAAAT
This sequence comes from Rhodobacterales bacterium, assembly GCA_008107755.1. Classification (GTDB taxonomy): domain Bacteria; phylum Pseudomonadota; class Alphaproteobacteria; order Rhizobiales; family Stappiaceae; genus Roseibium. The sequence goes on from VIRH01000094.1 coordinate 135,415, forward strand.
CGTTCCCACCGGCTTCATCCGCCATCCTCGTCGCGAAATAGACATTCTGCCAGACGCTGACCTGCTCCGCGGCGAAGGCGCTCAGATGCGCGGTATCGCCAAAGGTCACGGTCTTCCATCCGGAGAAGGCTTCGCCGACGGCCGCCTCCCTGTCACCGCGCAGAACTTCCCTTGCCGCCGACAGATCCCGCGCAACGACAATCGCAAAGGCGATATCCGCCGCACGGTTGTTGTCGATGAAGGCCTTTGCCGAAAGCCGGATGACCTGCGGCGGGCAGGCCGCCGGAAGCTGGCCGATGGTCATGCCTTCCGCGGGTGGGTGGCAGCCGATCGCCCGTTCGCTCGGCAGGGGCATGATGGCCTCGAAGTCGAAGGTGACTTCATCCGGGTTGGCAAGGTTTGCATGTTCCAGGATGCCCGGAGCAATCGGCACGTCGCGGAACCCTTCGTCCAGTCCGGCCTGCTGCGACTGGGCTGGAATGTAGTTTGCGTGCGGCGGCATCGAAACGCCGGGAATGCCACCCCAGACCTGAAGCGCCATGCTGTTCTTGAGAAGCGGCAGCCCGTTGGCACCGTCGCGCACCTGGAACATCTCGATTGGCTGCAGACCGCCGACGGACAGAAGCGGCAGATCGTCCTCCGGCTCTTCCACCTGCAGGCGGAATTCCAGCGTTCGGCGCAGCCCGGCAATGGACCGCGAGAGCCCGAAATTGTTCCAACCGGCAACGAGATCGCCGCTGGTGAACTGCCATGTGTCGACGATCCTGAGATCCTCGAGCGTAACTAGCTGTGCCTTGAGCTTCAGATCCTGCCGGGCGGGGAGTTGCGCGACGTGGAGCGCGACGCTGCTGACACCCGAGCTGGGCACCGGCAGGATCTGACTGATGCCGTCACCGGACGCGCTGGCCAGCACGTTCGGATTGAGCGGGTTTTCTGCCGGTTCGTTCGTGAAGACCAGATCCAGCGGCTGCAGGCCGTGGCGGTTCATGAACGCCTCGATGGCGGCAAAGCGGTTCTGCAGATCGTCGTTCAGGCTGCGCAGGGATCGCAGTTCCTTGCTGGACAGGACGAGTCGCCTGGCGCCGGCCTTGACCTGATCGGCAACGAGACCGACGAGCGATGAAACCGCCTCGAACTTGGCGGCGTTGTCCCAGCCGATCGCGGCAGGCACCTGAACCGCGCCGCTGTGCTGCATCCACCTGTAGAGAAGATCGCGCTGCCGTGTTTCGGACGGATTGACGAGAACCGCGAGCGGCATGAGCGGCGCTTCCCGTGCCAGGAACCTGTCACCGCTTTCGTCAGAGAAGACCGCCTTCTCGTCCTCGATACCTTCAAACCATACTGTCCTGACCGCCTCGACGAGATGCGTCGGCAGATCCTCCCGCGGGACCCCGATCGCAATCAGCGTCAGATCTTTCAGGAGCATATCTTCCCGTGCCGGTTTCTGGACGGCGAACGTTTCTTTTGTTGCCACGACTGTCATGTAAGCCCCCAATCAGACCAAGTTACCCAAACACGCCATTTTTGGCGCTATGACACCCAATAAGTATTGATACGACAATCATTTTTGTTTGTGACAACAATACGGCGATTAACCAATAAATTTCATCCAGTTACATTATTTTTTGCGTATATTTTGCTCGACAATGACAATTATTTAAGCATTAACATTCATTAATACTTAAAAATTACTTCGACTTTCATTCTGATCGCATTCAGGCGATGGCGTATTGCCTGAATGCGCTTTTGGATTCGCCCGACTTCATCAGATGCGGGACGTTGTTCTCGCTCAGGAAAGAGCTCATCTCCGCGTAGATACGGGCGTAGGCCCGATTGAAATCGTCGAAGCGGCTCTGCTGCCAGAACTCGGAGAGCCGGAACTTCGCTTCGGAGAAGACGTCGAAGCTCGGGATCCGGAAGGTGTCCGCGAATTCGCGGGTGCGGCTGTCATAGGTGAAGTAGACCGAGGGAACGCCGTTCGCGAGTGCCATCAGATTGCCGTGCAGCCGATAGCCGAGCACGAAATCGCACGCGGAAACGCAGGCGTCGTAATCCGCAACGACATCCGAATAGAACAGCCGTTCGCGGTAAAGACGCTCGATCTCCTCGTCGAAATACCACTCGCCGGCCCAGGCGTTTTCCTTCAGCGTGCGGACCGCCTCTTCTTTCTGCTCGTCGGTTCCCAGAACCAGCTTCTTCTCCTCGATCTCACCCTGAGCCATCAGCGTGACGTCGAACCTGGCAGCGAAGGACTTGATCAGGTCGCGGTGAAAGGTCAGGTACTGGCGGATATCCTTGGCGTAGGCCGGCGAAACCTCGCGGCGGACGGAAATGCCAACCTTTTCAACGGATTCGATCGGAGGAAGGGAGATCCGGAGGTTCGGATCGTTCCGCCGGAAGGCGGTCGGACAACCGATGATCCGTGTGTTGCGGATGCCGAGGTTCGCCAGCACGTCAGCCGTATAGGCGCCGCGGACACCGATCGACGCGGTGGATTCGGATATGATCCTCAGGACGTTTCGCGTCGATTCGGACAGGTTGATCTCGCCATTCGTCGGAGCCTGTGCGCCGATGCCGAACGCCAGGACCGGAAGCTTGAGGCGGGTGAGCACCTGTTCCGCCATTTCCCAGTTCATGTCCGAGTGAATGTAGTTCGACCCGCGCAGGACGACGTAGTCGAACGACTCCCGCAGGCGATCGATTTCTCTCTCGTCGTAGCGGACGATCGTCAACGTGCTCAGCTCGGTGAAACTGAGCAGTTTCAGGGACGAATCGAAGACGAACGCATCGCCGATGTTGTGGTAGTGGTCGATGAACCGCTGGACGTTCTGGAAGTCGTACCAACGGACATTGTCGTGGTCGTAAACCTCTCCAGACGGGATCATTACCAATATGCGCGCCATGTTTTTTCCTTAGATTATGCGCTTTGCTGCAAGCCGACGGGGAATGCCTGGGGGCGCGCATGGCGTCCCTCCAGCAGCGAGCGGTAAAACACCAGATGCTCCTCGGCGCATTCCAGGTGGTTCTTCGGTTCGCCAATGCCTTGTTGCAGCCGGCTCCAGATCTGCGGCGAGCGCAGGACGTCGCACAGGCGGTCGGCGAGATCTTCCGGGCTGCCCACCCGGAAATGCAATCCGTCGATACCGTCCCGCACCTTTTCGGCCATCCCTCCGATGCCGCTGCAGATCAGCGGCCTGCGATGGAAAAACGCCTCCTGGATGATCACCGGAGAATTTTCCCACCAGATCGACGGCATCAGCACCCAGTCGACCTGACCCATCAGCGAGGGCATGTCCTTGTTCTGGTAAGACCCTGCAAACCTGACCCGGTCGCCGGCCTTTTCGAGAAGCTCCGCGATCTTCAGACGGAAGTCCTCCGGCTGCCGTTCCAGGTTGCCGCCGAAAATCGTCAGGGACGCGTCGTCCCCCCACAGGGCGTCGGGAACACGCCGTACGGCCTCAAGAAGAATATCGATCCCCTTGTAGGGGGTCATCTGGCCGAAATAGGCGAATTTCGACCGCCGCTCGGACGGTTGCCGAAGCTGCCGTTGCTCGGCGCGCTCGCGAACGTTCAGCCCGTTTTCGATGACGGTACATTTTTCCGCCGGCAGGCCCCATTCGATATAGCGCTCGATCAGGAAACGGCTCGGCGCGATGAAGCCATCCGCGAGGCTGAGGATCGACTGGAGGAAGTGCTTGCGCCGCAGAAAAGCCGCCGGAGAAATCTCCGGGAAGCATCCATTGCAGGCAATCGGTGACGACGTTTCGCAGAGCTTGTTGCTGCCGGTCTTCACCATCTGGCCGTGATGATGGCAAAGCGGCAGGAACTCGTGGAGGGTGACCGTGATCAGCGCGTTCGGCAGGGCTGCGCGCACGGCATACAGCGTTTCCAGGCCAAGGCCGATGAAGTGGTGGAAATGGACCACATCGGGCCGGAGCGTGCGCACGAAACGGTCGAGGTCCCGACGGATGTCACCGGTGTTGCGGTTGGAGATCAGGAACGGATCATAGTCGTCTGCATGATAGAGCAGTTCGTCATCCGCATTGGCAACGCCCATGAGCGCGGATCGTCCGTGCCGCGGATAGGCATCGCCAACTCGCGCCAGGAAAAACGACTGGGACCCGGCCAGGGATTTCAGTCCCTGGTGGAGATTGTAGGACGCGACCTCCGCACCACCGAGCGAAATCGAGGGATGTCCGTGGGAGATGACCAGTACGCGAAGCGCGCCGCCGCCGTCTCTTCCGTCTGCGACCGTCTCCGCCGTCATGACGCCTCCTCTGCAAGCGACCCGAGCACCGGCACCCACCGGCCGTCAAAGACCTGACGGTCGAGACTGGAGACCAGGTTCTGCCAATTGCGCCCGCCCCCCTCGTCTTCGTCCGCATGCATCATTTCGACTTGCGGCACCCAGCAGAATTCAAGACCGGCGCGCCGGAGCTTCAGGGCGGCGTCCATGCCTTTCTCGTCGGTGCCGAGATAGCTGCGGCTGAACCCGCCGACAGCCTGCAGCGCGGAGGCGGGCAGAATGCAGCAGTCGAACGGTGCGGCCGCAACCGGGCTGGGTTCGGCACCCAGGAGCGTCCGGCGCGGATAGCCGAGATAATGCTGGCTCAGCCTGTAGTCGCCCTCGTCCCGGTCGATCCAGGCACCTGCCCAGCGGATGGTGTCATCCTCGTAGAGGATCGTGGGCGCCACGACGCAGGCCTCCTCACGCTCCCGGAATGCGTCCACCAGCGGCTTGAACCAGCCGGCGCCGCGAGGCAGAACACCGCCCGCAAGGCAGACAACCGCATCAGTCGGCGCGGCGGCGATGCCGGCCTGCAGCGCGTCCAGCCGGTCGTCCGCATTGGCAACGAGAACAGCGGTCACGGAGAGAGCGTAAAAGTCGGCGAGCCGGCGAAGATCCTCAATCCGGTCGGCAAGAACAGCCTGCGGCGCGCACAGGATCAGTGGCAATCCCCGGGTCTCGGGATCAACCGCCAGCAGCGTCATCAGGACGCGCGCCTTCTCGAAATCGTCATCCAGTCCGAGGACGACCGACTGCTGAGACGGCTTTGGCGCCGGGCCGAGCGTGATCGTGTCGACGATCACAGGCTCGGGCCGAAGCTCGGCCTTTAGCATCGGCAGGAACTGGCGCTCCAGTATGTCGGACTGAAAGGCCGTCGCGGTGTCGAGGCCGGAGACCAGACGCTTCAATGCGGCCCGCAGTGGCGCCTTTCCGACCGTGAGCGGCGCATAGGCGGAACGTCCATCATCGAGGACGATTTCCAGGTAGCTCGCCTGATCCCGGCTTGCCACCGCACCTTCCAGGAACGCCAGAAAGCCGTGTCTGTGCCGGGCCGACGGCCCATTGAGAAACGGTGACAGATCCGCAAAGGCCAAGGAGACATCCTGTCTCGGCTGGGAGGTCCAGCGCGTGTCGAGCCGGAAACTTTGTCCTCCGGCCCTGAAAGAAACCGCCTTGACCCTGTCCTCGGGATTGAGGAGCCATCCGGACAGAAGAATTCCGCCCTGGTCGATCTGCGCACAGAAGTCGACGGCAACCCGAACCGGAACATCGAGTTCACCAACGGTCTCGCGGCCGTCGAAGCGTTGCGCGGCTGCCACAAGGCGCGGTTTGCTGTCACCGGCAAGGGACAGCTTTGGCAGCAATGCCCTGATCTGGCCGGGCAGCGCCGGCGCCCCGGGCAGGTTCCGTCTTTCGTGAACCTCTATCGAACTCCAGCCGGATCGGCCGCGATAATAGATGCAGCTGACTTTCGCCGGATCGAGCGGCTGGTCGGCATCAGCCAGACCTGAAAAGCCGTAGGCCTTGCCGCCGGTGTCCTTGCGCTCGAACAGGCCGCAGGTGAGACCCGCCATGGTCAGGGTGCCGTCATCCACCAGAACGCGGCTGCTTCCCGCCGGCAGGCCCTTGGCCCAGCCCTGCAGATAGATTTCGCCTTCGTCGAACCTGCCGATGATTTCCACGAAACCGTCGCGCGCCGAGATCCGCCGCACCAGAAGAGCTGCCGCCTGCATCTTATTGGGCGTTGCGCCCGCCGACAGGAGCATGTCGACGAGACCGTCAACGATGTCCGCCTCGGAGCGGGAGGTCAGCTCGCAAACCCGCGCGAGAAACGCCTGCAGGTCCGGAACCGCGCCACGGAGCGCGTAGGGATAGGAATGTCCCTGGCTGCGGATCGTCACCCGTTCGGGTTCCGGCGTCGTGCTCTTGTGGAGCGACAGTAGGGCCACAAAAGGCTTGCGCCTGCCGTTCGCCTTTCCCGAAAGGGGAAGCGTCACCATCGTGCAGGGGACCGATCGCTTCGGGTCGTCATTCAGGATGGCCGGCAGTCCGTTGGCGAAGGTTTCGCCAGTTCCGGCAATCAGCAGGGTTTCGCGGTCGAGATAACAGGAAATCGCCGATGCACCGTCCAGCGGTACAGCGGCTGCGCTGCCGGCGGACGGCGCGGTCTCGCCCTGCTCCGTTCCGGCGGGCAGCTTGCGCACTCCCTGGATGACGACCGCCTGGTCCATCGTGTCTCTAGCCCCAGAGCCCGCTGCCCGCGAGCGACAGCAGCATGCCGCCGATCACGCCGAGCATCGAGGCAAGTATCAGAAGATGAACCTTGAGATTGTTCCGGCTCTTGTCGCCGAGCGTCTTCAGCCGGTCATCGAACCCCTTCAGGGTGGTGTCGAAACGCAACAGGAAAACCTCCAGTTCCTTGACCCTCTGGGCCAGATCGTTCTGTCCGTTTTTCAGGATGGCGAGCGCCTCGCCGAGTTCGCCCTCGTTCGAGGCCAGAGCGTCGATCCGCTGCGTTGTCTCGCGCAACACGCCGGTTGCGTCGCGCTGGCCAATCGCACTCTGACGCTGAACCTCGATCAAACGGTCAAGCTTGTGCATCACCATGGACAGCGGCAGGGCAACCGCCGCCTCCGCCGCACGCTCCTCCGCCGAAGGACGCGGCAGCTTGTGCTGGGTTCCGTCGCGTGGGGATTCGGCCACCACGGACAGTCCTTCCGGCGATGCTGCGGCTGCCTGCGGCAGCTCCAGATCGAACGCATAGGAGCCATCGCCAATGCCGTTGCGCCGCAGATCGATGCGCGGCGTGTCGGCAACCTTGCTCAGCACACGTGTTCCGTCATGGAAGACGTGGATCGTCATGCGGTCCTTGGGGCTGTTCGCGTCCCAGGCCCAACCGTGGAGACGGCCGTTCTCGAGGGCATCGACGCGCCCCTGGATCTTGGGAGCCGGCTGCTGAGCGGGTGCCTGCGGCTGCGCCGCCGTTTCCTGAGCATTGTCCTGTGCGGGCTTCGGCTCGGCACTCTGGCTTGTCTGTTCTACCTGGGCTGCGCTCATGACTGGCCTCGCTGGCATGGGAGCTGACGAAAGAAGAAAAAGGAATGCGAAGACGGCTTCGCCACCGTGAAGGTTTCACCAGCGGTCATGCCGTTTCCTCCTTCCGGGACGTGGGCGCGTCGCGGACTGGCTGATCGCGCATGGTGTCCCGCTTTTCCTTGAAAAGGTTCAGATACTGTTCGGCCACGGCCGTAACGGAGAGCGGCTTGCGAACCCCGGCCGAGAGCTTGCGATGAAGGTCGGGATCGGACGCGGCCTCCGCCATGACGGCGGCAAGGTTCGCCGGATCGTTCCTGCGCACATGGAGTCCGTCGATCCTGTCGCGAACCGCTTCTGCCATACCGCCGATGCCGGTCGCGATCACTGGTCGCCCGTGCTGCTGTGCTTCGGCAATTACCAGCGGCGCATTTTCCCACCAGACCGACGGGACCACGACCCAGTCGACATGGCCCATGAGACCGGGCACGTCTGCGGGCTTGTAGGCGCCAAGGCGCGCGACATGGGGCGAAAGGTCGTCGAACATCTCGTCGATGCGCTCCACGAAGCCGGGGTCCTGAAACGGCGCGCCGCCGTGAACGCGGAGTTCGAAATCGATTTCCCGGTCACGCAGCAGCCTGGCGGCCTGAAGCAGCACTTCCGTGCCCTTCCAGGGGGTCAGATTGCCGAAATAGCCGAAGACCGCCTTCGGAGCGGTTTTCGAGCGCGGCCGTGCGGGCGCTTTCGCCACCTCCGGCCGGCCGTTGCGCAGGAGCGAGATCTTCGACGCAGGCAGGCCCCAGCGGATATAGACATCGCGCAGGAAGTTGCTCGGCGACACGAACCTGTCGACCGCACGAAGGTGGGTCTTGATGAAGCGTTCCCGAAGCCGGACGTCATTGGGTTTTGCGTTCGGCAAACACCGACAGAGCCCGCCCGCATTGAGGGCCGCGCAGGGTTCGTCCGGGGTCTGCATCAGAACGCCGTCATTGGCGCAGATCGGGTAATAGTCATGAAGCGTCATGACGATCTTCACATCCGGCAGGATGCGCCGGATCAGGACCGGCAGCTCCACGCCGAGAAGAAGCAGATGATGGATATGGACGACGTCGGGGCGGAAGTTCTGCAGCAGGGTCGTCATGTCCGGGACATAGGCCATCAGGTCGATCTGGCTCATGTTGAACCGGTCGAAATGACCCGCCCACATCAGCAGCTCGTCGCTCCTGTCGCTGATTGCCTGAAAGCTGGTGCCGGGGTGCGGCTCGCGGTGCAGGTGGTTGGTCGCGCCGACGAAAAGCGTCTGGTGCCCGGCCTGGCGGTAGGCCCGCGCCAGCTCCAGCGCGACGGTCTCGGTGCCGCCGGGATGGAGATCCGGATGATTGTGGGCAAAGACCAGGATCCGCATCAGCCGTTCCCCCGGCCGGTCTTCACGGCAACGAAGAAATCCTGGTAATGCGCGCTGGCCGCGCCGCCGCGCCAGTGGCCAAGCTTCTTGAGGCCGATCTCGAACCCGCTTTCCTGAAGCGCCTGATCGAGAAACCCATCGTCGAAGGCGACGGCGGACAGCGGCACCCGCTGGTTTGCATACCAGGCAGGCCCCTGCCCCCCGCGCTGGAAGATGATCCGCGGCGTTGGCCGGTCGTCCGCCGGAACCGCCTGACGGTCCATGACGAAGGCGGACATGAACAGGCGTCCGCCGGGCTGCAGCAACCGGGAGACTTCCTTGAAGTACGGCTTGATCTCGGCTGGCGGCAGATGGGTCACCACTGACGTCATGATGGCGAAATCGAAGGTACTGTTGGCGAAGGGCAGCGCGATCTCCGTGCCCTTGATATAGCCGTCCGGATTGTAGAGCGCGTTTGCAATGTCGAGATGCATGAAGCGGAAATTCGGATAGGCGGAGCTGATGTTCCGCGTGCACCAGTGGATGCCGGACGATGCCGGATCGATGCCGGCATATTTCCCGGTGTCGGGGTCCAGATACTGGGTCAGCGGCACCGCCATGCGACCGATGCCGCAGCCGATGTCGAGAACGCGCTCGTTCTCCCGAAGACCGCCGAGCTCGATGAAATGGCCCAGAAACTCCGTGCCGATCAGCAGGTAGTCGCCGTCGCCGACGAAGTTGTCTTCCTGCGGCGGCACCGGCAGGAAGCGGTTGCGCGCGATCATTTTCTGCAGATCGGCGAGACGCTCCGGCCCGAGCGGCGCGGACTTGAGGCTGACCTTCTCGTTGATGACAACGGGTGAATTCATGCAGATCCAATCCCTTCACGTGCCCCGGCTGATGCCATGAGGGCAGCGATATCCGCCTGCCACCTGGTCTGGTGAAGCCAGCGATTGTATTGGGACGCCACACCGCGCGTGTAATCGTCGTGCTTCTTTATCGACACTCTTTCGAAGTGATAGAGTTCGACGTCGCCCAGATAATAAATCTTGCGGTTGAGCTTTCTGATCTTCAGGCAGAGGTCGCTGTCTTCGTAGTCGCCGACGATGAAGTCCGTGCTGAAGCCACCGACGGTGTCGAAATCGTCGCGCGAGACGATCAGGCAGGCACCGGTAACACCCGGCACCTCCCGCGACGCACCTGCGAGCGGAAACTTGCGCGGAAAGCCCTTGTAGTAGTGGTGGTTGAACCAGCGTCCATTCTCGTCCTGAATGAACTTCAGGCCGGCGTGCTGCACGGAATTGTCGGCATAGAGCAGCTTGGGGCCAACCGCCCCGACGTCCTCGTCCATCTTCAGGCAGCAGCAGAGCTGTTCGAGCCAGCCGGGTTCGACCGGGACGACGTCCGAGTTCACCATCGCCAGGTGCTTGCCTTTTGCGGCCGCGGCGCCGGTATTGCAGGCAAGGGCATAGCCGCCGTTTCGCGCCATGACGACAAGGCGCACAGGCAAGCCGTAGAGCAGATGAAACCCGGAAAGCAGATCTTCCAGATGCGTCGCCTGCTCGGGCGAATCCAGGACGTAGATGACTTCGGCATTCTCGGAAAGCCAGCTGTCCGCAGCGAAGGCTGCCAGTTGCGCCTTGACGAATTCGAACACCCGGTAGAGCGGAATGACGATGGAGACGACAGGCTCCACCGGCAGTTCACCAAAGGTGATGTCCGTCGGCGCTCCGACAGACTGGCGGAAATTTTCCTGCATTTCGGCCAGCGGGCGCGCCATGCAGGCTTCCATGACCGGGTCACGGGCATGGCGCGGCGTGATGACGGACAGGGCCTTTGCGCGCACACCGGCCGGATCATGCGGCTGGGGCGGCGGGACGATCAGCTCGCGTTCGCCGGAAGCCAATCGCAGCTCGAACCGCGGCTGCAGATGATGGCGAAGCGCCGGACCGGCATTGCAGAAGGCGACGAAACGCTTGATCGCATATCCGCCCTGGGCTTCGGGAAGGACGCCATCGAAGGAATGAAGGTCGAGCGGCAGGCGCTCGTCCGGACCGATCAGAAGATCGATGCCTTCGTACTGACCGCCCGGGTCGCGCAGCCAGCCGCCGACGAGGACGCCCTGCTCACCGGCGAGGGCTGTTTCGACGGCGCAGAAGGGCGTCGTGTCGCCAAGAATGCCGTGTCGTTTTGCCGGCAGCGGCTCGGAAAGCTGCAGGTCCAGAACAGCCGCGCGCGCCGCCGGTGACCGGGCACCGAATTCGGAAATGAGGAAATAGCGTATTTCGGGGAGCTTGCGTGCGCTGGCGGCCCACCAGGCGCCGAGAGAGCGGGCGGCGTTTTCGCCGTGGAGGCGCCTGATGGCCAGGCCCCACGGCCCGGAAAGAACCAGAAATCCGCTTGCCGGCGGCTGGGGAAGATCGGCGGTCGCAATGAAGAGGCGGTTCTTGCCGTTGTTGTAGGAGACGTTGCAGGCCCGCTTGTCGAGCCGCTTCAACCCGAAATCACCAAGGAGAACCGAAGAGGTGATCTCGGTGCATTCGCTGTTGAGCAAAGTCTCGAAAATGCACGTCGTGCCAGTGGACGCGACGCAATCGACAACCGTCGGCTGGTCGTTGACCGAGCGCAGGAGGTCGGTGGCGAAGGAAATGAAGCTGCGCGATCGGGCGAGCCGGAACATGCCGGCCCAGGTGGTCAGCAGCGTCGTCACGAGGACGGCGCAGGCATTCTGGCTCAGGAGATGGGTGAGTGCAAAGGGATCAGCGGGCGGCGCGCCGGCTGTGTCTTCGACGGAGAGTTCTGCGCCCGACCCGACGGCGCCGGCGCTCATCTTGAGACGAAGGGCGGATGCCTCCTTCGCGGCCAGGCACCAGACGATGCGAGACCTGTTGTCGAGACGCGCCAGACGGACGCTTGCGAGCGAGGAGAACTTCTGGCCGGAAACTTCTTCCAGGCGGGGCGCCGCGTTGACCGCGTGCGGGGGATCCCAGACGACCAGAAAGACATCGGGAGTCAACTTGAAAAAGCGGGGCGCATCGAATGGCGCCTCAGCCTGTTTGCCCAGGGCTTCAAGCATATTCGCACTTCATTGTGTATTGCGGGTTTCGGATCCGCGAACCGAAAAAGTCTTCCCGGGCGCCGGGAGGAAATAGCGCCCGGGAAGAAGCACATCATCAGCTGATGACGATGTATCCGTCAGGATTGTCCTGAAGATCCTGCGCATCGACATTGTTGAGCGTCAGGGTATCCCCGTTGCCCAGATCAATGACGGTATTGCTGCCGACCTGGCTGGCACGCGCGGCCACATCTGCCGCCGTTTCCACGCCGGTGTCGTTGATGTTGGCAGAGATCTGGAGGAAATCACCCGACTGGAAATCCATGATCAGGTCATTTCCGCCGCCGCCGGTGAAGACGAACACGTCAGTCCCCTCACCGCCAAACATGATGTCGTTGCCTTCACCGCCGTCAATGATATCGTTCCCGGACCCACCGTTGATGGTATCCGAGCCCGCACCGCCGACAATGTAGTCGTCACCCGAATTGCCGAAAATGATGTCATTGCCTTCGCCGCCCAGAAGCACATCCGTGCCTGCGCCGCCGAAGATCGAGTCATTTCCCGCATCGCCGCTGATGAAATCATCGCCGGGGCCGCCGAACAGATAATCGTCGCTCTCACCGCCCATGAGCATATCCGACGACCCGAGTCCGAAGATGAAATCCTGTGCCGGAGTCCCCTGTAGGAAATCCTCGAAAGCACTACCTTCGATTGTGGCCATTACTAACTCCTGAAGTTCGCCTCACATAAACTTTGCCCCGGAAACCGTGGCACACTGCATCGCACAATCCCCGAATTTTGCGGCGCGATACTCAGGATACACAATAATGCTTTTCTGCAAAGCTTTTAATCGTGAAAAAAATTGGGCAATATTTGGGCGTTACGCAATTCAATCAAATATTACTGCATCTATACTAGCGTTTTTGAATGTTTTTACGTCGTTTTTGGTTTGAAAATCGATCTATTTTTTCTCTGCAGACTCCTGGCCTGCATGAGCTTATGCATTTTTCTCTTATATCTCAGATACTTACATAGTCTTAACAAGACGTAAACAGGCTGCTAAGCGCTCGGATAGCCAGTTATCTCGCGTATTTTGATTTGATTTTCATTCGAAGCACGAAACAAAACTACCGCAGTGCAGCAATTTTCGCACGACAGAGCGTCATATTCTTTAAGTTGTATCACCACGTGAATTTACTCAAAGGCAGGTCGACGGTCCGGATGGCCTTCCTAATTTTGACAAGGCCACCCGGCAGGGTCAGTCTTCGCGGAAGGCGCGATTGAAGCTGTCGGTGATCGGCTCGAGGAGATACTCCATCGCCTTTCGGGCGCGCCGGACGATCAGGACGTCCGCAGGCATACCAGGATAAAGGGCCATCGTCGGGTTGTTGGCCAGCTCTTCCGGATCGACCTCCGCCCGCACGATGTAATAGGCGGACTGGGTTGCCTGATCGAGCGTCTGGTCAGCGGCCACATAGGTCACCTTGCCCTGAAGCGGATGTGAACTGCGCTTGTCATAGGCCGTCAGCCTGATCCTGGCCTCGGCCCCCGAGCGCACCGTGTCGATGTCCCGAAGGTTCATCTTCACTTCCACGAGCATCTTCTCGTCTTGCGGGACGATGTCCATGATCGGCTTGCCCGGTTCAACGACCCCGCCCGGCGTTCTCATCTCGATATTATAGACGATGCCGGACTGCGGAGAGTGAACCACCGCCCGGTCGAGAATATCCTTGGCGGAAATGATCTGTTCGTTGGTGATGTTCAGTTCGAGCTGCGCCTCGAGGATCTTGCTGGCGATGTCGCTCTGCCACTCCTGTTCGGCTTGCAGAAGCCCCACCTCGGCACCCTGACGCGCCTTTTCGGCCCGCGCCTTTTCTGCCGCCAACTCACCACCATCGCCGATCAGCTCGCTCAGCCCGAGCTGAACCTCGCTGAGCATTGCCTTGGAGGTAAAGCCCTTCTTTTCCAGCCCGGCCAGCGCATCAACCCGCTCCTCGAGCAAGGTCTTGCGGTGATTGGTTGCCTCGAGCTGCGCCTGGCTCGCCTCGATCTGAGCGTCGAACTGCTCGATTTCCTTTTTCTGGAAGGCGATCTTGCCCGCATGCACCTGGCGGCGCTTCTCGAACAGGCGCTGCTCGGCGGCGACCACGTCCGCAGCGGTCGGCTCATCGGCCGACAGCAATTCCGGCGGCATCGAGACGGTGTCCTTCATGTCCCTTTCCGCGCGCAGGCGCGCGAGGCGGGCCATGAGGCTGATCCGCTTTCCACGCAGCTGTGCAAGTTCGGCCCGCGCTCGGGTATCATCCAGTTCCACAAGTGGCTGGCCCGCCTTGACGAGATCCCCCTCCTGAACGAGGAGACGTTTCAGGATACCGCCTTCCAGATGGCTGATGGTCTTGCGCTTGCTGTCCACGATCACCTTGCCGGTGGCAACCGCGGCGCTGTCCAGATCCGCCGTGAATCCCCAAAGCATGAAACCGCCTATGCCGATGGTCACCGCCAGAGCCGCCGCGATCAGCGGCGTGCGGAGACTGCCATCCCGGCTCGGGTCTTCCTGATGGTCCAGCATCCAGAAGGGCTTCGGCGTCACGGCCGTGTCCTCGCGCCTTGCGAGCTCGCCCTTTTCGGTCTCTTTCGTCATGCGACTTCTCCGCTGGTCCTGGCTGGCCTGGCCGACTGTGCAGCCGGCGCCGGCAGTCTTCCGGCGATGTTGCTGACCACTTCCGTTCGATCGCCGAACTGGCTGATCCGGCCGTCCTCGAGAACGAGGATCTTGTCGGCGGCTTCCATGATCGCGGGCCTGTGCGCGATGACAATGACGATGCTGCCGTCGTCCTTGGCGCTCTTGATCGCCCGGACGAGAGCCACTTCGCCTTCCGTATCGAGGTTGGCGTTCGGCTCGTCCAGCACCAGCAGACGGGGACGACCGAAGAGCGCCCGCGCCAGGGCGACGCGCTGTTTCTGCCCGCCGGAGAGCGTGTATCTGTTGTCACCGACCGGCGTGTCGTAGCCGAGCGGCATCCGGCCGATCATCTCATGGACGCCGGCCGCCCGTGCCGCGTCGATGACCATCTGCGGATCGCTGTCATACATGCGGCTGATGTTCTCTCGAACGGTACCGTCCAGCAGCGAAACTGACTGGGGCAGATAGCCGACCATCGCGCCGAAGGACGCCCGTTCCCACAGATAGGCATTGTGACCGTCCAGGAAGACACCGCCGGTGGTGGGCTGCAGCGCGCCGACAAGCAACCGCGCCAGTGTCGACTTGCCCGCTGCCGACGGGCCGACGATCCCCAGCACATCGCCCGGATCGAGCGTGAAGGTGATGCCCTTGATGACGGGAACAGGCGCTCCCTGTGCGGCATAAACCAGACGGTCGACCTTGAGAGGGCCTTCGCTCGGCGGCGTCGGCACGGTCTGTCTGATGGAAGAGTGATGCTCGAGCGTCTCGCGCACCCGGCCCCATGCGGTGGCCGCAAACACCCACTGGCGCCAGTTCTCCGTCATGTTGTCGAAGGGCATCAGCAGGCGGCCCGTGATGATGCTGGCGGCGATCATCGTTCCGGCGGAAACCTCGCCCTTGATCACGAGATCCGCGCCCAGCGCCAGCACCGCGATCTGCATGCCGAATCGCAGGCTGCGGGTGATGGCGTGGATCGCCTTGCCGCGCTTGTTGCCCATTGCCATCAACTCGTTGGCATGCACCTGCCCCTTGCGCCAGCGCCGGGCAAGGGCCGGCATCAGTCCCATGGCCTCAATCGTTTCCGCATGGCGCAACGTCGAGGAGATGTTGGCGACATTCTCGACATTCGCCTTGTTAGCCTCTTTCAGAATCGCCCGCGTGGACATGTCCGAAATCAGATTGAGTCCGATGAGAATCACCGCCGAGACGACGGCCAGAAGCCCGTAAAGGGGATGCAGGGAGAAGAGCACCAGCAGGAACAGCGGCACCCACATGGCCTCGAGCGGTGCGCTGATTGCGTTGCTGGTAATGAAGGTCCGCAGGTCATTGAGGTCCCGCAGCACTTCGGAAGCGGCGCTGCCTCCCTTTTCGAGGGACGTCTTAACGCCCGCCTCGAGTGCCGTCATATTGAGATGCCGGACAAATTGTGTTCCCATGACCTGGAAGATCTGGCTCCGGATGAATTCCAGAATCGCGAACAGGATCAATCCGCCGGAGGCGATGATCAGCAGCATGCTCAGGGTATCCAGGCTCTGGCTGTTCAGGACCCGGTCATGAACCTGCAGCATGAAGAGCGGAACGGTCATCTGGAGTAACGTGATGAATCCACTCAAAATTCCTGCGGCGATCAGACCAGTTGCAAATGTCCTGCGGGCCTCCCGGATCAGTCGAGACGGGTCTGATGCAGCCTTTTTTGCGGTTGCTCTCATTCAAGTAACTCCCAATGCTCAACCCGTGGCTGTGTTCGCAGGTGCGAAAAAAATCAGTACTTGCCCATAAAAAGTCACATCTTTTCCCTAGTAATGCCAGCGATATGTAGACTAAACTGATGGTACTTTGGGTTTTAATTGTGACAAACGATTGAGCCCGATGCAAAAGATAAAAATAGAACAAGCATAAGCATGCATACGTGCAGACAATGGAGATAATCAGGATGAAATTATTTCGAATTTAGTTCGAAATCAGGTGGAGTAAGGGGCAAATGCGCAAAGTTTTTGACGAGGCAACGTACTCAGTAAACGGGCACATCAGCACCATTGAACCTATGATTGAAAATACTGACCGCACCTTGAAGGATGACAGAGACACCTCCGATCTCAACCCGTACTCATCCGCAAACCACTTCGAGCTCGTCAGGGTCATCGAACGCATGTACCGCCGATATCTGGATCGGCTGCGTGTGGACCTGAGCAGGATAGGTGCGGACGACATCTCCCCATCCCACGCAATGCTGCTGTTCACGATCGGCGACGACGACCTGTCCGTCCGTGATCTGATGGACCGCGGACATTATCTCGGCTCCAACGCCTCCTACAGCCTCAAGCAGCTCGTACAGTCCGGATATGTCGACCGGACCGCATCTGCCCGCGACCGCAGATCCGCACGGATCCGGTTGACGGAAAAGGGCCACAAGCTGTGCAACGCGATAACGGCGGCAGACGAGATCAACCAGAACCAGATCGTGCGAAACGACCGTGACCGGCACGCCCTGGAAGAGACGATCGCGATGCTCCGGAAGCTCGAGGTTGTCTGGGCGACCGACATTCAGCAGCACTCCTCCGCCAGCCGCTTCTAAGCGCGGGCTCAGGAAATGCATATCGCACTTGTGCACCGGCAGGGGCCGGGGCAATTCGTTCACCTTGCCCGACGTCTGATCGGAGAGGGCTGGACCGTCACGCTCATCTGCGAGACGGTCGATCGCCCAGTCCCCGGATTGCGCGTCCTTCGCTACGCGCAGCCCGAACCCGGAACGAAATCCGCTCCCAAGCCAGTCCCCTACATCGAGGCGGGGCGCCGTGTCGCGGCGATACTGGACCGTTTGAACCGCAGCGGCCGCAAGCCCGACATCGTGCTCGGTCATATCGGCTGGGGCGGTATGATGTTCGTGAAGGACGCCTTGCCCGATACGCCTGCCGCGGGATTTTGCGAATATTACTTTCAGCCGAAAGGCGGCGACGTCGGTTTCGAGCCCACGGAAAAGGAAACGCTGGAACACCGGCAGACCCTTCGGCTTCGCAATACCGTCCAGCTTGCGACGCTCGACCAGATCGACTGCGGCATCAGCCCGACGCGCTGGCAAAAAAGCCGCTATCCGGCAGCCTATCAGAAGAAGATCCTGGCCCACCACGAGGGCATCGATACCCGAAGGGCCCATCCGGACAGGCTGGCGAGTTTCCGCCTGCCCGACGGAACGCTGATCGCGGCCGGCGACCCGGTGGTCACCTTCGCCGCGAGGGATCTTGAGCCCTATCGGGGCTTTCCCCAATTCATGAAAGCCGCAGCCCGCGTCGCCGAACGCAATCCTTCGGCTCATTTCGTCGTCGCCGGTGGCAATGGCGTCAGCTACGGCCGGTCCGCCGGCGGAGACAGCACGTGGCGGGACAAGATGATGCGCGAGACCGGTCTCGACCCGGCCCGGATCCACTTCACCGGCCAGATTCCGCACCGGGACCTGATCAACCTGTTCCAGGTTTCCGCCGCCCACGTCTATCTCACCTACCCGTTCGTCCTGTCCTGGTCGCTTCTCGAAGCGATGGCCTGCGGCGCACCGATCGTGGCTTCCGCTACCGCGCCCGTGCAGGAGGTGATCCGCGATGGCGTCAACGGGCGGCTGGCTGACTTCTGGAATGAAGAGCAGCTCGCGATGCAGATCGAGGAAATGCTGAAAAATCCCGAGGCGCAGCAGCCGCTGCGCGTTGCGGCGCGGAAGACCGCCGTCGCGCACTACGAAGTCACCGACTGCACCTGGCAACTTCAGGCCTTCCTGCAGAAGCTCGCCGGCCGGAGCGGAAGATCCGGGATGGCGAAAATGCCGAGCGCACCGATGCCGCGTCCGACCGGCGCCGCAGTTTCCGGTCACCGCGCATGAGAGTGGAGCAGACCGAAATTCCAGGCGTCCTGCTGCTCACGCCAAGAGCCTTCCTCGACTCCAGAGGCTATTTCACGGAACTCTATAACCAGCGCGTTTTCCACGATCTTGGCATCGAATGCGACTTCGTTCAGGACAACATGTCGTTCTCGAAACATGCCGGCACTGTCCGAGGGCTGCATTATCAGGCGCCTCCCTTCGCGCAGGCAAAGCTCGTGCGCTGCGTCCGGGGGGAGATCCTGGATGTTTGCGTCGACATCAGAATCGGCTCGCCGACCTACGGGGCGACCGTCAGCCGGATCCTGAGTGCAAGGAACATGTGCCAGATCTTCGTTCCGGCGGGCTTCGCCCACGGTTTTTCGACCCTCAGTCCGCTGACGGAGGTGCATTACAAGGTCGACAATCCGTATGCGCCCGAATGCGAGCGGGGCATCCGGTTCGACGATCCACAGCTTGCCATCGACTGGCAACTGGAGGACAGGCGGGCGGTGATTTCGGACAAGGACACCGAGCTGCCCGACTTCGCCTCTCTCGTTCCCGAGTTTTTCCATAATCCCGAAAACGAGGAGAGCCGATGCGCTTCCTGATCACCGGTGGAGCAGGTTTCATCGGCACCGCCTTGTGCCGCCACCTGCTCGCGCACACCAGCGCCGAGGTCATCGTGTTCGACAAGCTCACCTACGCCTCCAATCGGGCAGCGGTTTCCGAGCTTTGCGTCCACCCGCGCTATGACTTCATCCAGGCGGATATCTGTAATTTCCAGAAGGTCGATACGGTGCTGAAAGCCCGGAAGCCGACGGCAGTGCTGCATCTGGCTGCCGAAAGCCATGTCGACCGCTCGATCCGCACGCCGGCGGACTTCGTGGAGACCAACGTCAAGGGAACCATGGTGCTGCTGGAAGCAGCGCGCAAATATCTTCATTCGCTCGCTCCCGAACAGGCCGAGGCGTTCCGCTTCCTTCATGTGTCGACGGATGAGGTCTTCGGCGATCTGGGTGAGGCGGGGCATTTTCGCGAGCATACACCCTATAATCCGTCGTCCCCCTATGCCGCCAGCAAGGCCGCATCCGACCACATGGTCCGGGCCTGGGTCCGCACCTACGGATTTCCCGCGATCATCACCAATTGCACCAACAATTACGGTCAGGAACAATATCCGGAGAAGCTCATTCCGCTGATCTGCCGCAACGCGTTTCTGGGTCAGCCCCTGCCCGTATATGGCGACGGATCCCAGGTGCGTGACTGGATCCATGTCGATGACCATGTCCGCGCGTTGCTCGCGGTTCTGGAAAAGGGCACGCCCGGCGAGACCTACGCCATCGGCGCACGCAACGAATGCCGCAACATCGAGCTGGTCGAAACGATCTGCCGTGCCTTCGACCGGCTGCTGCCACGGGCAACGCCCTATGAGAGCCTGATCCGCTTCGTCGCAGACCGGCCGGGCCACGACAAGCGCTACGCCATCGATCCGACCAAGCTGGAACGGGAAATCGGCTGGCGGCCGCAGATCGATTTTCAGGACGGTATCGAGAAGACGGCCCTTTGGTATCTGACGCATTCCGACTGGCAATCGACCGCACCGGCGCCGGCGATCATCCAGCAAAAGGCGAGCGCATGAGCGCGCCGCTGAAGATCCTTGTGGCCGGAAGAACCGGCCAGCTTGCGCGCGCGCTGGTCCGCTGCGCCGAAGAGGATGACAATCTTGACCTGATCGCGTCCGGACGGCCGGAACTCGACATCACGGATCCGCTGTCCTGCCGGTGGGCGATCGACGGCGTCCGTCCCGACATCGTCATCAATCCCGCCGCCTTCACGAACGTGGATGCGGCGACGACGAACCCGGACATGGCCGAGGCAGTCAACGCGAAGGGGGCTGGATACCTTGCCGCCGCAGCTGCGGCCAAGGGCATCCCGATCATCCATATTTCGACGGATTACGTCTTCGACGGCACCAAGCCAGATGCCTATGTCGAGGACGATCGCGTCAACCCGATCAACACCTATGGCAAGACCAAGCTTGCGGGAGAAAGCGCCATTGGCAGCCTCAGCCCGCATCATCTCATCTTGCGGACAGCCTGGGTCTATTCGATTTATGAACCTAATTTCGTTGCCAGCGTCCTGAAGAAGGCAAGCGGCCCGCACCCGATGGCGATGGTAACCGACCAGATCGGAAACCCGACCTCGGCTGCCGATCTTGCCGGGGCACTTCTTCAGATCGCGAGAAAGATGACGTCCGGCGATTGGGAACGGCTTTCCGGGGTCTATCACCTGGCGGGTCCCGAGCCCATGACACGCCACGCTTGGGCGCATGCGATCCTGTCCGCCTCGCGCGCGCTCTCCGGCCCTGATTGCGATGTGCAGGAAGCCGTGACGGCGGATTTCCCAACGCCCGCCAGACGGCCGTTGCAGACGAGCCTCGATTCCGGCCGTTGCAGCACGCTGTTCGACGTCACGCTGCCTCCCGCGGACCTAAGCCTGCGCGCCACCGTCGGCAGCCTGCTAAAGACGAAGGAGACCCTCGCATGAAGGGAATCATCCTGGCCGGAGGGTCCGGAACCCGGCTTCATCCGATGACACTGGCGAGCTCGAAACAGCTTCTGCCGGTCTATGACAAGCCGATGATCTATTATCCGCTGACCACCTTGATGCTGGCAGGAATCCGCGAGTTTCTGGTGATATCAACGCCCCGGGACCTGCCCGCCTTCGAGCGCGTTCTCGGCGACGGCAGCCAGTGGGGCATCTCGCTGAGCTACGCTGTCCAGGACCAGCCCAGAGGCATTGCGCATGCGTATCTGGTCGCCGAGGATTTTCTGAACGGCGAAAGATCCGCGCTCATTCTCGGCGACAACATTTTCTATGGCAGCGGCCTGCCCGACAAGCTGATGAAAGCGCGCGAGTCAGGGCATGGCGCAAGCGTGTTCGCCTATCAGGTGCACGACCCTGAGCGCTACGGCGTCGTTGAATTCGATGATGGCGGCCGTCCTCGCTCGATCGTCGAAAAGCCCAGGGAGCCGCTCTCCGACTGGGCTGTCACCGGGCTCTATTTCCATGACGCCCGGGCGATCGACATCGTCCGTTCGCTTCGCCCGTCTGCGCGCGGCGAGCTGGAGATCACTGACGTGAACCGCGCGTATCTGGAGATGGGTGCGCTCGACGTGGAGTTTCTGGGCCGCGGTTATGCCTGGCTTGATGCGGGTACGCCGGAATCGCTTCTCGACGCAGCCTCCTTCATCCAGACCCTAGAATCGCGCCAGCGCTTCAAGATCGCCTGCCCCGAGGAAGTTGCCTTCAGCATGGGCTGGATCGGCCGGGAACACTTGCTGGGCCTTGCCCATGCAATCTCCGGAACGACCTACGGCAAATACCTCTCGTGGATCGCCACCGAACCTCTTCCTCCCGGCAGCACGTCGGCCGCTTCGCCCGGGCGCGCGCTCGCCTCTTGATCGCGTCGTGATGGCTCCGGGACGCGAACGGGTGTTGCGCTTCGCGTTTCCTTTGTTCCATAGATAGGGTCCTTCACCAGCGGGAACGGCACCGGCATCTTCGCCGTCCGGCCCGATTTCCTGTAATGGATTCAAACGAGAAGACAGGGCAGTCGATGTTCGAGGACCTTGATACACTGGCGCGCGAAGCAACCGAGTGGCGCCGGCATCTGCATGAAAATCCGGAGCTGCAATTCGTCGAGACGGATACCGCGGCCTATGTCGCCGAGAAGCTGCGCGGATTCGGGCTCGAGCCGGAGCTCGGCCTGGGCGGAACCGGTGTTGTCGCGGTGATCGAAGGCAACGGAACGCCGGGCAAGACCATCGGCCTGCGCAGTGAACTGGACGCCCTGCCCATCGAGGAACAGACCAACGTCGCCTACGCGTCCAAGCGTCCCGGCGTCATGCATGCCTGCGGACACGACGGCCACATGGCCATGCTGCTCGGTGCGACGAAGGCACTGGCGAAAAGCCGCGACTTTCCCGGCAAGCTGGTCGTCATCTTCCAGCCGGCAGAGGAATTCGGTGGCGGCGCCGAGAAGATGATCGCCGATGGCCTGTTCGCGAAATTCGATTGCGACGAAGTCTACGGCATTCACAACATGCCGGGCATCAAGCCGGGCAATGTTGCCGGGGTCTTCGGCCCGGTGATGGCCGCCGCCAGAGCCTGGGACCTGAACATCAATGGCAAGGGCACCCATGCGGGCTGGCCTCATACCGGCATCGACAGCATTGCGGTCGCGATGGATTTCATCAATTCGTGCAACGCGATCATCGCGCGCGAAACAGACCCTGTCGCCGCCACCGTGATCTCGCCGACGCAGATCCAGGCCGGGACCAACTACAACGTCATTCCGCAAACGGTCCATGTCGGTGGCACCATCCGCACCCTGTCGGATGCAGCGATGAACGACGTCATCGAGCGGATGCAGCGTGTCGCCAAGGGTCTTGCCATCGCAAAGGGCTGCGAGGTGACGCTCGAGGTCCAGAGCGGTTACCCGGTGACGGAGAACCACGCACCGCAGCTCGAAGCTGCAATCGACGCCGTTCGGTCCACCTTCGGAGAGGAGGTCATCGAGGCGACCTGCGATCCCAAGATGGCAACGGAGGATTTCTCCTACATGCTGAACGAAAAGCCCGGCGCCTATCTGTTCCTGGGGTCCGGCGATGTCGCGCCGCTGCACAACCCGTCCTATGATTTTCCGGACGAGATCATCGAACGGGGAATCGGGATCTGGATCGCCATTGCAAAGGCACGGACCGCGGCCTGAGCCCGGACAGACCAGACGCAAACGAATGAGCCGGGGGCCCTGCCCGGCTTTTTCTTTCGCCGTACCGCGCCCCTTCAGATAGCGGTCGCGGCTTTTGTTTCGCGCGGGCCATCCATCCGGGAAGGCATCGGCAGAGGCTCGGGATCCGCAATCCGCCGGAGCAGCCGATCGGTGATCGCGGCCGACAGCCAGATGCCGCACAGCGTTATCCAGGCGGTGACGGCAAAGACCGATGCTCCGGTGATGCCGGCGCCGACCGCACATCCGCCCGCCAGCATGCCGCCAAAACCCATCAGCGATGCGCCCGCAAGGTAACGCGCCATCGACCGGCCGCCCTCGAAGCCCTGAAGGGCCAGTTCACGGGTCAGGAGCGCTGCCAGAAACGAGCCGATAAAGACGCCAGGCACCAGCCCGATGTCGAAGTCGAGCAGGTTGCCCGGAGGCGAAAGCACCAGCATCAGCGCATCGGCTGACGGCCCGGTGAAGGTCACGCCTTCGATCTGGACAGGTTCGAACGCCTGCCGCGCCATGGACGAGGTGAACCACCATGCCAGCGGGACAGCGAGCCCGGCGCCGCAGGCGGCAATCGCCTGCCATGGTTTCACGCGCGATCGCCAGGCGAAGACGAGGGCGGCGGCAAACCAGAGGCACGCGAACGAAAGCGTGATCGGGAAGGACATGCCGAGATGGGCGGTCAGGTCATTGCCGCCGATATCGCCTGTCGTCCAGAGACCGGCGAACCATTCGCGCAGCGGCTTCAGCACACCGCGAAGGCTTGCCTGGGCCACAACGGCAAAGACGAGGCCTGAGAGAAGGGCCCGCAGGTTTCCCGTGGCCGAGAGAACCAGCAGCCGGCTGGCGCAGCCGCGGGCCAGAACCATGCCCGAGCCGAACATCAGGCCGCCGAGAAGCGCTCCGGACAGGCTTTGGGGTGAGGCGAGTTGCCGGGCTTCGGACGCCTGAACCCCGCCGAAATGGACCAGAACCTGTGTCGCGATCAATGCGCTGGAGAAGGCGAAGAGCCACACCGGCAACCGCTCCCGGCGCTTGCCGTGGGCAAATTCCAGACTGGCTGCACGCAGGCAGAACCGGCTCTGCTGCGCAAAGGCACCAAAGAGAATGCCGACGGTCAGGCCGCCGATCGCCAGCAGCACCGGCTCGCAAAACCTCTCCAGAAGAAACGTCAGATCCATGGCTCTTTTTCCATGCCCTTCAAGTGGAGCGAGCGGATGTCAGCAAGTGCTCGCCCCGCGCTTTTTCCGCCGGAACCGGAAGAGATGCATTGACCTCACTCAAGGATACATAGATTAATTCAAACTTATGCATATGTTTTGGAGGATCACATGTCGTCTCAGGTACGGGCAGGACTTTCGCGACGCAGCTTTCTGACGGGAGCGGTCGCGCTTTCGGCGAGCGGAACCGTCGCCATGCCGCGCCGATCGCTCGCGGCGGCAGAATTCGCCTTCGGTGCGGGGCAGATTAGGGTCTTCTCCGACGGGCATCTGACCCTGCCGATGGGCTTCGTGCTTCCCGAACAGAGCGCTGAGGAAATCGCCGCGCTGCTGGAACCGAACGGTCTGGCAACGGATGTCCTGACACCGGACTGCAATGTGACGCTGATGCGCTCCGGCGATCGGCTGGTTCTCTTCGACGTCGGGGCGGGCCCGAATTTCCAGCCGACAGCCGGCGCGCTCGCCGGTGCCCTGGACGATGCCGGTATCGACACCGCAGATATTACCGACGTCGTCTTCACCCATGGACACCCCGACCATCTCTGGGGCGTTCTGGACGACTTTGGGGATCCCCTCTTTCCGGAGGCGACCTACCGGGTGCCGCAGGCCGAATGGGACTACTGGCTGGCAGACGAGACGCTGTCGCAGACACCGGACGACCGAAAGAACCTTGTAGTGGGGGCGCAGACGCGGTTCGAGACGATCAGCGATCAGGTCGTGATGATCCGGCCAGGGCAGGAGGTTCTGCCCGGCGTCGAGGCCGTCGACACGGCCGGACATACACCCGGACACATGTCCTACGCGATCCACGACGGGAGCGAGAGCCTGATGATCATCGGCGACGCGATCCCGAACAGCATCATTTCGTTTCAAAAACCAGGCTGGCCCTACGGCCCGGACCAGGATCAGGACATGGCCATTGAAACCCGCAAACGCCTGCTCGACAGGCTGGCGACGGACGGATCGCGGGTCATCGGAAATCACTTTCCCCATCCTGCCAAGGGTCGAGTGGAAAGGGCTACGGAAGGTTACAGGCTGGTGACCGGCTGAGGCAGCGCCCCGGCCATCATCGGTCCCTATTCGGCAGCATGGCCGGCGCCATCGGCGTTGCGGCGGAACGCGGCGAGCGCCGAGCCCTCGACCAGCCAGGCAAGCCCCACCCTTGCGCCCATTGCCATGGACAGCATGACCACGGGCGCGGACACCGCAAGTGTCGAGAAGGCCGAGATACCCTGACCGACCGTGCAGCCCATGGCGAAGACGCCGCCGATGCCCATGAGCGTTCCGCCCAGAATGTGACGGCCAAGCTCGCGGGCGTCGTCGCAGGCCTCCCACCGAATATCGCGTTTCCAGAGCGCGGCAGCGACGGCCCCGAGCAACGTCCCGGCGATAAGGCCGACGCCGTAGTCGGGCCACGTGCCTGTATAGGTGATCAGTTGCAGGATGCTGTCGCCCACCGGCACCACGAAAGAGCCCGCCTCGATCTGCACCGGCTCGAAGGACAGGGACGCGGCAAAGGTGGTGGCCCACCAGCCGAAGGCGATAACACCGCCGATGATGACCGCCGACAGGATTTTCGCCCCCTGCTTCCGGAATGAAGCGGACCCGAACACCCAGGCAAGGCCGCCGGCTGCAACCAGAGCTGCGACGAACGTCTGCAGCGGAAGACCCGTGAGATGGCTTACGATGGCTCCGACGGACTGGCTGCCGCTGCCAGGAAGTGACATTGCAAGATCGTCCACGAAGGGCACGCGCACCACCGCCAGAATGCCGCGCTGCGCAGCGAGCGCGGACAGGCCGATGACGGCCAGAACGACCAGAGCCCTCAAACTCCCGCCGCCAAGCCTCAGCACTGCTCCGAAGCCGCAGGTGCCGACCAGCGCCATGCCGATACCGAAGAAAAACCCGCCGGCGATTGACCCGGTCCATGGGAAATCCGACGACAGGTAGAAGGAGGCGGAAAGATCGGCGAGACCGGCGGCGGCAAGGACCTGTGTACCGATCAGGGCCGAAAGGGACGCAAGAACCCAGGTTCTGAGACCGCTGCTGTCGCCGGCGTACCAGTGCCGCTCCAGCGCGGACAACGTGCAGAAATGCGTCGAGCGGGCAACAAACCCCAGTACGATTCCAGCAAGCACCCCAAGGAGCGGTGTCAAGACAACCGGATCCAGCCACGTCATGAAAGTATCGTCTTCCCGGGCAGGTCTCCTGCCACATTTCCTCGCCACTCCAACCGGCGCCGGACCGTGCAGATGACGGTCCTCATCCAGAGGAGCTCGGGAAAACCGTAGCAGCAGCGAGAAAGCTCGGCAACGAAAGACGTTGCTGCATCGCACACACACGCCTTCAGGTTGCGGCGTCAGTCTTTCGGTGCGCGCACATCCCTGCAGAAAAGTTCGTAAAGGCTGGCGATGATCGAGCTGACTTCATCGTTCATGAGGCTGTAATAGATCATGCGACCGTCTCGGCGGGACTGTACGAGCCCTTCCAGACGCAGGCGCGCAAGCTGTTGGGAAACTGCCGCCTGTGGCATCGTCAGGATCTCTTCCAGCTCCGATACGGATTTCTCGCCTTCGGACAACAGGCAGAGAATGACCAGACGCACTTCATGAGACAGGGCCTTCAGCAGATCGCTGGCCTTGCGGGCCTGCTTCATCAGCCGGTCAAGGTCTTCCGCATTCATGTCCTTTTCGAAGACGGGCAGGTTCATTTCAATCCGCAATCTCGCTCAATGCATCCATCGCAACGCACAATCAGTCTGAAGCGATACATGCCCGAAGATCCCGGGCCGATCAACTCTGTTGAAAATACCGTGTCGAACGCGCAGTTTACGCAGGGGTCACGGTAGCTTGTCCAGCATGGCGGTGAAAAGCGGCCAGAAAAAGTGCTCGCCGGGATAGCCGCGCAGGCGGTCGATCTCGACACCGTTGTCAATGAGAATGAATGTCGGCGTCAGGCGCTCCCTGCCGATCCCGTCAAGGTCCTGCGGCCAGGGGCCGGTGATGTCGACCCGCCGAAGTGGCGCCTTCCGGCCTTCCTCGGTCTTCGAATAGGCGACGCCTATCTCCTCGTTCCAGCGCTTGCACCACACGCATCCCGGCTGCTCGAGCATGACAAGCTCCGCCGCGCGCACGGACGACTGCCCGAAAAGCGCGAGAAACAAGGCGGCTGCGGCGATCAAATGACGACCCTGGACAAACATGATGCTCTTTTCCGAAATTCTGCGATTGCAATATATAGTAATATTTGAATATTTTAAAGCAATCATTGGCCGAGCCTCTCAGGGAGGATAGTGATGCTCGATGTGTCTCTGAGCGCGGCGTTTCTCGCCGGTCTGCTTTCCTTCGTCTCGCCCTGCGTGCTGCCGATCGTGCCTCCGTACCTGTGCTATCTCGCGGGGGTGAGCGTCGACGAACTCAAGGGCGATGCGGCGACAGCTCGAACCGGCCGACGCGTCGTTACCGCGGCGATCGCCTTCGTGCTCGGCTTCACGGTCGTCTTCGTCGCTCTGGGCGCTACGGCGAGCGTCATCGGTCAGTCCATCGCGCGCTACTACGATATCCTGTCCTATGTCGCAGGCACGATCATCATCGTCATGGGTCTGCATTTTCTCGGCGTGTTCCGGATCGGTCTCCTGTTTCGCGAGGCGCGCGTGCATGTGGAAAGAAAGCCGGCCGGGCTCGTCGGCGCCTTCGTCATGGGGTTGGCCTTCGCCTTTGGCTGGACGCCCTGCGTCGGCCCCGTGCTGGCTGCCATCCTGTTTGTCGCGGGCTCTTCCGACACGACCTGGCAGGGCGCCGGACTGCTTGCGGTCTATGCGCTGGGGATCGGATTGCCCTTCATCCTTGCGGCGGCGTTTGCCAGCCGGTTTCTCAAGCTCGCGAGCCGCTTCCGCAAGCACATGGGCAAGGTCGAGAAGGCCATGGGAGCCCTCCTCGTCGTCACCGGGGTCCTGTTCCTGACCGGCCAGATGTCGGCCATCGCGCTGTGGCTGCTCGATACCTTTCCCGTCTTTTCGCAGATCGGATGACACATCCGGATGGAGGTTGATGATGCTGTACTGGAAACGACTTTTTGCCGCCGTGAGCCTTGCTCTCGTGACGGCGGTACCCGCCGGTGCTGCCACCATGGGAGACGACGGCCTGTACAAGGAGGACTGGTTCACCGTAACGTTCCGGGACATGGCCGAGGATATCGAGACCGCGGCTGAAAACGGAAAACGGCTCGCCATCATCTTCGAGCAACGCGGCTGCATTTACTGCAAGCAGATGCACGAGAAACTTCTATCCGATCCGGAGGTCGCCGACTTTATCCGCGAGCATTTCATGGTCGTGCAGTACAACATGTTCGGCGATGAGGAAGTCATCGATCTCGACGGCGAGGAACTGACGGAAAAGTCAGCGGCACGTAAATGGGGCTTCGTCTTCACACCTACAATCGTGTTTCTGCCCGAAGAGGTTCCGGAGAGTAGCAGCGTCTCCGATGCCGCGGTGGCGATCATGCCGGGAGCCTTCGGCAAGTGGACATTCCTCAACATGTTCCGCTGGGTAGATGAAAAGGGCTACGAGGGTGACGAGCACTTCCAGAAGTATCATGCTCGCAAAATCAATGAGTTACGCGAAGAGGGGCGTCTGGATGCGGAGTGAGGATGCCGAAGCTGGCGCGCGTAATCCCGCCGGGCCACAAAAGGCCACTTGCCAAATATATGCAAAAAATCATATCTTTTGATATGAGGAGCTCAGGCAGGACCGGATACGGGGTTGCCGACGACGCGGAAAAGGGCCTTGCCCCCGTTTGGCACTGAGGAGGAAAACCGACACGATGAACAAGGGCGCGACACTAGCGGGCTTACCGGCCGTTCTGACCGGCATCGCCTTCATGACCGTATCCGCCACCCAGGCAGGCACGGTTGCCCCGGACAGCGTTCCGATCGAGGACATGGAACTCAGCCAGTCCCTGACCGGCGTCGCGGGAGACCCGGCGGAGGGCCGCGCGGCCTTTGCAGACCGGAAAAAGGGCAACTGCCTGGCCTGCCACGCCAATGCGGATATCAAGGAAGAACTCTTCCACGGCGAAGTCGGACCGGTGCTGGACGGCGTCGCCGATCGCTGGGACCAGGCCCAGCTGCGGGCCATCGTCGTCAACAGCAAGGATGTGTTCGGCGAACAGACCATCATGCCCGGCTTCTACACGCTCAAGGTCGGCATCAATGTCGACGAGGCTCACGCCGGTCAGACCATTCTGACCGCGCAGGAGGTCGAGGACGTCGTCGCCTATCTCATGACGCTGAAAGACAACTGATGACCGGTTTCAACGGACAAGCATCCACGGAGCACAACATGACCCTTTCTCGACGCCAGGCGCTTGGATTGTCGGCGGGAGCCGCGGCCGTTCTGGCATTTTCCCCGACCTTCGCCCTTTCAGCCACCGATGACACGGATGCCGCGATCAAGGCCTTTACCGGCGGCGCCACGCCGGCCGAGGGAACGGTCTCGCTGGACACGCCCGAAATTGCGGAAAACGGCAACACCGTTCCGGTCGGCGTTTCCGTCGAAAGCCCCATGACGGAGGACAGCTTCGTGGAATCCGTCCTCATCCTGGCGGACGGCAACCCCAACCCCGCTGTCGCCACGTTCCATTTCACCGCCCTGAGCGGCATTGCGGAGGCCAAGACCCGTATTCGACTCGCCAAGACGCAGAACGTGATCGCGGTGGCGAAGATGAATGATGGCTCGACCTTCATTGACCGCAAGGAAGTCAAGGTGACCATCGGCGGCTGCGGCGGCTGACGGAGAGATTGGAGCGGCTTTGGCCGCGCGAACCGATGCAACATCCTGCCCGCCCCTTTCAAAGGCGTGTGGCAGCTGGAGGACAAGACCATGGCAACCCCGAAACCCCGCGTGAAAGTGCCGAAGAAGGCCGCAAAGGGCGAAGTCATCACCATCAAGACCCTGATCAGCCATCCGATGGAATCCGGGCAACGAAAAGACAAGGAAGGCAATCTCATTCCGCGTCAGATCATCAACAAGTTCACCTGTGAGTTCAACGGGCAGCTCGTCTTCAGCTGCGACATGGACCCGGCCGTTTCGGCCAATCCATACATGCAATTCAGTGCGAAGGTGAATGAGCCAGGCACGTTCAAGTTCACCTGGGTCGATGACGACGGCAGCGTCTACGAGACAGAAAACAAGATCGCCGTGGAATAGGCCGGCACCATGCCGAGCAAATCGGGAGGAGATGATTTGGCCAGCAGAACGAAAAGCATTGCCACACTGTTTTCAGCAGTGATGGTCTGCGCCACGGGCGCACTGGCCGGCGGGCCGGTCGACGAGAAACTCGTCATCGACGGCGAAATGGAAATCGACACGCGCATCCCCGCGCCGGAAGGACATCCTTTTGACGAGGTCATTTCCGGCTGGCACTACCGGACTGACGAGACGCGCGACCTTGAAGCCGACAGTTTCCAGAACCCCGGCATGCTCTATGTGGAGCGCGGTGAGGAGATCTGGAACACGGTCGACGGCGCGGCGGGCAAGTCATGCGCCTCGTGCCACGGCGATGGCGACGAGTTCCTCAAGGGTCTCGGGGCCAATTATCCCAAGTGGAATGCCGATGCCGGCAAGCCCTTCAACATCGAGCTTCAGATCAACCAGTGCCGCGAAGCCAACATGGAGGCCGAGCCGTACAAGTTCGACGCGGCCGACCAGAAGGCGCTGACCACCTTCATCAAGCACAAGTCGATCGGCATGCCGATGGAAATCGACCTGACCGAGGGCGACATGCAGGCCTGGTGGAACAAGGGCAAGGAGCTCTACTACACCCGCACCGGCCAATTGAACCTGGCGTGCGCCACCTGCCACGAGGGCTATAACGGCAACTACATTCGCGCCGACCATCTCAGCCAGGGCAACGTCAACGGCTTTCCGACCTACCGTCTGAAGCAGTCGGCTATGGTTTCGCTGCACAATCGCTTCCGCGGCTGTATCCGTGATACCCGGGCGGCCTTTCCGCCGGCCTTTTCCGACGACCTGATGGCGCTTGAGGTCTATGTAACCTGGCGCGGCTCCGGCCTGGACATAGAAACTCCGGCAGTGCGCCAGTAGGCGGCTGTCCTAGACCCGGCGTGGCGCCCCGCCGTCACGCCGGCTTTTTCGCCGCTCATGCGGCTGACGTATTTCATCCTGCCGGCAGGCACCGCGGCGCGCAGACATGCAGCGCCGACGGCCAGGCTTTGCCTGAAGCCGCCCGGTACGGACATCCTTGAAACTGGAGTGACCCGGTATGTTCTCACGACGCGAGTTCCTTATGGCCGCAACGGCGACAAGCGCGCTTCTCGGTTCCGGCATGGCGGGCTCGTGGTCGCGCCTGATGGCGCAGCAGGGGCTGACCGAGGACCAGCTTCTGGCGATGGAGCCAACCGGCAAGTTGACGCTTGTCCATGTCACGGACATCCACGCCCAACTCAAGCCGATCTACTTTCGCGAACCCTCGACAAATCTCGGGATCGGCCCGGTAAAAGGCAAGCCACCACACGTGACCGGCGCCGATTTTCTCAAGCTCTACAACATTCAGCCCGGAACCCCGGAGGCCTATGCGCTGACCTCGGTCGATTTCGCGGCCCTGGCCGCTGCCTATGGCAAGATGGGCGGCATGGACCGGGTGGCGCGCGTCATCCGGCACATTCGCGACGAGCGCGGCGCCGACAACGTGCTGCTTCTGGATGGCGGCGACACCTGGCAGGGCAGTTTTACCGCGAATGCCACCGAGGGCCAGGACATGATCACCGTCATGAACGCGCTCCAACCGGACGCCATGACCGGCCACTGGGAATTCACCTACGGGACAGACCGCGTGCAGGAGGCGATCGACGCCTTGCCCTTCGCGTTTCTCGGCTCCAATATCTACGACAGCGAGTGGGACGAACCGGCCTTCGAAGCCTGGAAGATGTTCGAACGCGGCGGCGCCAGGGTGGCGGTGATCGGCCAGGCCTTTCCCTATACCCCGATCGCCAATCCGCGCTGGATGATCCCGGACTGGTCGTTCGGCATTCGCGAGGAAGACATTGCCCAGCATGTCGCGGAGGCTCGGGACGAAGGCGCGGATCTTGTCGTGTTGCTGTCTCACAACGGCTTCGACGTCGACCGCAAGCTGGCATCACGCGTCGACGGCATCGACGTCATCCTGACCGGACATACCCATGATGCCCTGCCCGAACCGGTCATCGTCAACGACACCCTGGTCATTGCATCCGGCTCCAACGGCAAGTTCGTTTCCCGTCTCGACCTCGACATCAAGGACGGGAAGCTTGCCGGCTACGCCTATCGGCTGATCCCGGTCTTTTCGGACGTGATTGCGCCGGATCCGGACATGGCCGCACTCATCGACGAGGTGCGTGCACCTTATGAAGATCAGCTTTCCCGCGTTCTCGGGCGCACCGAGGATCTCCTCTACCGGCGCGGCAACTTCAACGGCACCTTCGATGACCTGATCTGCGAGGCGCTCCTGTCGGAACGCGACGCGCAGATCGCGCTCTCGCCCGGTTTCAGATGGGGCACTTCGCTGTTGCCGGGACAGGACATCACCTTCGAGGACGTGCACAACGCCTGCGCCATGTCCTATCCGGCCGCCTATCGCTCGACCATGAGCGGCCGGATGCTGAAGGACATTCTGGAAGATGTCGGCGACAACCTGTTCAACAAGGACCCCTACTACCAGCAGGGCGGCGACATGGTTCGCGTCGGCGGCATGGGCTACACGATCGACCCGGAGGCGGAGATCGGCAAGCGGATTTCCGACATGACGCTTCTGTCGACCGGCGAGGCCATCGACCCGGCGAAGGGGTATGTCGTGGCCGGCTGGGCTTCGGTCAACGAAGGCACGGAAGGCCCGCCGATCGGCGAGGTCATTGAGGCACATATTCTCAAGAACCCCGTTGTGAAGCTGCCGGAAAACCAGTCGGTCAAGCTGGCCGGCTGACGCCCCGCTTCAAAAGACTTCCTGAGGACAAATTCCCAAGGACCCCCATCATGGCTGAAAGCAAGACCCCACCCCCCTCCAATCTTTCGCGCAGATCGCTTCTGAAGGCGGGCCTCGCGGCCGGTGCCGTCGCCGGATCGGCCGGCGCCGCGCGCGCCGGCGGCGACCCTCTGATCACGGAGATCCAGGACTGGAACCGGTATCTTGGCGACGGCGTGCAGGCACGCCCCTACGGGGTACCGTCCGAGTTCGAATCCCATGTGGTGAGGCGGGACGTGGAATGGCTCACGGCCTCCACCGAGAGTTCGGTCAACTTCACGCCGCTGCATGAACTTGATGGCATCATCACGCCCAACGGCCTCTGCTTCGAACGTCATCACGGCGGTGTCGCAGAGATCAATCCGGCGGAACACCGGCTGATGATCAACGGTCTGGTCGACACGCCGCTGGTCTTCACCATGGAAGACCTGAAGCGTTTCCCGCGTGAAAACCGGATCTACTTCCTGGAATGCGCGGCCAATTCGGGAATGGAGTGGCGCGGCTCGCAGCTCAACGGCTGCCAGTACACACACGGCATGGTCCATTGCGTCATGTATACCGGCGTGCCGCTGAAGCTGATCCTTGAAGAAGCGGGGATCAAGACCAGCGCCAAATGGGTGATGCCGGAAGGTGCCGATGCGTCGGCCATGACGCGCTCGATCCCGCTTGAAAAGGCCCTCGACGACTGTCTCGTCGCCTTCAAGATGAACGGCGAGGCACTGCGGCCCGAGCAGGGCTACCCGTTGCGTCTCGTGGTGCCCGGCTGGGAAGGCAACATGTGGGTGAAATGGCTGCGTCGCATCGAGGTCGGCGACGAGCCGTGGCATCAGCGCGAGGAAACCTCCAAGTACACCGACCTTCTGGAAAGCGGCAAGGCCCGACGCTTCACCTGGGTCATGGATCCGAAATCAGTCATCACCAGTCCGAGCCCTCAGGCACCGATTTCCCACGGAAAGGGGCCGCTTGTGATCTCGGGCGTCGCCTGGTCCGGCAACGGCAGGATCTCGCGGGTGGATGTTTCCACCGACGGCGGACAGAACTGGAAGACGGCCCGGCTCGACGGACCGAGCCTGCCCAAGGCGATGCACCGCTTCTATCTCGATATCGGCTGGGACGGGTCGGACCTTCTGCTGCAATCCCGCGCCATGGACGAAAACGGCTATTTCCAGCCGACGAAGAACGAACTCCGGGCCGCCCGCGGCGAGAATTCGATCTACCACAACAACAGCATTCAGACCTGGTATGTCAAAGCAGACGGGACGGTGGAAAATGTCGAAGTTTCTTAAGGCGCTCGTCATCGGCACCGCTCTCGCCAGCCTTCCGGCAGCCGCTGTCGCGGGTGATCCGGCGGCAGGCGAAAAGGTCTTCAAGAAATGCGCCGCCTGTCACGCGGTCGGCGATGGCGCGAAGCACAAGGTCGGCCCGGAGTTGAACGACGTCCTCGGCCGTACTGCCGGCACCGCGGAGGTCTACAAGTATTCCAAGGCAATGATTTCGGCCGGGGAGGATGGCCTTGTCTGGGACGAAGCGACCCTGACGGCGTATCTCACCAAACCCCGAGACGTGGTGAAAGGCACCAAAATGGCCTTCGCCGGCCTGAGGAAGGAGCAGGATCTGGACAATGTGATCGCCTATCTGGCGACGTTCTCCGCCGATACCCCGGCCGCTGAGGAAGAACAGAGCTCCGCCGAGCCCGCCGAACCGGAAACAAAAGTCCAGACGGCAGAAGCATCAGCCACCGCCAAACCCACACCCGAGTTGCGCGAAGGCGGCACGTTTCATCTGGGCCGAAAGGCCACGGAAGACGAGGTAGCGGCCTGGGACATCGATGTGCGGCCGGACGGCACGGGCCTCCCCGAAGGTTCCGGCACCGTCGCTGACGGCGAGGTGCTCTTTACCGACAATTGCGCCGTCTGCCACGGCGACTTCGGTGAAGGCGTCGGGCGCTGGCCTGTTCTGGCCGGAGGGCAGGACACCTTGAGAAACGCGCGACCGGAAAAAACCATCGGGTCTTACTGGCCCTATCTGTCGACCGTTTATGATTATGTTCGCCGGTCGATGCCCTATGGCAATGCCCGCTCGCTCTCGGATGACGACGTCTATGCGCTGACGGCCTATCTGCTTTATCTCAACGATATCGTCGAGGATGAGGATTTCGAGCTGTCGAAGGACAACTTCACCGAGATCCGTCTGCCGAACGAAGCGAATTTCATTCCCGACGACCGTATGGAAGAACCGCATTACGCACAAAAGGCTGAACCCTGCATGAGCGACTGCAAGCCGGATGGGGTGACGATTACGATGCGCGCCCGCATTCTGGACGTCACGCCCGGTTCGGTAGACGATGACGACGCGAGCGGCGTCGGCGGCGTGGACTGAGATCCTTCTCGAGGTCCGAGCCATGTCGAAGGTGACCGGTCGCGGACGGCGCGGCGAGCCATTCGCTGCGCATTGAGGAGGAAATGATGACCCTGTTTGCCCGAATTGCAGTGGCCGCGTCGACAGTGCTGCTGCTCGTCACGTCGGTCGCGGCCCAAGACGGCCCACACAAGCTGGCATTGCAGATCTCGGACAACGATCCGGCGAAAATGACGGCCGTTCTCAATATCGCGGCAAATGTCTCTCGCCACTATTCGGAAATCGGCGAAGAGGTCGACATCCGGATTGTCGCCTTCAATGCCGGTCTCCACATGCTGCGCGCCGACACGACCCCGGTCGGCAACCGCATGACGTCCTTCGCCGAAAGCATGCCCAACGTCACCTTCGAGGCCTGCGGGAACACGCTCACAGCCATGTCAAGGACGGAAGCTGGCGAGATCCCGCTGCTGGAGGGCGTGGAGATTGTCGAGGCCGCCGTTGTTGAACTGATGGAGCTGGACGAGGCCGGTTACACGATCGTCAGACCATAACGCTTCAGCTGGCTGACTGCCGCTCGCTCCAGAACATCGGTCCGCCTTTCCAGCGCGGGAAGCCGTAGCCGTGGATTTCGACAAGATCGATATCGGTACCGCTTTCCGCGATGCCTTCCTCCACAATGGCCTTGCCTTCCGCCGCCATGGTGCCAACGAGATGAGACGCGATTTCATCCGCGCCCATCGTCCTGCTGCCGGTCACGCTTGACCCGAGAAGATCGGCGACCGTCTCGGAGACATGTGGCGTCCTGTCCCCGGCGACATAGTCGTACCAGCCGCCGGAGGCCTTCTGGCCTTTGCGACCCGCCCGGACCAGAATATCGCCAAGCGTGTCGGGAATATCCTTGCCGGCCTTGCGGTCCCCCTCGCGTTGCAGGAAGGCAATGTCGAGACCGCCGAGATCCTGGGCCTCGAACGGGCCCATCTTGAAACCGAACCCGCGCATGGCCGCATCGATGTCTGCAATCGCGACACCATCACGAACCAGCGCTTCGGCCTCGGCTCGGTAACGCTTCAGAATGCGGTTGCCGATGAAGCCCTCGCAGATACCGGCCCGGACCGGGATCTTGCCGAGCTTCGCGGCAAGCGAGAAGGCCGCCGCGAGAACGTCGCCCGCGGTTTCGGAGACCGGCACGATCTCAAGCAGCTTCATGATGTTGGCCGGGCTGAAGAAATGCAGACCCAGGAAGCGGCTGGCGTCGGAAACCGCCGACGCGATTTCGCGCGGGTCGAGATAGGACGTGTTTGTGGCGAGGATCGCATCCGCGCGGCAATGGCTGTCGAGCTTTGCGAACACATCCCGCTTGACGGCGATGTCTTCGAACACGGCCTCGATCACCAGATCGCAGTCGGACAGCGCCGCATAATCCGTGGCGGCGGACAGGCTCTCCTCCATCAGGCGCGCCTTGCCGTCTTCGCTCATCTTGCCGCGCTTGACGGCGCCGTCGAAGGTTTTTTCGATATTCGCACGTCCTCGGGCGAGCGCCTCGTCATTCTGCTCGATCAGGACGAGATCATAACCGGCGGTCAGACAGGCCGATGCGATGCCGGAGCCCATTGTGCCGCCGCCGACCACGCCGATCCGCGACAGCTTGCGAGGCTCGATACCCTTGAGAAAATCCGGGCGGGTGGCCGAACGTTCGGCGAAGAAAACGGATCGCAGCGCGGCGGCTTCCTCCGACCCGCGCAGGTCCAGGAACGTCGCGCGCTCATGCGCCATCGCCTCGTCGAAGGAATGCGTCGTGGCAAAGCGGATCGCTTCCAGTGCGGCAAGCGGCGCGCTGTGCCCGGCCTTCGCAGCCTTGACCCGTTCGGCCTGCCAGAAGGCATCATCCTTCGGCACCAACGTGCGCTGGGACACCGGCGTCGGCAACGGCTGTTTCAAAGCGTCCCGCGCAAAGGCAACCGCTTCCCGGCCTAGGTCGCCGGCCACCACCTTGTCGATCAGACCTTTTTCAAGCGCTCGGGGAGCGGCAAGCGGCTTGCCTCCGGTGGCAAGCTCGACCGCGGCATCAACACCTGCAAGACGGGGCGTACGGACCGTCCCGGATGCCCCTGGAATGATGCCGAGATTGACCTCCGGAAGGCCGACCTTCGCCTTTTCGTCAGCGATACGGAAGCGGCACCCCATCGCGATCTCGAAACCGCCGCCCAGCGCCGAGCCGTGGATCGCTGCGACCCAGGGTTTGCAGGCCTGTTCCAGGGTCATGACGACATCGGGAAGGTGCGGCTCCACCGGCGGCTTGCCGAATTCGCGCACATCCGCCCCGGCAATGAACGTCCGGCCGGCGCAGATCAGCACCACGGCCTCGACGCTGTCCTCGGCATCGAGCTGAGCGGTGGTTTCGACCAGCCCCTTGCGCACCTCTTCCGACACCGCGTTTACCGGTGGATTGTCGAGGGTCACGATCGCGAATTCGCCTTCCCGGCTGACGGTCAGAACGGGCATGCAGTCTCCAATCTATGCTTTCTAGAGGCCCAGATAGGCCTCGCGGACGCGCGGGTCCGCAATCAGTTCGCCGGATGGTCCCGACAAGGTAATGCGGCCGGTCTCCATGACATACCCCCGGTCGGCGATCTTGAGCGCTCCGAAGGCGTTCTGTTCGACCAGAAGCACCGTCACTTCCTTTTCCCTGAGCGATTTGACCACGTCAAAGATCTGCGCCACCAGAAGCGGCGCCAGCCCCATGGACGGCTCGTCCAGCAGAAGACAGTGCGGACGCCCCATGAGAGCGCGGGCGATCGCCAGCATCTGCTGCTGGCCACCGGACAGACCGCCCGCCGCCAGATTGCGCTTTTCCCTCAGGATCGGGAACATCTGGAAGGCATCT
Source organism: Rhodobacterales bacterium (assembly GCA_008107755.1). Classification (GTDB taxonomy): domain Bacteria; phylum Pseudomonadota; class Alphaproteobacteria; order Rhizobiales; family Stappiaceae; genus Roseibium. Next base: position 173,968 of record VIRH01000094.1, read on the forward strand.
TCCATATCCTTTTCGACCCTCTCGTCGGAAAACAGGAAGGCGCCGAGACGCAGGTTCTCCTCCACCGAGAGATTTGTGAAGATCTGACGGCCTTCCGGGGATTGGGAGAGACCCCGGCGGAGACGCTTGAACGCGGGAACCGCGGTCAGCGCATCGCCGCGAAAGCGAATGTCACCGCCCGTCACCGGCTGGGTGCCGGAGAGACATTTCAGCAAGGTCGTCTTGCCGGCCCCGTTCGCACCAACGACGGTGACGATTTCACGTGACGAGACCTCCAGGTCAATGCCGTGCAGCACCTCGATATGGCCGTAGGCCGAGCGCAGTCCCTCAACCGTCAGCATGGGCAGGCTCCTCCTCGGTGCCGAGATAGGCGGCGATCACGTCCGGATGTCTGGAGACGACGTCAGGCGTTCCTTCGGCGATCTTCTCGCCGTGATCCAGGACCACGATATGGTTCGAGATCCGCATGACCATCTTCATGTCATGCTCGACCAGAAGAATGGCGATTCCGGACTTCGCGAGCTCGGCGATCAGCGTGTCGATTTCCTCGGTTTCGACGGCGTTGCAGCCCGCCGCCGGCTCGTCCAGCAACAGGACCTTCGGTCCGACGGCCAGTGCACGGGCGATCTCGAGCCGCTTCAGCGCGCCATAGGAGAGATTGCCCGCCTGTTCGGACGCCGCGCCCGCAAGGCGCACCTTTTCCAGGAAGGCAACTGCCTTTTCGCGCACAGCGGCCGAGCGACGCCTTGCGGCCGGCAGGGACAGCAGATCGCCCAAAATGGAAGGGCGTTCCTGGAGGTGGAACCCGGCGATCACGTTTTCCAGCACCGTCATGTCGTGGAAGATCTGCAAGTTCTGGAAGGTCCGGGTCATCCCCCTTGCGGCGAGAAGATGCGGCGGCGTCGAGGTGATGTCCTCGCCATTCAGGCTGACGGAGCCGTCGCTCGGGACGTAGACGCCGGAGATCATGTTGAAAAGCGTGGTCTTGCCGGCACCGTTCGGTCCGATCACCGAGACGATTTCGCCCGGCTTGACCGAGAAGCTGACATCATTGACGGCACGCAAGCCACCGAAGCTGATGCCGAGGCCTTTGACTTCGAGAATGGTCATCAAACACCCCTCCCTCTGAAGCGGGCGGTAATGGACGGCAGCAACCCGAGCGGCAGGAAGATCATGACGAGGATCATCACGAACCCAAGCACCAGCTGTTCATAGTCGGCGAGGACAGTCAGCACCTGCGGCAGAAGCGTCAGTATGGCGGCGCCGAGCGTAGCGCCGAGGACGGAGCCGACCCCGCCGAGAACGGCCATGGTCACCATCTCGACCGAATGCATGAAGCCCGCGACATCCGGCGTTATGAAGCCGTTCTGCAGGGCCAGAAGCGATCCGGCGACCGAAGCATAGACAGCGGAAATGACGAAGGCCTGCAACTTGAAACGGGCAACATCGATGCCGACCGTGCGCGCCGCGGTTTCCGAACCGTGCAGTGCGCGCATCGCCCGGCCCGTCGCGCTCTGGTGCAGATTGAGGGCGATCCAGGCGCCGAGCAGCAGCACGAGAGCGCTCGCGGCATACCAGAACTCGCCACCTGACACGCGCAGGCCCATGTCGCGCAGCAGAGGCCGCAGACCGATGTCCGGCACGGCCATGCCGTCCGGGCCGCCGGTGAGACTGCGTTCGTTGGACAGAACCATGGAGACGAGGATCCCGAATCCGAGCGTTGCGACCGCCAGATAGTAGCCCTTGAGCCTGAGGATCGGCCGTCCGATCAGGAGCGCCATGAGTGCGGACACACCAGCGCCAAGCAAGACGGCGAGTGCCGGATGAAGGCCCAGATGCTCCGGCGCGAGGGCACAGGCATAGGCGCCGATGCCGGCAAACCCCGCGTGGCCGAGGCTGATCTGGCCCGCATAGCCGATGAGAACCACCAGTCCGATGACCGAAAGCGCGTTCACATAGATCAGTGCGCCGACCCGGTAGTAATATCCGGAGGGGAAGAACGCGGGCAGAGCCAGCATGATGACGGCGAGAATGCCGAGCTGGATCCATTTCTGTTTGGCAGTCATGGATCAGACCCTTTCCGTCTTCTTGGCACCGAAGAGGCCCTGCGGCATCACGAAAAGCACGCCGAGGATGACGATGAAGGCGACGGCTTCCTTGTATTGCGAGGAGATGTAACCTGCCGTGAGCGCCTCGAAGAGGCCGAGGAGCAGGCCGCCGACCAGAGCGCCTTTCGGGTTGCCCATGCCGCCGAGCATCGCGGCGGCGAAGCCCTTGAGCGCAAGCCCGACGCCAACGTCGTAGCTCACCAGCGTGATCGGCGTTACCAGCACGCCCGCCAGCGCGCCTATGGCGGCGGACAGGGCGAAGGACAGCGTCATGACGAAGCCCGTGTTGATGCCGACAAGCTGCGCCGCGAGGCGGTTGTTGGCGGTGGCCAGAACCGCCTTGCCCAACAGCGTGCGGGTGAAGAACAGCCAGAGCGCAACAAAGATGGCAAAGGCGCCGCCGATCACCCACAGGCTCTGCGGCAGCAGGGTGGCCCCGAGCAGATGGATCGGTTCGTCGCCGGAAAAGGCGGGCAGACGGTGAAGCTGCTTGTCGAAGACGATCTGGGACGCACCGCGAATGAGAATGGAAGCGCCGATCGTGATGATGATCAGCGAGACGACGGGCGCTCCGCGCGCCGGTTCGATCGCAAGCTTGTTGAGCGCGACTCCGATGGCGGCCGCGATGACGATGGCGAGCACGGCGGCCAATGGCAGCGGCAGACCGGCATCAAAGGCGAAGACCGTGATCATGCCGCCCAGCATCACGAATTCGCCCTGGGCGAAGTTCACGACGTCGGAGGCGTTGTAGATGATCGTGAAGCCCAGCGCGACCAGCGCATAGACAGCGCCGACCGTCAGGCCGGAATAGATGAACTGCATAAAGGCGTCCATGGACGTCTCCCGTGCATGCATGTCGGAAAATGGTGGCCGGGAGACGATGCTCCCGGCCGGTACCTGCGCGATCAGTCGATCGAGACCCACTCGCCGTCACGGATTTCCAGCATGCGGAATGCGCTCAGGTCGAGGCCGAGGTGGTCGTCGGCACTGAAGGTGTAGGTGCCGGTGGTGCCCACCAGACCGTCGGTCGCTTCCAGAGCATCGCGGATAGCGCTCGGATCATCGCTGCCGGCGCGGCTGATGGCATCGACCATCAGCCGGAACGCATCATGGGCATAGCCGCCGAAGGTCGAGACGTCCTCGCCGTATTTTTCCTCATAGGAGGTCGTGTAGGCGGTCACGACGTCCTTTTGCGGATCACCTTCCTCGATGAGGTCGGCGATAAGGAGCGCGGTGCCCGGCAGGCGAACACCTTCGGCCGCGTCGGCGCCGGCCAGCTCGATGAAGCCGTCGGAGGCAACGCCGTGGCTCTGGTAGAGCGGCAGCTCGATGCCCAGCTGGGCATAGTTGCGGGTGACAATGGCCGGACCCTGGCCGAAGCCCGGGTTGAGGATCGCCTGGACACCGTCGGTGGACTTGATCTTCGTGAGCTGCGGCGTCATGTCCGCATCCTGCGGCGCATAGGTTTCCTGCGCCAGGATCTCGATTTCATGGCTGCCGGCAACTTCCTTGCACTGCGCTTCCATGGACGCGCCGAAGCCGTCGGTGCCCGAAATCATGCCGATCTTTGTGATGCCGTTCTTCTGCATGTCGGCGAAGATCTTCTCACAGGCCATGCGATCGGTGTGCGGCGTCTTGAAGACGAATTCGCGCACCGGATCGATAATCTGGATCGCGCCGGCAAGCGAGATGAACGGAATGCCCTCGCCTTCGGCGACCGAAATGATCGACATGGTGGTGCCGGTGGTCGAGCCGCCGATGATCGCGACGACCTCGTCGTCTTCCACCAGACGGGTGGCGAAGGTGCGGGCCTTGTTGGGGTCGCCGCCGTCATCATAAAGGACAAGCTCGATCTCTTCGCCGTTGATGCCGCCGTTGGCGTTGACTTCCTCGACCAGCATTTCCAGCGTCTTGGCTTCCGGATCGCCCAGGAACGCAGCGCCGCCGGACGCGGACAGGCTCGCGCCAAGCTTGATGTCCGCATGTGCGGCGGACGCGATCCCCAGGACCATCAGTGTGGCCAGTGCAGTTGTCGTGATTTTCATGAATTCCTCCCTTGGGTTTCCTCTCCGACCCGCCGCTCCTCATGCGGTTTTGGGCCACCGGATCATGACGCGCCTGAATCTGGGCGCGACAAAAGCCGTATCCGTCAGGCTTGCGTTTCCTGCCGGGTTGGCACCCGTGACATGGAAATCCGAAAACGCAGCCGACTGGTTCACGTAGATGTTGCCGGTGAGATTGACCGACAGATTGACCCCGGCGCGGGCGAAGGCCTGCGCGGCGCGGTCGATCAGTGTCTGGTCGGTCGCATAAAGTGCCGCCGTGATGGCGCCCTTCCGGCGGGCAAGCCCGGCGGCGGCGTCTATCGCGGCTTCAGCCGTCTCGGCGGGGACCGCAAAGACGACCGGACCGAAGCATTCGTCCTCATGGCGCTTCGTGTCCCCTTCGATGGCGATAATGAGCGGGGTTGCCGAGCGACCGGAGCCGGTCTCGCCGCTGTCGCGGAGCACGCGACCGGAGCTGCGCGCTCCGGCGACCCTTTCAATCGTTGCCGGATTGACGATCGCGCCGCAGATCCCTGCGGCCTGCTTCGGATCCGCCGTGAGCGCGTCGACGGCGGCTGCGATGGCGGACAGGACCTCGTCGAAACTCTTGTGGCCCTCGTCGGTCTCGATGCCGTTCTTCGGCACGTAGATGTTCTGCGGCGACGTGCACATCTGCCCGGAATAGAGCGCGATGGAAAAGGCCAGATTGGCGCACATGGCGGCGAACGCATCCGTTCCGGTGACAACAACCGAATTCACGCCCGTCTCCTCGGTGAAGACAAGGGCATCGCCCGCGTGGCTCCGGATCCAGCTGCCGAAGGTGGACGACCCGGTGAAATCCACGATGCGCACATCCCGCGCCTCGACCAGTTGCTTTGTGACGGGTGCCTCCGGCTCGTCGGCGGCCAGAAGCACCGTATCGGCAGGCAGGCCTTCTTCTGCCAGCACCTCGCGAAGCACCTTCACGGTGATGGCGAGCGGCAGGATCGCCATGGGGTGAGGCTTGACGATGACCGTATTGCCGGTCGCAAGGCTTGCAAAAAGTCCGGGATAGCCGTTCCAGGTCGGGAAGGTGTTGCAGCAGATAGTCAGCGCAACGCCGCGCGGGACAATCCGCCAGTGCTTTTCGAGAACGATCGGTGCGTGTTTGCCCTGCGGCTTTTCCCAAAGGGCGGTGCCGGCAACCGACGTCATTTCCGCATAGGCCGTGGCAACGGCTTCCAGTCCCCGGTCCTGCGCATGAGGCCCGCCGGCCTGGAAGGCCATCGGAAATGCCTGGCCGGTCGTGTGCTGAGTGGCGTGACCGATCAGGAAGCTCTGCCTGTTGAGACGGACAAGCGCTTCCAGCAGGATGCCGACGCGCGTTTCGACGGGTGCCGAAGACCATTCGGGAGAGGCGTTTTCAGACGCTGCGACCAGTGTTTCAGGAGACGCGGCGGGATAGGACAGGCCAAGTTCCAGCCCCCATGGGGAGACTTCGGCGCCCAGACGGCTTTCTTCGGGATGGCCCGGCAGATCAAAGGGTTTGCCGAGCAATGCGGAAAAGCTGCTCTCGCCGTCTTCGCGCGCGGTTTCGCCGTAGATCTTTCCGGACGGGACTTCGGGAAACGGGGTCCAGAATTCGCGCGTCCGTATCGCATTCAGGGCATCGTCAAGCATTTCGCGATGACGATCCAAAAGCCGCGACATTTGTTATCCTCCCAGATGCTGGCCGTCGTTACCGGCACAACACTTATAATTGACCGACCGGACGGTTTATGCAACAACTTGTTTTGTGGACGTCGGAGGAAAGTGATGTCCGGGAGGAAAAAGTGACCGAAAATCAGCCAGTTATCTCTTCGCTCGAAAATGGCGTTCTGCGTCTGACGCTGAACCGACCGGACAAGCTGAACAGCTTCAACGAAGACATGCACCGGGCCCTGCGCACCGAAGTCGAGCGCGCCCACGCGGATGACGACGTTCGTGCCGTCCTGCTGACCGGCGCCGGCCGTGGCTTTTGTGCGGGCCAGGACCTCGGCGACCGCGACCCGCGCAAGGGTGGCGACAAGCCAGACCTCGGTCACACGCTGGAAACCTTCTACAATCCGACCCTTCGTCTGATCCGCAGCCTCGAAAAACCCGTCATATGTGCGGTGAACGGCGTTGCGGCCGGTGCCGGCGCGAATATCGCGTTTGCCTGCGACATCGTGCTGGCGGCACGCTCGGCCAAGTTCATCCAGGCGTTCTCGAAGATCGGTCTCATCCCCGATGCCGGCGGAAGCTGGTCGCTGACGCGCATCCTGGGCGAGCCGCGCGCCAAGGCATTGGCGCTTCTGGCAGAGCCGCTGATGGCAGAGCAGGCAGCCGACTGGGGGCTGATCTGGAAGGCCGTCGACGACGACGCGCTGATGCGCGAAGCCGACGCGATGGCGGAGAAGCTGGCAGCCGGACCGACAATCGGTCTCGGGCTGACCAAGCGCCTTATCCAGGCAGCCGGCACACAGGATCTCGACGCCCATCTCGACATGGAACGCGACTGCCAGCAGACCGCCGGCCGGACCGACGACTATGCGGAGGGCGTCACCGCCTTTCTTGAAAAACGACCTGCCGTCTTCAAGGGGCAGTGACATGAAGACCGTTTCGCAGATGACGCCGCAGGAACTCGCAGAGGCCTGCGCGAAGATGATGTGGGCGGACGACCGGGCCTCGCAGGGACTTGGTATCAGCCTCGAAAAAGTGGCGCCCGGCAAGGCGGTCCTGACCATGACCGTGGCGGATTACATGACCAACGGCCACGGCAACATGCATGGTGGCTTCATGTTCGCGCTGGCCGACAGCGCCTTCGCATTTGCCTGCAACACCTACAACCAGATGACCGTCGCCCAGCATTGTTCGGTCACCTACATCGCGCCGGGGAGCCTTGGCGATGTGTTGACCGCCGAGGCCAGGGAGGTGTCCCGCAAGGGGCGATCCGGCATCTATGACATATGCGTGACCCGGGAGGACGGGACCGTGCTTGCAGAGTTCCGCGGGCATTCCCGCACAATCAACCGCACCTTTTTGCCGGTGGACGACGCCGCGACGGCATAGGGACTGAGGGAGGAGAACCAGAATGATCGACCTGACGCCTGATCGGGAGACGCTCGATCCAATCGAAATCGCGAGCCGGGATGAAATTTCCGCGCTTCAGGAAAAGCGGCTGACATGGTCGCTGAACCACGCCTACGCCAATTCGACTTTCTTCAGGAAGCGCTTCGACGAGCGTGGCGTCCATCCGGACGACTTCAAGTCTCTCGCCGACCTTGCAAAGTTTCCGTTCACGGTGAAGCAGCATCTGCGCGACACCTATCCGTTCGGCATGTTCGCCACCAAGCGCGAGGAGCTGGTGCGTATTCATGGGTCATCGGGCACAACCGGCAAGCCGACCGTGGTCGGGTATACGGCCAATGACATCTCCCACTGGTCGGACCTCATTGCGCGCTCAATCCGCGCGGCGGGCGGGCGCAAGGGCAATATCCTGCACAATGCCTATGGCTACGGGCTCTTTACCGGCGGGCTGGGCGCCCATTACGGCGCCGAACGTCTCGGATGCACGGTGGTGCCGATTTCCGGCGGCATGACAGAACGGCAGGTCACGCTGATCGAGGATTTCGCGCCCGACATCATCATGGTGACGCCCTCCTACATGCTCTCGATCCTGGACGAGTACAGGCGCCGGGGTCTCGACCCGCGCCAGAGTTCGCTCAAGGTCGGCATTTTCGGCGCCGAACCCTGGACAAATTCCATGCGCGAGGAAATCGAGCAGGCGTTCGACATGCACGCCGTCGACATCTACGGCCTCTCGGAAATCATGGGGCCGGGCGTTGCGCAGGAATGCGTCGAGACCAAGGATGGCCTGCATGTGTGGGAGGACCATTTCTATCCCGAGATCATAGATCCTGTGACGGAGGAGGTGCTTCCCGACGGCGAAATGGGCGAACTCGTCTTCACCACGCTGACCAAGGAAGGCCTGCCGATGGTCCGGTACCGGACCCGGGACCTGACGCGGATCCTGCCTGGAACGGCAAGATCGATGCGCCGGATCGAGAAGATCACAGGTCGCAGCGACGACATGATCATCCTGCGCGGCGTCAACGTGTTCCCGACCCAGATCGAGGAACTGATCCTGAAATGCGACGGCCTCAGCGCCCACTTCCAGATCGAGCTGGTTCGCACCGGCCGGATGGATGCCATGGTCGTCCATGCCGAAGCCGCGCCGGAACACTCCAGCAGCGAGGCGCGCGCCGCAACGGCCAGGGAACTGGCACATCACATCAAGTCCACGATCGGAATTTCCAGCAAGATCGAGGTGCATGAACCGGGCGGTGTCGACCGGTCCGCCGGCAAGGCCAAGCGGGTTGTAGACAACAGGCCGAAGGAATAGGTATGTCGCCCGACCGCTATCCGGTCCGCTCACGCGGACAGTTCGGCAGTCCATAATCGAGTTGGAGCGTCCGCATGCCGCGTGAAGGCCGGCGGGCGCTCTGGTCAATCAGGGGCGCAACGGGTATGAGTTGCGCCGTTTCCGCCCCCTGACAAACGGAGTTCAAAGCGCATGGCGAGAACCCGCGCCAGTGATTTCGAGGAGAAACGGCATGGCCTGCTGCTGACGGCGGCCAATGTCTTCGCCTCACAAGGCATGGAAAAAGCCTCCATGTCGCAGATCGCGCAGGAGGCAGGCGTCTCCAAGTCCCTGCTTTATCACTATTACCCGTCCAAGGACGCGCTTATCTTCGCGATCATCCATTCGCATCTGACAATCCTCGACGAAGCGCTGGAAGAGGCGGACGACCCGAGCCTGCCGCCGGACGAGCGGCTGCAGAAGCTGGTGCTGACGGTGCTCGATTCCTATCGTGGTGCCGACGACCAGCACAAGGTGCAGCTCAATGCGGGGCCGGCCCTGTCGGATGAGCAGAAAAGCGAGATTGTAGCCATCGAGCGCCGGATCGTTCGGCACTTTTCCAAGGCGCTGAAGGACATTCACCCGCAGCTCGACACGCCGGAAAGACCGTTGCTGATGCCTGTCACCATGTCGCTCTTCGGAATGATGAACTGGGTGTACATGTGGTTCAAGGAAGGCGGAAGGATCTCGCGCGAGGACTATGCCAAGGTGGCGACGACGCTGATCCTGGAAGGCGTGAAGGCCGTCAAATAGAGATCCCGCAGGGCCTTCCGGCTTGCCGCAAGGCTAAAGTCGCTGACCCGCGCATGCATGCCTCCTAGGGGCGGGTTGCCTCCCCCTGCAACTGATTGTAAGCAAATCTGACAGCGCGCATCTGATAAGCTTGAAGATGCCCCGGACGGTCAGGCTGGCGGATTTTACTGGTGGTCCTCTTCGAGGCGCTCGTCCGTTCCTGCACTTTCACCCACCTGGTTGCGAAAGGCGATGTCATGGCGGATTTCAAGGTCGATCCGAATTTCGAAATCACGACCGAAGAGGGGCTGCGCAGCCTCTTTCCTGAGGTCTCGCCCCTTGCGTCCGTGAAGTGCCTGCCGGCCCTCGACAAGCACGCGACGGATTTCATCCAGCGCTCGCCGTTCATCTGCATCGGCACCCAGAACGGGGACGGCAAGGCCGATGTCAGCCCGCGCGGCGATCCGGCCGGTTTCGTCAGAGTTCTCGACCCGCACACGCTCGCTATCCCGGACCGGCCCGGCAACAACCGGCTGGACAGCCTGTCGAACATCGTCGCCAACCCCACTGTCGGACTGTTGTTCATCGTTCCCGGCTTTGATGAGACGTTGCGGGTGAATGGGCGCGCACGGCTGGTGAATGATCCCTCGCTTCTGGACAGCATGAGCATCAACGGCCGCGCACCGCGCGTCGCGATCGTAATCGAGATTCACGAGGTCTTCCTGCATTGCGCCAAGGCATTCCGCCGGTCGAAGCTGTGGGACCCGGAGCAGTTTCAGGACCGAAGCGAAATGCCGTCGCTGTCCAGGATCATCCTGGACCAGACGACCGGTGCTCCGAATGACGAGACTGAGATGCGCCAGATCGACGAATCCCTGGAAGAGACCTACCGTCAGACGATGTACTGACGCAGCGAGTACACATTGGCACTGCAAAGCGCTTTGATCATCACCTGCACCCGGCGCTGATGCCGGGACGCGGATCACCAGCGCAGTCGTGCCAGGGCCTTCGACCTGGCCTCAGGGCCAGGTCTTCGCCACCATGGTCAGAACATCATATTGCGCGACGACCTCGTCCTTTTGGTTGGTCACCTGGCAATCCCAGCGCACCTCGCCGTGGTCGGCATTCTCGCGCGGATTGATCTGCTTGCAGGTAAGGCGGACCTTGAGCGTGTCGCCGAAATAGACCGGCGTCAGGAAGCGCAGGTTGTCGACGCCATAGTTGGCGAGAACGGGACCCGGTTCCGGATCGACGAACAGTCCCGCAGCAAAGGAGGCGATCAGGTAGCCGTGGGCGACACGGTCATCGAAGAACGGGTTTGCCTTCGCCGCCGCGCTGTCCATATGGGCGTAGAAGGTGTCCCCGGTGAATTCGGCGAAATGCTCGACATCTTCCTCGGTCACTTCACGCGCATCCGTCACGATCTGGTCGCCGATCTTCAGGTCGGCAAGTGACTTGCGGAACGGATGGACGTCGGACCGCACCTGCGCACCCTCGACCCATTGGCCGGTGACGGCGGACAGCATGTCCGGCGTTCCCTGCACGGCGGTCCGCTGCATGAAGTGCTTCACCCCACGCATGCCGCCCATTTCCTCGCCGCCGCCGGCGCGGCCCGGACCACCGTGAACCAGCGGCGCCAGAGGCGAGCCGTGGCCTGTCGAGCTTTTGGCGGATTTCCGGTTCCCGATCAGGACACGGCCGTGAAACGGCGCAAGTCCCGTCACGATTTCCCCGGCCACAGCGCCGTCATTGGTGAAGAGCGAAGAGACCAGCGATCCGCGTCCCTTGCGGGCGAGCGCCACCGCTTCGCCGGCATCTTCATAGGACATGACGGTCGCCACCGGACCGAAGGCCTCAACGGAATGCACGGTTTCCGCGTCCATTGCATTCGCACAGCGCAGCAGCACCGGGGCCATGAAAGCGCCCTTGCCGGCATCACCCGACACGAGCGAGACGTCGTCCAGTGAGCCGGAGACGATTTCCGCTTCCTTTGCAAGCTCACGAACCTTGGCCTTCACATCCTCGCGGTCCTTCAGCGACACCAGCGCACCCATGCGTACGGCGTCGTCGTCCGGAAGTCCGACGGATGTTTTCGACAGGCGATCCGATATCGCTTCGACGACCGCCTGTTCATGCGCCTTCGGAACAATGATCCTGCGGATTGCCGTGCATTTCTGGCCGGCCTTCGCGGTCACCTCGCGCACGGCTTCCTTGACGAAGAGATCGAATTCCTCGGTGCCCGGCCCGGCGTCCCTCCCAAGGATCGATGCGTTCAGGCTGTCCGCCTCCATGGTGAAGCGCACCGAATGCTCCAGGATGGCCGCGCTCGATTTCAGCATCCGGCCGGTGCTGGCCGAGCCGGTGAAGGTCACGACATCCTGCTCGTTGACATGGTCCAGCAGGTCACCGGACGACCCGGTAACGATCTGCAGCGCCCCATCCGGCAAGATCCCGGTTTCCAGGATACGCCGCACGACGAGCTCGGTCAGATAGGCTGTCTGGGAGGCCGGTTTGACGATGCATGGCATCCCGGCAATCAGCGACGGAGCGATTTTTTCCAGCATGCCCCAGACCGGAAAGTTGAAGGCATTGATGTGAACCGCAACGCCCTGCATCGGCAACAGGATATGCTGGGCAACGAAGGAGCCATCGCGCGACAGCGGCTCGACAGGCCCCTCGGTCAGCACCCGGGTGTTGGGCAGTTCGCGGCGGGCCTTGGACGCAAAGGTCAGCAACGTTCCGATGCCGCCCTCGATGTCGACCCAACCGTCCTTGCGCGTTGCCCCGGTGGCGAAGTTCTCCAGATAGAACTCTTCCTTCAGGTCCATCAGCTTCAGGCCGACTTCCTTCAGCATCAACGCCCGTTCGTGGATCGTCCGGGCGTGGAGAGCCGGGCCGCCGACAGCGCGGCCCCATTCGAGAGCGGCCCTGAAATCAAGCCCTTCCGTTCCGATCAGGGCGTGCACGTCCCCCGTCGCGGCATTCAGAACCGGCTTGCCGTCCCCCTCGCCCCGACGCCAGGCGCCCTCGACATAGCTTTCCAGCCGTCGCGCTGCCGTTCCCGTTGCCATGATGGAATGTCCTTCTTCGTGGTTCACGCAAGCCCGAGGCCGGCCAGACGCGCATCGGCGTCGGCCTGCCAGGCAAACCGCATGGTTTCGTTGTCCTTGTGGCGCAGGCCGAGCTGCCTGAGGCGTTCGAAGCGGGCCGACTGAGCCGGGCCGAAGGTTTCGGCAACACGCGGCATCCAGTAGCCGATGGACGTCCTGGCATCTTCGCGCTGCGTTTCGTCCTTCGCGATCCGCTCCAGCCCTTCAAGGCCCAGTTCCATGTGACGCCGCTCGCGCGGCAGGATCTCACGGAAGACCTCCCCCAGCGGCTGGTAGGACGTCAGGCACTGTTCCTCGAGCTGGTGCACGGTTGCCAGCCCCATCAACGCGTTCATGACGACGGCGTCCGTCCAGCTTTCCAGCGGATAGTGAAACACCGAAAGTCGCATGTCGCCGCCCTGCCGCCGGGGGTCGACGTGGCTGTCGCGCGGCTGGCGTGCGGACCAGGTGTGCGCCTTGTTGTAAAGGGCCTTGTCCGTGCCGAAGTCGCTCATCAGATCGAGCACCCGCTCGGCGTGATCCACCTTCTCCAGCGTGATCCGGCTGGCGGCTATCCGCTCCTTGAGGCCGGGCGCCCAGTTGATGGCGTCCGCGAAGCCGGCCGATCCGGCCAGTTCGCTGTCGACGAAAGAGGACATCAGGCGCAGCAGTTCGCCGCGGTATCGCGGCGGCACGTTGTCCGGCGATGTCAGCTTGCCACCCCGGGAGAGGTAATCGGCAAGGGACATGGTGTCCTCGTCCATGAGTGCTGCGTCATTCGTCATAGCTGATCACCACCTTGTCGGAGACGGGAAGACACTGGCAGGAGAGCACGTAACCCGCCCGCACCTCGTAATCCTCCAGCGCGTGGTTCACCTCCATTTCCACTTCGCCCTCGATCACCTTGGCGCGGCAGGTCGAGCAGACCCCGGCCTTGCAGGAAAAGGGCGCATCCATGGAGTTGGAGATGGCCGCGTCGAGAACCGACGTTCCGTCCTTTTCCATCTGGAAGTTGCGCGTGGTGCCGTCGAGCGTGACCGAGACCTGGCAGGTGCCGGCAGCAGCCGCAGCGGATTTCGATGAGGCCTTTGTCTTCGCCCGGCCGGGCTGGGAGGAGGCGAATAATTCGAAGCGGATCTGGTCGTCGGTCAGGCCATGCTTGCGCAGACTGTCCGCGATGGTCAGCATCATCGGTTCCGGGCCGCAGATGAACGCCATGTCGACGTTCTCCGCATCGATCCAGAGCCGGAACAGCATTTCCATCTTTTCCTGGTCGATCCGGCCGGTGAAAAGGTCGATGTCCTGGGTTTCGGTTTCCAGAATGTGGATCAGGGAGAGGCGCCCGAGATAAAGGTTCTTCAGGTCTTCCAGCTCCTCACGGAACATGATCGAGCTGGTCTGGCGATTGGCATAGATCAGCGTGAAGGTGCTTTCGGGTTCCCGGGCGAGCACCGTCTTGACGATGGACAGAACCGGCGTGATGCCCGAGCCGCCGGCAAAGCCGAGGTAATTGCGCGCCGCGTCCGGCTGCAGTTCCGTGAAGAACCGCCCCATCGGGGTCATCGCCTCGAGCCGGTCGCCGACCTTCAGGTTCTCGTTGGCCCAGGTGGAAAAGGCGCCGCCCTCGACACGCTTGATGCCGACCTTCAGGCAGCCCTCATCTTTGCCCGCACAGATCGAATAGGACCGCCGCAGCTCCTCGCCATCGAACATGCGGCGGAAGGTCAGATACTGGCCCTGGGTGAAATCGAAGGCCCCGTTGTCGGCGTCGTCGGGCTTCAGCGTCACAACGACCGCGTCGCGGGTATCCCGGCGGATATCGGTCACTTCCAGAGAATGAAATCGTGCCATTGGCGAACCCCTCCTCCCGGGTGTCAGATGCACTTGAAATAATCGAACGGCTCGAGACAGTCCCGGCAGCGCCAGGCGGCCTTGCAGGGTGTCGATCCGTATTGGCTGATGCGTTCGGTGTTCTCCGACCCGCAGCGCGGGCAGGCAATGGCGGGACCGGCCTGGCCGGAAAGCCGCGCGGCCTTTGCGCTCATGCCGTCAGAGGCCGTGCCGTCGACCGGAGGCGCAATGCCGAAGGCCTTCAGCTTTTCGCGGGCTTCCGCCGTGACCCAGTCGGTCGACCAGGGCGGCGACAGCCGGCGCTCGAGACGGATATCCGACATACCCTTTTCCCGCAGCTTTTCCTCGATCATGAGATCGATCACGGCGGTCGCCGGGCAGCCGGAATAGGTCGGTGTGACCGCGACCACCAGCGTGTCGCCGTCGTAACGGACATCGCGAACGATGCCGAGCTCGGTCACCGAGACGACCGGAATTTCCGGATCCGGAACCTCCGCGAGCCAGTCCCAGACCTGATCGGGGGGCGGGTGCAGCATGGTGGACATTGTCCCGCTCCCTACCAGGTCGCGCCCGGATAGGCCCGCTGCAGAAACTGCATTTCGGCCAGTATGAAGCCCAGATGCTCCGTGTGCCTGCCCTGTTTGCCACCCTTGTGCGCGAAACCGCCCTGGTCCGGCATCTTGAGTGTGGCCTCGTCGAAGAGATCTCGCACGGCGGCGTCCCAGCCGGTTTGCAGGTCATCGAGATTTGGCGCAATGCCCGCGTCCGACATGGCCGCGTCGATTTCGTCGCCGGCGAACATTTCACCGCAATAGGGCCACAGCAAATCCATCGCCTCCTGCATGCGGCGATGGCTCTCCGCCGAACCGTCCCCGAGGCGGACCACCAGATCGGAGGCCCGGTCCAGGTGGTAGCTGACTTCCTTCAGCGTCTTGGCGGCAATTTCGGCAACGCGCGGGCTTTTCGAGTTTTCGGCGAGCCAGCTCAGCATGAGGTGATGATAGGCGTCGAACAGGAATTCGCGCATGATCGTCACGGCCATGTCGCCCTTCGGCAATTCCACCAGCAACAGGTTGCGGAACTTCATTGCGTCCCGGAGGTAGGTCAGCTTGTCCGCGTCGCGCCCCTCGCCCTCGACCTCTCCGGCCAACCCCAGCCACATCTGCGTGTGGCCGATGAGATCAAGCGCCGTGTTGGCAAGCGCGATGTCTTCTTCCAGCACGGGCCCGTGGCCACACCATTCCGAGGTGCGGTGACCGAGGATCAGCGCATTGTCGCCCATGCGGCACAGCCACTCGAAAAACTGCGGCCGCAGGGATGCATCGGAAACGAATGTATCGTCCGGAAGCGATGCCGTGGCGGAGTTGGTTGCAGCTTCTGGCGCAGACATCACATCTTCCCCACTTCGTCGGGAATGTCGAAGAACGTCGGATGACGATAGGTCTTGCTTTCGGCCGGATCGAACAGCGGACCTTTTTCAGACGGGCTGGAGGCCGTGATATCCCTGGACGGCACGACCCAGATCGAGACGCCTTCCTTGCGACGGGTATAGACGTCGCGGGCGTGATTGATCGCCATTTCGGCATCCGGGGCGTGCAGGCTGCCGACATGCCGGTGGTTCAGCCCATGCTGCCCCCGGATGAAGACTTCCCAAAGCGGCCATTCCTTCTTGGTCATGACGGGTCCTCCCTCGAACCAGCTAACTTTGATTATTCCGCAGCCACGGAGGCTGCCTGCCGGCGCGCCGCGGCCTTGTCCGCATAGGCATTGAGGCCGTCGCGGAACCAGGCGCCGTCCTCCCACGCCTTGACGCGCGCGCCGAGGCGCTCGCGGTTGCACGGACCGTTGCCCTTGATCACTTCGAAAAACTCCGACCAGTCCGGCTCGGAAAAATCGTACCCCTGCTTGTCCTCGTTCCAGGCAAGGTTCTCGTCCGGCACGGTGAGGCCCAGATATTCGGCCTGCGGCACCGTCTCGTTGACGAATTTCTGGCGCAGTTCGTCGTTGGTGTTCATCTTGATCTTCCACGCCATGGACTGCGCGGAATGGACCGAGTCCTTGTCGGACGGGCCGAACATCATCAGCGCCGGATACCAGAAACGGTTCAGCGCATCCTGCGCCATCTCCTTCTGCTCCGGCGTGCCGAAGGCCATCTTCATCATGATCGAATAGCCCTGGCGCTGGTGGAAGCTCTCTTCCTTGCAGATGCGGATCATCGCCCGGCTGTAGGGGCCGTAGGAGGTGCGCTGCAGCGGCACCTGGTTCATGATGGCCGCACCGTCAACCAGCCAGCCGACGGCGCCCATATCGGCCCAGTTCAGGGTCGGGTAGTTGAAGATCGAGCTGTACTTCATGTTGCCGGAATGTAGCTTTTCCAGAAGCTCGTCGCGCGAAACGCCCAGGGTTTCTGCTGCGGAGTAGAGGTAGAGCCCGTGGCCGGCCTCGTCCTGCACCTTGGCCAGAAGGATCGCCTTGCGCTCCAGCGTCGGGGCGCGGGTGATCCAGTTGCCCTCGGGAAGCTGACCGACGATTTCGGAATGGGCATGCTGGCCGATCTGGCGGATCAACGTCTTGCGGTAGCCTTCCGGCATCCACTCCTTGGGTTCGATCTTCTCGCCATTGTCCACGCGATCCTGAAACGCCCGCTCCTCGGGCGACATGTCTTCGCGGGACTTCAGGGCATCTGATTTCACGAGCTGCGCATACATGGCATTTCCTCCGAATTCTGCCGGCGCGCTTCCTGCGGTCCGGCGTATCACGTTCAGGCAAGTCCGCCGGTCACTCCTTCCGGCGGGCCTTTCGGTTCTCGTTCTTGCAGGTTACACCCGCTCCAGAACGAGCGCGATTCCCTGCCCCACACCAACGCACATGGTGCAGAGCGCATAGCGCCCGCCCGTCCGCTGAAGCTGGTAGGCCGCGTGCAACACAAGGCGTGCGCCGGACATGCCGAGCGGATGCCCCATCGCGATGGCGCCGCCATTGGCGTTGACGTGGGCCGCGTCGTCTGGAAGGCCAAGGTCCCGCAAGACCGCAAGGGACTGCGACGCGAATGCTTCATTCAGTTCAATCACGTCCATCTGGTCGAGGCTGAGCCCGGCCCGCTCCAGAACCTTGCGGGTTGCCGGTGCCGGCCCGATGCCCATGACGCGCGGCGGAACGCCGGCGGCAGCCATGGCGACGACGCGGGCCTTTGGCGTCAATCCGTTGGCACGAGCAGCTGCTTCCGACGCGACGATCGCGGCCGCGGCACCATCGTTGACTCCGGAGGCATTGCCGGCCGTGACAGTGAGGTTCGGACCGTTGACGCCCTTCAGTTTCGCAAGGGTCGCGACGTCGGTGCCCGGTCGCGGATGCTCGTCGGTGTCAACGACAACCGGCTCACCCTTGCGCTGGGGAATGGTGACGGGAACGATCTCGTCCCGGAAGATCCCGGCTTTCTGCGCCATGTCCCAGCGGCGCTGGCTTTCGGCCGCGAAGCGGTCCTGGTCTTCCCTTGAGATCCCGTAGTCCTCGGCCACGTTGTCGGCCGTTTCGGGCATCGAATGCGTGCCAAAGGCCTTGTCGAGCAGCCGGTTCTTGAACCGCCAGCCGATCGTCGTGTCGTACATTTCGGCGTTGCGCGAAAACGCGGTGCCGGCCTTTGCGACGACAAACGGGGCACGGCTCATGCTTTCCACGCCGCCGGCCAGCATCAGATCGGCATCACCCGCACGGATGGACCGCGCAGCAAGACCGATGGCATCCATTCCGGAGCCGCAAAGGCGGTTGACGGTGGAGCCGGGCACGGACACGGGGAGACCGGACAGAAGCACCGCCATGCGGGCAACGTTGCGATTGTCCTCACCGGCCTGATTGGCACAGCCGAGGATCACGTCGCAGACAGTATCCCAGTCCACATCCTTGTTGCGGTCAACGAGTGCTGTCAGGGGGATTGCGGCAAGATCATCTGCGCGAACCTGCGATAGGGCCCCGCCATATCGTCCGACAGGCGTGCGCACGGCGTCACAGATAAAAGCGTCCGTCATCGAAATCCTCCTTCGACTCCTCCCGACGATCGACAATTTACCGACCGATCGGTCAGGTTTATATACCACCAAGACATCACACTGAAAATGATTTTTTGATCAAAAATGTGATGCTTTTATGCAGCCTCCAATTTACCCTATGAAAGTCAAAAGCTTAGGCAACCGTTTCCCGGCCCAGTCGGTTGAGCCGCATCATTGTCGCCTCGGTCACCGGCGGCAGAAGCCCGCGCGCATCATGAAATGTTCGGCCGATATGGTCGTCAGCGGGCTTCGCAAGGGCGAGATAGGCCTCCACAAAAAGCCTGCGCGCGGCTTCCGCCGGCCAGTCTTGCGGCCATGCGGCGCGGGGAAGTCGTGGGTCCTTCAGGGCTGCGAGCCGATAGTGGTGGACGAGCTGGAGACGCAACGCCAGTGCCAGCTCCCCGCTGAGGTCCAGTGATCCCGTCCCTCTTGCAAGCCGCTTGCCGAGCCCTTCGAACCGGACGAGAAAGCGCCTGTAGCGGTCCGCCACCGTTTCCAGCTCCCACCGGTCGCCGGCATACGCCCGCAGACCCTCCGGATTCTTTAGCGTTTCCGCAGACAAGACCGGTCCACCGGGATGGACTATGTCCTCGCGGGCCGGAGCGATCGCGCTTCCCTGGCCCATCGGCGCCCATCCGGGTGCGAGCGCCTCGCCCGGCTGGAGCGCGATCAGCCAGCCGCTGGCCGGAGGCGGAGGCGCATAGAGCACCTGCGAGGCCTCGCGGAATTCCGCCTGAGTCTCGTCGGTCAACCGATAGTAGCTCTTGCGCCCTATCCGCTCGCCCAGCAGCTTGCCTCCGGCCACGAGGCGGGACACCGCCGTGCGCACAAGGCTTTCGCTGATGCCCTGGGCCGCGCAGCAGGCAACGAGATCCCCCATCCACAAGGTGCCGCCCCGCGGTTCTACCGCATCTCCGTAGATCGTGACGATAAAGACCGGTGCCCGGGGCGTGCCCGCTGCAAGGACGGTCTCCAGAACATCGCCAAAAGCGGCCAATCCCATGCTGAGCCTTTCCCGACTGATAGTACAATATATTACAGAATAACGACTTCAGCCGAAAAACCGTAGTGCGTTACTGTTTTCAAGACGCGTGAACGGTTCTTATGCGTCGCGGATTGCAAAACGCTGAAAAAGACATTGCCTTGCTCCAGCCACTTGCTTTTGCAACCAAAGGGGCACTCCTGCCAGGACGCCGCTTGCATCGAACTGCCAACTCGCTGATCATTTCGGTAGGATCAAAGGGGCGTGACAACGTGGAAGCGAATACAAAATGAATGTTAGCAAACTTGAATCGTGTCGACGCGCCTGCCGGCAGCTTTTTGGCGTGTTGCTGATGACGTTGGCGCTCGGGACCACGCCGGGTGCCGCCTTGGCAGCTGAATCGGCGCCTTACGGCCCCTGGGTTGCTGTGGAAGTCGGCGGAAAGGTTCCGGAAAAAACCATTTCCTCCACCCTCGACCTATCCGAAGACGGAGCCGCGCAAGGCCTTGCGGCCTGCAATCGCTTCAGCGGGACAGCAGAGATCTCATCAGAGATGATTTCCTTCGATAAACTGGCCTTGACCCGGAAACTCTGTTCCAAGCCCGAAATGGATCAGGAACAGCGCTATCTGGATGCCCTGTCCGCGGCCGCGTCATGGACGGTCGAAGGCGGCAGCCTCATTTTGCTCGACAAGGCCGGAACGGCGGTTGCCCGCTTCAGCTCCGGCCTGACGGACATCAGCTTCAAGGTCGCGCTGCCGGAGGGCGAAACCGTCGAGCGCGAAAGCGTTGTCTATCGGTGCGGGAAGTTCATTGTTGACGCGGAATACGTCAATGCCGGCACAATTTCCCTTGCAGTCCTCAGAATGCGCGGCGAAACCGTCGTGGCGTCCCAGGTGATGTCCGGCTCCGGCGTCCGCTATGCGGGTGATCAGTATATCTGGTGGACCCAGGGAATGACGGAAGCCACGTTGCAGGACCTTCGTCAGGGCCAGGACGCTCCGCCGATGACCTGCGTCGCCCACTGATCAGCCAGACGGCCGGGAGACCTCCGTCTCCCGCGTGCCGATTTTACCGCCCCCCGTTGTTCTTAGTTTTATTTTGCGTTTTGGAGCGCAAAAAAGCCCCTGAGGTATGGACCATCAGGGGCTTTTTGATTTGGTTGCGGGAGCAGGATTTGAACCTGCGACCTTCAGGTTATGAGCC
>VIRH01000032.1 GCA_008107755.1 Rhodobacterales bacterium
TACTGACGGAATATCGACCGCGTCCAGCGCGCCATGGCCCATTGCTTCGTAGACACCGGCGAGGTTGGCTTCGATACTGGCGGTCACCAGCAAGATTGAGCACGGGGTTTCCGCCATGATTCTGCGCGTCGCTTCCACGCCGTCCATCTCTGGCATCGCTAGATCCATGAGTATCAGATCCGGCAGATCACGTCTGCAGACCTCGACCGCCTCACGCCCATTGGTCGCGACCCATGCGACCTGATGTTCGCCGGTCGACAAGACCAGCCGGCGCAGAAGCTCAACCGCCATCGGCATGTCGTTGACTACGCCGATTCTCATTCGTTGGCTTCCAATTTCGATCTCATTCAGTCGCCTCGCCAATCATGTCCACGACCGCATGGA
>VIRH01000015.1 GCA_008107755.1 Rhodobacterales bacterium
CAGATAACATCGTCATAACTTGTTCGTTTGCACCACCATGTAATGGCCCTTTCAGAGAACCTACGGCTGCTACAATACCTGAGTACATATCTGACAATGATGATACCGCACAACGTGCCGTAAATGCAGATGCGTTCAACTCATGATCAGCGTGTAAAATAAGTGCTTTATTGAAGGCTTCTACTTCTATATCTGTTGGTAATTCCCCACGTAACATATATAGGAAGTTTGCCGCATAACTTAAGTCAGGATTAGGCTTAAGTGGTTCTTTATCTTGTCTTACTCGAGCAAACGCTGTAACTAATGATGCTACTTTAGCCTGTATACGCATTGCTCTTTCATAACGATTTTCATCTGATTCATTTTCAGCATCAGGATCGAAA
>VIRH01000022.1 GCA_008107755.1 Rhodobacterales bacterium
GTATAGACTCACCAGTTGCTGGGATGGAAGTGATGAGACGTGGCGTAACAATTGAAGCGATTCATTTCCATAGTCCACCATTTACAAGTGATCAAGCAAAAGAAAAAGTTATTGAATTGACACGTATTTTAGCTGAACGTGTTGGACCAATTAAATTGCATATTGTACCATTTACAGAATTGCAAAAACAGGTAAATAAAGTTGTACATCCAAGATATACAATGACTTCAACGAGACGTATGATGATGCGTGTTGCTGATAAATTAGTACACCAAATAGGGGCTTTAGCTATTGTAAATGGTGAAAACCTAGGGCAGGTAGCCAGTCAAACACTTCATAGCATGTATGCAATTAATAATGTAACTTCTACTCCTGTATTACG
>VIRH01000014.1 GCA_008107755.1 Rhodobacterales bacterium
CGAGTGCGGAGAAAATCGCATCGAGCTTGTCGTCCATAAATCACCATCTAGCTATATAGCTGTATAGATATATTCTGTTGGGCGAAATGTCAAAGGCAATTTTGCGTTGGATTGGCAACGACCCTTGCGGGACGACGGACGGTGGAGCCTCGGCCAGGACGCCGACCACGCTTCTTTCAAGATGCGATTACGGCAAGGGCAATCAGGGTGACGAAGACGCTGAGCGGCGCCAGGTGTGCAT
>VIRH01000013.1 GCA_008107755.1 Rhodobacterales bacterium
GAAGCGGACCAGCCCTGGCGGGCCGGACTGATCCGTTGGCGGGGCGTTGCCCCACGGCGCGCGGCCCGGTCCTTCCAGCGTGACAGACATCTCGCCGGCCGCGCCGCCTCGATGCCCGACCCGCTTCCACGCCCGACCCGCGCACCTCCCCAGGACAAGGACCGGCCACGGCCGGGCTTTGGTTCGTTCGAAGGGGCGCTGCCCCTCGTCTCGTCAAGGATAAACCTTCGGCAGGAAAAGGGGTCTCCCCACGCTCCGCGGCTGCGCCTTGTGCGCGCGGGTGATGCCCCTCCCCTTTTCCTGTCCATGACGAGCCGTCCCCGTTTCCCACTACGGGGAAAATGAAACGAGCCAATCCGGC
>VIRH01000012.1 GCA_008107755.1 Rhodobacterales bacterium
ACGATGTCGTCGGCCTCTACGTCTCCCCGCCAGCCCACGCCATTGTCTTGTCGGTTGATGAGAAAAGCCAGATCCAGGCGCTCGACCGGACCCAGCCGGGTTTGCCGCTCAAGAAGGGGCGCGCCGGTTTGATTTGTAAGGGATGACCGGGACAGCCCCGGCCTTTCGCGCAGCCTCTCGATTAGCATTGCTGTCATAGCCCTTGTCGGCAACGATGGCCCGGTGTTTGATCTCGGGGCCGGTTTCCATGAGATCCGTAAACTGCTTGCTGTCAGAGGCCTGGCCATCGGTCAGTTCAAAGCCAAGCGGCAGGCCGTTCCGGTCCGTTTTCAGATGGATTTTTGGTCCGGCC
>VIRH01000061.1 GCA_008107755.1 Rhodobacterales bacterium
GAGCTGGTGACGTGGGAACACGATCCGGACATTGCCGAGATCGGGGCGGAGATGCCCGTTTCGGTCACCTATGAGGACCTGAACGGCGACGGCGCTGTAGATGCGATCCTGTCTGCGGAAGATGGCTCGATCTGGACGCGCCTCGGCGATGGCCAGGGCGGGTTCGGCGAGGCTGAGGCTCAGGGCCGCGATTTTGCAACGAATGCGATTGAGAAAACGGGTGGCAGCACGGGCGGCTGGGATCGTGGGGCCTATTCGCAGGAGAGTTTTGTCGGAGCTGGTTCTCTCAGCACGACGGTCTATCGGACCAACA
>VIRH01000099.1 GCA_008107755.1 Rhodobacterales bacterium
CCCATAGACCTCCGGCGCATCGATCCAGCGACCGCCCGACTTCAGAACATGAATGATGCCGCTGATCACCCGCCGATCATCGACACGAGCCTTGCCGCGTGTATCGGTCGGCAAAAGCGGCCGCAACTTCGAAAACTGCTCATCGCTGAGCCAGAAGAACCCATCAGACATCATCAAACTCCTGTTCAGGAGCTTGATGATGTGGACGCCCCTGCCAGCGCAGCGCCAAGTATGGTGCTGTGAAAGAAGCGAAGGCAGGAAAGGAAGGTACCAATGAACATCACAACACTTGGGCTGGATCT
>VIRH01000011.1 GCA_008107755.1 Rhodobacterales bacterium
ATTCGGACGTCGTCCCCGGCACTGGCCACGCCCCCATCGGAGATGGTCAGCGTGCCGGTGCCGCTGACACCAACATAGATGTCGCCGTCTGTCGTCAGTGTCGAGCCAGCTCCGGAGATGGTCACTGTGCCGCTGGAACCTGTGAAGCTGCCGATGTCGACGTCGTCCACGGCACTGGCCGCGCCCCCATCGGAAATGGTCAGCGTGCCGGTGCCGCCGTAACCAACAGTGATGAAGTCGCCTGCCGTCAGTGTCGAGCCAGCTCCGGAGATGGTCACTGTGCCC
>VIRH01000010.1 GCA_008107755.1 Rhodobacterales bacterium
AAACCAAACCTTAGCCGAAGAACAACCGTGGCCGCCAAGCGAACCGCCCGGGCTTCGCTTCGCTTCGCGAAAGCTCCGCTCAGCCCGCGCGAACCACACAAATTACACCACTCCGTGGGACACCATCGGCAAGGCAGTTCTGGTGAAGAAGCTGCACCGCAAACAGATGCTGCCATTCTTCTCGAAACTGGCGCCCTGTGTGATCGGGGTTGAGGCCTGTGCGACGGCGCATCACTGGGCGCGTACGCTGATTGCCATGGG
>VIRH01000095.1 GCA_008107755.1 Rhodobacterales bacterium
GTTCCGGCTCCTCCGGCGGTTCCTCCGGTGGCGGTGGTGGCGGCGGCGGAGGTGGGGGCTGGTAGCCGCAGCGCCTCCTGGCCCAAACTCGGAGAACCGCCGTTTCCTGCCGAGTGGGATCGGCTTGCTGGAATCGGACGGTATCAGCCGTCCCTTCAAACTGAAAAGGAAGCCGGATCCGGCGACGTGATGACAGGCGATACCATCTCTCTCAACGAGTTCGTCAGTTTCAACCTGGCGATCCTGGTCTATTTCCTGGGTGTTCGCCTGAACAAGAACATCGCCCTCCTGAGGCGCTACAACATTCCCGAGCCGGTCTCTGGCGGGCTGCTTGTGGCGTTGCTGTCGCTCTGCATCTATCTCGTCCTGGGGCAGAAGATAGGGTTCTCCCTGCAGTCGAGAGACTATCTGCTCTACTGCTTCTTCACCGCCATTGGACTTGATGCCCGCTTCTCCGATCTCGCTCGCGGCGGGAAACCTCTCTTGATCCTGCTTGCGCTGACCGTCCTCTATATGGTGTTGCAAAACACCGTCGGTGTCGGAATCGCGGCAGCTCTGGGTCTTCCTGCCGGCTTCGGTCTGCTGGGCGGGACCATATCGCTGGTCGGCGGCCATGGAACCGCAATCGCCTGGGGACCGAAGCTTGTGGCCGATCATGGCGTTGCCGGCGCGGTCGAGATCGGCGCGGCAACGGCGACCCTTGGGCTGATTGCTGCAAGCCTTCTGGGCGGACCGGTCGGCAACTACCTGATCGAACGCAAGGGCGCGAAGCCGGAACCCGGCTGGCGAAGGGAGGTGCCGGTGATCGGCGTCGAGACCAGTCGTGAGGCAGACACCATCGTCACCCATACCGGGCTGATGAGGTCGCTTCTTGTGCTCAACATAGCCATCGCACTCGGCAACGCTCTGCAGCAGGGGCTGGTGCTGACCGTGGGGATCGACCTGCCGGTTTTCGTCTGCTGTCTTTTCTGCGGCATCGTGCTGTCCAACACGGTGCCCTTCATCTTTCCCAAGATGACCTGGCCTGCGCGGTCGCGCTCGCTTGCTGTTGTCTCGGACCTATCACTCGGCATCTTTCTGACGATGTCGCTCATGAGCCTGCAGCTGTGGACGATCGCCGGGCTGGCCGGGCCGATGCTGCTGATCCTGACTGTGCAGATCGTCGTGGCAGCCCTTTTCATTCTGTTGGTTCTGTTTCCCATGATGGGCCGAGACTATGATGCGGCAGTCCTTGGAGCCGGGTTCGCAGGCTTTGCCCTCGGTGCAACGCCGACGGCCATTGCCAACATGACGGCCGTGACAAAGCGCTACGGTCCGGCAACGCTGGCCTTCCTCATTCTCCCACTTGTGTCGGCCTTCTTCGTCGACCTCGCCAATGCGGTGATTATCCTTCTTTTCCTTGGCGCGTGAGCGGCCGGAAGGATCAGGCGGCGTCCGTCGAGCGGTTCAACCTGCGGCCAGCCGTGTCTCCGGCGCCCAGCAGGGACAGGGTCTCTTCGGCGGCAACCGCCTCTGCATAGAGATAGCCCTGGCTGCTTTGGCAGCCGCTGGACGTCAGAGCGTCGTGGACGCTGGTCTCTTCCACGCCTTCCGCGACAACATCGATATCCAACCCTCTCGACAGCACCAGAATGGCTTCGATGATGGCGGCCGATTGCCGATCCGTGAGGAGGCGGTTGGTGAAGGACTTGTCGATCTTGACCTTCTTGATCGGAAAGTCGCGCAGATAGCTGAGGCTGGAATGGCCGACGCCGAAATCGTCGAGTGCAATGCTGACGCCGCTTTGGGTCAGCTGCTCGAGAATGAGCCTTGCGGTATCCGTGTTCTTGATCAGCGATGTTTCGGTGATCTCAAGAACCAGCCGCTCTGCCGGAAAGCCGCGCGTTTCCAGAATGGATGCGACAAGCATGGGCAGTTCGACATCCTGAAGCTGCACAGGTGACAGATTGAAGGAAAGGTAAAGTGGCTCCGGCCAGGTCGTCGCAACCGTACAGGCTTCCTGAAGCAGGTGGATCGTCAGATCGGAAATGAGCCCGCAATCCTCGGCGATCGGGATGAACTGGTCCGGCGGTACGTCGCCGAGGTCGCTGTCCGACCAGCGCGCAAGGGCTTCGAAGCCGGCGATGGCGCCGGTCTTCATGTTCATGATGGGCTGAAAATGGACCCTGATCCTGCGCTCGGTGATCGCCAGACGCAGACGTTGCTCCAGTAGCGAGCGATGCAGGATGGCTGCATCCATGTCCTCTTCAAAAAAGCGGTAGGATGAGCGCCCGCTCGCCTTTGCCCGATAGAGGGCAATGTCCGCCTTTCGCAGAAGCTCGGCGATCGTGTTGCCATTGCACGGGGCGGTGGCAATGCCAATGCCTGCACTGATGGAGACCTTTCGGTTCTGGAATTCGAAATGATCGTTGATCCTGGCCAGCAGCCGGCTCGCATAGGAGGCGACCTCGGTCTTGCGCCGGAAAGTCGGGGAGACGATTGCGAATTCGTCACCTCCCATTCGTGCGACGAGGCCGCCTTCGCCGGCAGCTTCCACCAGCCGGTCTGAAAGGCTGCGCAGAAGCGTGTCGCCGAAGGCGTGACCATAGACATCGTTGATGGGCTTGAAGCCGTCGAGATCCAGCATCATCACCGCGCGTGCCTGTTCCGTGCCGACATCGCAGATCATTTGCGGAAATACATCCAGCAGACACCGTCGGTTGGGCAGACCCGTCAACGGATCGTGCTGAGCCAGGGAAAGTGCCTCTGTGTGGGCGTGGGACCTGAAGCACAGTTCCTCACTCAGGCGACGGGTTGCCCAAATGCCCATCATCAGCCCGAGCAACGCGATCGCCAGGAGAACACCGGAAACCAGTTCATTCGACAAGTGCTGGTGATCCGGCGTTTCACCCAGAAAGTGACTCGGGACCAGAAGCAGTCCGATAAAAAGCGCGAGAGCGAGTACAAGTAAAACTTTCATAGATCGGACGAGTAATCGATTAAATTGTGAGGTTTTCATATTGATTGTCATTTTCCACGATGTAAAAGTGGGTAATACGAAATATTATTATATTTAAATTTAAGAAATGGGATAAAGATTTCATGTTTTAATTGTCGTAATTACCTAGAGATTCCTCTTTACCTTAAAGATTCGTTTTGCAAAGCAAGTGGAACGTAGATGTTTGCCTGTCGATGCCGCTTTGGTGACGGTGCGGGGGCAATGTGGATCGTGACCGTTCCAGGAAGGAAGCCTTGGCCCGGCTGGCGGGCTGGAGCACCCGAAAGGGGGTGACAAGAGACCGCCGACTTGGTAACGGACGCTCTGACTTTCTAAGGTGGCGTCCCACCCCGATCCAAAGGCCCAGAATTCCATGCCCGATCTTCTGCTTGAGCTTTTCAGCGAAGAGATTCCCGCCCGCATGCAGCGCAAGGCTGCGGACGATCTGAAGTCGCTCGTGACAAACGCCCTGGTGGATGCCGGTTTGCCCTATGAGGGCGCAAAATCCTTTGCAACCCCACGCCGGCTGGCGCTTCAGGTCGCCGGCGTTCCGGTCGCCTCGGCAGCGACACGCGAGGAGCGCAAGGGCCCGCGCGTCGGAGCGCCGGAAAAGGCTGTCGAAGGGTTTCTGCGGGGCGCTGGGCTGAACTCGATCGACGAAGCCAGCATCCAGAGCGACCCGAAGAAGGGCGACTTCTACGTCGCTGTCATCGAAAAGCCGGGCCGGTCGGCGATCGACATCATTGCTGAATTCATGCCCGGAATCCTGCGCAATTTCCCGTGGCAAAAGTCCATGCGCTGGGGAACGGCGACGACCAAATGGGTGCGTCCGCTCCACTCCATCGTTGCAACCTTCGGTCCGGAGACCGAGGAGCCAGATGTCGTGCCTTTCGACTTCGACGGCATCGCCTCGGGGCAGACGACACGCGGTCACCGTTTCCTTGCGGACGAAGTCTTCCGCGTCCGCCGGTTCGACGACTACGCGACAAGCCTGGAAAAGCACAAGGTCGTGCTCGATGCCGACCGGCGCAAGGACATCATATTGAACGATGCCAAGGACCGGGCGCTGGCGCTCGGACTTGAGCTGGTCGAAGATCCGGGGCTGCTGGATGAAGTGGCCGGCCTCGTGGAATGGCCGGTGGTTCTGACGGGCAGTTTCGACGAGGATTTCCTTACGATCCCGGACGAGTGCATTCAGCTCACCATCCGCGTGAACCAGAAGTGCTTCGTGCTGAAGGATCCGACGAGTGGGCGCCTCGCCAACCGCTTTGTGCTGATCTCCAACCTGGTGGCCGAGGACGGCGGCAAGACCGTCGTCGCCGGAAACGAGAAGGTGATCCGCGCCCGTCTCTCCGACGCGCGCTTCTTCTGGGAAACGGACCTCAAGTCGAAGCTCTCGGACAATCTGCCGAAGCTTGACGAGGTCAAGTTCCATGAAAAGCTCGGCAGCGTCGGCGAACGCGTCAAACGGCTGGTTTCCCTGTCCGGAAAGCTGGCGCCGATCGTGGGGGCAGATGCGGAAAAGGCCAAGCGCGCTGCTGAGCTCGCAAAAGCCGATCTCGTCTCCCTGATGGTCTATGAGTTCCCCGAGCTGCAGGGCCTTATGGGCCGCTACTACGCGGCAGCACAGGGCGAAGACGCTTCCGTCGCCACGGCGATCGAGGACCACTACAAGCCGCAGGGGCCTTCCGACAGGGCGCCGACCGACCCGGTGGCGATTGCCGTTGCCCTTGCCGAGAAGCTGGATCTTCTTGCCGGCTTCTGGGCCATCGACGAAAAGCCGACCGGTTCCAAGGACCCTTACGCCCTGAGGCGCGCCGCACTCGGCGTGATCCGGATCGTGCTGGAGAACAATCTGAGGCTCAATCTTGCCGGTGAAATCCGTGCGGCCCTCGACTTGCAGTCGGTCACCGTTTCGGATCCGGCAGGTGTTGTGGCTGATCTGCTTTCCTTCTTTGCCGACCGTCTGAAGGTTCACCTCAAGGACGAAGGCGCCCGTCACGATCTGATCGACGCGGTCTTTGCGCTCGAGGGCCAGGACGACTTGCTGATGGTCGTCAGGCGGGTCGAGGCGCTCGGCAAGTTCGTATCGTCCGACGACGGTGCAAACCTTCTTGCCGGCTACAAGCGCGCGGTGAACATCCTGAGGGCGGAAGAAAAGAAGGACGGCAAGTCTGTTTCCGGGCGGCCGCATGCGGATCATCTCAAGGAGCAGGCCGAAATCGATCTTGCCGCGGCAATCGACACTGCCCGCGCCGAAGCGGCCGAGGCGGTGACATTGGAGAACTTCGAAGGCGCGATGGAAGCCCTGTCGAAGCTGCGGGCGCCTGTCGACCGGTTCTTCGAGGAAATTCTCGTCAATGACGAAGATCCGGCGCTGCGTCTCAACCGGCTTCAGCTGCTTGCCGAAATCCGCGATGCCACCCACGTGGTGGCGGATTTCTCGAAAGTGGCCGGGTAAGCGGACGGGTTCGTCAGGCTGGGCTGAGCGGAGGCGCCGCAAGGCTCAGCCATTTGCTGAAACCCACCGGTATCTCCCCATCACTGGACGACTCCAGCATGCCGGAAAACCCGGTTTTCCGGACCCGGCAGCGCCGGCATCCTCGCAGGTCGACGCACAGAGAGTGCATCTGAGCGGACTGGCTGACCTATTCTGCTGCCGATTCCTGCGCGAGCCGCGGAACCGGCTTTTCCTCGATCGGCCAGTGAACGATGGCAGCCAGGACGCCGAGGACGATCGCGCACCACCAGATTAGGTCGTAGGAGCCGGTCTGGTCATAGATCTTTCCACCCAGCCAGACGCCCAGGAACGAGCCGATCTGGTGTGACAGGAAGACGAAGCCGAAGAGCGTTGCCATATAGCGCGGCCCGAACATGACGGCGACAAGGCCGGACGTTGGCGGCACGGTCGACAGCCACAGCAATCCCATGACCGCCGAAAAGGCGAGCACCGACGCGGGCGTGACCGGCAGCATGATGAAGGCGAGGATCGCGACCGACCGTCCGATGTAGATCAGCGACAGGAAGATCGGCTTGGAGTAGCGGCCGCCGATATAGCCGGAAAGCAGCGAGCCGAAGATGTTGGACAGTCCGATCAGCCCGATGGAGATCGCGCCCCAGCTCGGGTCGAGGCCGAGATCGGCAATATAGGGCGGCAGATGAACGGTGATGAAGGCGAGGTGGAACCCGCAGACGAAGAAGCCGAGCGTCAGCAGGATGTAGCCGCGGTTCCCAAAGGCTTCCGCCATGGCTGCCGTTATCTTCTGGTCGTTCGCAGGATTGCCGTTCTTCGGATATTCGGACTTGCCCCTGAGAACGATCGCCAGAAGCGGAATGAAGGCGACGACGCCGGCAAAGGCCAGAAGGGTATCCTGCCAACCGATATGGGCAATCAGCGTTCCGCCGAGCGGGGCGAACAGAAACTGGCCGAGCGAGCCGGAGGCTGTCCCGATCCCGAAGGCCAGAGATCGCTGCTGGGGCGTGACCGCGCGTCCAAAGGCGGCGAGCACCAGCGAAAAGGACGAAAAGGCGATGCCGAGGCCGACGAGTACGCCCGCCGAGAGATGCAGCGCGACCGTGCTTTCCGCGCTCATCATCAAAAGGAGGCCGGCGACATAGAGCAGGGCGCCGAGCGTCATCGTCTTCCAGGTTCCGTATCTGTCGGACATCATGCCGGCAAAAGGCTGGGCAACACCCCAGACCAGGTTCTGGATGGCGATGGCGAGGGCAAAGATCTCCCGGCTCCAGTCGCGGGCTTCTGTCATCGGCTGGAAGAAGAGCCCCATGGCCGAGCGCGGTCCGAAGGACACCATCGCGATGAGGCAGCCGCACGCGATGATGAGCGGGATATTGGGTCCGGTCCGGACGGAGGAGGCAGTGGCCATGAATGTATCTCACATCGTAATATGACGATAAGATACGTCGGCGGGTAGAAATTGAGAAACGCCTATTATTGATTGAAAGGATAAGGAACAGGAATGGATCACGGACGCACCCCAGTCGTCCGGTGGTTATTCGCACGCCAGTATTTTTGTCCTACGCCATTGTAATTTCAGACAAATATGAGAGCAGGGCAAAATAATCGGGAAAGCGATAGATTCTTGAGCGAAGGGCGCTTATATAAACTCTGAAAGAGCAAAAGCGTATGGGCCTGGTGCCCCTTTTGTTTTGGCTGTAATATGCTCAAATTGAGTATAATAAGTTCGCCGGACGCGGCACAAGCCTCGGCCCGCAATGGAAAGGGAGGTCGTCATGACCATAGCCCAGACGAAAGCACCGGTCGGAGAGCCGATTGGCAAGGGTCTGACAGCGTTGGACCGTTTAGGCGCGATCGAGCGTCCGGATCTTCGCTACACGCCGGAAGTCGCGAAGGCGACTGCGCCGATCTACGAAAAGGTCAAGCACATCATTCCCGCGATCGAGTGGCCGGCTCTGGCGCCGACCATCCATGCGATCAACGAACTGAAAAAGCAGCGCAACGCCGTCATTCTGGCGCATAATTACATGACGCCGGACATCTATCACGGTGTCGCGGACATTGTCGGCGACAGCCTGCAGCTCGCCATCGAGGCAACACGCACCGAAGCGGACGTGATCGTCCAGTGCGGCGTGCACTTCATGGCCGAAACCTCCAAGATCCTGAGCCCGGAAAAGACGGTGCTCATTCCGGACATGCGCGCGGGCTGCTCGCTGGCAGAGTCCATCACCGGCGCCGACGTACGCGGTCTGCGCGAACGCAATCCCGGCGTGCCGATCATCACCTACGTGAACACCTCTGCCGAGGTGAAGGCGGAGTGCGACATCTGCTGCACGTCGTCCAATGCGCTCCAGGTGGTCGAAAGCTTCGGTGTCGACAGGGTGTTCCTGGTCCCGGACAAGTATCTGGCCGCCAATGTCGGCAACAAGACCGACGTCGAGGTTCTGGTCTGGGATGGCGCTTGCGAGGTGCATGAGCGCTTCACCGCCGACGAACTGCGCGACTATCGGAAGATCGACCCGGACGTGAAGATCATCGCCCATCCGGAATGTCCGCCAGAAGTCGTGGCTGAGGCCGACTTTGCCGGCTCCACGGCCCACATGATCGACTGGGTGAAAACGAAGAAGCCGGAAAAGGTGATGATGATCACCGAGTGCTCGATGGCCGACAACGTCGCCAGCGAGACGCCGGGCGTCGACTATATCCGTCCGTGCAACCTTTGCCCGCACATGAAGCGGATCACCCTGAACAAGATCCTCGAGTCTCTTGTGGAGATGAAAGAGGAAGTGGTGGTCGATCCGGCAATCGCCGACAGGGCCCGCACGGCGGTCGAACGGATGATCAACTTGAAAATCTGACCGCAAGTGGTCTAAACCGCGATATGCTATCCTTCCGGGCCGGCCTGCCCTGATGGCGGTCGGCCCGGAAGTCTTTCGGGCAATGCCCAATCTGTTCCAGGAAGTTTCCCATGGCCGTGTCGGTTGAGGATTTTGCTCCTGCCCATCTGGGCAAGGATGTGGATGATGTCGTCATTCTTGGAGGCGGTCTTGCGGGCCTGTTCTGCGCCCTGAAACTGAGCCCCCGGCCGGTGACCGTCATTACCAACGCTCCCATCGGCGAAGGTGCCTCCTCCGTCTGGGCGCAGGGCGGCATTGCCGCCGCCATCTCCGAAGAGGACTCGGTCGAAGAGCACCGCGACGATACGCTGGCCGCCGGCTGCGGCATCTGCGAAGCCAGAATCGTGGAGGATATGACCCGCGAGGGCAACCAGCGCGTCCACGACCTTCTGAGCTATGGTGTTCCCTTCGATCAGGATCTCGAGGGACGGCTGAAATTCTCGCGCGAGGCAGCCCATTCGCACAGCCGTGTCGTTCGCGTACGTGGTGACATGGCTGGCCGCGCAATCATGGATGCCCTGGTTGCAGCGGTGCGCAAGACGCCGTCCATCCGCATTCTCGAAGGCTATATCGGCGAAAGCTTCATCGGCGAAGGCCGCTATGTCACGGGCGTGCTGGCGCGCCGGCGCGGGGGGATCGAGCGTCTCGCCTTTCCCGCAAGGGCGGTCGTGCTCGCCTCTGGTGGCATCGGTCATCTTTACGGCCTGACCACAAATCCGCACGAGGCGAACGGCCACGGCCTGGCGATGGCCGCGCGTGCCGGTGCCGTCATCGCCGATGCCGAATTCGTCCAGTTCCATCCGACCGCACTCAATGTCGGCCGCGACCCGGCTCCGCTGGCGACCGAAGTGCTGCGCGGAGAAGGCGCCACCCTCGTCAACCAGGCGGGGGAGCGCTTCATGGAAGGGGGCCATCCGGATCTTGAACTCGCGCCGCGCGACATCGTCGCGCGTGCGATCTTCCGGGAAATCGAGGAAGGGCGTGGTGCATTTCTGGATTGCCGGCAGGCGGTCGGTGCGCGCTTCAGGGACGACTTTCCGACTGTCTTCGCGGCGGCACAGGAAGCCGGCATCGACCCCGCCACAGACCTTCTGCCGATTGCGCCAGCCGAGCATTACCATATGGGCGGCGTCCTGACCGATGCGAACGGCCGTACGTCGCTGGACGGCCTCTGGGCCGCGGGCGAGGTGGCCTCTACCGGGGCGCATGGCGCAAACCGCCTTGCCTCGAATTCACTGCTCGAAGCTGTTGTCTTCGCCGCAAGGATCGCCGAGGACATCCAGGGCCTCATGCCGACGCCGCGTAGTGCCTTCTGGGACGAGATGGACGACGAGCCCGGCCTGCCGAGCCAGCGCAATGTCGAAGAGCGGAACGCGATCTCGGTTTTGCGGAAGACGCTTTTGAAGAACGTCGGCGTCCTGCGCGACGCGCAAGGACTGAAGACCGCTCTTGCAGACATCGCGCTTGCCGAAAAGAGCTGTGTGCGCCAGTCGATCAAAAACATGATGGCCGCCGGCAAGATCATTGCTGCTGCCGCGCTCAATCGCGAAGAAAGCCGCGGCGGTCACTTCCGCAAGGATTTCCCGGCGGAAAACCCGGCCATGGCGAAGCGCTCCTATCTGACGCTCGCCCAGATCGACAAGATCGCGGCGGATGCCCTCGAAACTGCCTGAGCCGTGACACGGCGGAGAACTCCATGACTGCGAGATACCTCCCTGAACTGCCCGCACTGATGGTCGAAGAAGCGGTCAAGAGTGCACTTCTGGAGGACTGTGGCCGAGCAGGCGATATCACCAGCCAGGCGACGCTGCCGGCCGATGCACGGGCCAGCGCCGTGATTGCGGCGCGCAAGCCGGGTGTTCTGGCCGGACTTCAGTTTGCCGAATGTGCCTTTCGACTGACCGATCCGACCCTTGTGTTCAAACGCGAGATGGCAGACGGCGACCGGCTGCAGCCGAAGGATGTGGTGGCGCGGATCGAAGGTCCGGCGCGGGCGCTTCTTGCGGCTGAACGCGTCGCCCTCAACTTCATGTCGCACCTGTGCGGTATCGCCACCGCGACCGCGACCTTCGCCGACGAGATCGCGCACACCAAGGCCGACATCGTCTGCACGCGCAAGACCACGCCGGGTCTGCGCGCTTTTGAAAAATACGCCGTGAAATGCGGCGGCGGCTCCAACCACCGGTTTGGCCTCGACGACGCGATCCTGATCAAGGACAACCATATCGCCGTTGCCGGAGGCGTTGTTCCTGCAATTGAGGCCGCCAAGGCCTTCGTCGGTCATCTTGTGAAGATCGAGGTGGAAGTCGACACGCTGGAGCAGCTGCAAGAGGCGCTGAGCGCCGGACCGGATGTCGTCATGCTCGACAACATGTCGCCCGAAACGATGAAAAAGGCCGTCGAAATGGCTGCCGGAAAGGTCCTCCTGGAGGCCTCGGGCGGCATCGAGCTCGAGACTGTCAGGGCAGTTGCGGAAGCCGGGGTGGACCTGATTTCGTCAGGCTGGATCACCCATTCGGCTCCAATCCTGGATCTGGGGCTCGACATCGAGCTGTCCTGACCGGCCGCCGGGGATCACCTCGGCAGTCATCATCGGAGCGTCTATTCGCGTGATTTCGGCCCTGTTTCGGCTTTCACTTCCTGGTGTTGACAACCGGTGTTGTCACCAACCGCCTGCATAGGTCTTGTAGAATATATGCAGGCCGACCTGGCCACGCTTGGCCATGGACCGCGCCCAACGCGGGTTGACGTAGGTCGCGTGGTAGTGGGTCGAGGCATCAACCATCTTGGAGTAATGCTCGCCGTTGAGAACTTCACGAGCGAGTCGCTGTGCGGTTCTCCAGGCGATGGGGCTCGAGATGCGGTCCTTGATGCCGTCGCAGGCGAAGGAAAACTGGCAGCGGTTGCGCTTGTGGCGGTTCTGGTAGACGACGCCGCAAATCGTGTCCGGATAGGCGGGGTTCTTGACCCGGTTCAGCACCACCTGCGCTACGGCCGTCTGGCCGTCCTCGCTCTCGCCGCGCGCCTCGAAATAGATGGCTTCGGCAAGGCAGCGCTGCTCCTTCTTTTCACCGACCGACAGCGGAAGCGGCTTCTGAGCCCACCAGTGCGGGTTCTCGGGGTCTTCCGGAGGCGGAAGCTCCTGTTCGTATTTCGCAGCTCCGAACAGGGCGTCGAACGGTTCCTTCGTCTCGCGCACGCTTTCAGGCGCATAGGCGGAAACCAGTGAGAAGCTTGCGGCCGCCGCGTTGCGGGCCATCATCACCTTCTGAAGGTCAAGCGGGCCGCCTTCCAGAAGCCCTTCGGCACCGGCAGCTGCAAGCATGGAGGACTGTCTGCTGTCGAGCGGCTGTGCTTTGACGAAAGCGACGCGGGGCAGGTCAGCGTTGTTCTTCTCTGTCGAGATCAGGCTCGACATGGCATAGAGATTGCCGGCGGCCCGGTCGACCATCTGGCGGTCCGGCGCCAGGGTGATCAGCCTGTCGCTTTTGGCAGATGTGTTGGTTCTGATCGTGTCCGGCAGTTTTTTTGGAAGGCCGCTCGCGACGACTTGTTCCATGCCCATCACGGGTGTCGCCTGGAAATTCTTGTCGGCGGAAGCCAGCATCAGCACCGGCGCACTCGCATAATCGGGAACGGCCGTGTCGCCGAGCGTGATCTTCGGCGCGAGTTTCGTGGCGAAGTTACCTGGCTCAAGCGCCATCATCCAGCGCGGGCTCTCCGCCTTGCGCTCGTTGATGAGCGAAAGGATATCCTGGTTGCCGACGCTCCCCGCCAGAGCGAGGTAGACGACAGGACAGGCAACAACAAACTGTTTCAGCCGGCGCATTCTTGCGCGGACCAGGTCAAGGTCATGTGTCAGTTTAGAAGATGACCGCTTTTTGTTGCGGGATTTCGGGCCAGACATACGCAGCCAACTCCAACTCGTTACACATCGCCCAACACGCCGGACGAACAGAGCTAATGCTGTGTCAACATCAGCACACGAATTAAAAATGTCTGTTTAACCTTGAGAGAGCGTTAATAAGCGCAGAAATCGCGGAAATTCTTCAAAAAAAGCGCACGGACAGACATGGACATGGTTAATACTGGCACGGAAGTTGGCCCACTGTCCGAAGAAATTCTTCTTTTACCCTATGAGCTTGGGGCGCTGATCAGCGTCCGCCGACACGCAGCCCCGGGGCGGGACGCTCGCTCAGCAGCTGGTGACGAAACCGGAACAAGGCGGCGGGACGGCCCCCGGTTGCGGTCGATGTCGCGCCTGTCGGCTCCACGAGATCGGCGTTTTCCACCAGCCGGCGGAAATTCTGCTTGTGCAGATGGCGCCCGGAAATCGCCTCGACCGACGTCTGCAATTCGGTCAATGTGAAGGTCTCCGGCATCAGTTCGAAAATCACCGGCCGGTATTTCAGCTTGCCCCGCAGCCGCGAAATCGCCGTCGCCAGAACGCGGCGGTGGTCGAACAGCATGGCCGTGCCAAGGAACGGTAAGTCATCCCGCAGCATCGCCGCCGGTCGCCCGTCACGCTTTGCTTCCAAGACGAGGCCGGCCTCATAGAGCAGTTCATAGCGCTCGAGTGCCCGTTCCTCGTCCCAGTTCGAGGCACCTGTGCCGAACGCGATATGGATGCGCTCCTGCCGGCTGAGCGGCTTCGGCGGTTCGTCGGGGGCTGGTGGTTCTGTCGCCCAGGCGTTGAGGGCGGGCAGGATTTCCTTGTCCAGCAGGTGAGGGCGCCCCATGCGCCAGTCCTCCCAGGGAAAGTAATCATACCAGGACCGCCATGCAGACCCGTGCCGCGCGAGTGTGTCCTCCGAATCCGCAGTCTGCCGGGAAAGCGCAAGATACCCGACCGAGACCACATGCGGGCCTTCGTCCCCCGACACCCGGTGCCGACCGCGGTCGCCGAATGTGTAAAGCTGTTCGATATACCCGAGACGCAGCGCGGTCTGATCTTCCACCCACGTGCGCAGGCCGATTTCGAACGTTCGGTGGTGGATGGGGTCGAAGGGCCCGAAGGGCAGGCCGTCGAGGCCGGCATCTTCATCGTCATTGACGTGAACGATCTGCGGAACACCACATGCCACGGACACGATGACCGCGTTCAGTCCGATTTCGATGCTGGCTTGCCGGCGCGGCATTCTTTCTCCCGTTTCGGTCAGTCTATCGGCATGATGAAGGGCGTGCCTTCAAAGGCGGTCGCGCCGCGCCCGATCCGCCGGATCGCATCGATCATCCGCCCGTTGCGCCCCAGCATCTTGTCCGCCATCACCACGATGCGCTGGTTCGGCGTCGCCGAGGGCGAACGCTCCCGCAGGAGCGCGGCAAGAGCGTATTCGTCCGCTTCCGGGTTGAGCGCACAGGCCGCAGTATAGGCTCCCGCCGTCGAGCGGCTGATCCCCGCCCAGCAGTGAATGACAAGCGGCGACTGCCGGTCCCAGTCGGACAGGAAGCGAAGAAGCGTCTCGATCTGCTGTTCGCTCGCAGGCGTGAGGCCGGCGACCGGATCGACGATGTCGTTGAAGGCCAGGAAGAGATGACGGTCGGGTGCGATGCCCGTGGGCGTTGGCACGTCCATCTCGGCGTTGATCAGTGTCACCACCGATTTCGCACCGGTTTCGGCGACTGTCTGGTTCAATTTGGAGAGCGAGCACACGTGGAGCATGGCGGACCGTTTTTCGTATCTGCCGGTAACCTAGTGTTATTCGCCCGTTAGGTCACCTGCTAGCTTGCCGGCTTCCGGGTTTGTGCCCACTTTCGCGCAACTTCTCCAAAAACTCGAAGCGTTCCATGAATTTTTCTTCGGCCAATGCGACCGGCAGCGGCTTGAGCCCTAAGGCGAGTTTCTGGCCGCCATCGGCGGAAAAACCGCGCGGCCTGCCGAAGATCTTCGCCGCTTCCGCCTCTTCGAAACCGGCAAGTTCCACCGCCTCGAAATAGGCGCAGATGATGTCGGCCCGCTTGGCGAGTTTCTTGATTGTGACCGGGATCTGCGCCGGCAGGCCGAAGCGCAGATGGATCGCCGCCTGCAGGCGCGCCTCCACGGCCTTGTAGGCTTCGCCGATGACGGCCTTGAACGGCGAGATCATGTCGCCGATCACATATTCCGGCGCATCGTGAAGCAGAACGGCCAGGCGCCAGTCTGGCGTCAGGTCCGGTTTCAGCTTCAGCGCGATGTCCTCGACGACCAGCGAATGCTCGGCAACGGAAAACGCATGGTCTCCGTAGGTCTGGCCGTTCCAGCGGGCAACGCGCGCCAGCCCGTGGGCGATGTCGCTGATTTCGACATCGAGGGGGGACGGGTCGAGCAAATTAAGCCGTCTGCCGGAAAGCATGCGTTGCCAGGCGCGGGGCGGTTCGTCGGGGCGGGCAGAGGACATCGGACCTCGGATCTGTGCGGGTTTCAGTCCGCGGCGCTCTGCTCCGGCCAGGTGAAGGTGGCCCAGTCGGGAATCTCGACCTGAATCAGGGCATCGCCGCAGTGAAGAGGGCTGCCGTTGTCCTTGGCCTGATGCACCTTGTCAAGACGCAGCAGAGCCAGCCCGGCACTGGTTCCCCCGAAGGTGGCCGATGATCCCAGGGTCCCGACCGACTTGCCGTCCACAGTCACGCTCGTGCCCTTT
The DNA here is from genome assembly GCA_008107755.1 of Rhodobacterales bacterium. Lineage (GTDB taxonomy): Bacteria > Pseudomonadota > Alphaproteobacteria > Rhizobiales > Stappiaceae > Roseibium. Next base: position 14,971 of record VIRH01000095.1, read on the forward strand.
TCCGGCAGCGGCGTTTCACTGATAATCCGGACGAAGCGTTTGCGTGCGGTGCCCCTGTGTTGCATCCGCGAGACGACTTCCTGACCGACGAAACAGCCCTTTCTGAAGGAAACGCCACCCAGCTGGTCAAGGTCTGCATCATGGGGAAAGACGTCCGAATAGTCGAAATCCTTCAGACCTTCCGGAACGCCAAGCCTGATCCGGTGAGCGTCATAGTCGGCAAGGGATGTGAGAGAGGATGAGAAAGCGTCCTCCAGCGCTGCGACCGGCCCGACGATACGTTGCCCGAGAGCCGCAAGCCGCGGGTCGTTGACGGTCAGCAGCGCCGCATCCGGCTCCACCGCTGCGCCCCAGGTAGCAAAGACGCCGACGTCTTCTCCGAGCGCCACCAGTTCGAACTTGGCCCGCAGGCGATAGAAGGTCAGGCGCTTGAGAAGGTCCGCGGCGGTTTCGGCGGGCGAATCCAGCAGGTAGTCCTCGCCGTCCTTGTAGATCAGGAAATCAAAGAGAATCTTGCCCTGCGGCGTCAGAAGCGCGGCAGAGGCGGCGCCCGTCCGGTCCGCTTCGCCAATGTCTGCGGTCACGAGATTTTGCAGGAAGTGCTGCGCATCCGGGCCGGAAAGACGGATCAGGGCACGGTCGGAAAGACGGGCGATGGCTAGGTCGGTCACGGCTGGCCTACAAATATGAGTTTCAGGAGCAGGTTTGTCCAATTCTACATAAGCATTTCCGGCGAATGCGACAAGGCGGCAAAGGTGGTCGTGCACCTTCGGGATAACCTGTCGATTTCCAGGATGGGGACCGGTACATGCGGCAAGTAGTCTGGTGCTTTTCCGAAGGGCCGCGTATAAGCCCGCTGAAACACAGACCGCCCTTTACGAGAACAGCCGGAGGCCCCCATGAGCATGACCTATGACCTGATCCTGAAAGGCGGCACCGTTGTCAATCAGGATGGCGAGGGGATCCGGGACGTCGCCGTCACGAACGGGCGCATTGCCGGCATTGGATCGTTTGACAGCTCGCAGGCAGGGGAGACCGTTGATTGCACCGGGCTTCATATCCTGCCCGGCGTCATGGACACGCAGGTCCATTTTCGCGAGCCGGGCCTTGATCACAAGGAAGACCTGGAGACCGGCTCCCGCGCTGCCGTCATGGGCGGTGTCACCGCCGTTTTTGAAATGCCGAACACCAATCCGCTGACGGTTACAGAGGCGGCACTGGCTGACAAGGTAAAGCGCGGCCATCACCGCATGCACTGCGATTTCGCGTTCTGGGTCGGCGGCACGCGCGAGAATGTCAAGGACATCCCGGACCTGGAACGCCTGCCGGCTGCTGCCGGCATCAAGGTCTTCATGGGCTCGTCGACCGGGGATCTCCTGGTCGAGGACGACAGCGGCGTGCGCGATATCCTGTCCGCCACCCGTCGGCGGGCGGCCTTCCATTCGGAAGACGAATTCCGGCTCCGCGAGCGCCTTGGCGAGCGCGTCGAGAATGATCCTACGTCGCATCCGGTGTGGCGCGACGAGATTGCCGCCCTGCAGTGCACGGAGCGTCTGGTGCGCATCGCGCGCGAAACCGGTGCCAAGATCCATGTCCTGCACCTGTCCACGGCAGAGGAAGTCGATTTCCTGATCGACCACAAGGACGTCGCCTCCATCGAGGTCACGCCGCATCACCTGACGCTTACGGACGAGGCGTATCGTCGCCTTGGAACGCTGGTCCAGATGAACCCGCCAGTCCGCGCCGAGCGCCATTCGCAGCGCCTGTGGTGGGGGCTGCAGCAAGGGATCCTGGACATTTTCGGCTCAGACCACGCTCCGCATCTTCTGGAAGAAAAGCAGAAGCCCTATCCGGCGTCTCCCTCGGGCATGACCGGCGTTCAGACGCTGGTGCCGATCATGCTCGATCATGTCAATGCAGGCCGTCTCACCCTGCAGCGGTTTGTCGACATGACCAGCGCCGGCCCCATGCGCCTGTTCCAGACCGCTCGCAAGGGACGGATTGCCGTCGGCTACGATGCCGACTTCACGGTCGTCGACATGAAGCGCAAGGAAACGATCACGAACGAGTGGATCGCCTCCAAATGCGGCTGGACGCCCTACGACGGCAAGGACGTCACCGGCTGGCCGGTCGGAACTGTCGTGCGTGGCAAGCGTGTCATGTGGGAGGGCGACCTGACGGCTCCATCACAGGGCGAGGCGGTTGTCTTTCAGGATGGCCTGAAACGCTGAAAACAGATTTGCTGCGGGGCTTCGCGTACGGCGGGCTGTCAAGCTCGCCGTTCAACCGTACGTGTCTCAACCGCACAATTTGTGATGTGAATAACATCTCGGGGCCGGGTATTGTGACAAGGTTCTGAAAGTTGATTGAAACCAATGAGTAACTGTATTTCCTAACCACATTTATACCGGTTTGGATTAAATCTTGTTTAGAGCTTTAAGGGATTTTTGGCTTTGGGGAGCTCAGGGATGTTGTCGAACATGATCCACAATTTTAACAGGCACCCGGGCAATCTGGTTCGCTTTGCCGGTGCCGCACTCTTGTCTCTCGCTCTTGTTTCGGGCGCTGCCGCCCGCGACCAGTCGGCCCAGTCCGAAGAGGCCCCGATCACAGAGCCGCCGATGCACGTGCTCGTGTCGATCGGTGATCAGAACATCAAGGTCTATCGTGGCCTCGACCTGATCGAGACCTCGCCGATTTCATCCGGCAAGCGGGGCCACACCACGCCTACCGGCGTCTTTTCCATTCTCGAAAAGCGCCGCAAGCACTTCTCCAATCTCTATGACAGCGCGCCGATGCCCTTCATGCAGCGCCTGACATGGTCCGGCATTGCCCTGCATCAGGGCAGGCTGCCCGGTTATCCGGCCTCGCATGGCTGCATCCGTCTGCCGAGGGCGTTCGCCAAGTCGCTCTTCAGCCAGACCGACCGCGGCATGCAGGTCATCGTGACCAGGGACGGCGCACAGCCGGTCGCCGTCAGCCATAGCGTGCTGCCGCAGCCCTTCGTTCCCGAAACACAGGTTGCGAGCCTCTCCTCAAGGACGATCGAGGCGGATGAAGCCCTGCGCGGTGCGATCAGGCCGGACACGGTCGAGGCGTCCCTGTCTGTCGCGCCGGAAAAGAATCCGAACTTCGATCTGCCGCTGCGCATGATCATCACGCCGCAGAGTGCACCGAACCGGATCATGGTTCTGCAGAAACTTCTGAACCAGATGGGCTTCAACGCCGGCCCGGTGGATGGCGTCATGGGGCGCAAGACGCGGGCTGCGATCAGCCTTTTCCAGGAAGGTGCCGAACTGCCGGTCACCGGCAACCTCACCGACGCCCTGGAAGCGCGCATTCAGGCCGATGCCGGCTATGAAAAACCGCAGAACGCCATGCTGCGTATCCGCCGCAAGTTCCGCGATATCTACGCAGCGCCGGTCACGATCAAAGATATCGATAGCGAACTCGGCACGCATGTCTTCACTGCGCTGGATTTCAAGGAAGGCGATTCCTCCGTCGGTTGGATGTCTGTCTCGGCCGAAGGTCAGCGCGGCGGAAGCGCAGAGGACGTCCTGAACCGGATCGTCATTCCGGAAAAGGTTGCTCACAAGCTGTCCGAAATGCTGACGCCGGGCACGTCCCTGACGATCACGAACCGCAACTTCAAGCGCAACACGGGCCTGGGCACGGACTTCGTCGTCATCACCCGCTGATCCACACTCGCGCTTCACTCCTCAAAACCCCGCTTCGGCGGGGTTTTTTGCTGTCGGCGTCTGAGGCTCATTAGGGATGTCACGCGCACAGGACTGCCGCGGTCGGTCGTCCCGCGTCCCGAAACATCCGGATAACGTCAGCCGCTACCCCTGACGTCACCAAACTGTCGTCTCCCTCGCGTATCGCAAGGCAGTTCATTGGCGCGGGTCACTCGGGAGACTAGGATGGCGCAGGGTACGCTCACAGCTTCGAAAAAACGGCTCGACAAGGCGGTGCATCGGTCAGGCGCTACGTCAAGCGAGGGGATGCTCGAACGTCTCTTCACGTTTGCCTTCAAGGGCCTCGTATATCCGCAGATCTGGGAAGACCCCGACGTCGACATGAAGGCGCTGCGCCTGCAGCCGCACAGCCGCATGGTGACGATCGCCTCCGGCGGCTGCAATGTCATGTCCTACCTGACAGCTGATCCGGCGGAAATCACGGCAGTCGACCTCAATCGTGCACATGTCGCCCTCGGGCGCCTGAAGCTGGCCGCCGCGGTGCATCTGCCAAATTACGATACGTTCTATCGCTTTTTTGGCGAAGCGGATGAAAAGGCCAATGTCGCCGCCTATGAGCGGTTTTTGAAGGACAAGCTCGACAGGGACACCGCCGCCTATTGGGAAGGCCGGGACCTTGCCAACTGGGGGCGCAAGCGCATCACGCTGTTTTCCCGCGATCTCTATCACCACGGCCTCCTGGGGTATTTCATCGGTATCGGCCATCTGGTGGCGAAGCTTTACGGTATCGACCCGAAGTACATGCTCAAGACCCGCTCGCTGGAAGAGCAGCGCAGCTTCTTCGACACGGCCCTGGCGCCGCTCTTCGACAAGAGGCTTGTCCGCTGGGCGACGTCCAAGAAGATGTCGCTCTACGGTCTCGGCATTCCGCCGGCGCAATATGACGCTCTCGTTTCTGCCGATGCCGACGGCAACATGTCGGCTGTGCTGCGGCAGCGGCTGGAAAAGCTCGCATGCGATTTTTCCATGAAGGACAATTACTTCGCCTGGCAGGCATTCGGGCGCGGCTATGCGCCGGAAAGCGAAGCATCCACCGGCGAAGCCGGCCCGCTTCCTCCGTATCTGAAGCGTGCGCATTTCGACGAGATCCGTGCGCGTGCAGGTCGTGTCCGGGTTCTGAACCGGAACTTCACCGAGCATCTCCAGTCTGTCGAAAGCGACAGTCTCGATGCCTATGTCCTTCTCGACGCGCAGGACTGGATGACCGACCAGCAGCTCAATGCGCTCTGGAGCGAAATGTCACGGACGGCCCGCCCGGGCGCGCGGGTCATCTTCCGCACCGCTGCCGAACCGTCTCTCCTGCCGGGAAGGGTCGCGGACGAGATTCTGGACCGCTGGACCTATGAAGCGGAGGAAAGCCTTGCCCTCGGTCGACAGGACCGTTCCTCCATCTACGGCGGCTTCCATCTCTATGTCTTCAGGGGATGACTTGCGCAGGGGCGACGCCGCGATGAGCGAGGCCGCCGAAACCGCGCAGCTCATGGATGCGGTCTACCGTCATCAGCGCCATGTCTACGATCTGACCCGCAAATATTACCTGCTGGGCCGCGATCACCTGATTGAAGAGCTTCAGCCTCCCCCGGGTGCGACCGTGCTGGAACTTGGCTGCGGCACGGGGCGCAATCTCATTGCCGCCGCCCGGCGCTATCGCGATGCCCGTTTCGTCGGCGTCGACATTTCGCGCCACATGCTGGAAACGGCAAGAGCAAACATTACAAAGGCTGGTCTCGACCAGCATATAACCCTTGTCGAAGGGGACGCCGCAAACCCTGAGGTCATCGCAGGTGCGGGCGTCGATGCCTTCGACCGGGTCTTCTACTCCTATACGCTGTCGATGATCCCGGTCTGGCGGGAAGCTCTTGCGGCCGGTCTGGCCCGGCTGAAGGAAGACGGCCGCCTTCATGTGGTCGATTTCGGCCAGCAGGGCGGTCTGCCGGGCTGGTTTCGAAAACTGCTCTTCGCCTGGCTGCGCTCCTTCCATGTCACCCCGCGCGCCGACCTGCGAGAGGCGTTGCAGAGCCTGGCCAGGGAGGGCGGAGCGGACCTGAGGTTCCATCCTCTTTACCGCGGCTACGCGGATTACGCGGAGTTGACCAGAGCCTGACCGCGATCGGCATGGGCCGCCAATTCAGACCGTGGATCCAAAATGTTGCCGCCAGATCCGGGTGCGCTCCCGGTCTCGCGCCTCGTAGGCAGCAACGTCGTCGACAAGGTTTTCAGGTCCGCTCCCGGTCCGGTTCTCGCCGATATCCGTCAGCCGCATGGTGTACCAGGCGGTGATGTCGCCTTCGCCGGGGTTCCTGAACCTCGGAAAGGCTGGGTCAGGGTTCTCCGCATTGCGCCACTGAGCCGGCAGCGAGGGGGCGATGGCCATTGCGCGGGCAAGACCAACGGCATCGACTGCGCCGGAGAGAACCGCGTCTTCGGCTTGCGCCAGCGTCTTGAAACCGCCGGTTGCCATGAGGGGGATCTCTGTCATCTGGCGGGCGCGCTTGGCGAAATCGACGAAGTAAGGCCCGCCTCCGCAGCTGTCGGATGCCGATTTCGCCCCGGGAAAATAGGTGCCTCCGCTGATGTCGATGAGGTCGATCCCGGTATCATTCATGGCGGCGATTACCTGAAGCGCCTCTTCTTCCTGGAGCCCGCCTTCGAGCTGGTCGGAGGAATTGAGTTTCACCGTCACCGCGAAACCCTTGCCGACGGCGTTCCGGACGGCATCGATCACCTCCAGAAGCAACCTCATGCGCGCGCCGAGAGAGCCGCCGTAGGCGTCCTCGCGACTGTTGAACAGCGGCGACAGGAACTGGCTGAGCAGGAACCCGTGGGCGGCGTGGATCTGGACACCGCCGAAGCCTGCCCGCTCCGCCAGTTGCGCCGTATGGGCGAATTCTCCGGGCAGCGCGCGGATGTCGTCCAGGCTGAGTGCCTCGCAGGTCAGTCCCGGAAGGTTCAGCGCGCTCGGCCCCTTCGGCGAGCTGGTCGGCGGATAGGCCATGGCTCCGGCGTGACCGAGTTGCAGCCAGAGATGCGTTCCATCCACGCTTCCGCGCTCGGCGAGGTTGGCAAACCTCGCCATATCGGCCTCGTCGTTCAAGACGAGATTGCCGGGCTTTTCTGCATAGTCCGGGCTGCCCTGAACTTCGCCGACAATGGCAGCGGCTACTCCGCCCTTCGCCCAGCGTTCATAGAGGTTGACCTGCGCCGCCGTCGGATGGCCTGTTCCGTCGCCGAGGGAATCCGACATTGCAGATTTCACCAGACGGTTCGCGAGACTGGAACCGCAGGGCAGTGTCAGCGGGGAGAACAGGAAAGAACGCTTGGTTTCGTCGTGGTCTAGAGGCAATTGGTAGGGTCCGGGTCAAGAGGGAGAGTGCCCCACAAAACATATTCGGCCACCGGCTTTCAAGGAGCCGGCGGCCGGAATTGCGGGTCGCGACAATTGCCATGGGCGCAGCTGTTGGCGGGGCCGCTCCTCTACTCCGGTTTCAGAGAGCCCGGTTTGAACGCGCTGCCGAAACCGGAGCCATTCTTCGGTGTTTCCTGTGCGGGCTCGCCCGAGGGGCCGAGCGCCCCCGGCTTGAAAGCGCCTCCGAACGGCGAGTTGCTCTTGGGCGCGTCGCCGCTCGGTTCGGCGTCCGATCCGGGGCTGAGGGTTCCGGGCTTGAAGGCACCTCCGAAGGGCGAGGGACTTGCCTGCCCAGGCGTCTCGGGCGCAGTTGTCGGCGCGGTCTGCTGCTGGCGCTGTTCCTGCATGCGCTTGCGCTGTTCTTCCAGTAGCTGTTGCTGAATGGCGCGTTTTTCTTCAAGGATCTGCGCCTCGCAGGCGTTGGAATCATATTGGCTACCCTGCCAGGCCGCAAACCCTGCGGCGCCGGCCAGAATGGCAAAGACGGTCAGAGGATGGACCAGTGTCTTCAGGACCGGATTGCCATAGATCCGGGACCGTTGTGCCGTGCCGCTGCGGATCGCGGCCTGCCGACGCGCATAGGCTTCGTGGACAATGGCCCCGATGAGGGTGATGCCGATGATGATCACCGCAAGGGCGGACAGGGACGGGTCGGTGCCGTGCCGCACCTTGGACGCGAGCGCGGTCGTGAAGGTATTGCCAGAGAGGATCGTGAAGACCGTGGTGTTGTAGTTCTCGAAGGAGGCGAGGAAGGTGAGAAAAGCCGCCGAACCGATGGCCGGCCCCAGAAACGGCAGCAGGATCTTGCGAAAGGCCTGTCCCGGTGTGGCGCCCAGATCAAGCGCGGCTTCGGTCAACAGCGGATCGAACCGCTGAAGACGCGCCAGAAAGACCAGCATGGCGTAGGCGGAGATGAAGGTGACCTGGCCGGCAAGCGTCAGGAACATGCCGTTGTAGAAGAAGGTGCCGTAGTCCGCCCCGACGCTCCTGCCGAGCGCCCCCCAGAAAACGATGGTCGAGATGCCGAGGACGACGCCGGGGATCAGGATCGGCGTGATCAGCACGGTATAAAGTGTCGCCCGGAGCTTTGGTCCGAGTTCGGACAGGGCAAGCGCGCCGGCGAGCCCGATCGGCACGGCAATCGCAACAACGCCAATGGCGATCACCAGACTGTTGAGCAGCCCCGTCATCAGCCGGTCGTTGCCGAACAGAACCCCGAACCAGTCGGTGGTGAAGCATTCCCACGGCGTGATGCGCGGGAAAGAGGACGAGTTGAACGCCGTGATCACCATGATGATCAGCGGACCGAACAGGAAGGTGAAGAAGAGCAGGGAGAACCCTATTGCGATGAAGCCGCCGCCGGTGCCTCGGTTCATCGGCCGATCTCCCCGATCGAGACCTTGAAGACCCTCATCAGCATCATCACGAAGGAGATGCAGACGATCAGCAGCAGGACGGCATAGGCCGACCCACGCTGCCAGTTGGCGCTCTGGTTGAACCACTGGTAGATGAGCTGCGTGAACCAGAGGCTGGAGGGGCCGCCGAGGATCTGCGGGGCGGCAAGGGCGCCCGCCGTGAGCATGAACACCATGGTCGAGCCGGAGGCAATGCCCGGCTTGGCGACCGGAAGCACCACCCGCCAGTGAACGCGCCACCAGCTTGCCCCCATGTCGCGCGCAGCCTCGATCTGGTTCCGGTCAAGGGCCTCGACCGCGTTGAAGATCGGGAAGACCATCAAGAGGATATAGGCGTAGGTGAGCCCCGAATAGAGCGCGACATCGGCGCGTATGAAATCGATCGGCTGGTCCCACAAGCCGAGCGACATGCCGACGCCGTTGATCAGGCCCGTGGAGCCGAACAGGACGCGGAAGGCGAAGGCACGCAGGATCTCGTTGACCCAGAAGGGCACGATCAGACCGATCACCATCAGCCGCGCCGCGACCCCGGTTGCGGAATGGGCGAGAATGAAGGCGATCGGATAGCACAGCAGAACATCGATGATCGTGACGAAGACCGCCGCCGCCAGAGTTCGCACCAGAATGCCCATGTCCAGGGTGTTGATGGTGCCGTCGTTGCCCCTGAAGAAATAGACGTAGTTGTCGAGCGTATAGACATCGTTGGGCCCGCCGATCTCGGAGGCCGGCAGGTTATAGCGGAACGAATAGTCCAGCATGGCGATCTGCGGCAGGACAATCAGGCAGATGACCCAGAAAAGCACGGCGATGCCGATGAAGGCTGCGGTCCCTGTGCCATGCTTGCCGGCGAAGGTTCTGTAGACAGACTGAAGAGCGCCCATGGCTTATGCCCCCGCCAGTTCGCCGTGAGGCAGGACCATGGCCTGCTCGGCGGCGAAGCCGAGTGGGACGGTGCCGCCGGAGGGCGTCTCCTGGCTCTGGCCGCTGTTCACTTTGGAAAGGCGCAGCTGAACGTCGCCGGCTTCCAGGAACATGTGCCGGGCATTGCCTTCGAATTCTTCCTTGATCCATTGAGCCGTGATGGCATTTTCATGGTTTTCGGCGAGGACAAGCTGCTCGGGACGGATGAACATGTAGCACTCGTCACCGGTCTTGTAGGTGCGCCCGCCCGCCGCGATGCCTTTCAGCCTGCCGAGCGGCGTCTCGACCTCCACCAGCTTTCCGCTCTGCGTGGCGACCTTGCCGGAAATCGCATTGCTCTCGCCGACAAAGGAGGCGACGAATGAGGTTTTCGGCCGATTGTAGATCGTCTCCGGGTGATCAACCTGCTCGATGACACCCTTGTTCATGACGGCGACCCGGTCCGACATGGTCAAGGCTTCGCCCTGGTCATGGGTGATGTAGATGAAGGTCAGACCGACCCGTTGCTGGATCGCGCGCAGCTCGGTGCGCATGTGATGCCGCAGTTTCAGATCGAGGGCGGACAGCGGTTCGTCCAGAAGCAGGATGTCCGGTTCCACCGCAAGCGCGCGGGCGATGGCGACGCGCTGGCGCTGGCCGCCGGAAAGCTCGTGGACCTTCTTGTCGCCGACGCCCGGCAGCGCGATCATGTCCAGAAGCTCGTCCGCCCGCTTGCGCCGGTCCTTGCGGCCGACGCCGCGCACTTCCAGCGGAAAGGCGATGTTCTCGGCGACCGACATCAGGGGAAACAGCGCCAGGTTCTGGAAGATCAGGGCAGTCGGGCGCTTGTTCGGGCCGATGCCTTTCATGTCCTGCGTCCCGATCAGGACCCTGCCTTCGGTCGGATCGTTGAAGCCGGAGATACAACGCAGCAACGTCGTCTTTCCGCAGCCGGACGGCCCCAGGAAGGAAAAGAATTCCCCTCCCTTGATCACCAGATGCGCATTGTCGACCGCTGTATAATTGCCGAAACGGATGGATACGTGATCAAGGACGATATCTTTGGTGGCCATGGCGCTCTCGGGAATGGAGGCAAGGGATAAAACATGCGGAGGCGTTGGCCGCCGGGCGCAATGCCGCCCGGCGCACCTTCGTTCAGTCTGGCCGTGGGATCAGGCAGACAGGAACTTGTTGGTGTATTCGGTCCGCTTTTCCGAGTACCAGGGCGCTTCCGCCGGCCATGCGTTGAGATTGTCGAGAGCGTCGCCCGGATAGGCATCGGCGAAGTTCTTCGCATAGACCTCGCCGCCGAATTCGGCCGCGCCGATGACCGGCGAGTTGTAGCCGTGAGACTTGATGGCCTCACCCGCCAACTTCGCGTCATAGGCCGTCTCGATGAAGGCATAGATCTCGTCGATGTTCTTGGCTCCGGTCGGCATCGCCAGGCCGTCGACCCAGGCCATGGCGCCTTCCTTCGGTGCCCGGTACATGACCGGTTCGCCGGCGGTCTTGAGCGCAAGGGGAGGGCCGTCCCAGGTCTGGCCGACGATCACGCCTTCGTTCAGGAGGCCGTTCTTCTGGGTGTCGGCATCGTTCCAGATCAGCTTGATGTTCGGCTTCTTGGAAATGGCGACATCGACCAGCTTGGTCCAGACTTCATCCATCTTTTCCGGCGACTCGTAAGCCGACCAGATCGAGCCCGGCTCCATTTCGCCGCGGGCTTCAAGGCCAAGACCCAGACCCAGCAACATCGAGTGGCCGCGGCCCATGGTCTTGCCGGCATTCGCTTCGTCCCAGACATCGTAGTAGCTCGGGAATTCACCATCCGGCGTGAAGGCGTCCGTCCGCCATGCGATGCCTTCCGTGCCCCAGATATGCGGCAGCCAGAACACGCCTTCGTCGTTGAAGTTCCAGTGGGTCTCGCCGAGCGCCATCGACGGATTGACCTTGTCGAGCGGAACCTTGGACATGTCGAAAGGCTGCAGCAGGCCGAGTTCGGCCCAGAGCAGGTTGCGGTTCACCGTCGGCGAAACGAGGTCGAAGCCTTCGCCGTTGGTGGCCTTCAGCTTGTTGATGATCTCTTCGTTCGAACCGATGCCGGTGAAGTTGATCGTGATGCCGGTCTTGTCGAGAAAACCCTGGACGAAGCTTTCCGGCAGGTAATCGGACCACATCATGATGTTGATTTCGCCGGAAGAAGCCAGCACGCGGGAGCTTACGACTGCCGGCATTGCCAGGCCTGCGCCCGCTACGGCAGTGCCCTTCAGGAAATCACGTCTGGAGCTGCGCCCGAATAATTTTGAATCAACCATGAAAGTCCTCGCTGTTGGAAACCAAACTGTTCACCCATCTGCCGCGTTCAGGCCGCTTTTTATGGTGGGGTCGTTGCCCCGGGACGGTCCTGTTACACGTTCTGGAAAAGACTATTGCGCTGCAAAAACTCTCATTAGAGCCAGAGGCTGAAATCTATGGGGCCAGGGGCATGAATACATCTTGCGCGAGAGCCCGATTATCGCCCAAGATTTCGGGAGGGCCTTCGATGAGGCCTTGGCCGATCCTTCCTCGTATCCGCAGACATGGCAATGCTGGGCACCTATTTCGACACTCCATTCGACCCCAACCGACGGCTTCAGCACCAGATCCAGGAGCGGCTGATCGAGGCGATCCTGGCGGGCGTGTGGCCGCTGCACGAGCCGTTGCCCTCGACACGTGTGTTCTCCCGAGCCATCAGCGTCTCGCGAAACACCATCGCCATCGTTTACGAACGCCTGACCGAGGACGGCTATCTGAAATCCGTCAGTCGGCGGGGCTATTTCATCAACGAACGCCATATTCGCGAGCAGCTGAACGTGCGGATCGACGAGCGGGCAAAGGACATTCTGCCCGCCGCCGAGCGCCCCCTCGATTTCGACAGGCTGCTGACGCATCGTTTCTCCGCCCAACAGAACATTCAGAAGCCGGCCGACTGGCAGGCGTTCAAGTTCCCCTTCATCTACGGTCAACTGACGGCCGACAAGCTGTCCGTCACCAGATGGCGGGACTGCGTGCGCATGGCCGGAACGGCGCAGCACGCCCAAACCTGGATCGGCGACCTGGTCGACCGGGACGACCCGATGCTGGTCGACCAGATCATTCGCCGGATGCTGCCCCAGCGCGGCTTCCGCGCCGCGCCGGACGAGATCCTGGTAACTGTCGGGGCTCAGAACGCGCTCTTCCTGGCCGCTCAGCTGTTCTGTGGTCCGGGCGTGCGGGCCGATGTCGAGGAGCCCGGCTATGTCGACGCCCGCAACATCTTCCGCGCGCTTGGCGCGGAGCTGAGGGCGCACAAGGTCGATTCAAACGGCATGCGTGTCGGCGATAACCTCAAGGGCGCAAGCCTTGTCTACGTGACGCCCGGCCACCAGTCTCCAACAAACGTGACCATGTCGATGGAGCGCCGCATCCGGCTTCTGGCCCAAGCCGAGACGCACGACTTCCTGATCATTGAGGACGATTACGAACACGAGCTGAATTTCGTCGGCGCGCAGAAGCCCTCTTTGCGCAGCTTCGACCGAACCGGGCGGGTGATTCATGTGGCAAGCCTGTCGAAGGCGCTCTTTCCCGGGCTCCGGCTCGGGTTCATCGCGGCGGACCGACGGATCGTACGCGAATTGCGGGCGCTGCGCCGGCTGATGTATCGCCACCCGTCGGCGCTGGACCAGAGGGCCATGGCCATCTTCCTGTCGGAGGGCCATTACGACTCCCACATCCGTCGGCAGCGGCAGATCCTCTCAGGGAAATGGAAGAAGATGTTCCGGTTGATCGAGACCCATCTGCCAGAGTGCCACGCCACCATGACCACCGGCGGTTCGGCCGTCTGGCTCCGGCTGCCGGAGGGCATTTCCGCAGCGGATCTGGAAGAGCGTGCCGCCAGACAGGGTCTCCTGATCGAGGCCGGCGACGTTCACTATTGTTCTGCGGAAAAACCCCTGAACCGCATCCGGCTCGGGTTCGGCGCGATCACGGAGGAAAAGATGGAGCCGGGGATCAAGTTGCTCGGAAGGCTTGTCTCGGAGCTGAGCTGAAGCTGGCGCCGGAAAAGGTCCCGGCTGAAGGCCGGGACTGTGTGGTGACTGGAGCTTAGAGGTCGTAATTAAAGGTCAGACGATCCCAGGACCTTCTGCAGGATCTCGACCATTTTCTCCAGATCGTCTTCTTCCGTCGTCAGCGCCGGCGCGAAGATCACGGCATCGCCCGTCGCCTTGACATGAAGACCTTCGCTGTAGAGGCGACGCTGGACGGCCGAGCCCTTCTGCCCCGGGGTTTCGCCCGGTGTCAGCTGAATGCCGGAGATCATCCCGTAGCCGCGCAGGTCATGCACCTGGGGCAGGTTGCGCAGGCTGAACACACCGTCGAGGAATTTCGGCGAAAGCTGCGCACCGCGTTCGAAGAGGCCATCCTTGCGGTAGATGCCGAGGGTTGCGAGCGCCGCGGCGCAGGCGACCGGATGGGCCGAATAGGTGTAGCCGTGCATCAGCTCCGGCCGGTCGGCGGAAATGCTGTCGATCACCGCCTTCTGGATCTCTGTCTTCACGGCGACGGCGCTCATGGGAACGGCGCCGTTGGTCAGCGCCTTGGCCATGGTCATGACATCCGGCGTCACGCCGAATTCCTGCGAGGCGAAAGCCTTGCCCGTCCGGCCGAACCCGGTGATCACCTCATCGAACACCAGCAGGATGCCGTATTTGTCGGCGATCTGTCGCAGTCGCTGGAGATAGCCCTTCGGCGGGACGATGGTGCCGATCGAGCCGGCGATCGGTTCGACAAACACCGCTGCGATCGTCTCGCCGCCGTAGGTCTTGCAGATCTCTTCAAGATCGTCGGCGAGATGGGCGCCTTCATCTGGCTGGCCCTTCGTGAAGCGTTGGTCTTCGTTCCATGTGTGGCGCATGTGGACGACATCGCAGGTGATGCCTGAAAAATCCCGACGATTGCCCACCATGCCGGCCAGCGACGTGCCACCGAGATTGACCCCGTGATACCCCCAGGCGCGGGAGACGAAGCGTGTGCGCTGGGGTTCTCCCTTTGCCTTGTGGTAGGCGAGGCAGATCTTCATCGCGCTATCAACGGCTTCCGAGCCGGAGGAGCCGAAGAACACCCGGTCGATCCCGTCCGGGAGAAGGGCGCTCAGCTCCTCGGCAAGCTGAAACGAAATGGGGGCGGCGCGCTGGAAATGGGGGGAATAGTCCAGTTCCAGCAGCTGCTTGTAGACCGCTTCGGCGATTTCCTTGCGGCCGTGACCGGCCGCGCAGGTGAAAAGACCGGACGATCCGTCCAGGATTTCCCGGCCCTCCGGCGTCCAGTAGCGAACGCCCTCCGCCTTCTGGAACATTTGCGGCTCCTTGTGGAACAGCTTGTTGTTCGTGAAAGGCAGCCAATGGTGATCCATGTTGATCGGCATTTGGGTCATGGCGTCGTGTCCCCGGAGTTGAACGTGTCTTTCACTCCTAGGATCAGAGCGCGCCGCAGCCTTAGAGCCAGCGCCTGAAATCATAGGTGCCAGAGCGCCTGACGGACCTGATTGCCATTGTGCTTGATCTTTCCCTTCGTATGGTCGAACGCTCATCGACACTCACTCCAATCACGCAGGCAGGATCAGGCATGACGGGCACCATTCTCATCACGGGCACCACTTCCGGTTTCGGACGGGCGACCGCCCGGCTGTTCATCGAGAACGGCTGGAAGGTGATCGGAACGGGCCGCCGGGCAGAAAGGCTCGCAGAGCTTGAAAAGGAATTCGGCAGCAAGTTTCACGGCGCCGCCTTCGACATCATGGATGAAGCTGCGATGGATGCGGCGCTCGACGCGCTTCCCGCTGATTTCCGGGAAATCGATATTCTCGTCAACAACGCGGGCCTTGCGCTCGGCACCGGTTCGGCGCCGGACACCAGCCTGTCCGACTGGAAAACGATGATCGACACCAACATCACCGGACTGGTGACGATCACAGACCGGCTGCTGCCGAAACTGATCGAGCGGAAGGGTATGATCGTGAACCTGTCGTCCATCGCGGCGAACTGGCCCTATCCGGGCGGCAACGTCTACGGCGGCACCAAGGCATTCCTGCAGCAGTTCTCGCTCGGACTGAGGTCGGATCTGCACGGCAAGGGCGTCCGGGTCACCTCGATCGAGCCGGGCCTTTGCGAAAGCGAATTCACGCTGGTGCGCACCGGAGGCAATCAGGAAGCCTATGACGCACTCTACGGTGGAGCAAAGGCGATCCAGCCTGAGGATATCGCCAACACGATCTACTGGGTGGCGACCCAGCCGGCGCACCTCAACGTCAATTCGCTGGAGATCATGCCCGTCAGCCAGTCCTGGGCGGGCTGGCAGATCGCGCGGGAAAAATAATTATCAGTGTCCCTGCCTGCGTACGGGTGCGCGGGCAGGGCCTGCCGACGATGGGTCAGTCGCCGGCAACGAAATAGTGCAGCGTGCCGTCCGGGCCGATACCGATCCGGTAGAAGGTCCAGGCGCCAAAATCCTGCATCTCGGCGAAATCACCTGCCGTCACGATGCGGAACAGCTCGACTTTCTGATCGGGCGTCAGGTTGAACAGGGGGTAGCGGGAGAAGTAGGGCCAGATATACATCTCCTGCGGTGTTCCCTCGTCGACATGCAGGAAGCCGGCATCGAGAATATCGGCGATGATTGCCAGAATCTCGAACCCTTCGCCGTCGCCGGAACTCTTTTTCAGGAAGTCGATCGGATCGTCGATCTTGGTGAAGGAAAGCGTCGGCGGCATCTCGTTGCTTTCCAGGACCATGCGCAGCCGCTCCATGTTGCCGGAAAGGGCCGCTTCCCTGAGCTGCGAATGCATGCGGGCGGCGGCCTTGGGCAGCATGTCCGTATTGTAGAGCACCTGAGGCATCTCGACGATGTCGTCCGGGCCAGCGATGTGGCCGAGCCCTTCGTCTTCGCCCACCGGAGCGATGTCGTCCACTGGGGACTCTATCAGGGGCGTGGCCTGAGGTGTGATCGGGATCGTTTCCGTCTCGACCGTCTTGGCCACTGCCGGAAGACCCGAGAGCAAGCCGATGGCAAATGCTGCCGTGATGATCCGTCTCATGGCGTCTCCTGTTGCTGCCGGCTGTTGCCGGTTCGATTGCGTATAATCCTTAATCAATTCGTGTCAGGGTGGAAACAGCACTGCCGTGATTTCCCAATCTTGTCATCCAGCAGCGGTGCGGCTAATCGAGGGGCAGATTTGCCAGATCGGGTTGGGCAGACAGACGAAGGGATGGCGCCACGAAGCGGTCATCGCAATCGAGCGCCCCTGAGGCCATGTGGGCCCCGTACGTTATCCGGTGTGCCGGGGCTGTCTGCTGTGTCTGAGCTATTTGCCTTCCCACGGCAGTCCCCATCCATTTGACGACCGGCAATACCGTCGAGATTCACGACTGAGTGAAAAGGACCGGGTTTGAGCTATCTTGAATATGCGCTGATCGGCTTCTTCATCGGCATCCTGACGACGGCACCCGTCGGTCCGGTCAATGTCATGGCGATACAACACGCGGTGCACAAGGGCTTCAAGCAAGGAGTCTTTGTCGGTCTCGGGGCCGTTGTTGCGGACACGATTTTTGCGGCGATCGCCATTTTCGGCGTCTCCGCGGTCACCAATTTCGTCGACAACCGGTCCGGAACGATCGAGATCGTCGGCGGCGCATTGCTGATCATCTTCGGCATCAAGATCTGGAACACCCATCCGCACCTTGAGAGCGACACGGATGGCAATGGCAGGAACTACTTGGGCTACACGACGGCCGCCTTCTTCCTCGCCATCACGAATCCCGGCGCCATCTTTGCGTTCCTGACGATCTTCGGAAGTCTGGGCGAGCTGAGGCCGTCGAGCGGGGATCATTTCGGCGCGCTCGTCATGGTCGCCGGGGTTACCGGCGGGGCCGTATCCTGGTGGATGTTCGTTTCTTACATCGTGTCTCGGTACAAGACACTGATCGATGACAAGTGGCTGGACAGGGTCAACCACATAGCAGGCGCGGTGCTGGTCATCTTCGGCGGCCTGATCTATCTCGATCTTGCCTTCGATATCTTCTGACGGGCAGGCGACATCGCTGCCACCAGCCCGTTGAATCACAAAGGCCGGACGGGCCGGCCTCGGTGTTTTACGGTCAGGACAGGCGCGTCACTGCAGAACGCGGTTTACCGTGTAGTCGCCCTGAAGAATCCTGTTCGGCAGGCCTTCGGCCAGCTTGGCGACAGCGTCCTCGCCGTAAGCGGCAACGAGATCGGCAAGGGCGGTGAACATGGCGGCGTGCGCCACGGCATCGGCGTCAACGCCGTTTGCAATGGCTTCTGCCCATGCGTCGGAAATGAAGCCCAGCGCCGCGCGCCGGATGTCTTCATCCTCGGCAAATTCGGCTTCCATTGCCGCGTCAGCATAATCGTCGTTTATCATTCGCTTCCTTACCGGTATTTCCCGCATGTCCGACCTCTGGTTCGGCATGCTCCTTCCCCGAATCTTCTGACTTGATCCTAGCACGGTGAATCGCGCTGATAAGTAACCGTGAACGCAAACTTAACGGCCACCCACAAATTTGATTTAAAAGGTTAACCGACTCGTAAGATTTTGCGGATTTTTCAGGATTCGCGATTGGATAGGTTAATTTTCGGGGGCAAACTGCGCTTCCGCACACCCGGTCCCCCACCTCGCCGTTGTCGCCGACGTTGCGTCGGCCGTGTCATTCTTCTCTCTTCAGGGCGCGCAGCCGGCGCTCTCAACGACCGTAGCGGCTGGTCACATCGGTGATGATCGTCTCACCCTCGGCAAGATACTGTGTCATCGCGAGACGGGCTGCGTCCGTGCATTCCCTGTAGGCGACCGAAAATCCCCGGTACCCCTGATTGAACCGTTCGATGAACCGGCGCCGCCTGTTTTCGTCCAGTGTCTCCGCGTCCAGAAAGTCTTCCATCTGGTCGCGCCAGCTCGGCGTGTCCTCTTCGCCGCACAAGGGGCGCAGGAAGTGAAGCGCTCCGAAGATTTCCGAAAGGCGCATCAGTTCAGGTTCGAAAGGCGGCGCGCCCGGAGCGCTTTCCTGCGCGCTTGCCGACAGCATGCCCGCGGCCGGAACGCACATCAGCGCTGCGGCGAGGAACGCCGCCCGCGTGAGGCTCGCAAACGAAGGCATGGCCAGATGAATCATCGCCGGATCATGCGCAAGCGCCCATCCGGCTGCAAGGGCCGGTCGTCCATGATCCCAAGGAATCGGGCAAAGGGTAAACTCGCTGCGTGGCGCGCCGATTACTGGTTAGTCGGCATGTGCCGGCGGATCCGGGCCGGTGTGCCGGGTGTGGTCAGAAGGTCGTCCAGATCGGAAAGCGGTACCCAGGCGAGATCCGCCGCGTCGTCATCCGCCTTGGCATCGCCCGCGAGATAGCGGCCGCAAAAGACGGTGAGCACGAAATGGGTTGCCACCCGGCCGCTGTCGTCTCGTCCAATATTATCGAAGGTCTCGACCGGCTCGCCGAGGTCTGCCGTGACGCCGGTTTCCTCCAGCAGTTCACGAGACGCTGCCTCAGCCAATGTTTCTCCCAGCTCGACGAGCCCGCCCGGCAGGCTCCAGTGGTGCCGGTAGGGCTCTTTCGCGCGCTGGACCAGCAGCACTTGCCCATCCTTGTGGCACAGAACGCTGACGCCGATCCGGGGCGCATCCGGGTAAAAACGGGACATTAACCGCCTCGTGGTGAAGGAGTGTCCGGGCAGACGTAGCGCGATGAGCTATGCTCAGGCAAACATCGCGTCGATTTCGGCCTGGGCACCTTCGCCTTCGTGCTGGGTCGCTTCCGGCTCTATATGACCGTGAATGATTGCGCCGGCAGAGGAAATCAGCGGCTTGATCTCGTTGGTCGCGGTGTCGGCGATTTCGGCGGCGACAAGACCGGCTTCGGGCGATTGGCGCAGTCGATCCTGGATGCCGCAAACCAGTTTATTTATATCGGCAACGTGGCGTTCCAGATGTTCTCGCAGGTGCGCCGGCGCGGCATGATATGCCTGGATCGCCAGTTGCTTGTCCTTGAAACTGGAATTCTCGAAGTGGCCCTCATAGTCGAGCGGGGCCCACTCAAGCACATCCTCGGCGCAGTCCGGCATGGCCGGAAGCATTTCCAACAGCATCATTACTTCATTGAAATGATTGAGGTAATCTGTAGCAAGGCCTGTGTGGGGATTGATGTTGGCCTGCTCCAGCCTGTCGGCTGCCAGATCTCCGGCGCCCAAAACTGGATCCACACAGTCCATACTTACCCCCCTGTTGTTCAACTTGTTTGTCACACTACTTCCTTTTTGTTTCCAATTGCCTAACTTTGGGAGGCGCATTGGCACGATAGGTGGGGCTGGACTGGAGAGCCCTTTTCGGCCCGCGTTGAATCACAGGAGCAGGGCTATGTGCGGCCGACTTTCACTGACGACACCGCCGGATGCGGTCCGGACCTTCTTTGGCTATGTGGAGAAGCCGAATTTTCCGCCGCGCTACAACATCGCCCCGACCCAGCCGCTCGCAACCGTGCGCAACGAGCATGGCGGACGGCACTTCAGGCTGCTGCGCTGGGGTCTGATTCCGGCCTGGGTCAAGGACCCGGGAAGCTTTACGCTGCTCATCAATGCCCGCGCCGAGACAGCGGACCAGAAGCCGTCCTTCCGAAATGCCATGCGCCATCACCGGTGCCTGATCCCGGCGAGCGGCTTTTACGAATGGCGCCGGACGCCGGAGGGCAGCCAGCCGTTATGGATTCGCCCGGCAGAGGGCAACATCATGGCCTTTGCCGGTCTGTGGGATACGTGGTGCGATCCGGATGGCGGCGATATCGACACCGGCGCGATCCTGACGATCCAGTCCAACCGTATGATGTCACGGATACATCACCGCATGCCCGTCATCCTGAAGCCGGAAGCCTTCGACGACTGGCTGGATGTCGCCAATGTCGACCGGCGCCACGCCGTCAAGCTGCTTCAGCCGATCGAGGACGACTTCCTGATCGCAACCCCGATCTCGAACCGGGTGAACAAGGTTTCGAATGACGACGAGGATGTCCAAAGGGAGATTTCCGAAGAGGAAATGGCAGCGCCCCTGAAACCTGCCCCACGCGCGGCGACGGCCTCCAGGGCTGAAAAGGACGACAGCCAGCTGGATCTCTTTTGAGGGCGCGCAAGATTTCCCGTGCAAAATCCCCCCGGCCGCTATAGGTCAGCCCCGACAACAGGCAGCGACAGCCGGACCGGTACGATGAACGCAGACGACGACAGTTACTCCGACGAAGAAGCAGAAGATCAGTCAGGGGAAAACGCAGCCCTTGCCGAGGCCTATAATCGTGGCCTTGCCCTGCAGAAGGCCGGAGACAGGGGCGGTGCGATCGCAGCATTTCGCGAGGCGCTTGCGATCGACCCGGACGATACCGGCGGCGTCAGCATCCGCCTTGCGGCCATGGGGGCCGGTGCGGCTCCGGCCAAGATGCCGGACGCGTATGTGGCAACGCTTTTCGATCAGCATGCGGACGTCTTCGACGAAATCCTGGTCGATGAGCTCGGCTATTGCGTTCCCCTTCTTCTGCGCGACCTGATCGGCCGCCTGGGCGCAGGGCCATTCGAACGTGTGCTGGATCTTGGTTGCGGGACGGGCCTGACCGGGATGGCCCTTGCCGATTGTTCGACCCACCGGACCGGTGTCGACCTGTCCGAGCGCATCGTCGAGCTGGCCTTCGACCGGCAGGTCTATGACGATCTCTATGTCGGCGAGGCGGTCGAATTCCTTCAGGAATTCGAGGAGGAGGACGGCAGCCGGCCGGACTGGACCCTGATCGCCGCGACGGATGTCTTTCCCTATCTCGGGGCGGTTGAGGCGTTTCTCGCGGGAGCGGCAGAGCGCCTTGAGGCCAGGGGCTATCTGGCGTTTTCGACCGAGACCCTTCCTGCCGAGCATCTTCACGGGCAACCCTATATGGTCGGACCGCACAACCGCTACGCCCAGGACGAAAGCTATATTCGTTCGGCGCTGGCGGAGGCCGGTTTCGAGATCTGCGCGATGGAGCAGATCACTGTCCGCCTCGAAGAAGGCAGCCCGGTTCCGGGCCACCTGGTGATGGCCCGGCTGGTCTGATCCGTTTTCCGGTTCTAGTCTTCCAGCAGGTCCATCTGGAGATGTGGTTCACCGTTCGATGTCTTCGAATAGGCGACGCCATCTCCCCCGATCACGCAGGTCACCCGGCTGCGGTAGGCCGAGAAACTGTCGAACTTGACCACATCGACGGGCGTGTCGAACCGGAGCGTCACGCGCAGCCGTCCCGAGCCGTCGAGCTTCTGGATGCCGAGGATCTCGCCGGTGAAGGGCTGCTGCAGATAGACGCCACCGACCCGGTCACCGACCGCGAAGGTGCGGCTGTTCGACCGCGAGGCGAGGGCGCTGGCCGT
The DNA here is from genome assembly GCA_008107755.1 of Rhodobacterales bacterium. Taxonomy (GTDB): domain Bacteria; phylum Pseudomonadota; class Alphaproteobacteria; order Rhizobiales; family Stappiaceae; genus Roseibium. The sequence goes on from VIRH01000095.1 coordinate 36,910, forward strand.
ATTCCAGTCCCTGAACCCATATTGTTGCGCCAGGAGTTCGAGCGCATGGCTATGACTGACGGATTGGCCGTTTTCGCCGAGTGCGCTGCGCAGGCGTTTGGCCTGTGCCTTCATCTCGGCAACGCTGGGAAGCGTCATGGGATCACCTTTTCAACGAAAGGCAGACATTATCATGGGGCCCGCATTGCCATCAGCCTGCACAGTGTCGTGAAAGGCGGTCTGGTCGGCGACTGTCGTCGCTGAAGGGGACTTCACCATGGCATTCGCCGCAGGCGGCCGGCTCCCCGAAACCTTGAAGAGAGATAGGCGCGGTGCGGTTTGCTGTCAATCGGCAAAAAAAGAAGCCGCTGACGCGGCTTCAAGGTAAGGGAGGTTAAGATGAAGCTCCAGAGGCCGAGACGACCGGAGCATTGCGTGGGTGCGGGCGTACCCGCAGCCACCTTTCAACAGACCTGAGTAAAGGGAGGAGACCTCAGGCCTGAACCAGTCGCTTCAGAAGTTCGACCTCCTGATGCAATGTCTTGTCCTTGTTCACCATGTCCTCGATCTTCCGCACTGCGTGAAGAACCGTGGTGTGGTCCCGGTTGCCGAAGCGGCGACCGATTTCCGGCAGAGACCGGCCTGTCACGACCTTGGCGATATACATCGCGATCTGGCGCGGACGCACCAGCGTGCGGGCGCGGCAGGACGACAGCAGATCCGCCTTGGTGACGCTGAAGTGCTTGCAGATGACCTGCTGGATTTCCTCGACCTTGATCGAGCGAGGTTCGCCGATCCGCACGAGGTCGTGCAGGGTTTTTTCCGCAAGCTCCATGGTGACCGGCTGCTTGGTCAGCTGGTTGTGCGCGAACAGCCTGTTCAGGGCGCCTTCCAGATCGCGGGCAGAGGCGATCACGTAGCGGGCGATGTAGTCGGTGACTTCGTCCGGCACCGTAAAGGTCGGATGCGTGCGTCGGGCCGAGGCGATGCGCTTGGCCAGGATGTCCTGTCGCAGCGCATAATCGGTTGTCTGAATGCCGACGACGTGCCCGGTGTGGATGCGCTGGCGCAGCTTGTTGCCGAGCGTATCGAGTTCTTCCGGTGCGCGGTCGGCCGCCATGATGATCTGGGCCGGGAATTCCGTCAGCATGTCCAGGGTCTTGGAAAATTCTTCCTGAGCCTGTTTGCCATGCAGGAACTGAAGGTCGTCGACCAGCAGAAGATCGATGGACTTCATCGCCTGGCGCAGGACCGGAAAGGCGGGCGTGCGCAGGGCCGGGACCAGATGGTACATGAAGAACTCGGCCGAGAGATAAGCGACATGTCGGCCCGTCTTGCGGGCTTCCGCAGCCGCTGCCTGCAGCAGGTGCGTCTTGCCGATACCGGTCGAGGAATGGATATAGAGCATATCCAGGGTGCCCTCGTGGCCGGCCGCCATCTGGCGCACGGCGGCACAGGCGAGGCTGTTCGACGTGCCTTCCGCGAAGGTGTCGAAGGTCAGCTTCGGGTTGAGTGCCGCGCCGTTGAGGAACTCGGCAGCCGCATGCTCGCCCATGTCCGCAAGACATGGGATGGCAGCCGTGTTCGCGGAGGAGCCGAAGTGGGTCGAGCTTCCAAAGGGACCTTGCCGGCCGCTGATCCTGCGCGCGGTGATGGCCTTGGGGGCCAGAGTTGGAGTGATCTGACGGGGTCGCAGTGCGCCGCGGACGGTCAGTTCCACGCGCTTGATTTCATTGTGTTCCCGCTTCCAAAAACCGATGAGCTGTTTCTCGTAGTTGCTCAGAATCCAGTTTTTCAAAAAGCGGGTCGGAACGGACAGGCGGACTGCATCGCCGGTCGTTTCCTCGTGGTCTACTCTTCCGAACCAGTTGGAGAAGGCGTCCTCTCCGAGAGCATTCCTCAGTTCATTTTTCACACGATCCCATTGATCCGAACTTGCCAAGCTCTGAACCTGCATTGTGGCCTCCATATGAGGGAGCAATGTCTTGCCCCCTCCCGTGCACTGTCTAAAACGGTAAAAGCGCTGCCTTCACCGCCGTTTGGTTTTTCGGTCTCTTTTCCTTGGAAGGTTTTTCGGACCGATGTGGCTTATTGCTGCCGATGAAACATCATTAACCTTTTACTAACCATGAATTCAAATAGCTTATTTTTATGAGGTCATAGACGTTTCGTATTGTAAGTTTTGTACGTGTTTCCGATTCTGTATTGTGGTCTTTACATAGAGAGACTTGGGCTTCCTCATCGTCAGGCGTTCCGGGAAGCCGGAGGATACGTAATCCTCCCGACCTCCCGGTTCTGCCCAGCCCGCGACAATACAAATTTAGGAAAATTTTAACTGTTAAGGCAGTTTTTCTCGGAGTTTTCAAAGGCCAAGCACGAAAGTAGGCAATTCCCGGAAGGGGTTGGCGTAAGGGAAACCTGATCAGCTGGTCAAATATTCCAATGCAAGCTCGCCCTTGGTGGCTGACAGGGCGACTTCAAAGGCAATTTTTTTGGCCTGCCGCACCTGAACGTGGGGCCGCTGCGTAAAGCTGGGGAAAATTCCGCGGCGCACAACACCCTCACGTGATGATGCCAGGCAGGCTCGCCGACGAAGGAACCGCCAAGGGAATCTGATGAAGCAGCGCCCTGGCGCGTGGCATCGGATCATTGCGTCTGCCACCCTGAACGCCCAACCTTATCCCCAGCGGCCTCGCGGATTCGGGTCAACTGACAGTTTCGACAATTGCCGAAGGTTATGAACAGTGCGGTTGGCACAGGGGGAGTGCGAGACGGGACGGGGGTGAGGTGCCTGGTGGTCGGGCCGCTTCCCTGGAACCGCTCAGTAGAGACATCGCAGCTCGAGAAGAAAAAAGAACTTCAAAAGTCATTTTAAGAATTCGCGAAGACGAGTGGACGCACCTGCAGCATGGAACGTCCTCCGTCGCGCCTCCAAGGGCTTCGCCAGAATCGCTTTCGGCTCGACCTGACGGTGGTGTGGATAGAAGAACGGCCGCGGAGGTGTCTCTGCGGCGGTCAACGTGCAATCTAGGATGTGAAGGATCGATCTAGACGATACGACCCGGGTTGAGCAGCCCCTTGGGGTCGAAGGCGGCCTTGACCCTGCGCATGAGGTCCATTTCAAGATCCGACTTGACCTCCTGCAGAAGGTCCCGCTTCAGGCGGCCGATGCCATGTTCGGCGGAAATGCTGCCACCAAAGTCGTCCACGATCCCGTGTACGACCGCGTTCATCTCGTCCCATCCGGCAAGATACTCGGCCTTGTCGGCGCCGATCGGCTGGCTGACGTTGAAATGAATATTGCCGTCGCCGATATGGCCGAAGGGCACGGGCCTGCAGTTCGGCACCAGGGCCGAGACGGCGGCCATGGCCTTGTCGAGGAAGTCCGGGATCAATGCAACGGGCACCGAAACATCATGCTTGATCGATCCGCCTTCCTGCTTCTGAACCTCGGACATGCCGTGACGGATGCGCCAGAAGTCCTCAACCTGGCTGAGGTTCTGGGCAAAGGCAGCATCCTCCACCACGCCTTCCTCGAAGCCTTCACTCAGAATGCTCTCCAGCAGATCGCGCACGTTGAAGGCGTCCGAGCCGCTCGACAGTTCCATAAGCACATACCAGGCGTGCTCGCACTCCAGCGGATCGCGTGCGCCCTCAAGATGTCTGACGCAGAACTCCACGCCGATGCGCGGCAGGATCTCGAAGCCGGTCAGAAGGGAACCGGCCTGTGCCTTGGCAAGGGTAAAGAGCCTGAGAACGGACTGCGGATCTCGCAAACCCACGAATGCAGCTTCCAGCTTCTTCGGCCTGGGGAAAAGTTTGAGCGCGGCGGCCGTGATGATGCCCAGGGTGCCCTCCGCACCGATAAATAATTGTTTCAAATCATAACCGGTGTTGTCCTTGCGCAAGGTTCTGAGGCCATTCCAGATCTCGCCGGACGGCAGCACGACCTCAAGCCCCAGCACCAGATCGCGCGTGTTGCCATAGGCGAGAACCGCCGTGCCGCCGGCATTGCTCGAGATGTTGCCGCCGATTTGGCAGGAGCCCTGGGAGCCGAGCGAAAGGGGGAAGAGACGGTCGGCTTTCTCCGCGGCATCATGCAAGGCGTCCAGAATGACACCGGCCTCCGCGACAAGCGTGAAACCGGCTGGGTCCACGGTCCGGATCCTGTTGAGACGGCCGAGGGAAAGCACGATTTCGTCGCCGGATTCCTGCGGAATCTGGCCGCCGACCAGTCCGGTGTTGCCCCCTTGCGGTACGACCTTGAGATCGTTCTCGTAAGCATAGGTCATCACCGCACTGACCTCTTCGGTGGTCCCGGGCCTGAGCACCATCGGGGTCACGCCCTGATAGAGGTCCCGCCACTCGGTGAGGTACGGAGCCTTGTCCTCCGGGGAGGTCAGGACATTCGCCTTGCCGATGAGATCGGCGAAGCGTTCGGCGTGCGCAGTAGGCTCCATGAGAGCGTCCTCGTGAAGTTTGACAGGAAAAATCGGGCGCCAACATAGTGCCAGTTTAGGATTCCGTCGACGCTTCATATCGGCGCGGGGTCACTTGAAGGAACACCCCCCTTGTGCCATAGGAGGCCAGCCCGCTGGGGCTATGTTGGAATTCGTTTCGGAGATGACGATGGCGGAAACGCGCGGACTGATGAATGGCAAACGTGGCCTGATCATGGGCGTCGCAAATAACAAGTCGATTGCCTGGGGCATTGCCAAGGCATTGGCCGACGCGGGCGCCGAACTGGCACTGACCTATCAGGGAGACGCATTGAAGAAACGCGTCGAGCCGCTTGCCGATCAGTTGGGCGCTATTGTTGCCGGGCATTGCGACGTCACGGACGCCGCGTCCATCGATGCGGTGTTCAAGACCCTCGAGGACAAATGGGGCAAGATCGACTTTCTGGTTCACGCTGTCGCGTTTTCCGACAAGTCCGAGCTGACGGGCCGTTTCGTCGAGACCTCTTCGGACAACTTCGCTCGCACGATGGACATCTCCTGCTACTCGCTTGTTGCCGTTACCCAGCGCGCCGAAAAACTCATGGCCGACGGTGGCTCCATTCTGACGCTGACGTATTACGGCGCAGAGAAGGTGATGCCGCATTATAATGTCATGGGTGTTGCCAAGGCTGCGCTTGAAACCAGCGTCAAATATCTGGCCATGGATCTTGGACCGAAGAACATTCGCGTCAACGCTATTTCCGCCGGTCCGATCAAGACCCTTGCCGCCTCCGGCATCGGCGATTTCCGGTACATTCTGAAGTGGAATGAATACAACTCGCCGCTGCGCCGGTCGGTCACGATCGAGGAAGTCGGCGACAGCGCGCTGTTCCTGGTGTCCGATCTCGGCCGCGGCGTTACCGGCGAGATCCAGCATGTTGATTGCGGTTACAACATCGTTGGCATGAAGGCCGTCGACGCTCCGGACATTTCCGTCGTCAAGGACTGATGAAGTCCGGCGGCCGCTGTCACCCTCGACAGGGCGGCCGTATCCTGACCTTCCAGTAGCACACCGCTCCGGACCCGCGTCCGGAGCGTCTTCATGTCCGGGGCACCATATGACTTCCGCTTCCTCCGCCCGGCCGTCGACCTTGCTTCCACGGCTTCACGATCCCGAACTTCTGATCTTCATCCGTCACGGGCAGACCGACTGGAATGCCGAAGGCCGGATGCAGGGCCAGCGCGACATTCCGCTCAATGCGACGGGAGAAGGGCAGGCGACCGGCAACGGCACACGCTTGAAAGCCTATTTCGAGACGCAGGGCCTTGATCCGGCGGCATTCGACTTCGTCTCGTCACCTCTCGGTCGTACGCGGCGGACCATGGAACTTCTGCGCACGGCGATGCAGCTTGATCCGCAGGCCTATCGCCAGGAAAGCCGGATCGCGGAAATCTCCTTCGGCGCCTGGGAAGGCTTCACGCTGGAAGAACTGGCCGATGATGAGCAGGACCTGGTCCTGCAACGCCGTGCCGACAAGTGGGGGTTCCTCTATCCCGAAGGCGAGAGCTACGAACGCTTGTCAGAGCGCATCGGTGCCTGGTTGCAGACGGTCGACCGTCCCACGGTCGTCGTTGCACACGGGGGCGTCTACAGGGTGATGCGCGGCCTGTTGGAAGGTCTGGAAACGGCGAAGGTTCCGACGCTGGACGTCCCGCAGGACAAGGTTTTCATCTGGCGCGGCAGCCGCTTCGAGGACGTCTGACCTGAATTGAACGAGCCCGCCCGCAGTCCATGCCCATCTGAAGTGTCCGGCGGCATTGCCGGGAGAGGGCGCTGTTCCGGGCCCTGAGGCAGCGCAATCGGGCCATCTCGCGACCGCGCTGCCAACGCCCGGCCATTCGGACGCGGTGTTATGTCCGCGCGAGACTGTCCGTGACAGGCAGCACCGCCGAAAGCCGAAGCCCAGAGCCCGGCAGGCAAGAAGGCTCATGGCAACGCGGAGCGGTGCACAAGAAGTTTTCACGATAACGAGAGCGGTGCCTCGTGGAGTGATCGAGCCTTCCGGTGCCGTCGTAGACTGTCGACCAGAACGGAAGAGCGACATGTCTCCAGACAATTTCTACAGCGAACTGCCGAGTTTCTCCGATTTCCACAAGGTCGGGGACCTGGACGATTACCGTCCGGTTCCTGACGACTGGTATGTTCTGGCTGCTGATATCGTCAGTTCCAGCAAGGCGGTCTCCGACGGTCGCTACAAGGACGTCAATATGGTGGGCGCGGCCGTCATCGCCGCCGTGGTCAACAGGCTGGGGCGCGACCGCGTACCATTCGTCTTTGGCGGCGACGGCGCCATGCTGGTCGTACCGTCAAGCGATGTTGAGGTCGGAAGCCGGGCGCTGGCAGGCGTCGCGGATCTCGCGCGCTCCGTCATGGAACTGGACCTGAGGGCTGCGGCCATCCCCGTCGCGCGTATCCGGGAACTGGGCGGCGACATTCGGTTGCGCAAATATCTCCTCAGTCCGGGCAATCATCTGGCGATGATCCTTGGTGACGGGCTCGAGATCGCAGACAGGATCCTGAAGGATGAGGAAGCGGTGCGCCCTTATGCGATCGCTTTCGACGACGAACCTCTGCCGCCGCTCGAAGGGTTGTCCTGTCGGTGGGAGCCGCTGCCGGCTGTTCACGGCAATATCGTATCGTTGATCGTCAAGCCTTCCGAGGGCAGGACCTTACCGGAAATCACGAAGCAGATCGCAGCCGGGATCGGCTTCAATCCGTTGCAGGAAGACAGCCGCGCGATGCTGGCCGACAAGAACCGGCTACGCTTCCGGTTTCCCCCGAGTGGGCTTTCGCAGGAGGTCAGGATGGCATTCGCCGCTGCACCCGCTCGCGGTTGGGCAACAACCCTTTTCGAGTGTCTCGTCTTTCTTTTTGCCCAGACAACCGGACGCAAGGTGGGGCCATTGGACCCGACCCGGTATTTCAGGGAACTGGGCCTCAACACAGATCACAGAAAGGTCGGCGACAGCCTTCAACTTGTCCTCGACCTCACGGACGCCCAACTTGACGCTCTGCGTAAAAGCCTCTCTGACGGATATGAGGACGGCGCATTGGTCTACGGTCTGCATGTCTCCAGCGAAGCTCTGATGACCTGTTTCGTCGAGGACATCGCCAACAGCCGCCATATCCATTTTGTCGACGGGTCGAATGGAGGGATGTCAGCCGCAGCTGCCGAATTCAAGAAGCGTCTTGCGGCGCTCGCCGGGACCGGCTCGGAGGTAACGGGGCCCGCCTGAGACGAGCCTCAGGACCTCTTGCTGAGGGCGAGCATAGGAGGGGAGATCACGGCCGTTGACGAGAAATTGCGACGCAGGATCAAGGCCGTCAGTTCGTCCACCGGCAATGCCTTGGAAATCAGAAAACCCTGGATCACGTCGCAGCCGTGAGCTTTCAGCCACTCCAGCTCGCCGTCGGTTTCCACGCCCTCCGCCAGAACCGCGATGTCGAGGCTCTTGGCAAGGTTGATGAGGGCACTGGTGAATTTCTGCAGGTCGGGATTGGTGTCGACACCGGAAACGAAGCTCCGATCGATCTTCACCCGGTCGACCTTCAGATCGCGCAGACTTGAGATGCTGGAGTGACCGGTACCGAAATCGTCCAGCTCGATGAAGAAACCGAGCTCGGAGAGTCGGGTGATGTTTCTCTTGACCGGTTCAGCTGCGACTTCGTCGATCATCACCGCCTCGAGAATTTCCAGGCTGATGTCGGATGGCTTGAGACCGCGTTGCTCCACCTGCCGGACCAGGGTCTCGACGGAGTCGGCATTTGCGAGAAAACTGGCTGACGTGTTGAGACCGAGATGCATGCGCCGGCGGGTCTGGCCGTTCAGTTGCGACGCAAGGTTGAGCGTCTTTTCCCGGACGGTTGAATCGATCAGGTCCATGTATCCGGCCTCGATCGCCGCCTGCAGGAACATGCCGGGGTAGCGGACGCGCCCGTGGTCGATCCAGCGCACCAGAGCCTCCGCGCCAACGACTTCGCCGGTAAAGATGTCGATCTGCGGCTGGAACCAGGGTTTGATGTCGCCTTCCCGAAGGGCCTTGAGGAGACCTTTCGCGATCGTGCTGCTTTTTTCGAATGAAATGCGCATCTCGCTGGTGAAGAGATCGACCTTTCCCGCGCCCCTCTTCTTGGCTGAGCGCAAGGCAAGGCCGGCATCCACGAGAATGTGTTCATCTACGAGATCGCCCGGCGCGCTGATATAGATCCCGGCATTTGCTTCCAGCGCGGCTTTCTGGCCGAGCACATAACGGTCCTTGCCGAGGTTGTGGATGATCCGGTCGGCCAGATCCAGGAACGCCTCCTGATCGGAAAGCCCGGGGCGCAGCAGGATGAACTCCGTTCCGCCGGTCCGTCCGAGAAAGTCATTCGGGTCCGAAAATTCGGAGAGCTGTTCGGATACGCATCGCAGGATCGCATCGCCGTTGTGATCGCCGAACCGGTCATTGATGTTCTTGAAGTGGCGCAGATCCAGCAGCAGCAATCCTGTCCGCGTCGACTCGTCAGCCGCCGGCAGCGTCCGGATCGCCTTTGTCAGGGCTCGCCGGTTCGGCAGCCCGGTCAGCGGATCGTGAAAGCCGAGATACTCGAATTCCTTCTGTGTCCGGTTGGCGAGGTCGCGGCTGATCAGAAAGGCGATGACCCCGGCTGCAAGGATGACCACGCCGCCGACCAGTCCCGCCAGAGCGACGGCGAAAACCGTTCGTGTTCGCTGGTCATGCAGGTCGGCGTCCAGATAGTCGACGGCCGATTGCCACAGCACGAAAGCGGAGCGGACCAGATCGGGCTGCGCGGCAATAAGCGCATCGCCCTCGATGTCCCCACCAGTCTTTGCGCTTATGGTGGTCGACAGAAGCTGCGCGCCGGCAAGCTGGAAAGTGAGGTTCGACTCGCGGTAGTGCCTCGAGACCTCTCGCAGCGTACCCGCCTTTTTCCCGGTAAGAGATTTGAAATAGTCCCTGGTTTCGCGCGCCGCGCTGTCCGCGGCCACCTTGAACTGGCCCCCCTGTACGGGGATAAGCATCCGGTCCCAGGGATTGATCGTCGGACGGTCTGACAGCATACGCGCGTTGTCTACCATGATCGTGGATTCGATGACGACGGACAGAAGCGTGTTGTTGATCAGATGCGGGAACTTGGAAGTCTCGAACGAGGCGGCGGCGCTGACCTTGGCGAACCGGGTGATCGACTCGGTCAGGAACTGGGCTCGCCTCAGGGAAACGGAAATGTTCTGTTCCTTGAGCAGCATATCAAGGTCCCGGGCGAACTCCTGGCCTCTTTTGGGGCCGCCAAACGCAATGAGCCTTTTGCGAAGGTATGTCGCAGGCTTCTCCACCACGCCCGTCAGCGCTTTTTCCTGCACCAGAGGACCAAGCGCCTGCATGAGGTGAAGCCCTTCCAGACTGCGGTCGATGGAATGAACTTTTTCGAACTCGTTGTAGAACCAAAGGGACGCAAACAGCAGGCAGGGAGCCAGCAGGAAAAAGACCAATCCCTTCAACCACCTCCGAATGTCCACTTGCCGCCCCTTGTCAGATTCCACGCTGCCCGACGAGTAGTAAGGGTAGAGGCTTAAGGATTGGCAAATCTATAGTCGAAATCTGCTTCCGTAAGTTATCAATGTGTTGAAAATCAAGGCTTTCTGAGGATAAGCAAGCCGCGGGGGGGGGCGAAAAAAACCATTTTCTGCGCGCTTCGACTTCCTGTTCGAGCGCGAGCGGCGGCGTCAGGTTTGTTTGAGCGCGGTTCAATGGTCTGCCGCGTGCTCGGGCTTGAGCTTGGCGGGCGTATGGCGTATCGGTCGGCGCAATAGATAGGTCTTGCCGCGTTTGGAAGCGTTTCATGTCGCATAACAGTTTCGGTCATATGTTCAGGGTCACCACGTGGGGCGAAAGCCATGGGCCGGCAATCGGCTGCGTCGTGGACGGCTGCCCACCGCTGATCCCGCTGACCGAGGCGGACATCCAGGGGTTCATGGAAAAGCGCAAGCCTGGGCAGTCGCGTTTCACCACGCAGCGCCGAGAGGCAGACGAGGTAAAGATCCTCTCCGGCGTCATGGTCGACGACGACGGGGCTCAGAAGACCACCGGCACGCCGATTTCACTGATGGTCGAGAATACGGACCAACGTTCAAAAGACTATTCCGACATCAAGGATCGCTTCCGGCCGGGCCATGCCGACTACACCTATGATGCCAAATACGGCATCCGGGACTATCGCGGCGGCGGACGTTCCTCCGCGCGGGAAACCGCCATGCGCGTGGCGGCCGGGGCTGTTGCCCGAAAGGTGCTTCAGGGCGTGACCATTCGCGGGGCCCTGGTGCAGGTCGGGCCGCACGGCATCGACAGGGGCAACTGGGACTGGGCGCAAGTCGACAACAACCCGTTCTTCTCCCCGGATGCGGAAGCAGCGGCCTTCTGGTCCGACTATCTCGATGGTATCCGCAAGAACGGATCTTCCGTCGGCGCCGTGATCGAAGTTGTGGCCGAGGGCGTCCCGGCTGGCTGGGGCGCGCCGATCTATGGCAAGCTCGACACGGATCTTGCCGCGGCCATGATGTCGATCAATGCCGTCAAGGGCGTGGAGATCGGCAACGGTTTCGCAGCCGCTGGCTTGACGGGCGAGGAAAATGCCGACGAAATGCGCGTCGATGATGTCGGCCGGCCGGTGTTTCTCACCAATAATTCAGGTGGCGTGCTTGGCGGTATCTCCAACGGCGATCCTCTCGTCGTCCGCTTTGCCGTCAAGCCGACCTCGTCGATCCTGACCGAGCGCAGGTCAATCACCCGACAGGGCGAAGAGGTGGACGTGATGACCAAGGGCCGTCACGACCCCTGCGTTGGCATCCGTGCCGTTCCGGTCGGCGAGGCCATGATGGCCTGTGTGCTGGCGGACCATTTCCTGCGCCATCGCGGTCAGATCGGCTAGACGCCGCGTCCGCACGGGCAGCCGTGACTTGAGCGCGCCTGGCCGGTGGCAGCGGTTGGTCTGTCTGCCGATTACAACTCTTTTCATTTTTAGCCGCCCGAGCCATAGACCTTGGGTGGCGCGCTCCTAGTTTTGAAGGGGAACGACTTCAGAACTGGTCAGGGAGTGAGGACATGAACGAGATGACCCCGGTTCACCGGATGACGGCCAAGGACTTCCCCCAGGAGTTGCTAGATCTTTACGACTATTACGCGCACGGAAAGATCACCAAGCGCGACTTCCTCAACAAGGCGTCCAAGTTCGCGGTCGGCGGCATCACCGCCGCAATGCTGCTCAGGCAGTTGTCTCCGAACTACGCCCTGGCTCAGCAGGTCTCGCCCGACGACTCGGACATCGTGACGGAGCGCATCACTTATCCTTCCCCGAACGGGCATGGAGAGGTCAATGGATACCTGGTCAGGCCCGCGGGGGTTGATGCAAAGCTGCCGGCCGTTCTGGTGATCCACGAGAACCGGGGGCTCAACCCCTATATCGAGGATGTCGCGCGCCGCTTCGGCAAGGCCGGTTTCATGGCGCTCGCACCCGACGGGCTCACCTCCGTCGGTGGGTATCCGGGCAATGACGACGAGGGCCGGAAATTGCAGCGGTCGGTCGACAGCACCAAGCTGATGAACGACTTTTTCGCCGGGTTCGAATATCTCCTGAACCGCGAGGACTCGACCGGCAAGGTCGGCGCCGTCGGCTTCTGCTATGGCGGCGGCGTGGTCAATGCGATTGCGGTTGCCTATCCGGAGCTTTCCGCCGGTGTTCCCTTCTACGGCCGGCAGCCGGATCCCGCCGATGTCTCGAAGATCGAGGCGCCGCTGATGATCCAGTATGCGGAACTGGACGAGCGCATCAATGCGGGCTGGCCCGCCTACGAGGAAGCGCTCAAGGACGCCGACAAGGAGTACGTGATGCACATGTACCCGGGCGTGAATCACGGCTTCCACAACGACACGACGCCGCGCTATGACGAGGAAGCCGCCAAGCTTGCCGAGGACAGAACCATCGCGTTCTTCAAGGAAAATCTAATGTGATCTTCCCGTTCGGGAAGACCGGAAAGGCCAGGGCACCGTGCTCTGGCTTTTTCTTTTGAGGCGAGCCGACCACCCAGGACTGAACTCCGGGAGATCGCGCGTCCTTTCAATCGGAAGACTGAAAGTCACTGAGGCGTCGAGGCGATCCGCTGCGGTATGCGGAAACGCTTCGATTTGCCTGATGCAGCGAACCGCCAGGCGTCTTGCCGGATGGACCGCTTGTCGCCATCAGCTGATCCAGCAACCAAACGACATGTCCTAGACTGCCTTGAAGGCTCGGATGCGGGTCAGGATTTCGTCCGGGTCCGCGTCAAGCGTACGCAGGTCGATCGCGATCAGTTCGCGGCCGTGCTCGCGCTTGGTGCGCTTCCAGTTACGCATCATGTACTTCTTCCACAGGGGCGTGGTCTGTCCCTTGTTGACAGCGGCCTCCATGGACCGCGTCAGAAGAACGTCGAGATGGATCTGCTCCACCACGTTCCTGACCTTTTTGCGTTTGACGTCGGTCATCCGGATAGCACCCCAGTCGATGAAGCCGATCCGCTCCACATAGAGGCCATCCTCGTTGGCGCCCAGTTGCGGTCTGCCCGTTTCGATCATCGGATAGTACCAGTAGGCACTTGCAAGGGGGGCTGCGGCCGCAAGGATGAGGAGAGGAATGTCAGCGATCAGGCCGATGGCCGCAAACATGATGCCGATTGCCAGAGAGCCGAAAACGATCCCCTTGCTTTGCGTGCTGTTGAAGCTGACCGTAAACGGCACGGGCTCCGTTTGCTTATCTTCCTCCTTGGCCTCTGCTTCTCTGATTGCCGCCATATGGGGTGCCTTTCGGAGACCCTCAGCCGTCGAGGATCTCGGTTTCGTCGATCTTGATGTCAAAACCTTCGAGCCCCACGTACCGCCGCTCACGGGAAGCCAGAAGGCGGATGGAACTGACGCCGAGGTCCTTCAGGATCTGTGCGCCCAATCCAACCTCTCTCCATTGTTCCTGCCTAGCTTGCGCGGAGCTGTGCTCCTCGTTTTCCGCGGCCTCGAACTCGGATCTCGGGCGTCTGGAGTGGCGGGCGACACCAACGGACCCCTCCCGCAGATAGACAACCACGCCGCGGCCGCGTTCGGCAAAATGCTTCATGATCACGTCAAGCGGCTGTGCCTTGCCGAAGATGTCGTCGAGGACGGATTCGAGCTGCAGGCGGACGGGCACGCTGCGCCCATCCAGAATGTCGCCATAGACGATGGCCACATGGTGCATCTGGTCATAGGGCGTGGAATAGGTCATCGCATAGGCCGGACCGGCAATCGTCTCCACGGGCTGCTCGTTGATGCGCTCGACCATCCGTTCCGTGCGCTGACGCCAGGCGATCAGATCGGAAACCGACACCATCTTGAGACCATGTTCGGAAGCGAATTCAGAAACTTGCTGGCCTCGCTTCACCGTGCCGTCGTCATTGACGAGCTCGCTGATGACACCAACCTGTTCCAGGCCGGCGAGGCGGCAGAGATCGACGGCGGCTTCCGTGTGGCCGGACCGGATCATCACGCCGCCTTCCTTGGCGACCAGGGGAAAGACATGGCCCGGGCGGACGAAATCCTCGGCGCCGACATTCGGATTGGCAAGCGCACGTACGGTCGAGCAGCGTTCCTCGGCGGAGATGCCTGTGGTCAGGCCCTGTCGGTAGTCGACGGAAATGGTGAAGGCGGTGGCAAGCGGCGCATCGTTCTCGGCGACCATGGGGTCGAGCCGGAGCCGGCGGGCATGGGCAACGGTCATCGGTGTGCAGATGATGCCGGACGTGTGCCGGACCATGAATGCCATCTGCTCGGACGTGACCTTGGACGCGGCGACGATCAGGTCACCTTCGTTTTCACGGTCGTCATCGTCGGTCACGACCACCATTTCTCCACGTTCGAACGCGCGGATTGCTTCTGCGACACGGGCCTGGGACACGGGATGCTCCTTGGTTGTAGATAGTCCGAGAAAATCGTTGGGCGTTACGGCGCCATTGGTGGCAATGGCGATTTTGCGGGCCATGTCCCGCGAGACCCAGACGTTCGGGTCGTTGCACAGTGCTGTCACGGAGGCAGGGGAAAGGTCCGCCCTGCGCGCAAACGCACTGCGGCTTTCTCCGGTCTGCAATAGCCATTGATCAAGTCTCATGGCTTCGCATATACGCCCAAAGTTTTTCAGCCTCAAGAGAAGCGAGGAAAAAATTCAGTATGACTGAAAGGTTGGCGCCTAGCTGGTTTTCACGAATTCCGCCACACGGGAGACAAAGGCCGGGGTCATCCAGCACTCGGTCAGACCGGCGTCTGCACACAGCGCTCCAAGGTTCTCGGTGAGATAGCTCTTGTAGTAGGGCTCGTGAAAAAGCTGCGGGAAAATCGACAGCAGTCCGTCGTAGTCGGAGACGTCGCTGGTCTGCAGGCTGTCGACGAACAGAAACGAGCCGCCCGGTTTCAGGACACGCGCAATCTCGGCAATCACCTGCCTGCGGACCTTGGGGGGCAGTTCGTGAAACAGGAAGACGCAGGAAACGACATCAAGAGAGTCGTCTGCAAAAGGCAGCTTTTCCGCCATTGCCGTGACGAAACTTGCCCTATGAGACTTCAGCCGCTCGCGCGCAACGCCGAGATAAGGTTCTGAAAGATCAAGCCCCACCGCCTTCAGCCGGGGAAAAGACGCCAGCGCCGGACGCAGCAAACCGCCCGTGCCGCAGGCGATATCGACATAGGCTACAGTGCGCTGATCCTTCTTTTTCAGGATATGCGCGAAAGGCACCAGAGCCCGGCGGCGCATTGCCGCCGTTGCGCCCGAAAACAGCACATCGACCTGGAAGTCGTAGATCCGGGCGCTTTCTTCCGACAGCCAGCCGTCCGTCTGGAAATGAAAGTTCTGCCGGTAATATCGGGGCAGGGCATCGGCAAAGCTGGCGCCGGTCGCATTGACTTCCTGATGCGCACCAGTGGCGCGTCGACGCGCCACCTCGGGAACGTCGCGGAAAAAGGCCTGGCTGGTGCGCAGCAATTCGCGCGGGCTCATGGTGCCGTCGGACGGCATCGGATAGAGCCCGTCCTCGACGGCCTCGAGATCCTGCGCGAACAGGCGGACGATATCGGCAAGCATTCGCCGCTGGCTCGGCACCGGACCTTCCGGCACCACCTTGGGCGTCTCCGGCAATTCCGCCTGGATCCGCTTGTTCATGCGGCGCATCGCTTCCGAATGAAGCGTATAAAGCGCGACCCGGCTGCCCTGATGAAGGGCGTAACGCGCCTGACGGGCGAGACGCGTCAGTGGTGGCCGTTTCCGGCTGTCCTGCACAGTCCCGTACTCTCCATCCACCGCGCTCATGGTTTACTCCCGTTTTAGAACTGCCACGACCTCAATATGGGGCGAATAGTGGAACTGGTCCACTGGTGTGACGCTTTGAAGCGTATAGCCGCCGTCGATCAGGAGGCGCAGGTCCCGTGCGAGCGTCGCAGGGTTGCAGGAAACAGCGACAATGGTTCCAACCTTCGAGGCCGCAAGCTGTTCGGCCTGGGCCTGGGCGCCTGCGCGCGGCGGATCGAACACGACGGCATCAAAGGCGTCCAGCTCTTCGCGCATGAGTGGACGACGGAAAAGGTCCCGGCGCTCGTGGGTGACCTTCTTGAGCGCGCTCGCCCGCCGCAGGGCCTTGTCGAAGGCGGCGATTGCGGCTGCATCGCCTTCGACAGCATGAACATTTGCCTGACGCGCCAGACGGATTGCGAAAGTGCCAACGCCGGAAAAGAGGTCCGCCACGGTTTTGGCTTTGCCGGCGCCCTGCAGCACGAGCTCAGACAGGACATGCTCTGCCTCAAGCGTTGCCTGCGCAAAGCCGCCAGGTGCCGCTGTCAGGGCGGTTCCGGCCATGTCGAGCACCGGGGGACGTACTTCAAGAATAACTTCGCCGTTCACCGACAGTCGTGCGAGGTTGAGTTCAACGGTCTTCTGGGAAAGAGCCGGTATCCGGCGCTCATAGCCCTTGTCCGCGTTTTCCAGCCCGACATCGAGGCCTGTTGTCGTCAGCAGCACCGACACGCGAAGGTCGCCCTTTTTGGGAAGAGCCTGAGCCGCCAGTTCGCGAAGGCCAGGCAGCGCCGCGACGATGGCCGGGTCAAGCACCGGACACTCCAGAACGTCGACGAGACGGTGGCTGGCCTTCTCGTGATACCCGAGCAAGGTCATGCGCCCGGCCCGGGTCGCTGTCAGCACCGCGCGGCGCCGTCCTCCCGAAGTCGCGGGAAGCGTATCGGATACCGGCACGTCGATGCCCCTGCCGGCCAGCGCCTTTTCGACCAGGGTGCGCTTCCAGGCAAGATAGGGTGCCTCAGCCAGATGCTGAACGGAGCAACCGCCACATCTGGCGTAATGCTGGCACACCGGCGGCACGCGATCAGGCGAAATCCGGATAATGGTGGCGTTGCGGGCACGGCCATCAACAATCTCCGCTCTCACCAGTTCGCCGGGCAGGGCGTCAGCGACATAGACGGGACCGTTTTCGGTTGCGGCAATGCCGTCGCCGCGGTGACCGAGTTCGGTAATTTCAATCTCTCTCTCACTCATGGCAGAGCGATAGCGCCAAGCTCCGTCGGGAGCAAGGCGTTTGACCGATAACCGTCGGCTCCAGGTCGCGGTCTCAGCCTTGCTTTCGGCCGTATAGAAGCCATTCGGCGTTTCCGTCTCCGCCCTTGACCGGCGAGGGGACGAGATCGCCCGATTGCCATCCCGGAACCTCTGCGAGCCAGTTCTGCAGCTCGTCGGCGACGTTTTCGGCGATGTCGGGGGCGACGAGACCGCCTTTCCCGATCCGATCCTTGCCCGCTTCGAACTGGGGTTTGACCAGAAAGATGCCCTCGGCACCGGGAGCTGCAAGGGCAAGAGCCGGGGGCAGGGCAAGTTTCAGGGAAATGAAGCTGACGTCTGAAACGATCAGGTCCGGAGCGTCAGCGCCCAGATCGTCCGGGCAGAGGTCGCGGGCATTGAGGCCGTCGCGTGCCCGAACACGGGCATTGCCGCGCAGGCTCTCGTGCATCTGGTCGTGGCCGACGTCAATCGCATGAACCATGGCCGCGCCCCGTTCCAGAAGCACTTGTGTGAACCCGCCTGTCGAGGCGCCGATGTCGAGGCAGACCCGGTCCTGCGGGTCGACGCGGAAACGGTCCAGGCCCTCGATAAGCTTCAGGGCTGCGCGTGACACATAGCCTGAAGCGGGATCCGAAACCCCGATGGCTGCATCCGCACCGACCTTTTGCGCAGGCTTGAGGCAGACGGCTCCTTCGACGGTAACGGTTCCGCGCAGGACAGCGTCCCGTGCTCTTGCGCGGCTCGGGAAATGGCCCGTGTCGACAAGATGCTGGTCGAGTCGTTGTCTGGACATGCAGGGTGTCTCTGGAGAAGGATGGAGGGAGGGAGGCCTTGAGGCCGGGTCAGCCGAAGCAGTTGGCAAACGCCGAGATCAAGCGGTCGACGTAGATCCGCTCACCTGCATAAAGCCACAGGGACACCGAAAGCGCGACAAGGATCGTCGCGCCTGCGGTCAGTCCGAGATAGAGCGGCATACGCATGGCTGTTGCTTTGGTTCACCGTCCGCGCCCGGTCAGGATGTCGACGACGCGTTGTCGATCAGGCGGCGCAGCTTCTTGAGGGAATTTTCCTCCGCTTCGCCGTAGGCAATGGTCCCAACGAACTTGTTGTCCGCATCCATCAGGTAGATTCCAGCGGAATGGTCCATCGTATAGTCGCCATCGTCAAGAGGCACCTTCTTCGAATAGACCCGATACTCCTTCAGAATCTTGTCCACCTGTTCGCGCGAACCGGTCAACGGAACGATCCGCTTGTCGAAAGCCCAGACGTAGTCCCGCATGACTTCCGGTGTGTCGCGTTCCGGATCAACGGTGACGAAGGCGTAGTTCAGCTTGCCCGCGTCATCGCCGAGTTCTTCCATCCATCCCTGCAATTCAGACAAGGTGGTGGGGCAGACATCGGGGCAGAAGGTAAAGCCGAAGAATATGACCGTCGGCTTGCCGGTAAAGGTCTTTTCGGTGACGGTTTCGCCGTTGCCGTCGATCAGTTCGAACGGTCCGCCGATCGATGCAAGCGGCTCGACCAGCCCGCCGGTCCCCTTGCCGTCGCTAGCCTGCAGGTAGACGAGATATCCGGAAACGACGGCCAGGGCGGCAACTGCCGCCCAGGCCACGTACCGGAAGAGTTTCAAACCAGACATGATTTATTCTCTCCTGGTGAAAGCCGAAAGCCGGCTTATTTCATCTCGCCATGGTCCATTTTGCTGTGGTCCATCTTGCTGTGATCCATGCCCTCATGCGACTGGGTTTTGGCACCCATCTTAGCGACATCAAGTTCGACTTCGAGGTCGCCTGCCTTTTCGAATGTCAGTACGACCGGCACCTTGGTGCCTTCCTTGAAGGACTGGTTGAGCCCCATGAACATGATGTGCAAGCCGCCCGGCTGAAGTGTCACGGTTTCGCCGGCCGGGATGGGAATGCCGTCCTTCAATTCACGCATTGTCATGACACCGTCGGTAACGGCCATTTCGTGAAGTTCGACCTTGTCGGAAACATCCGAGGAGGCCGCAACGAGTTGGTCGTCTTCGGAGCCGTTGTTCGTGACCTCGACGAAGCCGCCGCCGGCCTTGGCTTTGGGCGGTGTTGCACGAGTCCAGGTCTGCGAGACGGTAAGATCGCCGACCTTGTAATCCATGGCAAATGCGGACGTACAGACGAGCGACAGGGCAGCTGCCGCAGTGAGCGTTTTCAGGAAATTCATCTTGTGTTCCTTGGTATCTGAAAATTCGTCGGAAAGGGGTCAAGACCAGGGAAGACGGTGGTGCGCGTATGGCAGCGCTGCCGGAGCGGCGGGCTTGAGCCCAGGTCAGCAAGCGCGCTGGCGCAGGTTGGACATCCGGCTGGCCGATATCAACCTTTCCGGGGTCATCACCTGCAAGAGCGGGCGCGAGCGCACAGGCATGCGTGCAGACAGGACCGCATTGGCAGGAGGTGATGTCGTGACCTGCGGGCAGGGTTTCCTGCTGGCTGGACGGCTGGCAAAGGCTGGTCAGTCCCGCCGCCGCGGCGGCTTCGGGCGACAGTGACGTCGCCAGCATCAGCAGGCAAAGGCGGAGCACGAAGGCAAGCGCCGCGAGCGCCACCAGCGGGTGGCGTTCCCGGCGCAGTATCTGCAGTCGTGTGGTCCGCGCGTTCATTCCCCGGCTATAGGCCGGATGCGGTTCCAAGTCGAGCGGCGAAACCGCGCAGTTGCTTTTACTGATCGACCCCACGTTGGCGTCAGGGCGCGTTCGGCTTGCCGTCCGTCGCCTTGCCGTCCTCAGGGGAAACCGTTTCCCCTGAGGCACTGTCTGCAGACGCTGCCTGGTCGTTGTCCGGGTCGTCGCTTTCCTGCGTCTCGAAATTGTAGATGTCGTCTTCGTATGCCGGAAACTCTTCCGGAGAAATGACATATTCTTCGGTTTCCGCATCGAGCGGCTCGGGCGAAATGACCGAACCAACCTGCGCCGTTGCCGCGTACTCGAAGTCTGTCTTCTCGTCGGCCGTGAGGGCGACGCGGGTGAAGACACGCGTGATGATGAAACCGACCATCAGGACATTGGCCCCGATGATCATGATGTAGAGCCCGGAGGGGCCGGTAAAACTCATGATGCCGGAGGCGAGCAGCGGGCCGGCAATCGATCCGATGCCGAACGACAGAAGCATGCCCGACGATGTTGCGACGAAATCTTCGGCGGCCGCGTGGTCGAAGGCGTGGGCGACAGCGATCGCGTAGAGCGGCTGGCAGAACATGCCGACCAGGAAAGCGCTTGCCAGTGCAAGCCTGAAGTCGCTCGGCGAGAAGAAGACGATTGCGAGCGAGGCAACTGCGGTGGCAACACCCAGACCAGCCAGAACGAGACGACGGTCGAGCTTGTCGGACAGCCGTCCGACCGGCCACTGGGCGACAAGACCGCCGGCAACAATCGCTGCGGCGTAGAACGCGGCTTCCTTCGTCGAGAGGCCGATCTGCGAGCCGTAAAGCGAGGACAGCGTTAGCAGCGCGCCCTGGGATGCGCCGATGAACAGGACGCCGACAAAAGCCGCCGGAGAGTTCTTGTAGAGCTTGACTGGCTGGAATTTGACCAGCGTGATCGGGGCAGGCTGGTTCGACGTTGTCAGCGAAACAGGCATGACCGCAAGACTGACCATCACGGACGCAATCGCGAAGGGCACGAAATCCGCAATGTTCATCGTCGCGATCGAGATCTGACCAAACATCAGCGCACCGAACAGGATGACGATGTAGATGGACATGACCGTGCCGCGGTTCTCGTTGGTCGCCGTTTCGTTGAGCCAGCTTTCCACGATCATGTAGAAGCCTGCGAGGCTGAAGCCGGAAATGACACGGATCGCCATCCAGGCGTAGGGGTCGATCAGCACCGGATGAAGGATGGCGGCAGCGGACATCAGCGAGACGAGCGCCGCGAAGGCCCGGATATGTCCGGCGCGCATGATGACGAGCGGCGCACCGAGACAGCCCAGCACCATACCGAAGAAGTAGGCCGACGAAACCAGACCGATCTCGAAATTGGTGAAGTAATACCGGTCTGCAGCCAGGGGCAGCAGGGTGGTCTGGATGCCGTGCCCGAATATGAGCAGGGCAACGGACAATAACAGGGCGGACACGGAAAGGAGTGTCTGGGCCAAGGCTGCCTCCGGTTCAATCAGGCACGCCGCAGTGCCGGTCACGCGGGCTCCGTATAGGCCATCAACGCATCCGGATGCAGTTGCCATCGGCAATAAAACAAAAGCGCCGGCGGAAACCGACGCGTTCGAACTCTTGATCCAGCATTTTCAGTTCTGCTGTCGAGTGTCAATCACGTTTGCTTGGCTTGTTGCGGCAACGCGTCGACCCGGCCCAACAAAGGGTGGAGAAGTGGCATGAGGGGCGTTTGACGGCCTTTGACAAAGCCCATGGCAGCCCGGCCCGTCGGGTCGAAGATATGTCACGAGCCCGACGTGGTGGCCGGAGGCCTCAGCAGATCGACAGACGAATCGCGTCAGGCCCGTTGCGGTGCGCTCAAGGCTTCCGTGCCAAGTGCGGTGAAGACCGTTCTCATGATCCCGTCGCAGTCGAGACCCGCACGGGCATACATGAGTTCCGGCTTGTCCTGGTCCAGATAGGTATCCGGCAGGTTCAGCGCCCGGATCTTCAGCCCGCCGTCGAGAAGGCCTTCTTCCGCCAGTCGCGTCAGAACATGGCTTCCGAAGCCGCCGGCCGATCCTTCCTCGATCGTCACCATGACCTCGTGCTCGCGCGCAAGGCGGCGGATCAGATCCATGTCCAGCGGTTTGGCGAAACGTGCATCGGCGACGGTCGTGGACAGTCCGGCTGCGTCCAGTTCGTCCGCAGCCTTCAGGCATTCCTTCATCCGGCCGCCGAAGTTCAGCAGGGCAACCTTGGTGCCTTCCCGCCGGATGACACCCTTGCCGATCTCCAGCACGCTGCCGCGTTCGGGAAGATCCAGCCCGACGCCTTCTCCGCGCGGGTAGCGGAAGGAGATGGGGCCCTCGTCATAGGCGACGGCCGTGGCGACCATGTTGCGAAGTTCGACTTCGTCCGACGCCGCCATGACCACGAAACCGGGCAGACAGGTCAGGAAGGCCGTGTCGAAGGCGCCGGCGTGGGTTGGCCCGTCGGCTCCGACAAGGCCCGCCCGGTCGATCGGAAAGCGGACTGGCAGCTTCTGAATGGCCACGTCGTGGACGACCTGGTCGTAGGCGCGTTGCAGGAAGGTGGAATAGATCGCCGCAAAGGGCTTGAAGCCTTCCGTCGCCATGCCGGCGGCAAAGGTCACGGCATGCTGCTCGGCGATGCCGACATCGTAGGTGCGTTTCGGGAAAGCTTCGCCGAAGAGGTCCAGCCCGGTGCCATCCGGCATGGCAGCGGTGATGGCCACGACCTTTTCGTCGTGTTCGGCTTCCTTGATCAACGAGGTCGCGAAGACGTTCGTGTAGCTCGGAGCATTCGCCTTTGGCTTGGACTGCTTGCCCGTCACGACATCGAACTTGGCAACGCCGTGATACTTGTCCTTCGCGCCTTCGGCCGGGGCGTATCCCTTGCCCTTTTGCGTCACCGCGTGGATCAGCACCGGGCCATGATGATTGTCGCGAACATTCTTCAAAATGGGCAGAAGATGTTCCAGGTTGTGACCGTCCACCGGGCCGACGTAATAAAAGCCGAGTTCCTCGAACAGCGTTCCGCCGGTCCAGAAGCCGCGGGCGAATTCTTCGGCGCGGGCAGCCTTTTCGAAAAACGGTTTGGGCAGGTTCTTGACGAGATGCTTCGCCGCATCGCGCAGGGACTGATACGTCGGCCCGGAAACGAGCTTCGCCAGATAGGCGGACATGGCGCCCACGGGCGGGGCGATGGACATGTCGTTGTCGTTCAGGATGACGATCAGCCGGGAGCCCAGATGCCCGGCATTGTTCATGGCTTCATATGCCATGCCGGCGGACATGGCGCCGTCGCCGATCACGGCGATGACATTGTTGTCCTTTTCCTTCAGGTCCCGGGCAGCGGCCATGCCGAGCCCGGCGGAAATCGACGTCGAAGAATGCGCCGCGCCGAACGGATCATAGGAGCTTTCGGCCCGCTTCGTGAACCCGGAGAGGCCGTTGCCCTGTCGCAGCGTGCGAATGCGGTCACGCCGTTCCGTCAGAATCTTGTGCGGATAGCACTGGTGCCCGACATCCCAGATGACCTTGTCTTCGGGTGTGTCGAAGACGTAATGCAGCGCAACCGTCAGCTCGACGACACCGAGGCCGGCACCAAGGTGCCCGCCGGTCATCGAAACCGTGTCGATCGTCTCCGTGCGGAGCTCGTCGGCAAGCTGCCTCAGATCCGCTTCGCTGAGCGCGCGCAAATCGGTGGGAGAATTGACCTTGTCGAGAAGAGGCGTATCGGGCTTGGAAGTCACGCTTTCGTTGGCTCCGGGAATTGAAACTTGGCGGGCAGGCATACACCAACAGCATATAGGGCGCAAACAAGCGCGATGAAATGCGGAGTTGGACGTTTTTGTTTTTCGCCAGGTGAAAGTATCGCAGGGATGAAGCAGGCGTGGGTGACGTGCGCGACAATTATCGCTGTCGATACTTGCGGTTTTTGACAGGAATCACCCTTTTGGGTGATGCGTGGCATTTGTTTCTGGCATATTGGATAAGTTGTGGTCGATGGGGCCACGTGCACAGTGATCAACTTGGGGTCGTATAACTACGACCCCATTTTTTATGCATAGCCCACTGTGGCCCCACGAAAAATGCAGGTGAACCATACGTCATATTGTGCTTTAAGGTCAATATGTCTGTTCTGCTCAGAACAGGCCGGAGAGTCTGTAGACGACGCCGGCCAGTTCAAGTTGTGTATGCACGCCTGTCTTTTCGTATATGCGCCGGAGATGAGTCTTGGCTGTATTTCGGGTGATTCCGAGCCGGTCGACGGTGTCGTTCATCGAGCCGGTAAGCGTCAGGTAGCGCGCCAGACGGGCTTCCGAATGGGAGAGGTCATGGTGCTTTTGCAGAAGACGTTCGACTTCTTCGGGAATTTCTTCAGGCGCGCTTACCCGCAGGAGGTACCAGGCGTCACCCGCCCGCCCGGACCTTGGGTTCGGCACTTTTCGTATGCTGACGCGCTTCAGGACGCTGTCCGGTTCGGTGAAATAGACCGACCGTGACGGCTGGACGGAATTTGCATTTGGCGCATGCGTCGGGGGCGCGCCGGAGATGAGTGCCTGAAGGCAGTCCTCAACCTGTTTGTTCTTGAGCACCAGCTTGCTGCCGTGCCGTTCGACGATGTCGTGGGCCACAAGGACATCGACCGCGCCGGTCGTATGCGCAAGCGTGTCACCTTCCGCTGTGATCAGCACGGCAGGTCCATCGACGGCACTGACCAGCGCAATGAGAACCTGCTTGTCGATCCGAAGGGTCTCCTGCTGGAAATAATTGCTCAGGCCAAGAGTTATGGCGCGAACCAGCCTCTGGAAAGTCTCGGCTGACGTCGCCGGATCGATCATGTCTGGGGTATGGCGGGTGAACACGCAGCCGAACAGGATCGTTGAGGTTTCTGTGCGCCAGATCGGCGCCAGAACGCCAGGTGATCCACGCAGCGACTCTGACAATTGCTGGCGCTGCGGTTCTTCAAGTATGGGGCGTTGCTCCCTCCTACCCTGGTAGAGCGGCGGGGCAAGATCTTGCGGCACCTCGAGATGAACTGGAGGCTGCTCAAGCTGCAGCTTGCAATAGGGATAGAAGAGCGACGCTTCGTTCAGAAGAAAATGCAATACGGTGCGCCCACCCTCCGTCTTGATCTGCCGGAGGACGTCGCTGATCATGTGTGCGGGAAACGCTCCGCCAAATCGGGAAGTATGGTTTCCCGTTTCGTCGAATTCGGACAGAAAGGCCCTGCAATCGAGCTTCGTTTCAATCAAACTCAGGATCTCGGGCCAACCGCCGGATTGCAAATTCCCTTCAAGCACACGTATTAGTAGTTTTACTTCGTCTATGTGTCTAAGCATGGGCAAATAGAATGTATCTGCTATTTATCGCGCAATTGATATTTTTATTTTTAAATATTTTTGAGTGTACGGCAACTGACTGGAGTCGAAGTCGGTTCGATAAAGCTATGAAAAAAGTCTGAATGATGATCAAGCCACTCATTCAGTTCATGGCGGTGGCATCATGATTCCGAGTTCGACTTAAGTTTAAATGTTCGAGTCAGAGCTTCACTTTGCCTGACTTGGTTAGGCAAAGAATTGGCAAGCCGGTATCGGCGCGGCGCTTCGCACTGCGCGCATCTTGTGAGTTCAGGAAGTGACGAGTTTCCAAGAGGCCTGCGCGGCAGCGTAGAGCGCGCGGCAAGAGCGTTGCCGGCCGCATCAGCGTCCAGGTCGTGTTTTTGCGAGGAAGAAAAACGCGTTACTGGGGGTCGAGAGTGGTCGTGCCGGTGGCTTCGCCGTTCTGGCCAAGCTGAATTTTCTCGACCTTGGCTTCCGCGGATTTCAGCAGGGTGTCGCAGTGTTTGCGCAGTGCGTCTCCACGCTCGTACATGTCGATGCTGCGCTCCAGGGGAACGTTCCCCTGTTCCAGCTCGCGCACGATCGTTTCCAGCTGCTTCAGGGCCTCTTCGAAGGAAAGCGCGGAAATATCTGTGGCGGCGTCGGTCATCTGTACGGTCCCTGTTCTTGCTCTCGAGGGGAAAGTTGCGGCTGAGGACGCCAAGGTCAAGGCTTCAATCGCGCCAGATGGCAATCATCCCCGTCGTTTTGATCTTCGCAGGCGTTCAGCCGATCAGCCGGTCATCAGTGTCATGACGTGCGCGGCGACGGATCGGGCCAGTCCCTCAAGGTCGTAACCGCCTTCCAGAACCGAGACCACGGCACCGTTGCTGTGTCTGTCTGCGACATCCATCAACGCACGTGTCGCCCAGGCAAAATCCGCCTCAACGAGATTGAGCCCGCCGAGCGGGTCCCTCGCGTGCGCGTCGAAGCCCGCCGAGATGATGACCAGCTCTGGTGCGAATTGCTCGAGGCGGGGCAGGATGGCGATGTCGAATGCCTCCCTGAAACCCGCCCCGTCGGTTCCCGGGGCAAGAGGGGCGTTGACGATCGTGTTGGCGTCGCCTGTCTCGGATGCAGCACCCGATCCTGGGTAGAGGGGCATCTGGTGGGTCGAGCAATACATCACCGTCGGATCGTCCCAGAAAATATCCTGGGTGCCGTTGCCGTGGTGGACGTCGAAATCGACAATGGCGACCCTGTCGACGCCGTGGCTGGCCTGCGCATAGCGGGCCGCGACAGCTGCGTTGTTGAAGAAACAGAAGCCCATGGCCCGTTCCTTCTCGGCATGGTGCCCCGGAGGGCGGGAAGCCGAAAAGGCATTGTTGACCTTGCGCGTCAGCACTTCTTCCACAGCGCGGCAGGCTCCGCCCACGCCGCGCAGTGCGGCTTCCCAGGTGCCGGGCGACATGGTGGTGTCCGCATCGACCCGCGAGGTCCCCTCTGCCGGGGCCAGCCCGTGCAGGTAGTCGATATAGCTGGCCGGATGGGCGCGGGCGATATCCTCATGGGTTCCGACCGGGGCGAGGTCACGCAAGACCGGCTGGAATTTCTCATGTTCCAGAATGCGGTCGATGGCACGGATCCTGTCCGGCCGCTCGGGATGACCGACCGGCGTCAGATGGTCGAGATAGGATGAATGATGCAGCAAGAGCGTCGACACGAGAGCGTTTCCGGACTGTTCTGGTTTTTTCGATCAACGGTTGTTCAAACCGGTCATGGCCTGCAAGTCGATCTTAGTTCTTTACGTCGGAAAGTATCTGAGCGGCCCGTCGGAGTTCTGTCAATGAAAGATAGGTCGAATTGACGATCCGGGCAGTAATGCGAAGCTGCGGACAAAAAAATGGGGCCAGCACTATAGCCGGCCCATTTGAAGGTGCGAGCACCGAAATGCTCGAGGGGAGGTCCGCTGCATCTCAATTCTTATGAGCAAAATAAGTGATTCCTTCGAAGAAAAGCGAGCTTTTTACCGTTATCGAAGCGCGATGCTCAGCGAAAACCGACATTCAGACGCTTGGATTAGCGAAAATTGCCGGTCGAATATTGGTTGTATCCAGGTTGTAGATCTGCGGTGCAGCAGATCCTGGCCCGATGTTGCTTTGCACTATTTGACAATACCTTCGGATGTGCTTTGCTCAACTCGTCTTGCCAACGCGGTACCGGAGTTCCTGATTTTTATCGCTTTTCCGTCGCGTGATGAAATTAACGCCAACCGGGGCGGGCATCGCCATTGGCAGCAAGAGGGAGCTGGTACTCAACCGCGCGGGGCAGCGGCCCGCTTCAGACGGTCATTGATCGCCTCGCCCAATCCAAAGCTGGGGATAACTTGTGCCCGAATGGTGCGCGTCCCGCTTGCATCCAGCGTTCGCATGGCGATGAACAGATTGGCCGCCGCTTCCGCAAGGTCTCCGGTGGGGCTGAGATTGAATTCGGCCCGCGCGGTTTCGGCGCCGGGCAGGCGCTCCGGCCCGAACGATAGCAGCGCATCTTCGCGGTCTGCCTCGCTGGCGTTCAGGACAAGCGCGGCATTGGGCGCATAGTGAGAAGACAACATGCCGGGCGCGGAGGGCTGGTCGGGCGAGGTGTCGGCGGAAGCCGCTTCGAGCGGTTCGCCGAGGACGGCCTCGATGTCTTCCCGGGACAGACCGCCCGGCCGCAGCAGGCGAGGTTTGTCATCGACGAGCCCGACGATGGTGGACTCAATGCCGACCGAACACGGGCCGGCGTCGATCACGACGCCGAGCGAGGGGCCGAGATCGTCGAGGACGTCCTGCGCTCTGGTCGGGCTGATCCTGCCGGACCTGTTCGCGCTGGGCGCGGCCAGCGGTCTGCCGGTTTTCTCCGACAGAAACCGCATCACCGGACCGGCAGGAACGCGCAGCGCCACACTGGGCAGACCGGCGGTCGCCAGATCACAAATGCTGGAAGTCTCTCTCTTCGGCAGGACCAGCGTCAGCGGACCGGGCCAGAAGGCCCTGGCGAGTGCGTGGGCGCGGGCGTCGAAGATTCCATGCATCTCGGCGGCCTCAACGGAAGGAAGATGAGAGATCAGCGGATTGAATTGCGGACGTCCCTTCGCCTCGAAGATCCGCGCACAGGCCTTGCCATTGGTCGCATCTGCCGCAAGACCATAGACTGTTTCCGTCGGAACGGCAGCCAGTTCACCGCGCAGGAGCGCCGCGCAGGCACTTTCCGCGTCCGGCGTGTTGCGCCAGTCGGAGCTGTCGAGGTCGAGCGTCCAGCGCTGCATGAGTTGGTTCCCTGACCTAATGGTTTGGTTGCCGCCGTGGCTGCCCGAGAAAGAAACAGTGCCACCTGCCGCAGCGATACGGGTTGACGTTAACGTCAACAGGGCTATTGTCCCGTCTGGCCGCTGTGAACTGCGCTTTTGCGGGCAAGCTTCGCTTCCGTCAAGCAGGGAACAGCGAAAACAACGAGATCCCGGCACACAGAATGCCGGTGGTTCTTGGGAGGAACCTGAATGTACCGCGCCCCCGTGGATGAAATCGCCTTCACACTGAAACATGTCTGCGGCCTGACCGAGCTTCAGGACCAACCGAGACACGGTGACCTCTCCAATGATCTTGTCGACGCGATCCTGAACGAGGCGGGCCGGTTTGCAGCGGAGCGGATCGCACCGCTCAATGCGGTTGCCGACAGCCACGGAACACCTTTCACGGACGGCAAGGTCGCCACGCCTCCCGGTTGGCGGGACCTCTATCATGCCTGGATCGAAGGCGGCTGGAACGGTCTTTCGGGTGCTCCGGACGCAGGTGGGCAGGGCCTGCCGCAGATGCTGTCGGCCGCGGCTCTCGAAATGTGGAACTCCGGTTCCATGGCATTTGCGATCGGACCGACGCTGACCATGGGGGCGATCGAGGCGATCGAAAAGCATGCGTCGCAGGATCTGAAGGACAAGTACCTCGGCAAGCTCGTTTCGGGCGAGTGGATGGGAACGATGAACCTGACCGAACCGCAGGCCGGATCGGATCTCAACGCCCTCAAGGCAAGGGCGGAACGCAATGATGACGGGACCTACCGCATCTCCGGGCAGAAGATCTATATCACCTATGGCGATCACGACCTGACCGACAACATCGTGCATCTCGTCCTTGCGCGCCTGCCGGACGCACCGGCCGGCACGAAGGGTATTTCGCTTTTCCTGGTGCCGAAGTTTCTCGTGAACGACGACGGCTCTCTCGGCGCGCGTAACGATGTGCGCGTCGCTGGCGTGGAACACAAGATGGGCATCCACGGCTCTCCAACCTGCACGATGATCTACGGCGACGACGGCGGGGCGACCGGCTGGCTGATCGGTGAGGAGAACCGCGGTCTGGCGTGCATGTTCACGATGATGAACAACGCCCGGCTCGCCGTCGGGATCCAGGGACTGGGCGTTGCCGAACGGGCCTATCAGGACGCACTTGCCTACGCACTGGATCGCAAACAGGGTAGGGCGCCCGGTGAGACGGGCGAAGGCATGAGCCCCATCGCGCGGCATTCCGACATCAAGCGCATGCTTCTGGCAATGAAGTCGCGCACGCAGGTTGCCAGAGCCATCTGTTTTGCCTGCGCCCATGCCATGGACATGGCCGAAGCCGTGGAAGACGCAGACACGGCAGGTTTCTGGCGCGCACGGGCCAGCTTTCTGACGCCGATCGCCAAGGCCCTGTCGACCGATTTCGGCGTGGAGGTTGCCTCGCTTGGCATCCAGATCCATGGCGGCATGGGTTACATCGAAGAGACAGGCGCCGCCCAGCATCTGCGCGATGCGCGCATTGCGCCCATCTACGAAGGCACCAACGGAATTCAGTCCATCGACCTCGTGATGCGCAAGCTGCCGCTTTCAGGCGGCGACCATGTTCGCGGGTTCCTCACGGAGCTGAAATCCGTTGCGGACGAGGTCAAGGCATCGAACCAGCCCGGGTTCGGCGGGGCAGGAGAGGCGCTGTCGGCCGCGATCGACGATCTGGAAAGTGCCACCACCTACATGCTGACGGCGCAGGCCGATGGACGGATCGCAGACGCCCTTTGCGGCGCGACGCCCTACCTTAGGCTTGCCGGGCTGACGCTGGGCGGGGTGCTCCTGGCAAGGGGCGCGCTCCGGTCGGCGGACGAGCCGTCCCGGCTTCTGGCCGAACGGACTCTGCTGGCACGCAATTTCTGCGAGACGACACTCCGGGAAACGACGGGCCTCAAGGCCGACATCCTCGGCTCGGCCGAGGCGATCCAGTTGTTCGATCCTGAAGCGCTTGCCTCGTGAGCCCGTTGTCCGGAGGACGAGCATGATCCGCAAGAGCCTTGCCGACGGCGTGCAGACCCTGCGTCTTGACCGCCCCGAGAAGAAGAACGCGCTTACCGGCGAGATGTATTCCGACCTCGCCGAGAGCCTTGAAACCGGCAATGACGATCCTCAGGTCCGCTGCCATCTGATCTGCGGTCATCCGGAGGTTTTCACGGCGGGAAACGATATCGGCGACTTCCTGAGCTACGCCGGCCGCTCCGGACTGTCAGAGACCCCGGTGGCCCGGTTCCTGCGCGCCTTGGTCCGCAATCGCGCGCCGATCGTCGCCTGTGTCGACGGCATCGCCATCGGCGTCGGCACCACGCTGTTGCTTCATTGCGATATGGTTTTCGCCAGCCCCAGGTCGGTCTTCCGCGCGCCGTTCGTGGATCTGGGCCTAGTTCCGGAAGCAGGCTCCAGCCTGCTCGGACCGGCATTGATGGGGCATGCCCGCGCATTTGAACTGCTTTGCCTCGGCAAGTCGTTCTCCGCCGAAAAGGCGGCTCTGGCCGGACTGGTCAATGACGTGGTCGAAGGGGATGTTGAAGCGGCAGCCCTGGCCTGTGCCCGCGAGATTGCCGACAAGCCGCCCGAAGCGATGGCGCTTTCGCGCAAGCTGCTGCGCGGAGACATGGACGTGTTGTCCGAGCGGGTAGAGGAAGAGATCCGGATCTTCGCCAGCCACCTGAGCGCACCTGAGACGATAGCCGCGTTCGAGGCTTTCATGTCGAAGAAGACAGGCAGTTGAAAACGAGCAGACAGTCGTGATCGATCGGGATCACCGGAGGAAATGAGAATGACACTGAAGGGCAAGACCCTGTTCATCACCGGGGCCTCTCGCGGGATCGGCAAGGCGATCGCCTTGCGGGCGGCGCGTGACGGGGCAAATGTCGCCGTCGCGGCAAAGACGGCCGAACCGCACCCCAAGCTTGATGGCACGATCTATAGCGCGGCAGAGGAAATCGAGGCGGCCGGCGGCAAGGCATTGCCGCTTGTGCTGGATGTGCGCGACGACGTAGCC
Organism: Rhodobacterales bacterium; assembly: GCA_008107755.1. Lineage (GTDB taxonomy): Bacteria > Pseudomonadota > Alphaproteobacteria > Rhizobiales > Stappiaceae > Roseibium. Next base: position 68,338 of record VIRH01000095.1, read on the forward strand.
GTGAAGGAGGCCATCGACAGGACGGCTTCACATTTCGGCGGTCTGGACATTCTCGTCAATAACGCCAGCGCCATCCAGCTGACGCCGGTCGAGCAGACGGACATGAAGCGGTTCGATCTGATGCACCAGATCAACACGCGCGGCACGCTGGCCTGCTCCAAACATGCCATCGATCATCTGAAAAAGTCGGACAATCCGCATATTCTCATGCTGGCGCCTCCGCTCGACATGCAGGAAAAGTGGTTTGCAGCCTTCACACCCTATTCCATCGCCAAATACGGCATGAGCCTCGTGGTGCTGGGCCTTGCCGGAGAATTGCGCTCTGCCGGCATCGCTGTGAATGCGCTGTGGCCGCGCACGACAATCGCGACGGCGGCCATCCGAAATATCATCGGCGGCGATACGATGATGCAGCAGAGCCGCACGCCGGAGATCCTGGCGGATGCGGCGCATGAGATTCTCACCACGCCGTCACGTGATATGACTGGCCAGTTCCTGATCGATGATACGTTTCTGGCAAGCCGGGGTGTCACCGATTTCGACGTTTACCGGGTCGATCCCGAGCATGCGCTCGCGCCTGACTTCTTCGTGCCGGACGACAGCGAGCCGCCCTGTGATCTCGGTCCAGTCACCTCCGGCGACTGAGAAAATGCGGTCCGCCGCCTTTGGGGCGGCGGACAGAGCACATCAACGAAGCGTCTTGAGCGCCGTTGCCCATTTCGACAGTTCATTGAACAGAGTCGTTGCGCCTTCTTCCATCTTTTCATTCGATGTGAACTTGCCGTCGTCGTCGATGAATTCCGGAAAGAACGGGACCGGCACGACCTGTGGCAACGGCATCACCTGCATGGTCGACAGCAGATCGCGCAAGGTCTGAGCAGACCTCAGCCCTCCGGAGACGCCGCCATAGCTCACGACGCCGGCAGGCTTGTAGTTCCACTCCTTGTAGAGGTACTGGATCGCGTTCACGAGCGATGCAGGCGCGAAATAGTCGTATTCCGGCGTCACGAAGATGAACGCATCGGCATCGCCGATCACCGCGCTCCAGCGCTTGGTGTGTTCATGCTTGTAATCCTGCTTGGACGGATGGTTTGGCTCGTCCAGGATCGGCAGATTGTAATCGGCAAGATCGACGCTTTCGACTTCAAATCCGCCATGCGCCTTGGCGGCTTCAACGACCCAGCCGGCGATTTTCGGACCGACCCGGCCCGGGCGCGTGGAACCTGTGATGATTTTTAGTTTCATTGACATCGATTTTTCCCGGTGAAACGAGGGGATTTATTTGGGCAGGTTTCCATCGGGCACCATTGTGCACAGCGGAAACCACCCTAGACTTAGGTTGCCGGGTGCGCTGCGCAAGACGTTGCTTCATCGAAACAGGGGTATCGCCGACGCAACCAGGTCGCCGTCACCGGGGCTCCGGATGCATTCCCGTTCGCAGACTTCTGCAGACGCTGGGCAGCGTATGGTCGATGTTGGTGGTGCTGCATCTGAAGGTCGTGCCGAAGCGATTTTCCGGCCTGCGGTGGTCGATGCCGCCGCTCGACCCGCCAAAGACGCTGTCCAACCGGGCGAGCGCAACGAATGGCGCCGTTCAGCCGGTCCGGCATCGCCTTGATGACAGATGCGAAGCCGAATTCGCGCTCTGCCTGACCCGGTCAGAACAACGATGAGACAGGACGTGTTTCTGCTCCAAAGGTTTTTCCGACAGGATGAAGCTTCCGCAGGTGACTTCTGCATTTAGTCACGTATAAGGCTTTGAACCGGCAATCGTTGTGAGGGAGAGTGCAAATGGATACTACGATGGATCAGTTCTACGTCTATACGCCGCTGATCATCAATGCGGTCAAGGCTGTCATTGTTCTCATAATCGGCTGGTTTCTGGCCGGTTTCCTGTCGCGCTTGGTGAAAAACCGGATCATCAGCCATCCGCGTATCGATGATACGATCGGCGGTTTTGCATCATCCGTCGTCCGCTGGCTGGTGCTGCTGATCACCGTGATTGCGATTCTGCAGCTCTTCGGCATTCAGGCAACAAGCCTGGTGGCTGTTCTCGGCGCCGGAACCTTGGCGATCGGACTGGCGCTCCAGGGAACCTTGAGTGACATCGCTGCCGGCGTGATGCTGATCATCTTCCGTCCGTACAAGGTCGGCCAGTTCGTCGATATCGGTGGAACGTCCGGAACGGTGAAGGACCTCAACATCTTCATCACCGAACTGGCAACGCCGGACAACATCCAGGTCATCGTCCCCAACGGCCAGGCCTGGGGCCAGATCCTGACGAACTACTCCGCCCACAGCACCCGGAGGCTCGACCTCACATTCGGGATTGATTATGACGACGATGCCGACAAGGCAATGCAGATCATTCTCGATGTCGCCAACGCCGACGAGCGCATTCACAAGAGCCCCGAACCCTGGGTGCGGCTGACGAATCTCGGTGACAGTTCGGTCGACCTCAGCACGCGCCTGTGGTGCAATTCTTCCGACTATTTCGAGCTGAAGTGCCACATGCTGAAAGCCGTCAAGGAAGCATTCGACGCCGGCGGCATCTCCATTCCCTATCCGCATTCGGTGGAGATTCAGAAAGCCGGATGACCGGGTTTTCATTGATGAGACGTGCCGGAGGCCGCCTGATTTCAGGCGGTCTCTTTTTTTGTCTCTTCCTTGCGGTCCCGGACCTGTGAAGCTTCGGCCTCGGTTTCGGTGTTGATGTCGGTCTCAGCGTCAGCCTCGGCCTTGCTCTCGGACGTCTCCGCTGTTTCCTCAGGCAATTCCGGCTCCGGCCGGTCCGCCGCCTCGGAGGGCTTCTCCTCGGTCAAACCATCCACCTTCGCTTCACCCAATGCCGTAAAGGCGTTTTCCTGATCGATTGAAGAAGGGGCATCCGAACGCTTGGTTTCCGCCGAGGTCTCAGCTTCTGCCGTGTTGTGATCGGCGGTCTCTGCGGCTGTCGATGCAGCGTTGTCGGCCTCTCCGCGGCCCTCTCCAAGAGTGTCATCGTCGGCACTCAAGAAATCCGGCGCATCTTCTTCCGTTTGCTCGGGCTCCGGCTCCGGCGCTTCGGTGGGAAGTGGCAGGGCGAGCGTGAACTGCGAAATGACCGGGTCCTCGTAATCGGCATCCGGCTGATCGGTATTCATCAGCTGGCGCTGTTTCGAAAGCTTGATAACGTGCTTGCGCAACTCCGGATGCTGCTCCATCTGCATCCTGAAGTCATTCGCGCTGAGACACAGCAGCTGGCAATAGCCGAGCGCGACCACATCCGCGCTGCGGCGTCCGCCTGTCATGAGGGCGATTTCGCCAAAGACATCGCCTCGACCGAGCCGCACGGTATGGGTCGGTGTGCGCACTTCCACGGCGCCGGAAGCGATGAAATAGGCCGCATCGCCCCTGTCGCCGCGCCGTATGAGCAATTCGTTGGGCGTCGCGAACTGCGGCCGCATCTTGCGGCGAATGGCCTTTTGCTGCTTTGCCGGCAGTTCGGCGAACAGGGGGTGCCCGCTCACGAGGTCGCGGGTTTTCAGTCCAAGGTCGAGCTTGGGGCGCTGATGGCTGGCTTTCCGGCTGCGTTCAACGTCCCGGAGCAGGTCCTGATGGAGTTCCGAGCCGATCAGCATCTGATCCTTGGCTTCATCGAATGCGGTTTCTTCCAGCCGGACGCCGGTTTTTTGCAGGAACTGCCGTTCCAGCGCGTCCGCATAGTCGGGGTACTGCAGGCGAAGCGCATCGATGGCCTGCACCGTTTCCTCAAGCCGGATGGACAGCGTGTCGTTCAGGATGTCGGAAACACGGTCGCCGAGCAGCGGCCGGATGCGGCGGGTGTTGAACTCGATCAGTTCGCTGCCGAGGATACGATAGACGAGCAGAAACTCGAACCTGTCGGCAAGGCGGATCGCAAGGGGCCGCGTGATGCGCAGCCGACGCTGCAAGGTCTGCGCTATGCGGAAGCCGAGGCCGAACCGCAGCGGCTGCCGGGTGGCTCTGTTGTAACCGGACCGCCCCTCGCTGCGCGTCAGGTCGCCGGTCCGCCCGGTAATCGCGAGAAATTTCGAGACCGAGCGTCCCGAGATCGTCTTTTCATGGAAATGGCTGAGGACCAGTTGTTGCTCCCGGTCCGCGAGTGCGATCAGGCCCATGCGGACGCGGTCCCAATCCTTCAGCTCTTCCAGCATGTTGGTCTCGGAAGCCGCCTGGGTGGCGCGGTCCTCGTATTCCTGGATGACCTCGTGTGCGACCCGCGGTTCGATATGATAATTGCGGGCGGCGCTTTCGATGCCGTGCCGGACGTCGGACAAGGCAAGCGCGAGAAACTGCGTGCGAAGGGCTTCGTCGCGGGTGTTGAGCCGGTTGAGCCCAAGCAGCCGGATCAGGGGTTTCAGGCTGGTTCCGTAGACCAGTAGCGTGAACAGCACGAACCCGGTCGCCAGGCGCGTGATGAACCCGGAAATCTCGTCGGTGAGCATGGCGTGCTCAGACACGCTGAGCGCCAGTGTCAGCGTCACCGCGCCGCGCATCCCGCCCCACATGATCACCGTCTTGTACTTGTTGTTGACGGCCTGGCCGGCCCCGAGCGAACTGAGCACCGGAAGAAGGCCGAAGATCACCACGGCGCGTGCGGCAAGCGAGGCGATGATGACGACGAACAGCAGCAGGATATCGATCGGCTTGAACCCTTCGACAAAGCGCGGGATCAGGATCGAGGAGAGCAGGAAGATGAGCGAGGCGGCCCAGAAGGCAATCTGCTCCCAGACGGAATGCAGGAACTGCCATCCGGCCGGCTGGATCCTGGCCGGTCCGTAAAGATTGAACACGATACCCGCGCACACCACCGCAACCACACCGGAGACATCGGCGAACTGATCGCTGAGGACATAGATGCCGTAGGGCAGGGCGAGGCTGAGGGTGACCTGCGCAAGCGGCAGGTCGCGCATGACGGGAAGCAGCATGACCGCGGCGCGGGCAATGATCGTGCCGACGATGACGCCACCTGCAAAGGAGCGCGCCAGTGCGACGAAGGCTTCCCCGCCATTGATGCTGTGCTGGCCCGTCAGGATGCCGAGCAGGATGACGAAGATGACGATGGCGGCGGCATCGTTGAGAAGGCTTTCGCCCTCGACGATCCGGCCGAGCCGACCCGGTGCCCCGATATCGCGGAAAATCGCGACGACGGCTACAGGGTCCGTGGTGGCGACGATCGCGCCGAGCAGCAGGCAGGTGACCAGCGACATTCCCGACAGGGGATAAAGGGCCAGTCCAATGAATCCGGTCGCAACGAACACCGCCACCACCGCCATCACGAGGATCGGCGCAAGGTCCTCGAACAGACGTCGGACATCGAGGGTCAGAGAGGTCTGGAACAGCAGGATCGGCAGGAAGATGTAGAGGATCATCTCCGAGTTGAGCGGCGGGTTCACGAAGACATAGGCGATCATGTTGAAGGCGTCTGTCTTCGGCGTATGCAGAAGATAGGTGGCAAGGATCCCGATCATCGTGCCGACCATCGCCAGCAAAACGCTCGGCGCCAGCCCCAGTCGACGTGCAAGCGGCTGAAGCAGGGAAATGGTCAGCAGTAACAGCGCGAACGCGCCTGTTATCAGGGGTGTTTCCATATAGTCACTGTGCCTTGCCAGCAAAATGAATTCAAATATGCGATCCGGATGTGACGCCTTCCGGGTACGGAAGGGTGTCCGAAGACGCGGGGCTCCGGCACCCGGTTACCGTATTGGGGATTGGCTTAATCCCGGGTGAATCTTTTTCCCCGCAATTGCGGCGAAGTGAGGGTCTGTGGCCAGGAACAGGCAGTCGCGCGGCAATCAAAAAATAGGCAACAGGCGCAGGGCGTGGGCAATTGGTCAGGTGGGCGGTGCCACGGACGCCTTGCGTTCGGAAAGCCAGATACCGCCAAGCACCAGGACCAGTGCCGTGCCGTGATGCCATTCGAACGGTTCGCCGAGAATGGAAACGGCAAGGATTGCGGCGAAGATCGGCACGAGGTTGATGAACACACCGGCGCGTGCCGGTCCGATCAGCTCCACACCGCGCATGAAGAAGATCTGCGCGATATAGGACGGGAACACTGCGATATAGAGCACGATCAGCCCCCCCTTCAGGGTTGGCCATTGCGCCGCTCCCGCACTCATCTCGGCAAAAAGGCCGGGTAGGGAGGCGAGCACGGAAACGGCCGACAGCACGGCGAAGAACACGAGGCCGGGAACTTGCGGTCGGTTGCGCAGGGCAAGCGTATATCCGGAGTACAGGACGCAGGCGATCAGCATCACACCGTCACCCGGATTGACCGAAAGCGCCAACAACTGGTGGATGTCGCCATGCGCGGCAACCAGCGCGACGCCGCTGAGCGTCAGCAGGATGCCGAACACCTGCAGGATGCGGACACCTGTCCCGAACACAAATATGGATCCGATGAGCACGAGGATCGGGATCGACCCCTGGATAATGCCCAGATTGACGGCCGTGGTGCTTGTCGCTGCGATGTAGAACAAGGAGTTGAAGCCGATATAACCGAAGACGGCCATCAACGCCATGCGCGGCATGGCAGGGCGCAGGATCGGCCATTCCGCCCTGATCCTGCGGAGCATCATCGGCACAACCAGGATCGAAACGATCAGCCAGCGCAGAAAGACCACCACGAACGGAGAGACTTCTCCAACGGCCATGCGGCCGGCAACGGTATTGCCGCCCCAAAAGAGGGTGGTCAGACCCAGCATCACGATGGCGTTGCCATACGACGCGCTGCGCAGCTGTTTTACGATCGCGAGCATGAATACCTTAGTGCGGGATATCGCACCTGGTGCGAATTTCAGGAAACGGCGTCTGGAAGCAGTCCGAGCGCGTTTTCCGGCGTATCGCTACCTCATCGGACGCGGGACCGAAAGACCAAACTTACCGAATCATGACGGCACATGCAGGACATAATGAAAGCGATTATTTCCTGAATGGAAAAAGTCATGGAATTGGCGCACCAATTGACGACGCTCCCCTTTGCCCCCACAACAGGGTCAGATTTCCTGCGGCGAAGACCGACAGGCCCAAGACAATTTACCGAGTGGAGTGAAGCAATGACAGGCCGCATCGATGCCCACGGACTGCAAGTCGACAGCGTTCTTTTCGATTTCGTCAACGAGAAGGCCTTGCCAGAGACCGGGATCGAGCAGGACCATTTCTGGAAGAGCCTGTCCGCGCTGATCCACGACCTGGCGCCGAAAAACCGCAAGCTCCTGGAAAAGCGCGACGCACTTCAGCAGCGGATTGATGCCTGGCACAAGGAAAATCCGGGATCGCCGGACATGGCGACCTACAAGGCGTTCCTGAATGAAATCGGCTATCTCGTCGACGAAGGCCCCGACTTTGAGGTCACGACGAAAGACGTCGATCCGGAAATCGGCGACGTCGCCGGGGCTCAGCTCGTCGTTCCGGTGATGAATGCCCGGTACGCGCTCAACGCGGCGAATGCCCGCTGGGGCTCGCTCTATGATGCGCTCTACGGAACGGATGCCATGGGCAGCAAGCCGCAGAAGGGCGGTTTCGACATGGATCGCGCCGCGGACGTCATTGCCTATGCCCGGAAGGTTCTTGACGATACGGTGCCGCTCGAAGAGGGCAGCTGGGCGGACATTGACGGCCTTTCGGTTGAAGACGAGAAACTTGTCGTTTCGACAGGCGCCAAAACGGCCAACCTCGCCGATCCTGCGCAGTTCGCCGGCTATTCCGGCGATCCCGCCGCGCCCTACAAGGTGCTTCTCGTCAAGAACGGCCTGCATCTGGAAATCGCCGTCGATCCCCTGCATCCGATCGGCAAGACGGACAAGGCCGGTATTTCCGACGTCATTGTGGAATCCGCCATGTCGACCATCATGGACTGCGAGGATTCGGTCGCTGCGGTGGATGCGGAAGACAAGGTCGTCGTCTATTCCAACTGGCTAGGCCTGATGAAGGGCGACCTCGAAGAGACCTTCGAAAAGGGCGGCGAGACCATCACCCGCCGCATGCACGGCGATCGGCAGTATACGGCCCCCGACGGCAAGGCGCTGACGCTGCATGGCCGCTCCCTGCTGCTTATCCGCAATGTCGGCCATCTCATGACCATCGATGCCGTGCTCGACCGGGACGGCAACGAGGTGCCGGAAGGTCTGCTTGACGGCATGATCACGGCGATGATCGCTCTGCACGACATCGGCACCAACGGGCGGCGTACGAACAGCCGCGCCGGCTCCGTCTATATCGTCAAGCCGAAGATGCACGGTCCGGAGGAGGTGGCCTTTGCGTCAGAGACCTTCGACCGGATCGAGGATGCGCTGGGCCTTGAGCGCAATACGCTCAAGATGGGCATCATGGACGAGGAGCGCCGGACCACTGTCAACCTGAAGGAGTGTATCCGTCAGGCAAAGGATCGCGTGTTCTTCATCAACACCGGCTTCCTCGACCGGACCGGCGACGAGATGCACACGTCCATGGAAGCCGGCCCGATGATCCGCAAGGGCGACATGAAGACCTCGACCTGGATCGCCGCATACGAGAGCAACAACGTTGATGTCGGGCTGGCCTGCGGCCTGCCGGGTCATGCGCAGATCGGCAAGGGCATGTGGGCGATGCCGGACCTGATGAACGCCATGCTGGAGCAGAAGATCGGCCATCCGATGTCCGGTGCCAACACGGCCTGGGTACCGTCTCCGACGGCGGCGACACTCCACGCGCTGCACTACCTGAAGGTTTCCGTTGCCGACCGGCAGGCGGAACTCAGGTCGCGCGATGCCGCGAAGCTGGAAGACATCTTGTCCATCCCGGTTGCGGCGCGCCCGAACTGGACGCTCGAGGACATGCAGGCCGAACTCGACAACAACGCCCAGGGCATTCTGGGCTATGTCGTGCGCTGGGTGGAGCAGGGGATCGGTTGCTCCAAGGTCCCGGACATCAATGATGTCGGCCTCATGGAAGACCGCGCCACGCTGCGCATTTCCTCCCAGCACATCGCCAACTGGCTGCATCACGGTGTCGTCGGCAAGGACCAGGTGGTGGAGACCATGAAACGTATGGCAGGTGTCGTCGACAAGCAGAATGCGGGCGATCCGAACTATCGTCCGATGGCTGAGGACTATGACAACTCGGTCGCCTTCCAGGCTGCATGCGAGCTGGTCCTGGAAGGCACCAGCCAGCCGAATGGTTATACCGAGCCGGTGCTCCATCGCCGCCGCATCGAATTCAAGGCGAGGACAGCGGCCTGATCGGAAGACCAGATCGCGCTCAATGATCGAAATGCTTCAGGGCCCGCAATGACATTGCGGGCCCTTCTTGCAAAACGAAGGCGCTGCGGCTTGCTCAGTCGAGCGAAAAGGTGAATTCGAACAGTCGCTCGATCGGATCCTGGGGCTTCGGATCCCGATACCGGTGCAAATCGAGCAGCCCGGCCTGAAGGGCGCTCTGGGCATCGAGTGAGGCCTGAACCTGGTCGAACACGGACCAGAACTGAGGATGCGTCCTTCGGATGCCGAAGCGTTCTACGACCTCCAGATAATCCCTCCGGCTTTCCATCGCACCCACTGCCCGGACAAAATCCGGCAGGTCCGCCCGCGAGGTTCGGAAAATGAAATTCGGATAGCTGGAGAACTGGCCCCTGACGATCGTCAGGGCATCCTTTTCCGGCTCCCGGCGCAGATCCTCGTTGAAGATGAAGGCGACGTTGCTGTGGGCCTTGTCATGAACGAGCGTGAACACTTCGTCGTCGCCCTCCTGCGAGCCCGCCTCAACGATCAGGACCGCGATGTCCGGCATCAGCTTGGCAAATGGTGCCGGTTCAACGGTCAGCGGCCGAAGGATGCCGGCGCTTGTGTCGCCGGCCGCGCAGCCGCCGGCACCGCATCGATTGATCGGGTCGGTGACCGGCCAGAGGCGCGGTTCCATCGTCAGCAGATGGGTCAGGAATTCCCGTCTCGGAAAGCTTGTCTTGTAGGCAATCCCGGTCGCCGAGCTGATGTCCAGCTGGCTTTCCTTCCACTGGTCGACGAGGCTGACGAGCGGCCCCTGGTACCAGCTCTCATGCATCGGCATGCGGATGTCCGGCGGCAGGAAGGACAGGAATATCCGCTCGCCCTCGCGGCGCAGACTGTCCATGTAGAGCCGGGTGGTCAGCTGATGCTCAACGTTTCCGAAGACGTCGAATCCGGCAACGAGATTGTAGTAGATGCGTTCGAAAAGCGGGAAGTCGATCACCCAGGCCGTTTCCGGCAGAGTGCCGACAAAGCCCTGCACAACGGATGCCGAAGAGAAGTTGCGGTAGACCGTGAGCCTGGCATCAAGACTGCGTCCGTCGCCATCCCAGATGTCGCCGTAGTCGGGACCGCCGTCGCGCGCCGTCTTTCGGGCGTAATGTCTCTTGCGAAAGTCCTGGTATTTGACCGGCCCGTCGAGCAGGAAACTGCGCAGCCTTTCCTTCAGTTTGCCGTCCGCGCGGGCGACCGGCAGCTCGAGGATCGGGATCGCATTCTCCAGATAGGCCGGGTCGGTCACTGACAGATCCGAGTCCGGATCCAGGAAGGAAACCCAGAAACGATCCTCGATCACATTGACCGCGACCTGACCGTAGCACACGGGCCCCCGGATGAACGAGCGAACGAAATAAAGCGCGTCGTCCAGCAGGAACTGGTAGCGGCTGCGGGGGGGAATGGCCCGGAACGTCGACAGAGGATTGCCGCCTGTCTGTCCGGAATAGGCGGGCAGCGCCTCCAGCGTCCAATCGGTGCCGAGAAAGAGATCGCGGTAGCGCTGAAGCCTCTTCGGTCCGATCTCGTAGACCATGTGCTCCTTGAAAAGGATGGTGCCGTTGAGCGGGACGAGGCGATAGTGAAACGGGCCGCCCGGATCATCGAAGGGGCGGCGCGTGGGGATCTCGTCCGGCGGCTCTCCGGATGGCGTGCGGGAGCGGATCAGCCGGAAGAACCTGCGCGGCTCGTCGTCTTCCAGGTGTATATGCGCCAGGAACAGATGCTCATAGACATAGCGGGCAACCAGCTTCGAGCGCAGATCGTCGGCATTCAGAAAGCTCTCGATCGAGCCGAGCTGTTTGGTCACGTCCGCCGGAAGGTCCGTTTTCTGCTGCGGAGCCGGGGCTCCGGCCTGTGCCCAGCTAAGCAATTGCCGATATTCGTCTTCCGGAAGGGGCGCCATCGCGAAGGGCATGCCCCCGTCGGGATGCTCTTCCAGATAGTCGTCGACCTCGGGTGCCATGGCACAGACGTTTTCACGCAGCGGCGAGACGTCGATATCGTCGGGCAGGGCGGCGCCCAGCTTGAAGTCGTTCTCACGGCCGGCCTTCAGGAGACGCTCCAGAACCGACGGCTCTTCGCCCGGCTCGGTCACCGAAAAGAAACCCTTCTTGCGCCACTCGGGCACCGTTTTGGCATCAATGCCGAGACGGGTCATGGGGGCATCGTCAAGACGGGAGGATTCGTAGACCTTTTGCTTGCTTGCGCCGCGCAGCCATCCGTCTGGCGAAGAAAGCTTGAGCTGGCAGGGCGCATCGTAGCAGCCGTGACAGACGACGCAGCGCTTGTTCAGAACATCTTCGACAGAGGTCGCGGCCGCGCTTTCCTGCTGCCTGTCCTCGGCCAGCACCGCGCCCGCGGGCCAGAGAACGAAGACCCCGAGCATGCAAAGGAGCCCGGCGATCATGTCGATCTCGAGTTTTGACCGCATATGACCGCCCCGCCTCATCCGACGATCACCCTTCGTCCGGATCGCCCGCGGAAGACGAACTTCGGTCCGGGTGATCCGGTCCCTTGTAGGTATAGAGGTAGGACCATCCGGCATAGAGCGTGATCGCGCCGACGATATAGGCCCAGGTCGTGTTGCCCATGGCGTATTCGAAAACGGTCCAGGCGGCACAGAAAAGCACCAGAACCAGCCGGCGCCAGAACGGATCGAGCCATGGATGCTCTGCGGCTCCAAACACAGATTTGCCTTCGTTTTGCGTCATGAGGGTAGTTTTCCAAGCCTGACTTGCCGTTACGGTAGCTTCAAGCGATTGCAATATCAGGAGAAAATTCATCTTGATAGCAGTACCGACCTTGAAACTTCATCTCGAAAAAGAGAAGGTGGCACCATATCCAAAGCGGCGAAAAGTGCAACGCGAGAGAGGCCGGTAAAAAGGACATGCTCACAGCGCTTGATCTGCTGACGGCCAACGATACGCCTGGCCAACATGCTCCCTCCTACTACGCTGCCACAGCGAACTGGCAGACAGCTTACCCGTCGCTGGAAGAGGCGACGACCGGAAGCGTCTGCATCATCGGTGGTGGTTACACCGGGCTGTCGGCGGCGCTTCATCTTGCCGAGCGCGGCATCAGCGTCATTCTACTGGAAGCGAACCGGATCGGCTGGGGCGCCTCGGGCCGCAATGGCGGCCAGGTCGGTTCCGGCCAGAGGGTCGAGCAGACGACGCTCGAGCAGCGCCACGGCATGGCACATGCCAAACTGCTGTGGGAACTTGCGGAAGATTCCAAGGCGCTGGTCAAAAGCCTGATCGCGCGACATCAGATCGCTTGTGACTACACGCCCGGCATCCTGCATGCGGACCACCGCAAGAGCTTTGTCAGCGACAGTCGCGACTACGTCGAGCATCTGCATCTCACCTATGGCTACGAGGATATCCGGTTCGTCGACGGGAACGAGATCGGCAGTCTGGTCGGCAGCCCGCGCTACCATGGCGGCTCGCTGGACATGGGGGCCGGTCATCTGCACCCGCTCAACTTTGCGCTGGGCCTTGGCCGCGCCGCCGAAGCCGCGGGCGCCCGGATCTTTGAGGAAAGCCAGGTAACCGGCGTCAAGACACCCGAGCATGGCCGCGTCACGGTGACCACGGCCAAGGGGGAGGTCAAGGCAGACCAACTGATTCTTGCGTGCAACGGTTACCTTGGCACGCTGGACCGCAAGACCGCAGCCCATGTCATGCCAATCAACAATTTCATCGTTGCGACGGAGCCTTTTTCCGAAGCCGAAGCAAAGGCGATCATCAGCAACAATGCGGCGGTTGCCGACAGCAAGTTCGTGATCAATTATTTTCGCCTCTCCGCGGACCGGCGTCTTCTCTTCGGCGGCGGCGAAAACTACGGCTATCGCTTCCCGGAGGACATCAAGTCCTTCGTTCGAGACCCCATGCTGGAGATCTTCCCCCAGCTCAAGGACGTCGGCATCGATTACGGTTGGGGCGGCACACTGGCGATCACCCCGAAGCGGATGCCCTATTTTGCGCGTCCACACAGCAACGTTCTGACCGCCACCGGCTATTCCGGCCATGGTGTCGCCATGGGAACCCTGGCCGGCCAGATTCTGGCTGAAACGATTGCCGGCAGCACGGGGCGGTTCGACGTCTTTGAAAAGCTGAATATTCCAGCCTTTCCCGGCGGCGACAAGCTCCGCTTCCCGCTCCTCGTCATGGCGATGACCTGGTTCTCGCTCCGTGACAAGCTCGGGATCTGACATGCCGCAGAACCGCAACGAACCTCGCCGCACCGTCGGAAGTTACTGGGAGGCCACGGTGCCGGCCCCGAGGATCGACAGGCAGCTGATCGGCAACGCACTGTTCGACGTGGCAGTGATCGGTGCCGGGTTTGCGGGGCTGAGCGCCGCGCTGAAACTGGCCCAGGCAGGTGTTTCCGTCTGCGTGCTGGAGTCCGAGCATGTCGGTTACGGAGCGTCCGGACGCAATGGTGGGTTCTGTTGTCTCGGGGGCACCAAACTCGATGAGCAGCAGCTCATACGCAAGTACGGCCTCGATGAAGCCCGGCTCTTTGTCGCCTATCAGGTGGCCGGTATCAATCTGGTGCAGCAACGGCTGGAAAGCTGGGGGATCGACGCCGACCGTCATTCCAGCGGCGAGATCTACCTGGCGCATCGTCCGAAGGACGTTCCGATGCTCCAGTCGCATGCGCGCTTCCTGAAGGAAAACTTCGGCATCAAGACGACCCTCCTGTCAAAGGATGAGCTGCAGGCGCATGGCTATGGCGGACCAGACTTTCACGGCGGGCTGCACATGCCTTACGGTTTCGCCCTCAATCCGATGAAATATGTGCAGGAGCTGGCACAGCAGGTCCGCCGGCAGGGCGGCAAGATCTTCGGCAAGACACCGGTCACGGGTCTTTCACAGAACGGCGATCGCTGGCGTCTGGAAACAGAGCACGGCTTCGTGCGCGCAAGAAAGGTCATCGTCGCCGGAAACGGATATGCGCGGGAAGACGCGCCCAAATGGCTTTATGGGCGAACCCTTCCGGTCATGTCGTCCGTGCAGGTGACACGCCCGCTCAGCGATGACGAGCTGCAGGCGCAGGGCTGGACATCGGACACGATGGCGGCCGACACCCGCAACCTGCTTCACTATTTCCGGCTTCTGCCCGATCGCCGCTTCCTGTTCGGAACGCGCGGCGGGATCTATGAGAACACGAGTGCACTCGGCGCGATGAACAAGCACGCGATCGCCGACTTCCAGACCATGTTCCCTGCCTGGAGGGACGTGGAAACGGAATACAGCTGGCACGGGCGCGTTTGCCTTGCCCGCGACCTCACGCCCTTCGTCGGTGAGGTCCCCCAGTTCGACGGTATCTATGTTGCCATGGCATGGCATGGCAGCGGTATCGCGATGGCGTCCATCTCCGGCGAGAAGGTCGCGGCGATGTTGCTGGGAAAACTGCGCGCGCAAGACCTTCCGGCACCGCTCGTGAAGCCCTTGCGAAAATTCCCGTTTCCTGTTTTTCGCAAGCTCTATCTTCAGGGGGCCTACTGGTACTACGACTGGCAGGACCGGTAGGCGAATACGGGCCTGAACCAGAAGGCAGACCTGTCAGCGAGTGCGCTTCACCACGGCCACGTTCACCTCGCACAGGATTTCGAACCCGAGCTTCCGGTAGAGCGCGATAGCGCTGTGGTTGTCTGCATAGGCGTGCAGGAAGGGCGTGTCGCCCTTGTCGCGAATGCCGGCAGCAACATGAAGGGAAAGCTTCCTGGCCAGGCCCAGTCCTCGAAAATCGGGATGGGTGCAGATGCCGCTGACCTCGGTGAAGCCTTCGAGGTTGAGCCTGCTGCCGGCCATCGCGACCAGGCACCCCTCGCGCCGGATGCCCCAGAAACCGCCGAGTTCCGCCGTTCTTTCGGTAAAGGGGCCGGGTTTGGTCAACTCGGCGAGGGCAACCATCTCCGCGACGTCGTCGTCTCCGAGGCGGATGACTTCCGCATTTTGGGAAGACGCATCGACCTCGCGTTCCTGCGTCATCAGAACACCGAGGGCCGTCACTTCGGTTTCGAGGCACGCCGGCAGGGCAATTTCATCGGCCTGGAGCAGGTAGACCCGGTCGCTGCTCGGCGCAATCAGATCGCCAAGTGCGGCAAGTGCCTCGGGTGAGTTGTCGCGCGAGGCGGCAAAGGGAGACATCGCCGGATCGTACCTTCGGGCAAGCGGTCCGCCGAGCGCGAACGGCGTCTGCCGCGATGTCAGTGCCGACCAGACGGGGCGATTGAGTGCAGTCATTTCTTTTCCTTCGTGCGCTTGAGGATCGTTTCCCAGTCCGGCAGAGGCGGGGGCGCGCGGCGCCCTGCGAGTGCGCGCGCGTCGAGAGCATCTTCAAGCTGGTCGAGCTGGTCGAGCAGCGAACCGTCGAGGCCCGAACAGGCGTCTTCGACCGCGAGCATGACCTCGGGCCAAAGTGTTTCCTTCATCCGCGCGGCAAAGGCGCAGCCCTCTTTTGTAAGAACAATGGTGGTGATTCGCCTGTCTTGTTCCGAAGGCTGTGAGCTGACGAGCCCGTCTGCTTTCATCCGGTTGATCATGCGCGTCACCCCGGGCTGGCTCTGTCCGAGGGCGGCTGCAATTTCGCCGATACTGAGGGCGCCGTACCTGTCGAGCGCCGCCAGAACGGGATTGTGCGGCGTCGGCAGATCCGTTCCGGACACCAGAGCGCAGAGTTCCTGGGTCTGAGCCTGAAGCTTTTCACCGATCCGTTTCAGCCGGCTGCCGAGTGTGGCGTAACCGAGTGCGCGGACAACGTCGTCAACCATGCCAATCTCCTATGCATAACAAGGTATATAACTAGTTATGTAAAAAGACAACGAGACCTGGCGTAATCGATTCAGAAAAACAGAAGGGAAAAGACCGGGAACAGGACGGGCAGCGGACCGGCTACGGAATTGCGGGAGAGCGACTGTTTCCGCTCTCCCGCTTCATCTCTTGTGTGCCGGTCAGTCGAACTCGGGACCGCGCGCCCGGTAAGGCGTGATTTCCCGCCAGGCCCGCATCAGGGTATCGAGCTCTTCGTCGCCATGCGGCGGCATGATGATCTGGAGTTTCACCAGAAGGTCGCCGTGGCCGCCGGTTTTCGTCGGCAGGCCCTTGCCCTTCAGGCGCATGATCTTGTCGCTCGACGCGTTGGGCGGAACCGTCAGGTTGACGGCGCCGGTCAAGGTCGGCGTGCGGATCTTCGCACCGAGGACGGCTTCATAGAGGGTGAGCGGCAGATCCAGATGAAGATCCGACCCCTTCACCTCGAACAGCTTGTGGGGCCGGAAGCGGATTTCGACCATGGCGTCGCCCGCCGACCCGCCGTTCTCGCCCGGATTGCCCTGGCCTTTCAGGCGAACGATCTCGCCCTCGACCACACCGGTCGGCAGCGTCACGTTCACGGTCTTGCCGCTTGGCAGCGTCACCTGGGTCTTGCCGGAATTGACGATATCTTCCAGCGACACCCGCGCCACGATATCGACATTGGTGCCTTTGGTCTTGGGGGGCGTGCGGGACTGCGCTCCGGCGCCGGAGAAACCGGCTCCCGCACCCGGGCCGCCGCCTGGGCGTGCACGCGCTCCGCCCCGGCCGCCGAAGCTGCCGAAGATATCGTTCAGAATATCGTCGAAGCCACCGCCGCCCGAGGACGTCTTGTAGCTTCGGCTTCCGCCTGCGCCCGAACTGACGTCGTCGAAGCCGGAAAAGCCGTCGAACCCATGGGACTGGAAACGGGGCTTGCCGTCCGCATCGATTTCACCACGGTCGAATTTTGCACGCTTTTCCTTGTCGCCCACGATTTCGTAGGCCTGGTTCGCTTCTGAAAAACGCTGCTGTGCCTCCGGATCATCCTTGTTTTGATCCGGATGGTATTTTTTGGCCAACTGTCTGAAGGCCTTCTTGATTTCGCTCTCGCTGGCGGATTTCGCCACCCCGAGGACGCTGTAGGGATCACGCATTCGTTTCACCAGGTATCCAAGATTTTCCGCCCCTCGGCCCCACACGCAAGCGCTCCGGATACATTCCCTGTTCCGAAGCGCGCGGTGATCGTGGGGCAAGGCAAGGACGCGCACCACGAGGCGGCGCACGGTCCAAAACCGGAATTGTCCTTAATATCGGAATTGTTGGGCAAAAATTCCAGACCTTTGCGTCCGCCGGAAGATCCAAACGTTGTAACGGGTTTGGCGGCGCGATCAAGCGTCGGAAACGGTCAGGGACGTAACAGCGAATCTCTGGGTGATGTCACGGCAGGCGGTGCCCGCGTAAAGCTTGATGCCGGCGATCGTATTCGCAGTCGTCTTGAAATTCACGCATCCGGTCTCGCCGAAGATCCCTGTATCGATCGAGGTAACGGTGCCGGAGTTTCCACTGAGCGCGTTGAGCCAGGGCAGGGAGGTTGCCGGAGAGACTGACCCCTTGGCGAGTTCCGTCTCGATCTCATCAAGGTGACTGGCGATCAGATCCCGGTCTTCTTCGCTGATGTCGGAATAGGCGACATCTGTGGATGACGTGATGGATCCGGTAATGATCGTAGGCGTGTCGACATCGTTGCTGCCCATCGGTACCGTGACCTGACCACAGCCGGACAGCAGCAGGCCTGCGCAGCCGATCGCAATGGCAAGGTGTTGGATCCTGACGGTTCCGGCGGTATATGAACGCATACGATACATCTACTATCGACAGCCTTTCTTGACGGCTTCTCCGCCGCATCTCCGGTTGTCGACTCCTTCGACAGGATGACCATGACAGACCTAAAAGATCCGCCGGAAGAATTAACAAAAGGTGACTTTTCTCAGGTATCAAAACCATTTGAGCTTTTTGGAGAATGGCTTGAGGAAGCTGGCGGCACGGAACCCAACGATCCGAACGCGCTTTCCCTGGCGACGGTGGACGAGACCGGCCTGCCGAATGTGCGCATGGTTCTTCTGAAGGGCTTCGACGAGCGCGGGTTCGTCTTCTACACCAACTTCGAAAGTGCCAAGGGGCGCGAGCTTCTGTCTGCGGGCAAGGCGGCCATGTGCTTCCACTGGAAATCCCTGCGACGGCAGGTGCGCATCCGCGGTCTTGTGCAGGAGGTCTCGCAAGAGGAGGCGGACGAATATTATCGCTCACGTCCGCGCGGCAGCCGCATCGGCGCCTGGGCATCCAAACAGTCGCGTCCGCTGGAAAGCCGCTTCGCACTGGAAAAGGAAGTTGCGAAATACACCGCCAAATTCGGCATCGGTGATATTCCGCGACCCGAGCACTGGTCAGGCATGCGCCTTGTGCCGCTTTCGTTGGAATTCTGGCACGACCGTCCGTTCCGCCTCCACGACAGGATCGTCTTCAAGCGCGAAGAGCCCGGGCAGGAATGGGCCAAGGAACGTCTCTACCCATAAGTCGGCACGACTGCACAGGCAGGGCCGTGCCGGGAGACGGTGAAAACGTTCAAAGCAGCTTTTTCCAGCGGAAGAACAGGAAGGTCGCCACCACGGAGACGACCATCAGGCCAATGGAAAACTCGAATCCCTGCTCCCATTGCAGTTCCGGCATCTTCGAGAAATTCATGCCGTAGATCGAGGCGATCAGGGTCGGCGGAAGGAAGATCACGCCGAGAACGGTGAAGATCTTCGAAATCTGGTTCTGTTCGAGGGTGACGAGCCCGACCGTGGCGTCGAGAAGAAAGGACAGCTTGTTGTCCAGCGCGTCGCCGTGTTCCTTGATGGAGTGAATGTCCCGGCCGTAGGTCTTGCATTCCTCGATCTGGTCTTCGCTCAGGCCGAGCCGCTTGGCGTTGGTGCTCGTGAACAGGAGCGCCCGTGACAGGCCGGCGCAGACATCATGCATCTTTGCGACCTTCAGTCCGATCTGCCCCAGTTGCCGGATGGCGAACTGATAGCTGGCGGTCTTGCGGGTATTGAGGCCTTCGCTGAAGACCTGATAGGCCAGTTCATCATATTGGGAGGAGGCGGCTTCCATCTCGTCGGCGCAGCGGTCGACGATGATGTCGAGCATGGCGAAAAACACCGCCGGGCCCTTGCGTTCGAGCGTGCTGTCGGACTGTATCTTCCTGGCGAGGATCGACAGCGTCTTCGGGTCGCCGTAACGAACGGTCACCAGACGCTTGGAATTCAGCACGATCGTGACGGACGACTGGATCGGATCCATCGTCCGCGTTGCCATCGGCAATTGGGTCGTCATCACGACTGCACCGGGTTCGACGTAAAGACGTTCCGATGTCTCGATGGCGGTGACGTCGTCCCGGGAGGGAATTTCCGCTCCCATCAGCTTCTCGGCGGCCTTCTGCTCCTCCGGCGTCGGTGAATAAAGGTCTACCCAGACCGACGTGGCGGGCAGGGGAGCATCGGGAGCGAGTTCGACCCGCTCCAGGCCTTTGACGGATGGGCAATAGGCAATGATCATCAGGGCAGTCTCCGCAGAGAACCGGACATGTCCGACTCGGCGGCAGTTTGCCCAACCCACCGGCACACGGCAACCGTGCTTCCGTAGGCGCTCAGGGCGATTGCACCATGTGGCTGTGCGCAGCAGCTACACCAGCTATTGGCCGGTCTGCGGCTTACTTGCCTTTTTTCGTCACAGTCGCCGGGCTCTTGCAAAGAGCGGCAGCTGCAAGGGCCGCGATGGCGACCGGCTTGTACTGGTTTTCGAGTTTGGCTCCTGCCGGAAGGCTTGTGACCGGGCGGGCGGATTGCTGAGACATTGTGCTAAGTCCGTTGTTGCTGAAAAATGCCTGCGAACCGGGTATTTTCTCCTGTCTGGCTCGCGGGCGGCGTGCATTTCTGATCCAATTGCGGCTTTCGAAGGGCAGTATGGGCCGCTCAACGGAAAAAACCGTGCTGGATGTCACAAATTGTGCGCCTGAGCCCGAAATTTACCAAGTCAAATACCATAACAGCATGTAACCGTTACCCGGTGAATTTGATTGGAAATGTTAGGGTATTTTTAACTTTTCGCTTTCGAGGTGCCGCTAAGGCAGATCACGTGCGCTGCAAGCCGGACCGGGGCCGCCGGATCAGATGAAATACGTGCGGTAGTTACGCGGGGCGCGGCGGCGAAAAGCGTGGATAAATCCGGCGCAACACCGTGCAAGCGTCAAGGCCGCGGTGAGGGCCAGCAACGCTAGCCCTGCCAGAATCAGAAAGGTCGACACCACGGCGCCGACGACGATCATCAGCACGGCGAGACAGAAGCCGATGACCATCAGGGCGATGGTCGTGCGGATGTAGAAATAATGCGCCTGCAGCGGCGGGGCATGAGGCTCCGCAAAGAGAAAGGCGAACACAAGCGCAAGCGGCGACAGGAGGGCGCTGAGGACGAGCAGATAGCACAGACACGCATTCCCGAAACCCGGCCTGACCAGGGACGGGGAACTGTGCTGCGGCGGTTGGCCGGCCGCACCGGCTGGCGTCCCTGGTTCATCTGCCGGATGACGGGAGCTCATTCCTGTCCTACCCCAACCCGAATCCTGAAATCCTTCCCAGTCGCCATACGTCCCGTGAGGGACACGGGACGGGTTCCTGTCCTCTCGGCCTGAATTTATGATGCACGGACTTCGGAAGTGAAGTTCATTTTTGACAATTGGGCGCTAAACAAAGAAATATTCCCTGGCCTGCCGTCAATGGCGGCCGTCGGGTCAAGCGAACCAGGTAGTCATGAAGCGATACGCGGTCCATAGAACAGCCCTTGCTCCGGCGAGCCGGAAGGTCGGCGGGCTTGCGCTTGCGCTCTCCGTCAGCGCCTTTCTCGCCAAGCGCTTCGGCTTCATCGACGAAGATATATTTGTCCTGTCCCTGATCGTCGGGGCAGGGGTGGCGCTGGTTGCGGTCGCTCTTGCGCTCTTCGCGTTTCAGCGGATCTGGTCTTTGGGCGGCCCCGGCGTCCCCTCGGCGCTCACCGGAACGCTGCTCGGCCTCCTGGCCTTCGCGCCGCCCGCGCTCGTACTCGCCATGCTCGTGGCGCACGGGCACGAAAACGACCTCTCGACCGATTTCGCGAATCCCCCGGAAATGAAACAGGTGTCTCTGGAAGAGGATCAGCCGTTTCTCGGCTGGCTCAACCGGACGATGGAAGACCGGATCTGGCCGCTCTGGGCGTGGGCGTCGGATGAACCGGTCAATCGGGCCGAGGCCCTTGAGGATCAGGAGCTTTACCCGGACATCGTGCCGCGCCGATACCGAATACCGCCGGCCCAGCTTCATGTTGCCGGCGCAAAGGCCGTCAGCGACCTCGGCTGGCGTGTGGTGGACGAATTGCCGCCGGACTTGCTTGATGCGCCGACGCGCCTGCAGGCAGAGGGCATCACGCGTGTTCTCGGCCTGAAATATGATGTCGTTCTACGCGTTCGGCCGGATCCCGTCGGCGCTCTTCTCGACATTCGGTCCAGATCCCGCACCGGCCTGAACGACCTGACCGACAACGCCGATCACATTCGCACAGTCCTGTCCGAGATCGACAGGGTCCTGCTCGCCACCTATGGCGATCTGGCCCGCCTTTCGGTTGAAGAAAGCGAAACGGACGAGGATGACCTGCCGGCCGAGCCGCTGGAAGAAAAGCGCAAGGCATTCCCGATCCCCGGCTTCAAGCCCTACTTCGAGGAGGACGATGGTCCTGTCGGAGAAGAGGATCCGCTGGACCTGGAAGGTTAGAACCACCAAATTCCAGCCCCGCGTCACCTTGAGAGGCTGAACGCCGCGTTCAGCATGATCGCCGGCTTGGCATCGACGATGCCTCTGCTTGCCAGATCCTCCAGATGGGCAAAGACGGACAGCCCGGCTGCCGGATGGAGGCGCGGGTCGACGTCTGCATAAAGGTCCTTGACGATCTCCGGGATACGGCGCGGACCATCCGCGAGCTTCGACAGGATTGCGGTTTCTCGCCCGAGGCGATGCTCCTTGAGGTCGCGGACATAGGCCTGCGCATCGCGTATCAGACCGCCGTGCCCCGGCAGATAGACCGTCTCGGCACGTTCCAGAAGCTTGTCGAGCGAGGCCATGTAGTGCCGCATGCTGCCATCCGGCGGGGCGACGATGGACGTGGACCAGCCCATCACGTGATCCGCCGAAAGGAGGGCGTTCTCCTCCTGGATCGCAAAACTGAGGTGGTTCATCGTGTGGCCGGGCGTCGCCACGGTTTCGAACGTCACGTCCGCGGCCTTGAAGATGTCGCCGTCCTGCAACTGCCTGTCGGGCTGGTGGTCCCTGTCTCCGCTGGAATCGAGCGGGTTGATCTCGCCGTCGAGCAACTCCCGCGCCGCCTCGTGGACGCCACAACCAACGATGGGCGCTCCGGTGCGGGCCTTCAGCAGGCGTGCTCCGGGCGAATGGTCCATATGCGTGTGGGTCACGAGAATGGCTTCCAGGCTTGCACCGTCGACTTCCTTGAGGATCGTGGCGATATGTTGCTCGTCCGCGGGGCCGGGATCCACCGCAACGACGCGGCGGGTGCCGATCAGATAGGTGTTGGTCCCGTGAAAGGTGAAGGGGCCGGCATTGCCTGCTGTCAGGCGGCGCACCCCTGGCAGGATCTCGACGGCCGTGCCGTAGCTGGGATCGAAATCGCGTTCGTGTTTCATGGGAGGTGCCGGGCTGTCATGATCTTGAGTGACTCGCATTCGCGGGGAAGGGTCGGGCCAGTGTCCCGGTTTCGCAAGTTCTGTTTGGGGCGCTGGAGCCGGAGCTGAGGGAAACTTTGCCAATCCACCCCGACATGTGAAACATTACAGCCCTGACGTAATCGTAAAACTGTGCGGGACGCAAATGGCGCAGGAACAAGAATGCCGTGTGGACGGTGTGCTGGATCTTCCGAGGGAGCGGGCCTATTCCCTGTTCATCGATCGGCCGGGCCTCTGGTGGACGTCGCCTTTCCGCGATGCGGCTGAAGGAGAGATTCAGGCGGGCATCGAACCCTTTGCAGGGGGAAACTGCTACGAGATCGACAGCAGTGGACGCCAGCGCATTTGGGGAACGGTACTCTCGATAGAACCGCCTCTCTACGTGCGTCTGGCCTGGCAGATCTCGGACGACGGGACGGAAATTGCCGATCCGGCGACCGCAAGCCGGGTGATGGTGAATTTTCGGCAGGCCGGCGAAACCACGCGGGTGGAGATCGTTCATACCGAATTCCTGAGGCACGGTGAAGCGGGCGCGGATTACGCAAAATCCATGGGAGAAGCCGGCGGGTGGCCGAGGATCCTGGCCAATCTGAAAGCAGCTGCCCGCACACTTGCGAAGCGCTGAGCGGCGCGGTTCGGGGACGCCGGCTCCAAGGAGCGGGACATGCTTTGGTCGGGGCCGGTATAGCCACTGACTGTCTCGGGCGCGCAAGTCTTCGCGAAGCTTGCCAACCCCGACGTTTTTTCTGTCGCCTGCATGACATGTTTTCCGTGATAGGAAAAAAGAGCCGTAGTTCCGTGATTCTCCGGTTTCGGCTATATAAACCGCCGAACTCGGGACACATGAGCGACACCGTTACCCGTTCATCGCCACGTTCCAGTCGACAGCCAGACCCGAGTGAAGAACGGAAACTGCTGCAGAACGAATGACCGATTCCACGCCGCCGACAGAAAAGAGCCCTGAAAACAGGCCGGCCGCCACGCCGCTGACCAGATTGCGTGAGGCACGCTGGACGCTGTTTGCCGCCTTGTGTGCCGGCATTCTGGCCGTTGCGCTTTACGATGTGCCCTTTTGGGAAATGATCTTGGCCCTGGCGTTTCTGGCCGTGATTTCGGCTTTCGTGCCCCGCCGGGCAAGCGCAAGGCGGCTGAAGCTCAGTGAGCAGCGCGAGATGCGCCGCATGTGGCCTGGCACTGGCATGAAGGTAACCGTGGATGCCCTGTCGACGCCCTGTTTCGTTGCCGACGGACGTGGCATCACGCGCTATGTAAATACCCGGGCCCAAGAGCTCTATCGGGGTGTGAAGCCGGGCGACCCGCTGTCGTTTTCCCTGCGTGTGCCATCGCTTCTGGAGGCTTTCGACCGGGTCTGCACCTCGGGCGCAGAGGAGCGGATCAACTGGAACGAAAGGGTCCCGACCGAAAGCTGGTACGAGGCCCATATTGCTCCGATCTACATGCCCGGCAGTGGCCAGGAGGACCGCAAGCGCGGTGTTCCGGACTTCATTCTCGTCGTCATTCACGACCTGACGGAGAACCGGAGGCTGGAACGCATGCGCACAGACTTCGTGGCGAATGCCAGCCACGAACTGCGGACCCCGCTTGCGTCACTGACGGGGTTCATCGAGACCCTGCAAGGGCCTGCTCGAAACGACCCTGACGCTCGCGACAGGTTCCTTGCGATCATGCTCGAGCAGGCCGGCCGCATGCGCCGCCTGATCGATGACATTCTGTCCCTGTCGCGGATCGAGCTGAAAGCCAATGTGCGTCCGGCAAGTGTGGTCGACATGAGCGACATCGTCCGACATACGGCGGATGCGCTGTCACCGGTCGCAAAGGAACTTGGTGTGGAAATCCGCACACACGTGCCCGAGGCTCCCGTCAGAGTGAATGGTGAACGTGACGAACTGATCCAGGTCACCGAAAACCTGATCGAGAACGCACTGAAATACGGCAGCAGCGGCAAGATCGTCGACGTCGAACTGAGCGAACAGGACATGGCAGGTGAGGGGCTCTCCTGTCTGCTTTCGGTAAGGGACTACGGCGAGGGAATTGCGCGAGAGCATCTGCCGCGCCTCACGGAGCGCTTCTACCGGGTCAACGCGGAATCAAGCCGGGCAATGAAGGGCACCGGCCTCGGCCTTGCCATCGTGAAGCACATTCTGACCCGGCACCGCGGCCGGCTCGAAGTCGAGAGCGAGCCTGGCAAGGGCGCAACCTTCAAGGTCAGGTTGCGGTCGATTGGTGCCGAGGAGCCGACGGAAGA
This sequence comes from Rhodobacterales bacterium, assembly GCA_008107755.1. Classification (GTDB taxonomy): domain Bacteria; phylum Pseudomonadota; class Alphaproteobacteria; order Rhizobiales; family Stappiaceae; genus Roseibium. Next base: position 93,490 of record VIRH01000095.1, read on the forward strand.
AAAGATACCGGCCTGACAAAGGGCCTGGACCGGGGACTTGGCCGCGACTGTCGCTCTTCTGGCTGCGCAGACGATTGGCAAGGACGGGCTCACTCGACTCACGCAGGGCGTTTCTGCCAGGGAAAAAATCCGGTCCGCACCCGTCCAGTTACCCGAAGAACGACTCTTGACCACCCGATATGACGCGTTTTGTCACGCAATCTGACACACTAATGTGAAAGATCAGAAATAGTTTATATTTTTCAATAGTTTGAAGTGTCACAAAACTGAAAAAAATCTGTCATAGAACTCTCATCCGACGGGCCTAGGTTCGCCGCATCACTCGAGCAACCGATGCCGAGCGATCATCTAGAAACCTTGACATTCAAAGGGAGTGGTCAAGTGAAATTTACGACCCTCGTTAGTGCAACCGCCATCGCCGTTGCTTCCACCGCATTCGCTGGATCCGCCCAGGCTCGCGACCAGGTGCAGATTGCCGGTTCCTCCACCGTTCTTCCCTATGCTTCCATCGTCGCCGAAGCATTTGGCGAAAACACCGATTTCCCGACACCGGTCGTGGAATCCGGCGGCTCTTCCGCCGGTCTGAAGAAATTCTGCACGGGCGTCGGCGAAAACACCATCGACATCGCCAATGCATCGCGCAAGATCAAGGACTCTGAGATCGCTGCCTGCGGCGAAGCCGGCGTCAAGGACATCATCGAAGTCCAGATCGGCTATGACGGTATCGTCTTCGCCTCCCAGAAAGACGGTCCGGACTTCACCGCCTTCACCCCCTCCGACATCTTCAACGCCCTTGGCGCGAAGGTTCTGAAAGACGGTGAAGTCATCGAAAACCCCTACAACCAGTGGGCCGATTTCAACGCTGATCTTCCGGCAGTCGACATCGCCGCCTTCATCCCGGGCACCAAGCACGGCACCCGTGAAGTGTTCGAGGAAAAGGTTCTTGTCCAGGGCTGTGAAGACACCGGCGCCCTGAAGGCAATGGTCGACGGCGGCATGGGCGAAAAAGACGCTGAGAAAGCCTGCATGGTAGTGCGTACCGACGGCAAGTCTGTCGATATCGACGGCGACTACACGGAAACCCTGGCCCGCATCGACTCCAACCCGAATGGTATCGGCGTCTTCGGTCTTGCGTTCTACGAGAACAACACGGACAAGCTGAAAGTGGCAACCATGTCCGGTGTCGCTCCGTCGACCGAAACCATCGCCGCTGGCGAATATCCGGTGTCCCGCCCGCTGTTCTTCTATATCAAGAAGGCACACATCGGCGTGATCCCGGGTCTGAAGGAATACGCCCAGTTCTTCGTTTCCGAAGAAATCGCCGGTCCGGACGGCCCGCTGGCCCAGTACGGCCTGGTTTCCGATCCGGAGCTGGCAGCGACCCAGGCTTCGGTCGAAGCTGAAGAAACGATGGGCAAGTAAGCCGATCTTCACCGAAAGGGCGGCGCGAGCCGCCCTTTCTTGTCTCCCCTGCCGGTTGGGCCATTCATGTCACTTGCCTATATTCTTATCGCTTTGCTGGCCCTGGCTGTTGCCGGGTTTTTCGCCGGACGCGGAAAAGCCCTGAGGTCGGCCGGAGGGGACTCGCGTCTTCTGCATTCCCTGCCTGGATATTACGGCTGGAACATCGTCGTTTCGACGCTCGTCCCGTCTCTCCTCGTTCTTGCAATCTGGCTGGCCGTCCAGCCCGTGGTGATCGACAACCACGTTTCATCAATGATTTCCGAAGAGACCACGTCCGCCGGATCGCTCAGTCTTGTCATGAGCGATGTCGTACGCGTTGCCGAAGGTCTGGATCTGGCAGTCTCACGCGGCACGATGACACGGGAAGAGGCCGCCACGCTGCGGACCGACGTGACCGATATCCGCGCCCGCCTCGGGGAAATCGGTGTCGCCCTCGGATCCGATGTCAGTCCCGAAATTCTCGAGGCCGCGCAGGCCTATCGCGGCTGGTCCTCCACCGGCAATCTGTTGCGATCGATTGCGGTCCTCGGCATCGCGTTTGCTGGCCTGGCCTTCGGGTTCATGCGCACCAATCGCGATTTCCGCGCCCGCAACACCGTCGAGACCGTTATCCGCTACATGCTGATCGCCGCAGCCTGCATCGCGATCCTGACAACCGTCGGCATCGTGCTGTCGCTGATCTTCAACACGGTCGAATTCTTCAGGATCTACCCGGCAGCCGACTTCTTCTTCGGCCTGACCTGGTCGCCAAGCTTTGGCGGTGGATCGGAGCTCGGCATCGTTCCTCTGATCTGGGCAACGCTGTACATTTCCTTCATCGCGTTGGCGGTGGCTGTCCCCATCGGCCTCTTCGCCGCGATCTATCTCTCCGAATATGCAACGTCGACTGTGCGGGCGATCGCGAAGCCGCTGCTGGAGATCCTCGCCGGTATTCCGACCATCGTCTACGGCCTCTTCGCCCTTCTGACGGTCGGTCCGATGCTGATGAACGTCTTTGGTACGGGCGGCGCCCTCGGCGTCAGCTGGATGTCCGGAGCGTCCTCTGTCTTCACCGCCGGTGTCGTCATGGGCATCATGCTCATCCCCTTCGTCAGCTCGCTGTCGGATGACATCATCAATGCTGTTCCGCAGGCCATGCGTGACGGGTCCCTCGGCCTTGGCGCGACCCATTCGGAGACCGTCAAGCAGGTGATCCTGCCGGCGGCTCTGCCGGGTATCGTCGGGGCCATCCTGCTGGCGGCATCGCGAGCCATCGGCGAAACCATGATCGTCGTTCTGGGGGCGGGCGCTGCCGCCCGTCTCAGCCTCAACCCGCTCGAGGCCATGACCACCGTCACCGCAAAGATTGTCAGTCAGCTCACCGGCGATGCCGACTTCGCCTCACCGGAGGCGCTGGTCGCCTTCGCCCTGGGCATGACGCTCTTCGTCGTGACGCTGGCCCTCAATATTGTCGCGCTTTACATCGTGCGTAAGTACCGGGAGCAGTACGACTAATGACCGACACAACCCTGACGCAGCGAGCGGAAACACAAAGTGCTCCGGCGCCGCTGCCGTTCAAGTCGATCCTTGAAGCCGATGCCCTGACGCGCAAGCGCAATGCCGCGGAAAAGCGTTTCAAGATGTATGGCATCGCGGCGATCGCAATCGGTTTGTTCTTCCTGGTCGCTCTCCTCTGGGCGATCCTGTCCAACGGTCTCGGCGCCTTCAGCCAGACCTTCATCAAGGTCGACGTTCCGCTTGATCGCCAGCAGATCGAGGCGGCGGAAAAGTCCGTGGTCAAGACGTCGAAGTATCGTGCGATCATCGACGGGGCCTTTGCCAGTGAACTGACCAAGGCCGGCATTTCCACGGACATTCCGACCAAGGGCCTGGAAAAGCTGTTCTCGTCCGGAGCTGCCGCTACGGTGCGTGACTACGTGCTCGCCAATCCGGGCGCTATCGGCTCCACGGTCACCTTTGACCTCATCGCGTCGTCCCGTGTTGACGGCTATCTCAAGGGCCGTGTGAAGCGTGAAGATCTTGCACAGGACAAGAACCTCGACGCGGCGCATCTGGATCTCGCCGACCAGATGGAGGACGCCGGCATTCTGGAAAAGCGCTTCAACTGGGCCTTCATCACCGGAACGGACGCCTCTGACTCCCGACCCGAGCAGGCCGGCATAGGCGCTTCGATGGTCGGGTCCCTCTTCATGATGCTGGTGGTGCTGTTCCTGTCGCTGCCCATCGGCGTGGCCGCGTCCATCTACCTGGAGGAGTTCGCCCCCCAGAACCGGTTCACCGATCTGATCGAGGTGAATATCTCCAACCTCGCGGCGGTGCCATCCATTGTCTTCGGTATCCTGGGTCTTGCGGTGTTCATCCAGTTCATGCATCTGCCGCAGTCCGCACCGCTGGTCGGTGGTCTGGTGCTGACGCTGATGACGTTGCCGACCATCATCATCTCGACCCGCGCCTCACTTAAGGCCGTGCCGCCGAGTATCCGCGATGCGGCGCTCGGGGTGGGCGCGTCCAAGATGCAGTCGATCTTTCACCACGTTCTGCCGTTGGCGATGCCCGGCATTCTGACCGGCACGATCATCGGCCTGGCCCAGGCGCTCGGCGAAACCGCGCCGCTTCTCCTGATCGGCATGGTCGGCTTCATTGCTTCCAACTTCCCTGATGGCGTTTCGGCCGGCTTCTTCTCGCCGAACTCCGCAATGCCTGCCCAGATCTACGAATGGGCCAAACGCGCCGACCCGGCGTTCTACGAGCGGGCCTGGGGCGGGATCATCGTCCTGCTGCTGTTCCTCATGACCATGAACATTATCGCGATCATCCTGCGCCGCAGGTTTGAGCGCCGCTGGTAAGGATTGAGCCTATGAACGAGATGCCCAACATCGAACAGGCAACCAGTATGACCCAAAGCAAGATCTCCGCGAGCAAGGTGCAGGTCTATTACGGCGACAATCAAGCGATCAAGGATGTCGACATCGAGATCCAGCCGCGCACCGTGACCGCCTTCATCGGTCCGTCGGGCTGTGGCAAGTCGACGTTTCTGCGCACGCTGAACCGGATGAACGACACCATCGACGTCTGCCGCGTCGAGGGCTCGATCAAGATCGACGGCGAGAACATCTACGATCCGAAGGTCGATCCGGTACAGCTGCGCGCCAAGGTCGGCATGGTGTTCCAGAAGCCGAACCCGTTTCCGAAATCGATCTATGACAACATTGCGTACGGGCCGAAGATCCACGGTCTGTCCCGCAGCAAGTCCGAGCTTGACGATATTGTTGCCTCCAGCCTGCAGAAGGCGGGGCTCTGGGAAGAGGTGAAGAACCGTCTGGACGAGCCGGGAACCGGCATGTCCGGCGGGCAGCAGCAGCGCCTGTGCATTGCCCGTGCAATCGCGGTGAGCCCGGAGGTGATCCTGATGGATGAGCCTTGCTCGGCGCTCGATCCGATTGCCACCGCCAAGGTTGAAGAGCTGATCGACGAACTGCGCGAGAACTACACGATCGTCATCGTGACGCACTCCATGCAGCAGGCAGCCCGAGTGTCCCAGCGCACGGCATTCTTCCATCTCGGCGTTCTCGTCGAGGAAGGTAAGACGCAGGACATCTTCACCAACCCCCAGGACAAGCGTACACAAGATTACATCACCGGCCGCTTCGGCTGAGCGAGTTTCCGATTTCTGAAAGGGACACAGGATGTCTGAACACACGGTCTCCGCCTACGACCAGGAATTGACGGAGATGGCCGGCAAGGTCGCCGAAATGGGTGGCCTGGCTGAAAAAGCGTTCGCTGATGCGGTGTCGGCACTGATTTCGCAAGATATCGAGCTGGCCAACGCCACGGTCGCGCAGGATGCGCGTCTCGACCAGATCTACCAGGACGTCGAGGTCAAGTTGATCGAGCTGATCGCACGGCGCCAGCCGATGGGTCAGGACCTTCGCGAGATCACCGCCGCCACCCGGATCGCCAACGATCTGGAGCGCGTTGGCGATCTGGCAAAGAACGTCGCCAAGCGCGTCATCGCCATCGACAGCGACCTGCAGTCCAAGAAGCTTGCCATCGGCGTGGAGCATATGACCGAGCTCGCTCTGTCGCAGCTCAAGCAGGTGCTGGACGCCTATGCGCGCAAGGATGCGGAAGTCGCCCGGCACGTCCAGGAGGCCGACGCCGAGATCGATGCCCTGTACACCTCGATCTTCCGGGAACTGCTCACCTACATGATGGAAGACCCCCGGGTGATCACCCAGTGCGTGCATCTGTTGTTCTGCGCCAAGAACATCGAGCGGATCGGCGATCACGCCACCAACATTGCGGAAAACGTCTTCTACATGGTCACCGGGGATCGCCTTCCCGAAGACCGCAAGAAGTTCGATGAAACGATGGCGGAACACTGAGCCTGCGGGCGGGACGCATTGGCCGGCGCGACGGTGCCGGTCGACAATAAATGGAGCAAGAATTCATGCCGAAGGTGCTGATCGTTGAAGACGAGGAGCCGCTCAGCCTGCTTCTGAGATACAATCTGGAAGCGGAAGGCTATTCGGTCGAGGCCTGTGCACGGGGCGATGATGCGGAAATCCGCCTGCGCGAGAGCGTTCCCGACCTTCTGCTGCTGGACTGGATGCTGCCTGGCCTGTCCGGCATCGAATTGTGTCGCCGGTTGCGTGGGCGTGAAGATACCGAGCGTCTGCCGGTCATCATGCTGACGGCCCGCGGCGAAGAAGCAGAACGTATCCGTGGACTTTCGACCGGCGCGGACGACTATGTCGTCAAGCCGTTCTCCGTTCCGGAGCTGATGGCGCGTGTCAGAGCGATCCTGCGGCGCGCCAGTCCGGAAGTGGTGTCCACGATGCTGCGTTCCGGCGACATCGAGCTGGACCGCGAAACCCACCGGGTCCGTCGCAACACCAAGGAAATCCACCTCGGGCCGACCGAGTTTCGCCTGCTGGAGTTCCTGATGACCTCACCCGGCCGCGTGTTCTCGCGCGAGCAATTGCTGGACGGTGTCTGGGGCCATGACGTCTATGTCGATGAGCGCACCGTGGACGTTCACGTCGGACGCCTGCGCAAGGCGCTGAACAAGGGCAAGGCCAGGGATCCGATCCGCACGGTGCGCGGCGCCGGTTACGCCTTTAACGACCAGTTTTCGATGGCAGGCTGACCAACGGCAACGGAAACGCCGGCAGCATCCGGCTTCAAGATGAGACCCCCAATGCCCGCCCCTGGCGGGCTTTTCCGTTTTCAACGCCTTCAACGGAACATGGTCGGCGCCAATGGCAAGGGCTGTTGCTGCGCAGGGCAGGGCAGAAACGAAAAGACCCGCCGGAAGAGCGGGCCTGATACGGTTCGTGCATTCTGTCGGTGTCAGCCGGCCTGGGCGACAACCTTGCGGTCGCGGCGACGGTCGGAAACCGGCTGATACGCCACCTTGCAGTGGTGGGCGCAGTAGGGCACGCCTGCGTCGGACTGGCGGCCGCAGAAGTAGAAGTCTTCCGTTGCCGGATCGCCGATCGGCCATTTGCAGGTCCGCTCGGTCAGGGTCAGGATGGTGGCGCGCTTCGAGATCGGAACAAGCTCGGCGACAGGCTCGACCACCGGCTGCGGCTTGGCGACGGGAACCGGGGAAATGTCTGCCTTCAGCGCGTTTGCGCCCTGGGTCATCGGCTGCGGAGACGGCTTCTTTGGAGTTGCTGCTGCGGCCTGCGTACCGGCCGGACGCGCCCGGCGCGGCTTGGAGCTGGTTGTCGTGGTTTTGGCGCGGCCGGACAGGCCAAGCCTGTGAACCTTGCCGATGACGGCGTTACGGGTAACACCACCCAATTCGCCCGCAATCTGACTTGCGCTGAGGCCATCGCTCCAAAGTTTCTTGAGCAATTCGACCCGTTCGTTTGTCCAACTCATCGCCGCACCCTTTTTTGGACCGTTTCACGGTCTTTTACCTCGTGCTAAGCATGCCAAACCGTGCCGTAAGTGGCATATCTTGTGCCTATGAAGGTCCGCTCCACGAGATGTCGTGTTTGATGAGCCAAAGGTTACAATAACGTTAAATTATCAGGCAACCACCGCAGCCAAACCAGTTGGGGATGAACGGACTTTTCCCCAATTATGGCGAGGTCCTTGAGAGTTTTACTAAATCCTGTCTTGTCGCGTGGCCGGACAACACTGAACCGAGCGTCCGCGCGCCGATCTTCGGCCGGGTCGAATGAGCGCGAAACCCGAGGTGACGGCAGTAGGATTTGACGCCGATCGAAGGCGCAGTGTCCGCGCTCGGGAAACGGAAAAACGTGCCGGTTTTGGGCCGGTGCCCGCCGGGGGCGAATGAGCCGTAAAGGACGTTGGGCATCGATCAGCGAACTTTTGGGCAATCGTAGCTGCAAGAAGAGCTGTCATGACACCCGAAACAGCGTTTTTCCGGGCTTTTCTTGGCGTTCCATGGCCTCGTTCCCATTGACAGAAGGCCGTGCGCACGGTGTATAAGATTTCGGACGTGCCGCCTCACAGGGCGGCACGTTGCATTTTGGCCTCTCCGCTCGATTTGGAAGCGCTCCCACGGTTGAGGGTAACCTTGGGCAGGGAGAGGTGTTCTTACGGAGTTGAACGAGGTTATGTCCGCGACTGCACTATTTGGAAATTACGCAAGATCGAACCTGTCATTCGATCACGGGGAAGGTGTCTGGCTGGTAACCAAGGACGGCCGACGATTCCTCGATTGCGGTTCCGGTATTGCAGTGAACGCGCTTGGACACAGCCATCCCCATCTGGTCAAGGCGCTTCAGGAGCAGGCCGGCCGGTTATGGCATGTTTCCAACCTGCACCAGATGCCGGAAGGCGAACGTCTGGCGCAGCGCCTGTGTGATGCCTCCTTCGCTGAAAAGGTCCTGTTCGTGAATTCCGGCGCCGAGGCGATGGAAGCCGCGATCAAGTGTGCCCGGCGCTATCACTACGATAAGGGTGACAAGGACCGGTATCATATCGTGACATTCGAGGGCGCTTTCCACGGCCGCACGATCGCGACGATCGCAGCTGGTGGGCAGGCGAAGTATCTGGAAGGGTTTGGCCCGAAGGCTCCCGGTTTCGATCAGGTGCCCGCCGGTGATCTGGACGCTTTGAAGAAAGCTGTCGGCCCGCAGACCGCCGCGATCGCACTGGAACCGATCCAGGGCGAGGGCGGTATTCGCGAGATCCCGACTGACTTCCTGCGTGCGATACGCAAGCTGTGCGACGAAAACGGCATCCTGCTGATCTTTGACGAAATCCAGACTGGTGTCGGCCGGACGGGCAAGCTGTTCGCGCATCAGTGGAGCGGCGTCGAGCCGGACCTGATGGCCATCGCCAAGGGCATTGGCGGCGGCTTTCCGATGGGCGCCTGCCTGGCAACTGCCGATGCAGCTGCGGCCCTTGCGCCCGGAACGCATGGCACGACCTTTGGCGGCAATCCGCTGGCAATGGCCGTCGGCAATGCGGTTCTGGATGTGGTCCTGGAGGAGGGCTTCCTCGAGGACGTTCGGAAAAAGGGGCTCAGCTTCAAGCAGAAGCTCGCCGGACTGGTCGACGGTCACCCGAAGGTTCTGGCCGAGGTGCGAGGCAACGGCCTGATGCTCGGCCTCAAATGCGTGGTGCCTGCAGGCGAATATGTCGCGGCGGCGCGTGAGGTTGGCCTGCTTGCCGTACCGGCCGGCGACAACGTTGTGCGCATCATGCCGCCGCTCATCATGAGCGAGGAGGAAATCGCCATTGCCGTGGAGCGTCTGGAAGAGGCAGCGCTGGCAATGGAAGCAAAACTGGTGGAAGGAGCGGCCGAATGACCGCCAACGGATCGTACCGGAATTTTCTGGACCTGACCGAATTCGAAGGCGACGAACTGCGCGCCATTCTGGAAACCGGAAAAAAGATCAAGGCAGGCCGCAACGGCGTTCGCCGGGGCGAAGGCCCTCTGGCGGGCAAGGTGCTGGCGATGATCTTCGAACAGCCCTCGACCCGTACGCGCATTTCTTTCGATGTCGGCATGCGCGAACTCGGCGGAGAGACACTGATGCTCACGGGTACGGAGATGCAGCTCGGCCGGGGCGAGACCATTGCGGACACCGCGAAGGTCCTCTCCCGCTTCGTCGACGCGATCATGATCCGTATCCTCGATCACGGCGAACTGAAGGAACTGGCCGAAAACGCCACCGTTCCTGTCATCAACGGCCTGACCAAGATCTCGCACCCGTGTCAGATCATGGCGGACCTGATGACCTTTGAGGAACATCGCGGGTCCATCAAGGGCAAGAGCGTCGCCTGGACCGGTGACAGCAACAACGTGCTGGCGTCCTGGATACACGCGGCTCCGCGCTTCGACTTCGAGCTGCGCATTGCAACGCCGAGCGAGCTCGCGCCGCCGCAGGACCTCATCGACACGGCTCGCGCAAAGGGTGGTTCCATTCTGGTCACCTCGGACCCATATGAGGCCGTGAAGGGGACCGATTGCGTTATCACGGACTGCTGGGTATCCATGGGCGATGACGACGCGGAATCGCGTCACAATCTGCTCAGTGCCTATCAGGTCAACGAGCGTCTCATGGCAGAAGCCAACACGGACGCCTTGTTCATGCACTGCCTGCCTGCTCACCGCGGCGAGGAAGTCACGTCCGCAGTGATGGACGGTCCCAATTCCGTTGTGTTTGATGAAGCCGAAAACCGGCTGCATGCCCAGAAAGGTATTCTGGCCTGGTGTTTCGGCGCAGCTTAAAGCGGGGCCCAAGTGGCATTTAATCTTGAAGAACTGGGCATTGCGCCTGCAGGGCTGGACGCTGTCCGGCCCTTTGCCGTGGAAGGACTTGATGTCAGGGGCCGTGCCGTCGCGCTCGGGCCCGTTCTGGACAAGATCCTGGGCCGGCATGACTACCCCGAGCCCGTCTCCCGGCTTGTTGCCGAGGCGGTGGTTCTGACGAGTCTCCTCGGCACGTCGCTGAAATTCGAAGGCCGTTTCACGCTCCAGACCCAGACGCAGGGTCCGGTGTCGATGCTCGTTGTCGATTTCGCCTCGCCCGATGCGATCCGCGCCTGTGCGACCTTCGACGCGGAGCGCGTGGAGGCGTTGACGAAAGCCGGGAAGGCGACACCCGAGGCGCTTCTGGGCACCGGGCATCTGGCCATGACCATCGACCAGGGGCAGCACATGCAGCGCTACCAGGGTCTGGTGGAACTGGACGGCATGTCCCTGGAAGACGTCGCACGCCAGTATTTCGAGCGGTCCGAACAGATCCCGACCGAGGTCCGGCTCGGGGTAGGGGAACTCTATACCCGCCCGCAGGGCGAGGGGCTTGAGCGCACCTGGACTGCCGGCGGGGTGCTGATCCAGTTTCTGCCGGAAGCCCCGGAACGGATGCGTCAGGCGGATATCGATCCGGGCGACGCGCCGGCGGGAACCGAGCCGCACGAGATCGAGGAAGACGACGCCTGGGTGGAAGCCAAGGTCCTGGTCGACACGATCAAGGACGTCGAACTGACGGATCCGGAAGTCAGCGTGGAAATGCTGCTGTTCCGCCTGTTCCACGAACGCGGCGTGCGTCTTTTCGAGGTGCAGCCTCTGGCCGACAAGTGCCGATGCTCGCGCGAGAAGATCGAGAACGTTCTGGCGAACTTCACCGACGAAGAGATCGACGCCGTCACGATTGACGGCAAGATCGTTGTCACCTGCGAGTTCTGCAGCACGCACTACGAGTTTGACAACAAGCCGGGGCGCTGACACCCCGGCCCCTTCCTCGGAGACCCGGCCCAGTTGGCCGGGTCTTTCGTTCAGTCCGCGTACTGGAAACGTCGCCCCATGCCGGGGAGGCTAAAAGGTTCGTCTCGAAGCATGGGCCGCTTGCTCGTGAACGTGCCGCCCCTCCGCCGAGACTGCGCTTCGCGCTTCCTCGGGACGAGGCTGATATCTCCAAAGCTTCGGTGAGCCCTCAGTCGGCCATCTGCTTCACGAACTCGGCGACCGTCTTTGCGGCCTCCCTGATATTCCCGTCGAGCGTTGCCGGCGACTTGCCACGCGGGCCGAAGTCGTGATTGCCGTCTTCCAGATAGGTGAGCGACACATGGTCCGGCAGCGTGATCGCAGCAAGCTCTTCCTGGTTGCCGAAGGGGTCTCTGTCGCCCTGGAGAATGAGGACGGGGCGTTTTGCCTCTTCAAGCGGCGCGAGGCGCCAGTCGGCGTCCGGCTTGCCCGTTGCGTGGAACGGATAGCCGAAACAGGAAACCCCGCGCACACGCCCGGGAAGGGAAGCGCCTCCCGCCAGCATGGCGGCAACCCGCCCGCCCATCGATTTGCCACCGATCAGCAACGCGCCTTCGCTGTCTTTCAGGATCGTCTGAAGGGCGGTCTGAAATTCGCCGATGAGTTTGTCGGCCCGTGGGGGAGGCTTTTTCGGGCCGCCGGTCCGGCGCCCCGCCATATAGGCGAACTCGAACCGTGCGGTGGCGATGCCTTCTGCTGCCAGAGAGGCGGCGAGCTTGTTCATGAACGCAGAATCCATTGCCGCACCGGCGCCGTGGGCAAGCAGCAGCGTTGCCGTCGGCGTGGTTTCGGGTTTCGTCCAGAGAAATTCGCTCATGATGTTGTGATCTCTTGATGCGTCAAATGATGTAAACAAGGCTGGAGCAGAAGGCGCCAGAAGGTCTTCTGCCCTATAGAGCCGCTCGTGTCTTTGCAAGCACTGCCATGAGATAACCGAAGCCGGATTGACCGTTCAGCAGCATGTTCGACGAAATTGACGTAAACCTTTTGCGCATGGCCTGTTTCGGCGGCGTGTTCCTGATCATGGCGCTGCTGGAAGCCGGGCTGCCGAGACGCGGGCTGGTAAAGGGCCGCACCCAGCGCTGGCCGACCAACTGGGGGCTCGTCGTTCTGGATGCGCTGCTCGTCAGGCTGATCTTTCCGATGGGCGGTGCCGGGCTTGCCCTGTTTGCGGCTGAGCGCGGCTGGGGAGTGTTCTTCGCCCTCGGCTGGAGTGGCGCTCTAGCCGGTATCCTGACGTTCCTCGCTCTCGATCTTGCCGTGTGGTTCCAGCATCTCGTTTCTCACAAGGTGCCGCTCTTCTGGCGCGTCCACCGGGTGCATCACGCCGACAGTGACGTCGACGCGACGACGGCACTCAGGTTTCATCCCGTCGAGATCCTGTTGTCCTTCGTCTGGAAAGGTGTGGTGATCGTGGCGCTCGGCGGGCCGGTCGAGGCGGTGCTGATCTTCGAAATCGTTCTCAACGCCTCTGCCGTCTTCGGCCACGCCAATCTGAAGATACCGCAGGGCCTTGACCGGTTGTTGCGGCTCATCGTCGTCACGCCCGACATGCACCGCATTCACCACTCGGTCCTGCGTCATGAGACGGATTCCAACTACGGCTTTTATCTTTCGATCTGGGACAGGCTCTTCGGAACCTACGTCGACCAGCCGGAGCAGGGGCACGAGACCATGGAAATCGGCCTTGGACCCTCACTGACGACAAGAGCCCATTCCCTGCCTTTCAGCCTGATGATCCCCTTCGTCCGTACAGGCGGAAGGAAACAGGACGGCGAGGACAGCACGGCGGAACGGTGACGCCGTCAGTAGAAACTCAGCGGAAAATAGCGCAGGTAAAGCTCGCGATAGACGCCCTTCTGGTGCAGTTGCCGCAGGGCATAGTTGAGAGCGGCGGCGCGCTCCGGGTCGTCTCCGCGCGTTGCTATGGCCATGCCCTGGTCGAAATAGCCTTCCTCCAGCCACGGTCCGCCGGCAAAGGCGCAGCAGCCTGCCGCTGCCTCGCTCGGCAGCCAGACGGAAAGGCTCAGTCCGTCGCCGAAATGTGCGTCCGCATCACCGTTTCTGACAGCCTCACGGGCATCCGGCTCGCTTTCAAGGCTGAGGATCTCTGCCTCGGGCCAGAAGCGCTTGGCGAAAGCCTCGTAACGCGAGCCTTCCAGAACCGCGATCGTCTTGCCTGAAAGCTTCTGCTCATCGAAGTCCGCCACAGCATCAGCCGGGACCATGAACCTTGCCGGAAGCTTCAGGTAATCATCGGTGAAATTGAGCTTGCGGCTTTCCTTAAGGTCGCGCGACAGACCGGCAATCACGGCGTCGCCTTCATCTTCGTCAAGCGCAGGCAGAAGAACCTCGAAATCCTTGATCCGAAGCGCACAGGAACTCCCAAGCTCCTGGCACAGTGCGCGGGCGAGGTCGACATTGAAACCGGTCAGCCGGCCCTGAGGATCGCGAAAGACGAATGGCGGATAGCCGTCGGTCGCCAGGAACTGGATCTTGTCGGGAAAGGAGGCCGGCCGGTCGTTCACCGCCTTCGGGTCCCAGAAATTGGGAACCGTCACGCCGTCGTCCTGCGCAAGCGCCGTGCTGCCCTGCAGACCGGCGAACAGTCCGAAAACAAGAAGAAATGCCGATATCGTCTTCACACGAATGTCCCTAAAGGCGCTCAGGCGCTTTTCCGGACCTTTCATCGCATCGCCGGACGGTCTTGTCCACCGTCCAGGACGACCGGACATCGAGGTCATGCACTCGAATTTCGAGACGGGTCGTGGCTAAGGATGCGGGGAGAGGAGACGAACGTTTCTGGAGCGTGTGAAGGGAACGTATACGGCCGATTACCTTTTTGATTTCAAAAGGTTATTTTCCAATCTATCAACTTTGTACCGTCAACTATGCCGACAGGCCAGTGAGACGGCATGAGACTGATTGATACATCTTCTAGCAGTGCGGGCCGCAGGCAGGATGTTATTCCGGATCGAAGTGAAGGTGGAGATCCGCCTTCGAAGCCGGCGAATAGCGTGCCTCATAGTCTTTAAGATCTTTAGCCAAGGGATCCGGGTTCTCGGGAGCGTCCGCGCTTGTGACGTGGATGATAAAATCAGCTCGGCGTCCGACTGCTTCCAGAAGCCGAAGCACAGCAGCCCCTTCAATGAGCACAGGACGTTGCCTAGTAGGGTCTGGCTTATCGAGCCTTGCCGCAATTATCTGTTCAATACAATCATGGTTGTAAATCAGGACGCCTTGATTGCGTATAAGGAACAGGTCCGTTTCGATAAGTGAGACGTTGAAGCGATATGCCAAGAAGCGCCCTAGCGTGGTTTTGCCGACGCCAGGCGGGCCACCGATGGCGACAATCTTTCCGGGCAGATCATGAAGCAAGGGCTTTAGGGCTTCTACAGCCTGCGCGTAGTTTCGCTCGTTCTCAAACATGTGGCTGAAACTAGCCGATTAGAGCATCACTTTCAAAAGGAGTTAAGCACTCACTACCAATTCCCATCCGCCGACGTCGGACAGCGGGGCCTACGTGACCACTTGCTGCAAGTGATCGCGGTGATGCGAGTATCTACGTCCTGGGACACGTTTAAGCGGAATTTTGACGAGGCTTGTCCTAAGCCGTGCACACAAATCGAAATGCACGTAGAAGAGGGAGGCGAGGCTGAACGTGCGCTACGTTCTTTTGATTCCCCTATCGGGAATCGAACCCTCGTGGAACAGGGGAGTCAAACGCCTTAAAAGTCAATTTGGAATCAAATTCTTGATAAGACTCAACAATTGCAAGTGACGGTATGGGAAAAACCTTGCGATCTCCATACCGTCTAAATGTTTTGATGGTCACAGCAGCAGAGAAAACCCTCTAAAAACTGGCTTGATACAGGTACTTTCATCCCGATTTTGCCGATTTCGGAAAATTTAATTCCAATATTTGTGTATTTCTTAGTATGAAAAACTACTGGAGCGGGTGAAGGGAATCGAACCCTCGTCTTAAGCTTGGGAAGCTTCTGCTCTACCATTGAGCTACACCCGCGCGCCGTTCACGCTTTCTGCGCCGACTTGGGGAAACTGTCAAGCTGGCTTGGTTGAGCCGCCGATCTTTTCCAGAGCCGTTCGGATCTTGCACCTTTTCATCGAGACACCACCTACCGCCCTGCGTATAAGACGCGGAACATGGGATCGGACAGCAGAGGGCAACGGAATGCGCGAACGGGTCAGGGCGCTTGTCACATCACGGAACTGGGAATTCGCCATCGTGGCGGTGATCGTCCTGAACGCGATTACGCTGGGCCTGGAAACAAGCCCGTCGGTAATGGATCAGATGGGCGGCGTTCTTCATCTCATCGATCGTACCGTTCTTGCGATTTTCGTCGTCGAGCTGGCGCTTCGGCTCTACGCCCACGGACCAAAGTTCTTCAAGGACCCCTGGAGTGTCTTCGACTTCGTGATCGTTGCAATTGCGCTTATGCCGGCCGGTGGCTCGCTGTCGGTCCTGCGCTCGCTGCGCATACTCCGGGTGCTGCGCCTGATCTCCGTCGTGCCATCTCTGCGCCGTGTCATCGGCGGGCTGGTCGCGGCGCTTCCCGGCATGGGCTCCATCGTATTCCTGATGGCGCTGGTCTTCTACGTTTTCGGTGTCATGGCGACGAAGCTCTTCGGCCCGTCCTTTCCCGACTGGTTCGGTGATCTTGCCGCCTCGCTCTACACGCTCTTCCAGATCATGACGCTGGAAAGCTGGTCCATGGGCATTGTCCGGCCGGTCATGGAGGTCTATCCGCTCGCCTGGCTGTTCTTCGTGCCCTTCATCCTGTGCACGGCCTTCACTGTGCTGAACCTCTTCATCGGTATCATCGTCTCGGCCATGCAGGAGGAACACGATGCCGAAGCCGATGCCGGTCGACAGGCGATTCATGACGACACGGCGCTCATCCTGAAGGAAATGAAGGAACTGAGGGATGAGGTTCGCCAGCTCCGGGCCGAAGCCTCCGGGAAGGCCAGCTAGGGCGCCGGCCGGGGGGCGGCATCGTAGGTGCGCAGCACCACGATGGTCTCGAAGCTCTTGATTTCATCGTTATAGAAATGCGCTTCGGTAAAGCCGGCATAGGCCTCCATCGAGGTGCACTCCACGGTCAGCACCAGATCCGCATCGCCGGTGACGTGGTAGATTTTCGTCACCTGGGAAAGCGCACCGAACTTCCTGCGAAGACGATCGATCCTGTCCGGCTTGCCCGGCGCGACCACCAGCATCGCCAGCAGCGTCACCGTCTGCCCGGTCACCCTGGGCGAGACGATCGCGACCTCACGCTCAATGGCGCCGATCTGGCGCAGGCGCTGCACGCGGCGAAGACAGGCTGCGGGCGATAGACCGACCTGCTCGGAAAGCTGCGCTCCGGTCTGCCTGGCTTCCTGAGCGAGGATGGCCAGAAGCTTTCGGTCGAAGCTGTCGATGTCGTCCATGCGGCCCTCCAGACAAATCATGATGCGAGATCTTATCGCGGCGGACGAGAAAGTCGCGAAGAAATCGCATCAATGCGTTCAGATTGATCAATCAGCGCGCTGCTTCCGCGTAGCCTTGCCCTGTCTCAAATGGACAGGACGAGAACCATGACCCACACAGCACGGCGCAACTGCCCGGAACTTGACATCGCCAGCAAGGCCGGCGGCCAGAAATCACTTGTTCGCAGGGTGCTGGACTATCTGGCCTTTCAAGAACGCCGCTATCGTGATGCTCGCAGACTTTCCGAATTGCCGGACTATCTTCTGGACGACGTCGGACTTGACCGCGACCGGCTGAAAATGAGGCGGCGGGTCCGGTGAGCGGTCAAGGCTTTCAAAGCGCGGTGAGCCGGTCCTCGGGCCCTTCGACCGTCAGCGACACACCGTCCGTCGTGTAATCACGTGCAAGGACGGTGAGACCAAGGCCCTCGACACGTTTCTCGAGGTCGGAGCTTCCTGCGAAATCGGCGCTCACGGTCTTTCTTAGGATCTTCTGAAAAGGGATGAGGTCGGCATTGCCGATCGCGTCCTGCGCGGCGCCGGAATAGGCCCGGGCAAGACCTCCGCCGCCGAGTTTCGTGCCGCCGAAGTAGCGCACGATCAAGACGGCGCAATTGATCAGCTCCGCCCCCTGCAGGACCCGCAGTGTCGGCATGCCCGACGTGCCGGCCGGCTCGCCGTCGTCCTTGCCGCTCTCCTCGATCCGGTCATCCTCCAGAAGGCGCCGGTGGGCGGTGACGATATGGGCGGCTTTCTTGTGGTCCTTGCGCAGCTCGTCAAGCCGGCTGTCGAACAGCTCGAATGGCACGAGATGGGCAAGAAACCGGGACTTCCTGTCTTCCAGAAAGCCTTCGAACTCACGCGTGACGGTCTTCAGGGCCATGACCGGTTCAGGATGACATCCTGAAGTGCTTGGAAAGCTTCAGCGCCTGACCCTGGTAGTTGGAGCCGATGCCTTCGCCGTAAAGCCGCTCCGGGCGCTCGGCCATGTGCTCGTAGACGAGCCGGCCGATGGTCTGGCCGTGCTCGACGATGAAGGGCACGTCGTGGGAGCGGACTTCCAGGACCGCCCGCGATCCAATGCCGCCCGCACCGGCGTGTCCGAAGCCTGGATCGAAGAAACCGGCATAATGCACCCGGAATTCGCCGACCAGCGGATCGAAGGGCACCATTTCAGCCGCATAGTCCGGCGGAACATGGACCGCCTCCTGGCTGACGAGAATGTAGAAGGCATCAGGATCGAGGATCAGCTCCGCCGTCTGGCGGCGGTAGATCGGCTCCCAGAAGTCCAGCGGGTCCTGCGCGCCGACCACATCGACGTCGATAAGGCCGGAATGCTGCTTGGCGCGGTAGCCGATCAGATTGCCCGGACCGTTGCCTTCAAGATCGATCGAAAGCTGTACGCCGCCGCCGATCCGCTCGTTGCCGCCGCTCATCAGCGTATGCGACTTGTGAACCTCTTCCAGCGTCGCGTCGGGGATCAGCGACTGGCCGCGACGAAAGCGGATCTGGCTGAGGCGCGAGCCCGTCCTGACGAGGATCGGGAAGGTGAGGGGGGAAATCTCTGCATAGAGCGGGCCGTTATAGCCTGCTGGCACCGTATCGAAGGCAAGGCCGTTGTCGGTGATGACCCGGGTGAAGACGTCGAGCCGTCCGGTAGAGCTTTTCGGATTGGCGGTCGCCGAAATGTCCGGCGCCAGTGCAAGGCTCTCCTGCAGCGGCACGATATAGACGCAGCCGGTTTCCAGAACCGCGCCTTCGGCAAGGTCCACGGTGTGAAGCTTGAGCTGCTCCAGCCGGTCCGCCACCTTGATCTCGGGGCCCGGCAGAAAGCTGGCGCGCACCCGGTAGGCGACCGGGCCGAGCCGCAGGTCGAGGCTGGCCGGCTGCACCTGGCCGCTGACGGGCGGGGCCGCGGCGGCAATCTCGCCCGCTTCGAACATGGCGTGAATGATCCGCTCGGGCAGTATCCCGTTTGCCGAAAGTGCCGCGCTGCCGTTCAATGCCTGCCCCGCTGTCATGTTCATCCCGTTGTTCAGCCGAAAAGTGTTGTACCGTCCTTAACGGATGCGGCGCGTCCCGCCAACAGCGTTTCTTCGAGTCTCACGGTCTTGCACCGACAAGAGTGCTCAAAACTTGGCCAGCAAGGCGATTGACCATGCCGGCGTTTTCCCTTAGGAGAAAGCTACTCCGTGGTGATTTGGGCCGGCCGGCTTGCAGCCACGTTAAACAAGTAGCTAAAAAGGCCGGAGGTGCAAACCCCGGTCGATTGGCTGGGGTTTTTTGCGTTTGGAACGGATGACAGGACATGACTGAGAACACCACGACCGGAAAAAAGAACTGGCGCCCGGCGACCACGCTGGTGCACGGGGGAACCACGCGGTCGCCGTTTGGTGAGACCTCGGAAGCGCTTTATCTGACTCAAGGGTTCGTCTACGACAACGCCGAAGCTGCGGAAGCGCGCTTCAACGGCGAGGATCCCGGTTACGTCTATTCGCGCTACGCCAACCCGACCGTTTCCATGTTCGAGGACCGGATCAAGGCGCTGGAAGGCGCGGAAGCCGCCCGCGGCACCGCAAGCGGCATGGCTGCCGTCAATCTTGCGCTGATGGCCTCCGTCAAGGCGGGGGATCACGTGATTGCCGCCAAGGCGCTGTTCGGGTCCTGTCGGTACATCTGCGAAACCTTGCTGCCGCGTTTCGGTGTCGAAAGCACACTGGTGGACGGAACTGATATCGAGCAGTGGAAAGCGGCTGTCCGGCCTAACACCAGGGCCATGTTCCTGGAAAGCCCGACAAACCCGACGCTTGAAGTCATCGACATTGCCGCCGTTGCCGAGATCGCGAAGGAAGCCGGTGCCCGGCTCATCGTCGACAATGTCTTTGCGACGCCTATGTTCCAGTCGCCGCTGGAACTCGGCGCCGATGTGGTCGTCTACTCGGCGACCAAGCATATCGACGGGCAGGGCCGTTGCCTTGGCGGCGTCGTGCTGTCCGACGAGGAATGGATTGCGGACGAACTGATGCCGTTCGTCAAGCATACCGGCCCGCACATGAGCCCGTTCAGTGCCTGGGTTCTGCTGAAAGGCCTTGAAACCCTGCCGATCCGCGTTGCACGCCAGACTGAAAGTGCCGGCAAGGTCGCCGATTTCCTGGCGGGTCAATCCAAGGTGAAGCGGCTGATCTATCCCGGCCGGGAGGACCATCCGCAGGCAGATGTCATCAAGCGCCAGATGCGTGGTGGCTCGACCATGCTTGCCTTCGAGATCGACGGCGGCAAGGAAGCGGCCTTCCGCTTCACCAATGCGCTGGAAATCATCCGGATCTCCAACAATCTCGGCGACGCCAAGAGCCTGATTACCCATCCCGCCACGACAACACACCAGTCGATCGGCGAAGAGGCCCGCGCCGAACTCGACATCAACGACAGCCTGCTGCGCCTGTCCATCGGCCTGGAAGACCCGCTCGATCTTCTGGAAGACGTCGAGAAGGCACTGGCGGCGATCTAGTCGCCGGCACCAGCCGGTGCGATCGTTAAAAGACCCGGGACCAGAGAGCCTCCGGTCTTGTCATCTTGCGAGAAACATGCGGCCGGGGTCGAGGCTACCCGATCCCGGATCATCGCTTTGCAGCATCTGAAAAGATGAAGGGGGCGCTTGGCGATCGCTTCCGGTCATGGCCGGTGAGTGTCGACGCGCGGCGTCTGCTTCAGCGCCCTGACGCCGATCATCACCCTCGCGCCGGCGGAGAGGAAACAGATGCCGGCAAACCCCCAGGCGAGCACCGGAAACCAGGCCGGGAAGAGCGCCATCAGCAAAAAGAGCGCGATCGTCTCCGCGCCTTCCGCAAGACCACCAAGATAATAGAGTGACTTTGCGCCCTGCGCGTCCGTCTTGAGCCCGTTCTTCTCCGCCATGATGGCAAATGCCAGAAATGCCGTGCCGTTGGCGTAGAAGCTTGCGAGCAGGGCCGATGCGGCAAGGGCGTTGGTGACCGGGTCCTGAATGGCGAAGGCCAGCGGGATCGCGGCGTAGAAGAAGAAATCCAGCGAAATGTCGAGATACCCGCCGACGTCCGTTTTTCGGGTGGCGCGGGCAACGGCTCCGTCGAGACCGTCCGCAACGCGGTTGAGGGCAATCAACAGGAAACCTGCGACATTGGCCCCGAAAGCAATTGCGACGGCGGCCGCCATGCCGAGTGCAAATCCGGTGAGCGTCACCGCGTTCGGCCCGATACCGCCGGCAGCAATCAGCCGGCCCAGGCGGTTCAGCGGCGGATCGATCAGGGGGCGCAGGCGGGCGTCGAACATGGAAAGGGCACTTTGCTGGGGCGTGTCTCAACACCGTTGATGCAAAATCCAACCGAAAATCACAAGCAAGAGACTTTCACGCTTGTGTCATTCGCCCTATAAGCCCCTCCAGAATGCGAGCGGAACGCTTGAAGCAAGAAGGAACAATCGTGTCTGGCAGTTACAGCGCCATAACCGAAGGGATCGAGGTCTCGGTCGAACCGTTTTACATGGACGACGAGTCCAGTCCTGAAAACAGCGAGTTCATCTGGGCCTACATGGTGGAGATCCACAATGGCGGGAACGAGCCTGTGCAGCTCAAGACCCGCTATTGGCAGATCCGCGACGGTCTTGGCCGGCTGGAAGAAGTGCGCGGCGATGGTGTTGTCGGCGAGCAGCCGGTGATCGAGCCGGGCGAAACCTACGAATATTCATCGCACTGCCGTTTGACCACGGACAGCGGCATCATGGCCGGCTCCTATTCCATGGAACGACCCGAAGGCAGCCAGTTCGAGGTCGCCATTCCCGCGTTTTCCCTGGACCTGCCGGACGCGGTCCACAGCCTGAACTGACCAAGCCCGCAACACCAGACTTCGATGTTGTTGTGGATCGGCGTTCAGCCGGTGGCGAGGCGCTCACGGGCTCTCATGTCGAGCGTGTTCTTCTCTTACCGCCTGCCGCGACCGGTCAGACGGTCCGGTGACGTGCGATAGCACCGCGTTCGATGGCGGCGACCGTCAGCTTGTCGAGGCCGAACCGGTCACGCAGAAGCTGAAGGATGCGGAGCTCTTCCTTTTCCACGTGAAGGTCCGCGGCCGCAACTTCGACCGCAAGCGCATAAGCCGTGTCGTAGAGTTTGGGCGGCAGGACGTCGCGCACCAGTTCCAGAACCAGCTGCAGTCCGTTGTCTTCCTGCAGGATGTCGCCGCAGCGCTGGGCCGCCGGGATAATCCGGTTGTCGTCGTAGCCGTCGAAAACCGGCAGCATCTTGATCATGTCGCCGATCGTGGCCAGCTCATTGTCGGTCATGGATGCATCCGACGCGGATACGACCACCATGACGTAGATGAGGGCTTCCTGAACGGTGATCGGCTTGTTTGTTGGCACTGTCTCTTACTCCCGTGGTCCCGATTTGAGCCCGATGTAAAGCGTCGCTGCCAAAGCTTCAAGTCACGGCTTTGCGACATTTGATTGACTGTGACTGCACGCTTTTCTAGTGTCGCGCCGCAGCTTCCGGCCGGACGATAGCGGACGTTCCCGAAGCTGTCCTTAATCCAACCAGAACAATAGAACGATTTTCAAACATGACCGACCGATCCCTGCCCTCGCTGGACCTTTCGCAAGACTTTGTCGAGGCGGCCGCCAAATCCAAGGCCTGGCCGTTCGAGGAAGCGCGAAAACTGGTCAAACGCATCGGCAAGCGCGATCCGGAAAAACCGGTACTGTTCGAAACCGGCTACGGTCCGTCGGGGCTGCCGCATATCGGCACCTTCGGCGAAGTGCTGCGCACGACCATGGTGCGGACCGCCTTCCGTCTTCTGACCGAAGACAAGATCCCGACGCGGCTGCTGTGCTTCTCCGACGATATGGACGGCATGCGCAAGATTCCTGAGAACGTACCGGATCGCGCGGCGCTCGAGCCATTTCTGCAGATGCCGCTGTCATCGGTGCCGAACCCCTTCGGCGGCGATTTCGAGAGCTTTGCCGCCCATAACAACGCCATGCTGCGCCGGTTCCTGGATACGTTCGGCTTCGAATACGAATTCGCCAGCGCGACCGAATATTACAAGTCCGGGAAATTTGACGAGGTGCTGGTCCGCGCGACCGAGAAGTACCAGAAGATCATGGATGTGATGCTGCCGACGCTGGGGGCGGAACGTCAGGCGACCTATTCGCCGTTCCTGCCGATCTCGCCGACCTCTGGCCGTGTCCTCTACGTGCCGATGAAGGACGTGAACCCGAAGGACGGGACGATCACCTTTGACGACGAAACCGGCGAAGAGATCACCATGTCGGTCACAGGCGGCAAGGTGAAGCTGCAGTGGAAGCCGGATTTCGGCATGCGCTGGGCCGCGCTCGACGTCGATTTCGAGATGTTCGGCAAGGATCACATGACCAACGCGCCGATCTACGACAAGATCTGCAACATTCTGGGCGGCAAGGCGCCGGAGCATTTCGTCTACGAACTCTTCCTCGACGAAAACGGCGAGAAGATCTCCAAGTCGAAGGGCAACGGGCTGACCATTGACGAATGGCTGACCTATGCCTCGCCGGAAAGCCTGGCGCTCTACAATTACCAGAAGCCCAAATCCGCGAAGAAGCTCTATTTCGACGTCATCCCCCGCGCGGTGGACGAGTATTACACCTTCGTCCAGAAGTACGATCAGATGCCGGTCGAGCAGAAGCTGCAGAACCCGGCGTGGCATATCCATTCGGGCGATATCCCGAAAATCGATATGCCGGTGTCCTTCGCCATGCTGCTCAATCTGGTGTCCGCATCGAACGCCGAAAACAAGGCCGTGCTGTGGGCGTTCATTTCCCGCTACGCACCGGGCGTGACCGCCGAAACCCACCCGCATCTGGATGCGCTGGTCGGCTACGCGATCCGCTACTTCGACGACTTCGTCAAGCCGAACAAGTCGTTCAAGACTCCGGACGACGTGGAGCGCGCGGCGCTGGAAGCACTGGATGCGAAACTCGGCAAGCTGCCTGCGGATGCGGACGGTGCCACCATCCAGGACGTGGTGCTGGACGTCGCCCGCTCCATCGAGCGCTACCAGGATCAGTCCAAGAAGGGCCCAGACGGTGGCCCCGGCGTTTCGGTTGCCTGGTTCTCGGCGCTCTACCAACTGCTGCTCGGCCAGGAAAAAGGTCCGCGCTTCGGGTCCTTTGTCGCGCTCTACGGGATTTCAGAGACCCGCGACATGATCAGCAAGGCGCTGGCGGGACAGCTCGCAGCTTAAGGTCAGCCGCATGAAACTGGCAGGGGCGGGGCGACAAGCTCCGCCTTTGGGACATGAATGTCCTGCCGCCCCGAAAGGCGCTGCAGAGACGCGGAAACTCTAGCCCGCAATCCGGTCCTTGTCCGCCGGTTCGCGAAGACCACTGGTCTATTGATTTGGAACGAGGGTCGCAGCGCCGCTGTCGCTTCCGACAAGATCCTGACCGGCAAGGCCGGGGGCAGCGCTCTGGCTCCACTCGACCACTTCCTGGGTCAGATTTTCCAGGTCCGGCAGGGCGGAGACGCCGGAATCGTCAAAGCCGCTGTCCGGCAGGTCCGTGACCCATTCGTCCTGCCATTGGCCTGCTTTGGCCTCCTTGGCCTTGAGCGCAAGTTCCTGAAAATGCTGCGGCGCGTCGGCGGCCGGGGTCGCCCAGCCGTAACGGACAAGGCGTGCGCTCAAGTCGATCTGGCCGCGTCGGCAGCTCGCGACAATCTCCTGAGGGCCGATTTCCTGCTGTTTGACACAGTCGAGCCGGAGCTGCCGCACCAGCCCGCGCAGGAACGTCCGGGCCCGCATGCCACATGGCCAGTCGGTGCCGCTGCGGGTCTTGCAGGTCGCCTCCGGCGCAAGGCCGGTGATGTTGGCGAGGGTCACTTTCATGCGCCCGGACCTGATATGGCCGCTGTCGATAATTTCGACGCGGAACAGTTCGAGGGGGCCGTCCGGAACGGGCTCGACCGGCGGGTTCTTCAGTTCCTGATACCGTTTGGACGGCTCGATCCGCTTCAGGAAGCCGCTGACCCGTGGCGCGCTGACACCCTCCGGAGAGACATTTCGGATCTGGTCGGGACGGGGGGCGGCAATGACTGAGGCGACCGGCTCGGCGTCTGCGGTTTGCTGCGCCTCAGCTACAGGCTCTGCCTGATGCGGCGCCGTGTCGCCCGCGCGTCCTTCAGGCAACGCCGGTGGCTCTACGAGCAGCAGAAAGGCCAGCATTCCTCCGCCTGCAGCCAGCAAGATGGCAGGGACTATGAAGGACCGAAACGTCATTTTCGGAGGACTCGCTGCTACCAAAGACGGAGTTATCCGGTCTAACTGCCATAAATCACCGATGCCTGCAAAGTTTTGCACCAAAGCGGACGACGCTTCGGCCGGGGCGGCTTGTGAGCGACGGCCCGTTTGATTAGTGTCCGAGCCGATTCAAGGCCGCCCGACCCGTGAAGCGGCACGTCTGGAAAAGTTCTGCAGTCATGACCCTGATATTCAAGATCGTTCCCCGCGCCATGTGGCAGGAGGCAATAGAAGCCGGTGAGTTCAAGGGAGCCCCGGTGGACCTCGCCGACGGCTTCATCCATTTCTCCGATGCAGGGCAGGTGAGGGAAACCGCCGGCAAGCATTTCGCCGGACAGGCGGACCTGCTTCTGGCGGCCTTTGATGCGGAAAGTTTCGGCGAAGCGCTCAAGTGGGAAGTCTCGCGCGGTGGTGCTTTTTTCCCGCATCTTTATGCGGTTCTCGACCCGAAGAGTGCGCTGTGGGTGAAGGACCTTCCACTCGGTGATGATGGGCAGCATGTGTTTCCGGAGCTTGATCGATGACCTTGCCCTGGCTGGAAAACCTGGCGCTCAAAGGCCTTCGGGTGCTTGATGCGGAAACGGCGCATCGTGCCACCATCACCGCACTCAAGAGCGGGCTTGCACCCTCGGTGCGGTTGCCCGACGATCCCCGTCTCGGTGTCAAACTCTGGGATCTCGGCTTTCCCAATCCGCTCGGCATGGCTGCCGGCTTCGACAAGGACGGGGAAGTGCCGGACGCGCTGCTTCGTCTGGGCTTCGGCTATACCGAGGTGGGATCGGTCACGCCGCGACCTCAGCCTGGTAATCCACGCCCGCGCGTCTTCCGCCTTCCCGATGACGAGGGCGTCATCAATCGCTACGGCTTCAACAACCAGGGTCACGCCGCCCTCCGCCAACGCCTGATGTCGCGGCCGAGGCTCTCCGGCATCGTCGGAATCAATGTCGGGGCTAACAAGGATGCGAGCGACCGGGTAGCCGATTACGTGGCCGGCATCCATGAATTCGCGGACATCGCTTCCTATTTCACCGTCAACATTTCCTCGCCAAACACGCCTGGCCTGCGTGACCTGCAGGCACGCTCTGCACTCGCCGAACTGCTGACGGGCGTGATTTCCGCCCGGGACGACTGCACGCAGAAATGCGGTCGGCACGTACCGGTTCTGCTCAAGATCGCGCCGGACGTTGCCGAGGCGGATCTCCAGGACATCGTCGAGGAAGTTCTGGCCAAGAATGTCGAAGGGCTGATCGTCTCCAACACCACCATTTCCCGGGACGGCCTGAGCGGCCGCGGGCCGACGCAGGAGGCGGGTGGGCTGTCCGGACGTCCGCTGTTTCGAAAGTCGACCATCATGCTGGCAAAGACCCGGAAGCTCGCCGGGCCGGACCTGCCGATCATCGGCGTCGGCGGCATCGACAGCGCCGAAACCGCCTGGGTCAAGATCACGGCAGGCGCGGATCTGCTCCAGCTCTACAGCTCCATGGTTTTCAAGGGACCCGGCCTCGTGCGCGACATTCTGGCAGGGCTTTCGGCGAAGCTGGACGCCGAAGGACTGGGCTCTCTGCGCGAGGCTCGCGATGCCAACGTCGAGGCCTGGGCGTCGGAGACGGCCTGACGCCGGGCGACCGGATCTCGATCAGGACGTGGCAGGGGCCTCGGGGAAAGTTTCCGCCGTCTTTTTCCGGCAGGAAATCAGCAGCGTGATGCCCCTGATGCCAAGAAACAGGATGAGCGAGATCCAGAGCCCGTGGTTTCCCAGAACCGGGAACAGCAGGTAGTAGGCGCAGATATAGAGCGCCAGCGACAGCAGCATCATGTTGCGCATCGTTGACGACCACGTCGCGCCGATGAAGACCCCGTCCATCTGGAAGGCCAGCACGCCGAAGAGCGGCGCAAGGATGGCCCAGACGAGATAGATGCTGGCCTGATCGCGCACCTCCGGCGCCGTCGTCATGAAGTCGATGAGGGCCGGGCCGGTCAGGAAGAAGATCAAGGCGAGGCCGCCGGACAGGACGAAGCTCCAGAGGGCGGTCAGTTTCAGGGTTCTTTCGAAGGCGGGCCGGTAGCGCGCGCCGACTGCGCGTCCGGCAAGCTGTTCTGCTGCCGTCGCCAGCCCATCGAGGAAATAACCCGAGACGACAACGAATTTTTCCAGCACCGCATTCGCCGCCAGCACCGCATCTCCCTGGTCCGCCGACCGGGCCATGAAGAAGGCATAGGCATAAAGCAGGGCGAACGACCGGATCATGATGTCCCGGTTCATCGCCATCATCCGCAGGATCAGGCGACGGTCGAAGACGACAGAAAGCTTCGGCCAGGAGCCGCGCTTGACGCTTGCAAGCACCAGGATGACGCCAAGGGTGGTCGCGGAAACTTCACTCAGCAACGTGGCTAGCGCGGCGCCTTCGACGCTCCAGTCCAGCCCGATGACGAACCAGACGCTCAGGACGATGTTGATCCCGTTGAGGAAAAGCTGGAGGGCAAGTCCGGTCGTTGCGCGTCCAAGCCCGATGAACCAGCCGAGAATGGCATAATTCGCCAGCAGGAACGGCGCGCTGTAGACGCGCACGTCGAAGTAGCGCGTCGTGGCGCTTTGGACATCGGCGCTGCCGCCGAGAAACCACAGGGCGGCCTCGCGGACAGGAACCTGGAAGGCGATCACAATGAGACCGCCGAGCGTCGCCAGAACCAGCGCCCGCAGGAGTGTCGCGTTCATCTCCTCCTCGTCGCTCGCGCCGAGGGCCTGGGCCGTCAGGCCGGTGGTGCCGGAGCGCAGGAAGTTGAACGAGGTGAAGACAAGGTCGAACATGAGCCCGCCCATGGCGATGCCGCCAAGAAGCGCCGCGTCACCCAGCCGCCCGATGACCGCCATGTCGACGACACCGAGCAGAGGTGTCGAAAGGTAGCCAAGCGTCATCGGAATGGCTATGGCCAGAACGGAGCGATGCGTGACCGAAAAGCCGCGATTGTACGGATTGGCGACGGGAGAGGCGTTGGACATTGGGGGCTCATGTTGGAGGGTAGCTCTTCTTGTCTGCCCTGACCCTACACGTCAATGCTTTTCCTGGTCGGCAAGTATCCGCCGGGCTGCTCCGGCTACGTCTCGGTCACGATGGAGCAGGTGCAGGAGGCGGTTGACTGGTGTTACGAGAACGGCATCCAGATTATCACCCACACCAACGGCGAAGGCGCGTCGGACATGCTGATCGCGGCGATCTTGTTCCTTCGCACGTTCCCTTCGGCGGCAGCAAGCCGGAGGCACTGCACGCATGTCTGGGCGCTATGGATGAAGGTATGAGCCGCATGGGAGATTGATCCGCCCCGGGCGGTCGCCCCGGCTGTTCCGGGTCATTTCGCGATTTTCCTGCGGCTTCGTTGTCACTTGGGAGTCCACACGCTCGCCGACTGCCCTATATTGCGAGCGATGACGCTGCCACTGGTTCACCATCCTGCCTATTGTGCCGAGCTGCCTGCCAACCATCGCTTTCCGATGGACAAGTTCAAAGCCGTGGCAGACCTGATCCGAAGCGAAGACCTCATGGATGGCAGCGCCTTCTTCCGTCCGCGCGCAGCGCCTTTCGAGTGGGTCGCGCTGGCGCATGATCCGGCCTATGTCGATCAGGTGTTCAGCGCCGAAGTGCCGCACAAGATCGCTCGGGAAATCGGGTTCCCGATGCGAGAGGACATTGCGCTACGCGCCCGCTGCGCCACCGGGGGTACGGTTCTGACAGGCTATCTCGCCCTGGAACATGGCCTTGCCTGCAACACGGCCGGCGGCAGCCACCACGCCCGCAGGGCGCATGGTGCCGGCTTCTGCGTCTTCAACGATGTTGCCGTTGCGCTGCGCGTCATGCAGGCCGACGGGGCCATCGGCAAGGCGCTGGTGATAGACCTTGACGTGCACCAGGGCGACGGTACCGCGGACATCTTTCAGGGTGACCCTGACATCTTCACCTTTTCCATGCATTCGCAGAAGAACTATCCGGTCCGCAAGATACCCTCGCATCTCGACATCGCCCTTGCGGACGACACGGGAGATGCCGCGTATCTTCAGGAACTGAAGCGCATCCTGCCCGAGCTTCTGGCGCTTAAGGATTGGGACATCGTTTTCTATAATGCCGGCGTCGACCCCTATGAGCACGACCGGCTGGGGCGCCTTTCCCTGTCCCGCGCCGGGCTGCATCTGCGCGACCTGCACGTGATCGGCGCGGTACGGGAGGCCGGCATTCCGCTGGCGGGCGTTCTTGGAGGCGGCTATTCGACAGATATCGATGAACTGGCCGATCGCCACCTTTCGCTGCATCGGAGCGCGAGAACCGTCTTCGGCATGGATCGAACGGCAGCACGTCCGCTCCCTGTTCTTGAGTCGCAACGCGTTGACTGCCTTTCACCGACGCTTCCGCCAGAGGACGACCCGTCTAGTGACGAGGTGACGGAGATTGAACCGGTGTCAGACCAGTATGTCTGAGACGGGGGCAGAAAAAGCTGCGGCAGCTATCGTCGTCGCCGGAAGCGTCGTGGTGGCGGAATAGGTCGCCGTTCCTGTCGCGGATCCGACGTCTTGGGAAGTTGGTCCAGAAGCGGGCTGGATTTCGAAGCGGTTCAATTCGCGTTCGGCGTCCTGCAGGTTCCTGGCGACGGCCTTGTAGTCCTCGTTGGACTTCCGGTCGTCTTCGTCCTCTTCCGCCTTGGATTTCAGCTGCTTCGCCAGTTGTTTGATGTCCCTTGCGAGCTTGCGAAGAACGTCGCGTTCCTGGTCGAGTGCAGCCTGTCTGCCTGCCTTTTCCGCCCGGTCGTTGTCGCGTTTCTGTTCCGTGTAGCTCTGAATGGCGGACGTCAGGTCCGCTTTCCAGCTGGCGGTATCCTTTGTGTCTCGAGCATCCTCTTCAGGCTGCTCCTCGCCCGGGACGCCTGTCTGGTTGTCATCTTGCGAACTGCCGGTGGTACCCGTATCGGAAAGGGCGCTGGCGGCTGGTGCGCCGTTAGCCGTCGCGGCGGGGTCTTCTGACAACGCGCTGGTTGCCGCAACGGTGGACACCTCTCCGCCCGGGGACGTCTCGCCGGCATTGACGATGCCGCTTACGCCCGCGCCGGAATTTGCCATGGCCGCGGCACCTCCGGTCCCTCCGGCTGCTGCGCTCGATGCATTTCCAAGGTCCTTGGCAGCGGCCTTGAATTCGCGGGAAATCTGCTTGAGCTCCTTGAGCATCCGCTTCGCCTGTTCCGGCGTGGCGAAACGAAGCATTTCCTTCAACTGTTCGATACGTTGCTTGAGCTTGCTGACCTTTTCAGACCGTGCGGAATCCCGGCTCTGCTCTGCCGATCGCGCAAGTTGGCTGCTGATTTCGACGGAATCCTTGAAGGTCTCGAAGAGGGAACGGGCTCTTTCTTCGTCCTCGCTACCCGGCGTGCCGGAAAGGGCTTTCGCCAGCGTTTCGGAGGCTTTCAGCAGAGTGGTTCCGTCGCGGGCGGCGCCGTTGGTACGGCCGAACGCATTCTGCTGGCTGGAAAGGATCGCAAAGGATGACACCGACATCGCCGCCTCGCTGGCATGGGGATTGTCAGTTTCACCAAGGTATGGTTAACGAAGCGTTAAATTCTCGCGTTGGTTGCGCCCTGATCCTGTCTACCCTACTTCTCGCGCCCCATGGACAGAAGGCGGGACAGAAGCCAGATGGGCACAACGACCATGGCACCGATGACCAGATATTTGCCGAGCCGGCCGATCGCCTCGAATCCCATGTTCCAGAGCCGCTCGAAGAAGTCGACGACCAGGTGAATGAGGTCGAGAGGATCGAGGTTCAGTGCGGACAGGATGATGCCGACGACGAAAGACAGGAAAACCAGCCGCAGAAGGACCTGCGCAGGCGATCCACCAAGAAAACGGCTCAGGCCATTATCGGACATTCATGTCTCCCGGACATCATCAAGAAAAAGACTACGACGAAGTTAGGAACAGTGGGCCGGGATTACAATGTGGCAGGTATGACATGCCAACAGAATGCCAAGTCATTAATTGTGGAAACGATGCTTAATTACAGGTGGTGGCGGAAATGGTAAAATTCCATTCGTCTCAAGCCAAAGACACCATGCCTTGCAACGCATATGTATAGTTTCAGAAAAGCGAAAATAAACGTGAGGATTAAGACCAACTTTTCCGACGTTTCGTTTTTCCTTCGCTTCGCGTGCACAAGAACGGCCGGGCAGAGCCCCTACCATTGCCAAGGCTGCAAGATCTCGAGGCGGAACAGTCGTGGCGACCGGAAGAATTCCCACTAGTCCTTTCCGGACGTAGCGCAGGGAACGGATGTTATTGCGGACCAAGTCCCTCCGCAGACAGACGCTCCAATCTTCTGGCACGGCGCGGTCGCCCGATTTCCGCTGCCGTGCCCCCATTCTCCTGTTTCACTGGCGCGGTCGATGAAATTGGCATGGGTGCCGGGAATTCTCTGATAATTCAATCGGCGCGCGCTGCGCCTGCTCCCTTTCGCGGAAGCGTCTTGCCAACCTCGCCCGGCAGATCCGCCTCGGTTTCCATTCCAAGGCGCAACTGCGTCATGCAGGGGGCATCGCGCACCTTGCGCGGCGAGAGCCCGAACCAGGTCTTCACGGCGCGCGAGAACGTGCTGAGCTCCGAAAAGCCGAGCTGATAGGCAATTTCCTTCATGGGGAGATCGGTGTTGCGCAGATATCGCTCGGCTGCGGACCGACGGATTTCTTCGCTCAGCTTTCGAAAATTCGTGCCTTCCCGTTCCAGCAGACGCTGAACCGCGCGCTGGGACATGCCGAGCTTCGCCGATATCTGCGGCAGGGAGCTGGAGCCACTGGAGAGGTTCGACGCGAGTTCATTGGCAATGCGCGACAGCGGTGACTCGAACTGGCCGAAGCGTTCCATCTCGGAAAGGGCCGCCTTGCGGATGATCTCGTAAAGATGGACATCGCTTCTGCGCAGCGACCGGGACAATATGCTCGCGGGAAAGAAGATGCGATTGTGCGGGGCGCCGAACTTGATCCGGCCCTGATACTTTCTCAGGAAACCGCAGGTCGTTTCGGGTGGCCGCGTTGCCAATTCGATCAGGATCGGCGGCACGCACATGTCAAGCGCGTGCTCGATCTGCCGGGTGGCCCAGCCCGTGCAGGCAAACATCTTCTGCCGCCACTCGCCCCGGCCTTCCAGGATCGGCCATTCCAGATAGCCGCCCGTTTCGTTTTCCTCGAAGATCAGCGAATAGGAATTGCTCCGGATCGGGCAGAAAGTCACCCATGCCTTGCAGGCATCGCGCGTGGTCGGAGCGACGGCAAACAGGTAATCGAAAAGCGAGAAACTTCCGATTTCGATATTGTTGAAGAGGTCGAACATGACTGCGTCATTGCCGAGGACGTCGGCGACATGCTCGAAAACACCGGTTGAGGCGGAGAAGGGGACGATGCCATAGGGAGCATCTAAACTCTCGAGGTCAAAGTTGTAGTCGCGCGCAATTTGCGGCCAGTCGAGTTCTGCATTCGAACAGATATCGCGCAGAACACGGATTAAATCAGCGCGCGCCCACTCTCCCTCTAGTGGCATAGTTTTCTCCAGGAACCCGTGCACATCTATTTCTTTGAACTGTGCATGACCGTTTTGGCTGGATCAAGTTTTGTCGGTTTCTGCTAACAAATATTCAAGCATATCTAAGTAAAAATGACAATGCCGCCTCCCTGTAAGGAGGCGGCGATTGCGGAAAACTAGGCTGCGTCTTTTTTCCTGACGTCGTTGCCGGGCGGAAACGAGCTGTAAAAACTCTGGTTTTCCTTGGCCATTTCGCGCAGAAGTTTACTGGGCTTGAAGCGAGGTCCCCATTTTCGCGCGAACTTCTTGCAAATTTCTACGAATGCGGGTGTTCCCATCGTGTCGATATAGCTCAGCGTACCGCCGGAATAAGGGGCGAACCCAAAGCCGAGGATGGAGCCGACATCCGCCTCTCTCACATCGGTCAGGCACTTTTCTTCAAAGATACGGGCGGTTTCCAGCGCCTGCATGACAAGAAGCCGCAGTTTCAGTTCCTCGATGTTGAAGCTGTCGGCGGGTTTTGGCTGGCCGGTGACGTCGGTGAGTCCCGGCCACAGGCTCTTTTCCTTGCCGTTGTAGTCGTAAAAGCCCTTGCCGTTCTTGCGTCCGAAGCGCTCGCGCTTGACCACCATTTCCTCAAGGATGTTGTCGAGAGGGCCTTCGACATATTTCACTCCGAGATCCTTGCGCGTCGCCGAGACGATCTTCCAGGCGAGATCGAGGGCCACCTCGTCCCCGAGTGACAGTGGACCGACAGGCATGCCGGCCATCTTGCCCGCGTTCTCGATCATGGCGGCCGGAACGCCGTCCGCCAGCATCATCAGGCCTTCGCGAATATAGGTCATCACGACGCGGGAGGTGTAGAAGCCACGGCTGTCGTTGACGACGATCGGCGTCTTCTTGATCGCCTTGATGTAGTCGAGTGCCATGGAAAGGGCGCGATCCGAGGTGCGCCTGCCGAGGATCACCTCGACGAGCATCATCTTTTCGACCGGCGAGAAGAAGTGGATACCGATGAAGTTCTTGGGCCGTTTTGAAGCCTCCGCCAGCGAGGTGATCGGCAGCGTCGACGTGTTCGAGGCAAAGATCGCGCGTGACTTCATCACCGCCTCGGCCTGCTCGGTCACGGTCTTCTTGATCTCCCGATCCTCGAACACCGCTTCGATGACCAGATCGCAGTCGCCAAGGGCGTCATAGTCGGCCGTTGCCTCGATCCTGGAAAGAAGCCGGGCCTTGTCCTCTTCGCTGGAGCGTCCGCGTTTGATGGCCTTGTTCATCAACTCCTCGGAATGGGTCTTGCCCTTGTCCGCGGCGGCCTGGTCGCGGTCGATCAGGACGACGTCGATGCCGGCCTGCGCCGTGACATGTGCGATGCCCGCGCCCATGAAGCCGGCCCCAAGGATGCCGACCTTCTTGATCTTGTTGGGGCGCTGGTCCGCCGGACGCCGCGCAAGCTTGTTGAGCTCCTGCATCGAGACGAACAGCGAGCGGATCATGTTGGAGGCTTCGGGCGTCTGCAGCACTTTGGCGAAGTAGCGGCTCTCGATCTGAAGAGCGAGATCCATCGGCATCTGCAGGCCCTCGACGACCGAGCGCAGCAGGTAGCGGGCGCCAGGGTAGTTGTCGTAGGTCTCGCGCCTGTAAATCGCGTTGGCTGCCGGCCAGAACTGGAAACCGGCCGGGGAGTAAACCTTGCCGTTGGGTAGCTTGTAGCCCTTCTTGTCCCAGTCCTTCACCGGATCGAGACCGGTCTTCAGCATCTTTTTTGCGGCCGCGACCAGTTTCCTGGTGGAGACGACCTCGTCGACGAGCTTCATCTGCTTGGCCTGGGGCGCGCGAAGAGTGCGGCCCTGAAGCAGGAACTGCAGGCCCTGCTGGGCATCGGTCATGCGCATGACCCGCTGCGTGCCGCCGGCACCGGGAAAGAGACCGACCTTCACTTCCGGCAGCCCCATCTTGAGACCTTCGTCGACAATGCGTCCGTGGCAGGCCAGCGCCATCTCCGTGCCGCCGCCCATGCAGGTGCCGGACACCGCGGCAACGAACGGCTTGCCGCAGGTTTCCAGCTTCCGGTAGACCTGCGAGAGCTTGCGCGAGCCGTCGAAGAGCGCCTTCGCTGCCGCCTCAGCGTCTTTCCCCTGCCGTTTGTGAAATTCCCTGAGCAGCCCCTCCAGCATGGTCAGGTCCGCGCCGCCGGAAAAGGCGGATTTGCCTGATGTTATGATCGCGCCCTTGATCGCCTCGTCGCCCGCCACCTGGTCGATGATGGCGTCGAGCTCCTCCATGACCGTCATGTTGATCACGTTCATGGACTTCTCGGGCATGTCCCAGGTGATGAGGGCAACGCCGTCTTCGTTGGTTTCGACGGTAAAGTTCTTGTAGCTCATGATGACTCCTCCTCTTGTCAGGCGCCGGCGGGCTTCAGATGAGCGCGCTGCTCGGCTGCCGATCGGGTGCCTTCAACCACGACATCTCCGGTGTGTTTTGTTTCAGAGGGTTCGAAGAGCATCACCCAGCACTCGTCCTCGGCGAGCGGATTGTGCTCGATCCCCTTTGGCACCACGTGCACGTCGCCCGCATTCAGAACGACATCGGGCCGGTCGCGGTAGCGGATCGTCAGGCTGCCGCGCACAACGAAGAACAGTTCGTCCTCGTGTGCGTGGTCGTGCCAGACGAACTCGCCCTTCAGCTTTGCCAGCTTGACACTCTGGTGGTTGACGTCGGCAACCACGCGGGGCGACCAGTAGTCGGTGATCTTGGCGAATTCGGTTTCAATATTGGCGATCATGGTTCAGACCCGCTCGATAATGGTTGCCGTGCCCATCCCTGCGCCAATGCACAGCGTGATGAGCGCCGTGTTGAGGTCGCGCCGCTCCAGCTCGTCGAGAACCGTCCCCAGGATCATTGCGCCGGTGGCGCCGAGCGGATGTCCCATGGCGATCGCACCGCCGTTGACATTGACGACATCCGGATCGAGATCGAAGGCCTGTCGATAGCGCAGGACCACGGAAGCGAAGGCTTCGTTGATCTCGACGAGATCGATGTCCTTCAGGTCCATCCGTGCGTTCTTCAGCAGCTTGTTGGTTACGTCGACCGGGCCGGTCAACATCAGGGCGGGCTCTGATCCGATATTGGCAAAGGCCTTGATGCGCGCACGCGGCTTGAGACCGCTGGAGCGTCCTGCCGTGCTGGAGCCGATGAGCACCGCTGCGGCCCCGTCGACAATCCCCGAGGAATTGCCCGCATGATGCACATGCTTGATCGCTTCGATCTCGGGGTGCGCCTGAATTGCGACGGCGTCGAAACCGCCCATGCTGCCCATGAGCTCGAACGCCGGATTGAGCGAGGCGAGCGACTGCATGTCCGTGTCCGGGCGCATGTGCTCGTCCCGGTCGAGAATGGTAATGCCATTCACATCCTTCACCGGGATGACGGACCCGGAGAAGCGCCCTTCTTTCCACGACTTTGCAGCTCTGTTCTGGCTCTCGACCGCATAGGCATCGCAGTCGTCGCGGCTGAAGCCGTATTTGGTCGCGATCAGGTCGGCGGAAACGCCCTGTGGCATGAAGTAGGATGGAACGGCCACCTGCGGTTCGATCGGCCAGGCGCCGCCGGACGCGCCAAGCCCGACACGGCTCATGCTTTCCACTCCGCCTGCAATGACCAGCTTGTGCTGGCCGGACATCACCTGCGCAGAGGCCATGTTGACCGCATCCAGACCGGATGCGCAGAACCGGTTGATCTGAATGCCGGGAACCGAATTGTCGTAACCCGCCGCGAACACCGCCGCACGGGCGATGTCGCCGCCAGCCTCGCCGACGGGATCGACACAGCCCAGCACCACATCATCGACCTTTGCCGTATCGAGACCGTTGCGCTCGCGAATGGCCTCGAGCGCCGTAGCCGCAAGCCGGACGGAGGGAACCTCGTGCAGGGCGCCGTCCTTCTTGCCGCGCCCGCGCGGCGTTCGCACGTGATCGTAGATATAGGCTTCGGGCATCTGTTCCTCCTTCGGAGCTGCCGGTACAGGGGCGGTTCTGTGACCGGCCGGTGCTCTGTTATCATGTGCCGGGGCGCCCTCCCGGCCTTCACGGGAAGGCGAGGGCGCCCGGGATCGGATCGGCCTCAGTCCTTGTCCGACAGCGGGTGGCCGGGCATGAGGTCATAGGGGTGTTTCCAGCCGGGCAGGGATTTCACCCGGGCCAGCCAACCGGTCAAATTCGGATAGGCATCGAGGTCGATGCCAAGCTCGCCCTCGTAAAAGAGATAGCTGCACAACGAGAAATCGGCGCTGGTCGGTTTGCCGCCAATGGCGAATTCGTGGTCGGCGAAGTGCTTGTCGACAATGGCGAGAGCGGCCTTGCAGCGTCCGTCCAGCCACTTCACGACGTCCGTTTCACCTGTCTTCATGAGCGTGCGCATAAAACGAAGCGGGCCGATCATGCCGGAGACCTTCTGGTTGTCAAAAATGGTCCAGCGCAGGATTTCACGCCGTTCCGCATCGCTGTCCCAGCCGAATTTGCCAAAGGATTCGGACAGAACGTCCATGATCACCGCCGATTGGGTCATGATCGTGTCGCCGTGAACCAGTACCGGAACCTCGCCCATTTCGTTGAGGTCGGTGCGAAACGCATCGGACCGGGTCTCCCCGTTGAAGAAATCGACCCATTTCGGTTTCCAGTCTGCCCCGCAAAGCTCCAGCATCAGGGCGACCTTGTAGGAATGTCCCGACTGGGCCATGCAGTGAAGAACGTATTCAGCCATGTCTTGATTATCTCCGTAGCGCATTGAATCGGACGGAATACCTTATCGGCAGCGGCGTTTGGCAGAGTACAATTTACTGTTCCCGGAGCACGAAAATTCCCTTGTGTGACGTGAGCACAGGCGAGCCTGGCGTCAGAAGGCGTCCGCCTTCACGGCCATCATTGTATCGGAGCCGGAGGAAATCCGGGCCAGATGCGCAGAGGTTTCCGGCATTGTCCGCTCCATGAAGAACGTGCCGAAGGCGAGCTTGTTTTCCAACCAGTCGGCCTTGTCGCCGCCGCCATCTGCAAGCTTCTCCCGAATGGTCTTTGCCATCTTCGCCCACATGTAGCCGAGCGCGACCAGGCCGACGAGGTGCATGTAGTCGGTCGAGCCGGCACCGGCATTGTTCGGATTCTGCAGCGCATTGTTCATGAGCCACATGGTTGCCGCCTGCAGGTCGTCCAAGCCTTTCTTGAGCGGCCCGGTAAAGCCGGCCAGATGCTCGTCGTCCTTGTTGTCTTTCAGGAACGTACCGACTTCCTCGAAGAAGCTTCGGATCGCGCGGCCGCCGTCGGCCGGAAGCTTGCGGCCGACAAGATCGAGCGCCTGGATGCCGTTGGCCCCTTCATAGATCATCGCGATGCGCGCATCGCGCACGAACTGTTCCATGCCCCATTCGCCGATGTAGCCGTGGCCGCCATACATCTGCTGGGCATTGACGGCATTGGCAAAACCGATATCGGTCAGCACCCCTTTGAGGACCGGGGTCATCAGCCCCATCATGTCATCTGAGAATTGCCGCGATGCCTCGTCGTCCGACCTGTGCGCGACATCCCCATGCAGTGCGGTCCAGATGACCAGCGCTCGCGCGGCTTCATTGAATGAGCGGATCGACATCAGCGTGCGCCGGACATCCGGATGCACGATGATCGGATCGGCGGGCTTGTCCGGAGCCTTGGGACCGGTGAGGGCGCGGCCCTGCAGACGGTCCTTCGCATAGGTGGCAGCGTTCTGATAGGCGACTTCCGACTGCGACAGCCCCTGCACGGCGACGCCCAGGCGCGCTTCGTTCATCATCGTGAACATGGCACGCAGGCCCTTGTTCTCCGCGCCGACCAGCCATCCGATTGCCTCGTCATAGTTCATGACGCAGGTCGCGTTGCCGTGAATGCCCATCTTGTTTTCGATCGAGCCACAGGAAACGCCGTTGGCGTCGCCCACGCTTCCGTCGTCGCCGATCCGGTTGCGTGGGACCACGAACAGCGAGATGCCCTTGGTGCCTTCCGGAGCCCCCTCGATGCGCGCCAGAACAAGGTGGATGATGTTCTCCGACATGTCGTGCTGGCCGGCGGAGATGAAGATCTTGGTTCCGGTGATCTTGTAGGAGCCGTCGCCCTGTGGAACGGCCTTGGTCCGGATAAGGCCGAGATCCGTGCCGCAATGCGGCTCGGTCAGGTTCATGGTGCCGGTCCAGGTGCCGGAGATCATGTTCGGGAGGAAGATCTGTTTCTGCTCATCCGTGCCGTGCAGGCTGAGGGCGGCGATGGCGCCTGCCGTCAGACCGGGATACATCGCGAAGGACATGTTCGCGGATGAAGAGAATTCATTGAAGATCGTTGCCAGCGTGTGGGGAAGGCCCTGTCCGCCATAGTCCGGATCCGCCGACAAGGTGCCCCAGCCGGCTTCGCAGAAGGCCTTGTAGGCCTCGGAAAAGCCCTTGGGCGTCGTCACTATACCGTCGTCGTTGCGCCGGCATCCTTCCTGATCACCGCTCTGGTTCAGCGGCTGGAGAATGTCCTCTGCGAATTTGCCGCCCTCGCGCAGGATGGCTTCGACAAGGTCGAGCGGCGCGTCCGAAAAGCCTGGAAGGTTTGCGTAGCGGTCGTAGCCGAAGACATCCTTCAGCAGGAACAATGTGTCGTCGACGGGGGCGGTGTAGCTCGGCATGGCAATCCTCCCAGATCTGCCGGTGACGCTCTGAGGCTTACGTTTGCGTAAACGTCATCTTTGGCACTGTATACGCCCTGGTTTCTGGCCCGGCAAGTGGTGTCCCAACGGAAGGGTGCGCAGAAAAATAGCCCTGATAGGGCCTTTGGGGAATGTTTCTGGAAGGCTCAACCCGTGGATTGGTGCGCACGGGGCGTTTTTTGCAATTCTGCGAAGGGGGCTGAAGGCAGACGAGAGACTACCTGTTTTCCGCTCGTTGCCTGCCTCATAAAGAAAAACCGCCGGCGCGCGGCCAGCGGTCTTTTGGAGCGCCTGAGAGAAGCTGCCGTCAGGCTTCCTCGGCTTCCTTCTGCTTCAGCATTCCGGAGACGATCTGGACCGTACGGGAGAGTTCCTCGATGGCCTGCTCAATGTCCTTGCGCTGATCTTCCAGAACGGAAATCTGCTCGTTGAACCGGGACAGGGCAACGCGAAGCTGGGTCACCTGGCCGTCGCGCAGGTCGTAAAGATCGAGCATGTCCCTGATTTCGGAAAGGGAAAAGCCGACGCGCTTGCCCATCAGCACCAGTTTCAGCCGGGCCCGGTCGCGGCGGTTGTAAAGACGGTTCAGCCCGTCACGCTTGGGATTCAGAAGGCCTTTGTCTTCATAGAAGCGCAGCGTGCGCAATGTACAGCCGAATTCCTTTGCCAGATCACCGATTGTGAACTGGGTTTTCTTGGTGCTGTCATCGGTCGCGGATACGACATCGACGAGATCGTCTTCGTTGAGGATCGAGAGAGCTTCGCTCATTGTCTTAATAACTCTTCTTCAAGCCGTTCATCGGCTCATTGTTGATATTTTCGGTTCTTTGAAATCCGGGGCCGGGACATGCCTCGGCCTTGTGATATGTGATGCGGCTGGTGCACAGGTAGCATCCGGTTTCGGGCACCTATGTAGCTGACGTTTGCGTCAACGTCCAGTCACCTGCGGTTTTACGCGAAAACCCCTTGAGTTGTGACGAGCCGATTCGATTTGCATGACGAGCATGGGTGTCGAGTTTCGTTGCGGAATCAAACTGTTTTGCATTTGGCAAGCCCGATTAACGGCTTGTTTACCCTAAGTCGACAAAGTCAAACAAAATGCTGTTCCATGTCCTGCCTTTGGCGGGAAACTGGCGCAGCCTGAACAAACCGCGGTCCGATACGGGCCGTAAGTCCAGGGTCTAGACATGCCGGCTTGGAAAAAACACGACGCGGGGCACCGCGCTCGTGACGTTTACGAAGCAGACGAGTATTTCGATGCGCCGCGCAGGGAGCCTGCGGGTAGCCGTATCGAACGTTTGACTCGAACGGCCACCTCCCTCGGCAAAGGCTATGACCCGCGCTACGACGATCAGGACGAAGACTTGAACGCCGTTGCCGACGAACTGGACAGAATGCTGTCCGAGCGCGGTGAGCAGGCCGCGCCCCGGCGTCCCAAGTCTACGCGTCAGAAGCCCGGAGCTGCCCGCCAGAAAGATGAGCCGGTCCGCGAGCACCGCCGTCGTTCTGCAGCTTCTGCAGAAACCAGCATCGACGAAGTCCTGGGAGCGCTCAACCGGCTGGACGAGCGGGTTCAGGGGCTGTCGGACGATTCCGACGGCGAAGAAGAAATTCGCCCGGTCGCCAAACCGCGCCGGAAAGCGGGACGTTACGCAATGTCCCGGCTGGAGCGGGACGACCGCTTCGACCACGATGACTATGATCGTGCCGGCTACGACCGGGACGGGTACGGCCGTGAGGAAGCAGGCGACTATCGGACAAGCGCCTATGACGATTACGACGCCGACGATTACTACGAAGGTTACGAAGCCCCTCGGGGTCGCGGACGCGTGCAGCGCGACGACACCACGCATATCTACAAGGATCTTGGTCGCCGCATTGATGCCCTGAGAGCACCTCAGGAAAAGGCGCTGACGCATGTGCGCGAGGAACTCGGCTCCCTGCGCGAGGCACTTGGCGGATTGTCGCGCAATGCCGGCGAA
This sequence comes from Rhodobacterales bacterium, assembly GCA_008107755.1. Lineage (GTDB taxonomy): Bacteria > Pseudomonadota > Alphaproteobacteria > Rhizobiales > Stappiaceae > Roseibium. Next base: position 134,746 of record VIRH01000095.1, read on the forward strand.
ACGGTTACCCGCCAGAACGCCGAGATGCGTCGTCTCTCCGACATGGTCGAGCGTCTGCGCTCGGACAAGAAGAACGACCAGCTTGCCCGCGACATCCGCAAGGAAGTGTCCGAGCTGAAGGCCATGGTCGGCCGCACAAATGTCGAAGGCACGTTGCAGACGCTGGAGCATGGCTATTCCCATATCCTCCAGCGCCTTGATGAACTCTCGCGTGCCTCTGCCGACCCCCGCGTCCTGCGCGGCGTGACGGCTCGGCTCAACGAGATCGAGGAAGCTTTCGCCGCTCTGCCGCGTTCCGAACACATGGTGGTGCTGGAAGAGCGCGTGGTAACGATCGACGAGCGTTTGGAAGAGCTTCTCCAGCGCAAGAACCACACGGAGATCGAGCCTCTGCGCATGGAATTGCGTGAAGTGCGCGACTGCGTCGAGCGGATCGATATCAGGGGGCTGGTCGAGAGCATCGACGACCGGATGAAATTCGTCACCGGCCGGCTGGACGATCTGGAGACGCTTGCCCGCGAACAGCGCGGACTGGATGGCCGTCTGGCCGCCATGGAAGAACGCATGCCCGAAGCCGAGACGTTTACGCGTCTTCAGGGCAGGCTGGAAGATATCGTCGGAATGATGTCCGACGATCGGGCGAGGCCGACCGAATTCGATCACGCGTCTCAGCTCGACCGGCGCCTGGATGAAATCGTCGACCGGCTGGAGCGCATGGAACAGTCCGCGCCGCTGCCGGCCGCGGCCGACGACAGCGCCTTCAAGTCGCTTGAGCAGCATCTCGAAACGATTGCAGGCAAGATTGACCTCATTGAGGAAAAAGCGAGCCGGCCCGTACTCGACGCTGACGCACTTGCCGCTGCCGAGGGCGCGGACACGTCGTTTCTGGGCGAGATCCAGGAACGACTGAACGACCTGACCAGCCGGCTGGACCAGCCTCGCGATTCCGTCACGACAACGGATCTGGAAAGTCTGCGCGAGGAAATCGGGTCGATGCGGGCCAGTGTTCTGGCGCCTGTTTCGACCGAAGCTCTTGAACAGCGCATTTCGGATCTCGCGCAGATCGTTTCACGCGGGTCGGAAGACAGCGATGATGGACGCTTCGAGCAACTGGGCGCCAAGGTGGCGGCGCTCGCCGAACAGATCGAAGCGACGTCTTCCCGCACATATGGCGCGGACCAGCTTGGGCCGGTGCTGGAGCGGATCGAAAGAGGGCTCGACCAGACCCGTGAGGACGTCGCGGGTATTGCAAGACGCGCGGCCGAAGAGGCCATTGCCAAGGCACCATCCGCCGAAGACCACCGCTACGACGAGGCGATCGGCGAGCTTCAGAACGATCTGAAACGACTGCTGGATGCCGCCGAGGGAACCGAGGAACGCACGCTCGACACCTTCGATGGCGTCAAGTCCGTGCTCGGCTCGTTGACCGATCGCCTGGACAGGCTCGAAAGGGACGAGGAAAACGATCGCTCAGACGCCGCGTCTTCCTTTGCCTATTCGCCGATGAGCGCTTCGGAGCAGGCGCCGATCTACACCCAGCCGGGATCGGACGAACCTCTGCAGGCAGAGCGCGCCGACAGTACGAGCCACGCACCGCAAAAGCCCGAGCAGAAGTCGCGTGACCGCAAGGCGGATTTCATCGCTGCTGCACGTCGTGCTGCCCAGGCGGCCTCCGCCGAAGCCGCGCAGCTCGAAAAGAAACAGAATGCGGGAACCTCAGAAGACGATACAGCAGACGAGGAGCGCGGAAAGGAACGCGTCGGCTGGCTGCGCAAGGTTCTCAAACGCGACAAGTCCGCCGCAGCTGACACGGACGCCGACAAATCCGCCGGCGATCTTGAACTCGGCACAGAACAGGTCGTTGATGCGGGCGACGCCGACGACGGTACGCAGGTTCTGCCGGGTGACCGTCCTGCACCGGAAGTCTCGCAAGGGGCCGGTGGTGGTCGCCGCGCCATCCTCTATACCGCCGCAGCCGTTGTGTTGCTGATTGGAACGCTTCAGGTGTTCCGTGTTTCGACGACGGCGCCGGAGCAGGGCGAAACTGTTGCCTCGCTCGCCGGAGAAAAGGCGGAAACCGCCGAGACACTGACGGTCGCAGATGCGGCAGCGCCGAAGGCAAGCGCTCCGAAAGTGAAAACGGCGGCTGAGGCTTCGCAAGCCGAGCGGCCGGCTTCCGACGCGAGCAAGACGGTCGAGACAGCCGCCGGGGCGCCCGCAACCGGGCAAACGGCAACGGCCCCCGTGTCGTCCAAACTCGCCGAAGCACCAGGTGACCTTCCGAGCGCAGGACAGGCATCGCCGGACGGAAATGTGCAGTCGACATCCGCCAGTGGTCCCCTGCAGCCGGAGACAGACCTTGCGTTTGCGCCGCCGGCAGGTGTTTCCGGCAATTTTGGTCAGAGCGCGTCGGCTGACCCGAACAGGTTCAGCAGCCCGTCGGCTGCGTCCCCCTCCGCAGCCCCTGCTGCGACAGACCAGGTAAAGACCGCTTCGCCGAACGTACTCGGCAGTCTGCCGCCGGAGGGCGTCGGCCCGATGGCGCTGCGCAGTGCCGCTGCAGCCGGTAACCCGGCCGCGGAATTCCTCGTCGGGGTCAAGTACACCGAAGGCAGCGGCGTTTCGGCAGACCAGGAAAAGGCGGCTGTCTGGTATCAGAAGGCGGCCGAAAAGGGATTGCCGCCGGCTCAGTACAGGCTCGCAAGCCTTTACGAGAAGGGGCGTGGTGTCGAAAAGGACATGACGAAGGCGAAAGCCTGGTACACGCGGGCTTCGGAAGCGGGCAACGCCAAGGCGATGCACAATCTGGCCGTTCTCTATGCTGAAGGCAGCGGTGGGAAGCCGGACTATGCGGCTGCCGCGAAATGGTTCGAGATGGCCGCCAACTTCGGCGTCAAGGACAGCCTCTTCAATCTCGGCATTCTCTATGCCGGCGGGATTGGTGTCGGCAAGGACCTTGTCGCCAGCTACAAATGGTTCGCCATTGCCGCCGACCAGGGTGACCCGGAAGCGGCCAAGCGCCGCGACGATGTGGCCAACATGATGGACCAGGAGGGCCTGGCCGCCGCTCGGCTTGCCGTTGAGAACTTCAAGCTGCTGACGCCGCCGGCGGAAGCCAACAAGGTGGTGCTTGACCCGAGCTGGTCGGACGGCACCGCGCTGCCCGCCTCGAAGGCTTCGGTCGACGTGGCGCCGGTGGAGGACAGCGCGTTGATCCGGGCTGCCCAGGAAAAGCTGAATTATATCGGCTTCGACACCGGAAAGGCGGACGGCGAGATGGGGCCGCGGACCCGCAGCGCCGTTCGTGCCTTCCAGCGCAGTCTCGGTCAGCCGGAGACCGGGATCATCGACCGCAGACTGATCGAACAACTGGACAGCCAGGCGATCTGAGGCGTTTTTTTACGCAATCGTATGAAACCCTGCTGCTGGCTGGTTGACACGCCGGCCAGCACGGGTCTTTAACGATTTTGCCGTAAGCTTTCCGTGATTTGAACGATGTCATTTCAGGCGTGACCCAGTGCAATTATATCTGCCCATAGCCGAGATTCCGGTGAATATCTTCGTGATATTCGGTATGGGCGGAGCCGTCGGGTTCCTGTCCGGCCTGTTCGGGATCGGAGGCGGCTTTCTGCTGACCCCGCTGCTGATCTTCTCCGGAATTCCGCCAGCGGTTTCCGTGGCAACCGTGACCACGCAGGTCGTGGCTTCTTCTTCCTCCGCCGTCGTGACCTACTGGCGACGAAAGGCGATCGATCTCAAGCTTGCGACGATCCTTCTGATCGGCGGTGTGCTCGGCTCGCTCATCGGCGTCATCCTGTTTCAGGTCCTGCAGTCCGTCGGCCAGCTCGACCTCGTCATCTCCCTGTCCTATGTCACCTTTCTGGGCGCCATTGGCGGGCTGATGCTGTTCGAATCCGTGCGGGCGATCCGCCGCCGGAGAAGCGGCGCGACACCCAAGGCACGCAAGCCGGGCCAGCACAACTGGATCCACGGCCTGCCGCTGAAGGTTCGTTTCCGCCGCTCGAAACTCTATGTCAGCGTGATCCCGGTCATTGGACTTGGCGCGATCATCGGGTTCCTCGGAACAATTCTGGGCATCGGTGGCGGCTTCATGATGGTGCCGGCACTGATCTATCTCCTGCGCGTGCCGACCAACATCGTCATCGGAACGTCGTTGTTCCAGATCCTGTTCACCATGGCCGCTGCAACGATCTTCCATTCGATGGGAACCAAGACCGTCGATATCGTTCTGGCGATGACGCTGATGATCGGCGGCGTGATCGGCGCCCAGTTCGGGGCGCGCATGGGCCAGAACCTGAGAGGTGATCAGCTTCGCCTGCTGCTGGCACTGCTGGTGCTGGGCGTGGGGCTGCGCTTTGCCGTCGACCTTCTGATCACGCCTGACGATCTCTACTCGATCGCGATCCGCAAGGGAGCGGGGGCATGAGGTGGGGGGCGTTTCTGCTTCTGGTGCTGACCGCCGCGACCGGCGCTGCCCGCGCGCAGGACGCCGAAGAGGATCTGGTCACGTCGCTGTCGTCGAACACGGTCTCGATCCAGTCGAATTTCACGGGAACCGAAATCGTGATCTTCGGTCAGGCAGCCCCCGTCAATCATCAACCTGACACGCCGGGTGGCTACGAACTCGCCATCGTCGTCGAAGGTCCGCCACAGGACATCACGACGCGCCGCAAGGGACGGTTTCTCGGGCTGTGGGTCAACCGGGATGCGGAACGCTTTCAGAACGTACCGTCCTTTTACGCGGTCGCAAGCACCGGGAATATCAGCGAACTTGGAAGCAGCAGGCTGCTGGATGAACTGGGCATCGGTCTCAACCACATCAACCTTGCCGTTTCGGGCAGTTCCAACGTTGCCTTGTCCGATCGGGACGATTTCCGCCGCGCCTTCGTTCGCCTGCGCCGCGAGATGGGCCTTTATTCGGAACAGCCGACCGACATCCGGTTCCTGACCGACACCATGTTCCGCACGAACATTCCGCTGCCGGCGAACATTCCGGTCGGAGATTACGAGGTGAAGAGCTTTCTGTTTCACGACAGCGAGCTCATTTCCCGCACCGAGCAGACCCTGCAAGTCGCGAAGATCGGCTTCGAGCAGCTGTCATTCGAGCTCGCGCAGAACTATTCCCTCGTCTACGGCATCATCGCCGTTGCTCTGGCGATCTTCACCGGCTGGCTGGCTGGCGTCATCTTTCGCAAGGACTGAGTGGTCAGGCCTCTTTGACGCAAGCGCAATGGGTGCGCTCGATGGCACTCGGCGTGCAGACATTTCATGCGGTTTCAGGCTCGCAAGAGACCGCGAAGCCGATGACCTGGCAAGGCTTGTTCTGGAAGATATCCTGGCGTACCTGAGGACGCGGATACAGCTGACCCGCTTCCGGTGTCAGTCTCCGACCAGCCGGCTTGCCGTGAACGGATAGAGCCGGTCGTTCCCAAGCATGAAGACCGAGAACTGGCGCCGCCGGAAGATCATGCTGTAGGCCTCGTGGGTGACGTTGAGGCCACCGGTGAGGGCGCCGAAGGCCGGAAGCACCAGCCTTGTGCCGTCGGTCACGAAGCAGGGACGGCGGATGGAGCGGCCGAAACGCCTGACGCGGGCAGCCGGATGAAGATGCCCGCAGATCTCGCCTTCCGCATCCGTGGAACCGATCTTCTCGACGGGCTCGTGCCGGAAACAAAGCGGGCCGAAATCGACCTCGTCCACTGTCTCGCCGCACAGGCGAACAGGGGCTACCGGATCGTGGTTGCCGGTCACCCAGATCCATTCACGGCCGAGCTGCAGCGTGCTGAGCATGGCGCGGTAATGGGCTGGAAGCCGGTCGGAACCGTCCGGATCGTGAAAGCTGTCGCCCAGGCAGATGACCCGTGCCGGATCGAAGGCGTCCATGATGCCGGCGAGCTTTTCAAGTGTCGCACCGGTGTCATAAGGAGGCAGCATGATGCCGCGCCGGGCGAAACTCGAGCCTTTTTCCATATGCAGGTCGGAGACGACAAGCGTCGATTCATCTGGCCACCACAGCACGCCACTGTCATGCAGGCCGACGAGCTGGCCGTTGATCTGAATGTCATGGCACACCGGCGCAGCAGAGAAATTACGTAGATGTGACGCTGTCACACTCATTTCATTGCCTCCAGCACAAGGTCCTCCGCCGCCGCCGCGAGAATCGAATCCATTGCTTCGCCATAGACTGGTTCCTTGCCTATCTCCAGCAGAATGGGGACGGCGAGTGGCGAAACGTGTGGAAGACCACTATGGGTGATTCGTCCGCGAATGCGCGCGAGAAGTTCGCCGAGCCGCGAGATATCCAAAAGTCCTTCCGCGGCATCCTTCCACGTTGCCTTGAGAAGTATGTGGTCTGGTTCATGGGCACGTAACACATCGTAAATCAGGTCGGAAGACACGGTTACTTGCCGGCCTGTCTTCTCCTGCCCCGGATGGCGGCGCTCGATAAGACCGGCAATAATGGCACAATTACGAAACGTACGTTTCATGAGGCTGGATTCGGCGAGCCAGGCATCAAGATCGTCGCCAAGGATATCCTGCTCGAACAGGGCATCGAGCGAAATGCGGCCGCTGGAGAAGAGCTCTGACAGGTCGCCGAGGCCCCAGACGGATAGCGCGTAGTCGTTCGCGACAAAGCCCATCGGCCGGGCGCCGAGACGCTCCAGCCGCTTGGTCAGAAGCATGCCCAGCGTCTGGTGGGCGAGACGTCCCTCGAACGGATAGCAGACCATGTAGTGCTTGTCGGCGCGCGGGAAGGTTTCCACCAGCAGGCCGTCTCGTGCAGGCAAGACTGATTTGTCGCGCTGGATCTCAAGCCAGTCACGTACCTGATCGGGAAGCGCGGTCCACGAGGAAGGTGTCGCCAGCATTGAGCGCACGCCTTCCGCCAGATAGGTCGAGAGCGGAAACTTGCCGCCCATGTAGGAGGGGATCATCGGATTGTCGGACTGGGTGCGCGACACATAGGCCTCGTTTTCGCGAAGTCCCTCGAACCGGACGACTTCGCCGCCAAACAGAAACGTGTCTCCGGGCGCCATCTGCTCGATGAAATACTCCTCGATTTCGCCCAGCACCCGGCCGCCGCGCCCGACCGGTGTCCGTCTTCCATCCGCCTTTGCGCGCACGAGGCGGACCTTCAGCATCGGCGCTTCCACGATGGTGCCGACGTTCAGGCGGTACTGCTGGGCGATCTTGGGATGGGCGATGCGCCACAGCCCGTCCTTGCCCTTTCGCAACTTTGCATATTGCTCGTAGGATTTGAGCGCATAGCCACCGGTCGCGACGAAATCCACGATCCGCTCGAAGGTCTCCCAGTCGAGCGTGCGATAGGTCTCCGACGAGCGGATTTCCTCGTAGACAGCATTTAGGTCGAGCGGATCGGCGCAGGCGAGCCCCAGTACATGCTGGGCGAGCACGTCGAGAGCGCCCTTGCGCAAGGGCGGCGTGTCCTGATCGCCACGCCGCGAGGCGGCCAGCGCAGCCTGGCATTCCAGAACCTCGAAGCGGTTGGATGGAACGAGAACGGCCTTGGAAGGCTCGTCCATTCGGTGGTTCGCACGGCCGATCCGCTGTGCCAGGCGGCTTGCGCCCTTCGGGGCGCCGATATTGATGACGAGATCGATATCGCCCCAGTCAATCCCCATGTCGAGCGACGAGGTGGCGACGACGGCACGCAGGCTTCCGGCAGCCATGGCCGCTTCCACCTTGCGCCGTTGCCCGACGTCCAGCGAACCGTGATGAAGCGCAATGGGCAAGGTGTCGTCATTGATGCGCCAGAGTTCCTGAAACACCATTTCCGCCTGGCTGCGCGTGTTCACGAACAGCAGCGAGACATTGTGGTGCTTGATCTGGCGATAGACATCGGGGATCGCGTAGCGTGAGGAATGCCCGGACCAGGGCACGCGCTCCTCGGATTCCAGTATGGAGATGTCCGGCTGCGCGCCGCCGGTCACTTCCACAATGTGGGACAGGGCCCGACCGTCCGGGTCCGGCTGTTCGACGAGATAGGCTCTCAGATCATCCGGCCTCGCCACCGTCGCCGACAGGCCGATAGTCCGAAGCCCTGGCGCGAGCCGCCTCAGGCGGGCAAGACCCAGCGCCAGAAGATCGCCGCGCTTCGACGTCACCAGCGCATGCAACTCGTCTAGGATCACCGTCTTCAGCGACGCGAAGAGACGGGTGGAGGCGGGGTCGGACAGAAGCAGGGCGATCTGCTCCGGCGTCGTCAGCAGGATATCGGGGGGATTGACCTTCTGCCGCTGACGCTTGTGAGAGGGCGTATCACCGGTGCGGGTCTCCAGTCGCACGGGAAGGTCCATTTCCGTAACCGGGGCTTCCAGATTTCGCGCGATGTCCACCGCCAGCGCCTTCAGGGGCGAGATGTATAGCGTGTGGATGCCGCCACCTGCCGCTCCGGGCCTGGCCTTTCCACGCTGTTCCAGCTCGACCAGGCTGGGGAGGAAGCCGGCCAGCGTCTTGCCGGCGCCCGTCGGAGCAATCAAAAGGGTCGAGTGGCCGTTTTCAAGGTGATCGATCAGCTGGAGCTGATGCGGCCGCGGTGCCCAGCCCCGGGAGGCAAACCAGTTCTGGAATCGGGGTGGAAGAAGCGCGGCGTCCATGCCTTCTTTGTAGGATCGCCTTTCCCGAATTGCGAGAGCGCGCGGACAAGTTTTATCACACGCTTCGTTCGCATGCCCCTACCTTCACTTGGCCCTGTTCAGCGGTCATTCAGCTTTGCCCTGCTCATATGGACAAGGCGGGGCATTTTGAAATTTATGGCGAATTCGCCAGGGAGCGGAATTTGAAATACTGGAAAGTCAGCGGCCTGATCGCCGCCGGTCTCATGGCCCTGACCGGCACGGCACATGCCTCCGGGGACACGGATTATCGGTGCGCAATCGGCCTCGATACCGCTCATGTCCATCTCAGCGCAAGCAAGCCCTATGCGACCTACAAGGACAGCCGGGAGCATTTGCGGCTGCAGCCGAACGGGCGTGACGGCTACATCAACAAGAAAGCGCGGATGTCCTTCAACGACAAGGGCAAGAGAGCTGTCCTGCGCATCAAGAACCAGTCTTTCCTGTGCGATCAGGTGGCACAGGGCCGCCCCCATGACGGGCACGGCAGGCCAGATAAACCGCGGCCGGGTGGCGCACCGGGCAATGGACATGGCGGTCAGGCCGGGCAGGGGGATGGCACGCCCGGACTTTCGCTCGGCGGCAAGCTGCGGGCGGGCCCTGGCACAAGGTATCGCCAGACCGGTAGCCTGCAGGAAGGCCAGAGGCTGACAATCCTTCGAAACGCCGGGGTCAGCTATAACGGCTTCGACTGGTTCGAAGTCGCGACTGCAAGTGGACAGCGCGGCTTCCAGTGGGGCGGTATCATGTGTTCGGCCGGGCCGCGGATCGATGGCGTCTTCAAGTCCTGTGGCCGCAGGCCGGGACCCTCCCGGCCAGGTCCGGGCCAAGGCGAGGCGCCAGATCCCGGTCATGGAACCGGCCAGGGGGCCGGCACGCCCGGACTTTCGCTCGGCGGAAAGCTGCGGTCAGGGCCCGGCACCAACTTTCGCCAGGTCGGCAGCCTGCAGGAAGGTCAGAGGCTGACAATCCTTCGAAACGCCGGGGTCAGTTATAACGGCTTCGACTGGTTCGAGGTAAAGACCGCAAACGGACAGCGTGGCTTCCAATGGGGTGGCATCATGTGTTCGGCCGGGCAGAGGATCGATGGCATCTTCAAGTCCTGCGGGCGCGGGGCAGAGCCGTCCCGGCCGGGGCCCGGCCATGGTCATGGGGGCGGGCAGGGCGTGAGCCCCGGTCTCTCGCTTGGCGGCAAACTGCGGTCCGGTCCGGGCACGAGCTTCCCGCAGACTGGCAGCCTTTCCGAAGGCTCCCGCCTGACAATTCTGCGCAACTCCGGTGTGAGCTTCAACGGCTACGACTGGTTCGAAGTGACGACCGCTGGTGGACAGCGCGGCTTTCAGTGGGGTGGCATCATGTGCTCCGCCGGACGTCAGCTCCCCGGCATCTATCAGGCTTGCGGACGGTAGTCCGTCCGCTGGCTGTCCTGAAAGGTCGCCAACAGGAAAATGATGCGACCGCGCGGCAAAATCGCCGCGCGGTCATGGCAATCCCGCGTGTAAGGTCATAAATCAGCACAAAGGAGACCGTCCGACCGCCAATGACCGACCTTCTCACCCTGATGCCCGAAGGCCTCTTCTGTCCGCAGGCGAATGCCTATGTCGACCCGGTGCGTCCGGTCGAAAGGGCGATCATCACCCATGGTCACGCGGACCACGCAAGGTCCGGTCATGGCGCGGTGCTGGCGACCCGGCAGACGCTCGAGATCATGGCGATCCGCTACGGCGAGAATTTCTGCCAGACGCGGCAGGCCATCGCCTATGGCGACAGCGTGAAAGTCGGAGACGTCACGGTCTCGCTCCATCCGGCAGGTCATGTGCTCGGGTCCGCGCAGGTTCTTCTGAGCACCGGCGGACAGCGCACGGTGGTCTCGGGGGACTACAAGCGTCAGACAGATCCGACCTGCGCCGCCTTCGAACCGGTTCCCTGCGACACCTTCGTGACCGAAGCGACGTTCGGACTGCCTGTTTTCCGGCATCCCTCCGCGGCGAAGGAGGTCGGCAAGCTGCTGTCGTCGCTCGACCTCTTTACCGACCAGACCCATCTGGTCGGGGCCTACGCGCTCGGCAAGGCGCAGCGCGTAATCGCCGAGCTGCGCGCTGCCGGCTATGACCGGACCATCTATCTCCACGGGGCGCTGGAGCGGCTTACGGCGTATTACGGCTCGCAGGGGATCGATCTCGGACCGGTCGAGGCAGTGGAAAAACGGGGCAAGGAACTTCAGGGCGAAATCGTCCTCTGCCCGCCGGGCCAGCTCACCGACCGCTGGGCACGGCGCTTCGGCGATCCGGTGACGGCGATGGCGTCCGGCTGGATGCGCGTTCGGGCAAGGGCGCGCCAGCGCGGCGCCGAACTTCCCCTGATCATATCGGATCATGCGGACTGGGATGACCTTTGCAGGACCATCCAGGAAACCGGCGCGGAGCAGATCTGGGTCACGCACGGGGCCGAGGAAGCTCTCGTTCACTGGTGTGAATTAAATGGACTGAAAGCGCGTCCGCTCAATATGATCGGCTATGATGACGGAGAAGATGTTGAACTTGCGGGGACTTGAACTGTTTACGGTAATTGGGGCTGCAAGAGGCAGCACAAGTCTCGGAAGGAGAGATTGTCATGGCAGATGACAGTGGCATGGCGAATGCAGGCGACAATCAGACCAACGGGGCCGGATCCGGACCGAATGGTGAGGCAGAAGAAACGATTGCCGAACTGTTCGACGACTATCTTGCCGGCTTCAACGATTTCGATGCCGAACGTATCTGCGATTGCTTCGCGCTTCCGACCACCATCTGGCAGCACGAGAAGGGCCACGTCTTCAACGACGAGGAAGAGCTGCTGGAGAACGTGGAGGCGCTGCTTGCGGCACTGGAAAAGGAAGGGGTCCTCAATTCCGACTTCCAGGTTGTCTCCAGCCATGTCAGTAGCTCGTCCGCCCTGGTGACGCTGGACTGGTCGCAGGAATCCAGTGATGGCGATGTCGTCTTCGAGTTCACCTGCCACTACCAGCTCATTCAGGATGGTTCGGACTGGCTGATCGCCATGATCGTCAACGAATAGGCTTCCGGCCGGCCCGGCGCGAAGTGTGGCTCCGCGCAGGGGCGGCGAAGCCGGTCGTTTCGGTCATGCCGGAGACAGGGTTTCCTGCGACGACGGTTCTCTTCTTGCAGCGCTGCCGAGCGATAACCCCTCCGCCGTTTCCGTGCGCGAGCCGCGTGCGAACCGGGCCGGGGAGTGTCCGGTGTGCCGGACAAAGGCGGTGCTGAAGGCGCTGGCCGACCCGTAGCCGACCCGCTCGGCGATTTCCGCAACCGTGCCTTGATCCTTGCGCAGGTAGTCCTTGGCAAGCGTCATCCGCCAGTTGAGGAGGTATTCCATCGGCGGTGTGCCGACGACCCGGTTGAAACGCGCGAAGAATGCGGACCGGGAGAGAGCTGCCTCTTTCGCCAGGGCTGTCACCGTCCAGGCCTTCGCCGGGGCTTCGTGCATGCGCCGGATGGCGGGGGCGACTCTGTCGTCCGTCAGCCCTGCAAGCAGGCCCGGGGACGTCGCGGTGTCACGTGTCGATCTCAGGGCCTCGATAATGAGCACTTCCAGAAGACGCTGCAGCATGACATCGCGCGCCGGCCTTCCGGCGCGAGCTTCCTCGCGCAGGAACTCCGCCACAAGCGCAAGGCGCCTTTCACCCTTCACGACCACGATGTCCGGCAGGAGGGAGACAAGCAGCGAAGCGTCCGGCGAACCGAAGACACAGTGCCCGACAAATTGCTGCACCTCGGGCGGACCTTCCCGTCGGCCGTGACGGATCGTGCCGTCTTCCAGCACTGCGGTGGTGAAAACCAGGTCTGCCGGCGGCACCGGATCGACGCTCGATACCGTGAAACCGAAGGAGGCCGGCACCATGGCGAAATCGCCTTCTTCAACGATGACCGGAGCCTTGCCGTCCGCATGGAGGCAGATCCGGCCCGCAAGGACGGCGGTATAGAACACCTGCCCGGTTCCCTCCCTGCGCACGCGCCACGGTCCGGCGCAATGAACCAGCTTCGAAAACGGCGCCTCTGGTGCGAGCAGCATGACCATTTCAGCGAGCGGGTCGGACATTTAGGACTTTCGATAACGAATGACGGATCCTGGATGATAGAAAGTCCTGTTTCTTCTGTCCATATTCAAATCATTCAAACGACTTGAAGGACAGCTCATGAAAACCGTTCTGATCACCGGATGCTCCTCCGGATTTGGCCTTGAGACTGCGCGCCTTTTTCTCGACAAGGGCTGGCAGGTGGTCGCCACCATGCGCAACCCGCAGGAAGGTATTCTGCCGGCGTCGGACAATCTGCGGCTCCTGCCGCTCGACGTCACCGATGCGGAAAGTATCGCCCATGCGGTCGAGGAGACGGGCCCGGTGGACGCGCTTGTCAACAATGCGGGCATCGGACTGATGGGGCCGCTCGAGGCCGTTCCGATGGCAACCATACGCGAGGTCTTCGAGACCAATACATTCGGCACGATGGCGCTGACCCAGGCGCTGCTGCCGATGTTCCGGCAGCAGGGATCCGGAACCATTGTCAATGTCACCTCAAGCGTCACGCTGAAGACCCTTCCGCTTCTGTCGGTCTACAGCGCCAGCAAGGCGGCGGTGGAAACCTTCAGCGCCTGTCTTGCTCTGGAACTGGAGCCTTTCGGCATCGGCGTGAAGCTGGTTCTTCCCGGCCGGTCCGCGACCCGCTTTTCCGAAAATGCCCGCTCGCGCATGGCCTCGACGCCGCCGGAAGCCTACGCCGGTTTCATGCAGCAGGTCTTTGCCGGAATGTCTGGGTCGGACCAGCCGACCACAGCAACAGACGTCGCTGGAGCCGTCTTCCGGGCAGTAACCGATCCGGCCTGTCCCTTCCGCATTCCTGCCGGAGCGGATGCAGTGGAATGGTTCGAAGAAGCCGCCTGATTTGCCTTGGCGTCGTGGTGAAGTCTTCTTCCAGTCACCTCGCTCTGAAGCTCGTCACTCCAGCCGCGGCGCCAAGATTGGTCGGTTTTTCATCGTGCTCAAGGAGTGGGCTTTACGGCGCCGCCTGCTTTGATGCTATGTTTGCGGCATTGAAACAGCAGCGGATGAACCTGTGGCGCAGTCCATGAAAACGGCTCCCTGGCGTGTGGGTGTCCTGTTCTCCAAATCCGGTGTCACGGAGATCACGGAGACGGAGCATCTCCAGGGGACCCTCCTTGCAATCGAGGAAATCAACGCCGCCGGCGGCGTCGGCGGACGTCTTGTCGAACCGGTCGTCTACGATCCTGAAGCCGACAGCGCCATGTACCGTCACATGGCACGCGATCTCCTCGCCGAGGAAGAGGTCAACGTCATCTTCGGCTGCTCCATGTCGGCAAGCCGAAAGGCGGTTCTGCCGATCATGGAGCGGCACAACGGCCTGTTGTTCTATCCGTCCATGTATGAGGGCTTCGAGTATTCCGAGAACGTCGTCTACACGGGGGCGACGCTCAACCAGAATACCTTCGCACTTGCCGACTTCCTGCTGCAGAGCTACGGCAAGCGCATCTACATCACCGGCTCCGACTATATCTACCCGCGCGAATCCAACCGTGTGATGCGGGATCTGATCGAGGCGAAGGGCGGCGAGGTCGTCGCCGAAACCTATCTGCCGATCGACGCCGACCCGAGAGCGACCGCCGGTGTGATCGAGGATATCCAGCGCCATGAGCCCGATGCGATCTTCTCCACCGTGATCGGCCGGTCCGCCCGGCATTTCTACACCCAGTATGACGCCGCCGGATTCGATCGTCACCGCAATCCGATTGCCAGCCTGACCATGGCGGAAACGGAAATCGGGGCCATCGGGGCGGAAAGGTGCGATGGTCACATTCTGGCGGCAACCTACATGCACACGCTGAAGGACGAGGCGACACGGCGTTTCGTGTCCGCTTTCCAGCAGGCTTACGGGCCGCAGGCGACCACCAGCATCTGGTCGCAAACCGCCTATCTGCAGGTCCACCTCTTTGCGCGGGCGCTCGCGCGCACCGGCTCCACGGATGCCGGCAAGATCTCCGATGCCGTTCTGACGGAAACCTTCGCTGCGCCCGGAGATGCCGTCTCGTTCGACGCCCAGACGCGGCACCTCTTCCTGACACCGCGCCTCGGCGTGGCGCGGCGTGACGGGCTGTTCGATATCGAATGGGAGGCGTCCACGCCGGTGCGTCCCGATCCCTATCTGGTCATGACCCGCTTCGAAGAAACGTGGTTGAGTGCCTGATGAGGAAAGGTGGCGCCCAAAGAATTCTGGCCGATCTGCGCAATGCCCGTGCTCTCGTCATCCACACGCCGGACGAAGACAGGCAGACGCTGGTTGATCATCTCAAACGCCTCGGGTGCACGGTCAGCGCAGCCTGGCCGCTTCCGGCGGCGCTTCCCGCGGATGTCGACACGATCTTCATTCAGGTCGAGGACATTCCCTACAGCCAGATCTCCGCGGTACTGGATGACCGCAATCCGGCGATCATCGCCATCGTCACCTACGAGAGCCCGACCTCGCTCAAGGCCATCGTCGATCTCAATGCCCATGGCGTCATCAGCAAACCGCTACGGCACAGCGGCATTCTCAACCAGTTCGCCCTCGCCCGTTACCGGCACGGTTTCGAGAACCGGCTGAGCACGAAGGTCGCCAAGCTGGAAGAAACGCTCAAGGGGCGCCGGCTGGTCGACAAGGCGGTAAAGCTGCTGATGCGCATGAACGCTCTTGATGAGGACGTCGCCTACCAGCGGCTCAGGGATCAGGCGACCGCACGGCGTATGCCCATGACGCATATCGCCCAAACCATTGTTTCCGCTTACGAAGTGATGGAGGGCTCCAACCTGACCCTGAACGCCGGAAGCCACGATTGAGGCAGTCTGGCTAAATTATAGTCACAGCTCCATTCTGCCTTGACGGTGGGCATGCGACTGTGTGAGCCTTCGATCCGAGCTGGAAAGCTCATGCGGCAGGGGTGCCGCTTCCACATCACGGCTAGGTTCAGCCCTTGGTCTTCGGATTGATTTCCGAGCCAGGGGCTTTTTGCGTTTTGGAGACTGTTTTGAAAGCACTGCGAGAGCCCTTCAAACTCGCCTGCATCCAGTTCGAGCCCGTCATTGGCGAGCTGGACGGCAATCTGAAGGCCATGGAAGACCATATCCGGACGGCAGCATCAGAGGGGGCGGCCCTCGTCATCCTGCCCGAGCTTGCGGACAGCGGGTATGTCTTCTCCGGCAAGGAGGAGCTCGCAGCGCTCGCCCAGCCGATCCCGTCGGGCAGATCGGCGCAGCTTCTGATTTCGCTCGCCTGCGAGCTGAAGATCCACATCGTCAGCGGCCTTGCCGAGCGCGACGGCGACGACTTCTACAATTCCGCGATCCTGTGCGGGCCGGACGGCCATATCGGCCAGTATCGCAAGCTGCACCTCTGGGACATGGAAAATCCGCTGTTTACGCCAGGAAACCTCGGGCTTCCCGTCTTCGATACGCAGCTCGGAAAGCTGGGGCTGGCGGTTTGCTACGACGGCTGGTTCCCGGAGCTGTTCCGGTCGATGGCGCTTGCGGGGGCTGAACTCATCTGCGTGCCCACAAACTGGGTGCCGATGCCCGGTCAGCTTGAAGGCGTCGAGGTCATGGCCAATACGCTGCACCGCGCGGCGGCCCATTCCAACGGCATCTTCATTGCCTGCGCCGACCGGGTCGGCACGGAACGGGGCCAGCCTTTTCTCGGGCGGAGCCTCGTCATCGGTCCGAACGGCTGGACCCTTGCGGGGCCGGCATCGGCGGACCGGGAGGAAACGCTCTTTGCCGAGATAAATCTTGCGGAGGTTCAGACCAGCCGAGACCTGAACATCCACAACAACATTGTCGGAGACCGGCGTCAGGACGTCTATGGCGACCCGAAAACAAGCAGCGGCCCGACCCCTTCCAGTCACAGAAAGGAAACAGCATGAAACTCATCAAGTCATTAGCCATGGCGACCGCCCTCGTGGGCATCGCGACAACCGCCTTCGCTCAGGACAGCGATCCGATCAAGATCGGCGTCCCGGTCGGCCTGTCGGGAGCAAACTCCGTCGTCGCGCCGTCCGTGGTTCAGGCGGCCGAACTCGCCGTGGAGGAAATCAACGAGGAAGGCGGCATTCTCGGGCGGACCGTCACGCTGGAAATCGCCGACGACCAGTCCGGTGCTGCCGGCGCCCAGAAAGCCTTCGACTCGCTCGTCTACCAGCACGAGGTAGACGTCATCATCTCCATGGAAACCAGCGCCGCCCGTAATGCAGGCCTGCCGATCGTCAGCCGCGGCGGCGTGCCCTATATCTATACGTCCTTCTATGAGGGCCGGTCCTGCAATCCGTATCTCTTCGTCAATGCCTGGGTGCCGGAACAGCAGGTGCCACCGGTCGTTGACCAGTTCATGGAAAAGGACGGCGCCAAGAAGTTCTTCCTGATCGGCAGCGACTACGCCTTCGGCCGCGGCATGCTGGAATTCGCCCGCAAATACATCGAGGACAACGGCGGCGAAGTCGTCGGCGAGGAATATCTGCCGATGGATGGCAGCGACTGGACCGCGATCATTTCCAACCTCAAGAGCTCCGGGGCGGATGCGCTGGTCACCTCAACGGCCGGCGGTGCGCCCAACGTCACCCTGACCAAGCAGCTTCGGGGCGCGGGCGTCGATCTGCCCTACGGAAACCTTGCGGTCGATGAAGGCACCGCAAAGACGATGGGGGCTGATGCTGCCGGCATCTACATTTCGGCCTCTTATGTTACCGGCATCGACAGCGATGAAAACAAGGCCTTCCTGAAGGCCATGGACGACAAGTTCGGCGAAGACCTGCGCACGCCGAACGATCTCTCCGTGCCGCAGTACGAAGGTGTCTACCTCTACAAGGCGGCTGTCGAGAAGGCCGGCTCCACCGATCCCGACGCCGTTCTGGCAGCTCTTGCGGAGGTATCCTTTACCGGCCCGCGTGGTGCGATTTCCATGAACAAGCAGCACCATGCGCCGCTCAACATGTATCTCGGCCAGGTTCAGGAAGACGGGTCCGTGACGGTCGTCAACACGTTCCAGAACGTCGACCCGGGCGAACAGTGCCCGAACCTTTGACCTGAAACTGCGGCGGGGGAAGATGCAGCCCTTCCTCCGCCGCCTCTTTACCGGAGAACGGCAGCATGCTCATCCTCGACATACTGACGACCGCGGCCGTCCTGTTCATCGTGTCCGCCGGTCTCCTCGCGATCTTCGGAGTGCTGAAGATCATCAATTTCGCCCATGGGGCCTGGCTGACGATCGGCGCCTATTGCGCGGTGATCGTCGCCGGGCTCGGCCTCAATCCATGGCTCGCCCTGCCGCTCGCCTTCCTCGTCGGAGGCGCGCTGGGCGGCGTGACCGAACATTTCATCGTCAGACCGCTCTACCAGCGCCCGCTCGATGCAATTCTTGCGACCTGGGGGCTCGGCATCGTCGTCGGCCAGCTCATCACGCTCTGGTTTGGCCGAGACGTACAATTCACACCCGGACTTCTGTCCGGCACCGTCGATGTCTTCGGCATCAGCTATTCCCTCTACCGTCTCTTCGCGCTTGGCGCGGCGGTCGTCATAGGCCTCGGGTTCGCCTTCCTCCTGGAAGGCACGCGCCTCGGCCTCACCGCCCAGGCGGTCATCATGAATGAAACCCTGGCGAAGGGGCTCGGGATCGACACCGGCAAGGTGCGGCTCGCGACATTCGTCATCGGCACCGGCCTCACGGCCCTTGCCGGAGTTCTGCTGACGCCGCTCACCAGTGTCGATCCGACCATGGGGGTCGCGTGGCTGATCGGGGCCTTCATGCTGGTGATGGTCGCCGGCTCGTCCTTCGGCGCGCTCGCCGTCGCCTGTCTGGTCTTCGGCGGAGCCCAGGTCATCGTCAGCACCTTCGTCTCTCCCATTCTCGGCGGCATCACTGTCGCGGTCCTCTGCGCCCTCGTGCTGCGCATCAGCCCAAAAGGATTTGCCCGTGCCTGACGCCAACACGCTTGCCGCTCCCGCGCTGCGACGGCCCCGGATCATCCGCAGCTATCTGCTGATCGCGCTTGCGGTCACCGCGCTGGTGCTCGTCGTCTTCGGTCCTTCGTTTCTGGACCGGTTCAGCCTGAACGTCCTGACGCGCTCGATGATCTATGCATTGCTCGCCATCACCGTCGATCTGCTGTGGGGGTATACCGGCATACTGACCTTCGGCCAGGCGGCATTCTTCGGTGTCGGTGCCTATGCCTCCGCGATGGTGCTGAGCCACGTCGGCGGTTCGCCGGCGCTTATCGCTCTTTCCTTCGCGCTAGCGATCCTTGTGCCCGTCGTGCTCGGCCTGCTGGTCGGCTGGCTGTCCTTCTATCACGGCTCAACGCCGCTCTATGCGACCGTGGTCTCGCTGGTCGTGCCGATCGTGATTACGCAGATCGTCTATTCGGGCGGCACGTGGACCGGGTCCAGCAGCGGTCTCGTCGGCTACTGGGGACTGCCCTTGGGTCTTGCCGGTTTCTTCCGGCTGAGCGGTCTGTGTCTTGTCGTGGCGGCGGTGGCGGCCTGCATTTTCGTGCGCTCGGACGCAGGCAAGGTCCTGATCGCCATTCGCGACAACGATACGCGCTGTGCCTATCTCGGGCTCAATACGCAGAAGATCCGCATTCTCCTGACAGCGGTCCTAGCCGGTGTTGCAGGTCTTGCCGGGTTTCTCTTCGCCAATGCGTCCGGTGTCGTTGCACCTGAAAACACCGGTTTCGTCTTTGGCACCGAACTGGTGGTCTGGACGGCGCTCGGGGGCAGGGGCACCATCATAGGGCCGGTCCTCGGCACCATCGGCATCGACTTCCTGAGCGCCAATCTTTCCGGCCGGTTGCCCTTTCTCTATCAGCTTCTGATCGGGTCCCTGTTCGTCCTGATGATCATTTTCCTGCCCAACGGTCTCGCAGCCATCGCGACCGCGGCGTTTTCACGCTTCGGCGGGCGCTCGGGCGATGCCCTCGACAATCCGAAGCTCGTCGCCCTTGACGATGCGGAACGCCAGTCCGCCCCTATCGGAGCAGGCGATCCCCTGTTGAAGATAGAGGGACTGAAGAAAGCCTACGGCAGCCAGATCGTTTTGCAGGGCATCGACGTGGAGATCCGTGCGGGCGAACTGGTCAGCCTTGTCGGACCGAACGGGGCGGGCAAGACCACGCTCATGCGGTGCCTGAGCGACGGCCGGGAAGATATCGACGGGCGCATCAGCGTTTCGGGAGCGGACATCTCCGGTCTCGTGCCCAACCGGATCGTCGGTCTTGGTGTCGGCCGCAAGTTTCAGGTCGCCAGCGTCTTCGACAGCCTGACCGTCGCCGAATGCCTGCGCATGGCGCGTGCGTCACTCGACCGGCCCAACTGGTTCGCGCAGTCCAGGGAGCTGGCTCTACCAGCGCCCGCAGTCGAAATCCTTACCCTCACAGGTCTTTCCGGTCTGCTCGGCCAGAAAGTCTCGCTTTTGTCGCACGGCCAGAAGCAGGCGTTGGAACTTGCCATGGTCGTTGCGCTGGAACCGAGGCTGATCCTGCTGGATGAACCAACGGCGGGGCTCACCAAGACCGAGCGGACGACCATCGGCACCGTCCTCCAGCGGCTGACCGGAGATCTCGGCCTTGCCGCCATTCTGGTGGAACATGACCTGGAATTCGTTCGCGACATTTCCAGCCGGATCGTCGTTCTGCATCAGGGCAAGCTGGTGCTCGACGGCAGTGTTGACGAGGTCGTCAATTCTCAGACGGTGAAGGAAATCTACTCCGGAGGTGGTCATGACTGAGGCCGCAGCAATGCCCCAGGCGACAACCGATGCGGCGCCGGCGAAACTCGAAGTCGCCGGTCTGACGAGCGGATATGGCGCGATCGACGTTCTGAACGGCGTCTCCTTCGAGATCCGGCCTGCGGAGATCTTCGCGCTGATGGGCAAGAACGGGATGGGCAAGACCACCTTGCTCAAGACGATCCTGGGGCTGGTGCCCGCGCGAAAAGGGGAGATCCGTCTCGATGGCCGTGCCGTCACGGGGACGGGTCCGGCAGCGCTCATCGCCGGCGGCATCGGCTATGCGCCCCAGGAACAGCCTCTGTTTCAGGATCTCAGTATCCGCGACAATCTCCGTCTTGCGATGAAGTCGGACCGCCACATGAAGGACGGCTTCGAGCGCGCCTTCGGGTATTTTCCCTTTCTGGCCGAGCGCAGACAACAACGGGCCGGAACGCTGTCGGGCGGCGAACAGAAGATGTTCATCCTCGCCCGGGCGCTGATGCTGAGACCGAAGCTGCTTCTGATCGACGAGATCTCCGAAGGCCTCCAGCCGAGCGTCGTCCAGCGCATCTCCTCGGTGCTGAAGCAGGAGCGGGACGAGTTCGGCACGACGATCCTGCTTGTCGAGCAGAACCTCGACTTTGCCCTCGGCCTGGCGGACCATTGGGCTGTCCTGAAACGCGGCGGCATCGATGACGCGGGTGCGATGGAGGCAGCGACACGGGAGCGCATCCTGGAGCATCTCAGGATCTGATTACGCAGCACGGGGAATGCCGGGGTGAAGCCCCGCCAGATATGGAGTTGACGCAGCGGGAATGCCGGGTCTTAACTCTTTGCATTATTGCAAATTGATTATCGGACAAGGTTTGAAACGATGCGCATTTCCTATTGCATGCTCGCGCTGTGTCTTCTGTTTTCCGGAATGACGACGTTTCCCTCCAGCGCGCAAGAGTATACGCAGATTGGCGGCTACGCGGCCTTCATCGGCCCGGAAGACATGTACAATTCCCGTGGCGTCCGCCTCACTAGTCTCGGCGATGTTCTCCAGCAGGACAGGGCAAACTTTCACCGCTTCGGTCTCCGGCATCCGGGAGACGAAGGCGACCCGGTGTTTTTCGACCGCGGTGCGCGCTCGGCCATTCCGACCCTATACTTGCAAGGGGGACGCATTCCGGAACTTGAGGCGATGGTCCGGCGCGGGCAACCCTTCCGGGCCTATATGTTCATTTGCGGATACGGCTATCAGCCAACACGCCTCATCGTCGTGCCCGAATGGTACGGCGATCACTCGGGCTGCTATTGAGAGCCGGAGACGATCGGGCCCTCAGACTGGCAGAGCAGGGAAGGTCGTTGGACCAGGGCCTTGCCTCTCTGTCAGACCACGTTCACTTCATAAAAAAAAGCCCCCGGATCAGAAGATCCGGGGGCCTGGGCGCATTGCCTTAAGCACATCAGGCTGCGGATTGTCTGCGGACGCCGTCCAGGAATGCGGCGACCTGGCTCTTCAGGGTCTTGGCGTTTTCTTCAAGCTGGCGCGCGGAGACATCGACAGTTTCCGCATTGTGACGGGTGCTTTCAGCCGCAAGGGAAACGCTCTCGATGCTGTTGGTCACTTCCACCGTGCTCCGAGAGGCTTCTGTCGCATTTTCAGCGATTTCCTGCGTCGCCGCACCCTGTTCTTCGACCGCAGAAGAAATCGACTGCGCGATTTCGTTCATGCTGTTGATGATCTGCGTTACGGACGAAATTGCATTCGCAGCGGACTGGGTTTCGCCCTGAATTGCCGAGATCTGGCTGGAGATTTCCTCGGTTGCCTTCGACGTCTGGGTGGCGAGTTCCTTGACCTCGGCGGCAACGACCGCAAAGCCCTTGCCGGCTTCGCCAGCGCGCGCGGCCTCGATCGTCGCGTTCAAGGCCAGGAGGTTCGTCTGTTCGGCAATCGCCTGGATTAGGGTCACCACTTCGCCGATGCGACCGGCTGCTTCGGACAAGCCGTTCATCCGCTCGTTGGTTGCGCTGGCCTCAGAGGCCGCCTGTGAGGCAATCTCGCTGGAGGACTGGACCTGACGCCGGATTTCGTTCACGGATGCCGAAAGCTCTTCCGCAGCTGCGGCGACGGTTTCCACATTGCGGGCCGCCTGGGAGGACGCGCTCGAGACGAGGCCGCTCTGGGATGTCGTCTGCTCCGCGCCGTTGGTCATGTCTTCCGAAGCGGACTGGAGGCGGCCGACCGAACCCTCGATGATGTTCATCATCTCCATGATCTGGCGATCGAATTCGGCGCTCATGCGCTGGATTTCCTCACCACGCTGCGCAGCCTGTTCCTGATTGGCCAGCTGTTCCTCTTCAAGCTGCTTGCGCATGTTCTCGTTGCGCACGAAGACCTCCATGGCAGACGCCATCTGGCCGAGTTCGTCCCCGCGGTCGGTTCCGGCCACCTCGATCGAACTGTTGCCTTCCGCGAGGCTGTTCATGTTGCAGGTGAGGGCGTTGATCGGGCGGCTGATACTGCGGATCGTGAAATAGGCCACGAAACCAGCGATGAGCGCACCGATTGCGGAGACCGCGACGAGCACAAAGGCGGCGTTCCAATACGCAGCTTCAAGATCATCCACATAGACACCGCTGCCGACGTACCAGCCCCAGGGCGCGAAAAGTTCGCTCCATGCGTGCTTGGGGTAGAGTTCGTCGCCAGTTTTCTTCTTGGTCTGGTATTGAATAAAGGCGCCGCCGGCGTCACCTGCCTTGACCAGTTCTCTCGTAATATAGACGCCATCCGGATCGACGTTGTCCCAGCGATTATCTCCGATGATCTCGGTGCGCGGGTGGACCAGCAGCGTTCCTTCCTTGTCGTAGACGAAGACATAGCCGCTGCCGCTGAACTGCATCCCGCCGACGGCAACCTCGGCACGCTGTCTGGCTTCCTCTGTGGTCAGAGTGCCGGCCTCTGCCATGTCATTGTACCGTTTCGCGACGGCGGTCGCAGACTGGACGATGTTCTTGACGCTGAGCAGACGCTCATCAAGCATTCCCTTGTGGAGAGAATTCAGGCTGAGCAGCACGATCAGAACGGTGAAGGCGAAAACAGTCACCGTCGGAATGGCAATTTTCCATGTAAGGGGAATGCTGTTGTATTTCATCTGGCGTACCTTTGGGAGAAACCTATTGGGAGTATTTTTGCCAAATGTTCGTAAATTTTCCATGACTTTGTCATTTTTGACAATGTATATATGGATTTTTACTTGAGAATTTTAGGTGTTGTATAGTTAGGTGTAGTATTAATGAGTGCAATCTGTAGTGTTGGGCGTTTGCCGATCCGAGAGGGGGATACGAAAAGGCCCCGGTCGCTGACCGGGGCCTTGTCTGATGTCGCTCAAGATCTGGTCTTGGTTGCCTTGCGCTCAGCGCGGGACGGCTTGTTCTTCTTCGCCGCCTTTTTTTTCGCCGCCACAGGTTTTGCGGCTTTGGGGGCGCGCTGCCGGGGGCGTTCGTCACCTTCCGGAGCGTCCGGCTTGCGACTGCGCTTCGGAGCGCCTGCGGCATCTCCGTCATTTCCGAGTGTTTTCATGTCCAACGGCTCATACGCTGGATGGTTCGGCGCGGCGTCATCGTCTTCGAACTTGCGGCGCTTCTTGCCTTTGGGCGCGAAGCCGTCTCGGGCTTTGCCTGGCCCGTCGTTGCGCTTCGGCCTGCCGGACGACATGCGGTCTTCCCGGCCGAGGGATTCATAATCGGGCGCATCGGCGTTTCTGGCGCGGCGCTTCTGACCACCGTCACGTGGTCCGCCGTCGCGTGATCCCCTCTCTCGGAACCCGCCTTCGCGAGGCTTGAATGAGCGGCTTTCCTGCGGCGGCGGCGGAACCTTGCCGCCGCGTGCGTCCAGAAGGGTGATCGTGACGTTTTCCTCGCCGGTGCCGTCACGCTTGACCACATCGTTGAAGCGCGTGCCGTGGCTGCCAGCGATCTCGAAGTAGAGCTCGTTCTGGAAAATCTTGATCGCGCCGACTTCCTTTTTTGTCACATGACCGGCTCGGCAGATCATCGGCAGGATCCACCGGGGTTCTGCGCGCTGCCTGTGTCCCAGTGACAGCGAAAACCAGATACCGTCCTCGAACTTTCCGGTAATCTCCGCAGTGCGGCCGCCGCGCGATCCGGCATCCCGTCCGCGAAGCGAGATCTCGTCGACTTCGGAGATGTCTTCCGGCGCAGGCAGTTTGGCCTGACGCAGCTTCACGAAGGCCGTTGCAAGCTGCTCGGGGGTGTGCAGGGCGAGAAGTTCCAGGGCGAGAGCACGGTCTTCCTCGTCCAGCTCGACCGAGAAGATCGGGTCGGCCAGCAGGCGTTCCTTGTCCTTGGCACGGATTTCGTCGGACGTCGGGGCCCCTTTCCAGGTGGCGCTGATGCCGGCGAATTGGAGAACCCGTTCAGCCTGGCGGCGGCGCGGAAACGGCACCATCAGGACGCAGGTTCCCTTGCGCCCGGCGCGGCCCGTGCGGCCGGACCGGTGTAGAAGCGCTGCCTTGCCGGTCGGCAGGTCGGCATGAATCACGAGATCGAGATTGGGCAGGTCGATACCGCGCGCAGCGACGTCTGTCGCAACGCAGACACGGGCCCGGCCATCCTTCATCGCCGCAAGCGATCTGGACCGCTGTTCCTGGCTGAGTTCGCCCGATAGCGACACGATGGAAAAGCCTCGGTTCGCAAGACGCGACGTCAGCCGGCTGACGGCCTCGCGAGTCGAGCAGAAGACGATTGCCTTTTCCGCATCATGCAGGCGCAGGACGTTGATGATCGCGTTCTCGCGCTCATTCGGCGCGACCGGATGGGCGACGTAGTCGATATCGCCATGTTGCTCGCGCGCGTTGATCGTCGACAGCCGCACGGCATCTTTCTGGAAGCGCTTGGCAAGTTCCGCGATTGGCTTCGGCACCGTCGCCGAGAACATCAGCGTTCGCCGCTGCTGGGGCGCTGCGTCGAGAATGAATTCCAGATCCTCGCGGAAGCCCATGTCCAGCATTTCGTCGGCTTCATCGAGCACGACAGCGCGCACTTCACTCAGATCGAGGGCGCCGCGTTCGATGTGGTCGCGCAGGCGGCCTGGTGTGCCGACGACGATATGTACGCCGCGCTCCAGCGTGCGACGCTCCATGCGCGGGTCCATTCCGCCGACACAGGACGCGGTCACCGCGCCGGCCTCGGCATAAAGCCAGGTCAGCTCTTCCTTCACCTGAAGTGCCAGTTCGCGCGTCGGTGCAATTGCCAGAGCGATCGGCGCCCCGGCTTTTCCGAGGTTGTCGCTGTCCTGCAGCAGGGTGGGAGCGAGGGCGAGGCCGAAGGCGACCGTCTTGCCGGAACCCGTCTGTGCGGAAACCAGAAGGTCCGCCTGATCGGGCGCGTCGGTCAGAATGCTTTCCTGAACCGGGGTAAGGCTTTCATAGCCTCGTTTCGCCAGCGCGGCCGACAGGGCCGGGGCGATGGATGTCATAATGGTCATAGAGATCTTTCAACTGCTCCGGACAAGCTGCGTACCATTCAGCAGTCTACCGGATCGTGCTCGACATGTTTCGGCACCGAATGGCGCGGCTTATACAGACAAAATTCGCCCGCGTCCACCCGCACGCCAAACCCCGATTTTCGTTTCGATGGAAGGAATGACAATACCGTGAAGGCCTGCGGAAGAGATGCATGTGTCACTAATACCTAGGGTATATAAATTACTGTTTTTCAGCCTCAGGTTATGAGGAATTTTTAACCTTCCCTTGAGTTACTTTCCAAGGAAAGACAACTGAGGGGGCAGTCGTGCTGAAATCAATTCGTGTCCAGATTGCGCTGCTGGCGGTGGTTCCGCTGGTGGCCTACGTGTTCGTCAGTTTTCTGGCGTTGAGTGACTCCTATCACCAGGAACGGCATGCCGCCGAGCTCTATCCCTTGACCACGGTAGCGGAGAAAGCCGAGGCCGTTCTGCATGAACTTCAGAAGGAACGCGGGCGCACCGCGGTGATGCTTGCCTCGGACTACGCCGAAAAGCCGCGCACTCTGTTGGAGGCGCAGCGGGCGGAGACGAACGCCGCGGTGTCGAACCTTCGCGACGTCGTTGCCGGTTTCAACGTCGATGACGCGGCCCTGGTGGGGACGGTGCGCGAGGTGAGCGCCGGACTGGATCAGATTTCCAACCACCGGAGCGGGATTGACGCCCGGCAAGTGAGCGGCGCGGAGAACCTGGCTTTCTATTCCGGACAGGTTCGCGAGCTGATCGGTCTTGTGGCATCGGCCGCGCAGGCTAACTCGGACAAGCAGTTCGTCGAGCAGATGAGCCCGTTTCTGACGTTGACGGAGGCACTGGAAGCTGGCGGTCTGGAACGTGCGATCGGCGGTCAGCTGTTTGCGATCGCCAACACCGGCAGCGACCTGCCGACTGACCGCTTCCTGGCCTATTTCGATCGGCTGTCCGTCGAGACCGCCTTTCTGAACAACTTTGCCCAGGCCGCGACACCGCAGCAACGGGCGGCGTTCGAAACAATCGTCGCAGGGCCCGCCGTGGAGCAGGTCATGGAATGGCGCAAGGTCCTGAGGGCTCTTCCGCAAACCCGGGACGGTCAGGGCATCGAGGGATCGGTCTGGTTTGGCAAGGCGACCGAGCGACTGAATCTCATACGTCAAGCGTCCCTGGGCATGCTCATGGCTGCCGAGGAGCGCGCCAGGTCGGTTGCTGCGGAAGCATCGACGCAGTTCCGGATCAAGCTCTTCGAAACGGTGGGTGTCGTTCTCGTCACGCTTGCGCTCTGTATCTGGCAGGTGCGCAGCATCAACGGACTCTTGACGAGACTGACCGAGAACCTTGTTCGCATTTCCAAGGGTGACGTTGATTTCAAGATGCCGTTTGCGGAACGCGTCGACACTATTGGTGATCTGGCCCGTGCCGGAGGCGTTTTCCAGGAAAATGCCAGGGCCCGAGATACTCTTGAAAAGGAGGCGGTGGCGGAACAGGCGGCTGAGCGCTTGCGTCAGAACCATGTCGAAGCGCTCATCAACCAGTTCCACGCTCTTCTCGAAAGCGTCAGCAGCGATGTGCTAGAGCGTACCGACGCCATGACCGATACGGCCGCCTGCGTCCGCTCGATTTCGCAGGAGGCGTCGCAGGCCGCAACGCAAGCCAAGTCGGCATCATTGTCTTCCTCAAACAACGTGCAGACGGTTGCCGCCGCAGCGGAGGAAATGACGGCCGCAATCCAGGAGATTCTTGCACAGGCGGAGCGGGCCAATGGCGTCATCACCGATGCGACAGGTGTTGCTCGAAAAACCGATAGCAGTGTCTCGAGCCTCGCCGAGGCGGTCGAGCGTATCGGGACGGTGGTCGAAATGATCCGGGCAATTGCCGATCAGACCAACCTTCTCGCCCTCAACGCAACCATAGAAGCTGCGCGTGCCGGGGACGCGGGCAAGGGGTTTGCGGTCGTCGCCGCGGAGGTGAAGGAACTTTCCACCCAGACCGCAAAGGCGACCGAGGAAATTTCCCGCCAGATCGAATCGGTTCAGGATCTGACCACCGAGGCAGTGGATTCCATCCGGCATATTTCGGACTCCATCGGCATGATCAACGACGTTACCGGTGCGATCACGGGAGCTGTCGGCGAGCAGAGCGTCGCGACCAGCGAGATCTCCGAGAGTATCGCCGTCGCGTCCAGCGAAACCACCAGCGCTGTCAACAGTGCCGAACATGTCGACAAGAGCATTCAGGCGACGGCTGAGCAGGCGGAAACCGTCGACAGGATCGCCGGCGAGGTCAAGAATGTTGCGCGGCGCCTTTCCGAGAGTATCGAGAGCTTCATGAAGGAGATGGCGAACGATGTCGAGGAGCGCCGCAAGGCAACGCGCAAGCAGGAGAAGGGGCGCCGGGTCACGCTGAAAACGGCCGACGGTCGCGAGATCGAGACACGGCTGAAAAACAGTTCCGATGGCGGTATCGGCGTCGGCGGGTTTGAAGGCGCTCAAGAAGGCATGGTCGTGACCATGGAGGACGCCTCCGGCAACAGCGTCCCGTTGACGGTGATATGGGTGCGTCCGGATGGTGTCGGTCTGCAGTATCGCGCAAAGGAAGCAAGGGACGCCGTGGCCGCCTGATCCGCCGCAATGTGAGCGCCTGGCCGCGCCTTCTTTCGCGAAAGTGCGGCCGCTGAACCGGGAAAGACTTGTCTTCAAGGCTCTTTCCCGGTTTTTCTGTTGGCATGCGTGCCTTCTCCGAACTCCTCGATCGCCTGTCCCTCGAGCCTCGCCGCCTGGCCAAGGAAGCGTTGCTGGTCCGTTACTTCAGCCGGACGCCGGATCCCGACAGGGGATATGCGCTTGCCGCGCTTACCGGGAGCCTGGACTTCAAGCACGCCAAACCGGCCCTGCTGCGGGCCCTGATCTCGGAGCGCACCGACCCGGTGCTGTTTGCGCTGTCGTATGATTTCGTCGGCGACCTTTCGGAAACCATCGGGCTGATGTGGCCGCGTCCGGCCAAGGCACCATCTGCTTTGGCGCCTGACGAGCCGTCCCTGTCAGAAGTGGTCGCGCTGCTTGAAGAGGCCGGAAAAACCGATGTGCCGCGGCTGCTGACTGGCTGGCTGGACGGATTGGATGAGACGGGCCGGTGGGCACTGTTGAAGCTTGTCACGGGCGGGCTGCGTGTCGGCGTTTCCGCACGCCTTGCCAAGAGCGCGGTTGCCCGGCTCGGCGAACTCGACGTTGCCGAGGTCGAGGAAGTCTGGCATGCGCTGGAGCCTCCCTACGAGGCTCTCTTTGCCTGGGCCGAGGGCAAGGCCGGCCCGCCGGAAACTGACGATCCCGCACCGTTCCGGCCGGTCATGCTGGCCCATCCGCTGGATGAGCAGAAGGACATTGCCGCGCTGGAAGCGTCCGATTTCGAGGTCGAATGGAAATGGGACGGCATCAGGATCCAGGCGGCAGCCGGCACGGCAGCGGACGGCAGCATCGTGCGCCGCCTTTACAGCCGCACCGGAGAGGATATTTCGAGAGCCTTTCCCGATATCATGGAAGCGCTCGACTTCGATGCCTGCATCGATGGTGAACTTCTGGTCGTCAGAGAGGGCAAGGTCCGCCCTTTCTCCGACCTGCAGAAGCGGCTCAACCGGAAAACCGCGGGCCCCAAGCTGCTGCGTGAATTTCCTGCCGGCATCAGAGCCTACGATCTTCTGTTTCTGCACGGCGAGGATCTGCGGGGCCTCGATTTCATGACACGCAGACAAAAGCTCGAGGACTTCATAGGTGGGCTGAATGACAGCCGGATCGACCTCTCACCGCTTGTTTCGGCAAGCACATGGCAGGAAATAGAAGACGCGCGTTCGGTGCCGACTGAGCACCTTGAGGCGGACGATGCCGAGGCTGTCGAGGGCCTGATGCTGAAGCGGCAGGACTCGGTCTATGTCAGTGGACGGCCGAAAGGGCTGTGGTTCAAGTGGAAGCAGGAACCGCAACTGATCGACGCGGTCTTGATGTATGCTCAGCGCGGCCACGGCAAACGCTCGTCCTTTTATTCTGACTACACTTTCGGTGTCTGGACCGATGGAAAGGAGGGGCCGGAGCTGGTACCGGTGGGCAAGGCCTATTTCGGTTTCAGTGACGAGGAACTTCGCGCGATCGACAGGTTCGTGCGCGGCAACACCGTCAATCGCTTTGGTCCTGTCAGGGAGGTCGAGCACACCGAGGACAAGGGACTGGTGCTCGAGGTTGCCTTCGAAGGTCTCAACAGGTCCAGCCGTCACAAATCGGGTGTGGCCATGCGCTTTCCCCGCGTCTCCCGTCTCAGGTGGGACAAGCCGCCCATCGAGGCGGACCGGCTGGAAAGTCTGGAGGTCCTGTTGCCGTCGGAAGGTCCGGGTGATTAGGGTGGCCCTCAAAGCGCTGCAAAACCCTTTATTCGCCGTGCTTTGGCCATGGAATCGTGGCAACCAGACTGAACATGGGCGTCCGGCAGCGGGCGGCCGGCAACCGGAGAGGCAAAATGAGAGACCTCAAGATCTGTTCCGCAACCCTGGTCAGCGCCATGACTGTCGGGGTACTGCTGTCCGCGCCGGCTTTTGCCGCGGAAGACGTCAAGCCCGCCGATGCCGAAGCGGTCACCGAGGGGAGCCTTGACCGGTATTCACTTGTGTCCGTCGATGGCGAAATCCTTCGGATCGACCGCCAGAATGGAACCGTTTCGGTGTGTAGCGAGCAGAACGGCGCCTGGCGCTGCAATCCGGTTCCTCTTGCCGAAGAGGCCTATCTGGCGGAGATCAACGAGCTCGCCGGCGAGGTCGACCGGCTGACCGCACGGGTCAAGGACCTGGAGACGGGCGATGCGGACGGAAGCGGCAACGCCCTGCCGCCCGGTTCGGCCCTGGACCGCCCGGGCACTGGAACGGGCGAGCCGGTTCCGGACAGGAGTTCGCGTCTCGACAGGGACGATGAAGAAGAGCTGGAGAAGGTCCTGACCTTCACCGAAAGCGCCATGCGGCGGTTCTTCGGAATGGTCCGCGATCTGAAGCGTGATTTCGAGGATGACGAAAACCCGGCAAACCGCTGAGGCGCTGCCGGGGTCGCGTCTCGTGATCAGGCGATAAGGGTCTTGCTGATGGCGCTGAGGGCGTCCTGAGGCAGGGCAACTGCCGAGCGGGCGCTGAGATCCATCGCCAGTGCGACGACGTCAAGCGTCGCGGCCAGCCGGTTGGTCCGACTTTCGAAGATATGGTGCCGAAGAGAGAACGTCTTTTCAGCAGCGCCGGTGAAGCCGGTCGCCACGATGATTGAATCGCCGATTTTCAGAGGCGTGATCCAGGACAGTTTCATTTCGACTGCCACCCGCCCGAGGCCATGCTCGCTCATGTAGGCGTGCGTCATCGGCGTGCGTTGCCAGACGTGGGTGGCACCATCGGTGCAGCAGCCAAGCGCGAACTGGTCATCCGCCTTGCCATCCGTCCCGGTGTGTCTCGGCAGGACTGTTCCGCGAAAGCAGACTTCTGCCCCTTTCGAGAGGAGGGCTGGCAGGGTGACCCGCTGACCGGCCGGGGACGTCTGGATGCTTTTCGGCGCGGCTTCCGGGATCATCGGGGACTGGAATTCCTTGAAACGCTGGCGCAACGTCTTGATGGAGCCGGCACTCGGCTCGTATCCGTCAAGCGCAGTTGCCGCGAGCGTGCCCGTGCTCTCGTTGCGGAGCTCATGCAGCACCGTCAGCATGTGCGGTCCGTCAAAGGCCACGCTGGACCGTACCGTGACGAGGTCGCCGGTGCGCAATTCCTTGTGGTACCTGACGTGACGCTGCCGCCGACCCCCCACCAGAGTTTCGCTAAGTCCCGTCATCAACCGGAACTGGCGGTCGGCTTCCTCGAATCTGCTGAAGTAGAATTGAACGTTGAGGTGGTCGTTTTCGTCGCATTCCCAGCGGTTCACGAAAGAAAACAGGGTGGCCTGTAAAGTCATGTCGAAAGGTCGTGTGCTCAGTGTTTATTTGTCATTAGTGAGGCGTCGCCTGTTGTTGCTCCATTTGGGTAATTTATCAATATGAAATAATCGCTGTGGAAAAGCTCTGGTATTTCCTTGATAAAAGTGCGTATAAACTTTCAAGTTTTTGGGAAATTGAAATTGCAAAGTTTTCTATATTTTCAAATTTTCTTACTGGTTGTTATTTATACTTATGGTGGTAGGAGCGCCGCCTTGCGCGCTGCTACGAGATTGGGTTGTGCAGCGATTAAATCTTAAAAATTACGCAGGGGGATTTTTTTGTATTTTTGCAGTCGAAGTTGCGATCCCGAAGGTGTGCGGACGCTTCGGATCAGGTTTTGGAGCGTTTTTCGCCCGCCAGTGCCGCTGGGAAACTCATAGTTTGACTTGAACGACCGCCATGTTGCAAACATACTGGAAAAAACCGCCATGGAACGGCGGGCAACCGCAGGTTTTCTCGTCTCGAAGGGCCATGGAGGATGGACCTTCCGAGGGATGAGGAAGAGGGCGGAAAGACAGCGTTGAGGGAGG
This sequence comes from Rhodobacterales bacterium, assembly GCA_008107755.1. GTDB lineage: Bacteria > Pseudomonadota > Alphaproteobacteria > Rhizobiales > Stappiaceae > Roseibium. Next base: position 167,219 of record VIRH01000095.1, read on the forward strand.
TATAGCAACGTGTCAGGGACTTCATACCGATTTATTATCGCGGACGACCATCCCCTGTTTCGCGGCGCGTTGCGTCAGACGCTGGAAACGCAATTTTCCAATGCCCAGATTGAAGAGGCCGGCGCTCTGGAGGATGTCACCTCCAGCCTGGAACGAGACGGCGATGTCGACCTGATCCTGCTCGATCTGACAATGCCCGGCATGCGCGGTTTCTCCGGCCTGATGTATCTGCGGGCGCAGTTTTCAGGTGTTCCGGTGGTTGTCGTTTCTGCCAATGAGGATCCGCAGGTCATCCGACGGGCAGTGGAATTCGGTGCCTCGGGTTTCATTCCGAAGTCCCACGGCATTGATGTGATCCGCCTGGCGATTGCGGAAATCATGTCCGGCAACATGTGGACACCGCCGGATGTGGATCTGTCGGCGGACGACGGGATCGGTGACCTGGTTCACCGGCTAGCGACGCTCACCCCGCAGCAGGTACGCGTTCTGATGATGCTGTCGGAAGGCCTCCTCAACAAGCAGATCGCCTACGAGCTGTCCGTCTCCGAAGCGACCGTCAAGGCGCACGTGTCCGCGATCCTGCAAAAGCTCGGCGTAGAAAGCCGGACCCAGGCCGTGATCGCAGCTTCCAAGATCGAAGCCGGACACTGGCAGCTTGGCTCCGAGACGGCGGAAGCAGCACCGGTTCAATAAACCCTGATCAGCGGAAGCGGTGAGGGGGACATCGCCTCTCTCTCTTCAAGCTTCATCAAGGCGATATCCGGTGAACGACGTCAGACTTCATTAACCAAGACTTGAGGAAAGGCAAGATTTCCCTGGCCGAAAGCTGGCTCCACGGCCAATTGCTCATTTTTTTACGGGAATTTCAGGGACTGCAACTATACGTGCTGAAATATTGATGCCGATCCGTGCAATTTACTGAAAGTCTTTCGGAGAAGAAATGCGCCTGAGCGCTAATTGGAAACTGGTTCTTCAGACCATCTGCCTTGCGTTTCTGGCTCCAGGCCGTCGCCTCAAATCCTCCTTCGGGCCCTCGATCGGAGCCGCGGCGGGCGGTGGGCGCGGCAGATCCGGCGCGCAAAGAGCTTTCCTCCTCGCATTCGGTCATCCGACAGTCGAGGAGTCCGTCGCCCGAAAGGTGCGCGCGGCACAGATTTCCTGCATAGCGCGTCTGATCCCGATCACCATCCTGGCCAATCTGGTCAATGTCATCGTGATAACGCCTGTCTTCCTGCATCTCGTTCCCGTCTCCTATTTTGCAATCTGGCTGGCCGCTTTCGTCGGTTTCATGGTCTGGACAGGCATCAAGTGGCTGCGGGCAAGACGATATCCGATCGAGCAGGCTTCGCCACGGGCGCTGGAAAAGGTCGTGCGTCACGCGACGATCCTCAGCCTGCTTTGGGCCTGTGTGCCGATCGTTGCGTTCGCTAAGGGGGAACCGGGCGGCATCTGGATCGCCTCCTGTCTGACGACTGGCATGATTTGCGGTGGCGGCTTCGCCCTTTCCACCGTTCCGCAGGCGGCTTTCCGGTGGCTCGGCGTTCTTTATCTTGCTTCTGTCGTGTCGCTGCTCGTCGTCGGCCACGGCCAAGCCGACATCACCATGTTCTTTCTCCTGACGAGCTACGTCTTCGTGGTCGGCTGCAGCGCAACGGCCGCAGCCTGGCTCTTTGCCTCGCACTTCCTGGCGGAGGCGGAACTGGAAGAACGGGGCGAACTGATTGCGCTTCTACTCAACGAGGCGGAGGACAAGATCAGCGACTGGATATGGGAAACCGACAGCGCAGGCGCTTTCCGTAATGTCTCCGACCGGTTCCTTCACGCGAGCGGACGCTCGCGCTCCGAGCTTCAGTCCATGCGCATGATCGATCTGGCGCATTCGCTCGACCAGGCCGATGCCGACGCCGCCGTTCCGGAGCTGGAGCGCGTCATGAGCGGGCGTGAGGCTTTCCGCGATATTGTCATCGGCATTGAGGTGAACGGCGAACCGCGCTGGTGGTGCCTTGCCGCGCGTCCGGTCCATGACGATCGGGGGCACTTTGCCGGATATCGCGGCGTCGCCTCGGATGTCACCGACACCCGGCGCGCCACCTTCCTCATTACTCAGCTTGCCGAGCAGGACAGCCTGACCGGGATCGGCAATCGAAGCTGGTTCCTCAACCAGACTGAAGATCTTCTGGAAAACGGGGACCTTACCGAGACCAGCTATCTGACGCTGTTCCTGATCGACCTCGACAATTTCAAGGTCGTCAACGACACCAGCGGGCACCCCGCGGGGGATGAACTTCTCAAGCAGGTGGCGGCCAGGTTCCAGACTGTCGGCGACGACCGGACGATGCTGGCACGCTTCGGCGGCGACGAGTTCGCGGCGGTAGGATGTTTCGCCTCCAAGGAAGACGCGATGGCATACGCGGAAGAACTCGTGGCCATCGCCCGCAAACCCTTCCGCTTCGGTTGCCGTGATTATTCAATCGGCGCAACGGTCGGCTTCGCCCGTCTGGACGACGAGGCCCTGACGGTCGACGACCTGATGCGCAGGGCGGATATCGCGCTTTACAAGGCCAAGGAGAGCGGCCGCAGCCGCGCGCTTGCCTTCGAGGCGGAAATGGAGCGCGAGGTTTGCGAACGCCGCGAGCTGGAATCGGACCTCAGAGAGGCCTTCGAAAATGGCAGGCTCTCGGTCGAGTTTCAGCCCATCGTCGATGCTTCCAGCGCAAGGGTCGTCTCAAGCGAGGTCCTGGTCCGCTGGGTCCATCCGGCTCGCGGGGAAGTGCCACCGGACGTCTTCATTCCGATTGCCGAACAGGCAGGGCTCATTCTGCCGCTCGGCAAGTGGGTGCTGACCCGGGCCTGTGCCGCCGCCGCGCATTGCCCGGACCTTGAAAGCATCGCCGTCAACCTGTCTCCCGTCCAGTTCATGGACCCGAACCTCGTCGGTCAGATCAGTGCTGTGCTGGAGGAAACCGGCCTGGCGCCGAAACGGCTCGTGCTCGAAATCACCGAGAGCATTTTTGTCCGCGATATCGGCTCCGCGTCGGGAAAACTCAAGAAACTCAGGGATCTCGGTATTGGTATTGCGCTGGACGATTTCGGCACCGGCTATTCGTCGCTGTCCTACCTGCGCAAATACAAGTTCGACAAGATCAAGATCGACAAGTGCTGTGTCGATGAAATCGGCGAGCGCAGCGACGGTCTGGCGATCATCTCGGCCGTCATCGCCTTGGCGCACAATCTCGGCATCGAGGTGACGGCGGAAGGGGTCGAACGCAAGTTCCAGGCGGAGGCCCTTCGGACCCTCGGCTGCGACACGCTGCAAGGCTATTACTTCGGAAAGCCCAACCCCAACCCTCTGGAGATGACCCGCTCGGTCAACCGGGCCGGGAAAAGGGTGAATGGTCGCGACGACCCGGACGAGAGCCAAAGCGATCCGGCCCTTTCGCCGGCATCCTGACGGGGCAGGGCGCAACGCGCCATTGCGTCGACGCGTTTATTCCGCGGCCTGGCCTGCCTGGAAGCGCGCCAGATGGGCGCGCAGCGCCGCCGGTTTCAGCGGTTTGTTGAAGAAGACAATATCCTTTTCGCCTGCTTCGGCCCGCACAGCCCGGCTGCGGTCCGCCGTGATCAGGATCGCGGGAATGTCGGTGCCGAATTTCCACCTGAGTTTCAGGATCGCCTCGATACCCGTTCCCGTATTGAGGTGATAGTCGGCCAGAATGACATCCGGTGTCAGCCCTTCGCTGCTGAGGTTCGAAGCGGCTTCGATCTCGTCTGCCGCGGTCACGACAACGCAATTCCAGCTCGACAGGAGATGGCGCATGCCGCTGAGGATATCCGGCTCGTTGTCGATCGCGAGCACGCACAGTCCCTCCAGATGGCCGCCGGCGGCGGGCGCCTGCTGCACCGGCATGAGCTCAGGCAAGGCGGCCGAGCGCGGCAACTCGACGGAAAAGCATGAGCCCTTGTCCATTTCCGAACGGATGTCCACCGGATGGTTCAGAACATGACTGATCCGCTCCACGATCGAAAGCCCGAGGCCGAGGCCCTTGGCAACGCGCATGCCGTCGTCCAGACGGTGGAACTCCTGAAAGATCGCCTTCTGCTTGTTCTTAGGAATGCCCATTCCGGTATCGTGAATTTCCACATGAACGCGGTTGCCCTTTCGGCGGCAACCGACGAGCACCCGGCCAGTCTGGGTGTATTTCAAGGCGTTCGAAATCAGGTTCTGGAGAAGCCGGCGCAGGAGCCTTCTGTCCGTGCGCACCGACAGGGAGGTCGGCACGAACCTTAGGTCCAGCCCCTTTTCCTCTGCGACCGGCTGGAAGTCGAGCGCGAGGCCTCGCAGCAGTTCATCCAGGCGGAAGACGGTCGGCTCAGGCTTCAGCGCCCCGGTATCGAGCCGTGATATGTCGAGAACGGCACCGAGAATGTCCTCGACCGATTCAAGTGCCGATTCCACATTGCGCACCAGTGAGCCGTCCTGTCCGTCTTTGAGCTTGTCGACCAGAACGGAGGCATAAAGCCGGGCGGCGTTCAGAGGCTGGAGGATGTCGTGCCCGGCAGCGGCCAGAAAGCGGGTCTTGCCGATATTGGCCTCTTCCGCGGCGTGGGTGGCTTCCACCAGCCGCTGGTTCACATGCGTCAGCTCTTCCGTTCGCTCGCGCACCCGCCGTTCCAGCGTCTCGTTGGCCTTCGCAAGCGCCTCTTCGGCCATCACCCGCTCGGTGATGTCCGTATAGGTGGTGACAATGCCGCCGTCAGGCATAGGGCTGATGCGGACCTCGAACACGGTGCCGCTTGAGTCCAGCTTTTCCTGAAACGTCTCCTGAACGAGCACCATCTTCTCGATGCGGTCCGCGACAAGAGCCTCGACCGGTCCGGGGCCATGTTCGCCGCGCTTTGCGTTGAAGCGCAGGATCGCATCGAGGGTGGTCCCGACCTGGCCGTATTCTGCAGGCAGTCCAAGAAGATCTCGAAACTGCCTGTTCCAGCAGATCAGGCGCAGGTCGCGGTCAAAGACGCCGATCCCCTGTCGCACCTGGTTGAGCGCGGTCTGCAGCAGGTCGCGATTGTACTGGATGGCCGCGGACGCGTCATCGAGCAGCTTGACGGCACCTTTCGTCGAGGGGTCATGCCGCTTCAGCATTAGCGTCAGGACAAGGCGGGACGAGGCCGCTCCGATGGCGCTTGCCAGAAGTTGTTCGGAGAACCGCAACAGGTTCGCGTCTGCCATGAGATTTGGATCGAGGTGAATGCCGCGCTCGCTGGCAAAACGCTGGAACGAGCGTTCGGTGCGTTCCTCGCCGAGATAACGTGCCACGGTGGCCTGCAGGTCGCCTGCGGTCACGGATATGCGCCAGTAGCGCAGGCTCGGGGTCGGGGCGAGTTCCACCGGCACGAAGACGTTGGCTTGCAGTGTTTCCGCCGGAAGCGGCTTGCGCAGGAGGGACCCGCCGATGAACAGGAGCACGTTGAGCGTTAGGCTCCACAAGGTGCCGTGGATGAAGGGGTCCATTTCGAGACCGAGCAGCGCCTGCGGTTTCAGAAGGCTGATGCCGAACGGACCCGTTTCGAGAAAACCGTCGGAGATCAGGCCGGAGCGGGCGAACGTCGGCAAAAGCAGTGTGTAGCACCACAGCAGGAAGCCGCTGCACAGGCCGCAGATCGCACCAAGCGAGGTGGCCCGGCGCCAGTACAGCGCGGCGACGAAGGCAGGAGCGAATTGCGCGATGGCGGCAAAGGACAGAAGACCGATGGAAACGAGAGCGGCGGTATCGCCGGCGGCCTTGTAGTAGGCGTAGGCCAGCAGAAGGATCGCAAAGATCGCCAGCCGACGGATCGTCAGAAGCTGGCGGCTCATGTCGCGGCCGCTGGAATTGATGATCTCGTCCACGCTGTGCCGACGCAGGAGCAGCGGCACAACGATATCGTTGGAGATCATGATGGCGAGCGCGACGGTGGCGACGATGACCATGGCCGTGCCCGCGGACAGTCCGCCGATGAATGCGAACAGCGCCAGCCAGTGCTGGCCGCCATCAATGGGCAGGGCGAGCACGTAGGTGTCCGGGTTGACGTCCTGGCCGAAGCGCAGCATGCCGGCCGCCGCAATCGGGATGACGAAGAGGTTTATCAGAACCAGATAGAGCGGAAACATCCAGCTCGCGCGGCGGAGTTCCGCATCCGAATTGTTTTCCGTGACCGTGACGTGGAACTGGCGCGGCAGCAGGATCACGGCACAGGCCGACAAAACGGACATGACCAGCCAGTTGCTCGTGTTGAGCGGCTTTTCGAAGATCGCGGCGACTTCAGGCGCGCCTGAGATCGCGCGCACAAGGTCGACCGGCCCTGAATAGAGAAAATAGGTAACCCAGATCCCCACCGCCAGAAAAGCGATCAGCTTGACGATCGCCTCGGCCGCGATCGCCAGCATCAGCCCTTCCTGATGCTCGGTCGCATCGATATGGCGGGTGCCGAAGGCCCAGCTGAAGATGGCCATGCCGAGGGCGATCAGAAGCGTGATGTCCTCGAAGACCGGCACCAGCGTGTCGCCGGGCGAGATCAGCGGGCCGACCATGGTCGTCACCGACAAGGAGACCGCCTTGAGCTGCAGGGCGATATAGGGAATGACGCCGATGACTGCGATCAGCGTGGCAAGGGCTGCCACCGACTGGCTCTTGCCGTAGCGGGCGCCGATGAAGTCGGCGATCGAGGTGATGCTCTCGGTCTTGGAGATCTGCACGATGCGGCGCAGGATCGGATAACCGAAGGCAAAGATCAGAAACGGGCCGATATAGATGGTCAGGAATTCAAGACCGCTTCGGCTCGCATTGCCGACTGATCCGAAAAACGTCCAGGATGTGCAATACACCGAGAGCGAGAGCGCGTAGATGAAGGGCCGGCCACCCTTGCGAGAGGAATAGCGACGCGGCATGCGGTCGCCATAGCTCGCGATCGCGAACAGAAGCAGGATGTAGACCGTCGCGGTCAATATCACGAGCCATCCGTGCTGCATGATCCGGCTTACCGTCCTCCCCGTCGGCTATGGTCGTTGTCCTGCGTCTTCTTTGCGCTGGTCACATCGATCCGAACACAGCTTGAGTTTGCTGTCTATTCGCCTTGCGGACAAGACATGCGGGGCCATACGGGCGCCGACCGATCACATCCGGTGAAGTATGCTTCACATCCTTTCATGTCACTTCTGCCATCAAACCGGTTATGGTCTGGCCGACGTTGGATAAGAGGACATGTCGCGTGACGAATTTGGTTGACCGGTTAAGCCCTGAAGCCCGGAATGCTCCGGAAAGCGGTATCGTTGAAGTCTTCAATGCAGGCCGGGAACGTCAGGATCTGATTCCCCTCTGGGCGGGTGAGGGCGATCTGCCGACGCCCGACTTCATCTGTCAGGCGGCCGCCCAGTCGCTTGCTCGCGGCGAGACTTTCTATACCTACCAGCGCGGCATTCCGCCGTTGCGCGAGGCGCTCGCCGAGTATCACGAAGATCTTTATGGCCGTCCGTTCTCCCCGGAGCGCTTCTTCGTGACCGGGTCCGGCATGCAGTCCATCCAGCTCGCCGTGCAGGCCTCAAGCCGTCCGGGTGGTGAAGTCATCGTGCCGACCCCGGCATGGCCCAATATTTCCGCTGCCGTCGAGATTCACGGCGCGAAGGCGGTCTCGGTGCCGATGCGGTCCACGGAAGACGGTTGGCGGCTCCATCTGGAGGATGTGGAAGCGGCGATCACGCCGCGCACGACTGCCCTGTTCCTCAATTCGCCCTGCAACCCGACGGGCTGGGTTGCCGGGAAAGAGGTCCTGCAGGACTTCCTCGATCTTGCCCGCCGTCACAAGCTCTGGATCATCGCCGACGAGATCTATGCGCTGTTCTATTACGGCGATGACCGGCGCTCACCCTCGTTCTACGATATCATCGAGGAGGACGATCAGGTCATCTTCGTCAATTCAATGTCGAAGAACTGGGCGATGACCGGTTGGCGTATCGGCTGGATCTCGGCGCCCGCGGGTCTGGGACAGGTCATCGAGAACCTGATCCAGTATTCGACTTCGGGCGTTCCGTCCTTTTCGCAATGGGCTGCCGTCACCGCGCTCAAGGAGGGCAAGGCATTTCTTCAGGAGCAGGTCCAAAGGGCCAGAACGGGCCGCGATACGGTGGTCAACGGCCTGAGGCGTCTCAATCGCGTTCAGGTCACGGTGCCGGACGGCGCGTTCTATCTCTTTTTCAGGATCGACGGCGTTGCGGACACCAGGCAATTCGCTCTGGATCTCGTTCGCCAGACCGGCGTCGGTCTCGCGCCCGGCACGGCCTTCGGCCGCGGCGGTGAAGATTATCTCAGGTTGTGCTTCGCTCGGCGCCAGGATCATCTGGAAGAAGCTGTGCGGCGAATTAGCGCTTGGCTTCCAAAGATTTAGTCAATTCTCTGGTTGCTGGCCTAAGGGAAAACCCTTAAACCTTGGGCATGTGATTTGGCTTGTAGGATCAGGGAATGGCGCGGGACGGTGTTCAGGACCACGACGAGGTTGCCGCCGCGGTATCCGAAGCGAGGTTGGCCAGCGTTTTCGACACGGCGGCAGATGGCATTGTCGTGATCAACGATCGCGGTCAGGTGCTCGCGTTCAACAAGGCCTGCGAGAGCCTTTTCGGATACGAAGCTGCAGACCTGCTCGGCCGTGACGTCAAGCGTATCATGCCGGAAAGCTACGCAAGATCCCATCCGGAATACATCCAGAACTATCTCGACACCGGCGAGCGAAAGATCATCGGCATCGGCCGCGAGGTTCAGGCCCGTCACAAGGACGGAACGGTGTTTCCGATCGAGTTGTCGGTCGGCGAGGCGAAGACGCCTTTCGGTCGCCAGTTCATCGGCATTCTGCGCGACCTGCGCTCGCGCAAGCAGATCGAGGATCGTCTTGCCAAGACGCAGGCCCAGCTGGTGCACATGACGCGTATCAGTGCGCTGGACGAAATGGGCGCGGCGATCGCGCATGAACTCAATCAGCCGCTTACCGCGGTGCTGCTCTATCTTCAGTCGGTCTCCCGCAAGACGAAGCATGACGCATCGCTCGACCCTTTGATCCTGGAAGTGATCGAGAAGGCCGTGCGCGAAGCCGAGCGTGCAGGGGAGATCATCCAGCGGATGCGCCAGCTGGTCGAGAAGAAGGCACCGCAACGCGAGTCGATAGACGTGCGGGATCTCGTGCGTACCTGTCTGGAAATGGCCGAACTCGGCACCGTGGAAGGGTCGTCATTCCTGACGAGCGAATTTGCGGATGACTTGCCCGTCTTGCAGGCCGATCCCGTCCAGATCCGCCAGATCCTCATCAATCTGCTGCGCAATGCGCGCGAGGCGGTGTCCGATCAGCCCGTGAAGAGGGTCAATCTGTCGGTTCGCCGCAACGGGGATTGGCTGGAATTCAGGGTTCAGGACAATGGCCCGGGCGTTCCGGACGAACAGGTCGAGGGATTGTTTCGGGCGTTCACAAGTATAAAACAAAAAGGAGTTGGCCTCGGTCTTGCTATCTCCCGTTCCATTGCCCAGAACCATGGTGGAGATCTGCGCCTCGAATCGAAGCCAAAAGGGGGGGGCGCTTCGTTCTTGCTGTCGTTGCCGATCGACGCCCCCGGGGATGATGCGCACGAACAGGACAGCGTCGGTGCGGGTCAAGATGAAGGTAAGGAAGAAACACGATGAACGCGGACTCGGAGGCTATTTACATCGTCGATGATGACCCCGCGGTGCGTGATGCGCTGTCGGTGCTTTTCAATATGGAAGGGTTCATCGTCGAAACGTTCTCCGACGGCGATACGTTCGTGAAATCGGCGAGCAAGACGGTGCCGGCCTGCGTGATGCTGGACGTGCACATGCCGGGACGCTCGGGTATCGAGATCCTGAAGGCTCTGAACGCCGAACATTACCCCGCGCCCATCTTCATCATTTCCGGCCAGGGCGATATTCCCATGGCCGTGGAAGCCATCCGCAACGGCGCATTCGATTTCATCGAGAAACCGTTTTCAGCCGACACGGTCCTGGAGCGCGTACGCGAAAGCATCGCGGCCATGAAGCAGCGCACCCCGGAACCGGCGGCACCGGATTTCAAGGGCGCAGACCAATTGACCCGCCGCGAGCACGAAGTGCTCAAGGAAATCACGGACGGCGCCTCGAACAAGGAAGCCGGCAGGACCCTTGGCATCAGCCCCAGGACAGTCGAGGTGCACCGGGCCCGCATCATGGAAAAGCTGGGCGCCAGAAACGCGGCTGATCTTGTGCGGATCGTGCTCGGCCGTTCGGCGACGAGCTGAGTTTTATCGTATCTGATGATCGAATCCGATCGGGGCTGCGCCTCGGGTTTTTAACCCGAGCAGCCCCGTCGCCGCACCTTTGCAGACCGTTGCCAGACACCGTAAGTAGTCACGCGTAAGCAAATCGGCCTCGAAATGTCCTATAGTAAGGGATGTTGTCGATCCGAACGGCCCTGGTGGCCGGTTGTCTGGGTGTTGCTGCGTGATTGTTCATATCGTTGAGGATGACTGGGCTGTAGCCGATGCCATGGCAATGGCGTTGTCGGATCATTATACCGAATCAAGAACATATCCGGATGGAGAAACCTTTCTCGCGCAGGCAAACGTGTCTGAAGCGGATTGGGTTATCGTTGATCTTGGATTGCCCGGCATAACCGGCGCGGAGGTCATCAGAGAGCTTCGCCGCCTTGAAACAGTCCCCAGGATCCTTGCCATCTCGGGGAGTTCACGGACCAGCATCAAGCACGCGCTCGAGCGAATTCCCCAGCTCAAGGTCCTGCGAAAACCGCTTTCCGTCGAAATGCTTTGCGAGGCGATGCAGTAGATCCGACTGTGTCGCCTTTTCATCTTGCCGATCGCCCGCGCTTTCGTGTCTTTCCAAAAAACTTCGTCGTGGACCTGACCTGAGCGGCTTTCAGGCGGCGTGTGGTGCGTGCGTCAGTTCGCCCTATCCGTAGAAGCTCTTACGCATTCGACCTGATTTATTCAACGCGATCGGGGTTTAGGATCACCCTGCAATACGCGAGGCGTCGGACGGGGCGCCGCGCAATGGTGGCATGAAAAATCTCGACCTGCGGCACCGGCTACCGGTACGGGGACACGATTTGACCCATGCTGCAATCAAGGTCCGCGCATCACCTGCGCGAAGGAGGGAAAAATGGCTTATCTTGAAGTGGCGACTTCCGCACATGGCGCCGGCATGGCGCGCGTTACACCACCGGTCTGCGCATCCGACAAGACGAACTTTTCGGAATTCGGCGGCAAGATCGCCCGTTATGAAGCGCATTCTCTCGTCTATTACGAAGGCGATCCGGCGCGCCGGCTGTACGAGCTGGTGAAAGGCTCCGTGATGCTCTACAAGCTCCTGCCCGACGGACGGCGTCAGGTGGTCGAGGTTCTGCGGCCCGGAGATATCTTCGGTCTTGCCGGTGGAGACGAGTACGACTGCACTGCCGAAACGCTTACCGAAGCCGATGTCCAGGAAATCGATCTGCGCCAGGTTGAGCGCTCTGATGACCTGCAGCGCACCCTGACCAAATGCCTGACCAACCAGATGCGCGTCCTGCACGAGCATGCGGTCCTTCTGGGACGGAAATCGGCAGTCGAGCGGGTTGCCAGCTTCTTCATGCATCTCGTTCCGGAACGGGGCGGCCTTGGCTGCGTCGGTCCGCGCGATGAGGGCGAGGACAGCTTCGATCTCCAGCTGCACATGACACGCCAGGAAATCGCGGACTATCTTGGCCTGACGATCGAAACCGTCAGCCGGGTCGTGTCCGACCTGAAGCGCCGCGGTGTCATCCGCGTCGACAAGGCGGACAGGATCCATCTGAACAAGGTCTGCACGCTCTGCCATATGACCGGCATGCACTGACTTCTTCCTGACGGAACCCAAAAGGGCTGCGGATCGTGTCCGCGGCCCTTTTCTTTTGCCTGAAAAAGCCGTGGCATCAAGAGCAGGGGAAGGGGCACCAGTGTGTCGCCGCCCCAGCCGCACCGCTCTGACCTCGGCACTTGTCACACGGCTGCCGAGTGCCGCGCCTTGCCGGAGGCAAGGCTGTCGGCGAGATAGGCATCGAAGGCTGCTGCCGCCAACCGAACATAGGGGCGGCCGGCATCCGTGATGCGGATCCGGGCATTGTCGTTGTCGCTCCGCTCGACCCTTACGAGCCCGTCAGCGGCGAGTTCTTCCAGCGCGCTGAATGCATCGGCCAGATCCTCGTCGGCAAGACCGAAGCTGCGACAGACCGGGGTGACATCGCACGTGTAGTTCGTCATCAGTTCCTCGATGATCCTAGCCCGCGCAAGGTCGTCTGCCGATAGGGCGACGCCCTTGGCAACCGGCAGGAGATTCGCCTGGATGCTGCGCTGCCAGTGACCGACATCCGGATGGTTCTGAATGTAGCCTCTCGACAACCTGCCGATAGAGGAAACCCCGAACCCGATGAGCTGTTCGCCCTGGTCGGTGGTATATCCCTGGAAATTCCGCTTCAGGCTGCCGTTCGCAAGTGCGATGCTCATGCTGTCGGTCGGCAGCGCGAAATGATCCAGGCCGATCGCGACATAGCCGGCCTCCGCCAGCGCAGCGCGCGCGACATGCGAAAGCTTCAGCCTTTCGCTTGCCTGCGGCAGCGCATTCTCGTCGATCAGGCGCTGATGCTTCCGCATCCAGGGCACATGGGCATAGCCGAACAGGGCAATGCGCCCCGGCGCCAGCGCGACAGTTTTTTCCACGGTGTCGAGGATCGTCTCGGCCGTCTGTCCCGGCAGACCGTACATGAGATCGAAGCTCAGGGCGTCCAGTCCCGCCGTGCGAAGCTGATCGACACACTGGGCAACGACCTCGAACGGCTGCACCCGGCCGATGGCCTTCTGTACGGCGGGGTCGAAGTCCTGAACGCCGAGGCTTGCCCGGTTGACGCCAATCTTGACCAAGGTGTCCGCAAGCTCCGAAGTGACGAGACGCGGGTCAAGCTCGATCGCATGTTCCAGATCCGGCGCGAAGTCGAAGAGGACCCGCATGAGACCGGCCAGATCGATCAGGTCCTGCCGTGGCAGAAGGCTTGGCGTGCCGCCGCCCCAATGGATGTGGCGCACGGGACCGGCCTTTTCGATATGCCGGGCCACAAGGCTGATTTCCTGCGCGAGCGTTGCCGCATAGGCCTTGAGGGGAGCATCCCTTCTGGAAGCCTTTGTGTGACAGCCGCAATAATGACAGATCTCGCGGCAGTACGGGACGTGCAGATATAAAGACAGGCTGTCTTCTGGCGTCAGGCTGCCCAGCCAGTCGGAATAGGTCTCCGCGTCCACGCCGCTGTGAAAATGCGGCGCGGTCGGGTAACTCGTATAGCGCGGGACATTGCGCAAAGCGTAGGAGAGCGAATCTTTCATCATGCCGGGATAATTCCTGCAATCTGGCCCCCGTGCCTTGATCTTCCTCAAGGGGAATGTCGAAAGTTTCCGAGCGCTCCATGGCCCGCAATTGGCCGGTTCTATGTGGGGAACACCGTCAATCGGCGCGCGTTCACGTTGATTGATGCAATCAATCATGCCAAAGCCCGGCGCCTGTCCTATAAGGATGCCGTGACTGCCGACCTCTCGTGCGACTGACCATACCCGATGATCCCTTCCATATTCGAAACTCCAGCCGGACGCCTGCTCGTGACCGTGGCGATCGCTGCCATCGGTGGCGCGGCGTTCTTCTTCATGGGCCTGCCGGCGGCATGGCTTTCCGGGGCCATGGTTTTCGTCGCGGGCGCGACCTTCGCCGGCGTCAGGACGGAAATTCCGAACAGGGTGCGCAATGCGCTCTTTGCGCTGATCGGCATTTCCATGGGCGCCGGCGTCAGTCCCGACGTTGCAGGCCGCGTTGCCGAATGGCCGGTGTCCATGGCGCTCCTCGTCGTCGTCATGGTCCTTGTGACCCTCGCCGGGTATCTGGTGCTTCATTTTGGAGCCCGCTGGACGCGTGAAACCGCCTATTTTGGGGCAATTCCCGGGGCCTTGTCCTACGTGATTGCGCTTGCGAGTGACCGCAACGCGGATCTGCCGCGAATCGCATCCAGCCAGTCGCTCCGTCTCTTTATCCTGGTCGCCATCCTGCCTTTCGCTGTCGTTTCCAGTAATGGCGCGCCGGGCGGCAGTGTCGGCCCGGCAGGCCATTCGGGCTTTGCGGAAATCGCGATCGGCGTGCCGGTCTGTCTCCTTGCAAGCTGGCTGGCGGTGCGGTTCAAGGTGCCGGGCGGCTGGATGACGGGAGCGTTCTTCATGAGCGCGGCGCTCAACGCCTCCGGCCTGCTTGAGCTGATCCTGCCGCAATATGTCGTGCTGCCCTGCTTCGTCATGATGGGGGCGATGATCGGCTGCCGTTTTGCCGCCATGACCTTTCGCCAGTTCACGGCGGTGCTTGGTGCGTCACTTGCCGCCTTTTGTGCCGCGTTCCTGACCTCCGTCCTCGGGGCTCTGGCGGTCTCCTCGCTCGTCGGCATCCCTTTCGGCCAGGCGCTCCTCGCTTATGCGCCGGGCGGTCTGGAGGTCATGACGCTGCTCGCCTACATGCTCGATCTCGACCCGGCCTTCGTCGCGGCCCATCAGATCGCGCGCTTCACCGGCATGGTCCTGTTTCTGCCGCTGGTGACCGCTCTGGTTCTGGGGAAACGGCAGGCCCCGTGAAAAAGGGAGGGCGAGTCGAACCCTCTCGTTCTCCTGACGCGCGGCATTCCGGCAACGGCTGACGAGGCGCATGTCGCCATCCACAGTCTGCCTGTCCCTCCCGCAGCGTTGCAAATCCCTTCGATCACACCCTTTCAGACAGTCTACGGAAATCTGCCATGACCTGACGTCCTGTCCTGGTTGACATGAATCAACGCAGGTCGGGCGGAGTCGTGCGCAATGTCTTGCTATCGATGGCACCTTGTAAAGATTCTAAGGACTGGGGCGCTGAAATGGCTCATAAAAAGACCAATATGGTCTCGCTCGAGGAAGGTGGATTCGCCATCTTCCTCGTGCTGCTTGCATTTGCCTGCATAATCATTGCGGGCAAGACCTTTGACCAGGTCATGGCATTCCACGCTGGCATCGGGGCGTTGTTCGCCGCGGTCAGCGTGTTTCTCATCTTCAAGAAGTACTTCGACGACGGCGGGGAACCGATCCCGGCTGAAATCGGAGGGAAACCGAACTACAATCTCGGACCGATAAAATTCGGGTCGGCTGCCGCCATGTTCTGGGGCATCGCCGGATTTCTCGTCGGTCTGATCATCGCGCTTCAGCTCGCCTTTCCGGTGCTGAACTTCGATCTTCCGTGGACCAGCTTCGGCCGGCTGCGCCCGCTGCACACCTCCGCGGTGATCTTCGCCTTCGGCGGCAACGTGCTGCTGGCAACCTCCATGTATGTGGTCCAGCGCACCTGCCGCGTCCGCATGCCGGGCAAGATCCTGCCGTGGTTCGTGATCCTCGGCTACAACGCCTTCATCGTCATCGCCGGCACGGGCTATCTGTTCGGTGCGACACAGGGCAAGGAATATGCCGAGCCGGAATGGTACGCCGACCTGTGGCTGACCATCGTCTGGGTCTTCTACCTGCTCCTGTTCCTGGGCACGATCTGGAAGCGCAAGGAGCCGCATATCTATGTGGCGAACTGGTTCTACCTGGCGTTCATCGTCACCATCGCGATGCTGCACATCACCAACAACCTGACGATCCCTGTCTCGATCTACTCGACCAAGTCGGTCATCGTCTGGTCGGGCGTGCAGGATGCCATGGTTCAGTGGTGGTACGGCCATAACGCGGTGGGCTTCTTCCTGACCGCCGGCTTCCTCGCCATCATGTACTACTTCATCCCGAAGCGCGCCGAGCGGCCGGTCTATTCCTACCGCCTGTCCATCGTGCACTTCTGGGCCCTGATCTTCATCTACATCTGGGCGGGTCCCCACCATCTCCACTACACGGCTCTGCCGCAGTGGGCCTCGACGCTGGGCGCGACCTTCTCCATCATCCTGTGGATGCCCTCCTGGGGCGGCATGATCAACGGCCTGATGACCCTGTCCGGGGCATGGGACAAGCTGCGGACCGACCCGGTCCTGCGCATGATGGTTGTCTCCGTCGCGTTTTACGGCATGTCCACCTTCGAAGGTCCGCTGATGAGCCTTCGCTCGGTGAACTCCCTGTCGCACTACACCGACTGGACTATCGGTCACGTTCACTCCGGTGCACTCGGTTGGGTGGGCTACATCTCCTTCGGCGCGCTCTACTGCCTGATCCCATGGCTGTGGAACAAGAAGCGCCTGTATTCCCTGCGCCTTGTCGACTGGCACTTCTGGCTGTCGACGATCGGTATCGTCCTCTACATCACCTCGATGTGGGTGTCCGGTATCATGCAGGGCCTGATGTGGCGCGCCTACGACAGCCTCGGCTTCCTGGAATACTCCTTCGTGGAAACCGTCGAAGCCATGCATCCGTTCTACATCATCCGTGCTCTCGGCGGCGGGCTCTTCCTGCTCGGTGCTCTGATCATGGCCTACAATCTCTGGATGACCGTCCGTCGTGGCGAGGCTGCCGAAGCCGACCCCACAGCGGCAGGCTCCCTGGCTGCAGCCGAATAAGGGAGGGACGACAATGTCTGTTTGGAAAAAACACGAGCTCTTCGAAAAGAACTCCTTCTACCTGCTGATCGGTATTCTGGTCATGGTCGCCATCGGCGGCCTGGTCGAGATCGCTCCGCTCTTCTACCTGAAGAGCACGATCGAGAAGACCGAGGGCATGCGGCCCTACACACCGCTGGAGCTGGCGGGTCGCAACATCTACATCCGCGAGGGCTGCTATCTCTGTCACTCGCAGATGATCCGTCCGATGCGTGACGAAATGGAGCGCTACGGCCACTTCTCGCTGGCGGCGGAGTCGATGTACGACCACCCGTTCCAGTGGGGATCGAAGCGGACCGGGCCAGACCTGGCCCGCGTCGGCGGCAAGTATTCCGACGACTGGCATGTCGAGCACCTGAAGGACCCGCGCTCCGTGGTTCCCGCCTCGATCATGCCCGGCTACCCGTTCCTGGCGGAAACCCGCCTGAACGCACGGGACATTCAGTCGGAGCTCACCGTCAATACGATCGTCGGTGTGCCCTATACGGATGAGCAGATCGAAAACGCCTCGGCCGACCTCATGGGCCAGGCCAAGCCGGACACCGATGCGGCCTATGCCTTCGAGGAACGCTGGCCCGACGCGAAGATCCGCAACTTCGACGGCAATCCGACGGAAGTCACCGAGATGGACGCACTTGTCGCCTATCTCCAGGTGCTCGGCACCATGGTCGACTTCTCTATCTATGACGACAAGGCAAACGCGAGGTAAGGGCGATGAACGAGACCTATTCCGCTTTCGCAGGCTTCGCGCAAACCTGGGGTCTGCTCTATTTCATGATCCTCTTTGGCATCGTTCTGGCGTACGCCCTCTGGCCGAAAAACGGCAAGAAGTTCGACGATGCCGCTCAAATCCCGCTTCGGGAGGATTGATCAATGTCTGACACTCATCAAAAGGAAATCGACCGGGTCTCCGGCGTCGAGACAACGGGCCACGAATGGGACGGCCTGAAGGAACTCAACAACCCCCTGCCGAAGTGGTGGCTCTATATCTTCTATGCCACCATCGTCTGGGCAGTGATCTACTGGGTTCTGTACCCGTCCTGGCCGCTGATCTCCAGCTACACGACCGGTCTTCTGGGCGCCAGCCAGCGCGAGGAAGCGCTGGCCGCCTATGACGAAGGCGTCGCGGGACGTTCGCAGTTCGCGGACAAGATCGTGGCGACCTCGCTGGAGGACATCGAGTCCGATCCGGAACTGCTTCAGTTCGCCATGGCCAACGGCCGGGCGGCCTTCGGCGACAACTGCGCTCCCTGCCACGGCTCGGGTGCAACCGGTGCGGAAGGCTATCCGAACCTTCAGGACGACACCTGGCTGTGGGGTGGTACGCTGGATGACATCCACACGACGCTCCAGTATGGCATCCGCTCCGGCAATGACGATGCGCGTTTCGGTGAGATGCCGGCCTTCGGCCGCGATGATCTGCTCAGCCGCGAGGAGATCGACCAGGTCTCCAACTATGTGGCTTCCAAGGCGGGTCTGGAAACCGAAGAAGGTGTCGACCTTGCGGCCGGCGAGACGGTCTTCATGGACAATTGTGCAGCCTGCCACGGTGAAAACCTGGAAGGCATCCAGGAAATGGGGGCCCCGAGCCTCCTGTCCGCGAACTATCTCTATGGAAAGTCGCTGGCCGACATCAAGGCCCAGGTCAACAACCCGCGTAAC
Organism: Rhodobacterales bacterium; assembly: GCA_008107755.1. Lineage (GTDB taxonomy): Bacteria > Pseudomonadota > Alphaproteobacteria > Rhizobiales > Stappiaceae > Roseibium. The sequence goes on from VIRH01000095.1 coordinate 185,546, forward strand.
GGCGTGATGCCGGCCTGGATCGACCGTCTGGATCCGGCGACGATCAAATCCCTGACCGTCTATGTCCACTCCTTCGGTGGCGGTCAGTAAACATCACGTCAGGGTGCGGCAAAATCGCCGCCTGTGACCACGATTTGATCCGGCGCAAAGCTTTCGGCTTTGCGCCGGATTAGTTTGGCAAGCAGTCTCCTGATTCCGGAGGCTGTTGTTATACATCGATCCTATTGGGGCAGGGTCGCATTCAAAAGGACGGACGGTATGTCTACGGACACCGAAACGCACGAATCCTCCCATCCAGAGGAATGGTTCGCGTCGGCCAAGAAGATCTATCCGATGGCGACGCACGGGCTGTTCCGCAGGATCAAGTGGGCCCTGCTCTTCATCACGCTGGGCATTTACTACTTTCTCCCTTTCATTCGCTTCGACAGAGGGCCCAACGCTCCGGATCAGGCCGTTCTGGTCGACATGGAACGCAAGCGGGCGTACTTCTTCTTCATCGAGATCTGGCCGCAGGAAGTCTATTACCTGACCGGCCTTCTGATCATCGCGGCCGTGATGCTGTTCCTGATGAACGCCGTCGCAGGACGCATCTGGTGCGGCTATCTGTGCCCTCAGACCGTCTGGACAGACCTCTTCCTCTGGGTCGAATGCAAGATCGAGGGTGACCGGCGCGAGCGCATCGCGCTCGACAAGGATCCCTGGACCTTCGAGAAGATCGGCAAGCGTGTAACGAAGCACTTCTTCTGGCTGATGATCGCGTGGTGGACCGGGGGCGCCTGGGTGCTCTACTTCAACGATGCGCCGACGCTTGTCTGGCAGCTATTGACCTTCCAGGCGCCGATGGCGGCTTATGTCTGGATCGCCATCCTGACCACGACCACCTATCTTCTGGCCGGGTTCATGCGCGAGCAGGTTTGCATCTACATGTGCCCCTGGCCGCGCATTCAGGCCGCGCTGACCGATGAAAAGGCCCTCAACGTCACCTATCGCTGGGACAGGGGAGAGCCGCGCGGGTCGCTGAAGCAGAACAAGAAACTGGCCGCGCAGGGGCTTCCGGCGGGCGATTGCATCGACTGCTACCAGTGTTTTCAGGTTTGCCCGACCGGCGTCGATATCCGCAAGGGGCTGCAGCTCGACTGTATCCAGTGCGGCCTGTGCATCGACGCCTGCGACAACGTCATGACCAAGATCGGCAAGCCGACCGGCCTGATCGGGTACGACACCGACGAAAACATCCAGCGCCGGATTGATGGCAAGGAGCCGGTCTACGAGATCATTCGCGTGCGGACCATCATCTATGCGGCCGTCATTGCGCTTGTCGGTGCGATCATGCTGTTCGCGCTGGTGAACCGGGACTTCTCGAATATCAGCGTCCTGCATGACCGCAATCCGATCTTCGTTGCCCAGTCAGACGGCTCGGTGCGCAACGGCTATACGGTTCGCATTTCCAACAAGCGCCGCCACGCCCGAGATTTCATGCTGCACGTGGAAGGCATGCCGCCGAACACGACGGTACAAGCCATCGGCGTGAATGAAACCTTCGCCGGCCGGCCGATCGTCGAAGTCGGTCCCGACACGAACCGCGAGGTCCGCGTGCTTGTAACGTCTCCGCCGGACGTCAAGATGCCTCACACCACACCGGTGACCTTCCGCATCACGGAAAGCGTCATGGGCGAGGTTGTAACCGCGAACGACACCTTCAAGGCACCGGACTGATATCAGGGAGTTAAACATGACCATGGCTGAAATGGGCGGCAAGGATCGCAAGCCGATGACGGGCAGGACCGTTCTGCTCTGGCTGATCGGGTTCTTCGCGGTCATCTTCACTGCGAACGGCATCTTCGTCTATCTTGCTCTCGGCTCTTTTCCCGGCGTCGTCGTGGAAAGCTCCTATGAGGCCGGACAGGCCTATAACCAGGAGATCGCGGCAGCGAAGGCGCAGGCGAACCTGAACTGGCAGATTTCCAGCGAATTCGAGCGCAGGGGCGAAACCGGCGGCAGGCTGCGGGTCGTGGCCAGGGACAGTTCCGGAGAGCCCCTGTTCGGAGTGCGGGTCAGCGCGGTTCTGCGCAATCCCGTGCACGAGGGCGCAGACGTTGCCACGGTTCTGACCGCGGACGGCGGAGGGCGTTATCTCGCCGACCTGAAGAACGTTCCGGCCGGCAACTGGACGCTGGTTCTGGAAATCGAGCAGGATGGAAGCCGCAGGTTCAGATCCGAGAACCGGATCTTCCTGAAGGACTGAGGCAAACGAAGTGACGGCACATCAGCGCGACTGGCAGGCTTTCGTGACCCCCGGCAAGGATGGCGCGGTCCACATGGACCTCGCCGTCGACGGCATCACGTGCGCCGCCTGCATGGGGGAAATCGAGCGCGGTCTGAAGCGGCTGCCAGGTATCCGAACGGCGCGGGTCAACCTGACCAGCCAGCGCCTTGCCGTGGACTGGGCCGACGACGAGACGGGAGCGGACGAGATCGTCGCCGAACTGGCACGGCTTGGCTATGTCGCCCATCCCTTCGATCCGGCCAGCCAGCGCGAGCGGCAGGACAAGACCGGCAAGGACCTCCTGCGCTGTCTGGCGGTGGCCGGTTTCGCGGGCATGAACATCATGCTCCTGTCCGTCTCCGTCTGGTCGGGCAACGCAACGGATATCACACCCGAAACCCGCGACTTCTTCCATTGGCTGTCGGCCCTGATCGCACTTCCCACGGTCGCTTATTCCGGCAGGCCGTTCTTCAGGAGCGCATTCACAGCCCTGGCGGCCGGTCGCCTGAACATGGACGTGCCGATCGTCATCGGTGTCGTTCTGGCCGTCGCGCTGTCGGTCATCCAGACCGCACAGCACCAGCATGCCGCGTATTTCGAATCCGCGGTGATGCTGCTTTTCTTCCTTCTGGTCGGGCGTTACCTCGACCATAACATGCGCGGGCGAACCCGCTCCTTTGCCGAAAACATCGCCGCCCTGAAGGCCGAAGTCGCCGCCCGGATCCAGCCTGACGGCTCGGTGCGGGAAGTGCCGCTGTCGAAGATTGCGGCAGGCGACCTCGTTCTGGTGTCCAGCGGCGAGCGAGTTCCTGTTGACGGGTTGGTCGAAAGCGGCGTTTCGGAGATCGACCAGAGCCTCGTGACCGGCGAAAGCGTGCTGGTGCCGATCACGGCCGGGCAGAGGGTCTATGCCGGTACCCTCAACGGTGCGGGATCCTTGCAGGTTCGGGTGAGGGCGGCCTCCGGGGCTACTCTTCTGGACGAGGTCAACAGGCTCCTGGAAGCCGCATCGCAGGCGAAATCGAGGTACGTCCGGATCGCCGATCGCGCTGCGCGGCTTTATGCGCCGCTGGTTCACGGCGCCGCCGGGCTGACGTTCCTCGGCTGGCTGGCCTTCGGTCTCGGCTGGCAGCCGGCGCTTGTCATTTCCATCTCCGTTCTCATCATCACCTGTCCCTGTGCCCTCGGTCTGGCGGTCCCGGCCGTGCAGGTGGTCGCCTCGGGCCAGCTTTTCCGCTGCGGGGTTCTTCTGAACTCGGGGGATGCGATCGAGCGCTTCGCCATCATAGACACGATCCTCTTCGACAAGACCGGGACGCTGACCCTGGCCGAACCCGAGCTGTGCGCGGAAGTCGATGCATCGGACACCGCGATCGCTCTGGCGGGCCGTCTCGCCCTCGCCAGCCGGCATCCGCTCTCGGCCGCTCTGGTAAGGGCGACAGGAGCGCTGCAGCCGATCGCAGATGTGACCGAGGTCCCGGGAGCGGGGCTGGAGGCGATCGTGGACGGCAAGCGCCTGCGCCTTGGCAGCCCGCGTCATTGCGGAGCCTCTGTCGTCGAAACGGAGGCTGCTCTCAGCGCGCATCCGGGCGCGTCTCTCCTTGCGATCCGCCTTGGAGACGATGCGGTCAGGATGCTGCCGTTCCGCCAGAGCCTGCGGCCTGATGCGCGCGCGGTCATTGATCATCTGCGGGCAAAGGGCTACGCCCTGGAAATCCTGTCAGGCGACACGGCGCCCGTTGTCGAGGTCTGTGCCGATGCGCTCGGCATCTCGAATTGGCAGGCCGGCATGCGACCAGCCCAGAAGATTGCGCGGCTGGAGGCCCTGCAGGCGGAGGGCCGCAAGGTGCTCATGGTTGGTGACGGGTTGAACGATGCGCCAGCCCTTGCTGGGGCCCACGTGTCCCTGTCGCCGGTATCCGCCGTGCATCTGAGTCAGGCGGCGGCGGATGCGGTGTTCCTCGGAAACCGGTTGCAGCCGGTCGCCGATGCCCTGCGGCTTTCGAAAAAAGCGCGGGCTGCGATCGAACAGAACCTCTGGATTTCCACTCTCTACAACGTTGTTGCCGTTCCAGTTGCTGTCGCCGGCTTCGTGACCCCGCTGATGGCGGCGGTCGCAATGTCGGTCTCCTCGCTGGCGGTGACGGCCAATGCACTCAGGCTGCGCTGGGGAGAGCAGGGCACATCCCATCAGGCAATGGACGCCAAGGCGCAGGAGCCGCGGAGCTCCGGACGGGAACAGGCCAAATGGACGTATTGATCTTCCTCATTCCGATCGCGCTTTTCCTGGGCGCATTGGGACTGGTCGCCTTTCTCTGGTCGCTCAAGAGCGGGCAGTATGACGATCTTGAAGGGGCCAAGTGGCGGATACTGGAGGATGACGATCTGCCGGACGACAAAAGGTCCTGACAGGAAGGCTTCAGAAAGGCAGGAAGCTGGACAGCGCCATGCAGGCAGCCAGCAGCACGAGGCCGATACCGGAAAGGAGCAGGAGATTGTCCTGCCGCTTGTTTCCGGCACCGGGCAGAGACGGCTCGGCCTCAAGGCCCAGCGGTTCGTCCTGTCGAAATGAGTCTCGGTCCTCGGGCATGGCTTCAATCATCACGTTAAATGGATTTTCGTATCTTTGTCTTGCCTGCGAAGATGGCCTGTGAGGATTGAAAGTCACGTTAATCCGGATCCGTTGAAAAGATTAATTCGCCGCAATATTACCAAGGCGTGAAAAGCAAAAGTCCATTGCTAGTTTTTTTGGCAAGACGCCAGAGCGCAAGCGTGGCACAAGCCACAACAGATCGAATGCTGTCAAGACACTTGTTTGGTCGAGCAGCCATCCCCCTAACCCATTGTTCAGAATTTCATGGCAAGAGTTGAAGAGTGTATTCTTGAAGGAAGACCCAGAGGCAGGAGAAAGATCTCCTTGCTGCCGGGCAGAACGACGTTGCGAGACCGGAGCTTCCGGTCAGATGTTCGAAATGCCCATACGAGATTTTTCTTCGTTGAAGAGGACGTGCTTGGGGACCGAGGTCCGGTCTCTCCAGCGTTCTGCGGGCGCAATCCGGTTGCTCCCGTGCGGAAAGACCGATCGATGAATGCGCGCTCATATGGGAGCGGGCTCCGTTGATCCAGCCAATTAAGGAGGCCTGGGTGAGCCTTGATCTTGCCTCTCTGACGTTTCTGCTGGTCGAGGACAGTGCCTATATGCGCACCATCCTGCGCACGATGCTGCAGGGCTTCGGTGCACGCCGCATTGTAGAGGCGGAAGATGGCGCATCAGGTCTGGAGGCCATGGACCGCGCAAACCCGGACATCCTCATCCTGGACTGGGTCATGCCCATTCTGGACGGGGCCGATATGGTTCGCATGATCCGCAGTCCGAACAACCCTTTTGCCTATATCCCGATCATCATGGTGACTGCACATACTGAGCGCAGCCGCATCGTCGAGGCTCGCCGCCTGGGGGTTCATGAGCTGCTGTCCAAGCCGATCTCGGCCAAGTCGCTCTATCAGCGGGTCTCCAGCGTGATCCTGCATCCACGCGATTTCATCAAGACCTCGACCTATTTCGGCCCCGCACCGCGAGAGATCCGAAACCGCCAGAAGATCTGGCAGGGTGGTCCGGGCCAGCCTCCTGGCCCTCACAGTGAAGGCGGCGGAGACGGCGCGTCGGCTATCGGATAGATTTGACGGCCTGGCCCGTCGTAGGCGGCCCTCTGATGGGGCCGTGCCTGCGGAGCAGATCAATTCATCTTGCGTCGGGAAATCATGTCCGCTCTTCAGGAGCAGGGGAGCGCATGCATGTCAGATGCGCAAAATTGGCGTCTTGAAAGACCGGTCTTCTGAAACCGGTTGATCAGTTGCCTTGAGACAAGAAAGGCTGGCTCAGGCGGCCGACTGCGCCGCTCTCGCGACACGGTCATGCCGTGGAGCCTGTTCCACTGCTTGTGCTTCCCGAACCTCGAGTGCATCGGCGAATTGCGCGAGCACGTCCAGATCGACGGTATAATGTTCAAGCAAAAACTGTGAAAGGACGTCGATCGGAAGGTGCTGGTAGCCTTCGATCGCCGACATCAGGGCCTCAAATGTATCGAGCCGTTCGCGAAGTTTTATCATCGAATTCCGCCGAGCTGGTCTCTGTCGCATTCTGTCTTTTTTATGGTTAATAGTCTGTAATGTTCGGCGTTGCAAGAGCACACCGAACACAACCGGTTTTATCCGGTTCTCCTCCACATGATTATCGCGTAAAACGGCTGCGAAGCCGAAAGGGTGTCGGCTTGCGCTCTTGCTTTCGCAGGTTGCCTTCCCCTTGGAGAAGGCGGCTTTTCGGACCTGGCGGGGCCATTGCCTGACACCGGCACATCAGTCAGGGGCACACGCATGACAAAACCCGTTTACGTTCTGAACGGTCCGAACCTCAACCTCCTGGGCAAGCGCCAGCCTGAAATCTATGGCAGCGAGACGCTGGAAGATGTCCGCAATCTGTGTGAAGCGGCGGCAGCGGAAACGGGACTGCAGGTCGACTTCCGGCAGAGCAATGCCGAACATGAACTGATCGACTGGATCCAGGAGGCGCGTGAGGCGGCGAGTGGCATCGTGATCAACCCGGCCGCCTATTCCCATACGTCGGTCGCCATTCTCGACGCGCTGAATGCCTGCGACTTTCCCGTCATCGAAGTGCATATCTCCAACATCCACAAACGCGAGAGCTTCCGCCATCATTCCTTCGTCTCGGCGCGCGCCGAAGCGGTGATCGCGGGCTGCGGCACGCAGGGCTACATTTTCGCTGTCCAGAAAATGGCGGCATTGCTGTCTGGAAAGTAGAAGGCCCGACCCCGAGGGCTCGGCTTTATGTGGAATGATCGCGGGGCGTTTTCTTTCTGCCTCGCGTCAATACCCGTTTCCGCCCAGAAACTCTCGGACAACGGTTTCGGCGATGATCCTGATGTCGAGGCCGACGGAGATGGTCTCGATGTATTTGAGATCATATTCCAGACGCATGCGGGCGGCATGTTCGTCACGCGTTTCGCCCCTGTAACCCTTGACTTGGGCCAGTCCCGTCAGGCCGGGACGAACGCAATGGCGCTCCATGTAGCGGCCGTCGAAGGTTTCATACGGAACGCCGGCGGCCAGCATGCCCGGCACATGAGGGCGTGGTCCGACCAGGGACATCTCCCCCTTGAGGACGTTGATCAGTTGCGGCAACTCGTCGAAATTGCTTCGGCGGAGAAAGCGCCCGACCATGGTGACGCGCGGGTCATCGGCGACGGTCTGGGTGACGCCGGAGGGATCGCACATGTCAATCCGCATGGTCCGGAACTTGAGCACCTGGAACGGTTTCCCGTTCAGGCCGTACCGTTGCTGGCGAAAAAGAACCGGGCCGGAACTCGTCAGTTTGATGGCGACCGCAATGCCGGTGAGAAGGGGGGCCAGAAGGACGAGACCGGCCGTCGCTCCACCAAGGTCCAGAAGCTTCTTCATGGCACGTCCCCGAGCATTGAGCGAGGAGCCGGAGCCATAGCCGTTGAGGCTGCGAACACGACGCCCGGACGTCAGGCGGGAGGCGAAACCTTGCCTGGATTTGGATCCATCGATGACCGTGTCATGTGTCAATACGACTGCCTCAACCCGTATGCGCGTCCAAGTTGGTTCCGGTCGTGGAAAACACCCGATCCGGCATCCGTGCGCCACGGTTCAGATAATAAATGGTTATGCTGAAACCGGTAGTTAATTTTCTGTTAGGCAATTCGGTACCATACGGAACGTGACGCTGCAATGCATTGGGGCGATTACATGGCGAAGTTTCCGTAAAGACCACGCGAAAACGCCGGGCTGACTACAACCCGGCGCTTCAAATTCAGGCAAAAAGTAACTCGGAAGAGGGCTTTTTGGTCTAATAGCTTCTGCCGACACTTGTGTATTCGAAGCCGCGCGTGGTCATGTAATCGGTGTTGTAGATGTTGCGCAGGTCCACAACCTTCGGCGCCTTGACCAACTGCTTGACCCGGTCCAGATCGAGC
>VIRH01000009.1 GCA_008107755.1 Rhodobacterales bacterium
CCGCGCCCCCATCGGAAATGGTCAGCGTGCCGGTGCCGCCGTAACCAACAGTGATGAAGTCGCCTGCCGTCAGTGTCGAGCCAGCTCCGGAGATGGTCACTGTGCCCTCAGCACCAGCGTCTTTGCCGATGTTGACGTCGTCCACGGCACTGGCCGCGCCCCCATCGGAAATGGTCAGCGTGCCGGTGCCGCCGTAACCAACAGTGATGAAGTCGCCTGCCGTCAGTGTCGAGCCAGCTCCGGAGATGGTCACTGTGCCG
>VIRH01000008.1 GCA_008107755.1 Rhodobacterales bacterium
CTCGACCCAGAGGCGTCGTTCGGGCATTCTTGTGTGGGTTGTTCATCCTTGAAACCTTCCGGTGAATGTTTGGTCGCAAACACCTTCAGGCTTTCAAACAGGATGAACAACCTTCTCAGAACTCACAGCTAGGCTTCAGACTCATAACCAGTAGCATACGGTTGCCGCGAGGCAGAGGGACGACAGAAAGTTCCTGGCATTGCGGTCATAGCGTGTGGCGATCCTGCGGAACTCTTTGAGCCTGCCGAACATCCT
>VIRH01000077.1 GCA_008107755.1 Rhodobacterales bacterium
CAGCGCTGTCTCGAAGGATGGGCCAAACGGCCAGTCACTCATCAGAAGGTACTTCACTGGGCGACGCCTGCGAGCGGCTGCCTTCGGAGCAAGGTGCCCATCCTTCGAGACGGACCTGACGGTCCTCCTCAGGATGAGGGCGTGGGGAGGAAAGGTGGGGGGTATTCTCCTGCCGGGCTTGTGAGAAACAAGCGGCGGAACAGTCTGAACCCCGGCGATGGCCCCAACCTCCTCCTCATCCTGAGGAAGCGAG
>VIRH01000007.1 GCA_008107755.1 Rhodobacterales bacterium
AGGATGTTCGGCAGGCTCAAAGAGTTCCGCAGGATCGCCACACGCTATGACCGCAATGCCAGGAACTTTCTGTCGTCCCTCTGCCTCGCGGCAACCGTATGCTACTGGTTATGAGTCTGAAGCCTAGTGGATTGATCGAAACAAAAGGTTCCGTTTTGCGATTCCCAACGGTTGCAGATTGTGCGACGGTTGGGGATGCGCACAGGGATCACATTTGACGTTACGGCCGGCGACCGAGCTCGGCTTGAA
>VIRH01000006.1 GCA_008107755.1 Rhodobacterales bacterium
GATGGTCAAGGTGCCCTCAGCACCAGCCTCACTGCCGATGTTGACGTCGGACACGGCATCGACCACGCCGCCATCGGAAATGGTCAGCGTGCCGGAACCGGCGTCACCAACATTGATGTCGTCGCCTGCCGTCAGTTTCGAGCCAGCTCCGGAGATGGTCAAGGTGCCCTCAGCACCAGCCTCACTGCCGATGTTGACGTCGGACACGGCATCGACCACGCCGCCATCGGAAATGGTCAGC
>VIRH01000005.1 GCA_008107755.1 Rhodobacterales bacterium
GTCACCGTCCTCAACAAGATCGACCTGCCGGCGGCCGAACCCGACCGCATCAAGGAACAGATCGAGGATGTGATCGGGATAGACGCCTCCGAAGCCTGCATGATCTCCGCCAAGACCGGTCTTGGCGGAGATCATGCAGGCTTCGGAGGCGTCGATCCCGATCACATCCTCGATCTGTTCCTTGATGCGGTCGGGTTCGGCCGCCGGCAGGTCGATCTTGTTGAGGACGGTGAC
>VIRH01000055.1 GCA_008107755.1 Rhodobacterales bacterium
GACCGCCGCCTGGTTCGGCGTCTCGGCGATATCGGTGATGGCGGTATCGTTCCGCTCGAGTTCCAGGAACACCGAGGTCGGCGTGTAGGAGAGCAGAAAGGCCAGGAACAGGTAGTCATCCTGGTTGGTCGAGCCGAATTCCCCGGTCACCGTCTGGGCCGTGAGGATCTCGAACGGATCCCAGATCGGAACATCGGCCTTGTTGTCGAAAAGAACATTGACCT
>VIRH01000004.1 GCA_008107755.1 Rhodobacterales bacterium
GACCGCCGCCTGGTTCGGCGTCTCGGCGATATCGGTGATGGCGGTATCGTTCCGCTCGAGTTCCAGGAACACCGAGGTCGGCGTGTAGGAGAGCAGGAAGGCCAGGAACAGGTAGTCATCCTGGTTGATCGAGCCGAATTCCCCGGTCACCGTCTGGGCCGTGAGGATCTCGAACGGATCCCAGATCGGAACATCGGCCTTGTTGTCGAAAAGAACATTGACCT
>VIRH01000003.1 GCA_008107755.1 Rhodobacterales bacterium
GACCGCCGCCTGGTTCGGCGTCTCGGCGATATCGGTGATGGCGGTATCGTTCCGCTCGAGTTCCAGGAACACCGAGGTCGGCGTGTAGGAGAGCAGGAAGGCCAGGAACAGGTAGTCATCCTGGTTGGTCGAGCCGAATTCCCCGGTCACCGTCTGGGCCGTGAGGATCTCGAACGGATCCCAGATCGGAACATCGGCCTTGTTGTCGAAAAGAACATTGACCT
>VIRH01000059.1 GCA_008107755.1 Rhodobacterales bacterium
GACCGCCGCCTGGTTCGGCGTCTCGGCGATATCGGTGATGGCGGTATCGTTCCGCTCGAGTTCCAGGAACACCGAGGTCGGCGTGTAGGAGAGCAGAAAGGCCAGGAACAGGTAGTCATCCTGGTTGATCGAGCCGAATTCCCCGGTCACCGTCTGGGCCGTGAGGATCTCGAACGGATCCCAGATCGGAACATCGGCCTTGTTGTCGAAAAGAACATTGACCT
>VIRH01000097.1 GCA_008107755.1 Rhodobacterales bacterium
TATAAGAGACAGGGCCGGCCCAGACCCCCCATTCTGCCCCGGCCTGATAGATACCAAGCCCTGATCCATAGGCGAAGACCACGGCCACAACCAGCAGCACGAGGCTCGCAAGCCCTGGCCGCTTCGTCACCTGAAGGAGAAGGGCGAGTGCCGTCAGCGGAAGCCCCACGTAATAGGGCACACGCTGCTCAAGGCACAGTTTGCAGGGCAGATACCCGCCGAAAACCTGGAAGCCCCAGGCGGTTGCGATTGCCGCAAGGCCGCCGAAAAAGACAAGGGCGGTCAGGTTTCTGGCAAGCGTGTCTCGGGTCATCAGTCACTCTCATTGCGCCGGTCGGTGCCGGAAAATCGGTCAGATAAAGCGGAGCAGAACGAATCCGCCGATCAGCAGCACCACGAATATGGTGAACATGAGGCCGAGGCGCTTCTCGATGAAATCCCTGATCGGTGGGCCGAAGAAATAGAGCAGCGCCGAAACGACGAAGAAGCGGATTCCGCGGGAGACGACGCTCGCCGCGATGAACACCGGCATGCTGAGACCGAGTGCGCCCGATGCGATCGTGATCACCTTGTAGGGAAAGGGCGTCAGCCCGGCGATGAACACGAACCACCAGCCGTAATCGTGATAGATCGCCGAGAATTCTTCGACATAGTCCATCTTGCCGTAGAAAGTCAGGATCGGCACGGCGATCTGTTCAAACAGGAACATTCCGATCAGATAACCGAGGATGCCGCCGGCAACCGACGTCAGCGTGCACAGCAGCGCATACCACCAGGCCTTCTCGCGCCGGGCGATCACCATTGGAATGAGCAGAATGTCGGGCGGGATCGGAAACACCGAACTTTCGACAAACGAAACGGTTCCGAGCGCGGCAGGCGCGCGGGGTCCGGCGGCAAGGGACAGGGTCCAGTCGTAGAGGCGTCTGATCATGGCGCTTCCCATAGACGCTGCGGCGCGAAAAGTCACCTGAGGAAATGCGAATGCGTGCGTGCGGACATTGCACGCATCAGGCACATGGCGGCGGCGTTGTTCCAAGACGGCTCCGAAGTGGATTTCGGTCAAGACAATCAGTGTGCTTTTGGAAGAAGCGCCCTGTAATCTTCAAAAACCCGCACAACTGACGGCGCCTCCACACTTCCGCGCCGGGTCAAAAAAACTGAACGCCCCCCGAAGACAACGGCCGAAGGCATCCATAAAACGGGATCATGTCGGAACGCGAACGCCGGAGACGGAATGGAATTTACAGCACTCAGGTATTTTCATGAGGCGGCGCGCACCGGGTCCATTCGGCGCGCGTCCGAAATACTGCATGTGACGCCCTCCTCGGTAAGCCGAGCCGTTTCCGCGCTGGAGCATGAATTTGGCGCCCCGTTGTTCGAGCGAGGGGCCAAGGGCGTGACGCTCACGGCCGCGGGCACCCTGCTGGCGCGCCAGACAGGTAGCATGTTCCGGAATCTCGACAGGGTGCGGGACTCCATCGACGATCTGCGCGGGCTCAATCGGGGCAAGGTCATTCTTTATGGCGCGGAGGGATTGGTGGCAGAGTTCCTGCCCAGGGTGATCCATGATTTTCGCGCCCGCCACCCGCAAATCGGGTTTGATATCCATTTTGATTCAACCGATGCCATTGTCGCGGCCGTTCTTGATGACGTTGCGGACATAGGCATCACGTTCAACGGTCCGCAGCGTCTCGATATCGCGACCCTGGCGGAATACACCGAACCCCTGTGCTGCATTGTCCAACCGAACCACCCGCTCGAGGCGCGTGCGTCAGATGGAGCCGTGAAGCTGGCGGATCTGGTCGACATGCCATTGGCTCTTCCCGAAACGTCGTTTGGCATGCGCCGGATGGTAGACAAGGCCTTTTCAGGCGCCTCCTCTCGCCCCAGGATCGTGATCAACACCAATTCCCTGGAATTGACCAAGCGGGTGGCAATGGAAGGCGATGCGGTGGCCTTCATGCCGACCTTCATGGTTCGGGACGAGATTGCCGCGGGACGCCTTTCAGCGCTTCGGGTTCTGGATCCCGCCTTTCAGGAGGCCAAAGTCAGCCTCTGTGTGCACCGTGATCGGGAGCTGTCCTTCGCGGCCAAGGCGCTCGTCGAGACACTTTCACGGCACTTTCGAGACTTGCAAATGTGACAAATGCGACTGGCGGGCAAGCGCGTTTGACTGACGGCCGCGGAGTTGCGTTTCGCGCAACAGCGACATGTTCAAACGGCACTTTTTGCGCAACAGGCTGCTGCTAGGCTTCCAGGTGATCCGGTGAGGTACCGAAGGCATCACCGAGCAAATCAAGGAGCCTGGATACATGCATAGATCCCACAGCAGACGCAGCGTCTTGCTTGGCCTGGCCGGCACCGCCGGCGCGCTGAGCCTCGGCCTGCCGCGGGCAGCTCTTGCTGCCCCGGTGGCCCGGATTTCCGAGGCGATCCACCTTGGGCTTTACATGCCTGTCTATGTCGCCATCGACAAAGGCCTTTTTCAGGATCAGGGTCTTGGCACGGACCTTAAGTCGGCCGGCGGCATCGCACAGCCGGTTTCGGCATTGCTGTCTGGCGCCGCCGATTTTGCCGTCACCGGAACCGGCATGTCGATCAATGCCACGGTCGAGGGCGCCCAGATGGTCAACGTGGCCAAGATTGCCGGGCAAATTTCCGTCTGGATTCTGGCCAGGAAGGGGACGAGCTTCAACGGCCCCGAGGACTTTGCGGGCAAGACAATTGCAACACTCAAATTCCCGTCGAATACCTTCACCACGCCGACATATGCCATGAAGCTGGCGGGCCTCGATCCGGAAAAGGACGTCAAGTTTCTGCAGCTTCCCTTTGGCGCGCAGCTGCAGGCCGTCGCCGACGGCCGCGCGGATTTTGCGACCGTGTTTGAATGGGATGCCTCGATCGGGGCCACGCAATTCGATCTCGACGTGGTCTATTCGCTTGGCGAGGCCCTTGGACCCGCAGTGTTTTCCTCCACCTTCGTGACCCGGGACTTTATCGAAAAGAGCCCCGAGACAGTGCAGCTCTACTGCAACGCCATCGCTGCGGCGGAGAAACTGCTTCATGAGGACGAGTCGGTTTTCGTCGATGTCGCGACGAAGCAGTTCCCGCAGGTGGATCCCGCCGTTATCGCCGCGGCGCACTCGCGGTTTTTTGGCAGCGTTCCCTTGGTACCCAGAAACCCCATCATCAGCGAAGACGAATGGAACACATTGGTTGCCCATGAAGACGGGGCCGGCACGCTACGCGCCAACCTGCCGTTCGCGGACATGGTGGACAACAGCTTCGCGGTCAAGGCGACCAGGGAGTTCGGCCTGTCATGACGAGTGAAACAGGGATGCGGAAGGTCAGTCTGCCCGCGCTGCCGGAAGCGGTGGCGCTAGACCCGGCCTCAACCGCGCTGATCGTTGTGGACATGCAAAATGCCTATGCTTCGCACGGCGGCTATCTGGACCTTGCGGGATTCGATCTGACGGGCATCGACACGGTCATCGCCAATGTCGCCGACACAATGGACCTGTGTCGCGCGGCCGGCATTCAGGTGGTTTGCCTTCAAAACGGCTGGGACCCGGATTATGTCGAGGCCGGCGGGCCGCTGTCCGCCAATCAGGCAAAATCGAACGCGCTGCGCGTCATGCGGGAGAGGCCAGAATTGGAGGGGCAGCTGCTTGCGAAGGGCGGCTGGGACTATGCTCTGATCGATGCGATCAAGCCGAGGGACGGCGATATCGTCGTCCCGAAGTCCCGCTACTCGGGCTTCGTCGGCACTCCGCTCGATTCCATATTGCGCTCGCGCGGGATCAGGACGCTGCTGGTTTGCGGCGTTGCGACAAATGTCTGCGTGGAAGCGACGATCCGCGATGCCTTCGGACTCGAGTACCACCCCGTCATGTTGCAGGACTGCTGCCTGCAGGCAGGCCCCTCTTACCTGCAAGAGGCCAGCATCTTCAACATCCAGAAATTCTTCGGTTGGACCACAACGCTCGAGGCGCTCGCCAAGACCCTAGCCGATTGAGCACAACAGCCCAGGAGACACCTATGTTCACCCCCATTTTCCCCAAAGGCGCCCCGAAACCCATCGCCCCCTTTGTGCCGGGCAGCCGGGTCGGCGACACGGTCTATGTGGCCGGCATTCTCGCGCTCGGTCAAAACGGCGAGAGCCTGCATGAAGGCGATGTCAAGGCGCAGACGCGCTACGTGATCGAAGAGATCAAACGTGTGGTCGAGGCCGCTGGCGGAACCCTTGCCGATGTCTGCTACAATCAGATCATGCTTAAAAACCGCTCCGACTACGCGGCTTTCAACGAAGTCTATGCCGAGTATTTCGGAAGCAATCCTCCGGCCCGCTATTGCATCATTTCCGAACTCGTCCGCGACGAGCTTCTGGTCGAGATCGCGTCTACCGCCTATCTCGGCGCGGTGGAATGAGTATGGGTGCAGAGGCAGACCCCTCTAGCCCTGACGCGTTGCGAACCGGGGTCGAGAACCGGAAACCAGCCGGCCGGAGACGTCGTTTCCGGACCGGCAGGCTTCATATTCTTGCCTGTCAGATCGCTCTTCTGCTGGGTATTCTTGCTCTCTGGCAGTTGGGTCTGACCCTCGGCTGGCTCAAACCCTACGTCTATGGCACTCCGCTCGGCGTCATCAAGTCGTTCGCAGAACACATCGCCGACGGCACGTTGCTGCGCCACTTCTGGGTCACCGGCCAGGAAGTCGTGATGGGGTTCGTCATCGGTTGCGGATTTGGCAGCTTTGCCGGGCTTTTGCTCTGGCTGTCGCCCCTGTGGGCGAAGATCCTGCATCCCTACATGATCGCGCTGAATGGGGTGCCCAAGATTGCCCTCGCACCGCTGATCATCGTCTGGTTCGGCCTCGGCATGGAAAGCAAGGTCGCCATAGCAGCGATCATAACCTTCATCGTCGCCTTTCTGCAGGCCTACAAGGGCACGCAGCAGGTGGATCCTGACCTGATCCGGCTGATGAAGTCCCTTGGAGCGACGCCGTGGCAGACATTCCGCAAGATCGTGGTCCCCGGCAGTGTGCCCTGGATTGTCTCGGCCCTGCGCCTGAACGTGGGCTTTGCCCTGATCGGTGCTGTGGTCGGTGAATACATCTCCGCCGAAGAAGGCCTGGGATACATGGTCTATTACGCCGGACAGCTCTACGACCTGAACACGGTCTGGGTCGGCATTCTCAGCCTGATGATCATGGCGCTCATCCTGGAAGCTGTCGTCGCCCGCATCGAGCAATTCCTGGATATGGAGGTCTGATCAATGGGATTCGTGACCCTTCCCGACAACGAACAGCTCTACTACGAGGAGCACGGCCTGGGCCGTCCGCTGATAATGGTGGCGGGCCTTGGCGGTGTGGGCGCCTACTGGGCGCCCCAGCTGGACGCCTTTGCCAGCCGGTTTCGGGTGATCCTGCATGACCACCGCGGTACCGGGCAATCCAGCCGCTCCCAGATCGACTACTCCGTCGCGCAGATGGCGGAAGACACGCTCTGCCTGATGGATGCGCTGGGCATCGAGCAGGCCGACTTCATGGGCCATTCCACAGGGGCGGCGATCGCCCAGGTCATCGCTGTCCGACATCCCGAACGTCTTGGCCGGATTATCCTTGCATCGGGATGGACCAGGGCCGACGGATTTTTCCGGCGCTGCTTCGAAGTGCGGCGGGAAATCCTGCGCGTCTCGGGGCCAGAGGCCTATGTCAGGGCAACCCCGCTGTTCCTGCATCCAAGCTGGTGGATCCGCGACAACATCGAAACCATCGAACGCGGAGAAAGCGCGATCTACGGCGGCAACCACGATGTCGGCATCATGACCAGCCGCATCGATGCGCTGCTGGCATTCGACATGACCGCCCATCTGCCCGGTATCGAGCATGATGTCCTGGTCATGGGCGTTGCAAACGACCACCTGACACCGGCCTATTTTTCGGAAGAGCTTGCGGCCGCCATACCGAATGCGCGGCTCTCGATCATGGCTGATGGCGCCCATGTTGCCTCCCAGCTTCTGCCCGATGAGTTCAACGCCATCGCCATGGATTTTCTAACGGGAACCGCATCATGATGAGTGGCCAGGAAGCCGTACTGTCCGCCAACGCGGCACGCGTCGTCTACAACGAAGACAGCGACGCACCCGTCGAGGCCGTGCGCAGCATAACGCTTGATCTGCGCAGGGGCGAGATCCTTGCCCTGGTCGGTCCATCCGGCTGCGGCAAGACCACACTGTTCAACGCGATTGCCGGACTCATCCCGTTACAGGGCGGGACTGTGGAAGTCGGCGGAACCCAGGTCGAGAAAGCCAATGGCCATGTCGGTTACATGCTTCAGAAGGACCTGCTTCTGCCTTGGAGAACCGTGATCGAAAACGTAACGTTGGGTCTGGAAATCCGGGGGCGGCACAAGGCTGAAGCGCGCCGGATCGCGCTGGATCTGATCCGGCGATACGGTCTCGCCGGATTTGAAAACTCGAAACCGTCCGGCTTGTCCGGCGGCATGCGGCAGCGTGTGGCCCTGATGCGAACGCTGGCGTTTGAGCCCGAGGTGATCCTGCTGGACGAACCGTTTTCAGCGCTGGATTTTCAGACACGGATCCTGTTGCAGGCTGACGTGAAAAGGATCATTCGCGAGCAGGAAAAGAGCGTGATCCTGATCACGCACGATATTGGCGAGGCGATTTCAATGGCAAACAGGATCGTCGTCCTGACCAATCGCCCGGCCACGGTGAAGACCATCCATGAGGTTCCATGGGGCGGAGAGGAAACCGATCCCCTGACGATCCGGGATCTGCCGGATTACCAGCACATGTTCTCGGCGATCTGGCAGGAACTGGAACTCGCGCCGCATTGATCGGGCACGGTGCATGGCTCGCAAACATATACTTCAGGGACCGGGGGACACAGCTGCCACCGCAACGGTTCAAACTGAAGTTGGGCCTCGACCGCGATGAGGAAGCGCCTGGCTTCTGTCCACACAGTTCGTTTTGCGGAAAGTGCGTACCGGTGCGTTTTTGTGTACCAGCATGTGCTACGGTCGCATCCTCTCAAGAGAAAGCCGAGGTAGAACAATAGCTTGAAAGCTCGAGTGGTGCCCCCCGCCGGAATCGAACCGGCACTCCCGAAGGAACGGGATTTTGAATCCCGCGCGTCTACCAGTTCCGCCAGAGGGGCAACTGACACCGGAAGGCGTCCGTATCATGGGGCTATGCGCGATGCAAGTGGTTAAAGCGCCCCGCGGCGTAACCCACCGAAAAGCCCCGGAGCGTCCCGTTCAGCCCTGTCCGGAACCAGCCTGCAGAATTCCGAAAACCTGACAAATGCACCAATAACCGGTGCACTGAAAAGGTGTTACCTTCAGTTGAAACGGCGGCATTCATCCTTTCCTTAACCCGACATCAACGGGACGCCCTGCAATGTCGCAGGAAAGCAGTTGAGGGATGAGTGATGTCGTCTACTGAGAATGATGGTGAACTGTCGCAGGCTGACGTGAAAAGGCTTCTCGGCTTTGAGGATACCCTGCTTCCGGAGCAGACATCCGCCGCGGCACCTGTCGCCGGCATCTTTTCTCTTGCGCATCTCGACAAGAGCGCCCTTGCCCCCTCCCCCATTGACCCTTCCTGGATTGTCGAAGGAAACCCGGAAGCGCGCTGCCGGAACCTTTCGCGCATTGCGGACGACTGGACGGTGGTCGATCACTGGTCCTGCACCGCGGGCAAGTTTCGCTGGCATTACGGCTTTGACGAAACCATCCTCATCCTGGAGGGCGAAGCCCGTATCACCGACGACAACGGCACGCTCTATCATGCCACACCGGGCACGACCCTGTTCTTCCCGAACGGGTCGGCCGCGAACTGGCATGTGCCCGTTTACGTACGCAAGGTCGCCTTCAACCAGCGGCATGTCCCCTCGGTCTTTCACAAGGCTCTGCGTGCAGTTTCCAAGCTCTACCGCATGGCATTTCGCGGCCTTGGAGCATCTGCGCCCGCTCGGTAAAACGCGGAAATTGCTGCGACTTTCACAACGGATCCCGCTGGCTGGATTTTATTAGCCCGCTAACAAAAGCGCAAAATGTGCGCATTTTCTGGACAAGAGTTTTACCGTTGTCTAGAAACGGCTCATGAGCAAATCAGCACGTGAAATCGAGCTCAAGCTCGAACTGGACCCGGCGGCGCAGGATGCCATCAAGCGCAGTGGAAGCATCGAAGGGTTCACGGCGAGCCGGTCGGTGACCAGGACCCTGCAGTCCATCTACTTCGACACACCGGATCAGGACCTGCGCAAGGCGAAGATCTCGCTGCGCGTTCGCAAGTCCGGCAAGAGCTGGCTTCAGACGGCAAAGCTCGGCACCGGCGTGATGGGCGGTCTCTCGACGCCGGTTGAGGAGGAGCATCCGATCCAGGGACGCGCGCTAGACCTCTCGGTCATTGCAGATCCTGCGGCCCGCGACGCGCTGGACGGCGCCATCGGCGACGCGCCCCTGGCCGAATGTTTTGAAACGGTCATGAAACGGACCACCCGAAACCTCACCCGCGACAGCGACGATACCCTGATCGAGCTTGCCTTCGATACGGGCAACATCCTGGCCGGCAGCGGCAGCCAGCCGCTGGTTGAAATGGAACTGGAACTGAAGTCCGGGCCGAGCCAGGCGGTCTTCGAGGCCGCAAAATCTCTTCTGGACGATGTGCCGTTCCGCTTTTCGCCCTACAGCAAGGCCGAACGCGGCTACCGGTTTGCGGAAGGCCGTGAGGCGACCGGCACCGGGCCGTATTTCGCCGAGGGCATTACCTTCACGCCCGGCGTCACCACGGAGCATGCCTTCCGTGACGTCCTGCGCTCCTGCCTCACCCAGATCTGCGAGAACCGGATTGCGGTGCTGACGTCTGACGATCCGGAAGGTCCCCACCAGTTGCGCGTTGGCCTGCGCCGTCTGCGCAGCGCGTTTCGCCTGTTCCGGCCCGTGCTCAATCCGGCCGCGACGGCCCCGCTTGACGACATGGCCAGGACCGTGGCGGCGGAAGCGGGGGCCCTGCGCGATCTGGATGTTCTGGTGGACGAAATCGTGGCGCCTCTCGCAGCCCGCGCGCCGGAGACAGTTCCGCTGGACGGCTTGTTGGATACCCTCAACGCGATGCGCGACGACAGTGCCCGTGCGCTGCTGGTGACGCATCTCAAGTCGTCCGAAGTGAACGCTTTCCTGCTCGACCTTGCGGCCTATACCGAATGCCGGGGCTGGCTCGACCCGGAAAACTTCGACCAAAGCGCCCTCCTTGCCCAGCCGATCGAGGCGTTTTCCGGCAAGGCTCTGGCGAAGCAGTGGAAGAAGGTGATGAAATACGGCAGGCAGCTCGAAAAGCTGACGGTCCCGGAGCGGCACGAGATGCGCAAGGCGCTGAAGAAGATGCGCTACGGCATCGAGTTCTTCGGCTGCCTTTATCCGCGCGACACCGTGAAACCCTTCCTCAAGCGCATGAAGAAGCTGCAGAACATCTTCGGCTACCTGAACGATGTCGCCATGGCCGAGCACCTGCCTGAAAGGGTTGGCTTCAAGGCGACAGGTCCCGACGCAACCGAGACGATGCGCGCCATAGGCTTCGTCATTGGCTGGCACGAGGCCCTGGCGCAGTCCAGATGGCAGGACGCCAAGGGCTGCTGGGATGCGACCCGGGAAACGCCCCGGTTCTGGGCCTGACACCCGCGACACACGGCAGAGACGCGCGGCGTTTGATCCGCGCTGGTGTCAGACCTGAGTGATCGAGGAAATGACGCCGTCGCTGTCGATGGTGCAGACCGCCTGCCCGCCGTCGAATGTCAGGTTGACCTGATAGGCGCTGTCACCAGCCGGCATGGAACTGACCGGCAGAACGTTGCCGCCCGGGATCTTGAGCTGGTCGGCAGCCGTCGAGGCGCACAGAAGCTGAAGGTCGGTCGGCGCGGTCTGCGCGCTGGTGCGGACTGCCCCGGAGGTGGGGCTGGCAGTCGTGTTGCAGCCGCCGACGACCGATAGAGACAAGAGCGCTGCGGCGCCGGCTGCGGCCGGCTTGAAGTTCCGTATTCTCGACAAATCCAGTTCCCTTCGGCTTGCGGTATCCAGGTGCGTCACACACCCTTGTAAAGCGCGGCGCCCTGCATCAGCACGATGACCTTCGCGCCGACTTCCGTGCGGCTGTAAAGATCGATCACGTCTTCATTGATCATGCGGATACAGCCCGACGAAATGTTCAATCCGATGGACCAGGGCTGGTTGGTGCCATGGATCCGGTAGATGCTGTCCTTGTTGCCCACGTAAAGATACATGGCCCGGGCGCCGAGCGGATTTTCCGGACCGCCGGGCATGCCGTTCTTCCACTTGGCAGCGTCCGGGTCCCTTGCGATCATCTCGGGCGGCGGCGTCCATGTGGGCCACTCCTGCTTGCGGCCGACCGAAACGATGCCGGCCCAGCCGAAGCCGTCGCGGCCGACGCCTATGCCGTAGCGGATCGCCTGAAAGTCGGGCAGCACGTAATAGAGAAAATGCCGGTCGCCATCGATGATGATCGTCCCCGGCTTTTCCGCCGTGCGGAAGCGAACGACCTGACGCTGGAAATCGGCCGGCGTGTTGCCATGCATGCGGTAGTAGCGCGCCGCCGTCTGCGGGGTGTAGTCCACCCACTGGCGCGTGTTGGGATCGTAGATCTGCGTCTCGAAACTTTGCGCCCAGGCGACGCCGCCGATGACCAGCGCAATCAGCGCACCGATCCCGGCGACCCGGCCGCCAATCTTGCGAAAACAGTCTCTCAAGCCGGTCATTTCGTCCACTCCCCGATGCGATCGGCATTCTCGCTCATCCAGCTTCGCGCCACCTCCTCCGGCGCCTTGCCTTCCACAACGACCGCATAGCTCATCTCTGTCACGTCCTCCGGCTGAAACTCCATGGCGGACAGGAAGGCCGCGACCTCTGGCATGTCCTTTTCCAGCGACGCGGCATACCCGACCTGAAAACTTGACGCGCCCCAGGCCGTATCGGCTTTCGATTTTTCAAGCCACTTGTCGTCCTGCGCCCGGGTGACGATGGACCAGCGGGCCGGATCGTGGGGCGGTTCCTCCAGACGGACGATGTCGTGCAGTGCGAAAACGTGGTGCGGGCCATAGCAGTAGAAGACAATCGGCCGCCCGACTGCGACAGCCGCGTCGACCGAGGCCATGGCGACGTCTTCTGGCATTTCCAGAAGTGTCATTGTCTTGTCGTAGCCGTAGGAGCGGGCGCGGATCCTTTCGATTTCCGTCGAGGACCACGTCGGCGCTCCGATCCACATCTCGCCCATGCCGTCGCCGTCACTGTCGAACTTGGCGGCGATCTCCGCCTTGGCGAGATCGCCGACCGCCTTGACCCCTGTCTGCTGCGCCGTTTCATTCGTGACGCAGATATTCTGCGATGCGGCCACCGTGTGCGGGCCCAGACGCAGAACGTTGTCCTGTTTCGACAGCTTGTCGACCATCACGTTGAGGTTCGGGAGCCAGATCTCCGGGTGGACCTGTATCCGCCCGCGGCCGATATCGGCGAGAATCGTCAGCGTGCCGCGCTCCTGCAAGTCTGCATCGACGCCGTACTTGTCATGCAGCGTATCGGCAATGATATGAGCCGTGACTTCCGCCGATGGCCAGGCGGGTACGCCGATCACGAGACCGGCGGCACTCACCGGCAAAGGAACAAGAGAAACAACCACCGCGAGCACGGCGACACAGGAACGTTGCATGAAATCTCCTCCCGAAGTCGGCTCACTATAGACGTCACAAGCAAATTACCGCAACGTCATAATATGCAATCAGCAGGCGAACCCAAAGGGTGAGCAGAGACCCGACCGATCAGTCCCGACCAGCGCGAATGATCGCGTCCGCCAATGCCGACGGATCGGTGAAAAGCAATTCGTGGCTCCCGCTCGTCTGCACCAGCCGGAACAGCCCCAACTTCTCGGAGAGCCTCGGATGCCACGGATGGCTGTGAGGCATCGCCGTATCTTCCGTGCAGTTGACATAGGATTTCGGCGTTTCGAACTCTGCCGGATCGCGGCTCAGCGAGATCGGATCCGTGAAGGTCCGATAGGGATGGGCGTTGAGCTTCGCATAGCTCGCCTCCGCCATGTCCGCGTCGGCATCGTTGATGAAAACCTCCCGCCAGACCGGATACGGAAGCGCCACCGTGTTGTCGGACGAGGCCGCTGCAATCTGCCGGAACATCGGCGGATAGTGGGGCGGCGTGAGGTCGTCCAGGCATTCGCCGTCGTTGGGCACGAACGCGTTGACGTAGACCAGCCGCCGGATGCGCTCCGGCACCCTGTCGCACACACCCGTGATGATCATTCCGCCGTAGCTGTGACCCGTCAGGATCACGTCGGCCAGGCCCTCATCCTCGAGAAACTGGGCAATGGACCCGATCGCATCCTCCAGTCCGACATCCTTCGTTTCACCCGGCCGATTGCCGGCAACCGTGGGACAATAGACCTCGTGCCCCACCGTCCGGATCGCCTCGCCCGTTGCTTCCAGCTCTGTCCCGGTATGCCAGGCGCCATGAACAAGCACATATGTAGCCATGTCTGATCCTCCTCCCTTGTGAGCATCCTCCAATGCTCTAGACTGCTCCACCATGCCACGGCCGGTCTGGGAGGAACCATGGCTCACAGTGAGCAAACATGTGCCGGGACTTCGATCCGCGTGCCAAACCGTGTCTGGGACACGGTCATGGCTCCACCGGACGAAGCCTTCGACTATTTCCGCGAGGGCGTATGTGCCTCGTTCATGCCGCTCAGGCCGGAACTCGCACGCGAACGGCGGCAGGGATTTCGCGGGCGGCTGACATCGTATGACCTCGGCACGGCGGCGCTGAACGTCATCACCGCGCCGGCCTATGAGATCTTTCGCGGCGGGAGGGAAATTGCCGCCTCCGGGGACGACTGCCTTTACCTCAACTATCAGCTTGCCGGCCACTGCCGGATCGAACAGCTCGGTCGTAGCGTGCCGGTTGCCCCCGGCGCAGTTGCTGCGTTCGACGGCTCCGAACCCTTTCGGCTGGACATCACCGCGCGCGAGACACACAAGGTGGCTTCGGTTCTCCTGCCCAAGAAGCAATTCCCCGCCCTGACCGATGCGCTGTCATCACCGGGCTGCTCGGCGCTTTCCGAACGCCCGGCCTTCGGCAGCCTGCTGACGGAAGCCTTCCGGGCCCTCATCCGCAGCGCGGACACCGGCCCAAAGGAACAGGTCGGCCGTCTGTTCGATGTCCTGGTCAATTCCGCCATTCTGGCAGCGCAGAACCAGAATGGTTCTTCCGTCGAGCCCGGCGGTCGAAAGGCTGCTCTTTTGCGCAGGTTGAAGGATCTTGTTTCCGGCAATTGCCCCGATGCGAATTTCTCGCCGCAACATTGTGCCGATCTCGCAGGCATCTCGGCCGGCTACCTGCACCAGGTCTTCGCCGCCCACGGCGAAACGTTCGGCAGCTACCTGCTCGAGTGTCGGCTTGAGGGAGTTGCCTCGCTTCTGCGGAACCCGGACCAGCAGCATCTGCCCGTTTCCACCATCGCGCTTCGTTGCGGCTTCAAGGACCTCTCCCATTTCGGGCGGGCCTTCCGCCGCCACTACGGCAGCTCGCCCGGCAGGTGGCGCAAGGGGAATGATGCGAACTGATCCGCGAATGGCGTCAGCGGGACGTCACCGTGATTGCTAGAGATCGCCGTTCACGACCAGCTGCATCCGGTCCGCGGCAAGGCGCGCCCGTGTGTACTGGATCGGCCGGCCGGCCATATCCAGATTCACGCTCTCGACGACCAGCACCGGCTGTCCGAGCCCGACACCCAGCTGCTGGGCATCGCGAAGTTCGACAAGCTCGGCGGTGATCTTCGTCTGCTTGCGCTTGTAGTCCTCGATCCCCGCCTGCTTGAGCGCCGTCGTGATCGACCCGCTCTCCGCATAGTCGCGCACGAGATTCGGAACGCGCGCCTGTTCTAACCAGCTGGTACCGACGATCATCGGCACGCCGTCGGCAACGCGCAGGGTTTCGACACGGATCAGCATCGTCCCGAGCGGAACCTCCAGCTGATTGGACAGGAGGGCATCGGCCTCCTCCACCGACGAACCAATCAGTCGCCCGCTCGGCGCACGGTCCTGGCTGGAGACGATCTCCGAAAACCGGGTACGCGGCCCGATGGTGTAGTTCAGCGGCGCCGAGGTGACGAACGTGCCACGCCCCTGATCCGCCCTGAGAATACCCTCCGACGTGAGCGCCGCGATGGCCCGGCGCACGGTGTGCCGGTTGACGCCGAAGCGCGTCGCCAGCTCGGACTCCGGCGGCAGCCGGCTGCCCTTCTCAAGCGAACCGCCCACGATTTCCGCCTTGAGCGTCTCCATGATCTGCCGCCAGACGGCAATGCCCGCGCTGCGGTCGAGGGTGGTGTTGATCGTCATCTGCCCGTCATCAAATTTCGGTACCAACCTGTCAATCGGTTTATTTGTATAGACATCTATACAAATGAATTCTACATCTGTGCCAGACCCGGCCACAAGACGAAAGGCGAGCCGCATGCGCGAACCGACCTCCTCACCCGATGAAGACACGGCGATCGAAGACCGGCGAAAGGCGATGGCCACTCTGGCAGAGGCCTCTCCGGCGGATATCGCAGAAAAATTTGCCGCCTTGACGCCGCCGTCCTACGAACTGGTCCGCCGTCCCGAGACCGGCCTCGTCATGGTGCGCGGCCGCATGGGTGGCACGGGCAGCCCGTTCAACCTGGGTGAAGTCACCGTGACCCGTTGCGTCATTCGCCTTGAAACCGGCGAGACCGGCAGCGTTTACAGCCTCGGCCGCCACAAGAAGAAGGCCCTGCAGTCGGCCGTCATCGATGCCCTTTGGCAGAGGAGCGAGACGCGCGCGCGGATAGAAACCGACGTCATTGCCCCCCTCGCCGCCGCCCGGCGCGACCGGAAGGCCACCGTCCGGGAAGAAACAGAGGCGACCAGGGTCAACTTCTTCACCATGGTGCGGGGAGATACCTGATGCAGAACACCTTGGATGCCTCCACAGGCCGCGCACCGCTTGCCGCCGGATTTCGCGATCCCGTCCATGACGCGCAGGGCTGCTTCCGGGCGATCATGAACGCCATGGCCCGACCGGGTACGATCCAGAGCCTCGACGCCATCGACCTCCAGCCACCGAAGCCACTCACCTGCACCGCCGCGGCAGTCGCGCTGACCCTTTTCGACTATGACACGCCGGTCTGGCTCGACCGTCCACTGATGGCCTCGGAGGACGTGAAGGCCTTCCTGCGATTTCACACCGGCGCGCCGATCGTCACCGCCCCCGTCGAGGCCGCCTTTGCACTTGTGAGCGATCCCGCGCACATGCCGCCGCTTGCCGGTTTCAACCAGGGTTCGGCCGAATATCCCGACACCTCCACCACGGTCATCTTGTGCGGCCAGGACTTTTCAGGCGGCGAAAGCGTGACGCTGCAGGGGCCGGGCATCAAGGACACCCTGCCCTTCGCGCCGCATCCGCTGCCGCCGGTCTTCTGGGATCAGATCGCGGCCAATGGCCGGCAGTTCCCGAGAGGGATCGACATCATCTTCGCAGGCGGGCGCAGCCTTTCCGCTCTGCCCCGCTCCACCCGCATCACCGGCAGGGAGGCCTGACCCATGTATGTAGCCGTCAAAGGTGGCGAGAGAGCCATCCGGAATGCGCACAAGCTTCTGGCCCGGCGCCGCAGGGGCGACACTTCGGTTCCGGCCCTGACGCTGGAGCAGATCGCCGGACAGCTTGCCCACTCCGTCGCCCGCGTGATGGGCGAAGGCTCCCTTTACGACGAGATGCTGGCCGCACTTGCCATCAAGCAGGCGCGAGGCGATCTGATCGAAGCCGCCTTCCTGATGCGGGCCTACCGGACCACGCTGCCGCGCTTCGGCTATAGTCGCCCGATCGACACGGCCAGGATGCTGGTTGAGCGCAGGGTCTCCGCGACCTACAAGGATCTTCCCGGCGGCCAGGTGCTGGGCCCGACATTCGACTACAGCCACCGCCTTCTCGACTTTGCACTGGCGGCCGAAGACGACGGCTCGGACCTTCCCGTCGACACGGCGCCCGTGACAGACGAGCCCATGCCGCGCGTCACGGACCTTCTCGGGGAAGAAGGCCTGATCGAGCCTGATCCGGTGACGGACGAGGACGCGCCCGTGGGCGACCTGACCCGTGAACCACTGTCCTTTCCAGCTGACCGGGACCTGCGGCTTCAGAACCTTGCGCGCGGCGACGAGGGTTTCCTGCTGGCGCTGGCCTATTCCACCCAGCGCGGCTACGGCCGCACCCACCCCTTTGCCGGCGAGATCCGCTATGGCGAGGTCGAGGTGGAATTCTTCGCCGAGGAACTCGGCTTTGCCGTCACGCTCGGCACCATCAAGGTGACCGAATGCCAGATGGTCAACCAGTTCCAGGGCACCGCCAAGGCGGCCCCGACCTTCACACGGGGCTACGGCCTTGTCTTCGGCCAGGTGGAGCGCAAGGCCATGTCGATGGCCATGGTCGACCGCTCCATGCGCTGGCAGGAACTGGGCGAGGAGCAAACGGCGCCGGCCCAGGATGTCGAATTCGTCCTGTCCCATTCCGACAACATCCAGGCCACCGGGTTCGTCGAACATCTGAAGCTGCCGCATTACGTGGACTTTCAGGCCGAACTCGACCTTGTCCGCCGCATGCGGGCCGAATGGTTCGACCGGCGCAAGGCAGACGCCACCGATGGCAACCAGGGCCGGAAGGCGGCCGAATGAGCAAGGGCCTCAGCCATATCACCTTCATCGTCCGCGACCTCGACCGGATGACGCGGATCCTGACCGATGCCCTGAAGGCCCGGCAGATCTATGACAGCGCGGACGACACCTTTTCGCATTCGCGCGAGAAGTTCTTTCTCGTCGGCGACGTCTGGATTGCCATCATGGAAGGCGAACCGCTGCCTCAGCGCAGCTACAACCATGTCGCCTTCAGCATCACGGAAGACGAGTTCGACACCCGGTTGGCAGCCATTCGCGCACTGGGTCTGGATGTCCGTCCGCCGCGTGAGCGCGTCGAGGGAGAAGGCAGGTCGATCTATTTCCACGATCACGACAACCACCTCTTCGAACTCCACACCGGCACGCTGGAGATGCGTCTTGAAAGCTACAGCCGGACCCTGAAAGAGCGGAGGGCCGCGAAATGAGCATTGCAGTGGAAACCGACGATGAGCTTCCGGTCGAGGGCGACTACAATTTCGCCTATCTCGACGAACAGACGAAACGGATGATCCGCCGGGCGATTCTCAAGGGCATCGCCATTCCCGGCTATCAGGTCCCTTTCGCCGCTCGCGAGATGCCAATGCCCTATGGCTGGGGCACGGGCGGCGTTCAGGTGACCGCGGCAATCCTTGGCAAGGACGATTGCCTGAAGATGATCGACCAGGGTTCCGACGACACCACCAATGCGGTCTCACTGCGCAGCTTCTTCGAAAAGACCGCCGGCATCAGGACCACCTACGAAACGTCCGAGGCGACGGTCATCCAGACCCGCCACCGTATTCCCGAGAAACCGCTGACGGAAGACCAGGTCCTGGTCTTCCAGGTGCCGATCCCCGAACCTCTGCGCTTCCTCGAGCCACGGGAGACCGAAACCCGGAAGATGCATGCGCTGGAGGATTACGGCCTGATGCATGTGAAGCTCTACGAGGACATTGCCCGTAACGGCCATATCGCGACGACCTATGCCTATCCGGTCAAGGTCAATGATCGCTACGTCATGGACCCCTCGCCGACGCCGAAATTCGACAATCCCAAGATCGATCGGATGGCGGCCCTGCAGCTCTACGGCGCGGGACGGGAAAAGCGCATCTACGCCGTCCCGCCCTACACCGAAGTCAAAAGCCTCGACTTCGAGGACTATCCGTTCGAGATCCAGAAATTCGACAAGCCCTGCGGCCTGTGCGGCGCGGAGAATGTCTATCTCGATGAAGTCATTCTCGATGACCGGGGCGGCCGGATGTTCGTCTGCTCGGACAGCGATCACTGCGAGGAACGGCGCGCTGACGGCCATCTCGGCCCGATGGCCGCGGATCCTGCCGCCGCCGACATTGCCGGACCGACGGGGAAGGAGACAGCCCGATGACCAGCCGTGACAGGAACGAGCCGCTGCTGCAGGTCCGCAACGTGACCCGCTACTATGGCGAACGCATCGGCTGCTCGAACGTCTCCTTCGATCTCTGGCCCGGTGAGGTCCTGGCGATCGTGGGCGAGAGTGGCTCCGGAAAGACGACATTGCTCAATTGCTTGTCCACCCGTCTCGCCCCGACGACGGGCGCCATCGAATATCGCATGCGCGACGGCGCCATGCGCAACCTCTACCAGCTCGGCGAAGCCGAACGTCGCCTGCTGATGCGCACGGACTGGGGCTTCGTGCATCAAAATGCTGCCGACGGCCTGCGCATGAATGTCTCGGCCGGGGCGAATGTCGGCGAGCGGTTGATGGCCGTGGGCGAACGCCACTACGGCAACATACGCACCAGCGCCAACGACTGGCTGGGCCGTGTGGAAATTGCCGGAGACCGGATCGACGACGATCCCCGTTCCTTTTCCGGCGGCATGCGCCAGCGCCTGCAGATCGCCCGCAACCTTGTCACCCACCCGCGCCTTGTCTTCATGGACGAACCGACGGGCGGCCTCGACGTCTCGGTTCAGGCGCGCCTGCTCGACCTGCTGCGCCGTCTCGTCGCCGATCTCGGGTTGTCCGTCGTCATCGTTACCCATGATCTGGCTGTTGCCCGGCTTCTGTCGCACCGGCTCATGGTGATGCGCCAGGGCGACGTGATCGAGACCGGTCTGACCGATCAGGTTCTCGACGATCCGCGCGAGCCCTACACACAGTTGCTCGTTTCCTCGATCCTTCAGGTCTGACCCGGAGAAGCCAGATGCCAGTCCGTCTCTATCTGAACAATGTCGGCAAGTCCTTCACCATGCACCTTCAGGGCGGCGCGGTGATCCCCGTCGTCGGCAACGTCGAATTTTCAGTCAACGCCGGCGAATGCGTCGTCCTCGGCGGCCCGTCGGGCGCCGGCAAGAGCTCCATCCTGAAGATGATCTACGGCAACTATCGCTGCGACGAGGGCCAGATCCTGGTTACGACCGGCGCGGGAGAGGCGGGCGGCGAAATCGTCAACATCGCCGGTGCCGAGCCGCGCAGGATCCTGCAATTGCGGCAGGACACCATCGGCTACGTCAGCCAGTTCCTCAGGACGATCCCGCGCGTTTCCGCCGAGGATGTCGTTGCCGAGCCACTTGTCGCCCAGGGGGCGAACGAAGCCGAAGGACGCGAAAAGGCGCGCGAGCTCCTGTCCCGGCTGAATGTCCCGGAACGGCTCTGGACATTGCCGCCCGCGACCTTCTCGGGCGGCGAACAGCAGCGGGTCAATATCGCGCGCGGGTTCATAGCGCATTATCCGATCCTGCTTCTGGATGAGCCGACCGCCTCGCTGGACGCCGCCAACCGCGCCGTGGTCGTCAGGCTTGTGGAGGAAAAGAAAGCCGAAGGTGTCGCCATGGTCGGTATCCTGCATGATCAGGACGTCCGCAACGAGATCGCCGACAGGATCATCGACGTGACCAGCTTCCATGCAGAGGACGCCGCCTGACGGGAGAGCCCTTGCGAACGGCGGCGAACTGTCACAGAACAGTCACCGCCCGCCGATAGCAAACCGGATCAGGCCACAGCCGGCCGCCCCCAGCCCTCGAACAGCCGAATATGCCCATGCGCTACGCCATCTATTTCGCCGCCGACGCCAACGACCCGCTGATGCAGCTTGGCAGTGCCTGGCTGGGCCGCGACCCGTTTTCCGAAGTGCCGCGCGAGCAGCCTTCGGTTGACGGCCTGTCGCCGGAGCGCTTCGCCGAACTGACGGCCAGCCCGCGCCGCTACGGCTTCCACGGCACATTGAAAGCACCATTCTCCCTCGCTCCCGAGCGAAGCGAAGCGGAGCTCGTGAAGGCCTGTTCAGATTTTGCGACAGATGTCGCGCCCTTCATGGTCGAAAGCTTCGTCGTCAATCGGCTTGGCCGTTTTCTGGCCCTCACCCCGGAAGGCGACGAACCGGACCTTGCCGCTTTCGCCTCCCTGTGCGTGCGCCGTTTCGAGCCTTTCCGTGCGCCGCTCGGCGAAGCGGATCTCGAGAGACGCCGCAAGAGCGCGCTGACCCCTCGCCAGGATGCCTATCTGATGAAATGGGGCTATCCCTACATCTTCGACGAATTCCGCTTTCACATGACGCTTTCGGACAAGCTGGACGACGAAACGGACGCCGCACGCATGGAAACGGCTGCACGGACGTATTTTGCTGAATTGACAGGCCGGCCAAGAAGCTGCGCGTCCTTCGCTCTTTATACCGAAGCGGAGCGCGGCGCTCCGTTCCGGGTCCACACGGTTTTCGCCCTCACGGGCACGACGCCGCCGAAGTCAGCCGCTTCTGCCGGCGGCGATCCTCTCAAGGAGAACGCATGAGTACGCACCCCAAGGTCTTCAGGAACGCACGCCTTGTTCTGGCCGACGAGGTCAGGGACGGCTCTCTGTCGGTGGACACGGACGGCTTGATCGCGGCGGTCGATACGCCGACCGGCGCCGACGGGCACGATTGCGAGGGAGACTTTCTGCTGCCGGGGTTGGTCGAGCTCCACACGGACCACCTGGAAACCCATTACGCACCGCGTCCCAAGGTGCGCTGGAACCCGGTCGCGTCCGTCCAGGCGCACGACGCGCAGATTGCCTGCGCCGGCATCACCACCGTTTTCGACGCCCTGCGTGTCGGCATGGATGAGGACGCGGACCTGCGGTGCGACGACATGCGCGCGCTGGCCGAAGCCATCGAGACCGGCAAGCAGGAAGACCGCCTGCGGGCCGACCATTTCATCCACCTGCGATGCGAGGTTTCGGCACCGGACGTGATCGACGCCTTCAGGATGTTTCAGGAGGACCGGAACGTCCGCCTCGTTTCGCTGATGGACCATACCCCAGGCCAGAGACAGTTTGTCTCCCTCGATGCCTACAAGGTTTATTACCAGGGCAAGAAGGGCTTTTCGGACGAGCAGATGGCCGCATTCATCCGCAAGCGGCAGGAACTGGCGGACGGCCTCGCGCCCGGGAACCGCAAGACCCTTTCAGCCGCAGCCCGGAAAAACGGCATAGCCATTGCCAGCCATGACGATGCCACCATCGACCATGTGGCGGAGGCCATAGACCTGAAGACCCGGATCGCGGAATTTCCAACGACGATCGAAGCAGCAAAAGCCTCCCATGACGCGGATATGGCAGTCCTGATGGGTGCGCCGAACGTGGTGCGGGGCGGCTCGCACTCCGGCAACGTTTCCGCGCGCGAGCTTGCAGAGGCCGGTTACCTGGACGTGCTCTCCTCCGACTATATTCCGGCCTCCCTCGTTCAGGCGGCCTTCCAGCTTGCGGGCGAGGTCGAGGCAATCACACTGCCCGAGGCCGTGGCAATGGTCACCGCGACGCCCGCTTCCGCGATAGGTCTTCACGATCGCGGCACACTGACCCCCGGCCTTCGGGCGGATCTGGTGCAGGTGAAGCTTGTCGGCAACGTGCCGATCGTCCGCGGCGTCTGGCGCGAGGGAAAACGGGTTGCCTGAGGAAGCATCTGAAGACGCATCTGAAACCACTCCGAAACTCGGCCCAGGCCGGATGGTCCTCGTCGTCGGCCCGAGCGGCGCCGGCAAGGACACCCTGATGGCCGCGCTGAAGGAAAGGCTTGAAGGCCGTTCGGACATCCATTTCGCACGTCGCGCGATCACGCGCCGGCCAGATACCGGGTCGGAAGACCACGACACCCTGGACCGCACCGACTTCGACAGGCTGGTTGCCGAAGACAGCGTTGCGCTGGCCTGGGAAGCGCACGGGCTTGGTTACGTGATCCCGAAAACATTTGACGACGTCATCCGCGACGGCGGCACCGTCATCGCCAACGGCTCCCGCCGCATCCTGAACCGCGCGGCCCGCAAATACGCGACGGCAATCGTGCTGCTGGTCACAGCACCGGTTGAGGTTCTGGCCGAACGCCTTGCCGCAAGAGGGCGCGAAAGCAGGGCAGACATCGAGCGCCGCCTCGCAAGGGCGGATCTGGAGCCCGAGGACGTGCCGGGCCTTGTCAGGATCGAGAACACCGGAACCGTTGAAAGCGCCGTCGACCGCATGATCGCTGCGCTCGGGCTATGAAGGGCCGGTAGCCGGCCCCTCGCAGCCGAGTGCCTTGCGCGTCAGTTGTCGTTCTTCTTTTTCTTGCCCAGCACGTTGCCGAGCAGGCCGGAGGGAAGACCGAAGCCTTCTTCGACGGCTTTCAGCACCTCTTCGTCATTGACGTCGCCGTCGATGACCTTCTGGATGTCGATCTGCGTTCGGCCGCCGGTCGCCCTCTCGATGACTTCATTGGCGGTTTCAACCAGATTTTCGGACGGTTCCTTCTTGCCCTTCAAAATGGAGATCAGCTCACCACCGGCATTTTGAAGCTGCTCGTACGCGGCTTCCGGATTTTCCAGAATGCCCTTGATGTCCGGATAGATCCGTGGATCGTCCCACGATCCCTCGATCACGATCGGCACGCCGAGCCCGGCAAGTTTCTTGTCTTCCCCCTTGCGCCGCGGCTGCGGAACGTCGCCCTGGAGCGTCGGCACGATCTTCGGCTCCACGCGCCACGCGAGCGTACGCTTCGGGATATTCGTGGTGCCTTTGCCGGTCATGCGGACCAGCGGCCCGACAAGGGAGAGGTCATCCGTGCGGGCGATGCCCTCCTCGACCTTGAAGGACGCTGAAAGCGTGCTGAAATCGGTCTTCTCCTCGGCTGTGTCCTGCCAGCCGAGCAGTGTTTCGACCGAAAGCCCGCGAACCATCTTGGGAATGTTGATGCCCCGGATCGCACCGTCGGAGAAAGTATAGGACGCCTTGCCGGTGAGACCCTCCATCAGCGCCTGCTCGCTGGCACCGGAGGATTTCAGATCGAGGCTGATCGCGGCCTTGCCTTCGATCCAGTCAAAGTCGGCGGCGTCCTGCAGCAGTGCAGCGGCGTCGAGACCGCTGAGAGCGAATCCGGTGATGACCGCCGGCGTGCTCGCCGCACCATTGAGTTTGACGTTGCCCGAACCTTCGCCGCCATAAAGGGACATTTTTTCCAGGTTTGCGGTCAGGATGCCGTCCTTGATGGTCGCGGAAAGCGCGCTTTCACCGACCTTGATCCTGTCCCAGCGAATGGCATTAGCGGTGACCTTGAAGTCCGCATCGACCGCGTTCAGTCCGGAAAAGTCGATCCTGTCCGTGCTCCAGGCCGCACCGGCGTTTCCGCCGCCAACCGGTTGTGCGCCACCGCTCCCGGAGGATGGGGCAGCGGCTCCTTGCGAGGACCCCGAAGGCGCGGCAGCCGCACCGCCCGTCTTGCTGCCCTTACCGAGGTAAGGGTCGAGCACCAGCTCTCTGAGGGCAAGCATGGCGGTGACGCTCGGCTTGCCGCCAAGTTTGATACGGCCGTTTGCCTCGCCCGACGTCTCGTCCAGCGTGAACCGTGTTTCCTCGAAGGAGATGGCATCGTCCTGCATGCCGAAGATGCCGGAAGCCTTGAATGTCTTCAGACCGCCGCCCGCCCCGATCGGCTGGCCCATCCAGGCCATCAGGCCGCGCAGGTCCTGAGTGTCGACACGCACCGCGCCGTCGATGGCGCCTGCACTGGCGACCTGCCCGTCGAACCCGGCGCTGACCCGGTTGCCCTTGACCGAAATGGAGATCGGCGCCGAAGTCCCGCGCAGAAGTCGTGCCATATCGGCCTCACCGGTCACGCTGAACGCCTCGCCGCGCCAGGATAGCGCGCCGCTGAGGGAGATCGGCTGCTCAAGCCCATTGAGATCGACGTTGAGCGCGAGATTGGTGATCCGGTCCGCTTCCGGATCTCCGCCCACGGCCGACGCGAGCCCGAGCCCCCCGATTTCGCCGTCCGAGATCGTCACCGCGCCATTGATGTCCAGACCGGCGAGCAGCTCCTCGGCCGTCATGCCGACGGCCTCGAAGGCAATGTCGGCGCCGAGCGTTCCAGTTGCCGGCAGGTCCTTGCCCGCCAGACTCAGAAGATCCGCAACGGAACCGTTTTTCAGAAGGAGGCGGCCCGAAGCTTCCGGCACCAGCCCCGCATAGTTGAAGTCGGCCGCACCGGCCAGAGACAGTTCACCCAGCTGGATATCCAGATCGGCAACCGAGACAGTCTCGTTCTGACCGCTGATCTTTGCATCGATGCTGTAGGAGCCCGGATCCGTTTCGAGACCTTGCCCTGCCAGCGCTGCCAGCGCCTTGAGCGACGGACCGGTGGCATTGACGATGAGCGTCGCCTGAACGGGGTCGATCCCGCCCTCGCCGGTAAGCTTGACGGTATTGTCGCCGGAGGAGACAGTCAGGTCGACAGGCACCAGGCGTCCGGAGGCAAGGCCTATCGGGTTGTTCAGAACGCCGGAGACGGTGAGGGGCGTTTCCTGAAGTGTGAAGCTGGACTCCAGCGTGGCGTCGCCGGAAAGATCGGGCGCCGCGACGGTCAGGTTCAGATCGGCGATCCGGATGCTTTGTCCGCCCGAAGCCTCCTTGTAGGTCAGCGTTCCGCCGGTAATCGCCAGTTGGTCGATGCCGACACTCTTCAGATAACGGGCGGATTTTCTGGCCGGCTCTGGGGACCCGTCCCCGGATGCGGCGGGAGTGGCGGCTGTGTCGCTTGTGGTGGCTTCGGAGGGCTCGGTCGCCTCATCGGTGCCCGCGTCCGCTTCAAGTTCCAGGTCGCGCCGGGGCTCCCAGCTCGTCGTGCCGTTGGCGCCGACTTCCAGAAGGATATCCGGCTCCACGAGGGTCAGGCCGGTGACCTTGATGTTGCCGGTCAAAAGCCCGGCCCAGCCAAGACCGAACTCCATCCGTTTTGCCTTCGCGAATTCGATACCGTCCGCCCCGGCTTCACCGGACAGGCCAATGTCGTCCGCGACGAGGGAGAAGGAAGGGAACAGGGACAGGGAGACAGGGCCGTCGAGGCGCACACGCCAGCCCAGGCGCTTGTCGACCTCTTCGACCACCTGACGCTTGATCTGTTCCTTGGGCAGAAACAGCGGAACCACCATGATTGTTGCGACGAACAGGAATACTAAGCTTCCCAGTCCGAACAATAGCCGTCGCATGTTTTCGCGTCTCCCCTTTTGCGAATCGGCCTCAATGTAAACCAACCCGCGCACAAAAATGCGCTCCGATTTTGACAAAATCAGGAATCGTGCGGGTTTTGGGCGCGGCTTTTTTCTAAAAAGCCTGTCGTTCAGGTCAGCGCGAACATGTGATTGTCCCAGGAATAGCCCGGAGGCCGCGCCAGGATCTCCGCCGGCCGCGTCGGATCCTCGACCAGAGAGACCGCGCCATTGCCGTCGGAAATCAGGAAGCTGCCCTGATCGATCGGTGCCACACCGCACCCGTCGATGATCGCCTCGGCGCCGAGAAACGCACCGGAAGAGGCCTTCCAGAACAAGGTCTGCCCGCCGCGCGGACAGGAGGTCGCGATGATTTCGCCCGACGCATTCGCCGTGACCGAGCCGACATAATTCTGCAGGCCCGGCGCGATGCTGTCGGGAATGTCTGTCACCCTGATGCTTTCGTCTCGACCGAGAACGGCGACCAGCGGTGGCTGGTCCGCCTGCGGGCCCTCGAATTGCCCACCGACCCACACACGCCCGTTACCGTCGAGTGCCATATGCCGCAGCGAAAGCTGGTGCAGCGAGGTGCCCAGCGCATGCTCGGCCAGAAGGTCGCCGTTTTCCGCATCCAGATAGACGACGGATGGCGTCATGGTGTCGAGGTTCAGCTTTTTCCGGGGCATGTCCGGATGGGTCTTGATGCCGCCGTTGGCAACGATCAGCGTCTTGCCGTCCGGATCGATCATGAGGTCATGCGGGCCGATGCCGTGGGTCTCGATCTCGCCGATCCTGCTGATGGTCTTGCCGCTGGCATCATAAACGCCGACGACGCCGCGCGCCGCTTCATAGTCGTTTTCGACCGCGTAGAGCAGCCTGCCGTCGGCTGAGAAGCTCCCGTGACCGTAGAAATGCCGGCCCGACTGCGCCGCGATCACCTGCGGCTCCGCATCCTCGAACGGGCGCACCACCACCGCGAAGGTGCCTGGGCGCCTCGCGAAAGCGACGAAGCGTGTCCGGTCGGGAGAAATCGCGACACCGTGCCCGCGCCCTGGCAGCGAGATTTCGCCAAGCACCTGACCGAGATCATCGAGAATGCCGACGCCATAGTCGCCGTCTGCCTTCTTGAAGGCGCTGACGAACAGCGGCACGCCGTCAGCCGCCTCTTTCCCGATCAGGCTTTCGGCCAGTGTCGACCGGGAAAAGACCGGTGTCGCCGCAAGGCCCCCGAGGGCGGCCAGAAAGCCACGGCGTGACAAGGTCGTCAGCGTGGCCTGATCGCGCAGGCGACCGGACGCCTGCCGCAGGATCGATCCGGACCGAAACAGCGATGACCTAGTCCCCGTCGAGCGCATTGAAGCCTCCTGCAAGTTGGAGCGCCCCTGCCATCTCTGTTGCGAGCGTATTGCGAATGGATTTCACCGTGATGGCGAGGATCGAGACCTGCGCGTAGCCGTCGCCGTCCTCGAAGGTCTGGCGAAGCGGCGACTGAAGATTGTCCAGGTAGCCCTGGGCATTTGAAAATTCGAAATCGACACCGTTGTAGATCCAGTGAAACTTTTCCGGTGTCATGGCCATCAGGTTCATGCTGAAAAGGGCGTCCCGAATGCCCTGAAGTTCCGCCTTCATGTAGACGACGGAATTGCCCGAACGCGAGAAAGGAAACCGGTAGGCCTTGGCATCTTCCTGCGACGACCCGAGCGCGGGAAGCAGGTCCTGATCCCTTACGATGATGAGACCGGTCACCAGCGTATTGAACACGGATTCGATCGCCTCCTTCGACGTGTGGAAGCGCTCGTTCCCGGTCGAAGATGTCAGGAGCACCTTGGCATAGCCGTCCGGATCGTCCCACTCGGAGGCCAGATCGGCGGCGATACCGGCGATGTTTTCCGCGATGGACCGGGCATAACCGCAGGTGAATTCCCTGTCGTCGTCCGGCTCGGCCAGACGCACTGCGCTGTTCTTGTCGAAGGCGATGAGCTGCAGGGCCGTCAGCCCCTGAACGGCGACGCTCTTGGCGCTGATCGTCTGGGGCGACAGAACGGTCTCGTCCTTCTTCGCATAGATCTTGCGGATCTGCCGCTGGGCCGCGCCGCGCGGGTCAGGCAGAAACGCGAGCCTGTTCAGTCGGTCGTCCTCCAGCAGCGGCCCGAACCGCAGAAAGTGGATTTTCGAAAACCCTTCCACCGCCGCCGCAAACGCGATGCGGAATGTCTCTTGCGCGTCTTTTTCCGGCGCTTTCGCGCAGACGGCGTCGACCGCGCCCGGCAAGCTGCCGGCAGTCTCCGCGAACTCCGACATCGACGGACGAATGTAACCGTCGATCAGCCGCTCAAGTGGCGGCTCGAAATCCTGCGCCAGGACGGGCCCGGCGCAAACAATAGCAAGTGTCGCCAATGCCAACTGGCGTATCATCATAACGACTCCAGAAACCGGATCAGGGACCGGCGGTCTTCGGGTGGCATCGCGGCAACCTTGTCGCGTGCCTGTTGCGCTTCACCGCCGTGCCAGAGAACGGCCTCCAGCAGGTTTCGCGCCCGCCCGTCATGCAGGAACTGTGTATGGCTGTTCACCGTCTCCGTCAGGCCGATGCCCCAGAGAGGCGGCGTGCGCCACTCTCTTCCGTCCGCATCTCCGACAGGCCGGTGATCGGCCAGTCCTTCACCCATATCATGGAGAAGAAGGTCCGTGTAAGGCCAGATAAGCTGGAAGCGGTGCGCCGGATTGTCCGCCTTGCGGCTGGTCACATACTTGGGGTGGTGGCAGGCCGGACAGCCCGTCTCGTAAAAGACCTGCTTGCCGCGCAGCACCTGCGGATCATCGAAATCCCGACGCATCGGCACCGCAAGATTTTCCGAATAGAAGGTCACCAGCTCCATCACCGGATCCGGGGCCTCCGAAACGCCGAGGTTTTTCTGTTCGCCGTGGGGAAGCGACCGGCATCGGGTCTGCGCCTCGGTACAATCGCCGTAATTGTCT
The DNA here is from genome assembly GCA_008107755.1 of Rhodobacterales bacterium. Classification (GTDB taxonomy): domain Bacteria; phylum Pseudomonadota; class Alphaproteobacteria; order Rhizobiales; family Stappiaceae; genus Roseibium. Next base: position 28,213 of record VIRH01000097.1, read on the forward strand.
GGCCTGTCCGGTGAACTGATGCCGATATCACCGGAAAAGGCGCTGGCCGACTGGTCGCGTATCGTGGCCTTGGAGGCTTTCCACCCGAAGCGCCCGATGGTCAATTCGCCCGTCGCAGGATCCCGCACACGGCTGATCTTGCCCGAAATGCCATCGCCGGAGACGTCTTCCGGATCGGCCGATGCCTCGATGTCGCCTGGATGAATTGCCTGCAGGAGGCCAAGCCCGACCATGGGCGGCGCCACCCTCGGGGACATCATGGTGTCCGGATGCATCGGACCATACCCAAGGTCGCGGACACTGTAGACAGGCTTGCGCAGCACCGCGCTCTCGCCGCCGCTCAGCGGCACCTCGATGTCCTCATAGTCGATGTCGAAGCGCCCCTCGCCCGTCAGACCCGGGACGGCGAAGGTCTGGAACTGGCCTCCGTAGACCGGTTCCGGCACCGACAGGATCCGTCGATCTTCAAGCGCGCGTCGCTGCTCGTCCGTTTGTGGCGGGATCGACAGGCGCAGGAACAGCGAAACGGCCGTTTCTCCGGAGGTTGGCGGACGGCCGCGACCGTCCTTCAGATGACACGCCTGACAGGAGCGCGCGTTATAGAGCGGCCCGAGGCCGTCAGAAGCCCGGGTGGAGGAGGGCGACGACGCCCACAATTTCTTGAAAAGGCCGTTGCCGACCTTGAAAAGCTGCTCTTCCTCAAAGGTCAGATTCGCATTCGACTGCGAAAACGCATCCCGGCTGGGCTTGCGTTTTGACGTTCCGGCGCCGCCCTGCATGGGCTCGAACGGCTCAGCTTCCGCAAAGCCCGCCGGAAATTCCAGAACTTTGGCGGCCTTTGCCCTGTCCTTCGCGCTCAGGTCGCCCCGATACTCGAGAACGCCCGCACTCTCGGCGGAAAATGACAGAAGACAAACGGCCAAAAGGGCCCCCGACAGGGCGCCCGGACTGGGGACCAATCCCATTTCTCGCATCCTGAATTTTGCTGCGAGCCCCAAGTCGCAGGTCCGGTCAGGCGGCCTGAACCGCCTGACCCCTGGATTTCTTATTCGAACACTGAGTTCGGGTTGTCGAGGCTGTCGGACCCTTCGAAAGCGATGTCATCGAGTTCGAGAACCTTCACGACACGTTCGATCGAGGTTGTCTGGTCAACGAGAGCGTCGACGGCTGCCTGAACGACCGCATTGCCCTCTTCGTTGCCTTCACCGATCATCTGGTCGTAGGCTTCGCCGCCTTCAGCGCGTTCCTTCATGGCTGCGAAAGCCGCCAGCGTGGCATCCAGCTTCGCTTCCATTTCCTTGGCCAGCTCAGGATCCTTTTCGGCAACCATTTCCGCGACCGACGGGCCGGATACATCGTTGCCGAGCGGGCTTTCGTATTCGCCGAAATAGACGTTCCGAATGCCGACGACGTCGTTGTAGTGCGACATATGCGTGTTGTCGGAGAAGCAGTCATGCTCTTCTTCCGGATCGTGCAGCATCAGGCCAAGCTTGATGCGCTCGCCGGCCAGTTCGCCGTAGGAAAGTGAGCCCATGCCGGTGAGGATTGTTGCCAGACCGCCGGCTTCACCCTTTTCGGACAGCTCCTCGCGGGCCTCGCCGCCGGGCGCCCAGGCGTCCGCCATTTCCTTGAGATCGGAGACCAGCAGTTCGGTGACAGCCTTCAGGTACTGGACCCGGCGCTCGCAATGACCACCGGTGCAGTTGGCCGGATCGAAATCGGTTGCCGGACGCTCGCCTGCACCTGCATCGGTGCCGTTGAGGTCCTGACCCCAGAGCAGGAATTCGATGGCATGATAGCCGGTGGCCACATTGGCCTCGACTTCGCCGGCTTCCTGAAGCTGCTCGGACAGAAGCTCCGGTGTGATTTCGGTGGCGTCGATCGTTTCGCCGCCGACCTCAAGGGTCGGATTGGCAATCACGTTGGCCGCGTAGAAATCGTTGCCCTCGGACTCGTCACCATAGGAAGTGTCGACATAATCGATCAGCCCCTCGTCCAGCGGCCAGGCATTCACCTTGCCTTCCCAGTCATCGACGATGGCGTTGCCGAAACGGTAGGCTTCGGTCTGCTGATAAGGATCGCGCGCCGCTTTCCAGGCCGTGCGGGCAGCTTCCAGATTGTCTTCGGTCGGCTCGGAAATCAGCTTGTCGATTGCAGCTTCAAGGCTCTTGGCCGTCTCGAGAGAGTCCTGATACTTGGCCTGCGCGATGTCGCCATAAGTGGTCAGAACCTCATCCGGCGTTGCCCCTACAGCAGGTGTGACAAACAATGCGGTTGCAGCCAGAAGGCCGATCTTGAAACGATTCATTGATCCATCCCGAATTTTTAGTGCGCCAGACGTTCTTGCCGGGTCGGCAAAAGGCGCAAATCCTATGCTTTCAGGTGCCGCGAGCACCTATCAAGGTTTCGAGAAATCATTTTCTGAGTGTAAAAGTCAAGTAATATATTCTGAAATATCAACACATTAGAAACATTCAAAAAAGACGGACTTGGAATCGCCAAATTTGGTTCACACCTGTTCAGGCCGGTACCCGCGTCACCAATTTGATGCTAAATCTGGAACAGGATCGCTCAAACAGTTCTGCACGCCGGAGACATACGCACCGGCCAACGGGAATTTCAAAAATGCTCGATGCACTCAAAAGTTTTGTCCGGGAAATCACATTCGGCGATGATGGCAAGCAGACCTTCGCTGAAGACGACAAGCGTCTGGCAGCCGCCGCGCTGCTGTTTCATCTGGTCGATATCGACGGCGTGATCGAGGAGAGCGAAAGTGCGAAACTTCGCGACATCCTCAAGGCGCATTACGACCTGTCCGACAAGGAAACCGCCGAACTCATCGAAGCCGCCAAGCAGAGGGACGAGGAAGCGGTCGATCTCTACGGCTTCACCTCGGTCCTCAAACGCAACACGGACGAAACGGAACGCCTCGCCATCGTCGAGATGATGTGGGAAATCGTCTATGCGGACGGTCATGTCCATGAATTCGAGGACAACACCATCTGGCGTGTCGCAGAACTTCTCGGCGTTTCGACCCGCGACCGCATGACCCTGCGCCACAAGGTTGCCAAGACAGCCCCGGAAGAAGGCGAAGAGGAACAGTGAGCAGCGAGGCGAGTTCAAAGGTTAGGCACAGTGACCAATCTTAGGGGCTCGATTTTTCTGCAAGGCTCCCTCATATTATTTCCATGAGATTTCAGCCTGATGCGGGCGGCAATCGCCCAAAAGTTCTGATCATCCTTCACCAGGAGACATCGTCTCCCGGCCGTGTCGGCCAGGAGCTGGTGAAACGGGGCTTCGCCCTCGACATCCGCAAACCCCGTTTTGGCGACCAGCTCCCCGAAACGATGGCGAACCATGCCGGTGCGGTGGTTTTTGGCGGCCCCATGAGCGCCAATGATCCGGAAGCCTTCGTCAAGAAGGAGATCGACTGGATCAACGTTCCCCTGAAGGAACAGAAACCCTTTCTCGGAATCTGCCTAGGTGCCCAGATGATGGTGAAGCACCTTGGGGGCGAGGTGGCCGGTCACGGCGATGAACTTGTCGAGATCGGCTATTACCCGCTAAAGCCGACGGAAAAAGGCAAGTCGCTGATGGACTGGCCGAAAAAGGTCTATCAATGGCACAAGGAAGGCTTCGACCTGCCGCGCGGCTGCGATCTTCTTGCGGGCGGACCGACCTATCCCAACCAGGCCATCCGTTGCGGACCGGCCGCCTATGGCATCCAGTTCCACCCCGAGCTCACCCATCAGATGATGGTTCGCTGGACCACCAAGGGGGCCCCGCGCATGGAACTGCCGGGCGCACAGGAACGGCGCGATCACTTCGCCGGCCGCTTCATCTACGATCCTGCCGTGAAGAAATGGCTGGACCGCTTTCTCGACCTTTGGATAGGAACAGCAGAAGCACCAGTGTGCCACGGCGGGCTGAAAGCAGCGGAATAGGCATCCCGGTCAAGTCTGAACGGGAAAGCCCCGAGAAGGTTTCGCCTGCATGAACGTCCTCGTTGCCCTGTTGCGCGCCGTCAATGTCGGCGGAACCGGAAAACTGCGGATGGCGGAGCTGCGCGCAATTGCTGGCGGGATCGGCTTTGAGAACGTTGCGACCTACATCCAGAGTGGCAATCTGGTCTTCACCACGGATATGACCCGCGAGAAGGCGCAATCCGCGCTCGAAGCGGCCCTGACGTCCTTTCTTGGACAGCCGCAGTCGGTCCTTCTGCGCACAGCAGGTGAACTTGAAGCCCTTTGCGCCGCAGCGCCCTTTCCCGAGGCCGCGCCGAACAAGGTCCTCATTACCTTCCTGCCCGATGCGCCGCCCGCCGATGCGCTGGGTGCGATGGTCGCGCCTTCAGGAGAAGAAGCCGTTCTTCTGGAGAGGGAAATCGTGGTCCATTACCCGGAGGGTCAGGGCCGTTCGAAGCTGAAATTGCCCGCCCTGGCACCGGGCACGGCCCGGAACCTCAACACGGTGCGAAAACTTCTCGAAATGGCCCAAGAGCTGAGCTGATCGGCACACCGCCTCCGCCCGCTTCTGCTGACAGGTTTCATCGGAAAGCCGCTCCGCCGCCATCCGGGCCGCTCTGCCGATCAGGCAGGCGTCTCTTTCGACGGGGAAAGGGTAGAAAATTCACGGCGCCTCAGGCCGTCGCTGGATGACACATGCACCAACGACGGCCTGTTCCGTCAGCTTTCGTAGACGACCAGCAGATCTTTGGCGTCGATCTGGGAGCCTGGCGTGACCAGAACCTCCTTGATCTTGCCGTCACGCTCGGCGTGAAGCGCTGTCTCCATCTTCATCGCCTCAATGGACACCAGAACGTCGCCTGCGGTGACGTCCTGTCCGGCGGACACCGCAACCGTCGAGATGACACCCGGCATCGGTGCGCCGACATGGGCAGCATTGCCGTCCTCCACCTTCCGCTTGGCCGAGGCTCCGACAGCGCCATGGGCACGGTCGGGCACCTTGACGTTGCGCGGCTGGCCGTTGAGCTCGAAAAACACTTTTTTCTCGCCGTTTTCGTCCGTCTCGCCGATTGCCTGGCACCGCACGACCAGCGTCTTGCCCGGCTCGAGATCGACAAAAATCTCGTCGCCCTGCTCAAGGCCGTAGAAATAAACAGGCGTCGGCAGAACGGATGTTGGTCCGTACTGCTCCTGCGCCTTGTCGAAATCGGTGAAGACCTTCGGATACATCAGATAGGAGGCGAGCTCCGTATCGTCGATCTCGTGGCCGGTCTTCTCCTCGGCGTCCTTGCGCTCAGCATCCAGATCCGCATTTTCGAGAAGGGAGCCCGGTCGCACCGTGATCGGGTCGTCGCCTTTCAGCACTTTTTTCTGAAGCGCTTCCGGCCAGCCGCCAGGCGACTGCCCGAGATCGCCGTGCAGCATGCTGACCACGCTTTCGGGGAACGCGACATCCTTTGCCGGATCCTTGACGTCCGCGACCGTCAGGCCCTGAGACACCATCATCAGCGCCATGTCGCCGACAACCTTGGACGACGGCGTGACCTTGACGATGTCGCCGAACATCATGTTGACGTCCGCATAGGCCTGCGCCACTTCGTGCCAGCGCGTCTCCAGACCGAGTGAGCGAGCCTGTTCCTTGAGGTTCGTGAACTGGCCGCCCGGCATTTCGTGCAGGTAGACCTCCGAGGCGCCGAAGCGCAGATCGCTTTCGAAAGCGCGGTACTGGGTGCGCACCGCCTCCCAGTAGAAGGAGATCTGGCGGATCGTCTTCGCGTCGAGGCCGGTGTCGCGCTCATTGTTCCGGAGGGCCTCGACGATCGAACCGAGGCACGGCTGCGACGTCAGCCCGGAAAGCGCATCCATCGCCGCATCGATCGCATCCGCACCGGCTTCCACCGCCGCAAGGACCGTGGCCGCCGCGATGCCGGAGGTGTCATGGGTATGGAAATGGACCGGCAGGCCAGTCTCTTCCTTCAGCGTCCGGATCAGGATCCGCGCCGCCTCCGGTTTCAGCAGACCTGCCATATCCTTGAGGCCAAGAATATGCGCACCCGCGGCTTCCAGTTCCTTGGCAAGGCCGACGTAGTATTTCAGGTCGTATTTCGGCCGGGCGCTGTCCAGCATGTCGCCGGTGTAACACAGCACCCCTTCGCACAATTTGCCCGCTTCCTGGACCGCATCCATGGAAACGCGCATGTTCTCGACCCAGTTGAGACAGTCGAACACACGGAAGAGATCGACCCCGTTCTCCGCAGCCTGCTTGACGAAGAACTTCACCACATTGTCCGGATAGTTGGTGTAGCCGACGCCGTTGGAGCCGCGCAGAAGCATCTGCAGCAGGATGTTCGGAGCCTTTTCGCGGATCAGATGCAGCCGTTCCCAGGGGCTTTCGGTCAGGAACCGCATGGCGACGTCGAAGGTCGCCCCACCCCAGCATTCCAGCGAGAAGAGGGTCGGCAGGCCGGACGCATAGGCTTCGGCGATGTTGACGATGTCGTTGGTGCGCATGCGCGTCGCCAGCAGCGACTGATGCGCGTCGCGCATGGTGGTGTCCGTCACCAGAGCGCGGTTTTGCTCCTTCATCCAGTCCGCAAAGCCTTTCGGCCCCAGCCGGTCGAGAAGCTGGCGGGTGCCTTCCGGCTTGTCTGACCCGAAATCGGGAATGACGGGCGCCGCGATATCCTTGGGAGGACGCACCCTGCCCTTCGTCTCCGGGTGTCCGTTTACCGAGACGTCGGCAATATAGGTGAGCAGCTTCGTCGCCCGGTCCTGCCGGCGGGTCTGCTCGAACAGGGAAGGCGTCTCGTCAATGAAGCGTGTCGTGTAGTGGTTCGCCTTGAAATCCGGATGCGAAATGATGTTCTCGAGGAACACCAGGTTCGTTGCGACGCCGCGGATACGGAACTCGCGCAAGGCGCGGTCCATGCGCTTGCGCGCATCTTCGGCAGTGGGCGCCCAGGCCGTGACCTTTTCCAGAAGCGGATCATAGAAGCGGGTGATCACGGCGCCGGAATACGCGGTGCCGCCATCAAGGCGGATGCCGAAGCCGGTCGCGCCGCGATAGGCGGTGATCCGGCCGTAGTCCGGAATGAAGTTCTGGTCAGGATCCTCCGTCGTGATCCGGCACTGCAGGGCATGGCCGTGCAGGTGAATATCCTGCTGCAGCGGGACGCCGCTTTCGGGCGTTCCGATCCTTGCGCCCTCGCAGATCTTGATCTGCGCCTGAACGATATCGACGCCGGTGACTTCTTCAGTCACCGTGTGCTCCACCTGAACGCGCGGATTCACCTCGATGAAATAGACAGCCCCGGTGTCCACATCCATCAGGAACTCGACCGTGCCGGCGCCGCGATAGTTTACCGCCTTGCCGATCTTCAGACCGTATTCACAAAGTTCCGCGCGCTTGGTCTCGTCGAGGTAAGGCGCGGGCGCGCGCTCGACCACCTTTTGATGGCGCCGCTGGATGGAACAGTCGCGCTCGAACAGGTGAACAAGCCCACCCTGGCCATCGCCGAGAATCTGCACTTCCACATGGCGCGCACGCTCAACCAGCTTTTCCAGATAGATCTCGTCCTTGCCGAAGGCGGCCTTCGCCTCGCGCTTGGCGGCAAGCACTTCCTTCTCAAGCGTCGCCTCGTCCGGGATGACGCGCATGCCGCGTCCGCCGCCGCCCCAGGAAGCCTTCAGCATGACCGGATAGCCGATCTCCCCTGCCATCCGCTTGATTTGGGAAATGTCGTCGGGCAGCGGCTCGGTGGCCGGCATGACCGGCACCCCCGCTTCGATCGCGAGATTGCGCGCGGCGACCTTGTTGCCGAGTCGGCGCATCGTTTCGGATTTCGGACCGATGAAGGTAATGCCGGCCGCCTCGCAGGCGTCGACGAATTCCGGGCTTTCCGACAGCAGCCCGTACCCTGGATGGATGGCATCGGCCCCGGAGAGCCTGGCAACGCGGATGATCTCGTCGATGGAAAGATAGGCCTCGATCGGGCCGAGCCCCTTGCCGACCTGATAGGCTTCATCGGACTTGAAGCGATGCAGGGCCAGCTTGTCCTGCTCGGCATAGATCGCGACGGTTTTCAGCCCCAGCTCGTTGGCGGCCCTGAACACCCGGATCGCAATTTCCGACCTGTTTGCAACGAGAATCTTAGTTATCGCCAATCGTTTTCTCCTCCAAAACACGCACGAGCGGAACAAACTTCTTCAGAAACTAGTACTTTGGCAGGCGAGACTTGAAAAGGGCCCTCTCGGCCGCGCGCGCTTCAAACCGACCTGCGATTGCTGCATGTGCACCGTTAACTCGCGGAGCGAGCACGTCAATTCGGGTTAAGTGCCGGGAAGGTCGAGACTTTCAAAAAAATTGCAGCGCAACATGGCCAAGCCTCCAGATACGCCTTCGAGATACCTCGCCCTCATCGGCAAAGCCTTCCCTTCACGCCCCGTGCCCGAGCCGCGCAGGAGCCCCCTTCGTCCCGATCCGGGACGACCGGCAGCGAAATGGTTTACGGCAAGGCGGACTCCTCCAGAACCGCACAATCCGCAATAGATCGCAGACCGCTGTGACACACAACATCTGGTAGGAACAAACGAGAAACCTGAAAGAGTCAGCGATTCGTCCGGGATTCGTTCACCCTGCACCCCATTCGTAAACCTGTCAGGGGCACGATCCGGGCGCAGGATTATCGAAAAATTAAATCTTGACACCGATTCGTCCAAAATCAGACCGACCGACTGAAAACGACTCAACCTCTTGAGCAGATTCACGATTTCGTGGTGAGTCACCGGGACAGAACCATATCTCGTAGGGACCAAATCGTGAATCATGCAGAGTCAGCGATTCGGTTCCGCTTTGTTCCGGACTCGTTCTCCACAGGATTATCCGGCACGCGGCGGCACACCCGAAAAGCCAAAAGAAACGCGACATCTCCCCGCTGCATGTGCTACGAACCCCGGCACCACATTTAGGCCACCGGCCGTCACATATGGCGCAGAGCCGAAAGCAGATCGACCGCAACCAACCTCATGTCCCGTCCCACAAACCTGCAGCTGCCCCCGTCAGCCCGCTCCCGCACGGTGACGGCGGTCCTTGGACCGACCAACACGGGCAAGACCCATCTGGCAATCGAGCGGATGCTCGCGCAGAAGTCCGGTCTGATCGGTCTGCCCCTGCGCCTTCTGGCCCGGGAAGTCTACGGGCGGGTCGCCGATCGCGCCGGCGTCGATGCCGTCGCGCTGATTACCGGCGAAGAAAAGATCATTCCCAAGAATCCGCGCTTCTGGGTCTCGACCGTGGAAGCGATGCCGCTGGATCTTGAAACGGAATTCGTTGCCATCGACGAGGTGCAACTCGCCGGCAGTCTTGACCGGGGCCACGTCTTCACCGACCGCATCCTGAACCTTCGCGGCCGGTCGGAAACGCTTCTGCTTGGCTCCGCCACCGTGCGCCCGCTTCTGGAAAAACTGCTGCCGGGGCTCAATGTCATTACGCGTCCGCGCATGTCGATCCTGGAATATGCCGGCGCGAAGAAGGTCTCCCGGCTGCCGCCGCGCTCCGCCGTCGTCGCCTTTTCGGCGGGCGAGGTCTATTCGATCGCCGAACTGATCCGCCGCCAGCGTGGCGGTGCGGCTGTCGTGCTCGGCTCGCTCAGCCCGCGCACGCGCAATGCCCAGGTGGAGCTGTTCCAGAACGGCGACGTCGACCATCTCGTCGCCACCGACGCGATCGGCATGGGCCTGAATCTCGATGTTCACCACATCGCCTTTGCCGGCAACCGGAAATATGACGGCTATCAGTACCGCCAGCTTACCGCCGCCGAGATGGGACAGATCGCCGGGCGCGCCGGACGCCATACCAAGGACGGCACGTTCGGCGTGACCGGACGGGTCGATCCGCTGGGCGACGATCTTGTCGAACAGATTGAAACACACCACTTCGACAGCTTAAAAGTGCTGCAATGGCGCAACACTTCGCTGGATTTTTCATCCGCGAACGCCCTGCGCAACAGCCTTGAAATCGCCCCGCGCGAGGAGGGGCTGGCGCGGGTGCCGACGACGGACGATGTCACGGCGCTTGAACATTTATTGCGCGACCGCGAAATTTCCGACATGGCAAAGGGGGTAAAAGCGGTCGAATTGCTATGGGACGTGTGTCAGGTCCCCGACTATCGTAAGATAGCTCCTGCCAACCATGCGGAGCTTCTGAATACGATTTATTCCCATCTGATGCTTGAGAACGCCATCGCGGACGACTGGTTCACGCGTCAATTGGCCTTCGCAGACCGCACAGATGGTGATATCGACACACTCGCGAACCGGATCGCGCATATCCGGACCTGGACTTATGTCGCCAACCGTCCCGACTGGCTGGCCGATCCGGCCCATTGGCAGGGCGTGACGCGCGACATAGAAGACAAACTATCTGACGCCCTCCACGAGCGGTTGACCCAGCGCTTCGTGGATCGGCGGACAAGTGTATTGATGCGACGTTTGAGAGAGAACGCGATGCTGGAAGCAGAAATTACATCGAGCGGAGATGTGCTCGTGGAAGGTCAGCACATCGGGAATCTGCTTGGCTTCCGGTTTGCCCCCGACGCGGCGGCCGAAGGTGAGGACGGCAAGACCGTGCGCGCGGCAGCGCAAAAGGCCCTGGCGACCGAAATTGAATCCCGTGCTGAAAAACTCGGAAAATCGGACAACACCGATTTCGTGCTGACCTCGGAGGGCCTGATCCGCTGGCGGGGAGAACCCGTGGCAAGGCTGATCGCGGGCGAAGACGTGCTGTCTCCGTCCGTTCTTCTGCTTGCCGACGAGCACCTGAACGGACCGGCACGCGAAGCCGTGCAAGGACGGCTCGACCTGTGGATCAGGGCGCAGATCGACACGCTGCTGAAGCCGCTGATCGACCTGAAGGGCGGCGAAGGTCTTGAAGGCCTCGCACGCGGCATCGCCTTCCGCATCGTGGAAGGTCTCGGAATTCTGGAGCGCCACGAAGCCTCCGACGAAATCCGCCAGCTCGATCAGGACATGCGCGCCTCCCTGCGCAAGCACGGCATCCGCTTTGGTGCCTACACGATTTTCGTGCCTGCCCTGCTGAAACCGGCTCCGAGCCAGTTGCTTGCCCAGCTCTGGGCGCTGAAGCACGGCTCTCTCGACATGAACGGCATGACGGAACTGCCGCAGCTTTCCGCCTCCGGCCGCACGTCCATTCCGGTCGACGAGACCATAAACAAGGCACTTTACAAGGTCGTCGGCTTCCGGGTCTGTGGTCCGCGCGCCGTTCGCGTCGATATTCTGGAACGCCTCGCCGATCTCATCCGCCCGCTCATTGCCTGGAAGCCGCTCGATGCGGATGTGGCCCCGCCGGAAGGCGCGATCGAACAAGGCGGTGGATTTACGGTGACGGTCGCGATGACCTCCCTGCTTGGCTGTGCCGGCGAGGATTTCTCCGCCGTTCTGAAATCCCTCGGTTATCGTGTGGAGACCAGGGAAGTTCAGCGGCCCGTGACGGCAGAGTCCGCCAACGAGACCGCCGCACCTGCAAGCGAAGCAGCTCCGGCACCAACAGGCGACACGGGCGAGACACCCGCTGCCGAGGACGCCGCATCGACTGATGCTACGCCAGAGGAAACGCCAGCAGAAACCACAGCCGAAGTTGAACCGGCCGCAGCACACGAAATCGCAGCTTCGGAAAGCGCCGAAGACACTGCAGTTTCCCCGGCAGATGCCGAGGGTACTGGCGAAGAACCCGCTTCGGCCGAGGCCGCAGTGGCAGATGAGCCTGCTCCGGACAGCGGCGAAGCAGGGGATGCTGCGCAGACGACAACGGACGCAGAGACGGCAACGGACACAGAGACCGCACCGGCAGAAGACGGCGTTGCAGCTTCCGGCGAAACGGAAACTGTTACCATCGAGATCTGGCGCCCGGGCCGGTTCGAGCGGCGCCCGCGCGGCCGTCAGGATCAGCGGCGCGGCGACAACCGCAAGGGACAGGGGCCGAAGGGCGCCCAGGGTCACGGCCACCAGGGCGAGAAACGCCAGGGCAAGGGACCTGGCAAGGGCGGCCCGAACCGCAACCGCGGTGGCCAGAAAGGCTTTGAAGGTCAGGGCCGCCGTGACAGCAGGCCCCCGAAGGACAAGCCCATTGATCCCAACTCGCCCTTCGCGGCACTGCTCGCGCTGAAGGCGGATATGGACAACAAGGACAAAAAGTAATTCCGACCCCGCAGACACACGCTGCCGGTGGCAGCCTGCGCATAGACAAGTGGCTCTGGTTCGCCAGGGTCACAAAATCCCGCTCGCTGGCGCAAAAGCTGGCCACCTCCGGTCACGTGCGCGTCAACAAGGACAAGATTGCCTCCGCCAGCAAGACGATAAAGCCGGGCGACGTTCTGACGGTGGTCCTGGAACGGCGCGTTCTCGTGCTGAAGGTCGTGGCGCTCGGCACCCGGCGCGGACCCTACGAGGAAGCCCGCCTGCTCTACGAAGACCTGTCACCGGCCCCACCTCCAAAGGCGGAAGCCCCCCCTGCCCCGCCCGGGCAGCGCGAAGCAGGCGCCGGACGGCCAACGAAACGCGAACGACGCAAGATCGACGCCTTTCGAGGCGACATCTGAAGCAGATTTCGGCAAGAGACGCCAAAACGGAATATCTTTCTCCATCCGGCCCTGATTGCGTCATCCTGTGCGCTTGCACGTTCCAGCCAAAAACGATACCCAACTGCGAACACAGATTTTTAGCCTTGCGCCTCCGGGTCGGAGTGCTGCAGGCACAGACAGCCGACCGGGTTCGGGTTTCCTCCCGACGAGCCCGGCGGCACCGAGCGAGGGAACCGATGACCTACGTCGTCACAGACAATTGCATCAAATGCAAATACACCGATTGTGTCGAAGTCTGCCCGGTGGACTGTTTCTATGAGGGCGAGAACTTTCTCGTCATCAATCCGGACGAATGCATCGACTGCGGCGTCTGTGAGCCGGAGTGCCCTGCGGAAGCCATTCTTCCCGATACCGAGCCGGGCCTTGAAAAGTGGATCGAGCTGAACGCCGAATACTCGGAAAAGTGGCCGAACATCACTGAAAAGAAAGATCCCCTGCCCGATGCGGAGAAATTCGACGGTCAGGAAAACAAGCTGGAAAAGTATTTCTCCGCCAATCCGGCGTCCTGAGACCGCGTGACCTTAACTGCGGCAGACTGCCGCAACGGGGACAAAGCGTGGACGGAAAGTACGATTCCATCCGACATTTCAGCTACCTGCCGGATTGCTTCCGGCGGGACGATTGTTGTTTTTCCGCCAGCTCAAAGCACGGCGCTTTAATTTTCCACAAAAGTATGTTATTTATTATAGTCTAGTCGCCAACCACGAGAGCAACCCCTCAAAAGGAGTCTGATCTAACGCATGCCGGGCTACAACATTCCGGGCAGCGCAAGGTCCCGGCAGCTCATAATGACTGATCAAGGTTCTAAAGTGGAATTTGTCGACTGACCACCCCTGACACGCCACCTATCAACAGGCGTTCCTGACCGGATCGCACTGCGGCAGGCGTGTCACATAAGAACAGGGGACCGCACGGCGGTCCGTTTCCGGTCCCGCAGGGCCGATACAACTGCGCAGGAGAGAACACGAGAATGGCAACGAACACCAAGAAGACCGCGCAGCGTCAAGGATTCAAGACTGGCGAACATATCGTTTACCCGGCACACGGCGTCGGCCAGATTACCGCCATCGAAGAGCAGAACGTTGCAGGCCACTCTTTGGAGTTGCTCGTCATCGTTTTTGAACAGGACAAGATGACCCTTCGTGTCCCGGTTGCGAAGATTGCCTCCGTCGGCATGCGCAAACTCGGCGACCCGGCAGCGGTCAAGAAAGCTCTGGAAACCGTTCGCGGCCGTCCGCGCGTCAAGCGCACCATGTGGAGCCGTCGTGCGCAGGAATATGAAGCAAAGATCAATTCCGGCGATCTGATCTCGATCTCCGAAGTTGTCCGCGACCTCTACCGTTCCGAAAACCAGCCGGAACAGTCCTATTCCGAACGCCAGCTCTATGAAGCCGCGCTTGACCGCATGGCTCGTGAAATCGCAGCCGTGAACAAGTGCTCGGAAACCGAGGCGATCAAGCAGATCGAGCAGAACCTCGCGAAGTCCCCGAGCCGGCTCAAGGCAGCTGCCGAAGAAGCCGAAGCGGAAGAAGAAGACGGCAAGGAAGAAGCCGCCTGATTTTCAACCGACCGGTTGCAGCAACGCTGAATATCGAAAGGCCCGGAGCGATCCGGGCCTTTTGCTTTTGACATGCCACCCCGTTGCTCTCCACCAAATCAAGCCGCGCAGGTCTCACAGAAGGGCATCCGCACAGCCGATCGGCCACCTCCTTCATGCGCATTTGCGTCGTCCGGCTTGGCCCTTCAGGCGCTTTTTGCTCGCGCGCTCTTCACGCAGAAGTGCACAAATTCTGCCCCCGTGGTGCACGGAAGTGATCTAACCTGATCTTCGATACGTAGTTTCCCCGATCAAGACATCGGAGCGTCGATCATGTCCCTGAGCGAAAAACGACAGTTTGTTCAAGCAGCAATGAAAGCGCCCTATCTCACCCGTGAGGAGGAAATGGAGCTTGCGCTTCGATGGCGTGACAACCGGGATGAAAAGGCACTTGAAAAACTGTCCCTCTCCCACACGCGTCTCGTGATCGCTGTGGCGTCCCGGTTCCGCAATTTCGGCCTGTCGCTCGGCGACCTGATTCAGGAGGGCCATGTCGGCCTGCTCGAAGCCGCGGCCCGCTTCGAGCCAGAGCGCGAGGTCCGCTTTTCGACTTATGCAACATGGTGGATACGCGCCTCGATCCAGGACTACATCCTGCGGAACTGGTCGATCGTGCGCGGCGGCACCTCCTCGTCTCAGAAAGCACTGTTCTTCAACCTCCGCCGGCTGCGCGCAAAACTTTCAAACAACCAGACCCCGCTGACCGACAGCGAATTGCACCAGAAGATCGCGGATGCGATCGGCGTCAAGCAGTCAGACGTGGCTCTGATGAACGCGCGCCTGTCGGGTCCGGACACTTCGCTGAATGCCCCGGTGACGGACAGCGACGGCTCCAGTGCCGACAAGCAGGATTTCCTCGTTTCCGAAGCCCCGCTGCCAGACGAGATCGTCACAGGCAGCATCGACACCGAAAGACGCCAGAAATGGCTGCGCTCGGCCCTTGCCGTGCTGAGCGAACGCGAGCTGAAGATTGTGCACGAGCGCCGGCTGACCGAAGAAGGCGCCACCCTGGAATCGCTCGGCACCAAGCTCGGCATTTCCAAGGAACGTGTGCGCCAGATCGAAAGCCGGGCCATGGAAAAACTGAAGACGGCGCTGCTCGCGGCCCAGCCGGATCGCGCCGTCTACCAGATGTAGGCTCCTCCTCGGAGCTGCCCGTTTCACCCTGGCAACAGGAGCCGGATGACCGGCTTCTGCGCCATGGGAGCCAATGGCTACGTTTTCGGCATCACGGCGAGGCAGCACGCACGGCGTGCTCCGGGAAACTCACCTTTGAAGACCGCAGCCCCTTCCTGACAGATGGACGTCAGCTCTCCCTTCCGGGATCTCCGCCTGGTTGCGGACGCGACAAGGATGAGGACGCTGAGCGTTTGTGCGCCGCGCCCTCGCACCTTCGCCTAATCGACCACCAGCTTGACCGACGTTCCGGCCGGAATCGGCTCGCGAGGCGGCAGGTCGTTCAGGATCGAAAAGAACTCCAGCCGGCGGGACGGCTCAATGCCGCTCATGCCGATGGCAAGGCGTGCTGGCGTGTCGCCGGGCTTCGTCTTGACCACCTTGATCCTGAGTGAACGCAGCCTTGCGCGCTCCGTCGGGGTGAGTTGGGTGAAGCTCTCGATGGTCTGGCGGAAGTCACGGTCGAATGTCTCGCTGGGCGAGCGGCTGGCGAAGATGAATCGATAGCCCGTGCGGCCGATGCGCACCACGGCGATGCGGAACGACCAGCCCTGTGTAATCGCCGACCCGGTGACGCCCGGCAGACCGTTGATCGTCGTGTCTCGCACGCTTTCGGCAAGCAAGCCGTTGATCCAGCCCGACTTCATGTAGTCGACAAGGCTGGAATAGCCGCTGATGTCCGCCCCGTCGAAGCGGATCGCGGTTCCGTCCGCATTGCTGGCAAGCACGGCTTCCGGCGAATTTTCAAGGATATAGCCTGAGGGCACGGTAAAGCCGATGCCCAGCGCCTTGTGCAGGAACGAGCGGCCGCGCACGAACCCTTCCAGGGGATCATCGCCGAAGAGCATCCCGTCGATCTGGGTCAGGTAGCGGTCCCGGTCACGTTCGCCGATGCCGGGTGCGCCGACCTTTCGGGCGGAACGTACCGCGATCTGCAGCCGTTCCGGCGTCGAGGGATGCGAGGAGAGAAAGTCCGGCGCGGTTGAGGCGTCCTTGTCCGCAGACTGGTACTTCGCATAGGCCGCCATGGTTTTCAGAAAGCGGGCGGCAGCGTAGGGATCGTATCCGGCTCTCGCCAGCGTCTTTACCCCGATCGCATCGGCTTCCAGCTCCTGCACCTGGCTGAAACGGGCAAAGGAAAGCTGAGAGGAGACGATGGCCTTGCGCGCTTCTTCCGAATCCTGAACCACATCGGTCAGGATCTTGTTTGCAAGCTGCTTCGCTTCCGCGCGCTGCTGCCGCTTGATGGCGTGATTGGCCGTGACGTGGGCCATTTCATGGGCCAGAACCGCGGCGACTTCCGACGTGTCGTTGGCAAGAGCGAGCAGGCCGCGCGTGACATAGAGATAGCCGCCGGGCAAGGCAAAGGCGTTGATCGCCGGCGAATTCAGGATGGTGATCTTGTAGCTCTGCGACGGATCCTCGGAGGCGGCGACCAGGCGGCCAACGACACTGGCGACGGCACGTTCCGCGCCCGGGTCGTTGTAGACCCCGCCATAGGTCGCGACCACGCGGGGGTGCTCGCGTGCGCCGATATCATTTGCAAGGTTCGGCCTGAGCGTTCCCGGCGCAACGGTACCGACGCTGGCGCTGTCGCCCAGGAGCTGGCACGACGCAACGGAAAAGGCCAGACCCGCCACGACCGCCGTCCGCAGCCATGCGCGCAACGACCAGCGCCGCCCGCCTGGCGATCCAGCGTCCGTTGCTCGACAAAAACCAGTTGCAGTCTTGACCGACACGTCCAGTCCTTTGCTCTGCCGACCCTTATCGGCGTGCAATCACGCCGCGAAGGTCCGCTCTTCACTTCATTCAGCACATACCGGCGCATGCACCGGGTGCCATAGTTGACAATATGGCGACCTTTCCGTCCGAGGCCACCTTCAGAAAGCTGAACAGGCCGGCCGGAATGGCCCGCCTGCGTTTACCTGAACACAGGATGCTCCAGCACCACCAGTTGCTCCGGATAACGGAGAAAGATATGCGGGCCGTCGCGCTCCTCGACGATCCCGCGCACCTCGACAAGCTTGCCGGCAAGATCCGCAACGCGCCAGCCGGAGCGCTCGAGTGCCGTGTCGAACACGATTTCCGCTTCGGCATCGAGTGTCGCGGTTACATCGGTTTTCCAGTATTTTCCAAAATTGAGATAGCGGGTACGGGAGGTTTTTCCAAGGGAAACTATACGTCCACGCACCAGCGCATACTCTCCTGTCCTTTCGGACAGCTGTTCCGGCGCATCAGCGGAATAGACTGCAGAGCGCCCATCCGGGTCGGCCCATACGCCGAGCCGGGCTTCCTGGCCACGGCGTTCGGCCGCGCGCATGAGGTCGGCGCAGCTGCCGGAAATCCACTCCGGCGCGAAAACGGCTTTCCCCAACTCCAGCTCCCTAACCTGCAGGAGCCTGGTTTTGCCACCCTCTCGGGCGACGAAAATTGCCGGCACCAACCCCCAGCGGTTCACAGACCCGAGGGCAACCGCTTCATATTCACCTTCGGGAACGCCGCGACCCGGTTCTTCGTTCCCGGCAGTTCCATTTTTTTCAAGATTGGGTCGATAAAGGTCGACCACCATGTATAGCTGTCCGGATTGGTCCGCGAAATATCCGTCTGGGTCCGGCCCGCTGACCGGAATGCGCTCTGCTTCCTGCGGAAGACAGGAGTCTACCGACTGCAGCGACAGCTTTCGCAACATCTCACGCGCTGTACCGGCGTCGTCCGGACGAGCATCACTCGCGTGAGAAACCACGGGCGCAAGAAAAAAGACTGCCGCGACAACCGAAACGGCCGCGCAAAGCACCGCCGAACCACGGCCCGCGGTGTCGCACTGCAGCTCTGCACCCCCTCGCTCCAGATCTCGCAAGCACACGCCCGTCACCAGCAGCCCTCTCCGCCTCCAACACTCACCCAACGTCACCTCACCAGATCTCAGGATCCGGCGGCAAGACTTTGAGAAAACGATAAAAAACGCCTTCCGACAAGGAAGGATCACCCTTCGACCGTTTTGCTAAGCATTGAATACGGCAAGTCCAAGACAGGACGGTAAAATGCTGTGTCGCCATGTTTCAGGATAAAGGGCGCGGCCCGGACGATCCGCCGACTGCCGCAGCACAGGCCACGCGGATTCGCACGGTCAATCAGGGGCTCGCATTGGCGGGAAAATCATGCTAATCGACCCGAAGGTCGGCCCCGTAGCTCAGCAGGATAGAGCATCAGATTCCTAATCTGAGGGTCACAGGTTCGAATCCTGTCGGGGTCACCAACTTCTATTCAAGAAATTCAATACGTCTTAGCGCCCCGGAAAACGAGGCGACGCCCGGCGCCATGATCGGCGGGTGGCGTGCGTGTTTGCGCATCCATCACCCACCGTATCGAGGCAAGCGGTAGGGTCAGAGCTTCAATTCGCCCTCGTCCGTGCCGTCCCAGTAATGGACGCGCTGTCCGACGGCTTCGATCATGACGAGACCCTCCGTGTCGACCCCATGCTCGAACCATTCGTCAAGATCCGGATCCCAATGTTCCTCGAAGGCCTTCCTGTCGCGGATGATCCGGCCCTTGCCTTCGATCGAGATGAAGAACGGCCGCTGGCTGAACAGGCCCTTGGAACTGGTGTAGGTCAGGCCGATGTCAGGGTTCTCCAGGATGTCGGAAACGCTGCGGTCCGATTCCAGAGCGAAAAAACGCGAGGTCCCGTCGTAGTCGACGTCGCCGTTGTTGCTCATCGGCCGGCTGGAAAGGGCACCGCCGGTTGTTTTGGATGTCAGCATACAGAAGTCGATTTTCCGCATCTCCGACGACAGGTCTTCAAGTGAATGGCTCATGGGTTACTCCCGGCTGTTTGAATGAGATCGCACTAGTTGTAAATCCGTCCGGCGCCGTTGCGTTCCTCCGAACCGCCAAGAAATCTCCGGATGCAGATTGATCTGTCAGTTGGCACTGTGGCGGTCCTGCGCGGCGACCCAAGGTTGAGGGTCGCCAGATGCGGCAGATAAATTTCGCGCCCGTTAATCCGGATTAAGCTCCGCCGGCGACCTCCGGGATACGGTGAACACCCGAATGGCGCTGACCTTTCGCCGGCTGTGTTCACAGCCCGGCCCTTTCGCCGAATACGGCGTCGTGATCGGGCGGGCAGACGGAGAAGCAAAGCCCTTCGCGCGCCTCGTCCTTTCGGGTGCAAGCGGAGAAGATCTTGAGCATTCTTGTTGCCCCTCCAGAGCGCGCCGACGCGCGCTTATCGCTCGGTCCTGCGACGCTGCAGCAGCTGACCGGACGTGCGATCATCAAGTCGCTCGTGTCCTCCGGGCTTGAAAAGCCATGGGACTGGGCCATCGCGGTGCCCGCCCGAAACGAGGCCGGACGGATCGCGGCCTGTCTTGCCGCGTTGCAGCGGGCATCGGAACGTTCCGGACGGACGGTCGGTCTTGTCCTTGCGGTCAACAACACCGACGACACCACGGTTTCCCTTGCGATCCAGCACCTGTCCCGGTCAGGCATGCCGCATGTGGTCATCGATGTCCATTTCGCGGATACAGAGGCAAATGCCGGACATGCCCGCCGGCTGGCGCTCGATATTGCGACCGAGGTCACGCGCGAGGGCGGCTTCCTCGCCACCACCGACGCCGACAGCCTGGTCGACACCGATTGGCTGACCGACGCGCAGCGGCTTCTCGAGAGCCGCGCCGACCTCATCTGCGGCGCAATCCTCCCGCTCGACGATGAACGCGAGACGTTGCCGCCTGGGTTTGGGGAAAGATGTGCTCCCGAGGGCGAATATGCTGCGATGAGCGTGGAACTTGCAGCGCGCCTCGACCCGCGGCCGCACGATCCGGCCCCGGCCCACGGCAACATCGGCGGAGCCAATCTGTCCTTCAGCAGGTCGCTCTACCGTGCCGTCGGCGGCATGCCGCGGCTGCATTGCGGCGAGGATCGGGCGTTCGTCGCCCTTGCCGATCAGCTGGATTACCGTGTTGCCTACGCCCAGAAAGTCACGGTTCGCACGTCCTGCCGTCTCAACGGCCGGGCGCGGGGCGGCATGTCGGATGCATTGCTGGCCCGCATCCATGAAGACGATCCCTATTGTGACGAGTTGTTGCTGGACGCTGAAACTGCCGCCTGGACATTCTGGCTGCGCGGCCGGATGCGGTCCGCAGCCAACGGCGACAGAGATATCATGCTGCGCGATCTCGGCATTTCGCTGGATGACTTGCAGCGCGGGCCGGCCGAGCCCTTCGGCATCCTGTGGGACCGAATACGCATCGCCGCAGGCCTGTTCCCGTCACAAAGGCTCCGGATGTCTGACGTCAGACGCAACTGCCCGGCCATGCGTACCATGCTCGAAAGGCTGCGCACCGGCGATTGTCCCGGCGACTCGGTCGGCGAAACGCGGCGATGGATCCTGAGCTGCCTGCCCCTGGAGACCCGCCCATGACCCCAAGCGCGCGCCAATTGAGAGAATTGCGAGAGGCCGCCGGGCCAATTCAGTCACCTGAAGACCTGCTGGAGCGGATCGCGAACCGGGCCGGCGATCCGATGCAGGGCGGACCCCTCTTCGGCAAGGACGTTCGTGACTGCCTGGCGGCCGGCGTGGGAGCAGATGCGCTGGGCTATGGCCGCCACGACGGCTCTGATGCGGCGCTGATCCGGCACGTTGCAACAAGACTGCGGCAGATCGGACAGACAAGCCTTTCGCTTGGCCGGATCGTTGAAGGCCATATGAACGCGCTGCGGCTCATCGGGCTTTACGCAGACCCGTTGCAGAAGGACACTTGGTTGGGCGCAGCGCGCTCAGGCTCCATTTTCGGAGTGTGGGGAGCGGACGCGGACAGCCCGGTGACCATCCGGAAGTCAGAAGACGGATCCTGGCTGCTTTCCGGCGGAAAGCGCTTCGCCTCCGGTCTCGGCCTTTTGGGCCATGCCGTCATTACGGCGCGCGACGCCCGGGACAATATTCAACTGGTCGTCATCGACGCGACCGACGCGTCTCGCCAGAACCTTTCGTCCTGGAAGACGTCCGGAATGCAGGCGACGGCGTCCGGCGACTTCACCTGTCAGGACATGAAGCTGTCTCGCGCGGACCTTATTGGCGGACCCGGCGACTACCTGAGGGAACCGTTTTTCGAAGGCGGCGTCTGGCGCTACGCCGCCGTTCAGCTTGGCGGACTGGAGGCCCTGACCGACATTGCCCGCCGCCACATCGTCGAGCGGGACCTGACTGAAAACAGGGAAATGTCCCGCCGCCTCGCCGATCTTGTCATGGCATGCGAAACCGGCCGCCTCTGGGTCGAGGAAGCAGCCAGGCGCACCGAATGCGGGTCGCCTGTGACCACGTCCGTCGCCTATGCCCTGCTCGCTCGCGAAACCGTCGAACGGTGCTGCGTGGAAGGACTAGCGATTTTCGACCGGATGATCGGGGCCGCGAGTTTCTTTGAGGGTCATCCGGCCGAGCCGATCCGCCGCGATCTGTCCTTCTTCCTCCGCCAGGCCAATCTCGACGGAAAGCTGCATGCCGCTGCACGCGTCTTCGCACGCAATGCGATTGATGACGACAGGAGGATCAGCTGACACCGGACGGACCTCTGCTGAAACGCGCCCGCGATGCCGCATTCGTGGATATCGAGACCCTGTCGGGTCCTGGCGGCGTCGTTGTGCTTGCCCCGCATCCGGACGACGAGTCGCTTGGATGCGGCGCCGCGATCCACAGGGCTATCGAGACAGGTCATCTGGTCACCATCGTCATCGTCACGGATGGCAGCAAGTCCCATCGGGCCTCGAAAAGCTGGCCCCCACAGCGCATTGCGGAGCAGCGGCGCCGTGAGGCGGAAAACGCCATCGCCATCCTGACGGGATCCAGCCTCAACATGATCTGGCTGGGTTAAGCGGATTGGGGTGTGCCGACGACAAACCCCGAACTGGCGCTAGCCAGTGACGAGCTGACGGACCTCTGCGACAGAACCGGGGCAACGGCGATCTGGACCGCCTGGAAGGGCGATCCCCATGCCGATCACCAGAACACAGCTGAACTCGCCCGGACGGTCGTGGACAAAAGGCCGGGCCTGACCATGTTGAGTTATCCGATCTGGGGACGGTTCGCCCCTCTCGAAGAAACCTCTCTCCCTCGGCCCGACGCGATGCACCTGTTCGACAGCCGGTCACATGCAAAGGTGAAGTCCGAAGTGATCGAAGCCCATCAAACCCAGATGACACACCTCATCGATGACGATCCGGAAGGATTCACGATGCCCGGCGAGATGCAGGCGCATTTCCTCGACTTTCCGGAAATCTTCATAGAGGAGCACTGACATGGGGACGTGGCGCGACCATTTCGAAACGCTCTATCGCACTAGCGAAGACCCGTGGAATTACGAGACCAGCATCTACGAACGTGAAAAATATGCCGAGACGCTCCGTTGCCTCGGAGGACGCCGCTATCTGCACGGCATCGAGATCGGCTGCTCCATCGGCGTCCTGTCCGCAGACCTTGCGCCTTTATGCCAGCGCTTTACCGGCGTCGACCTGAACGAACGGGCCGCCAGCCGGGCCCGCGCCAGACTATCGCCCCTGCCCGGGACGGAGATCGTGGTTGCGGAAATCCCCGGAAGCTGGCCGGCGGGCCGCTATGACCTGATCGTCCTGTCGGAGGTGCTTTACTTTCTGTCCGAAGACCAGATCGGAATGCTCGCCGGGAAAATCGCCACCGACTGGCTGCATCAGGGCGACTGCGTTGTCGTCAACTGGCTGGGAGACACCCGGACGCCCCTGTCCGGACTGGAGGCGTCAGATGCCTTCCGCAGGGCGCTCGCCCGGCATGTCTCGTTCACCGATCGCCTGCGCGGGCCTGTCTCTAGCGATTACGAGATGCGTCTTCTACGCCGGTGCTGACCTGTCGAGATAACCGCGCCAGCAGGCCGCGACCGCGCTCAGGCGAAAGGCATCGCGCCCCCTGATCACGGGAAACGCGTCGCGCCATTGCCGCAGCCTTTCGATGATCAGCTCGGTATCCGTGCAATCCAGCGTCTGACCTTCGCTCGAGGCAATCTCGTCGTTGGCGCCCAGACCGGTATGCAGAAGGGCCGGCGTGCCGACCGCATTTGTCTCCGCGATAACGAGTCCAAATGTTTCGGCGAAACTCGTTTGCGGATAAAAAAGACAGAGCGCGCACCGCATCTGCCGAAAAAGCTGGTCCTGGGCCAGCGTCCGGAGCGCCAGGCAAGATACCCCGGATCAGCCACCTCAAGACGCAGGTCCGGCAGGCGGGCCTGCACCAGTTCGAAGAGTTCCAGAACCTCGCCAAGCCCCTTGTGCGGCGCGCTGGCAAACAGAAGAAGGTTCGGGTCCCGCTCGGTCTCGTTTGGCCGCAGGTCATCGTCAATGGGATTGAAGATCACCGAAATCTCCGGAACGGCTCCGCCAAAGGCTGTGAAGGTCTCGCGCAAGGACCGGGCCTGCGTTTGCGACACGCAGACAAGCCCGACGTCTGCCTCGGCCAGGAGATGTCCCATTTTCCTGTTGTGCCTTCCAGGGATCACGTGCAGCCACACACTGATCGGCGTTTCCGGCCAGACCTTGCGAAGGGACAGCGCGACCTTCCAGGAATTGATCACGATCACCGCCCGTGCATCCACGGCGGTGCCTGAAGCCTCTGCAAGAGGCAGATAGTCGATACCGCCCTCCGACGCCTTCTCCTGTCTGGATTTCTGACAGATGCGGACCGGACAATCCCGTGCCAACGCGGCGGCCACCTTGAGCAGCGTAGCCTCGGTCCCGCCGAGACGGGCCGCCGCCAGGGTGGAAGGCGTATAGGGCCTCGGGCAAAGAGGATCGACGAAGACCACCGAGCCGCCGCCGGCGTACGCTGCGGTCATGAGGCCGTCTTCAGTCCGGACGGGGCCGCGAAGCGCTCCGCGACACTTGCCGCATAAGCCGCAGTGGCTGGCGCCGCCAGGGCGCGCGAACGGACTGCGCAATCCGGATTCGTGAACTCGGCGATGTCCAGCCCCGGCACATCGATCGGAACGGGATCGACAGTCCGGGTGCGGAACCAGCGTTCGACCTGATCCCACACCGCCCGGCGATCCCGCAAGCGGCGCTCGGAATCGTAATTCGTTGCGGCCGACTGCGTCAGGGAATCGGGAGTCTCTATCTTGGTCAGGAGGATATCCGGGATCACCCAGACGACTTCGCCCGCCATCAGCAGCCGGTTGCGAAACTCCCGGTCCTCTTCAACGCAATCGGCAAAGCCGCCGAGGCTCTCGAAGACCTCCCCGTGAAACAGGCCGGAATTGACGTGGGTCCAGTCTCCGGGCACGCCTGCGGCCATCTGCAGGTTGGGGAAGAAGTCGTCCACCAGAGACAGCGTCCTGCGGATTTCAACGCGCTCGCCATCCGGCAACAGAATTTCATGGTGTGTGAGCACGGCTCCGAGCCGGATGGTCGAATTCGGCTCCCGGTTCACCAGCTCCCAGTTAAGGCAGGGATGCGCCTCGATGGAGGGGTTCGCAAGCACCCGCGCCTGACGCAGCACCTTGTCGCGGCGCGGCAGATCGTCGGAATCGTGAAAGGTCCAGGCATCTGCCCCGGAAAAGAGCAGTCCGACATTCTTGGCGTGGGCCGTTCCAAGGTTCCGTTTCAGCCGAATATAGTTGAAATCAGGCCGCCCGAACCAGGGAGCCAGAACGCTTCTCGTCTCATCCGTGGACGCGTCGTCGATGACCGTTACCAGACTGTTCGGATAGGACTGGCCCAGCGCGGCTTCGACAGCCTGACGGATATGCCTGGCGCGATTGTACGTGGGAATGACGATATTGATCAACTTGTCCATGACAACTCCTCACTCATGTTGCAGCACGGCCTGCCGGTATCGCTTCAGCTCCGCGGATGTGATCACTGCCGCCGGAAGGGGTGCCATGAGGCAGAGAGCGGCGAGCGCTGGAAGCGTGAGCTGCAGGCCGATGGCGACGGCCATGCAGACCGTTCCCGAAACAAAGAGAGCGCAATGGTCGCGCACCGCCGGACCGAGGGAAACGACGGCGGATGGACGTTTTGCGGTCACATGAAACGTCCCGGCGCCGGCAACGGCATCGACGGTCGCGCGGCCCGATGCCGGAAGCAGCGCAAGCCGGGCCGCTATGGCGCTGAGCATTGCCCGCGCACCGACACGCCTGGCGCCGCCCACCGCAACGAGGCGGGCGATGGCGGCGACGAAGGCCAGCAGGATGCTGACGGACGCAACGGACGCAAGGACCGTCAGAGCGAGAGACGGCCCGAAACCGATGAAGGCCAAAAGAGCACCGATCAAGGCAGCGGAAGAAACGAGCGTGAACTGGAGCCAGGCGGTCAGCTGGGACAGGATCAGCAGGCGCCGGCGCCTCCCGAGCAAGCGCCCGAAAAGGAGAGGCGCCAGAAGATCGCGCTGGAAAATCGTCTGCGCATTGCCACTCGTCCATCGCGCCCGCTGCTTTTGCAAGGTAGCAAGGTCGAAGGGCATCAGCCCCGTGCCCACCGGCCGGTCGACAAACCGTCCGCGATAGGGATGGCAGCAAAGCCGGGTACCCAGTTCCGCATCTTCCGTCAGGGTGGACGACCGCCAGCCTCCGACGCTCTCCACCGCTTTCAGCGAAATCACGCTAAGCGTTCCGGTGAGCAGCATTGCATCGTCCCAGTTCGACGGCCGGGCATAATTGTAGAAATAGTCGGCAAACTCCAGCGAGAGCCCTTTTCCGTGCCCGGTCGCATGGCGGTAGGACTGGGGAAATTGCACGTAATCGGCACCGCTTAGCCTGATTTCCGACGCCGCATGGCTGAGAAAATCAGCTTCGACAAGGTAATCCGCATCGATTGTCACGATGTGCGTCGCCTTGCTGGACGTGCAGTCCAGGGCAAGGTTCAACGCCCCTGCCTTCGCGCCCTTCAACCGGTCGAGATGGATGAACTTGAATTGCCCCCGACGCTGCTGCTGACAATACTGCGCGACCGGACGCCAGACGGCAGGATCGGCAGTGTTGTTGTCGATGACGATGACCTGATATCCGAAATCGCCTTCAAGCTGGCCGGAAAACCGCTCGAGAGTGCGGATGACCAGTTGCGGCGGCTCGTCTCGCGTTGCCAGATGAACGGAAAAGAACACGTCCGCGATCGCAGCGCTCTTTTTGTCCGGCGGCTTGCGGCCGAGACAAAGGGCAAGGATCTGTACGGCATGGACGGTCAGCTGCAGCAGCAAGACGATCGACATGACCGAAATTGCCACCGGGGGTATCGCCGCCGAGGCAACAACCGCCAGGAAAACAGCACTGGAAGGTTTCACATTTAGACCTGATCACGGCGCCTCTCCGCCAGGGAATCCGGCGGCAGAAGACAGTCCGTGATCACGTTTCTAGAGGCTTGTCAGGCGCGGCGCATTAAGGCCGATTAACGAGACGCGAATTGATCGGCAGCCGATCACTCCGGAAACCACGTCGTATCCATTTGCTCATAGCGATCGGCGAAATCGACCATCGCCTTGAGCTCCGCTTCGCTGACGATCCGTACGCCCTTGGCCGTCCGGGCGATCAGCCCGTCCTTTTCGAGTGCCGTGAAGGCCCGACTGACATAGACATTCGTCAGCCCGATCGTATCGCCGATTTCCGTCTGGGTGAGGGGCAGGCGAAACGTGTCCGTCATGCTCCTGTTGGTAATGCGCAACCGGCTCACCAGGTCGAGGAGGAAATAGACGAGACGCTCGCGCGAGCTCATGCGCCCGAGAGCGCGCAAGGTATCCAGCAGAACCACCTGATCACGCACCGCGATGGAGAACATCAGGGCGGTGATCTGGGGCGCTTCACCGAAGATCATCCTGAGACCCCGTTTCGGAAAGGGGCAAAGCACCACGTCTTCAGCTGCCGCAAGGTTGGTCGTTGCCTGCCTGAACGCGATGTCGGCAAAGCCGATGATATCTCCCGGATGGTGGATCTTCACGATCTGCCGCCGCCCGTCGGGAAGATCCAGATAGGTATAGAGCCAGCCGGACTTCACGACATAGAGATGTTCGTTGGCATCATCGATCGTGTAGATTTCCGAACCCCGGCTAAAGGAGATTTCCTCCTCCTCCAGGATCGCAAGCTTTTCCCTGGAGTCATCCGTGAGCGTCAGATAATGGGACAGCTTGGTGATGAGGCAACTCACGGACGTCTCGGACATATTGCTGCCTTTCGCTGGTGCACCCCGGCGGTACGATATGCGGATGCCTCCTATCTCCTTATCGTAACGCCGCGCCGGCAGCCAGCTCCGCTCTGACGCGGCGGCCACGCCGGTCGATCCTCCGCTGCGCGTTGCCCTCTGCGTCATTGACACCATTTAACCTGGCTTAACCGGTATCCGGTCCGCTGCTGCTACCTTCCTTCTGCCTGCCCGCATGCCGCCATAGCACCTGATAAGGAATGAACATGGATTTCATGGACGCAACTGTAGAAGCCGCGGCACTGCGTGGGCTTGTTTTCTCGGTTACGGGGCTTTGCACCGTCATTCTCCTCGTCCGTTTCAACGGCCTCAGGTCGTTCTCCAAGATGACAAGCTACGACTTTGTCATGACGCTCGCGACGGGCTCCCTTCTCGCGGCGCTTGTGCAGGCAGACACGTGGTCTTCTGTGAGCCAGGTCGTATTCGGCCTTGCGGGGCTCTTTATCATTCAGCACCTCATCGCAAGACTGCAGGTGTTCTCCCCCTCTTTCGACGAGGCGATCAGCAACGCGCCACTGATGATCGTTCGAAACGGCGAGATCGATCTGCGTGCCATGCACTCTATCCGCATGAGCAAGGCAAGCCTCTTCTCCAAGCTGCGCGGCGCGAATGTTTCCGACCTGAGCAATGTTCGGGCCGTTGTCGTCGAGACCACAGGGGATGTCAGTGTCATTCAGGGGTCGAAATCCGCAGAGTCGGTTCTGCGCGGGGTGGAGACCGGCGCAGATATGGACGCGAAACAGCCTGATGCCTGACTGTGCGTCAGTCGATTCCGAGTATTGACTTCCCTAACGGTACTGAGCCGAAATAGCCCGGCGGACAGAACTCAAAATCGGGTAGCAGGCATTTGGAGCGCAGGGCGCAGTCGGTGAACGTGATCGTCGGGGTGCTGCTCTGCCTGATTTCCGGGTCGGTGGCCATTCAGGAATGGGGCCTTGATCTTTCGACGCTTCGCTGGACGGCTCATATCCTGTTTCTGGCCGCGCTCGCGATCATGGCACCGCGCGTCCCCTGGGGCCGGCAGATCTTCATCCTGGTCGCCCTCGGGCTCACCGTCGCAGTCATGCTGACGCTGGATAACTGGGTCGAACCGCTTGAGCGCGGGCTGGTGACAGCCGAATTCGTCGCCACCTTCTTCTGCGCCCTGTCGACCCTCGGCGATGCGGCGGCCAGTTCGCCGGCGATCCGCGAATGTGGCCGCTATCTTGCCCAGCAGCCGCCGGGCCGCCGATACGCCGCGCTGACCGTGGGCGGGCAGCTGTTCAGTCTTCTGCTCAATTACGGATCGATAACCCTGCTCGGCAGTCTGGCGGTTGCAAGCGCCAACGAGGAAAACGATCCCGAGATCCGGGCGCACCGCAAGCGGCGGATGCTGCTGGCGATCCAGCGCGCCTTCATCTCGACCCTGCCGTGGTCGCCTCTGTCCTTCGCCTTCACCTTTTCCAGCGTCCTGATCGCCGGCATTACATGGACGGAAGCGGTTCTGCCCTGCATGGTGACCGGGGCGCTTCTGGCCGGCAGTGGCTGGGTTCTCGACACCATTTTCAAGCCGAGGCTCACCCGCCCGCGCACCGCGCCGCCCAACGTGCCGGAGGGAACCATCAAGAGCCTTGCGCCGCTCCTGATCCTGCTTGTCATCATGGGCTGCCTGGTCTTCGGCCTCCATCTCGTCCTCGATATTCGCGTGCCGGGCGTTGTGGTCGTCGTCGTTCCGCTGATTTCGATCATCTGGATTGGTCTGCAGGCACGGGAAACGGGCCCGGCTCAGGCAATGGCAGGGCGCTCTCGCGATTTCGCCACCATCGGCCTGCCTGCGCTTCAGTCCCAGATCGTTCTGCTGACGATGGCCGGCTTCATCGGCATTGTGGGCAGTTCGCTCGTCGCCCCGGCCGTTGCCTGGGCCGGCATTGATCTTCACCTGCTGCCGCCGGCCGTCCTGCTCATTTCAGTCATCTGGGTGATACCGGTCGCAGGACAACTGGGCATGAACCCGCTGCTGGCAACCTCCTTGCTCGCGCCGCTTCTGCCTCCGGCTGCCGACATGGGGCTGGAGCCGACAGCCCTGCTTCTGGCAACGACAGGCGGCTGGACGCTCAGCGGAATCTCGTCGCCCTTCACGGCGACGTCCGTGCTGACGGGATCATATGGCGGGGTCACTCCGCTTCACGTTTCACTGAGATGGAACGGCCTCTATCTGGTGATCGCCGGAACGCTGGTCACACTCTGGGTGCTCGCCTACGCGCTCATCTGAGGCATCGCGACGTTATACGCCTCGGCACCGGCAGTTTCGTCGGAGGGGGACGAAGGGAAAACCGTCTCTCTTACGGCGTCGCCGGCGTGTGAAGCGTGGTCACGGGCAGACCCGAGAACGTCGTCGCCCCGGCCAGCTCGATATTGGGATTGGTCG
Source organism: Rhodobacterales bacterium (assembly GCA_008107755.1). Classification (GTDB taxonomy): domain Bacteria; phylum Pseudomonadota; class Alphaproteobacteria; order Rhizobiales; family Stappiaceae; genus Roseibium. The sequence goes on from VIRH01000097.1 coordinate 58,219, forward strand.
ATTTGACCGCGGCGACCCCTGCGAACAACAGTGCAAAGGCTGCGAAGCTCCAGAACTTCATCGGATATACTCCTTTGAAATCGCGACCGGGACAGGCCGCTTGCCTAGCCGAATCCCATTCGACTTTGGTCTATATTAAACTTTAGGCCAAGTTAGCGCAATGCCGCTACGTAATCTTACGCAAAAGCACCATCGACCGGTTTCGCTGCCCCCCCAACGGCGCGGCGACGTCCGGTCGCACATAGATGGAGGAACCAACCCGGCACCCGGACACTTTTGTTCTCGAAGGCGCCATCGTTTGCAGGCTCCGGACAAAACGTATTAAGTGAGGCTGGAACCGCCAGGCGCATGCGGACCAAACGGATATTCAGGAGGAACCCCATGACACTCAAGGCCCTGATCGTCGACAAGGACGACGACGGCAAGACCCACGCTTCGGTTCAGGAGATCGATGACAACAGGCTGCCGGACGCCAACGTCACGGTCGCCGTCGAGTATTCGACCCTGAACTACAAGGACGGCCTTTGCATCGGACCCGGCGGCGGACTGGTGAAGACCTATCCTCATGTGCCGGGCATCGATTTTGCCGGGACGGTCGAGCAGAGTTCCGACGACTGGTACAAGCCCGGCGACAAGGTGGTGCTGACAGGCTGGCGCGTCGGCGAAGTCTGGTGGGGCGGCTACGCGCAGAAGGCCTGCGTCAAGGGAGAATGGCTGGTTCCGCTTCCAGACGGCCTCTCGACCCGGGATGCGATGGCGATCGGCACGGCCGGATTTACCGCCATGCTGGCCGTGATGGCCCTGGAGGAGCACGGCCTGAAGCCGGAAAACGGGCCGGTTCTCGTGACCGGTGCATCCGGCGGTGTCGGCTCCGTGGCAACGGCAATTCTCGCCAATCTCGGCTACGAGGTTGCCGCGGTGACCGGACGCGAAAGCACATGGGACTATCTGAAGTCTCTCGGAGCCAGCCGGGTGGTGCCGCGCGACGATGTCAGCGAAACCATCAAGCGCCCGCTGGAGAGTGAAACCTGGGCAGGATGCATCGATGCGGTTGGCGGCGACATGCTGGCGCGTATCCTTGGCCAGATGAAATACGGCGGCTCAATCGCCGCGGTCGGTCTTGCGGGCGGCACGGCCCTTCCGGCAACGGTCGTTCCGTTCCTGCTGCGCGGCATCAACCTTCTGGGCATCGACAGCGTCATGAAACCCTATGACGCCCGCGTCCGCGCCTGGGAGCGACTGGCAAAGGATCTCCCGATCGAAAAGCTGAAAGACATCGTCCAGCCGGCAACGCTTGAAGACCTGCCGAAACTGGGTGCGGACATTCTGAAGGGCCAGGTCAAGGGCCGGGTCGTGGTCGACGTCAACGCTTGACGGCCCTCCTGAGCCGCGATTTTTCCGCCGCTCAGGTCTGATGTCATCAAGGCTCAAGACACCGTCCGGGGAGTGGCTGCCCACTCCCTGGCAACCTGCGGAAAAAAGCACGGAATCCGGTTGCATTCCGCCCGATCCTCCCATATAAGCGCCCGGTCCAGAGTCGTCCGGCTCGTCGTGGGCCGGTTTTCTGTATTCTCATGCAGACCTTCCCCGACAACCAAGGGCATGCCGTGTCGGCTCTGAATGCACCAACAAGAGCGTGTCCGCCGCGAGGTGGATGCACAAACGAAAGGATGCAAAATGCCCAAGCTGAAGACCAAGTCCGGCGCCAAGAAGCGCTTCAAGTTGACTGCAACCGGCAAGGTGAAATCCGCTCAGGCCGGCAAGCGTCACGGCATGATCAAACGCTCCACGAAATTCATCCGCAAGGCCCGTGGCACGACCACGCTGAGCGAGCAGGATGCGAAGATCGTGAAGCAGTTCCTGCCTTACGCTTAAAGCCAGCCCCTGAAGGAGATCACCTGAATGTCACGCGTCAAAAGGGGCGTAACTGCCCACGCTCGTCACAAGAAAGTTCTTAAGGCAGCAAAAGGCTATTATGGCCGCCGCAAGAACACCATCCGCGTCGCCAAGCAGGCCGTCGAAAAGGCCGCACAGTATGCCTATCGCGACCGCAAGGCAAAGAAGCGCAACTTCCGTTCGCTCTGGATCCAGCGCATCAACGCGGCGACCCGTCAGCACGGCCTGACCTATGGCCGCTTCATCGACGGTCTGAACAAGGCCGGCGTCGAAGTCGACCGCAAGGTCCTGTCCGACCTCGCCATTCATCAGCCGGACGCCTTCAAGGTTCTGGTTGAAAAGGCACAGGGCGCGCTGTCCGCCTAAGGCTTTTCGCCGATCTGATATTCCGAAAACGCGGCCCCGAGGGGCCGCGTTTTTTTGTTTCACGGCTCGCACAAACCGCACTGCGTGCATCTTTCCCAATCGTTCCTTTTCTGTTGCAAAAAGCTGAAGCGAAAGCCTAACCTTGTCAAATTCCGCGATCCTGACGCTGCGTCTTCAGGCCGGCAGTGAAATCACATGGAGGGTTGGGCATGGAATGGATAGAGTCGTTTTTCGGTCTTATCGGCGATCTTACCTGGGGCTGGGCGCTGATCCCGTTCCTTGTCGTCATTGGCGTCTTCTTCACGGTCGTGACCGGGTTCGTGCAGCTGCGCTTCTTCCTTCGAATGTTCCGGGTGCTGTCGACAAAGAACCAGTCGGGCGATCCCAACGCCATCTCCGCCCGTGAAGCCCTGCTTCTGTCGGTCGGCGGCCGTGTCGGCGGCGGCAACATTGCCGGCGTTGCCGTAGCAATCACCCTCGGAGGTCCGGGCGCCGTCTTCTGGATGTGGGCGATCGCCCTGGTTGGCATGGCGACGAGCCTGATCGAATGCTCGCTTGCGCAGCTCTTCAAGCGTTCCTCGGGCGACGGCACCTATCGCGGCGGCCCTGCTCGCTCCATTCTCCACGGCCTCGGCGAAAGCTACCGCTGGCTCGCTGTTCTTTATGCGATCTGTCTGCTGGCCTCCTTCGCCTTCGGCTTCAATGCCTTTCAGGGCAATACGGTCGCCGGCGCCGCGGAAGAGAGCCTTGGCATCGGCCGGATCTGGACCGGCATCGCGCTGACGATCGTGACCGGTTTCATCGTCTTCGGCGGCATTCACCGCATTGCCAAGGCAGCCGACGTGATCGTGCCGATCATGGCGGTTGGTTATATCGGCATGGCCCTCGTGATCATCCTGCTGCACATCACCGAGATACCCGGCGTGATCTACACGATCGTCGTCAACGCCTTCGGGTTCGAGGAAGCTGTCGGCGGAGGCATGGGCGCCGCACTGGCACAGGGGCTCCGGCGCGGCCTGTTTTCCAACGAGGCCGGTCTGGGCTCGGCACCGAACGTGGCCGCGACGGCGGAAGTCCGCCATCCGGTCAGCCAGGGCATCACCCAGTCCTTCTCCGTCTTCATCGACACGATGATCATCTGCACCTGCACCGCAATGGTCATCCTGCTCGGAGACGTTTACACACCCGGCGCGGAGGGCGTTGACGGCGTGGTGCTGACGCAGCAGTCGCTTGCCTCGCATCTGGGCGAATGGACGAGCTATTTCCTCACCGGCGCCGTGCTGCTCTTCGCCTTCAGCTCGATCATCTACAACTACTACCTCGGCGAGAACGCGCTCAGTTCCATGACGCCCAACCCGATGGCGCTGCAGCTTCTGCGCGTTGCCGTGATGGCGATCGTCTTCCTAGGAGCGACCGCGCCGAACGCAACGGCGGTCTTCTTCTTCTCCGATCCGCTCATGGGTGTTCTTGCGGTGGTCAACCTCCTTGCGCTGATGATGCTGTTCCCGACGGCAAAGCGGATTCTCGACGACTTCAAGGCCCAGCTCAGGGAAGGCGTCGCCCGTCCCGTCTTCGATCCGGCCCGCTTCCCGGATCTCGATGTCGACGCCACCGCATGGACCGGGAAGGCGCCCGACTAGCCTCAAGGTCCTGAAACCTGAAAGATCAGCGCGGCCACCGGCCGCGCTTTTCTTTGTTCCTCTCCTGTGATCCTCTTGTAACCGCATTTCCGGCAGCCAGAAGAGGCGCGCATCATGTCCCTTTCCACGAAACAGGCCGGCGTCCTGAGAGGCATGATCGCCGCGGTCGTCCTTTGCATTACCGGCCTCGGTGCCGGAGCGTTGCTCTTTCCGGTGCAATGGCTGCCGGACGCCGCCGCCACGGCCCGCCTTGCCTTCGCCGGAAGGTGCCTGCTGGTGCTCTCGTTCTGGCTGCTGATCTCGATTGGAAGCCTCGCGCGCCACCGCTTCTTCACCCCGGCCGATATCGACGGAAGCGGCCTGACTGCCGGAACACAGGACGCGAAGGTTCTTCAGGCCGTCCTTCAAAACACTCTTGAGCAGAGCATTCTGGCCGCGCTGGTCTATCTGTCTTTCGCGGTGCTCGCCCCCGCCGCTCTGCTGGGTGCGCTTCCGGCGGCCGTCGTCCTGTTTTCCTGCGGCCGCATCCTTTTCTGGCGCGGTTACGCGCAAGGAGCGGCGGCACGGTCGGCCGGCTTTGCCATGACCTTCTATTCCACGGCTGTTCTGTTCATCGCATGCGTCGCCCTCACACTGACCTGACCAGCGGAGAAAGCTGCCCCCATGCGCCACACGATCATTTTCGACTGCGAATTCCTGACCGCCCCGGGAGCCATGGCGCGCGGCTGGTGCGGCCCCCTGGACCCGGACCCATCCGTTGTCCAGATCGGCGCGGTGAAACTGTCGCTCGAGGCTGATTATCCGGTCCTCGAAACGCACAGCACGCTCATTCAGCCAAAGGACCGGTTCGGCGGCCAACCGACCCTCGATCCCTTCTTCATCGAGTTGACGGGAATCACACAGCAGGCCGTCGATCAAGAAGGCATCAGCCATGCGGAGGCGCTTCGCCGGCTCGACGACTTTTCCGAAGGCGCCTCCCTCTGGTCCTGGGGAAAGGACGAACTGACGCTGCTGGCGATCAGCTGCTATGTGGAGAGCATCGCCGCCTTGATCCCCGCCAGCCGGTTCGGCAATGCCTGCGGTCTCCTTCTCAACGCCGGCATGCCCTACGACATCCTCCAGAAGACCACGAGCGGAGAGCTGGCGAATTATTACGGCGTTCAGGGGACCGCCCGTCGGCACCATGATGCGCTGGACGACGCGATGTCGGTCACACTGACCCTCCAGCATCTTCTGCGCACGGGACGTCTTGACGGGGGCTCCTTCCGCCTGCCGCTCACGGTGGCGCCGCCGACCGCTTGAGCGGCTCCGCAGAGCCTGCCATTCCCGCCGCGGGTTCCGGCTGATTCGCTGGCCTCACGTTCTCTCGACAAATCTTTCAAGTGCCGATCTGAAGATACGCCCGATATCTTCGTTTTCCCCGCCAGATTGGCAGGCGGCGCCTCATTCCGTTAACCTTTTTGACCCCTCATTCGTTATTTTCTGCGGACAAAAGGTTAACACATCCCTATATTGGCATGGTGATTGCGACGTTTCAGGACAGGCAGCCTGATGCGTGCCATTCCGAAACAACGAGGCGTTCGTTCGTGCGAATAGATCCACTTTTGCTGTCAATCCGTGCCAATTTGGAGCGTGAGCGTCCCTTTTCAGGAGAGCGCGAACCTCGGCGCAGGGCGAGCTTTGCCAAGCATCTGCCTGTGGCGGTCGACCCGCCTCTGGAGCGCGAGCCGCAGTACGGATATGTCAGCCAGTACCGTCCGAATGCCGTCTTCCTTGCCCATCTGATCGCAACCCGCGACACGGTGATTTACGGCGGCGAGAGCGAGCACACCCAGTCGATGACCGGTGCGAGCCGGTATCGCGCGACGGCCGCTTTGCCGCGCCGCCGCACCGCCGGCCGCCTGATCAACACCGAGCGCTGAGACCGGCGCTCGCCTCAATGCCTCCCGTCCGGCTCTCCTGAGCCTTCACGCCCATTCCGCTCGTTCCCGAACAGCTACGCCATCGGCCATTTCACGGCGGTGCGGGCGGGCTATCCCGATGCGAAAAAGCCGCCCCATACGATTTTTGGGAACGTTTTGCGTCCTCGATCATTTCTACAATATGTGATCTCGGGCACATCGCCGTCCGCAAGCGGGGATTAGCCTGAAACCAGATCCTGCAATAGCCGGAACTTCCGAGAAATGGTCCACGGACTGGACCGACACGGAGACCCAAGATGCGCGTGAGACCTGCTACGACAATTCCGTCTCTCGACAACTGGCGCAGGCCGGATGTCGACGACGATGAGGGTGAGCACAAGACTGGGTCCGGCTATTTCTTTGCTATGAATGCGGCCACGACGCAGGAAGTGGCCCATTCACTCAACCGCGACAATTATCACGGCTCACAGGCCGAATACGCCACGCAGTTGCTGGCCGGCCATCAGACATTTGCAGAGTCACAGATGGAACGCCGTCAGCATATCGACCTGTACGCTGCGGCCCCAGACGAAGACACCCATTCCCACACGGTCTCCCTGACAGCCTGACCGCGCTGGCGCTCATTGTGCCATGCATGTCAGCCCTCGATCCTCAGAAAGCCGGCAAGTCCGGTTTTCTGGTGCTCGATGACATGGCAATGAAACGCCCAGTCGCCAGGATTGTCAGCCACCAGCGCCACATCCATCGTTTCTTCCCTCTGGAGCAGAGCGGTATCCGTCACCAGCGGCGGCACCTCGCGCTTGTTGGAGCGCAACAGCCGGAACGACACACCATGCAGATGAATCGGGTGGTCGTTCGGCGTCTCGTTCCGCAAACGCAGGATGTAGGACTTACCGAGTTTCATCGTCGCCAGCGGATCGAGCGGGCCGGGCACGTCGCCGAGCCACGGCGTCCGGTTGATCGACCAGAAGGTATAGCCCAGGGACCCGCAAATGCTCGCCCGCGGAGCATCGCCGCCGGGCGACCAGCCGAACACGAATTCCAGCACGTCTGCATTGGCGAGATCCGGAAGAGGCACCGGATTGGCGGGCAGTGGCTTCAACTCGCGCAGATCCCGTCCGGCAGTTGCGCCGCGCGGCCGGAAGCGTGCGAGAACCTTCGGCCCGCTCGACTTCATCAACACCAGTTCTGCAACGCTGTCTTCCCCGTCCGGAACCCGCAGCGCCACATCCGCGCGCTGTCCGGGCGCAAGCTGGATGTCGCGAGCCGGGACAGGCTGCGGCAACGGCATGGAATCGAGCGCGACCACCACAGCCTCCGCGCCGCGGATTGCATAGGTGCCGACGCGGGTCAGATCGGTAACAGCAAGACGCAGGCGCACGAGGCTGCCCGCCTCCAGCTCGTAGTCCGGCTCGACCTTCCAGTTGACGGTGGAAACCGTGCCGAGCGTCCCGCCCCGCGCGGCATTGCGGGGCTTGTAGAAATCGATGAACTGACCGTCCCCGCCGAGCCTGAAATCCCGGATGTTGAGCGGCAGGTCCCGATCAAAACCGGGATCCTCCGCCTCCTCAACCACCAGCACACCCGTCATGCCGCGCGCAATCTGCTCGAGCGTGTTGCAGTGAGGGTGATACCAGAATGTCCCGGCATCCGGCGGCGTGAACGCGTAGCGAAGCGTCTGCCCACCCTCGATCGGGTTCTGCGTCAGATAAGGCACGCCATCCATATGGTTGGGGATCCTGAGACCGTGCCAGTGCACGGTCGAGGCTTCGTCCAGCGCATTGGTGACGTCAATCGCACATTCCGCGCCCTGCTTCAGACGAAGCACAGGTGGCACGCCGTCCGGCGTGAAACTCATCATGTTGCGGGTGACCGTATCCGGGACGATCCCGTGATCAAGGGAAGACAGCGTCAGCGCATGATTGGCAGCCTGCGCGCTGCCTGCAACCAGCCCGCCAGCGGCAAATGCCGCCGCGGTTCCTGCACTGCCGAGCAGGAATTCTCTACGTGAAAGGCCGAACATTCTGGCACCTTCTGATATGGGCGCGTCCGGGGTGAAGTGAACACCCTCGACCCACTGGACTGCAACGTGCGTTTTGACGCGGGCAGATCCCCTGTCGCGCCGGGTGAGGGGTCAGAAATTGACTGACCTGTCGCAAGGCTTGCGCCCTCACCCTGGCTCTCTTTCATGCGCAGAAACAGCCGAACCGGCCGGACCTGCGCCAGCTATGGTCAATAGCCTGCCGCGTGGCCGTCCTTGCGGGGGTCGGATCCGGCCGTCAGGAGATGACGCGCTTTCTCGATCATGATGGCCTGGCTGCCGCCGATCGGGCCGGCGGCCGGAACAACCGTGTGGCCGAGTGCGCTCAAGCCCTGGATCGTTGAGGCGGGAATGAACTTTTCCGCTTCCAGATCGTGGCTCTTCAGGTCGAAGAACATGCGCGGGAAATCGATCGCCGCCTGAACATCCATGCCGTAGTCGATGATGTTGGTCAGCACATGGGCGTGACCGCACGCCTGGTAGTGACCGCCCATGACCCCGAAGGAGAGGAACGGCGAACCGTTTTTCAGCACCATCGCCGGAATGATCGTGTGCATCGGCCGCTTGCCGCCGTCGATGGAATTGGCAAAGCCGGGCGCTGCCCGGAACGACTTGCCGCGGCAGTGCAGAAGCACCCCACTTTCCGGAGCAACAATACCGCTGCCGAAGTCGCTGAAGAGCGAGTTGATGAAGGAGACCGCGAGGCCATCCTTGTCCACCACCGAAATGTAGACGGTGTCGGTCTGCGGCGCGAGCGCCCCGTCCGGCACGCTCGCCATGCGCTTGTCGAGACTGACTTGCGCCGCGAGCTTGTCAATGTAATCGCCGTTGATGAGCCGGGTATGGCAGACATCCATGTGGCCCGGGTCTGCGACGAAGCGGTCGCGCACCGCATAGGCCAGCCGCGCCGCTTCCATTTCCAGGTGAAACCGCTCAGGCCCGATCGGATCGAGACTTTCCAGATCGAATTTTTCCAGAATCCCCAGCATGATCAGGGCAACGACGCCCTGGCCGTTGGGTGGAAGCTCCGCGACAGTGTGGCCCTTGTAGTCGCGCATCACGGGCGAAACCGCCGTGGTGTGGCAGGCGGCGAGATCCTCCTGCGTCATCACACCGCCATGCGATTTCAGCGTCGCGACGATGTCATCGGCAATCGGGCCGGTATAGAAGGCATCCGCGCCACCTTCGGCAATCGCCTCCAGCGTATCCGCAAGACGTGGGTACTTCAGGATCGTTCCGACGCTCGGCGCCGCGCCCTTGACCAGATAGGAGGCTGCGGATACGGGATCGGACGCCAGCTTGTCGACGGATTTCACCCAGTCGTGCGCGACGCGCGGGGACACCGGAAAACCGTCGCGCGCATATTGCACCGAGCGCTTGAAGAGGTCCTTGAAATTGCGGGTTCCGTGCGCCTTCAGCAGCGTTTCCCAAGCGCGCACCGCACCGGGCACCGTAACCGCATGAGGAGATGTATCGTCAATCTCGCTGACACCGAGGTCTGCGAGCTTTTGCGGCGTTGCGGCGCGCGGAGCCGCACCCGACCCGTTGAACCCCGTCAGACGGCCGTCGGGTTCCATCACGATGGCGAAGCAGTCGCCGCCGATGCCGGTCATATGAGGCTCGACCACGCACTGCACGGCAACGGCCGCTATGGCCGCGTCGACCGCATTGCCGCCGTTCTGAAGAACTTCGATCGCTGCACTTGTCGCAAGTGGATGAGAGGTTGCCGCAGCTGCTTCGCGGGCAAAGACCGGAGACCGGCCAGGCACCTGAAAATCACGCTTCACCGAATTGCCCCCAGCCCTGATACATCCATTTTTTCCATTCCACTCTAGAAGCTTGTCGAGAAACGGGCCTATTCGACCCGACGCGGTTTTGATAGCAAAGCCCAATGCGGACAGCACATTAAGGAGAAGTCGGCAAATGCGCAAACCCGTCGCGACTTGCCGAAGGCCCCTTGCCGCATGTGCGGCCGCAGCTCGTCACGAGTTGCACGGCACCCGGATAGGGTGCAGGACAGACACCCCGATATGAACCATCGGATGGGAGATAATCAATGGCAATTGGCATGACACTTTCAACGGCAGAGACCATCATTGCTGCCGCTATCGAAAAGGCCGCGGACCTGAAACTGAAACCGCTGACGGTGGTGGTGCTCGATGCCGGGGGCCACGCGGTCGCCCTCAAGCGTCAGGACGGATCCTCGATCATGCGCCCGCAGATCGCGACCGGCAAGGCCGTGGGCGCCCTCGCCGTCGGCACCGGCACCCGCTGGCTGAACGCCAACGCGGAAACACGCCCGCATTTCGTCAACGCCCTCAACGGTGCTTCCGGCGGCGCGATCATTCCCGTACCGGGCGGCGTCCTGATCCGGGATGCCAGCGGTGAAACCGTTGGCGCGGTCGGCATCACCGGCGACACGTCCGACAATGACGAAGCCTGCGCGGTAGCAGGTGTCGAGGCGGCCGGACTGACCGCCGACTGCGGCTAACTGCCGCTGAGCCTGAAAGAAAGTGCCCTAAGCCGGACGCTCCGGCATAGGGCCGACATCCCGCGGGATTATTTGTCGGATAGCTTGTTGATCTTCTGCTGCATCTCGGCAAGCTGGCGCTTCATGTCGTCAAGATCCGTGGAAGCGGCGGGCGTATCGCTTTTCGCACCTGCCGTCGGAGCTGCACCGCCGGTCGCTTCGCCGGTCGGAAAGGGCATGAACATCTTCATTGCCCGCTCGAACATCTCGGTATTGCGCTTGACCTGATCCTCGATCGCTTCGAAGGCCGTTGCCCCGAAGGCATCGCTCATCTGGGAGCGGAGCTTTTCCTGCTCCTTGGTGAGCGAGGTCATCGAATACTCGAGAAAGCTGGGCACGAGGCCCTGCATGCTGTCACCGTAAAACCGGATCAGCTGGCGCAGGAATGCGACCGGCAGCAGGTTCTGCCCCTTGCCTTCCTGTTCGAAAATGATCTGCGTCAGAACCGAGCGGGTGATGTCCTCGCCGGACTTCGCGTCGAATACGACAAAATCCTCCTCCCCTTTCACCATCACCGCAAGGTCCTCAAGCGTGACATAGGTGCTGGTGCCCGTGTTGTAGAGTCGCCGGTTGGCGTATTTCTTGATGATTGTTGGCTCGCTCGTCTTGGCCATCCGTCACTTCCGCCTATCAGCCCTAAGGCACGAACGGGAACCGCTCCCGCTCTGGTTTCCCATTTGACGACAAAGCCTTCGCAGCCCTGTCATCTCCTCCACTCAAGAGACTAAGCCAATCGTATCGGATCGTGCCACCCTTTTTATGTGCAACGACGAAAGGATGACCACGCAGACGCGAAAACAAGCCGCATATAGGGAGTGATACTGTTGACACAACTGCGACCCCGGTTTCTAGTCCATGCATCATCAAGGACACAGATGCCCCAGCGGCTCCAGTCCTATAAGGCCCTAGCAGCCCAGTCCGGGAGAGTATCATGAGCGCTTCAACAGATATCGTAATCGTCAGTGCAACCCGCACACCCGTCGGCTCTTTCAACGGGGAATTTGCCTCCGTCCCGGCGCATGAACTGGGTGCTGCGGTCATGAAATCCGCAATGGAACAGGCAGGCGTGGACGCCGCAGACATCGACGAAGTCGTCTTCGGCCAGGTCCTCACCGCAGCGCAGGGCCAGAACCCGGCGCGTCAGGCAGCGATCCTTGCAGGGATTCCTGACAGCGCGACCGCCTGGGTGCTCAACCAGGTCTGCGGTTCGGGCCTGCGCACGGTTGCCATCGCAGCGCAGCAGATCCAGACCGGCGACGCCACCATCATGATGGCCGGCGGCCAGGAAAACATGTCGATGTCCCCCCATGCCGCGCCCATGCGTAACGGCTACAAGATGGGCGACTACAAGATGATCGATACGATGATCAAGGACGGCCTGTGGGACGCCTTCAACGGCTACCACATGGGCCAGACCGCCGAGAACGTCGCCGAAAAATGGCAGATCAGCCGGGAGCAGCAGGACGAATTCGCAGTGGCCTCCCAGAACAAGGCAGAAGCTGCGCAGAAGGCCGGAAAGTTCAAGGACGAGATCACACCGGTCACGGTCAAGGAGCGCAAGGGCGAGCGTATCGTGGAAGACGATGAATACATCCGCCACGGTGCAACCCTTGACAGTGTCACCAAGCTTCGCCCGGCCTTCACCAAGGACGGGTCCGTGACCGCCGCCAACGCCTCGGGCATCAACGACGGCGCCGCGGCCATTCTGGTCATGAGCGCTGCCGAGGCGGAAAAACGCGGCCTGAAACCACTTGCCCGGATCGCATCCTGGGCAACCGCCGGTGTCGACCCGGCCGTGATGGGGTCCGGCCCGATCCCGGCGTCCCGCAAGGCACTGGAAAAAGCCGGCTGGTCCGCATCGGACCTTGATCTGGTGGAAGCCAACGAGGCCTTTGCCGCACAGGCTTGCGCGGTCAACAAGGACATGGGCTGGAACCCGGACATCGTGAACGTCAATGGCGGCGCGATCGCCATCGGTCACCCGATCGGAGCCTCCGGCGCCCGCATCCTGACCACGCTGCTGCATGAGATGGGCCGCCGCGACGCCAAGAAAGGCCTTGCGACCCTGTGCATCGGCGGCGGCATGGGCGTTGCCATGTGTCTGGAGCGCTGATCATAAGCTTGAAGTGGCGCATGGCCGGAAGACCCCGGCCATGCGCCGAAGACGACATTTCATTCAGTCATTCAAGAGCTCGAAAGGGCCGCAACTTGTAGTCAGGAGGAGAAGGGTAATGAGCAAGGTCGCATTGGTCACCGGAGGCACCCGCGGAATTGGAGAGGCAATTTCGCGCGGTCTGAAAGATGCAGGCTACGCCGTTGCCGCCACTTACGCGGGCAACACGGAAAAGGCGGAAGCCTTCAAGGCGGAAACGGGAATTTACGTCTTCAAGTGGGATGTTTCCGATCCCGATGCCTGCGCGGAGGGCATTGCACAGGTCGAAAAAGACCTCGGCCCCGTCGAGGTTCTGGTCAACAACGCCGGGATCACTCGTGACGGCATGTTCCACAAGATGAGTTTCGAGCAGTGGCGGGCGGTCCTGTCCACCAACCTCGACTCGATGTTCACGATGACCAAGCCGGTCATCAACGGCATGCGCGAGCGCGCCTCCGGCCGCATCATCAACATCTCCTCGATCAACGGCCAGAAGGGTCAGATGGGCCAGTCGAACTACTCCGCCGCCAAGGCCGGCGTAATCGGCTTCACCAAGGCGCTGGCACAGGAAAACGCCTTCAAGGGCATTACCGTCAACTGCGTCTGCCCCGGCTACATCAACACCGACATGGTCGCCGCAATGCCGGAAAAGGTTCTTGAAAGCATCGTCGCCAACATTCCTGTCGGCCGCCTCGGCCAGCCGGAAGAGATCGCGCAGACGGTTGTCTACCTCGCATCGGACGCGGCAGCCTTCATGACCGGCGCCGTGATGACCATCAACGGCGGCCAGTACATCGCCAACGGCTGAACCGCTGTCCGACGAAGGGCAGAGTTCCGGGAGGCGCCTTCGGGCGCCTCCTTCTTTTGACGACCGTCGCCGGGCAACTGGAAGACATCACCGAAGGGTGTCCTCCCCGGCCTGTGGCGCATCAATGGTTTCCTGCACGGTGACCGTACCGGACAAGCAACGCGTCATCCGGGCGCCGGACGGTTTTGAGACAACGGATTGAAAACGAGGTCCGCCGCTTCTACTGGCCGGCCTCCGCGGGACCATTTTTCGGGCGGCGAAAGAACTTCCACAAGCGAGACATGGGATTGGGAGAAGCCGCCTCCGAGCGTCCCTCGTCCAGGCTGCGCACCTCCTCGACCTCCATTTCAAAGGCGGCGATCATGTCGACACGGCCATCGAGCAGCATGATGTTCTGACGTGTCGGCTGGAGTTTCAGCCGTCCTGTCAGAACCACCGGTTCGTAGACGTAATCCGCCTGGTTTCCGGATTTCACCACGTAGCGGATCATCTGGTTGGGCGGAGGCGCCGGCATGTGGCTGCACATGCCCTGCTCGGGAACAAGATACCCGTTCGCCTCTCCGGCCCCGCCTGGGCCTTCGACAGGTATCGCGTAGCCTGTGATGGTGATTGCCTTGCCCGTCAGCGACGAATTGCCGGACAGAGACGCGACAGCGCGCTTGCGGGCGATTTCCTCGCGATGGCTGAGCAGCCAGTCGACATTGACCCCTTCCGCCGCCAGCATCGCTTCCTCGCGCTGGAGCCGGGCACGTAGATCCGCGTCGCTTGCGCCGGATGTCCCGCTGTCCAGCGCCTCGCGCAGCCGAAGCACCATTCCGAGCGACTGGAGCTGCCGGATGCTCAGCGCCTCGAAGGGATCTTCAAAGGAGGTTGAAGCCGGCCCCTTGAGGTCCGGCCAGTTGACCGGCATCGCGGCAAGAGCTGGTGCGCAGGCCATACCGGTCAAAAGCACGAGCAGAAATACACGTTTCATCCGGCACACTCCCGTCTCCTGCCTGCAGGCTTTCGTGTTTGCGAATCGCTCCAAGCCTGCCGTCTGCCTGCCCGGCAGGAAAGAACATTTTCGCGATTTACCGCGAGAATACTTGACCCTTCCGGCCCGGGTCTCCTATGTCCTGCGTAAGAGGCCAGACAAGGAACAGCCGGACCGATGGAATTCGAACACGCCCCGAACGACCCGACCCGCAAGGAACTGTCGCCGCTTCTGAAGCTGGCGCTGGAACTCGGACCGCTTGGAGTCTTCTTTCTGTTCAACTCCAGGGGCGAGCAGATCTCCGCCGCTTTCCCGGTGTTGCAGACAGTCGGCAAGCCGATCTTCCTGGCCACGGCCGCCTTCATGGTCGCCATCGCGATCTCCCTCGTGGTCTCGCTGATCCTCACGAAACGGCTTCCTGTCATGCCGCTGGTGTCCGGCGCCGTGGTGCTGGTATTCGGCGCCTTGACGCTGTGGCTGCATGACGAACTGTTCATCAAGCTGAAACCGACCATCGTCAACTGCCTGTTCGGCACGGTGCTGCTCGGCGGCCTTCTCTTCGGCAAGTCATTGCTCGGCTATGTCTTCGACAGCGCCTTCCGCCTGACCGACGAAGGCTGGCGGAAGCTGACGTTTCGCTGGGGCATCTTCTTCTTCGTGCTGGCCATCATCAACGAGATCGTCTGGCGCAGCTTCTCGACCGATTTCTGGGTCAGCTTCAAGGTCTTCGGCATGATGCCGATCACTTTGCTGTTCACGCTGACGCAGCTTCCCCTGATCCACAAATATGCAGTGACAGACGAGACCGAAAAGGTCTGACGCGCCTGTCTGCGCCGTGGACGCCGCCAGGGTTCACGACCCTCGCAACGACATCGATCTCCTCGCCTGACGCCACCTGAACCTGTCGGTCAGTGCATTTCGCCATGCCCGAAGGAGACGTCCCGGCGCGCGCCGGTGATGGAGATCGAGAAACCGGCGATCACGTCGATCAGCGATATCACCATCAGGATGAAGAAAAGCGACGTTGCCGCCACCGGCACGATCAGGAATTCCACCAGATAGGCGACAAAGATCAGGACCGAGAACATGTGGTCCAAAAGCGTGAAGGTGCCGACACGGGTCGCCTTGAGAATTTCGATGAACAGGAAGAACAGGCCAAGCGTGATCAGGATATCGCTGGCCAGAAGTTCGAAGGTCGCTCCGGACACCATGTTGACGGTGATCACCGCATGCGCCCAGAAATCCGGCTGTGCGACGCCGACCGTGAAGGCAAAGGCGTTGTAGATCAGGAAAGCGAAAAAGGTGAAAGGAACGGCTGAAAATAGGCGCATCTGGTACTCCCGACACAGGTTGTCTTCATCAGACGGTGGGCCACGGCCTCTCGACAGGTCTCAAGCGGATCTCGCGGCCATGATCCTCATCCTTGGCAAGCACGCGAACGGCGCCTGAAAGTAATGGGGAGTGGAATGTGCCGGATTGACCGCCGAGCCATTCAGGCGCGCCTGCGCCCTCGGGAGGAGGTTTCTGTCCGGATCCGAACCGTTTAGTTCCGCAAGATCAACCTGAGGATGATCCGCAGCTGGTCGGGAGCTGACACGAACAAAGAAGCCATTTCAAGACGAAAGAAAAAGGCCGGCCTGTCGGAACAAGGCCAGCCTCAATCTTGTCTTGCCATGCGGCGATCCATACGACGATCATCCTGCAATCAGAGGAAAGCAGAGATTATGCGTCGTCCTTTGCGGACAGGATCTGACGGCCCCGGTACATGCCGGTCTTCAGGTCAACGTGATGCGGACGGCGAAGTTCGCCCGTATCCTTGTCCTCGACGTAGGTCGGCTGCTTCAGGGCGTCCGTGGAACGGCGAAAACCGCGCTTGGAGCGCGACGTTTTTCTCTTTGGAACGGCCATTTTGTTTTTCTCCGTGGTCCATAACCGCGCGGCCCGGACCGGGTTAGCCCGGGGCGTGGCGGCACGCAGCGTGTTGGAATGCGCGGGGTTATACAGGCAACACAAGCGTTTTGCCACCCCATAAACGAAAATTTCTTTGGCGGGCTCGCACAGCCGCCTGTGTCCCGTCGAGGAGACGCCTCAACCGGGCAGCACGCAGCCGAATATCGAGCCTGCCCCTTGTACCCTGGCGACATTGGTGGCCGCAAGGCGTCTGTGCCCTCCGGACGGCCTAGCAGGGTTGCGCACCAGCGGATTTGGCAGGGCGGTCGCAAGACGGGCGGCCTCGGTGCGGTTGAGGTCCTTCGCGGGTTTTCCGAACCAGGCCTGCGCAGCCGCCTCGGCACCAAAGATGCCTTCGCCCCATTCGGCAATGTTGAGATAGATCTCCAGAATGCGCCGCTTCGTCAAAATGGCGTCCAGCATCAGCGCCAGCGGCAGCTCCAGACCCTTGCGGATATAGGACCGCTCCCCCCACAGAAACAGGTTCTTGGCGGTCTGCATGGTGATGGTGCTTGCCCCGCGCGGGGTTTCGCCGTCGCTGAGCGCCTCGACCTGCTCCTGCAGGACATCCCATTCCACGCCGTGGTTCTCGCAAAAGCCGCTGTCCTCGGACGTTATCACCGCCCGCACCAGATTGGGGGAGATCTCGTCGAGCGACACCCATTGCCGGTCAACCCACAGGAACTGGACGTAACGCGAGATCATCAGAGTGCTCACAGGCGGCACGAAGGAATAGATCACGGTCAGGATGGGCGGCAGGAGAATGAGAACGAGCAGAAGCTTGAACAGGCTCTTGCGCAGCATCCGGAAGATGCTCCTGCCTTTTCCGGCGGACCGTCCGGACTCTGCCCTTTCTCCCGTCGGCGGCTTAACTCTTGCCATTCAATTCCCGTTCATTGTCGACAATAAAGTCGCGTCGTATCGGCACCGCATCCCGCTCCCGCGAGACCAGGAGCTGGAACACCATGTTGGACCCGTGCAGAAACCCGAGTTCAACCGCACAGAGATAAAACTCCCACATTCTGCAGAAAGTTTCATCGTAGAGCGTGACCGCCTCGTCCCGCCGTGCCTCGAACCTGCGCCGCCAGTCACGGATCGTGTAGTAATAGTGCAGCCGCAGGATCTCCGCATCGCAGACCCATAACCCGAGCCGTTCGGTCGAGGCAAAGACTTCCGACATTGCCGGAACGTAACCACCGGGAAAAATGTATTTGCGGATGAAGGGCCCGGTGGTCCCGGGAGGGGTCATGCGACCGATGGAATGAATGACCGCGTAGCCGCTCTCCGTCAGGCACCTGCGGATCTGGCCGAAATAGGCGTCCAGATGACCGATCCCGACATGTTCCATCATGCCGACCGAGATGATCCGGTCGAACTGCCCCTCGAACTCACGGTAATCCTTGAGAACAAAGGTCACCCGGTCCTCCACCCCTGCAGCCTTGACCCGCTCCTCGGCGATCTTCACCTGCTCCGGAGACACGTTCAGGGAGGTCACCCGTGCGCCGGCCTGGGCCATGCGGATGGCGAGGGATCCCCAGCCGCCCCCGATTTCCAGAACCTCCATGTCGGGCTTCAGGTCGAGCTTCGCCACAAGATGCGTCAGCTTCGCGGCCTGAGCCGCTTCCAGACTGTCGTCGCCAGTGTCGTAATAGGCGCAGGAATAATTCAGCCCCTCGTCCAGAAACAGCCGGTAGAGATCCGTCGAGAGATCATAGTGGTGACGTGCCTGCGACTTCGCGCGCTCGACGCTGTTCTTCTGGTGGTTCCGTCGAAACGCCTTCCAGCCCTTCCGCAGCAGCCCCTGCACCGGATTGGCGCCGAGGGGAGCACGGTTGATCGAGAACAGATACATGAAGTCGTAGCAGGTCGAGCCCTCCTCCATGGTCAGCGTGCCGTCCATATAAGCCTCGCCCGCGGCAAGTTCCGGATTGAAAAACAGCGACCGGTAGAGCTTCCTGTCATGCAGGCGGATGGTGACCGTCGGCCCGTCTTCGCCAGATCCGAACTCATGGAGACCTCCGTCGACGTCATAAACGCGCATGCGGCCCCGTTTGACGAACGACCGCAGGAGGCTGGACAGCAATTTCATCAGGCGTTTCTCCAGAAATGGACAGAATAAAAATTCGGCACCGCCCCGGTCACACCACCGGGACGGCGCATTTTTCAAATTCGAGCCTTGACGATACAGCGATTTGGTTTCAGGGAAACCCGGGCTTTCAAAAAGTTGTCGTCATCCGCCTGGAGCACACCGTGACCATTGACCTGAAGCAGCATCTGTCGACGCGGGCCGCGCGGATCGAAGCCGTGCTGACGTCCCTTCTCGACGGCGCCGCGCTTCCGGGGGAAACCGCTCGTCCGCCGCGCCTCGTTGCCGCCATGCGCCATGGCGCATTGAACGGCGGCAAGCGGCTGCGGCCCGTGCTGATGATCGAAACCGCCGCCATGTTCGGACGTTCCGACGACGGCGTCGTCCAGGCGGCTTGCGCGCTGGAACTGGTCCATTGCTATTCGCTCGTTCACGACGATCTTCCGGCCATGGATGACGACGATCTGCGCCGCGGCCTGCCGACAGTGCACAAGGCTTACGACGAGGCGAGCGCCATTCTGGCGGGTGATTCGCTCCTGACACTGGCCTTCGATGTCGTTGCCGAAGAAACCGTGCACGAGGACGCCGGCGTGCGGCTTCGCCTGTCGCGCGATCTCGCCCGCGCCTCCGGCCTCGGCGGTATGGCCGGCGGACAGATGCTGGACCTGGAATCGGAACATCGCGCGCGCAGCGAGGACGAGATCCGTCTTCTGCAGTCCATGAAGACCGGCGCTCTCCTGCGCTATGCCTGCCGCGCCGGAGCGGTGCTTGCCGATGCGGCCGAAGACGACATCGACCGCCTGACCCGTTTCGGCGAGGTCATCGGCCTTGCCTTCCAGCTTGCAGACGATCTTCTGGACGTTGAGGCGAGCCCGGAAACCATGGGCAAGGCAACCGGCAAGGATGCGGAAGCCGGCAAGGCAACCCTGGTCGGGCTCTGGGGCATCGAAAAGACTAGGGCCGAACTGAACAGACTGGTCAAGGAAGCCGCGGAGCTGCTGAAACCTTTCGACGAGCGTGCCGAAGTGCTTGCAGCCCTTGCGAGCTATATCGTCAGCCGGACAAACTGAACCGCAGAGCCGTTACTCCGCCGGCGCGTCGGCTCCGTCCTTGGCATGGCGCCCGAAATCCGGTTCGTCCGTTTCCTGACCCGCCTCGATGATCGAGCGGCGAATGCCGCGGGTGCGGGTGAACAGGTCGAACAGCATGTCTCCGTCCCCCCAGCGGATCGCCCGTTGAAGCGCCGACAGATCCTCGGAGAACCGGGACAGCATCTCCAGGATCGCATCCTTGTTGTGCAGACAGACATCCCGCCACATGGTCGGATCCGAAGCTGCAAGTCGGGTGAAATCGCGGAAACCGGACGCGGAATACTTGATGACTTCCGACTTGGTGACCGTTTCCAGGTCGTCCGCCGTCCCGACGATGTTGTAGGCGATGAGATGGGGCAGATGCGAAACGATCGCCAGCACGAGATCGTGGTGCCGCGCGTCCATGGTGTCGACATCAGAGCCGCAGCCCTGCCAGAAGGCGGTCAGTTTATCGATTGCTTCCCGGTTCGCGCCTTCCGGCGGCGTCAGGATGCACCAGCGGTTTTCGAAGAGGGTCGGAAACCCCGCGTCGGGCCCGGACTGCTCCGTACCGGCAATCGGGTGGCCCGGGATGAAGTGAACGCCCTCGGGCACATGCGGACTGACCTGATCGACCACCGATCCCTTGGTTGAGCCCACATCGGTCAGCACCGCGCCCTTTTTGAGCGCTGGGGCGATCCATTTCGCAACCGCTTCGTTTGCCCCCACCGGGACGCACAGGATCACGAGATCGGCGCCTTCCACCGCGACGGCCGCATCCAGTTCATAGCGGTCACCAAGACCCAGTTCCTCCGCCCGCTGCAAGGTGGCGGGCGAACGGGTCGAAATGGCAATTTCCTTCGCCAGACCGCGCTGACGCGCCGCCCGGGCAAGGGAGGATCCGATCAGGCCGATTCCGATAAGGGCCATGCGCTCGAAAATGGGAGCTCCGGTCATCAGCTCGTGGTCTTCTTTCAGTCTTTTTGCAGGAAATCTTTCAGATGCGCGACGACGGTCCGGTTCGCTTCTTCCGAGCCGACGCTCATCCTGAGGGCATTCGGCAGGCCGTAGTTGCCGACGAGGCGAAGCACGCAGCCCCGCTCCAGCAGATAGGCGTCGGCATCCGGCGCCCGCTTGCCGTCCTCGTCCGGGAAATGCATCAGAACGAAATTTCCGACGCTCGGCGTCACCTTGAGCCCGAGCGCTTCAAGCTCTCCCGTCAGCCACGGCAACCATTTTTCGTTGTGGTCGACCGAGCGTGCGACGAATTCCTTGTCCTTCACGGCGGCAACACCGGCGGCAATCGCCATGCCGGAAACATTGAACGGTCCGCGAATGCGGTTCATCGCGTCAATGACGTGCGCCGGGCCATAGCCCCAGCCAAGGCGAAGATTGGCCAGACCGTAGATCTTGGAGAAGGTCCGTGCCATGACGACGTTTTCCGACGTTGCGGCCAGTTCCATGCCGCTTTCATAGTCGTTGCGGCGGACATATTCCGCGTAGGCGGCATCCAGCACCAGAAGCACCGTCGACGGCAGCCCCTCGTGCAGCCGCTTGATCTCGTCAAACGGCAGATAGGTGCCGGTCGGATTGTTCGGATTGGCGAGGAAGACGACCTTGGTCTTGTCGCTCACCCGAGCCAGAATGGCATCCACATCGGTGGTGAGGTCCTGCTCGGGTGCGACCACCGGCGTCGCGCCGGCAGCCCGAATGGCGATGTCATAGACCAGGAAGCCGTGCTCGGAATAGATCGCCTCGTCGCCCGGGCCGAGATAGGCATAGGCGAGCATTGACAGGATTTCGTCCGACCCCGCGCCGCAGATGATGCGGTCGGCGCTGAGGCCGTAGGCTTCGCCGATCGCGGCCCGCAGCTCCGTTGCGGCTCCGTCCGGATAGAGTTCCAGATTGCGCGCGACACCTTCGACCGCCGCCTGCACCGAACGGCTGGTGCCGAGCGGCGTTTCGTTGGACGAAAGCTTGTGGATCGTCTTGCCGTGCGATCCCTTGGATTTTCCCGGGACATAGGCAGCGATGTCCAGCACGCCGGGTTTCGGCTGCGGACGATTGGCGTTTGCGTTTTTCACCTGATCCATCTTGCTCATCTCATTCATTACCGCAGCTCCTGCCCAGACCTTTCGTCACTGGCTTCCAGCCCATCTTCGCTTCCGAAACCGTCTTCCGGATCACCGTCGATCGGAGCGGCGTAGCCGCCGACCCGTCGCAGCACCACCGGCGCGGCGCCTGCGGCAAGGCAGGCTGTCATCACGTCTTCCTCGGTCTGGTCACCGGAGATGGCCAGCAGCGCGTCCACGCCACTGCCGGAGCGGAAAAAGCTCAGCACCTCGATGCCCTGATCCATCAGTTTTCCGGGAAGCAGGTCCGACCAGCGCGCGTCATAAACCGCCACGTCGACGTTGTCGACAAGGCTTTGGCTTTTTGCCAGGACCAGCGCCGGCAGGTCCGCCGGACGCTCGTCCAGAACCAGAAACGGCAAACGCGCCCGCACCTGTGCGCCGGTTTCGCTCAATCCGCGCCACCATGGCAGCTCCGCCCGATCCGTCAGGGCCACCAGTCCGAGATCCCCCTCGGAGGCGGCGACGGCGCCGACAACATCAGCGGCATCGCCGGCAGGCACCAGTTCAATGGAGAACCCGAAATAGAACCTCGCGAGATCGAGCATCTCGATCAGATCGGCAGTACCGTCCAGATGCACGGCGGCGGTGATGTCGAGACTGGTGCAGGCGCAGATCAGATCCCGCCACAGGTGCTCGACGGTCGCCAGCGGCAGATCACCCTGGTGGCGCTCGACGAGCTGGCGCATGGAGTCTGCGTCTCGCTCGGGATGAAACAGCCCGCCGGCCCCGCCGGCAGAGGCGTCCAGAGCGGCAATCGAGGCCTCGGCTTCCGCCCGTTCCATGAGCGCTGCGTGAATACGGGCATCGATCCCGTCGATATGCGCGCGCAACTGGTCGGGCGACATCCCGCTGCTATCCGGCAGTTGAGACATTTGGAAATCCAGCCTTGGTTTTTCTTTCAGCGGCGGATAGTCATAGGCACCTGATCGCACAAACGCAAAAGAAAACATTGACTCCAAAAGCGGCGCACGGCTACCTCGCCAGTCTGGATTGCTAAGGGCTGCGGAAAGTTGCTAGGGTCCTGAAACTGGCCCTCCTCCCTGGTCCGGCGCACGCTCACAACCGAAATTCGAAAGCCCCGGGTCTCCAGCCCGCCACCGGTCTGGAGCGCAGGGTTCAGGACGGGAAGTATATAGCGACACATGTCTGCAGACATCGACAATCCGGCTGCCTCCGCACCCGCCGACGCTGAAGAAGTGCAGGCGAACGAGGCCGTTTCTCCTTCAAGCAAGCTGGCGGAGTTTTCGGCAGAAGAAGCGCTGGAACTGGAATCAGGTGTCAAGCTTGCCCCGTGGCAGATCGCCTTTGAGACCTACGGCACGCTGAACGCGGACAAGTCGAATGCCGTCGTCGTCTGCCACGCCCTCACCGGCGACCAGTATGTCGCCTCGGACAATCCGGTCACGGGAAAGCCCGGCTGGTGGAGCCTGATGGTCGGCCCGGGCAAGCCGATCGATACCAACCACTACTTCGTCATCTGTTCCAACGTTCTTGGCGGCTGTCTTGGCACCACCGGGCCGGCCACCATCAATCCCGATACAGGCAAGCCCTACGGCGTCGACTTTCCGGTCGTGACCATCCGCGACATCGTCCGCGCCCAGGCCCGGCTGGTCGACTACCTCGGCATCGACACGCTCTTCGCCGTGATCGGCGGGTCCATGGGCGGCATGCAGGTTCTGCAGTGGGCGGCCAGCTATCCCGAGCGGGTCTTTTCCGCAGTGCCGATTGCCGCCGCCGCGCGCCACACGTCACAGAACATTGCCTTTCACGAGGTTGGTCGCCAGGCGATCATGGCCGATCCGAACTGGCTCGGTGGCCACTACATCGAACACGACGTCCGCCCGACCAAGGGGCTCGCCATCGCGCGTATGGCGGCACACGTCACCTATATGTCGGACGAATCCCTGCACCAGAAATTCGGCCGGAACCTGCAGGATCGCGAAAATCTGACCTTCGGCTTCGACGCGGATTTCCAGATCGAGAGCTATCTGCGCCACCAGGGCATGACGTTCGTCGACCGGTTCGACGCCAATTCCTATCTCTATGTCACCCGCGCCATGGACTATTTCGACCTGGCGCGCGAATTCGGTTCGGTGACGAACGCGTTCAAGGACACGAACACGCGTTTCTGCATCATGTCCTTCACCTCGGACTGGCTGTTTCCGACCTCGGAAAGCCGCAGCGTCGTCAAGGCGCTGAACGCGGCAGCGGCGAATGTTTCCTTTGTCGAGATCGAATGCGACCGGGGCCACGATTCCTTCCTTCTGGACGTGCCGGAAATGTTCGACACGATCCGCGGCTTCGTGACCGGCGCGGCCCGCGCCCGCGGCCTGCCCGCGCCCGGCGAAGAGATCAGCACGACGGATTCCTGAATGAACCTAGCACCCATACAGACCAAACCGGGACAGGTGCGCGGAGACCACAGCGTGGTCGCCTCGCTTGTGCCCCAGGGCGCCCGTGTCCTCGATATAGGCTCGGAAGACGGCGCGCTTCTGGACCTGCTGGTGCGCGAGCGTCAGGTGGACGGCCGCGGCATCGAACTGTCCCAGGAAGGCGTGAACCGCTGCGTTGCGCGCGGCCTCTCGGTGATCCAGGGCGATGCGGACACCGACCTGTCCGACTACCCGGATCAGGCCTTCGATGTCGCCATTCTCAGCCAGACGCTGCAGGCAACGCGCGCACCCAAGGAGGTGATGAGCGAGCTTCTGCGCATCGGCAAGCAGGTCATCGTCTCCATTCCGAATTTCGCCCACTGGCGCAACCGGGCACAGGTCGTGTTTCGCGGCCGGATGCCGGTGACCAAGTACCTTCCCTACGAATGGTATGACACGCCGAACATCCACTTCTGCTCGCTGAGGGATTTCGTCGATCTGTGCCGCGAGCTGGATGCCACCGTCGAAAAGGCGGTCGCGCTCAGCGGCAAGGGAAACAAGATCCCGATCAATGCGCCCTGGTGGGTCTGGAACATCGTCGCCGAACAGGCTGTCTTCCTGCTGAAGCGCTGAAGACGCGGCTCATTGCGGCAGCAATGGCTGTTCGTGCGCGTGCACGGAACGGATGGGCTTCAGCCCGGTCGCCGCGCCTTCCGGGATGAAGACCGGGCGCAGTACCCGCAGGCTCTTCTTCTTGCCGCCTGCCGGCAGGCTCTGGAACACGACCTTTTCCGCTTCCATGATCAGGACGCCGCCGAAAGCCGGCCAGACGCGCCGGCCGATCGCTTCCCAGGTGCGGGCTGCGCGCAGGATCGTGCGGGCCCGCGTCGGCGGCATGAACAGCGCCTCCGCATCGTTGACGACGTTGAACTGGCTGGATTTGAGCAGCTCCTTCAACTGACCACCGGAATAGGGGCGGCCATAGCCGAAGGGGGAGAGTTCCGACTGCGCCCACAAGCCCCGCCGGTTCGCCACCACGGCGATCAGCCTGCCGCCGGGCGCCAGAACCCGCCAGGCCTCCTTCAGCACCGCTTCGGCATCCTTGCAGTGGTCAAGGGCATGCACCAGCATGACCCGGTCGAAGGAGAGGTCCGGAAACGGGAGCGCGTCGTCCTCGACGAGCGCACAGGCGCTGTCGCGCTCGCGCGGCCAGGCAACGGCCCCCTGGGGTGCCGGCATGGCGGCAATCGCACGTTCCGCGCTGTCGAGATACGGCCGCATGAAAGGCCCCGAATATCCGATGCCAAGCAGCCTCTGGCCTTTCAGCTCGGGCCACATCTCGCGGATCGGCGCACCCACGAAGCTGCGCAACAGCCGTCCGAGCGGTAAATCATAAAATGCACGCAGATGGACGACGTCGAGATACATCAAGATTCACTCGGCGAATTCAGGTCAGGGCGATTGAACAGGCAACAGGCAAAATTCGCAAGGGCCCCGCCTTGCCCCCGGGTTCTCTCTTTGCCACTGTGCGATTCAACCTGTCAATCTCTCCAAGGAACCGTTTCATGGCACTGGGCGATACAACCGCTATCCACCAATTCTCCTGTCTGGACGATAATTTCGGCGTTCTGATCCACGACAGCGAGAGCGGAACGACCGTCGCCGTGGACGTGCCCGAGGCTTCGGCCTATGCGTCGGCGCTTGAAGAAACCGGCTGGACCCTGACCCATATCCTGATCACCCATCACCACTGGGATCACGTCGAGGGCCTCGGCGACCTGAAGACTTCGACCGGCGCCACCGTCATCGGCCCCGCGCGCTCGCGCATGAAGATCCCCGAGATCGACAGAACGGTGGAGGACGGCGACACTGTCCATTGCGGCCCCTACAAGATCGACGCCATTTCAACGCCGGGGCACACGCTCGACCAGATCTCCTGGCACCTGCCCGACATCGGCGTCGCGCACACCGGCGACACGTTGTTCTCGCTCGGCTGCGGCCGCGTGTTTGAGGGCGACATGGAGATGATGTGGTCCTCGCTTTCCAAGCTGCTGCGCAAGCTGCCCGATGAGACCCGCATTTATTGCGGCCATGAATATACGGCCGACAATGCGAAATTCGCGCTCACGATCGAGCCTGACAATGCGGAATTGCAAAAGCGCGCCGCCGAGGTGGAAGATCTCCGCGCGGCAGGCAAGTCGACGCTGCCGACCAGCATGAAACTGGAAAAGGCGACCAACCCGTTCCTGCGGGCGGGTGAAGCGTCCGTCGCTGCAGCACTCGGTATGGACGGCAAGAATGCCGAGGAAGTCTTCGCCGAGATCCGCACACGCAAGGACAATGCCTGAGCCAAACTCTTCGCCATCCGTGCAATCAGTCGTTTTAGGGATGGCAATTCTGCACGCCAAGCCTTTCATCTCACCGATCGCCCCCCATATGATCTCCATCGTGGATATTCAGGGGCCCACACCATGACATCTTCAGGGAGACCTCCCGCTTTGAATGCGGCGACCCGTCCGGCATCGGCCCGCTCTGCCGAAGACCGCGCCAAGGACGTGGTCCACCGCGTTTTCACACAGGCGGAGCCCATTCCGGGTGCGGAGGGCGGCGGGCACAGGCTCGACATGCAGGTCCTATACGAGGAAGTCGTGGCGGCGCTGCGCGAAACCATCGATGACATGATATATTGCAACGAGACCAAACCGACCTGACAGGCGGAGCGCAGCCTTTCGATCGATTTGAAACTGTTTCGCTTCAATACCAGGACTGCCATGCCCGTTTCTCCTCAGCTCTCTGCCCATGACGTCATCGACTTGCTCGGCATGCAGCCGCATCCCGAAGGCGGCTATTTCGTCGAAACCTTCCGCGATACGCTGACGGATGCCGACGGGCGTGCGGCCTCGACGCAGATCTATTTCCTGCTTCCGGAGGGAATTACCTCGCGCTGGCACAAGGTGGACGCGGTCGAAACCTGGCATTGGTATGCCGGCAGCCCGCTGGAACTGTCCATCAGCTCGGATGGCAAGGGCCGCCTCTCTCTGACCCTCGGCAACGACCTTGCCGCCGGCGAGCGCCCGCAAGGCATTGTCCCGCGAAACGGTTGGCAACAAGCGCGCTCTCTGGGCGCCTGGACACTGGTCGGCTGCACGGTCGCACCGGGTTTCATGTTCGAGGGATTCGAGCTTGCGCCCGAGGACTGGGAACCCGGCGCCTGAGCGCCGCCAGTACCCGATTTTTTCGCTGAACAGTCGAAGCGTCCAGCGCACCCCGGAAGCATCCTTTCGGCGGCTCTAAAGTATTGAATTGCGAGTAGATCCGTTACAGCGCGCCACCGCAGAGATTGAGACAGCACATGCACGCGCATGAGCCCACGGGCACGCTGCAGCGAAATTCGCATTATTTCCGGGAACCATCTTTTATTTGGCGAGTTCTCTTTTCAACACATGGAGAGAGACATGCAGGACCTCATTATCCTGGTCGGCCCGGCCGTTCTCGTGAGTGCAATCGTGTCCGGAATCGGACTGTTTGAACCGGCCCGCACCACTCGCCCGTCGTGGCGCGAGGGCCCGAAACACTGATCGGACATTCCGGTCCGAACCAAGTCGGTTCAGTACATTTCGTGAAAGGACATTGTCATGCACAGCATCATCTATCTCGTCGGACTTATTGTCGTCGTCGGTGCCGTTCTGTCGCTGCTCGGGCTCGTCTGAAGCCAGCCTGACACATAAAGCGACACCCCCTTCGAGCCGGCTGCAACGCCCCACCCCACACCCGCAAGGTTACCTCCCGCCCCTGAGCTACCTTGCCCGTTGCAGCCGGCTCGAACACTTTTTCAAAGAAGATCGGCCATTTCGCCAATGCGGCACCTATAGTCGCCGACCGGGCAACGCCCAAAAGGGGTTCCATGGATAAATCCAGAAAAGCCATACAGGCAGCTGCTCGCGCCGGATATTTCTCGCGCGGTCTCGTCTATACGATCATTTCCCTCTTTGCCCTCCTCGCAGCCTTCGGCTCAGGGTCCAACAAGGACACGAAGGGCGCTCTCGAAACCATTCTCCAACAGCCCTTCGGCATGGTCCTGATCGCAGCCCTTATCCTGGGGTTGGTGGGTTTTGTTGTCTGGAGGCTGATCCAGTCGCTTTTGGACGCCGATGACCATGGCACTGGAATCAAGGGCCTTACCGTGCGCTTGGCCCTGTTCGTCAGTGCCCTCACCTATGGAGCGCTTGCCCTTTACGCCCTGCGCCTGATCGGCCTGTGGGGCTCGTCGGGCGGCGACGGCGGTTCGTCGAAAAGCCCGCTTTCCCCCCTTGTGCATTTCGTCGGACCGCAAATCCTGGCTGGCGGCGTCTCGCTGGTGTTTCTCGGTATCGCTCTGGCCCATTGGTGGAAGGCATTCAGCGGCAAATATGAAAAGCACTTTGACGAAAACGAAGCGCCGATGACGGCGCTGCACGTGGTCGCGATTGCGGGCCTTGCCGCACGCGGCGTGGTGTTTCTCGTTCTGTCGATCATGATCTGGATTGGAGTCGCCGAAGCCGATTCACCGGAAAGCGACATGCCCGGCGTGAAAGACGCTCTGCAATACGTGCAGGACCTCCCGTTCGGCGCCTACCTGCTTGGCGGGCTTGCGGTCGGCCTCTTCCTGTTTTCCTGCTATTCCTTTTTCGAGGCGCGCTGGCGCCGCGTGAAGGCAGGAAACTTCTAGCGCCTGGAACAGGTGCAGGCGCGCATCGCAATATGCGCCTGCGCCAAAGTCACGACGAGCTTCTGTCCCTCGAACCGAATTCCTTCGGCGCGCTTTCGTCCAGAAGATCCTCAGAGCCGGTTGCCTCG
Source organism: Rhodobacterales bacterium (assembly GCA_008107755.1). GTDB lineage: Bacteria > Pseudomonadota > Alphaproteobacteria > Rhizobiales > Stappiaceae > Roseibium. The sequence continues at coordinate 86,996 of VIRH01000097.1, forward strand.
CGCTCCTCATCGATCCGGCGCTCCAGATCCCTGTCGACACTTGTGTCCTTAGGTTCGTCCGTCTTCGGCTCACGCGGTGGGGGAGAAGATGCTTTTTCCGCAGCACCGGCCCCCTCGGACTTCGCAGAGACCGGCAAATCGGAATCGAACCGCAGACGGTAGATCGGCTCGGGCAGCGAGAACCCGCTGGATTCCAGCGCCTGCTTGACCAGCCGCATGGATTCGGATCGGGCTCGCAGAAAATCCGTCTCGTCCTGATCGATCCAGCCGACGAAGGACAGGACAACGTTGGAATCCCCCAGATTGTCGATCCATGCATCCGGCGACGGCTCATTCAGAACGAAGGGCAGGACCCTGATCGTGTCCAGTCCGACCTGAAGCGCATTTGCCAGATCGCTGTCGGCATCCACCCCGACATTGAAACAGAACCGACGCTGGGGATTGATGGTGTAATTGATGATCGTGCTCTTGAAGACGATCGAATTCGGAATGCGGATATGGTTGCCGTCGGGCTCCATAAGGATCGTCGCCCTGGACGTCAGCCGGATGACATTGCCCTCATACCCTTCGATCTTGATGAAATCCTTGGGACTGAAGGGCTGGCGAATGCTGAGCATGATACTGGCAATGTAGTTTTCGACCGTGTCACGCACTGCGAAACCAACCGCCAGGCCGACAATCCCCGCCGCGCCCAGCAACGTGCCGATAACGGCGGTCGCGCCCAGAACGTCGAGCGCCAGTACGGCGCCCATGACGATGAAGACGATCCTGACGAGCTGCCGCAGGAGATCGGCCACAAAGGCATTCGGCGTGACCCGGTCCCAGGGCCACTGGGCACCGGCAATCAGGACACCGATCAACCCAACGACGAACCAGACGAACAGCGCCACGAGCATCAGCGGCACATAGTTGAATGCCTGCAGGGTCCGGTCATGCAGTCTTTCATAGACCGGACCGAGCCTCTCGCTGAGCGCGGTTTCCTCCACGATCTCATTGTTGACGGCAACGACACCGTCGACTCGCTCCGCCAGGGTTACTGCCCGCTCGGACAGAGCGACTTCGGTCACGGTTCCGCCGAGGGTGACGACACCTGCCTTTACGTCCACGGAGATCTTTCCCAGACCCTCGAGCTCTTCGTAGATCCCCACGATCCGCCTCTGGATGGCGCGGTCGGTCGTGGCATTGGTCTCGGCTGCAATCTTGGGAGCCGTTGTCTCTGTCTGGGCATGCAGACCGGTCGATCCGACCGCGGAAAACGCCACCAGGAGTGCGCAAAGAACGAGCCCGACCCTGCTGATACCTGACCATTTTGAAAAAAAGAAAACGGCGGCCGCAATTGAACGCAACGACAGCAATACAACTATCCCCAAGCAGAAGAAAAGACGCTGACTGCTGTTCTTTTCAGGAGAAAAATCACAAAATCAGCTTTAGGGGAACCACAGTATAATTCAACCGTTAAATCAGGTATATTTCACCTCTTTCCGGATGAATTTATGGATTCCAATATAGAACCGCTAAATATCATTTACGGGCAATTCAACGAGATAATCCGGCACACGATCGCTCTTGCGCCGAATTTTCTGTCGGGCTCGATCGTCCTGATACTGACATGGATCGTCGCGCTCATTCTCGGGCGCGTATCGCTGATGATCTTGCGGCGATCGAGATCACGTCCATCGCTTCAGGTCGCGCTGGTCAAGGTCACGCATCTGTCGGTCTGGCTGTTGGGCGGCATGATCGCGCTGACGATCCTCTTTCCCAATCTCACCCCGACGAAGCTTCTTGCGGGGCTCGGCATCGGCTCCATCGCCATTGGATTGGCCTTTAAGGATATTTTCGAGAACTTCCTGGCCGGTTTTCTCATTCTTCTCAGAAAGCCCATGCGGATCGGCGACGATATTGAATGCAACGACCTCAGCGGGCGGGTGGAAAACATCTCGATCCGCGATACGTTTCTGCGCAAACGGTCGGGCGAGCTTTTTCTCGTCCCCAACAGCTACCTTTACAAGAACCCGGTCAAGATCCTGACGGATCGCCATCTGCGCCGGATATCTCTGGTGGTGGGCGTCGCCTACGGTGAAAACGCCGCGGCAGCGCAAGAGGTCATCTCCAAAACGGTCGAGGCGCTTGAAACGCGGGACAAGTCGAAGCCTTTCGATGTCTTCGCCAAGGAATTCGGCTCATCTTCCATAGACTTTCTAGTGCGCTGGTGGACCGAGAGCCCGCCGCGCCAGGAGCATGCATCGCGCAGCGAGGCGGTCATCAGCATCAAGGCGGCCCTTGATCGCGAAGGCATAGAGATCCCGTTCCCGTACCGCACACTGACGTTTGCCGAACCGATGAGGGTCGTGACGGAGCCGGGGGGCAGCGACGAGGATGCCGAGGACACAGACCAGAAAACAGACCCGGAGACTGGCAGCTAGGCCAGTCCGGCAATCGCGCTGGCGAAGTCCTTTGCGGAGAACGGCTCGAGGTCGGCCACGCCTTCACCCACGCCGATGAAGTGAACGGGCAAGCCGTACTTCGCGGCAATGGCGACGAGAATGCCGCCGCGCGCGGTACCGTCGAGCTTGGTCATCACCAGGCCCGTGACACCGGCCACCTTGCCGAAGATCTCGACCTGGTTGAGCGCATTCTGTCCGGTGGTCGCATCGAGCGTCAGGAGAACATCATGCGGGGCGTCCGGGTCATGTTTCTTGATGACGCGGATGACCTTTTCCAGCTCATCCATCAGCTCGGCCTTGTTCTGAAGGCGGCCGGCGGTGTCGATCAGAAGAACGTCGACCTGCTTTTCTCTGGCTTCCTTCATGGCGTCGAAGGCAAGCCCGGCCGCATCCGCTCCGGTCGCACGGGCCACGACCTCCGCACCGGTGCGATCGCCCCAGATCTTGAGCTGTTCGACGGCAGCGGCGCGGAAGGTGTCGCCGGCCGCCAGCATCACTGATTTTCCTTCCGAGCGCAGTTTCTGCGACAGCTTGCCGATAGTGGTGGTCTTGCCGGTGCCGTTGACACCGACCATAAGGACGACATGGGTCTTGTGACCCTTGTCCAGATCGAGCGGGCGCGCGACCGGAAGGAGAACCTTCTCGACTTCCTCCGACAGGATGGACCTGACTTCTTCGGGCGAGATTTCCTTGTCGTAGCGACCGTCTGACAGGCGATCGGTGATCGCCATCGCGGTTTCGACACCAAGGTCCGCCTGGATCAGGATATCCTCCAGCTCCTCCAGCATCGCCGCATCGAGCTTGCGCTTGGTGAAGATCGAGGTGATGCCTTCGGTCAGCGAGGCGGAAGAGCGCGAAAGGCCGTGCCTCAGGCGCTGGAACCAGGAAAGCTTCGGCTCCTCCGCCGGCGTCTCGTCCGCCGGCTCCGGTGGCACTTCGGGAATATCCTCGGGATCCGGCGCGACATCCGTGGAATGGAAGACTTCGGGCTCGCTCAAGGGCGGCGGCTCGCGAAAGCCCCCGACGAGATCCGCACTCGGTCCGGTCGCCAGAGGCCCGAAGGGATCATGCGTCGGCGCACTCGGCGCGATCGGCGCAACCTCGATCTCCGGCTCAGGCTCTGAAACTGGCGCAGGGTCGGTCAGCGGCGTTTTGGAGGCTTCCTGCGTTTTGTCCGCAGGATGCTCCGCCACATCACCCGAGGCTGCGGTTTCCTCGCTCTGCGTTTCCGAATGCGTGTCGGGCTTCTTGTCCGTATCGTCCTTGCCGCCGAACAGCCGACCCAGAAACCCGCGCTTTTTCTCGCTCATGAAACCGCCTTGAAGAATTCGGCCGCTCAGGCGGCCTTGGTAAGGGCTTCGCCCAGAAGATGGCGACCGGTATGGCCGATAATTCTGGTTTCGACAATCTCGCCGGACATGCCGCCATCCAGTTCCACCTGCGTGAACTGCTCGGTGCGTCCGATGCCTTCCTTTTCGATGAGGATCGGGCGCAGCTTGCCGACTTCCGACGACAGGTGACGAACCAGCGCTTCTTCGCCCTTGGCGCGCAGTCGGGCACCGCGTTCCTTCACCAGCGCGCGGGGCAATTGCGGCATGCGGGCTGCCGGTGTGCCCTTGCGGGCGGAGAACGGAAACACATGCAGATGCGTCAGGCCGCACTCGTCGACGATCATCAGGGAGTTCTCGAACATCTCCTCCGTTTCCGTCGGGAAGCCGGCGATGATGTCGGCGCCGAAAACGACGTCCGGACGCAGGCGGCGAACCTCCTCGCAGAAACGGATGGTATCTGCGCGCAGGTGCCGCCGCTTCATTCGCTTCAGGATCATGTCGTCACCAGCCTGCAGGGACAGGTGGAAATGAGGCATGAGGCGTTCGTCCTCCGCGATCACCCGCATGAGATCCGCATCTGCCTCGATGGAGTCGATGGAGGACAGACGCAACCGCTTCAGATCCGGAACCATCTTGAGGATCTTCGCCGTCAGACTGCCGAGCTTCGGGCTGCCGGGAAGATCCGCGCCGTAGGACGTGATGTCGACACCGGTCAGAACGATCTCGTTGTAGCCGTTTTCAACGAGACGGCGGATCTGCTCGATCACGACTCCCATCGGCACCGACCGCGAATTGCCGCGGCCATAGGGAATGATGCAGAAGGTGCAGCGGTGATCGCAGCCGTTCTGGACCTGAACGAAGGCACGTGCCCGGCCGGTCAGCCCGTCAATCAGGTGCCCTGCGGTCTCTTCGACGCTCATGATGTCGTTGACGCGCACCTTCTCGCTCTCGGAAATACCGAATGCAGCGACGTCCGAATAGGACTTGCGCTCGAGCTTTTCCGTGTTGCCGAGAACAAGGTCCACTTCGTCCATCGCGGAGAAGGTTTCGGCCTCGGTCTGGGCCGCACAGCCGGTCACGATGACACGGGCGCCCGGATTGTCACGCTTGGCCTTGCGCACGGCCTGCCGTGCCTGGCGAACCGCTTCGCCGGTGACCGCACAGGTATTGATCAGGATGGCGTCCTTGAGGCCCGCGGCTTCCGCCTCACGCTTCATCACCTCCGACTCGTAGGAATTAAGCCGGCATCCGAAAGTCACGACATCGACGCTCATTGGGCCGCTCCGGCCTCCAGAGGCGCATCTCCGTCTTCGGTCCTGCGCCAGGCGAGCGTCTCCAGATCGACTTCGCCTTCGAACTCGATTTCCGTCAGGCCGGTCATCAGCACATGGCCGTCGCTCTCGCGCCACTCGATCCCAAGGGGTCCGCCGGGAAGATGGACCGTGGTCTTTCTGCCTGTCCTGCCGTCGCGCGCCGCAGCAACCCCGACCGCGCAGGCCGCAGTTCCGCATGCGAGCGTCAGCCCCACGCCGCGCTCCCAGACCTTCACGCGGATCTGGTCCTCGTCGAAAATATGCGCAAGCGATATATTGGCGCCTTCCGGGAAGATCGGATGATGTTCCAGCAACGGCCCAACCCGCGCCAGATCATAGGCCTCGACATCATCGACCCAGAAGATCGCGTGCGGATTGCCCACATTGACCACGGCTGGGGTATGCAGGATCGGATCGTCGATCGGACCGATCTGCAACTCGATGGCGCGGGTATCGGCAAATTCTTCTGCCAGCGGGATCGCCTCCCAGTCGAACCGCGGCGTCCCCATGTCGACGGTCAGAGACCGTGGAGCATTGCCACTTGCGGCACGCAGCAGACCGGCGCGGGTTTCTATCGTGACGACGTCCTTGCCGGTTTCCTCCATCAGCAGACGTCCGATGCAGCGGGTGGCGTTGCCGCAGGCCGACACCTCGCCACCATCCCGGTTATGGATGCGCATGAAAGCATCGACACCAAGGCTCGAGCGCTCGACGGTGATCATCTGATCGAAGCCGATGCCGGTCTCGCGATCCCCCAGCCGGGCGATCGCGTCCGTGCCGAGGCGCAGCGGCTCGGACCGCGCGTCCCAGACGACAAAATCGTTGCCGAGGCCGTTCATTTTCAAAAAGGGTCTGGTTTCAGACGCCATGCCGCACGCACTTCTTCAAAGCTACAAGGAAAACTGCCCGCCATCTTGCGGACATTTGCCCCTATATGGCGGAAAACGCCGCGAATTACCAGTGGGGCAACCTGTCAAACCGGAGATGCCCTCCTGCGACACCATGCCGGAATCGCCCCTTGCCTCCTGCCTCAGAGCTGTGCCGCATTGAAGGTGTCGCAGACATTCAGGTCGCCCGATTGAAACCCGGTCCGGAACCAGCGCGCACGCTGCGCCGAGGTGCCGTGATTGAAACTGTCCGGAACGACATATCCCTGGGTCTGCTTCTGCAGCGTATCGTCGCCGATGCGGCTTGCCGCGTTCAGCGCCTCATCGATATCACCCTCTTCCACGAAGCCTTTCTGACGCGCTGCATAATGCGCCCAGATGCCGGCATAGCAGTCGGCCTGCAGCTCGACGCGCACGGACAGCGCATTGGCCTCCGTCCGGCTCATGGACTGCCGAACCCGGTGAAACTTGGGCAAAATGCCGAGGACATTCTGGATGTGATGGCCGACTTCATGCGCCAGTACGTAGGCCTGGGCGAAATCCCCCGGCGCATTCAGCTGGTTCGCAAGTTCGCGATAGAACGAGAGATCGATATAGAGCTTGTTGTCGGCTGAACAGTAGAAAGGCCCTGTCGCCGCGCTGGCATAGCCGCAGGCAGAAGAGACCGAACCGGAGAAGAGCACAAGAGTCGGCTCGGGATAGCTGGCGCCGTTCTGCTCGAAAATGGTGCTCCAGGTGTTTTCCGTATCGGCGAGAACGACCGATACGAACTGCGCCGTCTCGTCGTTCGCGGCGCTTTGCGCGGTCTGCCGGTCGAACTGCGGCTGCTGGAAACTGCCCCCGTCAAGCTGCCCGAGAAGCGCCAGCGGATTGATGCCCATCAACCATGCGATCCCGACCACGACCAGAATTCCGGTAAGACCGAGACCGCCGCCGGCGGTAGCCCGCCGTCCGATCGGCATGCGCATGCGCGGTCCGCCCCTCCCGCGCCTGTCCTCGATGTTGCTGCTTCCCCGTCGACCTCTCCAGCGCATGTGCCGGTCACCCCTCTGCTGAGAATTGCGCGCCTCGAACCGTTCTCGTGAAACCCGAGCCGGTATGGCGCAGCAATCCGTTTTGAACTGCAAGCAAAAACGCCGGCGCGGCTGAGCCGACCGGCAAAAAGCGTCCTGCCGCAACCGGCAGCCTGTGTTCCCCGCCGGCCTGAGCAGCGTCTGGCAGGACGGCACTCGTCCTGCAACATGTGACCTGCATTACAGAAGCCGAGTGAGAAGAAGAGCATTCTATTGATGCCGCTACGTAAATTTTCGATGTAATCTGCCCTTCGCGGGACATCGCTTCCGTTTTCGGCGATTTTGAAACCTGCTTCGTGACGGTCAAATGCGGCCCCTTGCTCCGGAGATAACCTATGCCTACCGATACCACCGCGCAGGAAGCGCAAAAACTTATCGATTTCGCAGTCGCAAGGCTCGGCCGCGTCGAAGGGAATGGCCAATGCTGGACTCTCGTGAATAACGGCTTTCAGAGCCTCGGGTTCCACAAGCCTTCAGCAACTTACAGCTGGGGCAGAACCATCGCGCAGCTCAGCAACGCACGGCCGGGCGACGTCTTTCAGTTCACCCGTTTCACGGTTCGCGTCGAGAACGAGGATGGCAGCTGGACGGAAGAGACGCGCGGAGAACCGAGGCACACGGCGATCCTGGAGAGCATCGACGCCAACGGCTATGCGACCTTCCTGGAATCCAATGTCTATAACGATCGAAGCGTTCAGCGGCGAAGCTATTACGTGAAAACAGCCGATCTGGAGGGCGGCACGACTGTGCGCATCAGCGGCAGCTTCGTGATCCAGCGGCCGCAAATGCCCTGAGAACCGATGCCGAGGGACTAAAGAACGGTCATGACCGCGCCCGGACGAACGGACGCAAGCACCAGCCGCATATGGGCGGGGGAGACGGCGATGCAGCCTTCCGTCGGCCGGTAGTCCTCCCTTGCGATGTGAAAGAAGATCGCGCTTCCCCGGCCTTTCACGGCGGGAAACAGGTTGCAGTCAAGCACCACGACCACGTCATAGAGCCGGTCGTCCCGCCACATCTTCTCGTGGCCGGCGTCGAACGGAAGCTCCACGGGCCGATTGTAAAGCCGGTGACCGGGATCATCGCACCAGCCCGAACGGGGTGTGATCGGTTCCAGGGGCAGCCGAGTCGTCGGCGGCAGCCCCTTGTCCGGACGGTAGAAGACCTGAAGCAACTCGAAGGTGCCGCGCGGGGTCGCTCCGTCGCCTTCCTTCTTGCGCGTTACAACCCCTGAGCGACCGAGGGCACACGGAACCGTGATCTCGCCGAAGCGGAGAATTCCCCGAGAGCGGTCACGGGGCAGCGCTCGAACTTCCAGCAGATCCGCGGGTTTTGTGCCTTGTCTCATCCTGCCCCTTTTCCTTTTCGCCTTGTCAAAGACACTCCCTTGATAAACCGGCCCTGACCCTCGCGTGAAGAAGAATTGACGAGCCCATGCTTGTGCGGCAACACTTTCCCGCGCACATAGTGGCAGGAACAAGCTTGTGTGGTTTGCACAAGTCTGCGTGATCACTTCAGGACTTTATGGCGAGGACCGAAAATGACTGCCCGTACGATACTGATTGTCGATGACGACAAGGAATTGCGCGAAGCCCTGGTCGAACAGCTTTCTCTTTACGACGAGTTCGAGACCATCCAGGCAGATACCGCGTCCTCCGGTATCGGACTTGCCAAGGACGAACATATTGATCTCCTGCTGATGGATGTGGGCTTGCCCGATATCGACGGGCGGGAAGCGGTAAAGCTCCTGCGCAAGAACGGTTTCAAGGCTCCGATCATCATGCTGACCGGCCACGACGGCGACAGCGATACCATTCTGGGGCTCGAGGCCGGCGCCAACGACTATGTCGCCAAGCCTTTCAAGTTCGCGGTCCTCCTCGCCCGCATCCGCGCCCATCTGCGCCAGCACGAGCAGAGCGAGGATGCCACCTTCGCCATCGGCCGCTATTCCTTTCGTCCCGCCGCCAAGGTCATGCAGGACGACAACGGCTCGAAGGTCCGCCTGACGGAGAAGGAAACCTCGATCCTGAAATTTCTCTACCGCGCGGGAGAAAAACCGGTCACCCGGGATGTCCTGCTGCACGAGGTTTGGGGCTACAATTCCGGCGTCACCACCCACACGCTGGAAACCCACATTTACCGGCTCCGGCAAAAAATCGAACGCGATCCCTCGAATGCCGAACTTCTTGTGACAGAAGCCGGTGGATATAAGCTTGTGCCCTAGAGCGTATTCATCGTAAATCTGGGGCATGAGCCTTGCCCAAGACATTGCGATTCTCAAGCAAATCCCGACGCTTTCGGACTTTTCCGAGGACCAGCTGCGCCTGCTGGCCTTCAGCGCCGAGAGCATGGATTACCGGAAGGGTCAGCGCCTGTTCGATCAGGGGGACAGGGCCGACGGCGGCCTTGTCGTGACCAGCGGCACCGTCAGCCTTCAGATCAAGGGTGAAGACGGCTTCAATGAAGTCGATCGCATCGGCGCGGGCACGCTTCTGGGCGAGACTGCGCTTCTGTCCGAAAACCGGCGCCCCTGCCGGGCCGAAGCGGTGGACGCGGTGCGTATCATCCGCATCCGGCGAGCGCTCTTCAAACGCATGATCCAGGAATATCCGGACCTGGCCCAACGTCTTCTCGATGTGCGTGCCAGCCAGTTCCGTCAGACGGTGGCGTCCTTGCGCCCCATCGGCGAAAAGATGGCCGAACTGGAACAGATCAACGCCGAACGCCGCGTGCACGACGATAGCAAGCGCTCCTGAGGCCTCTGTCGAGCCAACCCTTCTCCCGATATCCCACTAGTTGGGCAGCATTTTTCGGCCCGCATGCCGTGCGAGGATCTGGAGAAGCGAAGCAGCGGCGACGCCAAGGCCGATGATGCCCACCCATACGGCCGGTCGGATCGCCGTCGCGACATCGAAATTTGCGAGAAAGACCAGCCGCGCGGGAACGCCGGTCGCGAGCGCATACCACGCATATTCGATCCCTGCCGTTGCCGCCGCGCCGAGCCCTCCACAGACCGCGAGAACCGCAGGGCTGGATAGCGGCAGGCCAATCTTGCCTCCCAACCTGACGGCAACGCGATAGATCATCAGAAGGGCAAAGATCCCCGCCATCAGCGTCGCTTCTGTGACATCCGATTTTGACTGCAGGAAGAAGTGAAACAGCGCCAGCGCCGCAATCGGATAGATCAGCATGTGCAGGCGCTGCCAGGTGCGCCCGAGACGGCGGATCGCGCTGTCGAAGGACGTGGCGCCCAGCACCGCCAGCCCTACCAGCGCGGTGAAACCGATGAGCAGATAGAAGCGCAGGACAATCTCGGAGACGACCTTGGCGAGGTTCCAGTTCTCCTGCGCCGCGTAAAGTCCGAGATGGAGCAGAGCATAGGCAAGCACGGACACCCCGATCATCCGGCGGAGACCGACAATCCTGTTCCAGCCGAAGATCCGCCGCACAGGCGTCACGGCAAGCGTCAGCAGCAGGAAGCGCACCGCCCAGTTGCCGCTCTGGTGGAGCGCCTGCTCGTAGGGTTCGGGAAACACCGGGCCGAAGGCAAGATCGTAGAAGATCCTTGCCGCTGGAAACAGCAGAAGGAGGAAGACTGTGAGCCGAAGCCGGGAGAGATTTCCCCTTCGGTCGGTCCAGGGAAGATACGGTGCGTAGGAAGACATTGCCATGGCAAGCATTTATGCCACGGTCATGCGCAATTCACTGCACGGATTTTCAAGACCGTGTGAGGAGATGCAAAAAAGACCGCATCGCCCAACGGACAAGATGCAGCCTTTCGGAGCTTTTCTGGGTGTCTAAGCTGACACTCAGACCCAGGGGCGATCGTTGCCCATCTTGCCTTCGAACGTATCGATCTGCTCCGCCTTGTTCAGTGTCAGGCCGATGTCGTCGAGACCGTTGAGCAGGCAATGCTTGCGGAAGCTGTCGATGTCGAACGAGATGCTGCCGCTTTCAAGGCCCTGGATCTCCTGGTTTTCCAGATCGATCGTCAGGGTGAAGTTGGAGCCGCGCTCGGACGCCTGCAGGAGCGATTCCAGTTCGTCTTCCGAAACCTGAATCGGCAGAATGCCGTTCTTGAAGCAGTTGTTGTAGAAGATGTCGGCGAAGGACGTGGAGATCACGCAGCGGATCCCGAAGTCGAGCAGCGCCCAGGGAGCATGCTCGCGGGAGGAACCGCAGCCGAAGTTGTCGCCGGCGATGAGAATCTTCGCATCGCGGTAGGCCGGCTTGTTCAGGACGAAATCCTCGTTTTCAGAGCCGTCGTCATTGGTGCGCATCTCGTGGAACAGCGCGGTGCCGAGACCGGTGCGCTTGATCGTTTTCAGAAACTGCTTCGGAATGATCATGTCCGTGTCGATGTTCACGATCGGCATCGGCGCGGCAACGCCCGTAAGGGTTTCGAACTTTTCCATTTGGTATCTCCCGGATTGTTCCTGGGGGCCGATCACCTCAAGCCGCGAGGCTTGTGGTCTGGTCGACTCCGAGCATCAGATTGAGGTTCTGGACGGCGGCGCCGGAGGCCCCTTTGCCCAGATTGTCGTAGACGGCCACGATGGCGGCCTGGGCGCGCGCATCATTGGCAAAGACGTGTAGGCTCATGCGATTGGTGTCGTTGAGCGCCTGCGGATCGAGGTCTTCGGAGCGATTGATCGCCTCGAACGGCGCGACCTCCACGAAGCTGCCGGGCACCGCGGCGAAATGATCTGCAAGCGCTTCGTGGATCTGAGCGCCCGTCGGCACCTTGTCCAGCACTGCGAGATTCAGCGGCACGACCGTCAACATGCCCTTGTAGTAGTTGCCCACGGACGGCGTGAACAGCGGCGCATCGTCGATCAGCGCATATTCCGTCATTTCAGGCAGGTGCTTGTGATTGAAGGTCAGCGCATAGGGTGCGAACGTGTTGGCGCTGTTGCCGCGTCCCTCATAGTCCGCGATCATGCCCTTGCCGCCGCCGGAATACCCGGAAATGCCGTGGTAGTTCACTTTGAACCCTGCCGGCAGGATCTCTGCGGCAACCAGCGGGCGCACGGCCGCGATCAGCCCCTGCGGCCAGCAGCCGGGATTGGCAACGCGCGCGGCGGCGGCGATGATGTCTCCCTGGTCAGGATCCATTTCGGCAAAGCCGTAGGCCCAGCCCTCGGCAACCCGGTGGGCGGAGGAGGCGTCGATGACGCGCGTGGTGTCGTTGGTGATGAACTCGACGCTTTCCTTCGCCGCTTCGTCGGGCAGGCAAAGGATCGCGACGTCGGCCATGTTCAGATAGTCGGCCCGGGCGGCCGGATCCTTCCGGCTTTCCTCGGGAATGGAGATCAGCTCAAGATCCGTACGCAGCGCGAGACGCTCACGGATCTGCAGACCCGTTGTTCCGGCTTCACCATCGATGAACACGCGCGCGGTCATGACCCGCTCCTCTCCTCTATGAAATCGCCGCCGTCATACACCCAATCGACGGCCTTGTCACCGCCGCCGAGCGCATCAAGATTTCAACGTGCGCTTGAGTGATACTCATCATTGGGACGCATGTCGGAGGCCGCGGCCACGCGGTTCGTCATGTTGAAAAACGCCGCCACGGAGGCAATGTCCCAGATATCGCGATCCGAAAACCCCGCTGAACGCAGCGTCTCCCGGTCGTCTTCCAGGATTTCCGCGGGGCGCTCCGTCAGCTTGACGGCAAAGTCCAGCATGGCGCGCTGGCGGTCGCTGAGGTCGGCAACGCGGTAGTTCATCACCATCAGCTCGCCCAGCACCGGATCGCCGGATATCTCCCGCACCGCAGCACCATGAGCTGTGAGGCAATAAAAACAGCGATTGACGGCAGATACCGCAACGGCAATCATTTCCCTTTCAAGTTTGGTGATGCCGCTCTCGCCAAGCATGAGATCGTTGTACATGTCTGTGAAGGCACGCAATTTCGCCTCATCAAAGGAATAGGCCTTGAGCACATTGGGTACGAGCCCCAGCTTTTCCTCACACAAGTCAAAATATGCCTGCGTCTTGTCACTTAACCGTTCAGACGACTTGATATCCAAAGCCGTGACTTTACTTGACAATTTGCACCTCCCGTCATGAAACATTAAGTCGCTTGAACAATAATCCTACCACGCGACAGAGCCACATCATAAGATCGCCTAAGGGGATGGAAAATGCCGGACAAACACGACGTCGAGAAACTCAAGCTGATCGACGCTGTCCACGCTGATTTTGCTCGAACAGATCCCGCCCTCGCGGAATTTGCCAAGGCCTTTTACGAAAGAGCTGCTGCGGAAGACCTTGTCACCTATTCCGTCGAGGAGCTGAAAGGCTTTGCAAGCGATGCCTGGCAGGACTTCCAGAATCATGAGCTGGGCACGCACCGAGTGTCGATCACCGATCCCTCGTTCAAGGCGAAGGGCGGCAAGGCGGGAAGCCTGACAGTCATCGAGATCGTCAACGACAACATGCCTTTCCTGGTCGATTCCGTCATGGACGAACTGCAGGAAAGCAAGCTCGAGGTACATCTCGTCCTCCATCCGATCTTTGTCGTCGAACGCGATGAGGACGGCAAACTCGCCAGTGCGGCCGCACGCAAGAAAGCGCTGAAACGCACGGACCGCCAGGAAAGCCTGATCCACATTCACGTCACCCGGCTCGATGACCATGCGGAACGCGCCGATCTCGAGGCGCGCATGAACAGGGTTCTGAGTTCGGTCCGGTCCGTGGTCACGGACTTCAAGCCGATGCAGGAGCGGCTCGCCGAGGCCATCGACACCTACAAGACCACGCAAATCTCCGGCAGCAGCGACGAACTTTGGGAGGCGATCCATTTTCTGGAATGGATGGGCAACGACAACTTCATTTTCCTCGGCATGCGCGAATACAAGTTCGAGGGCGGCGTCGAGGAAGGCGAGCTGTCTCCCCACGAGGGCACCGGCCTCGGACTACTGACGGACCCGGACGTGCGCGTTCTGCGCCGCGGCTCTGAATTCGTGCTGATAACCCCGGAAATCCGCGAGTTCCTGAAAAAGCCGGAACCGCTGATCATCGCCAAGGCCAACGTGAAGAGCAACGTCCACCGGCGCGTCCACATGGACTATGTCGGTGCGAAACTCTACGACGACGACGGCAACATGATCGGCGAACTCCGTATCGTCGGCCTGTTCGCCTCCACCGCCTATACCGAGCCGACCAGCACCATTCCCTTTCTGCGGCGCAAGGTCGCCGGCGTTCTGGCCAAGGCCGGCTATGGCTCTGAAAGCCATTCCGGCCGTGCGCTGAAGAATGTTCTGGAAGCCTTCCCGCGTGACGAGCTGTTCCAGATCGACCGCGAGCGCCTTTACGATTTCGCCATCGCGATCCTGCAGCTGGACGAGCGCCCGCGCGTGCGCGTTCTGGCTCGTCCGGACAAGTTCGACCGATACGTCTCCATTCTGGTGTTCGTGCCGCGGGACCGCTACACGACCGAGGTTCGCCTGAACGTCGGCACCTATCTGGCCTCCGTCTACGAAGGCCGGGTCTCCGCGTGGTACGTCACTTATCTGGAAGGCCCGCTTGCGCGGGTGCATTACATCGTCGGCCGCGACAAGGGCGAAACCCCGACGCCGGACCAGGAGGAACTGGAAGCTGCCGTCTCCGACATGATTCGCACCTGGTCGGACAGTGTTCGCGACGCGTTGCAGAAGGAGTTTCCGGCCGGAGAGGCCCGCCGCCTTGCGGACCGCTATGCCCTGTCCTTCCACGGCGGCTACAAGGAAGTCTACAACGCCCAGTCGGCCCTGTTCGACATCGTCAAGCTGGAGACGCTGAACAATCTTCAGGACACGACGATCACCTTCCACCGCATGCAGGAGTCCAAGGCCAGCCGGCTGGCGCTGAAGGTCTACCACAGCGGCGCACCCATCCCCCTGTCCGCACGCGTGCCCCTTCTGGAAAACATGGGCTTCCGCGTCATCAACGAACGGACCTACCGGATTACACCAGCCGACCGGCCGCTCGCCTATCTTCACGAGATGACGCTGGAAACACGTGGTGAAGACGACATTACCTTCTCGGACGAACTGCAGACCCGGCTGGAAAGCCTGTTCATGGCCGTCTGGACCGGCCAGGCCGAGGACGACGGCTACAATCGGCTGGCGCTGACCGCCGATCTGGCCTGGCGCGATGTCGCCGTGGTCCGCGCCCTGTCCAAATATCTGCGGCAGGCGGGCATCCGGTTTTCCGAAGACTACATGTGGTCGACGCTGAACAACTATCCGAAGATCGCTGCCAAGCTGGTGGAAATGTTCCATCTGCGCTTCAACCCTGACGTGACCGATCAGGACCGCACGCTGGGGATGGAGCGCCTTCAGGGCGAGCTGACCGCTGATCTGGAAGACGTGTCCAGCCTTGATGACGACCGCATTCTGCGCCGGTTCCAGAACGTCATCGAATCCATCCTGCGCACCAACTTCTATCAGCTCGACAAGGACGGCCAGCCGAAGTCGACCTTCGCTTTCAAGATCAACAGCCGGCGCATCGACGATCTGCCCCAGCCCCGACCCTTCCGCGAGATCTCGGTCTACAGCCCAAGGGTCGAGGGTGTTCACCTGCGCTTCGGAATGGTCGCACGCGGCGGCCTGCGCTGGTCGGACCGGCCGCAGGATTTCCGCACCGAAGTGCTGGGTCTGGTCAAGGCGCAGCAGGTCAAGAACGCGGTGATCGTTCCGGTCGGCGCCAAGGGCGGCTTCGTGCCGAAGAACCTGCCGCCGATATCGGACAGGGAAGCCTGGTTCCGCGAAGGCACCGAGAGCTACAAGATCTTCATCAACGCCCTTCTGGACGTGACTGACAACCTTCTGGATGACGAGGTCGTTCCGCCCGCCCGGGTGCAGCGCTTCGACAAGGACGATCCCTATCTGGTGGTTGCGGCGGACAAGGGCACGGCGACCTTCTCAGACACGGCCAATGCCATTTCCGAAAGCCGCAATTTCTGGCTCGGCGACGCCTTCGCCTCCGGTGGATCGGCAGGCTATGACCACAAGAAGATGGGCATCACCGCCCGCGGGGCATGGGAAGCGGTCAAGCGCCACTTCCGCGAGATGAACCGCGACATCCAGACCGAGCCGTTCACGGCAGCCGGGGTTGGCGACATGTCCGGCGACGTCTTCGGCAACGGCATGCTTCTGTCGAAGGCGACACGGCTGGTCGCCGCGTTCGATCATCGGGACATCTTCATCGACCCCGATCCGGACCCCGACCGGACCTGGGAAGAACGCAAGCGCATGTTCGATCTCGGCCGCTCGTCCTGGAAGGACTACAACACCGACCTGATCTCGAAGGGTGGCGGCATCTTCTCGCGTCAGCTCAAGTCGATCCCGCTGTCCAACGAGATCCAGAGCCTGCTCGATCTGCAAAAACCGAGCGCGACGCCTCAGGAAGTGATGACGGCGATCCTCAAGATGCAGGTCGACCTGCTCTGGTTCGGCGGCATCGGCACCTATATCCGCGCCAGCGCGGAGAGCGACGCGGAGGCGGGCGACCGGGCCAACGACCCGATCCGTATCACCGCATCGCAGGTCGGAGCCAAGGTCATCGGCGAAGGCGCCAATCTCGGCCTGACCCAGCGCGCCCGTATCGAGTTCAACAAGAAGGGTGGCCGCTGCAACTCCGATGCGATCGACAATTCCGCCGGCGTGAACTCCTCGGACATGGAGGTCAACATCAAGATCGCCCTCGGTGCCGCGGTCAAGTCCGGCAAGCTGACGATCGAGCAGCGCAACACGCTTCTGGCGGAAATGACCGACGAGGTCGCCGAACTGGTGCTGCGCAACAACTACCTGCAGACGCTGGCCATTTCCGTTACCCAGCTTCGCGGCATGGAGGATTTCGGTTACCAGGTGCGCATGATGCGCCAGCTCGAGCAGGCCGGGCTTCTGGACCGCACGGTCGAACAGCTGCCTGACGAAGCCCAGCTCGACGAGATGCGCAAGGCCGGCCAGCTTCTGACACGTGCCGAACTCGGCGTGCTGCTCGCCTATGCCAAGATCACCCTGTTCGACGAACTCCTGAGCAGCTCCGTTCCAGACGACGATTATCTGCTGCGCGAGCTGTTCCGCTACTTCCCGGACCAGATGGCGGACACCTATCAGGACGAGATCAACGGCCACCGGCTGCACCGCGAGATCATTGCGACCATGCTCGCAAACTCCATGATCAATCGCGGCGGACCGACCTTCCTGACCCGTCTGATGGACCAGACCGGCGCGAAGCCGAGCGAGATCGCGCGCGGTTTCGTCGCCGTTCGCAACAGCTTCGACCTGACGGATCTCAACAGCGAGATCGACGCTCTGGACACGAAGATCGACGGCGGGCTGCAGCTGGAACTTTACCAGGAGGTCCAGACGCTGCTGCTTGAACGGGTCCTGTGGTTCAAGCGAAACGTCTCCTTCGACAAAGGCCTGTCCGCGGTCGTCGAGCGCTTCTCCTCCGGCATCACCGCACTCCGCGGCCGTCTGGAGAGCGTGCTCCCGGAAGAGCCCGCGGCATTCCTGCGGGACCGGATGGACGAATACATGTCGCGCGGCATTCCGGAAGATCTGGCAAGGCGCATCGCCTGGCTGCCGGCGGAAAGCGCCATACCGGATATCGTCATCGTTTCGGAAGTTACCGGCGCAGATCTGACCTCTGCCGCCACCGCCTTCTTCGAGGTGGCGCATCATTTCCGTATCGGTGCGATGCAGGAACTTGCCGGGGATTTCAACGTTCAGGACTATTACGATGGCCTTGCGCTCGACAGGGCCCGTGCCACCCTCGTGTCCGCGCACCGCGCATTGGCCATCGAAGCCATCAAGGACGGCGGCTTCTCGGCCTGGCTGGAAAAGCACGGCAACGAGGTCAGCCGTCGCCAGCGTGCGATCGCCGAAATCCTGGACGGCGCCATCAGCGTCTCCAAGTTCTCTGTCGCCGCCAGCCTGCTGTCGGAAATCTGCGGAACCGCCTGACAGGATGACTGATCCGAAGCACGGAAGACCGGCAGGTTGCTGCCGGTCTTCTCTTTAGGGTGTGGACAAGAAAGCAATGTCAGCCGTCTCAGACGTTTCCCCTCACCGGACAGACATGCGCGCCGTTCTGTCGTGGGCCCTGTTCGACTGGGCGGCGCAGCCGTTCTTCACGCTGGTCACCACCTTCGTCTTCGCACCCTACTTCGCCTCCACCCTTGCGGCAACGCCTGAAGAGGGGCAGTCGCTTTGGGGCTATGCGACGGCTGCGGCGGGGCTTGGCATTGCCGTGCTTGCGCCCGTGCTCGGGTCGGTCACCGATGCCACCGGCCGCCGGAAACTCTGGATAGCCGCCCTCTCCATTCCCTTCGTCATCTGCTGCTGGGCCCTCTGGTACGCAGCGCCCGGCAGCACCCATGGCATATGGATCGCCCTCGTTGCCTTTGCGCTCGGCACATTCACCATCGAAATCGCGACCGTCTTCAACAATGCGATGATGCCTGGTCTCGTCCCGCCTTCGCGGGTCGGCAGGCTGTCCAGCTTCGGCTGGGCGCTTGGCTACGCCAGCGGCCTGGTCACGCTGATCATCGCGCTCGGTTTCCTTTCCGCCGATCCGGAGACGGGCAGGACGCTGCTGGGATATGTGCCGCTCTTCGGACTGGACGCCTCCGCCAGCGAAGGCGACCGGGCCATTGGTCCCTTCTCGGCCCTCTGGTACATGGTTTTCGTCCTGCCGATGTTCCTGTTCGTTCCGGATGCCGAGCCCCGGGCGAAGGTCGGCGCCGCGGTCCGCCAGGGACTGAGCCAACTGGCGGCAAGCCTTGCCGAGGCCAGGGAAAACCGGAACATCTTCCTGTTCCTGCTCTCCAACATGATCTTCAAGGACGGTCTCGTCGCCCTGTTCGCCTTTGGCGGCATCTATTCGGCGGGACAGCTTGGCTGGAGTTCGATCGAAATCGGCACCTTCGGCATCATCATCACGATCACCGGCACGCTTGGGCTGATACTCGGCGGCCCGATGGACGACCGTTTGGGCGCGAAGCCGGTGATCGTCTTCACACTCGTCGTTCTGATGATCTGCGGCCTTGGCATAATCTCTGTCGACCGCACGACGATCCTGTTCTTCATCGAAACGGAAGCCGCGCCCCCCGGTGCGCTGTTCGCCTCTCTTCCCGAAAAGGTCTTCATCGGCCTCGGTGCGATCATCGGCGCGGTCGCCGGCCCGCTTCAGGCATCCTGCCGCTCCCTTCTCATCCGTCTCGCACCGGCGGACCGCATGACCCAGTATTTCGGCCTGCTGGCCCTGTCGGGAAAGCTGACCAGCTTTCTGGCCCCGCTCACCGTCGGCATCCTGACAGCGATCACCGGCAGTCAGGCAGCAGGAATGTCCGCCATACTGGTCTTCTTCGCCGTCGGCCTGTTGCTGCTGACGCGTGTCCGCGAGGAATGGCGAAGCGCGTAGGGTGTTGCCCCTATGAGGCGATCTCTAGAGAAGCGGATTGGTCCTGCCGAACCGGACCTTCAAGCGGAAACCGCAATTCGACCGTCGTTCCGGCCCCCGGCTCCGACAGGATGGTTGCCGTGCCGCCGCTCTGGCGGACAAAGCCGTAGACGACCGCCAGTCCGAGCCCGGCGCCCCCTTCGCCCGTTCGCGTCGTGAAATAGGGCTCGAACGCCTTGTCCACCTCTTCCCGCGACATGCCGACGCCGTCATCCTGGACGGCGACGACGATCCCGTCCTCCCCTCGCCGCGCGATCAGCCTGACGTCGCCGCCATCGGGCAGCGCGGCAGCCGAATTGAGACACAGATTGAGGACGGACTGCTCGAAAAGCTCCGGATCAAGCGCAAGCCGGGGCAGCCCTTCCTCCAGATCGAGCGTCAGCCTGCATTTCTCGCCGATGGCGATTTCCAGAATGTCGGCCATGGCCGTGAGGACCGAGGACGGTTCGATCCGCGTCGGATTGACCGGCTGCTGGCGTCCGATGGTCAGCATGCTGCTGGCAAGCGACCGCCCCCTGTCCGCCGCCTTGCGGATGCGGGCGATGTTGCGCCGCTGCTTGTCGCTGAACCCGCCTTCGCCCTCCAGCAGCCCGAGACTGCCGGTGATGATGCCGATGGTATTGCCGACCTCGTGACTGAGCTGGTGGGTGAGGCGCATGATGCCGTCGAGGCGCAGCGCCTTGGCAGCTTCCGCTTCCTGCCGGTCCAGCAGCGTGACGTCGCGGGCAAGCAGCACCACGCCATCATCGCTCTGGGTCGACAGCGAAATCTCCGTCACAGTGCCGTCTCGCGCCCTGTGGCGCACGGAGACCGGTTCGCTGAGCGGCTGCGCCGCCTGGCCACCCGGCAAGGTTTCCGTCCGGATTTCGGGGATGGGCGCCAGAAACCGGACCAGAGGCAGCTTGCGCGCCGCGCCCTTGTGACCGAGCAGCTCGATCACCCGCCGGTTCATCGTCACCGGTTGGCCCGCCGCGTCGAAAATGGCAATGCCCTCGTTCATGCTGCGGAAGGTTGAGCGGATCGTCCGCGCGGCAGCTTCCGCCGTACGCCGAAGCCGCGTCACCCGGTCGGAACTTTCCTTGAAGGCCAGGAATGCCTGCTGGAGGTTCAAAAGCTCCGTCTCGTCGCCCTGATATTCCGGCAAGGCAACATCCTTCTGACCTTTCGCCAGGGCGTTCATGCCGCTGGACAGCGAAACGATGCCGCGCGAAACCCGGAAAGCGGAGCGGATGGAAAAAGCGGCGATCCCCAGCACCAGAACCGAGGCGACAGCGACGATCACAAGCAGCTGCTGGAGCGTTTCCGACGTCTGCCGAAAGTCCCTGTTGAGCGATTGCGTGACGATGGCAGACTGGGTTTCCGTCGCATCTGATAGTTCCCGCGCCACATTGTGGAGCCGGGCAATCGCGGCGCGCACGTCGAACATCTCCAGAAGATAGGCGGTCTGCGCGTCGAAGACCTTCTCATACGGCTCAAGTTCCACGGCAAGAGCTGCGGCATCACTTGGCTGCGCGGACGGCTCCGGCACCGTCTCGGCCACGAACCGCCGGCGCAACTCGCCAAGCTGGAACAGACTCCCCGCGCTCGACACCGAATGCACGAGCGCATTCAGCCGCTGGCGCATGTCCTTGTTCGCGGAATTGTCGCCGACGGCAATCACGCCCAGGGCAGAGGAAACCGCTTCCTTGTGCTTCTGGGCTGTCTCGGCCTTGAGCGACAGCGCCAGCGTCTGCTGCCGGATCTGCCTGAGCAGCGCGAAGATATGCGCATTGGCCGCGCGGTAGGCTTCCTTGCCCGGCGGATATTCCGGAATGCTGCGCAACAGGACATCCACCTGTTCGACCAGCGCGTGGCTCTTTCCCGCCACCGTATAAGGCGAGGTCGCATTCATCAGAAAGGGCGCGCTGGAGACGAGGTCCGACACCTGCCGCGACACCAGCGACGCATCCGCGAGGCTGGAATAGGCCTGAAGCCCGTAGGCCGACGTCTCCGCCCGCGCCTTCAGAAGACCATAGATGGCAATCGCCGACAGGGCGAAGGCGACAGCACAGATCAACGCGATGGCGAGCGGAAGCCGAAACGCGATTGAGGACAGGAGCGGCCGGTTGATGATCACGGCAGCGCACCCTGGTCGCGATGCAGGATGTAGCCCTTGCCTCTGCGTGTCTTGATATGCCGGGGGAGATCCGGATTGCGCTCGATCTTGCGGCGCAGACGCAGCACGAGCACGTCGACATTGCGGTCGATCAGCCGGTCGGTCTCCGCCCCGAGCCGTTCCAGGATCGTCGTCCTGCTGACCGGCTCGTTGGGCGTTTCGGCCAGGATCTCCAGCAGAGAGAATTCCGAAGACGTCAGGGTGCGCGACGGGTGTGACCGACACATGGCCTTGCGGTTGACGAGATCGATCACCCAGTCGCCAAGCAAGAGACCCGCCGGATCGCCAGACGATGCCTGGCCCTGCGCCTCCTTCTCGCTCTTGAGCGCCGGGTGAAGCCGCCTCAGCACCGCCTTGATGCGCGCGGTCAGCTCGATCGGCTCGAAGGGTTTGACCACATAATCGTCCGCCGCCGTTTCCAGCCCGAGAACGCGTTCGGCGGCACTTCCGGCCGCCGTGACCATGACGATGCCGATCTCGGTGCTGGCGCGCAGCTTCTGGGCAAAGACCCGCCCCGACATGCCGGGCAGATTGTGATCGACCAGCACGAGGTGAAAGGTGGCGCGCGCGAGTACGCCGGCGGCTTCTTCTGCGGAGCTGGCGGTGCGGGGCTGCCAGCCCTCCGCCTCTATCAGATCGGAGATGAGCTCCGCCATGTCCTGATCGTCCTCCACAATCAGGATCCTGATGCCATCATTGAGCAAATCCGTGTCCTCCCGAAACACATCATATGCAGCCTGCTCCAACATGCAAATCACTGGTTTTTCTAGAGTTTGTCACATTTGTAAGGCTTGTAATATTTGTAACTTCTTTTCTTCGCCGACGAAACAACGGTAACGAAACACGAGTTGCCAAGGCCGTTGGATCTGCCATGGTGGATGACAACCCGAAGCAAGACTTCGGGCCGGGAGGAACAATGAAACTTGTCACGCCACTCGCAGCGAGTGCGGCCGTCTGGCTGTGCGCATCGCTCGCCGGTGCCTCGGCGCAGGACCTCAATGTCCTATGCGGCGTTGATGAGGACTGGTGCGCCACGATGGAAAGGACCTTCGAGGCGGAAACCGGCCTCGATGTTTCCATGAGCCGCAGAAGCACCGGCGAAATCCTCGACCAGATCCGTATCGAAAAGGACGATCCGCGGATCGACGTCTGGTGGGGTGGCACCGGCGATACGCATCTGCAGGCGGCGGGCGAGGATCTTCTGGAACCCTACCGACCTGAAAACGCGGGGGATGCCCTGCCATGGGCCCAGAATTTCTACCGTCTGTCCGGGGGAACCGCCTCCGGGGTCTACGCCGGCGCCCTGGGCTTTGCCTACAACTCCGACATTCTGGAAAAGCGCGGAATTCCCGCGCCGTCCTGCTGGAAGGACCTGACGGACCCGCACTACCGCGGTCTGGTCCAAGTGGCCAATCCGAATTCCTCCGGCACCGCGTTCACCTTTCTCGCGACGCTCGTGCAGCTTCTCGGCGAAGAGGAAGCCTTCGAGTATCTGGCCGCGCTGTCGGCGAATATCGCCCATTTCACGACCTCGGGTGCGGCACCGGTCAAGACAGCCGCGCGCGGTGAAACCGGCATCGGCATTTCCTTCATCCATGACGCGGTAACGCAGAAGCTGGCCGGTGCGCCGCTTGTGATCGTCGCCCCGTGCGAGGGCACCGGCTACGAGATCGGTGCCGTCAGCATCGTCAAGGGCGCCCGCAATCTTGAAGCCGCAAGGCGCTTCGTCGATTTTGCCCTGAGCCCCGAAGGCCAGGCGACCGGAGCCGCCGCCGGGCAGAACCAGATCCCGTCCAACGCGCGCGCCGCCCTGCCGCCCGCAGCGCCGGACATTTCACTCATCCGGATGGTCGACTACGACTTTGCGACCTTCGGTTCACCGGACCGCCGCCTGAGGCTGCTGGACCGTTTCGACAGCGAGGTGCTCGGAAATGCCGAACCCTTAGCGACCCACTGAAGGATCGAATTCGACATCGCGAATCTGGCCGGCAACGGAGCGCACCGCGCCTCCGAACGGGGAAGCCATGGCTTCCGCCGGCCAAGAGCGGCCGCAAGGCCGCAAAAACGTCCGTTTCGGCGGACACCGGGCTGAAAAGCCACAAGTGGAGGAAAACATGTCAATGAAAACCATTTCGGTCGCACTGCTTGCGTCCGCCGCCGCATTCACGGTCTCCGCGGCGCATGCCGAAGGCGACCTGAACGTCATCTGCTCCGCCGACGTCGTGATATGCGAACAGCTGGAGACCGAATTCGAAGCCAACCATGATATCCAGGTCAACATGGTTCGCCTGTCGTCGGGCGAAAGCTACGCCAAGATCCGCGCTGAATCCCGCAACCCGAAGACCGATATCTGGTGGGGCGGCACCGGCGATCCGCATCTTCAGGCTGCCTCCGAAAACCTGACCCAGGAATACAAGTCGCCGAAGCTGGGCGACCTTCATGAATGGGCACAGAAGCAGGCGGAAAGCTCGGGCTACAAGACGGTCGGCGTCTATGCCGGCGCGCTCGGCTGGGGCTACAACACCGACATCTTCAAGGACAAGGGCTACAAGGAACCGCTTTGCTGGGCCGATCTTCTGAACGACGAACTGAAGGCCGAGATCCAGGTCGCAAACCCGAATTCGTCCGGCACGGCCTACACCGCGCTTGCCTCGCTCGTGCAGATCATGGGCGAAGACGAAGCCTTCGAGTATCTCAAGAACCTGAATGCAAACGTCTCGCAATACACCAAGTCGGGCTCCGCGCCGGTGAAGGCAGCCGCCCGCGGCGAATCGGGCCTTGGCATCGTCTTCATGCATGACGCCATCGCGCAGGCCGCCTCCGGCTTCCCGATCAAGGCCATCGCCCCGTGCGAGGGCACCGGCTACGAGATCGGCTCCATGTCGATCGTCAAGGGCAGCCGCAACCTGGAAAACGCCAAGATCTGGTACGATTGGGCCCTTTCGCCCGAGGTCCAGTCGCGGATGAAGGAGGCCAAGTCCTTCCAGCTTCCGTCGAACAAGTCCGCCGAGGTTCCGCCCGAAGCGCCGAAGTTCGAGGACATCAAGCTGATCGACTACGACTTCAAGACCTACGGCGACCCTGCGACGCGCAAGAGCCTCCTGGAGCGTTGGGATAAAGAAATTGGCGCGATAGCCAACTGATCCCGACACCCGAAAGGGTCCGCGCCGGTTCCCCGAAGATCGGGCGCGGACCCACCCTTCTTTCATAGACAACACAAGACAGGGGTGGCCATGAAGAATGGCAACAAACGGCTGAATGCCCTGATCGGCATCGGGCTGGCCGCATTCGTTTTCGTGCCCTGGTACAGGGTGGACAGCGGTTTCTTCGCCTTCGAATGGATCTCGCGCTTTCCGTTCAACGCCGATCTCGCGCCCGGGCTTCTGCAGATCGCCCTTGAGGGACGCATCTGGCTAACGGCGGCGCTCGCCCTGTTCCTGCTGGGATGCTGCGCACGTTTCATGTCCGACGCGGATGCGCGGGGCAAGCTGCTCGTTGCCAGCGGAGTTGCCGGCATCATCTTCATGGCGCTGCAGGGTCTGGCCATCACCTTCATCGGATGGTCGTGGGCCCTTCCCGAAACTCTGTTCGGCCCTCTTTCCATCGGTCAGCCCGCGATGGGCGCCGGGGCCATAACCATCTCCCTGATCTTCGTCCTCTTCATCGCCTTCGGACTGGCGGAACGAGGCTTCATGAAGGGCGACGCCTTCGTGGTCGGGTCGATCTCGGTTCTGATCTTTCTGGTCACCGTCTTCATCTTCTACCCCATCGGCAGCATGTTCATCGGCTCGGTGCAGGACTTTGACGGCTCGTTCAAGCCGGACGGCCTCATCAGCAACATTCAGGATCCCTCGATCTGGAGCCTTGATTGCCTCATCGGCGGCAACCGCTGCGGTGTTGCCTGGCGCACGCTCTTCCTTGCGGTCATGACCGGCCTCGGCTCGACCCTCCTTGGACTGTGCTTCGCGCTTGTCGCCACACGCACGAATTTCCCGTTCAAGAAGGGACTGCGCCTCCTCACGGTTCTGCCGATCATCACGCCGCCCTTCGTCATCGGCCTTGCCCTGACCCTGCTGTTCGGCCGCTCGGGCGTCGTCACCGAAGCGCTCGATACCGTGTTCGGCATCGAACCCAGCCGCTGGCTCTACGGTCTGACCGGCATCTGGATCGCGCAGGTCCTGTCCTTCACCCCGATTTCCTTCCTTGTCCTGATCGGCGTCGTCGAAGGTGTCAGTCCGTCCATGGAGGAGGCCTCGCAGACCCTGAGGGCCGACCGCTGGCGCACCTTCTGGCGCATTTCGCTGCCGCTGATGAAACCGGGCCTAGCCAACGCGTTTCTCATCGGCTTCATCGAAAGCATGGCCGATTTCGGCAATCCGCTGGTGCTGGGTGGCAGCCACGGCGTGCTGTCGACCGAGATCTTCTTTGCGGTCGTCGGCTCGCAGGTCGACCCGTCCCGCGCAGCAGTGCTTGCCATGATCCTGCTCAGCTTCACGCTGACCGCGTTTATGGCACAGCGTGTCTGGCTGTCGGGCAAGAACTTCGCCACCGTGACCGGCAAGGGCGACAGCGGCGCGCATGCCGGGTTGCCGAAGAGCATTTCGCTCACGGTTCACGGCATTGTCGTTCCCTGGATGGGCTTCACCATCGTCGTCTACGGCATGATCCTGTTCGGCGGCTTCGTGAAGACCTGGGGCCTCGACAACTCCCTGACGCTGGAGCACTACGCCCGCGCCTTCTCGATCGACATTCAGGACGGCGCTCTGGTCTGGTCCGGCGTCGCGTGGGATTCCTTCTGGACCACGATGGAAATCGCCCTGATTTCCGCGCCCCTGACCGCGGCCGTGGGCCTGCTGACGGCCTATATCATCGTGCGCCAGAAATTCGCGGGCAAGAATGCCTTCGAATTCGCCCTGATGATGAGCTTTGCGATCCCCGGCACGGTCATCGGTATCAGCTACATCATGGCCTTCAACATGCCGCCGATCGAGATGACCGGCTCGGCCCTGATCCTGGTCGCCTGTTTCGTCTTCCGCAACATGCCGGTTGGCGTCCGGGGCGGGATCGCGGCGATGAGCCAGCTCGACAAGAGCCTGGACGAGGCCTCCCTGACCCTGAAGGCGAACAGCGCCCGGACCCTGCGCAAGGTGATCCTGCCGCTGCTGCGTCCCGCCATCACCGCGGCGCTGGTCTACTCCTTCGTCCGGGCGATCACCTCCATCAGCGCGGTCATCTTCCTCGTCAGCGCCGAATACAACATGGCGACGTCCTACATCGTCGGCCTGGTCGAGAACGGCGAATACGGCATCGCAATCGCCTATTCCTCGATGCTGATCTTCGTGATGATCACCGTGATCGCCGGCTTCCAGCTGATCGTCGGCGAGCGGCGACTGCGCCGGGAAAACCGCGTCTCGGGTCTCGACCCCCAACGAAAAATCCGTTTCTCGCAGGAGAAAACCGCATGACCGACTTGAAACCCGGATCCGTCGTCTTCGAAAACATCCGCAAGGATTTCGGTGCCTTCACCGCCATACCGGATCTTTCGCTCACCATAGAGCCCGGCACACTCGTCACGCTTCTGGGCCCCTCGGGTTGCGGCAAGACGACGACGCTGCGCATGCTGGCAGGGCTGGAGCATCCCTCATCCGGACGCATCCTGATCGGTGGCCGCGATGTCACCATGACGCCGGCGCATGAACGCGACGTCTCGATGGTGTTCCAGTCCTATGCGCTCTTCCCGCATATGAATGCCCTGGAGAACGTCGCCTACGGCCTCGAGTCCTCCGGATACAACAAGCGGGAGGTCAGGGAGCGGGCGGAAGAAGGCCTTGCGCAGGTCGGTCTTGGCGGCATGGGGCATCGTCTTCCGGCGGAACTTTCCGGCGGCCAGCAGCAGCGCGTCGCGGTCGCCCGTGCGCTCGTTCTCAATCCCCAGGTGCTTCTGCTCGATGAACCGCTCTCGAATCTCGATGCGCGCCTGCGCCGAAAGGTCCGGACGGAGATCCGCGAACTCCAGCAAAGGCTCGGGTTCACCGCCGTCTATGTGACCCACGATCAGGACGAGGCGCTGGCCGTCTCCGACAGGATCGTCGTGATGAAAGAGGGAAAGATCGCCCAGGAAGGTGCGCCAAGAGTGCTCTACGAGGAACCGGTCTCCGAATTCATCGCCGATTTCATGGGCGAGGCGAACGTGATCCCCTGCGAGGTGCTGTCGCGCGAGGGCGACGTGGCCCTGATCGATGTCGGCGGCCTGCAGCATCGTCTCCCAGCCCGGCAATCCTCCGCGGGAAAGGCGAAGCTGGCGGTCCGGCCCGGGTCGGTCGTGCTCAATCCGGATGCCGGAGGAGGCCTTGACGGCGAAATCCTGACCTCCGCCTATCTCGGAGATCACGTCGAATACGAGATCGAGACCCCGGTCGGAACGTTCTTCGTCATCGACCATTCGGTCGACCGGTCCCTGCCGGCCCACACCCGCGTCTCGCTGGGGTTCCGCAACAAGGGCCTGGCCCTTATCGAAAGCTGACATGACATCACCAACGAGTACCGATAAAGCGGTCCTATCCCGCCACGACCTTGAGACCCGCCGCCTGGCAGCGGAAACGATCGCCGAAGAGGCAGGTGCCCTCGCGATCGACTACTTCCGCCGCCGCGACGAGCTGACAATCGAGATGAAGCGCGATCCGCAGGATGTCGTGTCCGTGGCCGACAAGTCGGTCGAGGACCTGATCCGCAAACGCATCGCGGAAGCCTTTCCCGAGGACGGCATCCTCGGGGAGGAGCACGGGCTGCAACACGGCACAAGTGGCTTCACATGGGTGGTCGATCCGATCGACGGCACCTCCGCCTTCCTGCACGGTCTCGGCAACTGGTGCGTTTCCATCGCGGTCATCGAAGCGGAGGATCCGGTCGTCGGCGTCGTCAGGCTTCCCTGTGACGACGAGACCTTCTCGGCCATGCGGGACGCCGGCGCGACCCTCAATGGCCGGCCGCTGCACCTCGACAGCAGGAAGACCCTGAAAAACGCCCTGACCGGCATCGGCGCGAACTCGCACATTCCGCCGAAGATGGCCGGGGCGCTGATCGAGGGACTGATGGCGACAGGCGGAAACTATGTCCGTACGGGCTCCGGCGCACAGATGCTGGCCTTCGTCGCCGCCGGCCGCCTCGTCGGCTACTACGAGCCCTACATGCATGCATGGGATTGTCTTGCCGGCTACTGCCTCGTGCGCGAAGCAGGCGGCAGTTTCACCGACTTTCCGGTGGCCGGTGATGCCATCCTGAAAGGCGGGCCGGTTCTCGCGGCCGGTCCGGGCGCCTTCGATGACCTCAAGGCGCTTGCCGACCGCTGCGAACCGCTGCGTCACGGCTGATTTCCGGCGAGGCGCTTTGACGTTTCATCTCGTCTGCAGACAAAAAACCCGGCGTTTCGTCTGAACGAAACGCCGGGTGTCCGGGATGACAATATACCTGTGTGTCAGCCGACCTGCCGGACATTGTTCAGGAAGTCTTCGACTTCCTGACGCAGCCGGTTGGCCTCACGCTGGAGAACATGGGCGGAGGACGAGACCTGGCGGGCGGTCGTGCCCGTTTCGTCGGCGGAGGCGGAAACCTTGACGATGTTCATCGCGACTTCCTGAGTACCGTTCGAGGCCTCCTGGATGTTGCGCGCGATTTCGGTCGTCGCCATCCCCTGCTGTTCCACAGAAGCCTGAATGCTGGTGGAAATCTCGTTCATTTGCTCGATCGTCTCGGAAATGCCGCGGATCGCTTCCACCGAACCGGTGGTCTCCGTCTGGACCGACTGGATCTGCAGCGAAATCTCTTCCGTTGCCCGGGCGGTCTGGTTGGCGAGTTCCTTCACCTCGGCAGCGACAACCGCAAAGCCCCTGCCGGCTTCGCCGGCGCGAGCCGCCTCGATGGTCGCGTTCAGCGCCAGAAGGTTGGTCTGTTCGGCAATATCGGTAATCAGCTTGAGCACTTCGCTGATTCGCGTCGCGGCCTTGGCAAGACCCTCGATCTTGTCGTTGGTGGACTGCGCCTGACTAACCGCGTTGGAGGCAATTTCCGAGGACTGGGTCATCTGACGGGAAATCTCGCCCACCGAGGCCATGAGCTCCTCCGCCGCAGACGCAACCGTCTCGACGTTCGAGGATGCTTCCTCGGAGGCTGCGGCAACAGCGGTGCTTTTCTCGCTCGTGTCGTCGGCACCTGTCGTCAGGGTCTCCGCGGCAACATTCAGGTCCTCGACCTGCGTCAGCACCGTACGGGTAAGTTCGGAAATCTGCCGGTCGAAACTCTGGGAAAGGTCGCTGATGCGCTCCGCGCGGGCGAGCTGCTGACGCTGGACCTCCTCCTGCTCGGCCGCCAGGGCTTCGGCTTGCTGCGCCTTCTCGCGGAAGACTTCAAGCGCCTTGCTGATCTCGCCGATTTCGTCGTGACGGTCCGTATCCTTGATCGGCTCGTCATAACGGCGGTCGATCAGCGCCTGAATGCTGCCAACGGCACGTTCCAGCGGACGACGGACAATGGCGTTGCCGACGAGGTAGATGGACAAGGCCACGACGATGAGAAGCACGACACCAACGATGACAATCATGGTGGTGATCGAGGACGATGCCGCGTTGAGGGTCGACAGCGGCACGTTGACCACAACGGCAAGCTTGGCATCGGTACCGGTCACGTCGACCGGCATGACGATGCGGTGCACCTCGGTGTCGAGCGTGTTGGAATATCCGTCGTAGGCGAAGGGTTCGCCGTTCTTGACTGCGGCCAGCAGCTTGTCCTGCACGGCGAGATCGGCCTCGGACCGGCCTTCCGCCCAGGGTTTTCCGAGAACTGCTGAATCCGGATGAGCGATCCAGACGCCGTTCTGAGACAGGAGGTGGACCGACCCCGTATCCAGCGGGCTCAGTTCGCCCAGCGCTTCGGAAAGAGGTGTCAGGAGAATGTCGCCGCCAGCGACACCGATCACGGTATCGCCGTCGCGGATTGGCGACGAGAAAGAGACACCGGTCACGACCTTCCCGTCGGCGTCCCAGTTGTAGGGTTCTGTCATGTAATCCTTGCCGGATACATAGGCGCCGTTGAACCAGAGGTCGCTGGCGATGCTCATGTCGCCGACAGTGAGCTCATCGATCGGCCGATAGGACAGGGTGCCGTCCGGCTTGCGGAAGTAGTAAGGCTGCCACTCTCCGCCGGGGGCCCATCTCTCGTTGCCCTTCAACTCCGCGTCCCTGCCGTCGAGCTTGTCACCAGTGACAACGCCCCATGTGCCAGCAACATCCATGTTGGTCAGGGTCACGTTTTCAACGACGGAGTTCCAAGCTTCACGGTCATCCACACCGGCTTTTTTCAAGCCGCTCAGAGAACTTGCCATTGTTTGCGCGGTCTTGAGGCCGTTTTCGAGGCCACGCTGAACAAACTCCGCCTGCTCACGCGCCACGGCCTCGGCTTCCGAGCGCGCAAGGTCCCCGGTGATCTGGGAAGCTTCCCATGCGATGAAACTGATGCCGACCACGAGGGCGGCCGTGAGGGTAGCCGCACTGGCTCCTATGAGCTTTGTTGTGACCTTTGCTCTTTTTAACACCGGTAATCTCCGCAACTCGCAAGAATAGGCAGGCGAATACACGCCAAATTTCGCGTCACATTACATACGTTGCGTTAACAAGGTATTCAGAGGGACATCTTTTAAGAGTTGTAGCGGTGATTTCATATACAATTACAGGTTTTTATTTAGATAGCATGTAACGCAGGAAGGTCTGCAAAAGAAAAAGGCCGGTCCTTGCGGAAACCGGCCTTTCAAATCGGTGAAGGTGAGACCTTAGTGCCTGAAATGGCGCATGCCAGTCATCACCATGGCAAGACCGGCCTCGTCGGCGGCCGCAATGACATCGTCATCGCGCATGGACCCACCCGGCTGAATGACTGCCGTCGCACCCGCTTCGGCAGCCGACAGAAGACCGTCGGCAAACGGAAAGAAGGCATCGGAGGCGACCACGCAGCCCTTCGTGAGCGGCTCGCTCAGCCCTGCGGCCTCGGATGCGTCCAGAGCCTTGCGGGCAGCGATGCGTGCGGAATCGACCCGGCTCATCTGGCCTGCGCCGACACCGACCGTTGCGCCGTCCTTGGCATAGACGATCGCGTTGGATTTCACATGCTTGGCAACGCGGAAGGCAAACTTGAGATCAGCCAGCTCCTGCTCGCTCGGCGCGCGCTTGGTGACGACCTTGAGGTCCTGGTCATCGACCACACCGTTGTCGCGTGACTGGACCAGAAGGCCGCCGGCAACGGATTTGACGAACAGGCCCTTGGCACGTGCATCGGCAAGGCCTCCGGTGACCAGAAGGCGCAGGTTTTTCTTGGCCGCGATGATCTCCCGCGCCGCCTCATCCGCGTCCGGCGCGATGATGACCTCGGTGAAGATCTTGACGATTTCTTCCGCCGCGGCCGCGTCAAGGGTCTTGTTGAGGGCGACAATGCCGCCGAAGGCCGAGACCGGATCGCAGCGCAGGGCCAGCTCGTAGGCTTCCTTCAGGCTGGCACCCTCCGCCACACCGCACGGGTTCGCGTGCTTGATGATGGCAACGGCGCTGGTGCGCTCCGGATCAAACTCGCTGACGAGTTCAAAGGCGGCGTCCGTGTCGTTGATGTTGTTGTAGGACAGGGTCTTGCCCTGAAGCTGCTTCGCCGTGGCGACGCCCGGGCGGCTCTCGCCGGTCTTGTAGAAACCGGCAGTCTGGTGCGGGTTCTCGCCGTAGCGCATGACTTCGGCCAGCTGGCCGCCGACAGCGCGATGGGCCGGCGTTGCGTCATCCAGCTGATCGGCCATCCAGTTGGAGACCGCTGCATCATAGGCAGCTGTCCGGGCGAAGGCCTTCAGAGCGAGCGTCTTGCGCAAGGCGATCGGAGACTTGCCGCCGTTGGCGTCCATCTCGGTGATGACCTTGTCGTAATCCGCCGGATCGGTGACGACGGTGACATAGGCATGGTTCTTGGCTGCGGCACGCGTCATGGCCGGTCCGCCGATGTCGATATTCTCGATGCCGGTCGCATAGTCCGCGCCTGATGCGACGACCTGTTCGAACGGATAGAGATTGCCGCAGAAAAGATCGATGCCGGTGATGCCGTGCTCGCTCATGGCAGTTTGATGGTCGGCGTCGTCACGGATCGACAGCAGACCGCCATGGACCATCGGGTGCAGCGTCTTGACCCGGCCGTCCATGATTTCCGGAAAGCCCGTGACTTCGGAAATGTCCAGAACCGTCAGCCCGGCATCCTTGAGCGCCTTGTAGGAGCCGCCGGTGGAAACCAGCTCCACCCCACGCTCGGCAAGCGCGCTGGCAAACTCGACAAGACCCGTCTTGTCGAACACCGACAAGAGCGCGCGCTTGACGGGAACCAGCTCGGGAACGGGAACGGCTTTGGACACAATGGCCATGAGATTGCCTCGCGATTGGGAACGATCGGGGAGAGTTGGCGTCGCCCTATCACGTCTTCGGCAAAATCGGAAGTCGTTTACCGCCCGTCATGGCGAGAGCGCTCGCTTGCGGCCCTTGTCCCCGGGAACCGGCAGCGCCCGGCCTCGCTACTCTTCCAGAGGCAGTTCGCCGATGTCGTCGAAATCGCTGGTTCCGCGCCGGCTCAGCCTGGCGGTTGCGGTCTTGCGGAACTGCCAGCCGACGGAAGGGTTCTCCTGCAGGGACCCGACGATCACGATCTGTTCGGACTTTCGATGCCCGTAGACATCGGAAAGATAGATGCTTTCCTCCAGTCCCAGCTCGGTGCCCGGCGCCTCGAATTCCCAGGCCTCGCCGTCCCGGCAAACGATCAGGACCGCCGACCCTCCGCGGATCAGGGACGTCCTGAGGCTCGGATGCAGGTGGAAGCGCAGGGCATAGTGATGGTCAGGATCAATGGCACCGACGGCGGCCAGCGTGTCGATGCCGTCGAGCACGGTGCCATCGCTGGACAGGCGCATGTCGCGCTCGTGAATGACGCCGAACTCGGTTGCGTAGCCATCGTGGGACGCCGTGATCCGGCTTCCGGCGCGATCATCCTCCCGCGCCAGCGGCACCCGCTGCGGTCCGGAGAGGATCGGCACCCCGAGCAACGGACCAAACGGCCTTTCCGACAGGAAGCGGCAGGAGGAGGTATCCTCAATCGTCACGGTCGAATGTGCGGCGGTGGATCGGCTGACTTTGCGCCACAGCGGATTGGACTTGGGCGAGACCCCGCAATTCACCACAAGACGGTTGCCGCCGGAGGAGAATTCGAACGAAAGGCATCCGGCATGGGCGTTGCCGGAAACGCCCAGTTGCGGCGCCGGACCTGTATCGACCAGCACGACGGAGCCGCCGCCGGACAGCCGCTGATACCCCGAGTGCGGGGCATTGGTGGGCGGCGCGCCACGGGCGTCGTCATAGGCCAGGATCGTCGCCACGAGATCGCTCGGCGTCGAGCCCATGCCGTTGAAATGCGCAAGGGCGCCATCGCCGTGCCGGAAGAAGCGCAGAAGCGGCATCATGCGGTCGACCGACTGCAGCATCGCCGGCGGAATTTCCAGCCCCTGGGAGACGAAGGCCTGCCGGACCGGCAGAAGATCGGTCAGGATATCGATCAGCGCCCGCGGATTTCGGGAAATATGGCCGCCATCGGGAAGGATCTGCCGGTTCAGCTCATGCTCCAGCCGGCGGATGCTCTGGCGCGCGAAACGGCCTTGGCCGGCCATGGAGATGCAGGCGGACGCAATCGCAAGGGACGCCTGCAGCCGTTCCACGCCGTCATCCGTTTCGTTGATCGTCTGGCGCAGGTACCGGACCTGCCGTGCCAGCGACTTGACGAACCGGCGGTAATAATCGTGGTCGCCGTCCTGCAGAATGAACGGCGAGTGCGCCAGCCAGGACAGGATCCGCCGGGTCACCACGCCGGCCTCCCAGCCGATGTCGTGCCAGCGGCCGCAGAACCTGATCCAGTCTTCCACCAGGACGCGCGCGTTCTGCCGCGCGATCTGGCTATCGGACGCCCGAAGGTCGCGGAGCCAGCCGAAACTGTGCAGCTCGCGCTGCCAATCTTCGTGAACGGCCTTCAATTCGAACGGGGAACGTCCCTGCGTTTCCACCAGATGACCGGAGAACAGAAAACGGCCGCCGTAGATATCGGCAGCATTCGTCGCATCCGCAGTCCGTATATCCTGCGGAGCAATAAGTAATCGCGCGGGCACGGCAGAAAATGGCTGCATGCGGAACAATGGTCCGCCATGCATCCACTTCAGGGAACGTTGCCAAACATGCAAAGCCACGAGCCGCCAGATGCGGCTTCTTTCATTGAGACTCGCAATATTCACCAAACCATCCCCAATACCGATGGTTGTCGCGTCGTGATCAGACTTCTCCGCGTGTCGAAAGTGGGAAAGATCCCGTTAAGGTTAGCATTTCATTTAAAGAATCATTGCAAATGAACGGTTTATGCAGCGTTAAGAAATGCGGAATCTGGCTGCGAAAAACCCGTCCATACCGCCTGCGCCCTGTTCGCCAGCGACTTCATGGCACGGCAGGCAGCGCAAAAAACCGTCTTTGGTGACACAGTCCGCGAGGCCGCCAATTTCCCCTGCGTCAACGGGGACGAGTTCAGCTTTCCCCGCCTGACGTTCCAGAAAGTCACGGGCCTGAGCCTCGCCTTCAGCCTGCTCGAGGGAACACGTGCAATAGACGATCAGCCCGCCCGGCTTCACCCAGGCCACCGCCCTGTCGAGCAGGTCCCGCTGGATTTCCGTCAGCTTTTCGATGTCATAGGGCTTCTTGATCCAGGGCACGTCGGGGTGGCGCCGGATCGTGCCGGTCGCGCTGCACGGGGCATCAAGCAATATGGCGTCGAAAGGCTCGGCGGGTTCATACGCCCGAAGGTCCGAAGTGATCGTCATGACGATGAGGCCAAGCCTGTTCATGTTTTCCTCCAGCCGGCGAAGCCGTGATCCGGAGATATCGACCGCGGCAACATCCGCCCCGGCTGCGGCAAGCTGTGCGGTTTTGCCACCCGGCGCAGCGCACAGGTCCGCAACCTTCAGGCCGCCGACGTCACCCAGTAGACGTGCGGGCAGCGCAGCGGCCGCATCCTGCACCCACCAGCGGCCGTCCTCGAACCCGTCCAGCGCCTCCACTGCGCCCTTGCGGACAAGACGAACGCTGCCGGCGCCGACCACCTGGCCGCCGAGGGTTTCGGCCCATCCGGCCGGATCTTCCTTGACGGTCAGGTCGAGCGCAGCCTCGCTCTGATGCGCCTTGGCAATCGCCCTCGCAGTTTCCTCGCCATAGGAGGCCTGCCAGCTTTCGAACATCCAGTCGGGCGTGTTCAGCCGGTCGGCATCAAGACCGGCCAGGACCTCCTCCTGCTCACGCCCGAGACGGCGCAGCACCCCGTTGACCAACCCCTTGTAGGGCCGCGCGCGGCGGTCGAAAGCCGCATGATCGACGGCAAGCGACACGGCGGCACGGTCCGGAATATCCAGAAAAAGCATCTGGGCAATCGCCACGTGCAGGATATCGAGTACCCGGCCCGTCTTTTCCGGGATCGCCCGATCGAGCAGCCTGTCGAGAATCTCGGAGATCTCGCCCCGGTGCCGAAGCGCAGCCCCAAGGATGGCGCGGACCAGCGCCCGGTCGTTGCCGGCGAGCGCGCGAAAACCGGAATGGCCGGAGGACGTGTCGAGTTCGCCGTCGAGCGGCCTTTTCTTGTGAACGACGTTGCCCAGGATATCGGCTGCGACCTTGCGCGCCGCGAACCCCGGCTTTTCGGTTGGCTCCGCCTTGCCCGCCCCTCCGGGCTTTCCGGATTTCTGTGGCCGTTTGTTCACTGGACTGTCCCGAGATTTCCCGCATTTTCGGCGGGGCCTAAAACCAAACGCCGCAACCGGTTGTCCGGCCGCGGCGCGTCTTACTGCTTTTCTAGTTCGATTGGCGCCGGTGGAAAAGCGAATTCTGCCCGGCCTGGCGCCGCGGCCTTACCCCCACGGGCCCTTCGGGTGACGCGGAACCGACGTCTGCGTCGGGCGGCTGGAGCCGGTTGCCCAGGGACCCCGTCCCGATGCTGCAGGCCCTTCGTCCTGCCCGTAAGCCGCACGGCCACCTGTGCCGAGGCCGGAATCGGCCAGCTTGCGCAATTCGTTGATCCGGTTCTCCGTGTTGGGGTGCGTGGAGAACAGATTGTCCATGCGCTCGCCCGACAGCGGGTTCATGATGAACATGTGCGCAGTCGCCGGATTTGCTTCCGCATCCGGGTTGTGAATGCGCTTGACGCCGCCTGCGATCTTCGACAGGGCAGAGGCCAGCCACATCGGCTCACCACAGATCTGCGCTCCCATCCGGTCCGCGGCATATTCGCGGGTTCTGGAAATCGCCATCTGCACGACCATTGCGGCCAGAGGCGCCACCACCATCATCAGGATGACACCGACGAAGCCCAGCGGGTTGTTGCGGTTGCCGCCAAAAAAGAACGCAAAATTCGCCAACATGGAGATCGCACCGGCAATCGTTGCCGTGATCGTCATGATCAGGGTGTCGTGGTTCTTCACATGCGCCAGTTCATGGGCCATGACGCCGGCGACTTCCTCCGCCGACAACATGTTCAGCAGCCCGGTGGTCGCCGCAACTGCAGCATTTTCCGGATTCCGGCCGGTTGCGAAGGCATTCGGCTGCGGGTTGTTGATGACATAGACCTTGGGCATCGGCAGGTCGGCGTTGCGGGCGAGGCGCTCGACGATACCGTAATATTCGGGCGCCGTTCGAGCATCCACTTCCTGCGCATGGTGCATGCGCAGCACCATCTTGTCCGCGTTCCAGTAGCTGAAAAGGTTCATGGCCGCCGCGATCAGAAGCGCAATCACCATGCCCGACTGTCCGCCGATCATGAACCCGATACCCATGAAGAGGGCGGTCATCGCCGCCAGAAGCATCGCTGTGCGAATATAGTTCATCGCCGCGTCAATCCGTTTGCTGTTCCGTTGTCCGTCACGAGGAAACGCCTTACGGTCCTTCTCGATCCAGATAATGAGATGGGGACTGCTGCCATTTTTGGCAAGTTATCCTATATTGCGTGACAAATGCGTAATCGAACTTTATGGCCTCTCTCATGACGGACAAACCGACCGACCCGACCGCCGCCTACAGCCAGAGCGACGCCCCTTCCCTGAAGGCCGATACTGACAAGGCTGAGGCGAAGCGGTTCGAGGACCTGCCCCCGCCCGCCCAGCGCGCGCTTCGCGAAGCCGAGGAACGCCGCCGGCAGATCGACGCAAAACAGGACGCAATGGCGAAGGAATTCAACGGCCGCGGCGGCCTGGAGCCGACGCGCTACGACGACTGGGAAGTCAAGGGACTGACCTCGGATTTCTGAGCACCGGTCAGAGCGCGGCCAGCTTGCGCACTTCTCCGGCAACCGCCCTTGCCAGATCGGCCTGCGGTTCGGCGTCGAAATGGATCGCATCCACCGGACTTGCGGAAATGACAGAGCCGGCATCGAAGAATGCCGCGCCGTATTCGGCTGCCTTTTGCCGGTAGCAAGCCGCCAGTTTGTGCGACTCCGCCTCGCTGGCAGCCGAGAACATGCCGGCGAAGGGCGTTTTCTCCAGCTTGCCGAGCGGCGGCGGTGACATCAGCAGCACCTTCGGCGCGCGGCCTTCCACATCGTCGGTCGACCGGCGCGCGAAATCCAGAAGGCGCCCCATGGCGGTCGCTATGGTCTCCGCATTCATGCCGAAACGCGCCTGAAGATCGTTTGTGCCGAGCATGATGACAAGGATATCGATCGGCATATGGCTCTTGCGGATCATCCCGAGGTGCTGAAGCCCGCTCTTGTCCCCCTTGACCGGATCCTCGAAGACGGTGGTGCGGCTGTTGAGGCCTTCCTCGATCACGTGGAAACCGGCCC
Organism: Rhodobacterales bacterium; assembly: GCA_008107755.1. GTDB lineage: Bacteria > Pseudomonadota > Alphaproteobacteria > Rhizobiales > Stappiaceae > Roseibium. The sequence goes on from VIRH01000097.1 coordinate 125,575, forward strand.
CCAGCTCCTTTTGCAGCAGCCTTGTCCAGCGCACGTCGTGACCATAGCGCGACCTGTCCACCGGATCGAAGCCCCAGGTCAGGCTGTCTCCGAAACACACTACGGATACTGGGTCGTCGCTCACACTTTCGCCTCCGGTTGGCACTTTCCTGCCACCTGCCTAACTCCATTGAATCGTTTTGAAAAGTGCGTCGAACTGCGGAGCGGACCTCCCGTGCCGAGCCTCCTTGTGGACGATGCGACAGAAAAGCGTCCGAACGGTTGCTTGGTTAATAAGAGATTTACCATGCAGGCGCTAGATTCCGGTCAAAGTTCTGCGTAACGACTGCCGGATCATTGATGACTGCCAGCCACCTGACCTACACGCGCGGCGCCTCCCTGCCGAGCTCCAATCCGTTTCAGCGCCTTGCCGATCTCCTCGACGGCGAGACCCCGGGGCTCGACCCGATCGTCATGACGATCGGCGAGCCGCAGCACGCCATCCCCGACTTCACCGCCGAGGTTCTGGCCGAGAACATGGGGGCCTTCCGGCGCTATCCGCCGATCAACGGCACGCCCGAGTTTCGCGAGACGGTCGCCGCGTGGCTGGACAAGCGCTATGACCTCGGTGGAACCATCGACGCGGAAAAAGGCGTCCTCCCGCTGAACGGATCGCGTGAGGGATTGTCCTTTGGCGCGATTTCGGCTCGCGACCAGCTCGGCAAGGGCCTCGATCATCCGGCTGTCATCCTGCCCAACCCGTTCTACCAGACCTATGCTGCCGCCGCCCATGTGGCCGATGCGGAAGCCGTGCTTCTGGACGCGGTCGCCGGCAACAGCTTCCTGCCCGACCTCGACGGGCTCGATCCGGAGCTTCTGGACAGGACGGTCGCCTTCTACGTGGCCTCGCCCACCAATCCGGAAGGCTCCGTCGCGAGCATCGCATACTGGCAGAAGCTCATTCGCCTTGCCCGCAAGCACCGGTTCTACATCTTCGCTGACGAGTGCTACTCCGAGATCTACCGGAACGATCCGCCCCCCGGCGCCCTGCAGGCGGCGCGGGACATGGACACGGACTTTGCCAACATCATCGTTCTCAATTCCCTGTCGAAGCGCTCGAACCTTGCCGGCCTGCGCTGCGGCTTCGCGGCGGGCGATCCGGAGTTTCTGTCCAGATGGGTGAAGTTCCGCGGTCTTGCAGCGCCTCAGGTGCCGCTGCCCGCTCAGGCTGTCGCCGTTCGGGCCTATCTCGACGAAGCTCATGTGATCGAGAACCGGCGGCTCTACAACGAGAAATTTGAAGCCGCGGAACGCCATCTCGGACCGATCCTCGGTCCGGTCACGCCCGAGGCGGGCTTTTTCCTGTGGCTCGATATCAGCCGCTGGGGAGATGGTGTTTCCGTAACGCAGTCGCTCTGGCGCGACATCGGCGTCAAGGTCCTCCCGGGCAGCTATCTCGCCTCCGATCAGGCGGACAGCAGCAATCCGGGTCGCAACTACATCCGGGTCGGCCTCGTCGCGCAGCGCGAGCAGACCGAAATCGCTCTTGAACGAATGGCAAACTGGCTGGGAGACAAGATATGAGACGGGCGAGCGCAATCCGCGGAAACGGCCGCCGGTCCTCGGTTGATCTTCTGGACACCGAAAGCCCGATCAAGCGCTTTATCCGGCGCAACCTGATCGGCGCGCTCGGGCTCGGCATCATCGCCTTCACGGCGATGCTTGCGGCGGCCCTGGCAACCTGGTCGGTCGCCGATCCAAGCCTCAATCACGCCACCGAGGGGCCGGTCCGCAATGCGTTGGGCACGCCCGGCGCGGTGCTTGCCGATATCCTGATGCAGACGATCGGCCTGGCAACGGCTGTCTTTCTTGTGCCGCTCGTTCTGTGGGGCTGGCGCCTGTTGACGGGGCACGCGCTCGGGATCGGCCGCAAGCGTGTGTTCTTCTGGCTGGCCGGCTCCAGCCTTGCGGCGGGCGCGCTCGCCGCGCTGCCGGTGCCGGACAGCTGGCCGCTTCCCACCGGCCTCGGCGGCTTCTTCGGCGACATGGTCCACCGGATCCCGGCCCTCATCACCTCGAACATGACCAGCGGAGCGGCCACGATCGTCGGCGGTCTCGGCCTTGGCGTTCCGGCCGTGCTCTGCCTTCTCGGCGCCGCCGGCTGGATCGGCAACAAATCCGGTGAGGACGAGCGGATCGAACCGGCAACGGCAGGCGCCCGTGCCCGCGGCCATGGCAGAAATCTGGAAGACGATCTCGGCCTCGACGACGAGGATGGAGAGTCCCGTCTTGGCCTGATGGCGAGTGCCTTCGCGGGTCAGGTCACCCATTGGGGTCTTCAGGGCGCAGCCATTGCCCGCCGTCTGACCGGTCTCAAGCGGTCCCGCGCGCACGAAGAAGAATACTACGAAGACGATGACGACCAGGACGTCGACTACGAACCGGAAGACACCCGCCAGGGGAGCCGCCTCAAGGCCTTCCGCCGCGCTCTCGCCGGCCGACTGATGCCCGAGGACGACGACGGCCTGGACGATTTCTACGAGCGCGGGCAGAGACAGGACGACGATCCCTACCTTGAAGAACCCTACGACGAGGATGGCGAAGACTTCACGCCCGACGATCTGATGATCGACAAGGGGCCGGTTCAGGGCCGCCCTGCCGTTCCCGTCGGCATCGCGGCTCCCGAAGCGCAGGCTGCTGAACCTGCCGCCGCGCAGGAATCGTCCGGCCGTGTGATCCCGCAGGCCCCGCGCCCGAAACAGAGCAAGCGGGCCGTCGAAGAAGCACAGCCTTCGTTCCTGGGTGCGCCGGAAGAATATGAACTCCCGCCGCTTCGCCTGCTGGCTGAGCCGAAATCGGCCGGCAAGGTTCCGGGCCTCTCCGCCGATGCGCTGGAACAGAATGCCCGTATCCTGGAAGGCGTCCTGGAGGATTTCGGCGTCCGCGGCGAAATCATCGAAGTGCGTCCCGGCCCTGTCGTGACGCTCTACGAACTGGAGCCCGCGCCCGGCATCAAGTCGTCGCGGGTCATCGGTCTGGCAGACGACATCGCCCGCTCCATGAGCGCGATTTCCGCACGCGTCGCCGTCATTCCCGGCAAGAACGCCATCGGCATCGAACTGCCGAATGCCCGCCGCGAAACGGTGTATCTGCGCGAGTTGCTGGCGGCCCAGGATTTCGAGAAATCAAAATCCAAGCTGGCGCTGGCCCTCGGCAAGACCATCAACGGCGAAAGCGTTGTAGCGGACCTCGCCCGCATGCCTCACCTGCTCGTTGCCGGTACCACCGGTTCGGGCAAGTCGGTCTCGATCAACACCATGATCCTGTCCCTGCTCTACCGGCTGACGCCGGAACAGTGCAAGATGATCATGATCGACCCGAAGATGCTGGAACTTTCCATCTATGACGGCATCCCGCATCTGCTGACGCCGGTCGTGACCGATCCGAAAAAGGCGGTGGTTGCCCTGAAGTGGACGGTCCGCGAGATGGAGGACCGCTACAAGAAGATGTCCAAGATGGGCGTCCGCAACATCGACGGCTACAACACCCGCATCAAACAGGCGCTGGAAAAGGGCGAAAGCTTCACCCGGACCGTTCAGACCGGGTTCGATCGCGACACTGGCCAACCCATCTACGAGGACGAGGAACTGCCGCTCGAGGCAATGCCCTATATCGTCGTCGTGGTCGACGAGATGGCCGACCTGATGATGGTTGCCGGCAAGGACATCGAAGGCGCGATCCAGCGCCTTGCACAGATGGCCCGTGCGGCCGGCATTCACCTGATCATGGCAACCCAGCGTCCGTCCGTGGATGTCATCACCGGTACGATCAAGGCGAACTTCCCGACCCGTATCTCCTTCCAGGTGACGTCGAAGATCGACAGCCGCACCATCCTGGGCGAGATGGGCGCCGAGCAGCTGCTCGGCATGGGCGACATGCTGTTCATGGCCGGCGGTGGCCGCATTCAGCGCGTGCACGGGCCGTTCGTCTCGGATGACGAGGTCGAGGACATCGTCAAGCATCTGAAGGTTCAGGCCACGCCGCAATATCTGGAAGCGGTCACGGAAGAGGACGACGAGAGCGACAGCCCCTATGATGGGGGTGGCGGTCTTGCCGGCGGCGAAGACGGCAACGACCTTTACGACAAGGCCGTGGCCATCGTCCTGCGCGACAAGAAGGCCTCCACCTCCTATGTTCAACGTCGTCTGTCGATCGGCTACAATCGGGCGGCATCGCTGATCGAACGCATGGAACAGGAGGGGCTCATCAGCGCCGCCAACCATGCGGGCAAGCGAGAAATTCTCGTTCAGAATGGAAATGACGAAGAGTTTTGACGTTTGCCAGGGGATTCTCCGGCCGGTCTTGTAGAAATATCGGCCGGTCTGCCAAAGCTTTGCCACACAAGGTTACTAGCTAGGGCTGGAGCCTTGAAGCGCCAACGATTTAGGACAATGCCAATGACCAAACGCCTTGCAAGAGTTCTGATCAAGCCGTTGATCCGGGCGGCTCTGGCAGCGGCCGTGATCGTGACCGCCCTCGCCCCGGCACAGGCCCTGACGGAAAAGGAACAGTCGACGCTGAGGGAGCTGAACAAGTACTTCAACTCCGTGAAGACGATGCATGGCGACTTCATCCAGTTCGGCCCTGACGGCACACAGTCCGACGGCAAGTTCTACATGGCCCGCCCCGGCAAGGTGCGGTTCTACTACAACAAGCCGTCAGTGCTCGATATCGTGGCCGACGGCACCTCGGTCTCAGTGCGCGACCGCAAGCTGAACACCCAGGATATCTGGCCGCTCGGCCAGACGCCGTTGCGCTTTCTCCTGGCCGACAACATCGACCTGCAGAAGGACACAAACGTCACGAACGTCCTTGTCGAGAAAGATCTCGTGACCGTGACGATCCTGGACAAGACGAAGTTCAACTCGGGAACCCTGACGCTGATCTTTGATGCCGAGGACTACGCCCTCAAGCAATGGACCGTGACCGATCAGCAGGGCTACGACACATCCGTCGCCGTCTATAACGTCGTCTCGAACGGACCGACCAATCCGGATCTGTTCAAGATCGACTATCTGGCCAATGCCCGCCAGCGGAAGAACTGATCGCACGTTTCAGCGCACCGCAGTCGAAGAAAACAAAATGCCGGGATTTCCCGGCATTTTTCGTTTCAACCCGATTTCTTCTGCACACCGTATTGTGCAAGAGCTATCCTGAATGCGTTCACGAAGCGGCACGGAGCCTCTCTTCTCAGCATGACCGACACGCCCTCTCCTCGAACGCGTTCGCTTGTCAGCGACCTGCTCGAACGTTACTGCGCGGCGCATGACCTCCGCCTGAGACTGGCCGATCCACACGGGCATGGGGGTCTCGTCGAAGATCCGCGCACCGGCAAACGCTGGTTCTTCAAGGGAACGCGGTTTGCCCTGAACAGTCAGGGGGCCGCCGAGATTGCCAACGACAAGGCCTATACGGCCGCGTTCCTGCAAGAGACCGGTCTACTTGTTCCACGTTGGCTGTTCGCAAGCGGCATGGAGCTTCGCAATCACCCACAGTCGCTGCAGAAGATCCTCGACTTTGCCGCGCAGACCGGCTGGCCGCTCTTCGTGAAACCCAATTGCGGCCGCGAGGGTCGGGACGTGATCCGCGTCGAAAGCGAACCCGACATGCAGAGCGCGCTTCACAGGCTGGCCGACCGTTACGACCAGATCATCGTGCAGGAGGCGATCAGGGGAAAAGAGCTCCGGGTCGTCGTCCTGGACGGCGATATTCTGTGCGCCATCGAACGTCGTCTCCCGATCGTCATCGGAAACGGGTCAAGCACGCTCGGCATGCTCATCAAGGCACATGGGGTGATCGACCCGGAGGATGGGCGTTTGGACGTCGAACTGTCGCGTCAGGGCCTGACGCGGGAGAGTGTCCCGGAGGCCGGTGGCACGGTCACCCTGCTTCCCGTCGCCAATCTGTCCTGCGGCGGCAGCGCGGCCTTTGTGACAGCACCGCTCGCGCCGCAAATCCGGGCCACCGCCCTCCACTCCGCCGAAAGTCTTGCCCTGCGCTACGCGGCGGTTGACCTGATCCTGCCCGACACGAACGCAGATGTCGCATGTGTCCTTGAGGTCAACGCCGCCCCCGGCTTCGGCAACCTTGCAAGGCTCGGCGCGGATGAGGCCGGACGCGTCGAAGCGATTTACGAAAAGGTGTTTGCCGCGCTTTTTGCAACATGATGGTGGCCGGCAGGGCGAAAGCTCGCAAGCAGCGACAGGCAGTCATGCCGGACGGCAGCTACGCCCGTTTGCGCCATTCCTCGTCGCGTGCAAATTCGAACAATTCGTCGGAGGGCATGGGGGCGGCGAAGGCATAGCCTTGCAGAAAGTCGCAGCCCAGATCCCGCAGCATTGCGGCGTGGGTCATGGTTTCGACGCCCTCCGCGACCACCTTGATGCCCAGGGATTGTCCGATGTCGATGATGGAGCCGACGAGCCGTTTCTGGCTGTCGGAATGCACGATCGGCGTCACGAGTTGGCGATCGATCTTCAGCCGGGCCGGGCGCAGATGGATCAGGCTGACGATCGAGGCGTAGCCGGTTCCGAAATCATCGATCTCGATATCGATACCCAGATCCCTCAGAAGATCGAAGTTGCTGGCGATCGTGTCGTTCTTGTCGTCCAGGAAAATCGATTCCAGCAACTCGAAGGACAGCGAGCCGGGCTCGATGGTCAGCGTACTAAGGCTCTGCATCAGAGCCCCGTCATCAAGGCGTCCGGCGGAAACATTGACCGACAGCTTCGGAATGTCGATCCCCGCCGCACGCCAGCGCGTTTTCTGCCACAGCGACTGTTCCAGGATAGCGTGATCGATGGCCGGTACGACATCGAGCTCCTCGGCGATCTTGAGGAAGGCGTCCGGCGTCAGAACGCCCTCATGCGGATGCGCCCAGCGGGCCAGCGCTTCCACCCCGACGATCTCGAGCGTACGTGCGTCGAACTGGGGCTGGAAATAGGGAAAGAACTCGTGACGCTCCAGCCCGGCCAGAATATCGTCAGCCATCTGCTTGTTGCGGATGATTTCCGCTTTCAGCGCGTCGGAGAAGAATTCGAAGCGGTTACGGCCGTTGCTCTTCGCCCGGTAGAGGGCAATATCCGCATCGATCAGAAGGCGCCGTCCGTAGTCGGTCTGATTGCGATCGGCAATGGCGATGCCGATACTGACACCGCAACGGCACTGGTGGTTTTCGAACGGAACGGGCAGACGCATGTGCTCGATGATCCGCGACGCCTGCGCCGACAGGCGCTGCTCGTCCGCCGCCCCGGTGATGGCGATGACGAACTCGTCGCCGCCGACCCGGGCGACGATATCGTCTTCGCCGGCATTTTCCCGCAGCACTCTGGCCGCGTGCGACAGCATGAAATCGCCGGCAGCATGGCCGAGCGTGTCGTTGATCTGCTTGAAGCGGTCCAGATCGATGTGCAGCAATGCCGTCGGCTTGCGCCGGGACTGCCGGTCGAGCACATGCTGATCAAGGTAACGGCGGTTGGGTAGTTCCGTGAGGCTGTCGTGCAGGGAGTAATACTCCATCTGCGCCCGCGCTTCTTCCAGTTCGCGGTTTCTGACCTCCGTATTCTGTTTGGCGGTCATCAGACGCGTCTTGAGCTGGATATCGTCCGAAACGTCCCAGTTTACGCCGAGAATGTAGTTCTGGCCCCGAATGTTGTTGTGAACGGCGCCAATGGCACGGATCCAGCGGATCGAGCCGTCGGAGGTCAGCACGCGAAAATCGGAATTGTACATCTCGCCCGATAGAATGGCAGTCGCGTATTCATCTTCCGCACGCTTCACATCCTCCGGATGCAGCGCGCCCGTCCAAACCTCATATGTCGAGACCTCCTGGCCGTCGGGAATGTCGTAGAGTTCGCGCATGCGGGTGTCCCAGCTGAGTTCACCCGTGTCCAGATTGACTTCCCAGATCCCGATCTTGGACGTGTCGAGGGCTATCCGCAGCCGCTGCGACAGCCGCTCCATCTCGGCCTGTCGCTTCGCCAGTTCCTCGAAATAGGCGCGCCGCTGGTCGAAAAGCTGACCTGCAATGTAGATCGGAATGATGATCAGGACGCCGCAAAGCATGACGAGAAGCCGGACGTGCCAGGCATTCGCCGGATTGTCCGGCCATCCCCCGCGCGGAATTGCGGCGATGCGCCAGCCGCCGGTTGGCAGGACGATATCGGACATCAGCGGCTCGCTCGCGAAGACCTCTTCCCGGCCAAAAAACGTGCTCCCGGAGGCGACGCCGTCCTGACCGGCGATTGCGATCTCGATCGGAAGATCGGGGTCGAGCAGCCCGCTGTCCCTGTAAAGCCGGTCGACATCGATCACGGCGGAAACAAGTCCCCACAGGCTCCGCGACCCGTCCGGCTGGTCGACGAAGACGGGAAACCTTCCAATGAAGCCCCGGCCCCCCTGAAGCAGGTTCAAAGGGCCGGCAAGGATCATCTGCCCGGTTTCGACCGCCCGCATGGCGGTCACGCCCATATTCTGGTTCTGCCGATAATCGAGGCCGATTGCCTGCTCGTTGCCCTTGATGGGATAGACCATGCTGATCACGAGGTCTGGTGCAGCCGCAATGTTTCGAAGTTGCGAATGACCTCCGATGAGATTTTTCGCGATGCGAGCAAACTGTTCACTGGCCATGTCCGGATGGGTCGCGACAACTGCCGCGAGGCCCCGCACGAGCTGCAGATTGCCGTTGATGTTGCCTTCAAGCCGCGCCCGGATGACGCCCAGCTGTTCGGCGACGGCGGACCTGGCGTTCTGCCGCTGCACGGCTCGGTTCTGGAGTTCGGCGAAAATTCCCGCGGCAATCGTCACGGATAACGCAATACCGACGGCGATCAGGCTGATTGTGCTTGGCCTGGACAGAATTTGGCTTTTCTTCAGCCGTGAGTAGAAAGATGTCGGCATTTCGGTCCGTGAAATCGCGAAATCCAAATTGCGAAAACCAAAAACTCCGGCTCGCACCTTGGTTCTTTCTACAATGTAAATCGAAACAAATGCCTAAGATGAGCCATTCCCTCGCTTGAGTGGCCTTAAGCATTATTGAGAGCACCATCAGATCCGCCCCGGGCCTGGCCCCAGAGTTGTCCTCACCCGATTGCCCAGAGGACGGAACACGATTTCGGTTGTGAGAAATCTTGCAAGGGCGCTGTTCTTGGACTTAGATCGAAGTCTTTACAAAAATGACGCTAGGGAGTGAGGCCATGGCTGGGAAGTTTGAACTTTACAAGGACAATAAGGGCGAGTTCCGTTTCCGCCTCAAGGCAGGTAACGGCGAAATCATTCTCGCCAGTGAAGGCTACAAGCAGAAATCCAGCGCTGAAAACGGCATTGAGTCCGTGCGCAAGAACGCGCCCATGGACGAGCGCTACGAGCGCAAGGACTCGTCTTCCGGCAAACCGATGTTCAACCTGAAGGCCAGCAATGGCCAGGTCATCGGCACCAGCGAAACCTATTCCAGCCCGTCGTCCCGCGATAATGGCATCGAGTCGGTCAAGAAAAATGCACCGGATGCCAGGCTGGACGATCAGACCGCCTGACCCGGCAGACCGCCCACCCTTTCGCTCCTGTCCCGCAACTGCAAGCGGACGCCGCCTTTCAGGCGGCAGCAGCCACGCTGCTGATCCGAGCGCGCATGCGCTCCGCACCCTCGACAATCTGGTCGAGGATGGCATCGATCGCCCAGTGGCGTTCGGGCAGGTCGTAGGGTACGGCCCTGGAATGGTCTGAGGCGAAGGTGCCGATGCGTTTGTGGAAGCGCTTGGCGAGCTTCGGATAGCCGAAGGCTTCGCTCAGGGCGGACAGCACCAGGAAGGTATCCAGCTCGCGCGCAAGCTCGGGTGATGCTTCCCCATGGTCGAGCAGCCAGCGATAAAGGTCCGGATGGAAGTTGTTCATGACGCCGGAAAACCCGCGTCCGCCGGCCTTGATAACGTCCCAGGCCGTCGCAGCGTTGGCGTTGTTGATGACAAGGGGCGTCTCCCGGGTCAGCTCAAGCCGACGCTTGACGGTGTCCAGGTCGCAGGCGACATCCTTCAGGAAGCGGAACCGGCCGCTCTCCGCGCACCATGACAATTCCTCGTCCGTCAGCAGGCGGCGATAGGGCGCCGGGCACTCGTAGAGGCCAAGCGGCATGTCCTGCGGCAGCGCGGACATGACGTCCTTCATACGCGCCAACCACGTGCCTGCGGGTTCATCCGCCGCTGAAAACCGGTTGGTGACGAACACCAGGGCGTCGATGCCCGTTCCAGCAACTGCCGCCAGCTCCGCCTTCTGGTCGTCCACGCTGTCGGAAATGTGACCCGAAGCCACCACGGGCACCCGGCCGTTCACATGCTCGACGGTGAAGCGCGCAAGGTCCCTGCGCTCCTCGAGCGAGAGAAACTGCATTTCCGATGACTGACAGACGGCAAAGAGGCCGTTTGCGCCCATGCGGATATACCAGTCGAGGAGGCGACCGTAGCCTTCCCAGTCGATGCGGTTCTGCGCATCGAAAGGCGTCAGGACCACGGGGAAGATACCGGAAAACGAATGTTGCATGTACTTTTCCATGAAGAGGCTCAGCCCGCGTAGCCCATCAGTTCAGGTAGCCACAAGGTGATGCCCGGGACGAGGATGAGGAGGAGGAGAGCAAGAACCAGAACACCGAGAAACAGCCAGATTTCCCGGATGATTTCCGTGAGGGGAATTCCCGTCACCGCATTGATGACGAAAAGCAGGATTCCATAGGGCGGCGTGATCAGCCCGATCATGCAGTTGACGATCGCCACGACGCCGAAATGAACCAGATCGATGCCGAGTTCGCGGCATGCCGGCACGAACAGCGGGATGATCACGAGGATGATGGTCGAGGCATCGAGCACGCATCCCAGAAGCAGGATCAGAATGTTGACGCCCAGCAGGAAGACGAGCGGATGGACATCCAGCCCGACCAGGGCACTGGCCACCTGGTTGGGGATGTTCTCCGAGGCGACGATGTAGTTGAGGATCAGCGCACCGCCGATGACCAGCCCCACGGCCGCGGAAGAGCGGGCACTGGAGACAAGGATTTCATAAAAGGTGCTGAAGCTGAGGGACCGATAGAAGACAGCGGCGAGGATCAGCGCATAAAGCGCGGCCACGGCGGCAGCTTCCGTCGGCGTCGTCACGCCGCCGTAGATGCCGTAAAGCAGAATGGCCGGCATCATGAGGGCCGGGAAGGCCCTGAAGGTCACCTTCGGGAAGTCCTTGAGTGGCACCGGCTCCTCGACGGCAAATCCGCGCCGGTGCGAGATCCAGAAATTCATCCCCATCAGGACCATGCCCATCAGAAGGCCCGGAAGGATGCCGCCCAGGAAAAGGTATCCGATGGAGGTCCCGGAGACGAGTGCATACAGCACCATCGGGATGGACGGGGGAATGATTGGACCAATGGTCGCCGAGGCGGCGGTGATCGCGGCCGCGTAGCCGCGCGTGTAGTGGCCGGACTTGGTCATCATGCCGATGATGATCTTGCCGACGCCCGCCGCGTCTGCGACGGCGGAGCCGGACATGCCGGAAAAGACCAGAGATGCCAGCACGTTGACATGGCCGAGCCCGCCCTTGAAGCGGCCCACCAGCGCGATGCAGAACTGCAGGAGCCTGTCGGAGACCGTGCCTGCGTTCATGATGTTCGCGGCAACGATGAAAAGCGGCACGGCCAGCAGGATGAAACTCTGGTAGAGGCCGTCCATCAGGATCTTGCCGGAGAGACCGATGCTCGTGCCGTCGGCCAGGAGATAGACGAAGGATCCGACAAGGATGGCGTGGGCAATGGGCGCACCCATGCCGGCCAGCACGAAGAGGACCGTCAGGCAAAGAAGGAATTCGAAGGTCATTCGTTACCGCCCGCTCCGTCCGGTGTTGTCGCAGCTTTTGGTTCCCGTCCGCGAATGGCCTGAACGGCCAGCCACAGAGACCGAAGTCCCACGGCCACGAGGAAGACGAAATAGATCATGTAGACGTCACGCATGCGGATCCAGTCGCCGAAGAGATCGCTGAGGGTGGCGGTCTGCTTGATACGCAGGATGGCGAAACGTCCCCAGGTTGGTTCGATGGAGGCGAGCAGCCCGATGCCGACAGCAAGTCCGGTGATCACCAGGAAGATCCTGGCGACCGGTCGCGGCACGCTTTCGGAAAGAATGTCGAAGGTCACGTGATCCTGCCGACGGACGATGAATGCGTTGCCCCAGAAAATCAGCCACACCCACAGGGCGAGGCAGAATTCCAGTGTCCAGCCGAAATGATCAGGATTGAGGAAGGGCAGCACCGCCACGAGACCGTCCAGCCGCGCACCGTAGCGGATGGCGACCTGCACGATGAAGGTCGCGAATATAAGGAACATGAAAAGGGCGGCCACTGCTTCGCTCAGACGGCGCAGCATGCGGAGAATATCGGTCATGTCTCGGTCTCTTCGCTCGCACCCCTGCCGGGACGTGCAAGGGACGGTTCACCGCCCCTTGCACCGGTCGGGAAGGGCCTTACTTGGCCAGTTCGTTAATGCGGTCGAGCGCACCATCGGGCCAGGAGGCGGCAAGGTCGGACTCCAGATAGGCCTTCTGCACATGAGAGCGGAAGGCTTCGAGATCCGGCTCATAAAGTTCCAGACCCTGCTCTTCCAGGAACGCGACGAGCTCTTCTTCCTTCTTGAGCTGGGCCTCCCGCGCGGATTCAGCAGCATCGACGGCTGCCTTTTCGACGGCCTTCTGTTGCTCTTCGCTCAGCTCGTCCCAGACCGCCTTGGAGAAGGCGATATAGTTGAGGTCGACGAGATGCTGCGTCAGCGCGACCTGCTTGGTCACTTCATAGAACTTGGCATCGACCACTGTCGGCAGCGGATTGTCCTGCCCGTCGACGGAACCGGTCTGCAGCGCGGTATAGACTTCGGTAAAGGCCATCGGCGTCGGGTTCGCACCAAGGGCACGGCCGAGGAACTGCCACGCGTCGGTGCCCGGCATGCGCAGGTTCACGCCTGCCAGATCTTCCGGCGTCTTGACGTCTTTTTCCGAACGCGGGAAGCGCAGGTTCACGTGACGCTTGCCGAGATACATGACCGCGAGAAGCTTGACGCCGAGTTCATCCTCGACCTTCTGCTTGAACGGATCCATGACGGCATCGTTGAAGACCGCCACCTGATGCTCGGCGCTCTGGTGCACATATCCGGCTGTGAAGATCGAGAATTCCGGGAAGAACGTCGCCAGCTCCTGCGCGGAGGCAATGGACATTTCCAGATCGCCAGTGGCGATCGACTCCAGCTCGGAGCCCTGTGCGATCAGGGACGCATTGTAATGCGGCTCGTAAATGGCGAATTCGGACACTTCCGGTCCGAAGACTTCCGCGAGCGCGACGCTGCGCTGGTCGGTTTCGGAGGCGGGTGTGGACATGCGCAGCTTGACCTTGTCCTGCGCGAGGGCGATGCCCGAAGCGCTGGAGATCATGCAGCTCAGTGCCAGCGCACCTACGGAAAATCCGCGGCGGGTGAGTTTCATCTTGATTTCCTCCCAATATGGTTCTTTGGCATCGCACCGCGCCGCAAACTATGGCTCCGGACGTTGCTCAGCCTAGACATCCACCTAACATGTCAGTAAGATGTTAGCAACTTTTTTTGGAGTCAGCATGATAGAACCTAGGCCACCCCAGGCGGCCGGGCAACCGGCCCCCGTCCGAGAGGAACGTGCGTCCGGAAACGGATCCCTGCGCCGGCTGGCCTATGAAAAGATCGAGGATCTGCTGAACACCGGCGGCCTTCGGCCCGGGCATCTGATCACCCAGCGCGAGCTTGTCGGAATGACAGGCGCAACGCTCGGCTCCATTCGCGAAGCGGTGCCGCGCTTCGAGGCGGAAGGGTTGCTGGTCACGGTACCGAAAAAGGGGCTGATGGTGCCGAGCCTCGACGTGAAATTCGTGCGTGAGGCGTATCAGGTACGCCGGATGATCGAGCTGACCGCCGTGCCGGACATGATCCGTCAGCTCGACGACCGCACGATCGACAATCTGATCGACCGACAGAAGCTGCTGGAAGCCGAATTGAAGGCGTCCGGCTCATCCGCCTCACCGGACCTGCTGGACAGGATCCAGCGCGAGGACTGGGAGATGCACGCAGCCTTCGTTCGCACCATGTCCAACTCGCTGATGGACAACATCTACCGGGTTACGGCCATCAAGATCCGCATGGTTGCGCAGCAGCGGCTGAAGGTGACGGGCCGCAATGCGGGGCGCATCTTCGGCGAACATTACGAGATCCTGAAACCGCTTGCCGCCCGCGATCTGGCAAGAACCCGGACCGCCCTGACCCGGCACATCGACAATTCGCTTCACATCGCGCTCGGTGGTCAGGTCGCACCCAACGAATAGTGCCGCCGAGACGCGTCAGCTTCCAAGCGTTTCAATGAAATCGGCGAGATGCCCCATCGCGAACGCGAGCACCGCTTCGTCGGTCAGCAGACCGTCGGTGACCTTCGCGTTCGATGATGGAATGACGATTTCCTGACAGGCATAAACCTCGGCCAGCATGCCGTTCAGAATGTATTTCAGGTGCGCCTGCGCCCGAACGCCGCCCAGCGCGCCGCCGGAAACGGTCACGATGAAGCAGGGCTTCCCCTTGAAGACAGAGGCATAGGCGGGCCGGGATGCCCAGTCGATGGCGTTTTTCAAGAGGCCGGGAACGCTGTAATTATATTCCGGGGTCACGAAGACGACGCCGTCGGCACCAGCCACCTGGTCGATGAAGTGACTGACATCCGCGTCATCGGTCACATCCGCGTTGTAATGGGGCAGTTTTCCCGGGTCGGCGACCTCGCAGGCAACGCCCTCCGGCACCCGCTCGATGAGCGCGCGGATCGTCGCGCGGGAGGACGAGGCCCGGCGAAGGCTGCCGGGAATGAAAAGCAGTCGGGTCATCACTTTGACTCCGTAATCAGAGGCGGGCGAGCCAGGTGGCAATCGGCGGGAAGGCGACGATCAGTCCGACCGATACCAGCATGGCGGCGACAAAAGGCATGGATCCGCGAAAGATGTCCGCAACCCGAAGGGTGGGGTCATCCGTCGCGGACTTGATGATGTAGACGGACAGGCCGAAGGGCGGTGTCAGAAGCCCGACCTCGACACAGACCACGGTCAGGACCCCGAACCAGATCAGGTCGAACCCGGCCGCTTCTGCCACCGGCAATGCGATCGGCAGCAGGATCAGCATGATCGAGATGGAATCGATCAGGCAGCCCAGCATGATGATCAGCACCAGAAACAGCAGAAGGAAACCGTAGGGGCCGACCGGGCTGGAAAGCAGCAGCTCCGCCAGCGCATTCGGCACCCCCGAAAGAGCCAGCATGCGGCTGAAGAAGGTGGCCGCCAGGATCAGGAAGAGAACGGACACCGTGATCTGACCGGATTCCACCAGCAGCTTCCAGAATTCCCTGAAACCGAGCGACCGCCGGAGCAGGGCGATCACCAGCGCGCCGAGGGCGCCGGCAGCACCTGCTTCCGTGGGATTCAGGAACCCGCCATAAAGCCCGCCCAGCACCACCAGCATCAGCGCGACGATCGGAACGGCCTTCAACACCAGCTCCAGCGTGCCGTGGTGCTCATAATCCGCAGTGTCGTTGGCATTCTCGAAAACGAAATCGCGTTTGAACCGGGCCAGAAGCACGATGACCACCGAGAAGGCGACCGCCAGCAGGATGCCCGGACCAACCCCGGCCAGGAACATGCGCCCGACCGATTGCTCGGCCAGCACGGCGTAAATGATCATGAGCAGCGACGGCGGGATCAGCATCCCGAGAACGGATGACCCGGCGACGACGCCTGTCGCAAATTTCTTGGTGTAGCCGTGGCGCTCCATTTCCGGCACCGCAACGCGGCTGAAAACCGTGGCGGACGCGATCGAGATACCGGTGATGGAGGCGAAGACGGCGTTTGCGAAAACCGTGGCGATGCCGAGGCCTGCCGCAACGCGTCGCAGGAGTTGCTGGAAGACGTCGAACGTGTCCTTGCCAACCTTGGAGATGGTGACCAACAGCCCCATCAGTACGAACAGGGGAACGACGGCAAAGAGGTATTCGCGCAAGGAATCGTTCGCGACGGCGCCGAGCATGCGCATGGACACGGTATCGCCCCGGATTGCCGCAACACCGGCGAAGGAGACCGCCAGCATGCCGATCCCGATGGGCATGCCGAGATAGATCAGGACCAGAAGGACGACAATCGCGGCGCTGCCGATTTCAACCGGGCTCATGTCTTGTCCTTTGTCGTGAGAGCGAGATTGAAATCACGGGCCGCCAGAACCAGGAACTGGATGGCGGCAATTGTCATGCCCAGAAGAATGAGGGCGCGGAAGGGCCATGTGGGGAAGGTGGCAATGCCGGTGACGCCGATATATTCGCCGGAGGCCCAATCCTTCCCCAGTATGCGGACGGTCGACCACGCTATCCCGCCGACGACGGCCGCACCGACCAGATTGAAGACGCCCGACAGCCCTGCGCCCGCGCGCGGGCGGGCAGCACGAAACCCTGTAAAGAAGATCTCGGTACGCGCCAGACGATCGGCCCTGACCGTCGTCGCCAATTGCAGGGAGACAATCATCACCAGAAGCAATGCGCCGAGTTCGGACACCAGCGGAAGCGAGGCCCCCATCAGGTTTCGCGCCAGAATGTCGGCGCAGATGATCATCATCAGCACAAGGATCATGAAGGTGCCGGCGGCCGCGAGGCCGTCGACCAGTACGGCCCAGATCTTCCCGGTTGCGTCCAGGAGACGCCCCTGGGCCGGGGCGTCTGCTTTTGTTGTCTGATTGGTCACCAGAGAGGCTCGCGGTCTGGATCAACGGAGGGACGATCGAAATCGATCGACGATCCGGACGTTGATCGCATGTTGTGAGAAGGGCATTGTGTCCGCGTTCACGGAAACGCGGTAAGGACTAGAGGCCTTCGTCCCAGTTGCGCAGCGGGGTTTCGCCCCGCTTGCGCAGACCGTCCATGTAGGCCTGCAGATACGCGGACGCCGGGACACCCTTTGCCTCAAGAGCGTCGGCCCATTCCTTGGCAAGGTTCGGCATGGCATTCACCCACGCCTCGCGATCGGCCTCTTCCATCGGTGTCAGCGTGACGGGAGGGTTCTGGTCGGCGCCGATTTCCAGCATCTTCCGGATGGCGGCTTCGTGGCGCAGCAGCAGATCTTCGCCATGAGACTTGGTGTAGTACTGCCCCGCCTCGACCATGGCATTCTGGACTTCCGGCGGCAGGCCGTCCCAGGTGTCGCGGTTGATGGCAATGGCGCCGGAGAAGGCAACGCCCATGTTGACCTGAGTGATATAGGGCGCGACTTCGTAGATCTTCGCCGGCAGCATGCCGAGCGCGAGCGACAGAACACCATCGGAAACGCCGGTCTGCACGTCCGTGTAGAAGGTCGTCAGCGCCCCGTCGACCGCATTTGCGCCCGTTCCGCGCAGCCAGTTGCCGAGCACGCCGGGAGCGGACAGCTTCATGCCGTCAAGCGCGGCGAAACTGTCCAGCGGTTCCTTGGTGTAGACATCATAGGAGTCGGTTCCCGTCAGGCCGAGAACCTTCAGATTGTGGCTCTCCCATTCCTCGAGGAACGCTTCGTTCGTGGCAAGAAGGTCCTGCATCACCGAAAGCTGGAGCGCCGGGTTGTTTGTCGCAAACGGGGTGTAGCTGGAGCCCTGGCTGAGCGGAAGCTTTGCGGCTTCCAGGAAGGAGAACACCCAGCCGATATCGGTAATGCCTTCTTCCACCGAGGTCAGCGTGGCGTTGGCCTTGTAGAGCTGACCGCCGAAAGCTTCGTTCCACTGGATCTGGTAAGTGCCGGTGGCCGCCAGGATTTCATCCGTGCGCGCCATGAAATGGGTCTGGATCATACCGACCCACGGGATCACCGTCGGATGGCTGGACGCCACCGTCAGCGGAATGACTTCCTGCGCCAGAAGCGGCGCGGGTGCTGCCATCATGACGGCGGCGGTCACTATGCCTTTCAAGATCTTCATGCATTCCTCCCTGAAACGTATCAGATGATTTCAAAAGTCTGGCTGGAATAGTCGAGCCGGAGCGTTGTGCGTCCCTCGTTGATCATCCACGGCCGCACCGAAAACGTACGCGCGCCGCTTGTGTGCATCGGGTCGCGCTGTGCGATCGCGACGGCTTCCTCCCGGTTTGCCGCCCTGATCACGACGAGACCGTCGCCTTCCCAGCTTGCTTCGTCGTCCGTCCACATCGGCCCTGCCGCAAAGAGGATGCCTTCCTCTTCCAGCGACACCTGGAACTCCAGATGATCCTCGATGCACGCGAACACTGGTCCGAGACCGTTCTCGGCCCGGGTGAAGATCGCGTAGAGCTGCTTTTGCAGCATGGCCTTGCTGGCTTCACGCACGGTGTCGGCCGGCACCGCTTTCGGATTGTCCTGCTCTCCCACGTTCCCCCCTTCGCCCGGCTCCTCAGCCGGTCTTTCCGCTCTTGAGTTCCGCCCGGATGGCGTCGCCATGTTCGTCGAGTGTTGGCGGCGGCAGGATCTCCAGTTCCGGTGCGCCGTCGAAGCTGTAAGGTGGACGAACGGTGGTGCTGTCGCCCATTTCGGGATGATGCGTCTTCACCGCCAGCTTGAGGTGCTTCGCCTGCGGGTCCTCCAGCGCTTCATAGGAGTCATAGGCCGGTGAATGCGGCACCTCGGCCTCCAGAAGCTTGGCGCACCAGGCGTCGCGCGTATCCTTTTTGAAGATCGGCGTGAAGATCTCGATCAGGTCGTCCTGATGCTTGATGCGCTCGAGCCGCTCGGAGAAACGGGGATCTTCGCTCAGATGCTGCTGACCGGTTGCCTCCAGAAGGCCTTCCCAGAACTTGGTCGGGGAGGACAGGTGGATGGCGATCCACTTGTCGTCCGAACATTCGAACGTGTAGCTCTGCGACACGACGGGACGGGAGAGGGGCCCCATCACTTCGCCCACCGAATAATAGTGGGTGAAGCTGTCCAGGTTGAAATGGGTCATTGCCTCCAGCATGGAGATGTCCAGCCGGCGCCCCTTCTGCGTCTCGCCGCGTTCCAGAAGCGCGGCCAGAATTCCCATGGCCGCATACTGGCCCGTGATTGCATCGGCGATGGCCGGGCCGATCACGCGCGGATTGGTGATCGGAGTTACGAGCCTGAGGAAGCCGCTCGCCGCCTGCGCAACGGTATCGAAGGCTGGTCTGTCGCGCGACGGGCCGGATTGGCCGAACCCGGATATCGCACAGTAGATCAGCTTCTCGTTCACCTTTCTAAGGTCGTTCTCGCCGACACCGAGCTTTTCGGCGACACCGGGACGGAAATTCTGGATGAAGACATCAGCCCCCGCGACGAGATCGAGCAGGACATCAAGATCGTCCTGGTCTTTGGTGTCGAGCGCTATGGAGCGCTTGTTGCGGTTATAAGTCTGATAGTGCGGAGAATAGAGCCCGCCCTTGAAAGCCCGGAACGGATCTCCCGTTCCCGGACGCTCAACCTTGATGACATCGGCGCCGAGATCCGCCAGATGCATGCCCGCTGCCGGGCCGGTGATATAGGTTCCGAGTTCGATGACCCGGACGTTCTTCAGGATCTTGACCACGAACGCCTCCTCACGCCGTCTTCTTGCCGGAAGCCGAAGGCTTGCCGTCATAGGAAATGGCGAGATCCGCCTTGTGGGACATGATGAAACCGATCGAGCGGCGCGATTCCTCCAGAAGATGGGCAGCCAGACCGGCGGTGCGCGCAAGAAGCGGCACGGCCTTGAGCGCATCGACCGGCCAGCCCGCGTCCAGGATCGTCGCCGGGATCGCGCCCGAGACGTTGATCGGGAGCGGCCGCTCGATGATCCCCGGCGCGTGCTCTGCCAGGAGGCGCAGCGTTTCGATGTATTTGCCGCTCACCCCGAGGTCGTCCGCGATGTCCAGAAGCCGGTTCGCGCGCGGATCGCCCTCTGAATGCTGCGGATGACCGAGCCCCGGCACCTTCTTGCGCGCCGCTTTCAGATCCTTGAGCGCGGCAACGACGGCAGTCTCCAGATCGGTGCCATCCGTCTCCGCCCTGGTCAGGATGTCATCCAGAAACCGGCCTGCGGTTTCCGAACTGCCGGCCACCACGCTGCCCATGCCCAGCAGGCCGGCCGACATCGCGCCTTGCCAGGCTTCCGGCCCGGCTGCAAGCGTCATCCGCGCCGCCTGGACGCTCGGCACGAGCCCGTGCTCGGCAATGGAGACCAGGCAGGCATCCATCATAGCGCGCTGCTGCTGCGTCGGCTTTTCACCCAGGACGAGCAGCCAGAAGTAGTCGGTAAAGTCGATTTTTCCGATGAGTTCGTCGCACAGATCGAGCCCGCGCACCGTGATGCTGTCGGCATCCGAGGTGGCTATGGCGGTGTAGGCCTGCTCCTGTTTTCCAATTCGCATTACGGTCCTCTTTTTTCGGTATGCGAAAAAATTTGCTCTTAGCGAAAAAACTACTAGCCAATGGTGTGAGCGTCAAGTAACAATCAATCACCAGCTGCATCTCTGACGAAAGAAACGATCGCAGATGGAGGACAAAGCACGCCATGCGCAGAGATACCCCACGCCTTTGAAGGTTCCTGTTCGGTGCTAAAAGGAGACCGGGATCGGACACGGGCCACGAAGCCCGCCTGACATGAATTGCAGTCCTGACGGGGAATGATCGTGGTGAACGAGATAAAGAAAATCGTTGAGGCCGAACGGCCGGTGGAGTTCGTCGAAGCGCTCGCCAAGGGTCTCGCGATCCTGGAATCCTTCGATCCGAGCCATCCCGAAATGACGCTGAGCGAAATCGCCCGGCGCGTCGGCCTGTCCCCCGCCGCCGCCAGACGCAGCCTGATCACGCTTCAGACGCTGGGATACGTCGGCCAGAAGGACAAGCGTTTCCATCTGCGCCCGCGGATCATGACCCTCGGATCGTCCTTCTACTTTTCAGCCGGCATCGGCGAAATCCTGCAGCCCAACCTGCGCCAGCTGGTGGAGACCTTCGGCGATGCTTCGTCAGTCGGCACACTCGACGGCGACGACGTGATCTATATCGCCCATTGTTCCGTCCAGCGCGCGCGGCGCGCCGCTGCCGTCGTCGGTGCGCGCTATCCCGCCTGCGCCACATCGCTCGGACGGATCCTGCTCGCCGGTTTGCCCGACGCGGCTCTCAATCTTTATCTCGCCAATCTGTGCCCGCCCGCGCTCACCTCGCGAACGATTTCGGATCCGGAAGTCCTGCGCGCTGAAATCATGTCCGTGCGCGAGACGGGATATTCCACCACCGTCGACCAGCTCGACTACGGCATCACCGCGCTGGCGGTGCCGATCCGGAATCTGGAAGGGCGCACCGTCGCCGCGCTCAATTCGTCCGGCTACACCGGCAAGGTCACGCCGGAAAGTCTGGTGGCCGAACGGCTGCCGGCGCTGCGGGAGGCAGCGTCACATATCGCACATGAAATCACCCGCAATCCGGTCCTGCAGTCAATGATCGGGACCTGACGCGGCAAGACATAACGACCGATACACGGCAATGGAGGAAACGCCATGTGTAGGCTCTGCACGACGAATACGCCCAGAGGCGCCTGCCCGACCAGCCATGATTTCATGGCCGAAGCTGCCGGAACGCCGCCGCTGCCCGATCCCGGAACGCTTGATGCACAAAACGCGGCCGCGGCAACGATCCCGGCAGGCGTGGGCGAGGAGGGACGTCGCATCCTTCTGAAGGGCGGCGTCATCCTGTCGATGGACGACACGGTCGGAAATTTTGCTGTCGGCGACGTCCTGATCGACGGAAACACGATTGCCGAAGTCGGCGCGACGATCGATGCGCCCGACGCGGCGGTGGTCGATGCCGTAGGCAAGATCGTCATGCCCGGCTTCATCGATACGCACCATCACCAGTTCGAGACGGCGCTGCGCAGCCAGCTTTCAAACGGCATTCTCGTTCCCGACGGACGGCCATCATCGGTCTTCAACTATTATGAAACGATTCTCCAGAAGTTCGCGATGGTCTACCGGCCGGAGGACGTCTACATCAATATCCTCTACGGCTCGATCGCCCAGCTCGACGCGGGCGTCACGACGGTTATGGACGTCAGCCAGATCCACCATTCTCCGGAACATTCCGACGCCGCCATAGAGGGCCTGCGCGATGCCGGCCGCCGCTCGGTCTTCGGCTATTTCGAAGGCTGGGGCGACGAGGCCCGGTACCCTCAGGACGCCGCCCGGATCCGCGAACGCTATTTCGCCGCCTCCGACCAGCTCATGACCATGGTCATGGGGGGAGAGATCTATCTGCCCGGTTACGACGCCGCCTGGGCGACGGGACGGGATCTCGATCTGCCCATCGCGCTCCACGTGGTCGGAACCTTCGGCATGCAGGCGACCTTCGACGAACTGGCCGCCAGCGGTCAATTCGGGCCGGACAACATCTTCATTCACATGACGGGCATGTCCGAGACCGGCTGGAAGGCCGCCGCGGACGCCGGTGCCCATGTCTCGCTTTCGGTGCCGATCGAAATGCATATGCGCCACGGCGAGCCACCGATCCAGAAAGCCATCGACCATGGCATGAGCATGTCCCTGTCTTCCGACGTCGAATGCACCATGACGTCCGACTTCTTCACCCAGATGCGCAGCCTGGTCTCCCTGCAGCGAATGCATGCCAACGAGCAGGCGCTTTCCGGCGCGGACTATCCGGAGCTCCTGACGACGATGGAGGCGCTGCGCACCGCGACAATGGGCGGCGCCGAAGGCTTGAGGCTTTCCGGCAAGACCGGTTCGCTGACGCCGGGCAAGGAGGCCGACGTCATCCTTCTGGATGCCGACGCGATCAACGTCGCGCCGCTCAACAATGCGGCCGGGGCGGTTGTCACCCTGATGGAGCGGACGAACGTCGACACGGTTTTCGTCGCCGGCAAGCTGAAGAAATGGCGCGGCCAGCTTCTGGGCTTCGATTTGCAGCGGCTGAGGGCGGAACTGGAAAAAAGCCGCGACCACCTGTTCGCGGCCGCGGAGATCGAAAGGGATCTCTTCGCAAACTGAAGGATCGCGCGGGCGGGAGGGCCCGCGCCTCGTCAGGGTCGGTCCCGTTCGGCGTCATGCCGTTGGGACGACCGGGTTCAAGTGTTGGGACACGCGATCAGCGCTCGCAAGACCGCTGCGTGCTCAGGGAAGGAGTAGACCATTGGCTCAACTGGTTGCCACGCTGGCATCGACACATCATCCATTCTACCTCAAGGCGACGACCATGCCGCCCGAGCAGCAGTTGCCTGAAGCGCCGGAATGGAAGCGCAAGGTGGAAGCGTACCGGGAGACGCTGGAGCGCACGAAGCCTGACATCCTGGTGATGATCGGCTCTGACCACTTCCACCAGATTTTCCTCGACAACTGCCCCCAGTTCCTGATCGGCAAAGCCGAGCGATACGACGCTACGTTCTATAACGAGGAACGCGAATTCGGCATTCCGAAATATGTCCTGGAAGGCGACGAGGACATGTCGCGCTTCATGCATCAGGCGCTGATGAACCAGAATTTCGACTTTGCGTTTTCCAATGAACTGAAGATCGATCATTCGATCATCTGCCCGATCATCACGGTGCGCCCGGACGCGGATCTGCCGGTGGTGCCGATCTACACCAACATCTTCGCGCCGCCGCTGCACACGCCGAGGCGCTTCTACGACCTCGGCCGGGCCATCCGGAAGGCGATCGACGACTATCCGTCCGACAAACGCGTCGCCGCCATAGGAACCGGCCACCTGTCGCTGGAACTTGGCGGGC
Source organism: Rhodobacterales bacterium (assembly GCA_008107755.1). Taxonomy (GTDB): domain Bacteria; phylum Pseudomonadota; class Alphaproteobacteria; order Rhizobiales; family Stappiaceae; genus Roseibium. The sequence goes on from VIRH01000097.1 coordinate 149,393, forward strand.
CGCGCCAGTTCATGGAGACCGGTCCCGATCCCGAATTCGACCGGCAGGCCATCGAGTGGCTGAGGACGGGCAATATCGAGGCGATCCTGGAGAATGTGACCCATGAAAGCATGGCCGCGAGCGGCAATGCGACCCACGGCTTCCTCAACTTCATCCTGATGCTGGGTGTGGCGGGACCGGAAGGCGCGGACTACGTCGACAATCTCGACCTGTTTCACACCATGGAAGCCTATTTCACATGGTATCCGAAGGAGCAGGCGGCATGAGCAAGTATTACGTCAACAAGTTCCTCTACACCGTCGATCGCGATCCGGAGCTCCTGAAACGCTACACGGAAGATCCGCGCAATCTGGTGGCGACATGGGAACAGTCACTGGGCCCGAAGCTACTGAACAACGAGGTCGAGGCCTCGTCGGTTCATGCCTTCACGGCGGAAGAACGCGAGGCTTTGATCAATCACGACTACGTCGCCCTGTTCGAAATGGGTGCCCACTTCTTCCTGAACCTGACCCTGTTCATCGGGATGTACGATGAGCCCTATCTGCTCAAGAGCGGCCCGCTGTCATTCCAGCGTGAATTCGCCGCCAAACTGCAGCATTGGCGCGGCAAGGACTATCCCACAGTCGAAACTTGACGTGTCAGAGTGCCGGGGGCGCCCCCGGCACTCGAGCTTTAAACGCCGGTCAGTACTCGCCGAGTTTGATATCCGGCGCATACTCGCCTTCGACTTCCTTGGTGACGGCCTGGCCACAGATCGTCGCGCCCCGGGTGGCGTCGTAGGTCAGCGACGGCGAGCCGGACAGTTCCCACCCCTTGTTGAGTGCCTGCGTCACGCGGTGACAGAACTGGCTGTCGTCGATGCCGGTTATAAACCTGTAAAGCTTCATGTAAGTCCCGTTGATCTCTGGTTGAGTGCCGCTGAGTGTTACAGCAGGGCTCAGGTACGGGCGGCGATGCTGTCGGCGATCGCGATCACCCGTTTTCCCATCTCCGCATGTAGCCTTTCCACCATCTTGCCGTCCACCTGGATCGCACCTTTCGAGGCATTTTCGGGCAGATCGAACAGATCGTTGATCTTGCGCGCCCAGGCGACCTCTTCCTCTGACGGGCTGAAGGCCGCATGGCATGGAGCGATCTGTTTCGGATGGATCAGCGTCTTGCCGTCCATGCCCATCTCTGCGCCCTGTGCGCATTCGGCGGCAAACCCCTCTTCGTCCTGAAAGGCATTGTAGACGCCGTCCAGAATATCGATGCCGCCGGCCCGGGCGGCGGCAACGCAGGTCATCAGCCAAGGCATCATTGCCGCTCGTCCGGGCGTCAGCCGGGCGCGGGTTTCCTTGGCAAGGTCGTTGGTCCCCATGACGAAGCAGGTCAGCCTGACCCGGCTGTCCCGGCCGCAGGCGCCGATGGCCGCCGCGTTGAGCATTGCCTGCGGGGTCTCCATCATCGCCCACAGATGCGGGGTCTGGTCGCCGCCATGGATCGACAACAGATGCGCGACCTTCTGCAGATCCTCCGGACCGTTGACCTTGGGCACCAGAATGGCGTCGGGGCCGCACTGGACGGCCGCCTTCAAATCGTCGTCCGCCCAGGGCGTGTCCATGCCGTTGATCCGGATCACCACTTCGCGCTTGCCGTAACCACCTGCCGTGACGGCGTCCGCGACCTGACTGCGGGCCATGTCCTTGGCGTCTGGCGCGACAGCGTCTTCCAGGTCCAGCAAAAGGCAGTCCACATCCAGTGTCCGCGCCTTTTCGAGCGCCCGGGCATTGGACCCCGGCATGTAGAGGGCTGAGCGGCGAGGTCTGATCGGTTGGGTCATCTGTCGATCCTGGGCAAGAAATTCTGAAGTCGGAAGACCCTAGCGGATCATCAGGGCAAGCGAAATCCGCCGAAGGGGGAAGGTTCCGCCATCAGGTTGCCTCCCGCTGGTTCGCACCGCGCCTGAAGAACATGTCCTTGGCCGCAACAAGCGCGCCGAGAGTGATCGCAAGGCAGGCGATGACGACCGAAAGCGTGAAGGTGCCGAAGCCGAAAGCGATCAGAAGCAGGGTCGACAGCAGCGGGGCGGAATAGGCGGCAGCGCCAAGCACCTGAATATCGCCGCGCTTCACGCCGATGTCCCATGTAAAGAAGGCGAGCCCCACGGGGAAGAGGCCCAGCGCCACGACCGACCCCCACTCTGTCATGTCCGCCGGCCAGATCGTCGGCTCCAGAACCACATGGCACAGTGCGGAGAGAAGGGATGTCATCAGGCAAAAGCCGGCGACCGCTTCTGTCGGCACCTTGCCGAGCCTGCGCGACAGGACGGAATAGGTGGACCAGAACAGCGATGATGTGACCGCCGCAGCATAGCCGAGCGCGCTGCCATCGGAAAAGCTGAAACCTTCACCACCGGAAATCAGCAGCGCCGCGCCTGCCAATCCAAGAAGCGTTCCGACGACGTGATGAAGGCGCAGCCGCTCGCCCGGCAGGAAAGCGGAAAACACCACGATCAGCAGAGGCCACGTGTAGTTGATCAGGTTCGCCTCGACCGGAGGCGCGTTGCGGATCGCGGTGAAATAGAAGAAATGGAACCCGAAGAGGCCAAGCGTCCCGAAGGCCCAGACCTTCAACGGCTGGCGCAACAGGGAAAGTCTTCCCCTGGCGGCAAGCCAGATCAGCGCCAGCACTGCCGTTGTTCCGAAACAAAGGGCGTTCAGCAGGAACGGCGGCACGTTTCCCGAGCCTGCGCCAAAGAGGCCAAGCGTCGCCCACATGAGGACGGCGCTCAGTCCTATGCCCGTCGCCTTCAGACGCGATGTCTCAACCATCCAGGGTCTGACCTCTTGAATCGAAAATGTTCTGCCTCCGCTCATGGCATGAAACGGGTTCACCAGAAAGAGCGCAACAGAATTTGATCGAAGTCCTTGATCCCCGATCCGCTTTCAGGAATGGTGTGCGCACCTCAATGGTTTGCCACTTCCGGGGATTTCATGACGAAAATCGATATCAGGGCTCTCGGGCCCGACGATGCTCTCAAGCTCGCACCGCTGATAGCGGAAAATGCCCAGGCGCTGAAACGGGGCGCACCGCGCCGCCCGGACGCCTTTTATGCGGAGCGTATCCTCGGCGACAAGAATGCCGAAGTGCTCGGCGCCTTTACCGACGGCAAGCTGATCGGATTCGCGGTTTTTTTCGACCTTCCGGAACTCATCACCGGGCTTCGGATCGGCCAGCTGGACGATATCTACGTCCATCCCGACCATCGCAACCAGGGCACAGGTCGCAAGATGATCGAGGCGCTTGTCGTCGAGGGGCAGAGCCGCGGCTGGCTGCACCTGCGCTGGATCGTGCCGGGCAAGAACACGCCCGCCGTCGCGCTCTACGAGAAGATAGCCGAGCCCGACCACCGCAAGAGCTACGTCATCCCGATCGATCGCATCGCCGGGAACTGATCCGCATAGCGGCTCAGACTCCCGTCTGAAACAGTGGCGGGAGACGCCCGAGCGGCAGAAAGCCGATGCGTGCCGCGCCCCGCTCGATGACCATCGGCAGCGTGATGGTGCGTCTTCCGTCCACCTCCGTTGCGTTGGCATCAAGGCTCGTCACGATGCTCTCCAGAAGCTGAGCGGTATTGTCCCGCTTCGGAAGGAGCGGCTTGATGTCCGCCAGAAGCGCGGCGGCATTTCCGAGCATCAGGTCGACCTTTCCGGAAAGCGTTCCGTCGCCGTTGACGATCAGGTCGCCACTCGCCGCGACCCGGCTGTGGCCAAGGAGAGCCTCCAGAAGCACAAGCCGCACCGGCAGCGCGCCGTCCGCCGCCATGACCAGCGCGGGAAGCGGCGCGCCGCGAAGCAGATCGGCCCCGCCCGGAAGCTGAAGCTGCATTGTCAGGTCCACCGCCTTGTCGAAAACCGGCAGCGAACGAAGCTTCAGCGCATTGACCGCGAGATAGCCCTCAAGCGTTTCGGGACCATCCGGCATGCTGCGCAGGTGGACTTCGGTCTTCTCGGCGCCCATGAGCGCGGACGTGAACGGATTCTCGAACGAGGCTTCGGGCTTGACGATGACCGCATCCAGTTCGTTGAGCCTGTTCTGCGAGAATTTCACACTGGCCCGGGCGGTTTCGAAGTTCACGTCGGCGGCAAGTCCGTTCAGCGGCAGGTCAACGGCCGCCGGGGATTTCGCCTCGAAAATGACGTGCCAGGGATTGTAGATCAAAGCAACGGCGTTGAGCGCGCCGACGGTGCCCGTCGCCCCGGTCCGGTCCGCCGAGATCATGTCACGGCAAGCGACCTCGTAGCGAAAGGGATATCCGGCGATCGAAAGGTCGGAACACGAAATATCGATCCCGTTGTCACCCAGTCTGGCAAGCTGCACATCGAGCTGATCGGCCAGCACCGATCGGCCGTAGAACCAGAATGCGGTCCAGGCGACGAAAACGACCACAACGGCCGACAGCAGAAGGATGTATTTGCGTCTCGACCGCGGCTTCGGCCTGTTTTCGATTTCTTCGGACACGGTTCGTGTAAATCCTTTGTTTCGGTGGCTGCCGGCAGGCAGCATTGAATCGGCCGGCGGGGATTGATATCTCCGCAACTGCGAAACAGAAGACAGGACGATATGAGCGATTTTTGGGTATTTGGCTACGGATCATTGATGTGGAACCCCGGATTTGTCCATTTGCGGGCGGAACCGGCGCTTCTGCGCGGTGCCCATCGCTCGCTCTGCGTCTATTCCTGGGTCCATCGCGGGACGCAAGACCGTCCGGGCCTCGTCTTCGGTCTCGACAATGGCGGCACCTGCAGGGGCATCGCCTATCAGGTCTCCGAAGAGATCTGGCCGCAGACACTGGCCTACCTGCGCGAACGCGAACAGATCACCATGGTCTACAAGGAAAACTGGCATCAGGTGGAACTTGGCGGCGGTGAAGAAGTGAAGTCGCTGGTCTACATGGTCGATCACGAGCACCCGCAATATGCCGGAGCTCTCCCGCTGGAAGATCAGCTCGCGATCGCAAGGGACGCGGTCGGCAAGTCGGGCCGCAACCCGGAATACATCATCAACACCGCAGCCCATCTGGCAGAGATGGGCATTGCCGATGCCGACCTTTCGTGGCTCGCCGAACAGCTCCGCGACGGGATCTGACGCGTTACCAGCTGAAGTCTGCCGGCGCTTTCCTCAGCCTTCGACCGGGTCCTGCTGACCGGCGGCGCGGCGTGCGTCCGCGGCCCCCAGAACCGGAGACGGCCGCGGGGCGTTGCGTGCTTCATCGATCAGCCGGTCGCTTGCTGCCTCGATTTTCTCAACCATCGTCTCGTAGAACGCGTTGGGCGTCTTGCCCGGCTCGATCGGGGGCAGGATCTCGACAATGATCGTGCCCGGATAAACCATCCAGGAGGCACGCGGCCAGTAGAGACCGGCATTGTGCGCGATGGGAACGACCGGGCACTTCAGGTCGCGGTAGAGATGGGCGATGCCGAACTTGTACTTCGGTTCCGCCCCCGCCGGGCGCCGTGTTCCTTCCGGAAAGATCATGATCTGGCGTTTTTCCGCGATCGCCTCGCGCGCGGCCTGCATCATGGCGGCCAGGGCTTCCGATCGCTTGCCTCGATTGATGGGGATCATCTTGAACTTGGCCGTGTACCAGCCAAAGATCGGAATCCAGCGCAATTCCCGCTTCAGGATGAAGGTCGGGCTCCGGAAGAGGGGAATGAGCGCAACCGTCTCCCAGGCCGACTGATGCTTCAACGCCGCAATGTACCCGCCTTTGGGCAGGTTCTCGAGGCCACGGATTTCCACCTTCAGCCCGGCCGTTATCCGCATGACGAAAAGCAGCGCCTTCGACCAGGTCGGCACGACCCACCACCCCCACTTGCGCGGCAGCAGCATGACCGGCGAAAACAGCACCATCAGCACGAAGGTCACTGTGTAGAAAAGGATCTGGAACAGGCAGGATCGCAGAAAAAGCATGGTACCGTCAGAACAAGTTGGCGAGGGTTACCGCACTCGGCCACGATCCGACGTTCGTCAGTGCGCGCCCAAGACGGTAATCCGCAGTCGGGCGAGGATATACTTCACATATTCCCGCATGAGAAGCCGGATCGTCGACGGCTCCCTGTACCACGCATCCAGCTTGAGGTCCTTGGAAAACACCGGGTAGCCGATAAGATCGACGCGCGGCAAGGCGCCGGCAAGCTCGACTTCGGCCCGGGGAAGGTGATAGGCGCTGGTCACCACCAGCAGCGAGGTGAAGCCGTTCTTGCGAACCCACGCCGCGGTCTCGGTGGCGTTGCCGGCGGTATTGAGCGCGACCCGGTCCAGATCGACGCTGCTTTTTTCCAGCGGCTTGTGCGAGGAAGTGACGACGGCGAGCTGCTCACGGGTCGTTCCCGGATGGACGCCCGAAATCAGCAGCCGGTTCGCGCGCCCCTCTTCCAGCAGCCGCACCGCTTCGCTGACGCGGGCATGTCCGCCTGTGAGGACCACAATGGCATCCGCATTCGACGCCTTGGGAACTTCGGCCATGGCGATCTTCTGCGCGAAATAGACGAACTGACCAAAGGCCCCGGCCACGAGGGCGACAACCACCGTCACGAACAGGATCCGCAGCCCGAACCGTCGCTTGCGCGAGGGACCGCTTGCCTGCGCCGCACCAGCCCCGGCGCTCGTCCGGTCGGTCTGCACGCCTCCGCTGCGCGCCTTCGAGCGCGGTGCGGTTTCCTCCAGAGTTGGGTCTATCACTGGGCTGGCGTGTGTCATTCGGGAAGTATGGTAACTGATTCGGCCAATTTCACGGCATTGTGCAGCAATATCAATCGACTTTAGCAAGGTGCGCCTTGACAGCAAGTCCGGACGTCAGGGCCGTGAGGATTGCGACCAGAAAAACCACGCCGAAAACACCGAAGTATCCCGGGAGGCTGACCGATACTGACCCGAACAGGGCCGACGCCTGATCGGACCCGGCCTGGCCCGCGCTCTGGCGCGTCAGCATGTCGACCAGGATAAAACTTATGATGGCCGCCAGTCCTCCGGAGACGCCACCCTTCAGACCGAGCAGCAGGAAATGCCGCTGGAATTCGCGCGCGATGAAGCCATCCTCCGCCCCCACGAAATGCAGCACGGAAACCACATCCTTGTTTCCGGCCATCGCCGCCTGTGTGGCGAAGACGACGCTCAGGACCATCGAGCCGAGCACCAGCAGCATGATCGTGAAGCCCCCGACGACGACCGCCCCCGCCATCGCGGACAGCCGCGAGGTCCAGATGGAATGATCATCGACACTCGCGCCCGTTACCTGCTGTGTGACGACGGACCGAAGTTGGTCGAGATTGAGAAGCTCGGGATCGCTGACCGTGATCTGGATCAGCCGCGGAACCGGAAGGCCGTCAAGCTCCAGGCCTTCGCCGAGCCAGGGCTCCAGCAGGGATTTCGTTTCCGCATCGGACATGGCCCGCACGGCGCCGATACCCGGAAATTCCTGTGCCAGAGCAACGGCCTTGTCGATTTCCCGAAGCATGTCGACGCCCTCGGTCGGCCGGATCTGAATGGTGATTTCGCGCACGAGGTCGTTCTGCCAGGCATCGGCGGCGTCCCAGACCACCGAAACCGCCCCGACGGTCAGGCAGGCAAGGAAACTCATGATGGCGACGACCAGCGTCAGCGCACGACCGGCGACGGACTGGGGCGGAACGATGGCGGCGGACGGACGCAGCTTGGCGTCGTGCGGAAGAGCCCTGGCCTTCGGCTTAGCGGCGGTTTTCCGCTTGACGCGCTTGCCCCGTCCGGGGCGCTTCGGCGGCTTTACGTCCGGCGTGGAAACCTTCTTCGCCTTGTTGTCCTCCGACTGTACCATTCTGCCGCCTGGGGTCTTTCCTGTGTGGTCTGCCGCGTGCGGCGTGGGATCGGCTCAATGGCCGGATCGTATCGGGATCGTCCCGTGGCATGATGTCTAGTCGAACACCGAGAGCCGGCCCTCGGCCAGAACCATGCGCCTGGCGTCGACCTGTTCCAACAAGGCTATATCGTGCGTGGCGATGACCACGGAAGTGCCGAGTTTGTTCAATTCGATGAAAAGGCGCAACAGGCGCCTTGCGAGAGGTGGATCAACGTTCCCGGTCGGCTCGTCCGCCAGGAGCACTTCGGGCCGGGTAATCAGCGCTCTTGCGATTGCGGCGCGCTGCTTCTCTCCGCCGGACAGCACCGGCGGCAGAACATGCATGCGTTCGCCGAGCCCGACCCATTTCAGGAGATCGACCACGTCGGACCTGTATTCCGCTTCCTCCTTGCCGACGACACGCAGCGGCAGGGCCACGTTTTCATAGGTCGTCAGATGGTCGAGCAGGCGGAAATCCTGGAACACGACGCCGATCTTGCGCCTCAGTTTGGGCAGTTCCTGCTTGTCGATGACGCTGAGATCGCGATTGAATACCTTGATCAATCCACGCGTCGGCCGCAGCGACATGAACAGCAGGCGGATAAGACTCGTCTTGCCCGCACCGGATGGCCCGGTAAGGAACTGGAACGACTGGGGTTCGATCTCGAAGGTCAGGTCCCTCAGGATTTCCGACCCCATGCCGTATCTCAGTCCGACATTTTCAAAGCGGATCACTGAAATGACTCCTGTTGATGACCCGAACGCTATAGCCTGCGCGTTAACGGTGCATTAATCATATAAATGTCCATTAGGGATCATAAAACCCGTCATGGGATTCATGGGCGTTTGTCCAGAATTTCATGTCCGGATAGGAAACCCGCCGGACACATGGCAACCCGCCGTCCGGGGCCATGACCGGAAGCACGCCATGGCGAGGGGTCTTCACCGATGAAGATCAAATGTCCAGACTGCAGCACGTCCTACGAGATCAAGGCCGAAGCACTCGGCCCCGAAGGACGCAGCGTGAAATGCGCCAAATGCGGCAGCCGCTGGTTCGTCTCGGCCGATGAAGAGGAATCCGAGCCCGATTTCAAGGCCGCTGCGGACGAACCGCCGGATGACGCTGGCCCGGACCCGGATGAAAACACGCTCAAGGACGAGGCCGAGTGGGCTGCGGACGGCGATGAGCCGCCTGCCGAAGAAGAAGACGACATCGCCGCAGACGAAGACGACGACAGCAGCGCTTTCGGCCGCGCCACCGGGGACGCGGCCAACGAGGAAGACAGGTTCGCTGCCGAACTTTCCGACGATGATGACGACGACGACGAAATCAAGACGGATATCGAGACGCAGGCGAAGCGGCCCAAGATCATCGTCAACCCGGACAAGTTCCGGCAGAACCACATCGGCGCCGTCCTCAACTGGATGGCCCGGCGCAATTTCCGCCGTATTGGCGGCATGGCCCTATGCGGGCTCGCGATCGCGATCTGTTTCAGCCTTGTCGTCATGCGCGACAGCGTCGTCAAGCAGTCGCCCGATCTGGCCAGCCTGTTCCAGCTGATCGGCATGGACGTCAACCTTCGCGGCCTGGAGTTCCGCAACCTGCGCACCTTTACCGAGGTAGAGGCCGGCAAGCAGGTTCTGGTCGTCGAGGGGTCGATCCGCAATCTTGAGGAAGCGAGGAACAGCGTTCCCGCGGTCCGTCTGTCGATCCGAAACGCCGGATCGCAGGAAATCTATGCCTGGACTGTGGAACCTCGCACCAAATCGCTAAATGCACTGGACGAAACCCGTTTCAGGACGATACTTGCCGACCCGCCAGATGATGCCTCGGACATTCAGGTCCGTTTCGTCGACCGCGGCCAGCAGCAGGTAGTACTCGAGTGACCATGACGACAGACATCCGCACCCTTTTCGACGAAGATGCCATTGCAACGAGGGTAGCCGCACTCTCCGAGGAGATCGCGGCGGCAAAACCCCGGGATCTTCTTGTCGTCGCCGTGCTCAAGGGCAGTTTCATTTTCGCAGCTGATCTGGTGAGAGCCATGCACAGGGCGGGCCTCGAACCCGAAATGGAGTTCCTGCATCTGTCCTCATATGGGGCCGGAACAGTCGGTTCTGACACCATTCGTATTTTGCGCGATGTTGAAAGCAACGTTAACGAGCGCGATATTATACTGGTCGACGATATTCTGGAGTCGGGCCGGACCCTTACTTTCGCGCGAGAGCGATTGAAGGAGAGAGGCGCTCGTTCGGTGAGGATTGCGGCGTTGCTGGATAAACCGGATCGCCGCAAAGCTGCCATATCTGCAGATTATGTCGGGTTTACCTGTCCTGATAAGTTTGTCGTCGGATATGGTATGGATATGGGTCACGCCTGGAGGCAACTACCCTATATTGGATATGTCGTTGCGCCAGGAGAGGCCGCATCGGACGACAAAACGGGAGAGTGAGCATGGCTCGCATTCTTCTCACGGAAGACGACGAAGCGGTTCGCAGCTTCGTCAAACGCGCTCTTGAACTTGATGGTCATTCTGTCGAGACAGCTGAGGACGGCGGCGAGGCCATCGAGGTCCTGACCCGTGAAGACGGCAGCTACGATCTGCTTCTATCCGACATCAAGATGCCCATCATGGACGGGATCGCCCTGGCGCTGCACACCGCGCGGGACTATCCCGAGTTGCCGATCCTGCTCATGACCGGTTTCGCCGACCAGCGAGAGCGGGCCAGCGGGCTCGACGCACTCGTCCATGATGTGGTGAGCAAGCCGTTTTCGCTGGCCGATATCCGCAAGGCGGTTCGCGGCGCGATTTCGACAAGCGCCGTACCGGACGGGGCCCGCCGCTACGCGTAAGCGAACAGGCCAACACCGAGAAACGCAAAACCCCGCCTAGTGCGGGGTTTTTGTTTTATGGAGCGCGCCGGCTTCAGCATGGGGACCGCGGCTCCGAAGCCCGTCTTGCTTCTCCCGTCAAGGAAAAGACCGCAGCAAACTGCGGAACAAGGGGCACATCCTTCGAGACAGCGCTGAAGCGCTTCCTCAGGATGAGGTGGTAACACGCGGCGAAGAGGGGGGCGCGATTTCTGCGAAAGCAGCATGTCTCTCGCCACGGCCTCTTCTTCTCCAAGTCCCCATGCCGAGGAGGGCGATCGGCCCGTCTCGAAGCAGCCGCGGTGCATCGGAGCGTGTGACCCATCCTTCGAGGCAGCGCTGAAGCGCTTCCTCAGGATGAGGCGGGAAGTCGTGGCAAAGGGGGAGGTACGATTGCTGTGAAAGCAGCATGTCTTTCGCCACGGCCTCTTCTTCTCCAAGTCCCCATGCCGAGGAGGGCCCTTGGCCATTGCAAAGCAGGCGCCGGGACAAGGGGCAAACCGCCGGGACGAGCCGCGATCAGTATCGCTTCAGCAGGCGCTCCAGATAATCCAGTTCCAGCTTTGGCCGCGACGGGTCTGAGAAGCGCCGGCGAAGTTCTTCCAGAATGCGCCGGGCACGCTGGACATCGATCTCGTCGGGGATCTGAACCCGGTTGTTGAAATCCGGGCCTTCGGTGCGGCGTGGACGCCCCAGGGGATCCTCATCCAGCGGAGAGGGGCCGCCGGGAGACCCCATGCCTTCGCCCTGACCCATCATCTGCTCGGTAAGTCCCTGTGCGCCACGCCGCAGCGCGTCCAGCGCGTTGCCCTGTTCGCCGAGGGCCTGCTCGCCCTGGCCCTGGCCAAGCGACTGCTGCGCCTCGCCCATGGATTCTCCGGCCTCTCCAAGAGCCTCGTTCTGGCCCATGCCGTTCTGACCGAGTTGATCCATGAGTTCCTGCAGCTGCTGCGCCAGATCTCCCTGGCCCTGCTGCAGCTGGTCCAGCATCTGCTGAAGCTGTTCCTGGGTCATCTGCTGACCCTGGCCCTGCTGCTGCTGCTGTTGTTGCTGCTGGCCGCGGCGTTGCTGCTGCTGATCCTGATTGAAGCGGTGGGTCTGATCCATGAGTTGCTGCTGCTTCTGGATCATCTCGCCAAGCTGGTTCAGCATCTCCATCATTTCGCTGCTCATGCCTTCAGGCATCATCTGCGGGCGACCAGCCTGCAGGTTTTCGAGCATCTGCTGCATCTGTGCCAGGAGTTCGCGCGCCGCGTCCCGAGAGCCGGTGCGTGCGAGCTCCTCGATCCGGTCCAGCATTTCGCTCAGATCCTGCTGGCTGAGCGTCTGCTGGTTGCTGTCGAAGGGCTGCATGGTCTGGGGGTTCTGCCGCATCTGTTCGGCAAGCGCCTGCATGTATTCGTTCAGGGCCTCCCGGAGCTGCTGGGTCAGCTTCTCGATTTCCTCGTCGCTGGCGCCTTCCTCCAGCGCCTTGCGCAGGGCTTCCTGTGCATCCCGCAGCTTGCGTTCGGCTGCAGACAGATCACCGTCCTCGATGGACAGCGCAAGGTCCCACAGCAGCGGTAGCATTTCCTTCAGCTCTTCATCGGTCTCGGCCTTGACGAGCTGTCCATAGGCATAGCGCATGCCGAGATAGTTGCGAGGTTTGAAGTCGAAGAGCTCCGGCGCGAGCATCAGAGCGTCCAGCGCCGTGATCACCTGACCGTGATTCTGGGCATCGAGCGCCAGATTACGGCGCTGTTCGACCACTGCCCGAGCCAATGGCTTGGAAAACCGACGCTGGGGCAAGGTGATCGTGTAATCGGGCGACGTGCCTTCCTGACCCGCCTGATCCCGTGCGACCAGCCTGAGATCGACTTCCGACCCCGCCCAGGGATGAGAGGTCAGATCGCGGATCGTTTCGGCGGTCTTCGCCGTTCCCGCGCGCGGCGGGAGCGACAGCGGAAACTGCGGAGCCTCCACCAGCGGGCGCGGCTCGCGGTCCTTCTGGTCCGGGCTCGGCAGCGGCTCGATATGGGCCTGCGCGGAAACCACGCCGTAATCGTCATTGACGAGATAGGAGAATTTCAGCGCACCGCTGAGTTGCTCCTCGGGGTCATCCGTCAGGCGGATTTGCGGAGGATCGTCCGGGCGCACGGCGAAGACGAAGCTCATCAGCCGCTCGTCGCCGTTCAGGAGTTCGACAATGCCCGTCTTCTGCAGATCGAGCCGGCGCTCCACGGGGAGCAGCCTTTGCAGATCCGGATTCGCAGCGTTTTCGGCAGGCGCTTCCGGGTCGATGACGACGGGCTCGGCATCCTCGGCGCCGGCAAATGTCATCACCAGCTCGTCCGCTCCCTGGCTCCGAACCACAAGGATCGACCCTTCGGGAACGGGAACAGGTGCGCCCGGTTCGCGCAATTGCGCGCTTTCACCGGTCAGATAGATCGGCGGCTCGCTTGTATAGAGCGGCGGCGTGACCCAGGCATCGAGCCGGCTTGGCGGCTCAACGGACTTGAAAGGGTTCTGGAACGCGGAAACGAGACGTCCGCCATAGTCGCCGGTTGCCGATGCAAAGCCGATGATCAAGGCGCTGGCGGCAACGACGCGAAGGCCCCAGGGGTCGCGGCGATAGGCGCGCGGGTCTGGCCCCTTGGATCTCATATCGGCGACCGCCTCGGCCGTCCGGCGCTGATGGAGCGCCCAGATGGCCTGGCTTTCCGGATTGCCGGCACCGACCGACAGGTCGTCTTCCAGCGCCGTCAGCGGCCGGTGTGTCTGACCGGAGGATGTCTCGACGCGCGAGAGGGCTTCCTCGCGGGTCGGCCATCTGAGGGAGAGGAGATCGCGCGCGAACCAGAGCGCCGCGGCCGCGAAAAGCGCAATGCCGATCGGCCCGGCCCAGATCGGCAAGGCGAGCCAGAGCCCTGACCAGGACAGGCCGACGAAGAGACCAACGACCACAAGCACCGGCAGCAGCGCGCGCCACAGCCGTTCGGCAAACAAGGCCCAGCGGCTGTGACGAACGAGCCTGTCCAGCCGTGTCCTGACGAATTGTCGCCAGCCCTGCGATGAGGAACGTGGTGTGCGTTCGGGTCCTTGATCGCTGTCAGTCGGGCTCAAAAGCGCCTCCGGTTCCAGTCTCGCCCCCGGCGTTTCTCTGCGAAACATCTGCCTCGGGAACCACCCTTCACATATAAAGGTGAGGCAAAGATGGCGATCCGGCAACCTGTCGGAACAACTAAATTCCGCGCTCGGTCCTCACGACTTGTTGAGCCAGTCGGGTATCCGGTCGAGTGCGAGCAGATCTTCGAAGGTGGTTCGGGGCCGCACGACGGCGAACTGGTCAGAATTGACGAGGACTTCCGGCACCAGAAGCCGGGAATTATAGGTACCCGACTGCACGGCACCGTAGGCGCCGGCGGAATAGACCGCCAACATATCCCCAGCATTTACCCGGGGCATATCCCGGTTTTGCGCCAGAAAGTCGCCCGTTTCGCACACCGGACCGACGATATCGGCCTTGATTCGACCTTCGTCACCGGTTTCTTCGCGGACCGGGCGAACCTCGTGATGAGCTTCGTAAAGCGTCGGGCGGATCAGGTCGTTCATTCCCGCATCCACGATGACGAAGGTCTTGTCGGCGCCTTCCTTCACGTAGACGACTTCCGTCACCAGAATGCCGGCGTTGCCCGCAATCATGCGGCCGGGCTCGAACATGACCGTGCAGCCCAGTTCGCGCACGTGCTTCTTGACCACATCCGCGTAGGCGCCGGGATCAGGCGGCGGATTGTTGTCGCTGACATAAGGAATGCCGAGCCCACCGCCAAGGTCGACGTGATCGATCTTGTGACCTTCGGCGCGCAGGTTGCCGATCAGCTCGCCAAGGCGCGCGAAAGCGTTGTCGAAGGGCGCGAGTTCGGTGATCTGCGACCCGATATGCATGTCGATGCCGGTCACCTGGATGCCCGGCAGACCTGCTGCCTCGGCATAGACCTCCCGCGCCCGCTGCCAGGGAATGCCGAACTTGTTTTCCGCCTTGCCGGTTGCGATCTTCGCGTGGGTCTTCGCGTCCACGTCCGGATTGATGCGCATGGAGACGCGTGCCGTACGGCCCATTTCACTTGCGATGCGGGACAGCTGACGCAGCTCGGGCTCGGATTCCACGTTGAAGCAGAGAATATCCTGCTCCAGCGCATAGGCCTGCTCCGCCTCGGTCTTGGCCACGCCGGAAAAGACGATCTTGTTCGCGGGGACGCCCGCAGCCCGGGCGCGGCGCAATTCGCCTTCCGAAACGACGTCCATGCCGGCGCCCAGATCCGCCAGCGTCTTGATGACCGCCTGGTTGGAATTGGCCTTCATCGCATAACAGACGAGGGAGGGAATGTCGTCGAAGGCGGACGAGAAGACCTGGTAGTGACGGGTCAGCGTCGCGGTGGAATAGCAGTAGAACGGCGTGCCGACCTCGCGCGCGATTTCCGCGATCGCAACGTCCTCGGCAAAAAGCTGCCCGTTCCTGTAACTGAAATGATGCAAGGGAATCCCCTCATTCGACTGCAAAGCAGCGGTTTCAAGCCCGATATCGGCGCGTTACCGGATCAGGAAATCCAGAAAGAACGTCCTGTCGTCGATCGGCTCGGTCGGCTCCGTCGGATTGGCCCCGGGCACCGCGGGATCGGCAGCAACGCCCTCGGTGATTTCAACGACACCCGGGCGCGCCAGATCGCCCTTTCGCCCGCATGCCGAAAGGCCAAGACAGAGGCACAGACCGAGTGTTGCCAGATAACCGAAGCGGATTTTCATCGCCAATTCTGCCCTTCCATGCCCGCCCGTCTGCCGGCTGCGACAAACGGACTGCCCGAGTGAATGACCACAGATGACTGCGGTCGTCCTTTCCGTCTTCTCCTCGCACGGCCTGCGGAATTCGGCAAGACCGGGCGAGGCGCTTTGTCGGAGTGAAAATGCGGGGAGGACTAGCCCTTTGCCAGGTCCTTCAGCCAGCGGCGTGCCTGCTTGCGCACGTTGACCGGCGACGTGCCGCCATAGCTGGTGCGGCTGCGAACCGACTTGTCGACCGACAGCACCGAGAACACTTCCTCGGTGATCTTCGGCTCGACCGCCTGCATCTCCTCCAGGGAAACCTTGTGCAGCTCGATATTCCGCTCGACCGCGATGGCGACGATCCGTCCGGTGACATGGTGGGCGTCGCGGAACGGCAGCCCGAGCACGCGCACCAGCCAGTCGGCGAGGTCCGTCGCAGTGGAATAGCCGGAGCCGGCGGCCTTTTTCAGCGCCTTGGTCATCGGCTCCATGTCGCGAACCATGCCGGTCATGGCAGCAAGGGCCAGAGACGCACTGGCAAGACCGTCAAAGGCCTGTTCCTTGTCTTCCTGCATGTCCTTGGAATAGGCGAGCGGCAGGCCCTTCATCATGGTCAGCAGCGCCTGCAGCGATCCGTAGATGCGCCCTGGCTTGGCGCGCACCAGCTCGGCCGCATCCGGGTTTTTCTTCTGCGGCATGATGGAGGAGCCGGTCGAGAACTTGTCCGACAGCTTGACGAAACCGAACTGCGCCGAACACCAGATGACGATTTCCTCGGCAAGACGCGACAGGTGCATCGCCGTCAGGGAGGCCGCAGCCAGCGCCTCGATGACGAAATCGCGGTCGGAGACCGCGTCGAGCGAGTTGGCCGCCGGCCGGTCGAAGCCGAGTGCCTTGGCCGTCATGTGCCGGTCGATCGGGAAGGAGGTGCCGGCCAGCGCCGCGGCGCCCAGCGGACACTCGTTCATCCGCTTGCGTGCGTCGCGCACACGGCCCCGGTCGCGGGCGAACATTTCGACATAGGCCAGCATGTGGTGGCCGAAAGTGACCGGCTGGGCGGATTGCAGATGGGTGAACCCCGGCATGACGACCGCCGCATGGGTCTCGGCCTTTTCGGCCAGAACCTGCATCAGTTCGCCAAGCTGCTCGTCCAGCGTGTCCAGCGTGTCGCGCACCCAGAGCCGGAAATCCGTCGCCACCTGATCGTTTCTGGAGCGGGCGGTGTGCAGGCGGCCGGCGGCCGGACCGATCAGTTCGGCAAGCCGCGCCTCGATGTTCATGTGAATGTCTTCGAGCGCCCGGGAGAACTTGAACTCGCCGCTTTCGATCTCGGACCGGATCGTGTCCAGCCCCTTGACGATCTGGTCGGCATCCTCCTGCGTCACGATGTCTTTTTCCGCGAGCATGCGCACATGGGCTTTCGAGCCGTCGATGTCTTGCTTATATAGCTTCCGATCGTAATCGATGGAGGCGTTGATCTCCTCCATGATGGCGTCCGGCCCTTCGGCGAACCGGCCTCCCCACATGCGATTGCTCATGTTCTGTCCTTTAAGAGGCGCCTCTTGCGAGGTGAAGTCATATGACCAAGCCAACCGAACCCGCAAAACGATCCAGAGGCGGCGTCTATGCCGCTGGGGTCGCAGGTGCCCTGGCTGCTGTAGCGGCTCTATACGTGATCGCCGGACCCGATGGCAATATTGCGAGTGCCAAAAGCTGTTCCCGCACCCTTGAGGCAGCCAGCGCCGTCAAGCCCCACGCCAAGGGAGAAGTTGCGGCCTTCATTCCGGCCAGCCAGCCGCTCGACCTGGACGCCCTTGTCTTCAAGGGTCCCGACGGCGAGACCGTGCAGATGTCGGATTTTGGCGGCAAGACCGTGCTGCTCAACCTCTGGGCGACGTGGTGCGCCCCGTGCCGAAAGGAAATGCCGGCACTGGACGCGCTTGAGGCGGACATGGGAGGAGAGGATTTCGAGGTGGTCGCAGTCAATCTGGATCGCGGCGGTCCGGAAAAACCCGTCGCCTTCCTGGACGAAATCGGCGTCACCCATCTCGACCTTTATCAGGACAGCTCAAATGACGTTCTGAAGGAACTGCGCAAGGTTGCCAGGGCAACCGGCCTGCCGACGACCATTCTGGTCAGTCCGGAAGGCTGCGAGGTGGGAACAATGTATGGCCCCGCCGAATGGGCATCCGGCGAGGCAAAGGATCTTATTCTCGCGGCGAGGAATGCACTGGGCGGCTAACCCGCCCGGGCTCAGACGCTGATGTCCACCGCTTCGCCGAGGCCGGGGATCTTTCGGCTCTCGCGGCGCGCCGTGTCCGTTTCCTGCGCCTCTTCCAGGCGCGTGGCCACTTGCCGCTCCTGTTCGTTTTCGTCGCGAATCGCGTTGGTCGAAAACTGATTACGGGTCTCGGCCGCACTGTAGCTGGCTGAGGGGCTGGTTCCTGAAACGCTCGACATTGTTACCTCTCCTTTTGCGCGAAGGCCTTGCAGGCCGCCTACACGCTTATGTCCACCAGGCGGCCAAGGCCGTTTTCGGGACCTGTTCTTTCGGCGCGCCTGACGAGTTTGTCGGCTTGCTCGCTCAGAAGCTCGGCACGGCTCGAACTGAAATCAGCCTGACGCTGAACCATTTCGGCTGTGGCTTCGGACTGCCGGTTTCTTGCCGCTTCCGCTTGTTGCGCAACCTTTTCCGTTCCGGAAGCGCCGAGCGACGGCAGGAACGCCTGACGGGCTCCATGGCTTATCGCTTCAGGCATCTTCCTTCCAATCTCTGGATATTGCTTTGACTGTATTGTCGCCTATCCGGCCGGCTGAAATCGTAAACGGATGGAGAAAGCGCGGGATTTGCTTACCCACGGCTTGATCAAGACATAATAATTTATGTCAAATCTTAGGAATTAAGTCGCAACATTCTGAAAGGTATCATCAATCGGATCGGCGGAATACTTCGATCGAGTCGCCGGAAGGTACGCTCGGATGCACAAGTAGGAACAGCCGAAACCCCTGAAAAAGGGTTCGGCGCCGGCAGTTGTTAATAAATTCGGGAAAGATCAGGCAGTCACATCGACCTTGCCGCCGAGGCCCGGAGGCGGAGCAGCCTGGACGGATTCCAGGTTTTCGGCACCCTGCTGGAGGAGGGCGACGAGATTGGCGTCCTGCTGGGCGGACATCTTCATCATCTTAGACTGCAACACCTGCTGCGTCTGCGCCTGACTGGTGACGGCG
The DNA here is from genome assembly GCA_008107755.1 of Rhodobacterales bacterium. Taxonomy (GTDB): domain Bacteria; phylum Pseudomonadota; class Alphaproteobacteria; order Rhizobiales; family Stappiaceae; genus Roseibium. The sequence goes on from VIRH01000097.1 coordinate 168,151, forward strand.
AATGTGTTGGCGATTCCAACGCTGTCCATTTGAAACTCCTGATTTCAAATGGACCCTATCGTTGCGACCGTTAACTGCGGGTTAATGAAATTTCTTTCAAGGCAGGTCGACGGACGAAGGCCGACACGACACCATGATGCGCGCGAAAAGACGCCGCAGCCCGCCCGGGCAGACCAGCATCACCGTCTCACTGTCCGCGCCGACGGTGCGGGCGCGAACATGTTTCAGGAAAGAATGCGGCGCGGATCAGCGCGTCGGAACCGGATTTTCGCCGCGATAGTCGTAGAAACCGCGCTGTGTCTTGCGGCCAAGCCAGCCGGCCTCGACATATTTCACCAGCAACGGGCAAGGGCGGTATTTCGTGTCCGCCAGACCTTCATAAAGCACCTGCATGATCGAAAGGCAGGTATCGAGGCCAATGAAGTCGGCCAGTTGAAGCGGACCCATGGGATGGTTTGCCCCGAGCCGCATGGCCTTGTCGATGCTCTCGACCGACCCGACACCCTCATAAAGCGTGTAGATCGCCTCGTTGATCATCGGCAGCAGGATGCGGTTGACCATGAAGGCCGGGAAATCCTCGGCGACGGCGGTCTGTTTGCCCAGCCGGTCGCAGAACACCTTGGATGCCTCGAAGGTTTCGTCCTCGGTGGCGATGCCGCGAACCAGCTCGACCAGTTCCATCAGCGGCACCGGATTCATGAAATGAATGCCGATGAAGCGCTCCGGCCGGTCGGTGGATGCGGCAAGACGCGTGATGGAGATTGACGAGGTGTTCGTCGCCAGAATGGCTTCCGGCTTCAGGATCGGGCAAAGCTGCGCAAAGATCTTGCGCTTGACCTGCTCGTTTTCCACGGCGGATTCAATGACGAGATCCATGTCGCTCAACATGTCGAGATCTTCGGCCGCCTTGATCCGGTCGAGGGCGCCGGTGCGCACCTCCTCGGAGATGAGGGACTTGGAGACCTGACGGGCCATGTTGCCGTTGATCGACGCCAGACCGGATTCGATTCGCTCCATCGAAATGTCGCTCAGGCACACGTCATAGCCTGCCAGCGCGCATACATGTGCGATACCGCTGCCCATTTGCCCTGCGCCGATGACACCGACTTTTTTGATTTCGAGAACCATACTGAAACATCCGATCTCATGGTAGACGGCCCGACTGGGCTCTTGTGCGGCTATTTTTGGCAAGTCTTGAGCCGAACAGCAAGAACCCCGAAGCGAAAACTGTCAATCGCTCCGGGGTCCGTGATCAATTTGCCGCAGACCTTACTCGACGGCAGACTTCAATTCGGGGAGTGCCTCGAAGAGATCGGCGACCAGGCCGTAGTCCGCGACCTGGAAGATCGGGGCTTCCTCGTCCTTGTTGATGGCGACGATGACCTTGGAGTCCTTCATCCCTGCAAGGTGCTGGATCGCACCCGAAATACCGCAGGCGATGTAGAGATCCGGAGCCACCACCTTGCCCGTCTGGCCGACCTGCCAGTCGTTCGGCGCATAGCCCGCATCCACGGCCGCACGCGAGGCACCGACCGCCGCACCGAGCGCATCGGCCACCGGCATGATGACTTCCTGGAACTTCTCCTCCGAGCCGAGCGCACGCCCGCCGGAGATGATGATCTTCGCGGATGTCAGTTCCGGACGGTCGGAGCTGGACAGCTCCTCGCCCACGAAGTCCGAAAGCCCGCTGCCGTCGACGCCGGAAACCGTTTCCACCGATGCGGAACCACCCTGTTCAGCGGCCGCGAAGGTCGAGGTCCGCACGGTGATGACCTTTTTTCCGTCCGTCGACTTCACCGTCTGGATCGCGTTGCCCGCGTAGATCGGACGCTCGAACGTTTCAGCGTCCACCACAGCGGTGATGTCGGAGATCTGCATCACGTCCAGAAGCGCAGCAACGCGCGGCAGCGTGTTCTTGCCGTTGGCCGTTGCCGGCGCCACGATCGCGTCGTAGTCGCCCGCCATGGAAACGATCAGGTCAGCCGTCGGCTCGGCAAGCTGATGCTCCAGGGCATCACTTTCCGCCAGCAGCACCTTCGTCGCGCCAGAAAGCTTCGCAGCCTCGTCTGCCACGCTCTGAACGCCCTTGCCGGCCACCAGGATGTGAACATCCGAGCCGAGAGCAACGGCCGCCGTCAGCGCCTTGGAGGTCGCATCGTTGAGGGACCCGCCGGCATGTTCAGCCACAAGAAGAGTTGTCATGTCTTGTTCTCCCGCGACAATCCTTAAAGGACGCCGGCTTCGTTCTTGAGTTTGTCGACCAGTTCGCTGACGGACCCTACCTTGACGCCGGCCTGGCGTGTCGCCGGCTCAGCGGTGGAAACCACGGTCAGGCGGGGTGTGACGTCGACGCCGAAGTCGTCCGGCGACTTTTCGTCGATCGGCTTCTTCTTGGCCTTCATGATGTTGGGAAGCGAGGCGTAGCGCGGCTCGTTGAGGCGCAGGTCCGTGGTCACGATCGCCGGCAGCTTCAGCTTGACGGTCTGCAGGCCACCATCGACCTCGCGCGTCACGTCTACCGTGCCTTCGCCGATGTCCACCTTCGAGGCGAAGGTACCCTGGCTCCAGCCAAGGAGCGCGGCCAGCATCTGGCCGGTCTGATTGCAGTCGTCATCGATCGCCTGCTTGCCCAGGATCACCAGGCCCGGCTCTTCCGCTTCCACGATCCCCTTCAGGATCTTGGCGACGGCCAGCGGCTCGGTGGTCTCGTCGGTCTTCACCAGAATGCCGCGGTCAGCACCCATCGCAAGACCGGTGCGGAGTGTTTCCGTCGCCTGCTGCGGGCCGACCGAAACCACGACGACTTCGCTCGCCTTGCCGGCTTCCTTGAGCCGCAGGGCCTCTTCAACCGAGATTTCGTCAAACGGGTTCATCGACATCTTGACGTTTGCAAGATCGACACCCGAACCGTCCGATTTCACTCGAACCTTCACGTTGTAGTCGATCACCCGCTTCACGGGCACAAGGATCTTCATCTGGTCAACCTCTTGCTGGGCCGGCTTTCACCGCACCGCATTATCCGGCTCGGCCGCCAAATCCTGCCAAGGAATAAGAAATGGCGGAATTGAGCCACTCGTGGCGCATGGCGCGGGACGGTACTGAGGTGTACGGCGGCTGTCAATTGTGCGGGCAGGCCGAAACAGGTAATTTGCCGCGACTGGAAAAACCCACGTCGGATCGATGACAGTGTGCACTGCGTCAAATGACCGCAACCGATCTGGCGCCGGACAAGCCTTTCGCGCCGGTCGGGACGCCGAAATCGGCCGCAAGGTAAAGGTGGGGGAAGACTTCGCCGGGCTCAGATGCCCGGCGGCTGTTGCGCAAAATCGCCCGAAACCGGCTCTGCGAAGACGGTGGTCCATGTGCCGCTTTCGTCGCGGCAGGCAGTTCCCTGGATGGACATGTCCATGCCACCGAACCTGGTTTCACGCACGTACTGGCGGCACCAGTGTCCGCTCGTGCTCTTGTAGGTATGGACAGGTGTGAAGGTCTCGACCCAGTTGCCTTCGTGGCTGATCTGGATCGGCTCGCCGCTGACCCTGGTTTCAAGTGCTTCCTGAACCGTCTGTGCGATCAGCGTGCGCTCGGTTTCCATGCGCGCGGCAAGGCTGGCAACCGCATCGTCCATGCGCGACTGCATCCAGTAGGTCGTGAACATGAAGGTGCCGGCGACGAGAAGCAGCGCTGCAGCCGTCTGCACCAGCATGCCCGACCAGTTCGAATTGGCTGCGGCGGGAATTTTCCTCTTGGCGAACTCGCGGTCGATCACGGCCTGGAAACGGTCAAGACTGTCCTGCGGCACGGAAGCGGGGATGGCGCGCTGGAGAAGACGGTTGTCCGCGTCCATGCGCTCCATGAGATAGTCGCCGCCGTCGACATCTTCTATGCTGCCGAGCAAACGGGCCCGCTCCTCGGCGGCCCCTTCTCCGTCAAGCACTTTCCCGATGTCGGTCGCGAGTAGTATCTGCTCGCGTTTCTTGTCGAACGTCATGACATACCTCCTGGCATGCTTTGCATCTTAACCCCCGGCGCAGTGCCATTCGAGTCCAGAAATTCCCTCAACTTGAGGCGGGCGCGGGCCAGTCGGCTGGTTACTGTGCCGATGGGCACTCCCAGTTCGTCCGCCACGTCCTTGTAACTCCGGCCCTCGATCGCGATTTTCAGGAGAACTTCCCGATTGTCGTCGTCGAGTTCGCCGATGAACCTCTGGACCTTCTGTAACTCCAGACTGCTTGCAGCAGCCTGAACACCATCGTAACTTTCGTCGTAGTCGGTCATGGCCAGATCAAACAGCCTTGCCCGATTTGCAGAATCCCGCACCGTGTTGAAGTGCAGGTTCTGCATGATCCTGAACATCCAGCTATCGAGCCGGGTAGCCGGATCGAACTGGTCCAGGGAACGGATTGCGCGCTCACATGTGGTCTGCACCAGATCGTCTGCCTGATCCGGATTCCGGCACAGCCGTAATGCAAAACTCCTCAACTTCGGGAGCAAACGGATCATGTCCGTTTTCACTATGTCATCAGGCAAGGAGTTCTCCGCAAACCGCTCTCAAGAGCACAACCCGTGAGACATCATTTCAATCCAGACGATTTTAAACTAAATTTTTGGGAAGAAACCGACATAGTCAGGTGTTGTGACTGCAGAAGCCGGAAACCAGCTCTCGCATTCCGCAAAAACTCTAACATTATGGTAACCAGAAAGCCGATGAACCACGCCCGCCACATAACTTCGCAGAACCGCAGGAATGCGCCGTTCCGCTTTGTGACGGGCGCATCAGTTGCGGCATTGGTGTTCTCTCTTGTCTTCTTCAGCCCCTTTATAGACTTGAAGGATACCAATGCTGCGCACGCTCAGTCCCGCGGCGGAACCTCCGGTGGAGGCGGCTCCAGCGGCGGTGATTCGGGCGGCGGCGGCTCGTCCGGTGGAGGCGGGTCCTCCGGTGGCGGAGGCGGCGGTTCTTCCGGTGGCGGCGGGTCCGATCGCTCCTGGTCGAACAAGGCTGCCTCACAAAAGCCAGTTTCTCCAAGTCAAAATCGAAACTCGGTTAAGCAGCAGAGTTTCAGCGGCAGCTCCGAACCCTCAGGCGGGATGCTTTCCCGTCAGCAGGAGCGGGAGGCAATTCAAGGCGGCTGGAAGTAGATCCAAGGGCGGGATCGATTTTGAGACTATGGAATCGTGGGACTGCAAGCCGCTTTGCAGTGGTGTGGTTATGTGCATCCACCTTGTCCGCATGCGTTGAAAGTACGACCCAAAACGAAATATCCGGAGATCTGTCCGACGAACCGGCCCTCGGATCGTCGGATGAGGCAATTGCGTCTCGAAATCTTCAGCAGGCGCTCGAGAAATCGCTCTCCGGCGAATCGCTGCGTTGGCAGAACCCCAGCAACGGCACCAGTGGCACCGTAACGCCCGTCAGCACCTGGAAAACGGCGAACGGAACCTACTGTCGGTCCTACCGCGAACGGATCACGCTCGGATCCGGTGAGTCCGTCCGGCGTAATGGAGTGGCCTGCAGGTCTCCCGAAGCTGTCTGGCGCGCCACCTGAGCGACCGAGCCCTCGCCAAAGACGGTCAAGGCCGAGAACGCGCCGCCAACCTCCCGATTACCCAAGGTTCCTGTCGAACAGCATGACCCCCTTGCGCCGCATGAACGCGACGAGGACCGCGCCCGAGGCCAGGCCGCCGATATGCGTGACCCAGGCAACATCGCTGTTGACCGCCGTCACGGCGTTGAAGAACTGATAGACGATCCAGGCGCCGAGGATCCATTTCGCGCTCAGGCGCAGCGGCACCCGGCCCAGCACCAGAACCCAGATCTTCACCCGCGGATGCAGCATCAGATAGGCGCCGACAACGCCTGACACCGCACCGGATGCCCCGATCAGCGGCACCTGCGACTGAACGTCCAGCACCGCGTAGGCCATTCCACCCGCGGCCGAGCACAAGAGATAGAAGATCAGGTAGCGCAGATGGCCGAGCGCATCCTCGACATTGTCGCCGAACACCCACAGGAACAGCATGTTCCCGATCAGGTGCATGTACCCGCCATGGAAGAAGGCATAGGTCACGACCGACATCCAGTCGGGCAGCACCTTCAGATCCGGCGCAAGGTCGCGGATATCGAAGAGGACCGAGGGGATGAGGCCGTAGGAATAGGACGACGCCGCCAGTGCGTGGCTTTCGCCTGCCTTCTCGAATACCACGAAGATCAGGACATTGGCAGCGATGATTGCGAGATTGACATATGGGCGAGGGACGTGCCTGAGCCGGTTCTGATCGTAAAGCGGGATGAACATCCGGCGGTCTTGCTCCTCAGCGGTTCTGGCCAGGCACCCACAGAACGTCGAGATCGCCTTTCCCGTTGAGGAAGCGGGACGCGACGAAGAAGAAGTCGGACAGGCGGTTCATGTAGCGGACCGCGGCGCCGTTGACCTGTTCGCGGGCAGCCAGCTCCACCATCAGCCGCTCCGCCCGGCGCGAAACCGTTCTAGCGAGGTGAAGATGCGCGGCCGCGGGGCTTCCGCCCGGCAAGACGAAGGACCGCAGCGGCGTCAGCTCGCTGTTGAAGCGGTCGATGGCTTCCTCGATCGCCGTAACCTGTGCGTCGGTGATCCGAAGCGGTTCATAGCCGAGATCCTGACCGGTATCGGGCGTCGCCAGATCCGCGCCGAGGTCGAAGAGATCGTTCTGGATGCGATTGAGCACCGCATCGATCTCCGGCGCGCCTTCGCTCGTGTGCAGCCGGACCAGGCCGACCACCGCATTGGTTTCATCCACCGTGCCATAAGCCTCGATCCGCAGATCGTTTTTCGGCCGGCGTTCGCCGGAGCCCAGCGCCGTTGTGCCGTCGTCGCCTGTCTTCGTGTAGATCTTGTTCAGAACAACCATATTCCTGCCCCCTGCCTTATCGTCCCGACCCGAAGAAATAGAGCCCGCCCATCACCAGGACAATCACGAGGAACTGCAACCCGACCCGCCAGCGCATCAGCATCTGCGAGCGGTTGGAGGGTCCGTGCCGAAACATGTTGATGATGCCGAGGACGAGAACGATCGCCACGGCAGCCATGGCGACGGGTATGAGAATGTCCAGAATTTCTGCCATTTGATTTCCTTTCAAGCGCCCGTGCACACGGCCGCGTTCCGCCCTGGGCGCCCTGTGGTCCCTGTCGGGCAGCCTCGGCTCTCATTCCTCGCGGTCTGCCGCCCGGATGCAGAACCTGTCAAGCATTCTCGTCGACAGCACACGGCGGGCGACCGCCATCACCCTGGTTGGAATGGTGACATGATAGCGTTCTTTCGGACGGCGCGCCTCAACCGCATGGATGAGCCGGCTGACGACGGATTCCGGCGCCAGCTTGAACGGTCCGGGCTCGCCCGATTCCATACGCGCCCGGCGCTTGAGGTAGATCTTCTCGTGCACGGAAGCCGTCAGACCGTCCGTCCCGATCCAGCGGTCGAAATTGTCCAGCGCATTCTGCGTAAACCTGGTGTCGATCGGCCCGGGCTCGATCAGGCTGACGTGGATGCCACTGCCAGACAGTTCCTGGCGCAACGTGTCGGAATAGGCTTCCAGGGCAAATTTGGACGCCGTGTAGGCGCCGCGATATTTCATCGCGACCAGACCAAGCACGGAAGAGCACTGGACGATCCGGCCCGCCTTTTGTGCCCGCATTGCCGGAATGAGGTAGCGGGTCAGGTCGTGCCAGCCGAAGAAATTGGCTTCGAACAGGGAGCGCATGGCGTCGGTCGGGATATCTTCCAGCGCGCCGGGAATGGCATAGGCGCCGTTGTTGAAGACGGCATCCAGCCGACCATCCGTCCGCTCCAGAACCCATTCCGCAGCGGCCTTTATGCTGTCCGGATCCTCATAGTCGAGCCGAAAAGCCTCGAACCCCTGGTCCACAAGCCTTTCGACATCCTCGGGTTTGCGCGCCGTCGGGAACACCCGCCAGTTCCTGCCCCGCATGATATGGGCGGCCGAGGCACCAATCCCGGAAGAGCAGCCCGTTATCAGTATTGACCTGGGCGCGACAAAGCGCTCGCTATGATCGGTCATTCAAGACGTATCCGGCAGAATGGTAGGGTCCCCAAGTCTGGGTCTGAGTCTGTGCCAAGTCCTATCAGATAGGCTCCCCGGAAAGCAATTTCGGAACCGGTCCGGCAAAGCCTGCCGCTTCCTTGATGAAATGGGTCTTGAGGCCCGGCATGCGGTCGACAAGACCAAGGCCGAAGTCGCGGGCCGCGCGCAGGATGTCGTTATCGTTGGAAAACAGCCGGTTGAGGACGTCCGTCACCACGCCCATCTGGAACGTGTCGAAGCGGCGCCAGCGCTGGTAGCGCTCCAGAACATCCATGGCGCCGATGTCCTGGCCCAGCCTGCGGGCTTCGACCAGCACTTCCGCGAAGGCGGCAACATCCTTGAAACCGAGGTTCAGCCCCTGGCCAGCAATCGGGTGGATGCCATGGGCGGCATCGCCCACCAGCGCAAAGCGTGGCTTGACGAAATCCCGCGCCAGTTTCAGCCCCAGCGGATAGGCGCGGCGGGATCCCTCGGACTCCAGCTTGCCCAGGTGATGACCGAAGCGCCGCTCCAGCTCCAGGTCGAAGGTGAAGTCATCCGATTTGACCAGCCGGTCCGCATCGCTCGTTCTTTCCGTCCACACCAGCGACGACCGGTTGCCCGGCAGAGGCAGGATCGCGAAGGGGCCCGAGGGCAGAAAATGCTCTTCGGCCCGCCCGTTGTGCGGCCGTTCATGCTTGACGGTGGTGACGATGCCCGACTGGCCGTAATCCCAGTCGACGGTCCTGATGCCGGCCAGATCGCGAAGCTTTGATCGCACGCCGTCGGCGGCAACCAGAAGCCGGGTCTTCAGCACCGATCCATTCTCGAGCGTCAGCTCCACGTGATCGGGAGAGGTCCGGAACGTGTCGGCAACCGCCGGCGCCTCGAAATGGACACCGAGGCTTTTGGCGGCCTTGTAGAGCGCCGGCATCATGACGCCGTTCGGCACCATATGCGCAAAGGGCTCCCCGTCGCTCGCCCCGCCGTCGAAAGTCAGGAACACCGGCCGTACGGCATCCCGCAGCTTGCTGTCGGTGACGATCATTTCGTTGATCGGCTGGGCTTCGCTCAAGAGGTTCTCCCAGAGGCCAAGCTGGACAAGCATCCGGCTTGCCGCCGCCGCGATCGCCGAGGCGCGCGGGTCCTTGTGCAACTGGTCCATCGGTTTCGGGTCGACGACGGCGCATTTGATGTCCGCATCGCCCTGCTTCAGGGCCACCGCCAGCGAAAGCCCCACATAGCCGCCGCCCGCGATCACGACATCGTACATTTCTTCCGCGGTGCGTTTCCGTGCCATTCTTCTATCTCCCGGCCCCCGGTTTCCCGAAAGGCATCTTGACTTGAACGGAAGGTCCTGTCCAAGAGTGCAGGTCGCGGCCGTCTCGGTTGGCCGCCTCTCACCGTATGTAGGGCAAACCGGGGGGAAATTGAATCTCCGGTTCGGTCCCAAGTCGTTGTTTTTGTGCGGCCTGGTGCCGCAAAGCCCGCCCGCACCGGTGCGGAATGCGCCAAACACGAGGAAATTCGCCGATGAACACGGCCGTAGACAAGCTGGTCCGCATCCTCGATCTGGAGACTCTGGAACATAATCTGTTCCGGGGCCGCAGCCCGCAGGTCGGCTGGCAGCGCGTTTTCGGCGGTCAGGTGATCGGCCAGGCCCTCGTCGCCGCCTCGCGCACCGTGGTCGAAGACCGGCACATTCACTCGCTTCACGGCTATTTCATGCGCCCGGGCGATCCGTCCGTCCCGATCATCTACGAGGTTGACCGTATCCGCGACGGCGGCAGCTTCACCACCCGGCGCGTGGTTGCGATCCAGCACGGCGAGGCGATCTTTTCCATGTCGGCGTCGTTCCAGGTGATCGAGGAGGGGCTGGAACACCAGATCGAGATGCCGGACGTCCCGAAGCCCGACGAACTGCCGAGCGAGCAGGAGCTGAAGGAAAAATTCCTGTCGATGGCCCCCGACAACGTCAAGCAGTACTGGCAGCGGGAACGCCCGATCGAGCTGCGGCCCGTCGACCTGACCCATTATTTCAGCGACAAGGCCCTGCCGCCGCGCCAGTATCTGTGGGTGCGGGCCACCGAGACCCTGCCGGACGACGAGCGCATCCACCAGTGCGTCTTGGCCTATGCCTCAGACATGGCGCTTCTGGACACGTCGCTCTTTCCCCATGGCACGTCTGTTTTCAGCCCCAGCATCCAGGCCGCCAGCCTCGATCACGCCATGTGGTTCCACCGCCCGTTCCGCGCCGACGACTGGCTCCTCTACGCCACAGACAGCGTCTCCACCTCCGGCTCCCGCGGCATGAGCCGCGGCTCGCTCTTCACCATGGACGGCCAACTGGTGGCCTCAACCGCGCAGGAGGGGTTGATCCGGGTGCGTAAGAAAGGGTGATTTTCAAGAGGTGCGCAATGACTACCGGGCACGCGCCAGGCGGTCATCGGCAGGCCTTTCAGCCTGATCTGCAAACCTGCCGTTTGCCCGTATAAAACGTCCGCGTCCGGTACTTCATGATCAACACTCCATCTTTCCAAAAAGATTAAAGTGTTGCGTCGACCCGTTGAAACCGCAGGACGAAGCTGCCGTTGAAATTCATCCCTATTTTGGAATTATTTCCGCAATGGACGCAGCGCTTTCTTTGAGTGCGGACTGGCTTTGTATCCAGCCCGCGGGCTCTATCGCAAACGTGCTTCTCAACCAGGCCAGTGTCAGCCGCCGCGTAACCTCCAGTGCGTCGGGGTTTTCTGTTTCGGTTTCGCGCGCGTCCCACCCCGCGACACCGCCCAATCCGTGGCCGACGCCGTTGATCATCAGAAGGGCATCGGCCCCGGGGGCGTCATGGAAGGGATCGGCGTGCCATTCTGGGCCGCGGGGCGTGAAGTGGGGGTCATCTTCTGCACCGCAAACCACGAGCGTCGGGGTGCTGATACCGCTGAAATCGACGTCGAAAAACGGAAAGCGCGCGGCGTTTTCGGGGGTCAGGTCCGCGCCGCCACGGCCCGGAGCCGCCAGCAGGATACCGGCACCGATGCGCGGGTCGGAAAAGTCCTCTCCCTGCAAACGCGCGCCGAGCAGCAGGCTGCAGGTGAACCCGCCAAAGGAATGCCCCGCGACCGCAATCCGGTCATGGTCCAGCCGCCCGGCCGCAGCGGGTGCTTGTCGCTCGACCTCGGCCCACTGGTCGAGGATGGCGCGCATTTCCGCAACCCTCTCGCGCCAGAAGAACGGCCCACCTGGCAGATCGGGGTCTAGCCCACCGACGCGCGAGCTGGCCTGGGTCGGCTGGATGACGGCCACCCCCCGTTCGGCCCAGAACTGCGCAAGTGGGGCGTAGCCGTCCTTGGAGGGGAGGTAGTTCGAGGGGCCGAAGCCATGCGATAGAATTACGATTGGTAAATTCTTCCCCTCGACCGGCGCCGTAAGGCGTAGCTCAAGCGGTTGCCGTCCCTCCATTGACAGCGTGATCGGTGTGTAGGCCACGGTGAGTTGCGGGTCCGGTGTGGGCAGGGCGCGAGACGCATTGATCAAACGGTTCATTAGTGCGTTTCCTTATAGCGGGACGAGAAAGTGGTTTTGCCGCGACGCGAGGGACTTCCTGTGGATCACTCCAAGGGAATGCCTTCTTCGCGAAACCATGTTTCTGCGTCCGCGCCTGCGGGCAGCTTCATCGGCGCCGTCTCGTCCGTGACGGCGCGCCAGACGGCCTGCGCGACATCGCTCATCTCGGTTTTTTCGGTCACGGATTGGAGGCTTTGGAAATAGGCCTGAACGAAAGGACCGTAGGCTTCGGGGACATCCATGCCCATCCGCGCGACCGCATTTTTCCCAAACGACGTTGTCTTTGCGCTGCCTGGCAACACCAATCTGGCACGAATACCGAATTCAGCTGCTTCCAGCGCAAAGCTCTCGGTGAAGGCATTCAGCGCTGCCTTGCTGGCAGTGTAGATCGACAAAGCGGGAAGTGGGCGCAGGGTGACGCTGGAGCTGATATTGACGATGACACCATTCTTTTGCTCACGCATCGCTGGCATCACGGCGCGGGTCATTGCAATAGCGCCCAGCACGTTGGTTTCGAACAGCTCGCGGGCCCGCCCGATCTCCGCACCTTCCAGCACGTTAAGCATGCCGACACCGGCGTTGTTCACCAGCGCGTCGATCTGACCTGCGTTTGCAATCGCGCTGGTGATGCTTTCAGGATCGGTGACATCCAGAGGAAGCACACGAAGCCGGTCGGAGGCGGGCAGTCCTTCGGCGGAGTAAGTGCGCATCGTGGCGATGACATCCCAACCCTGATTGAGGAACTGCGCGGCGATGGCCTGGCCGAACCCGGAGGAACAACCGGTGATGAGAATACGGGGCATTTCGGATCTCCTTGTCTGCTTTGATAAGGAGATAGACGGCTGGCTCCGGTCATTCTATATTCAGAAGTCCGCAATCATCCATCAAGCGTCCAGAATCCATGCTCGACACCCCGTCAGATCCTCTTTCCAGCGTCGTGACCTTGCTCAAGCCTGCCGTCTCCATCTCCAAGATGGTCGAGGCTGGCGGCCAGTGGATGGTGGAGCGTCACGACATGGCCAGCCCCTTCTACTGCGCGATGGTCGAGGGGCGGTGCCGGTTGCACGTCACCGGGGGCGATCAGGTCACGCTTTCGGCCGGAGATTTCATCCTGATTCCGCAGCTCCAGAGCTTTACCATGTCCAGCGAGGTCCCGCCGCCCGCGCATGTGCCACGCATGCCGCTGGAAACTGGCCCTGGGCGTTTCCGACTAGGCGTGCCTCAGGCCCCAGTCGATGTCCGCGCGCTCGTCGGGCATTGTCGCTTTGATACACCAGCCAGCGACCTGCTTGTGTCCCTGCTGCCCGAGATGATCCATGTCTCGGGGCAAAGCCGCCTGACGGCCTTGGTGCCGGTGATCCACGAGGAAACCCGCGCCGACCGTCCGGGGCGCGGGATGATCCTGGAGCGGTTGCTGGAGGTCCTGCTGATCGAAGCCCTGCGCTCTGATCAGGCGACGACCCTGCCTCCAGGGCTGCTGCGCGGCCTGTCGGATCCGCAGCTGTCCGGTGCATTGCAACGTATCCACACCGCGACGGGCGGCCCCCTTTCCGTTTCACAAATGGCGAAGGCGGCGGGCATGTCGCGCTCCGGCTTTTTCGAGCGGTTCCGCAGGCAGGTTGGCCGCGCGCCAATGGAATACGCGACCGACTGGCGCATGGCCGTCGCCAAGACATTGCTACGGCAAGGCGGGCTGACCAATACCGAGATCGCCCTGAAGGTTGGTTACGGGTCCGCCAGCGCCTTCGGGCTGGCCTTTGTCCGTCACGAGGGCCTGTCGCCCGGGGCGTTTGCGAACAAGGGCAGTAGTTAAGCTGGATACGGCCCCCGACGTCTGTCACCAATCCTTAGGCAATGTCGAATTTGGGCTCATTTCGGGCATTCGCGGCACCGAGCACCAACGACGGCAATGGGCCGAAACCTACCCCAGAAACAATCCTGACGAATGTATGCTCTTGGTGATCAACTCCAAGCCCCCAGAACCTCTCCCGGCTTCAAACCAGCGCTTCGCTAACGATGCGCGCCCCTAAACCGGGCTGGTAAACCCTGAAACCGCCAGCGGGTTTTCCGTCAGGGCCTGATGGTCGGGCGTGTCGGGCAGGAGGGCGCCGGAGAAGGCTTCGAACATCTTGCGTACGAAACCTTCCGGCAGGTCCTTGGTGATGAACACCATGCGGGTGCGGTGGTCGGCGTCGGGCCAGGCCTCCAGCGTCGCGGGGGGATGGAAGACGTGCTGGACGCCGTGGATCACCACCGGGCGGTCCGGATCTTCCGCGATCTGGACGATGCCCTTGACCCGCAGCAGCTTCGGCCCGTGGGCGGAGCGCAGGAGGTCGAGGAACATTTCCAGCGCCGACGCCGGCACCGGGCGGTCCGTTGACAGGGTGAAGGCGCGGATGGCGTCGTTGTGGCGGTTGACGTCATGGACATGCGCCGACCCGTGGGCGTGGTCATGCTCATGGCCGTGATGGTGGTGACCGTCGCCATGGTGATGGTGGTCATGATCGTGGCCGTGCGCCTTGCCCTCATAGGCTTCGGCGTTGAGCCAGGCGGCGACGTCCGGGATCTTGCTGTCCGGATTGTAGAGCCCGGCATTGAACAGCCGCGCAGCGGTGGCTTCACCGGCCTGCGCGTCAAGCCGCTGCGCACCCGGATTGAGATGCACCAGCCGCTGCCCCAACGCCTGGAAGTCCGCTTTCTGGGCGTCCGTTTCAAGAAGATCGGTCTTGGTGAAGACAAGCCGGTCCGCCACGGCAGCCTGCTTGCGGGCTTCCTCGTGCTCTTCCAGCGTCGACAGGCCGTTGACCGCGTCGACCAGGGTGACGACGCTGTCCAGCCGGTAGCGCATCACCAGATAGGGATGCAGCATGACCGTGTGGAGGATCGGTGCGGGATCGGCAAGGCCCGTCGTTTCGATGACAACCCGCTTCAGCCGTTCGGTGCGGCCGTTGTCGAGGCTGCGCAGCAGGTTCTCCAGCGTGGTGACCAGATCTCCGCGAATGGTGCAGCACAGGCACCCGGAGGCGAGCTCCACGATGCCGTCGCCCGCCTGGTCGACGAACAGGTGGTCGAGGCCGATCTCGCCGAATTCGTTGATGATGACGGCGGTATCCGCCATCGACGGGTCGTTCAGAATGCGGTTGAGCAGGGTGGTCTTGCCCGACCCGAGGAAACCGGTCAGGACCGAAAGGGGAATGGGCGGCTTCGGGCCCTTCCGGCGCGGCTCCGCAGCGGAATTTTCGGAAGCATCCATGGCGCCTGTCTCCAGAATATGCGGCAGCTCCCGCCGGTCATGCGACCCGCGCTGCGGCGCAGAAGCGTCCGCGGCCGCGCATCCGGTGCATGTCATCGGCAGAAAGGTGCCCGGCGGCCGGTCGTGGCCGTCAGAGTGATCCGTTCCCGTCTTCCGATGCGGCGCACCGGAAGGACAGGCTGGTCTATCATCATTTTCGGGAGAGGGTCAAAAATCCTGCATCGGCCGGGTCAGCCGGCGATCAGCACCGTCTGCTCTTCGCTGCTTTCGTCGGTCGCCGACGTCGTGTCGTCCGTGGCCGAAAATTCAACGGGCGTCAGATCCTGAACGATGTCGGCATCGTCCTCATCAAGATCCGCATCCTCGTCGAAATCGCTCTCATCGGTGTCGACGACGAGCCTGACGGCTTCAGCGGCCTTTCGCAAGGTGGCGATGACTTCGTCGATCGAAACCCCTTCCTCCAGCTGATTGGCGGAAAGTTCCGCGAGCCCGGCGAGGGCCCGGATGGTGGCGGTGGATCTCGGTTCCATCATCATGCGATCTCTCGATCTTTCCGTTGTCGGCACCTTCTGTGCCGGAAAGAAGTCAAAGGCGTCTCGGCTTCGACCGATGGCGTCCCTACACGAAGCAAATGCTTACTTCAGTCTTAAGGATTAGCGTAAATAAAGTGTTAACTGAATTTCAGAGAAAAAGAGAAAAACTCGAAATTGTTCGTAGTGCGCAGATCGCCGCCCATGATGTGGATTTCATGGCCGCAGCTTGGTCAGGTCGAGTTGGCACCCCGAAGCCTCCCCGTCACAAGAGGCCTTTCGCCGCCGCTCAAGCGCGGAAAACCGCGCCTTCCGGACAGAGGTCGTCACGAAACGGCGCGCCAAGAAAGAGGAAAGTGTTCCGGCCGAAAATTACTGCGACGCGAGAAAGGCGTTATTTGCGAGGACTTTTCGAGGGCACGGGAACCGTGAAGTCCAGCCCCTTGCGGAACAGCGCACCCGGAGCAGCACTGCCCGGGTCAGCGGCCGAACCGGGCCGGATCGTCGGCGCCTGGGGGATCGCCCCGACGGCCGAAGCCGCTGCGGTCTCTTCCAGCCTCACGCGGATTTCACGTTCGGCGCGTCGCACAGGGTTGGCGACGGGCAGAGGTACGTCCTCTGCCGGGATCGACACCAGCACCGCGGCCGCAGGATCGCTTGACCCCGGCGACGGCGTTGCGGTCGGGTTTCCGAGCGCAACCTGGATCGGCTTGTAGGCGATGCGGCGCGGCCCGAGGGTCCGGTCCAGGATCTTGGCCCAGTCCGGTTTCCCATTGGAGAGCTTGAAGCCGCTTTCGTCGACATCGGCTTCCTTGGCATCCTTGCCGCCCGCGAAGAACAGGAAACCGCCGCGCTTCTCGTTCTCCATGTCGTAGCGGGCCATGTAGGTCTTGGCGCCGGGGCTCTTGTTGCGGCGGCAATAGCCGTTGGCGGGCGGGTTGCCCATCGGGCCGCTCAGGCTGGCGATATTCGTGCCGCGACGGCCCTTGCGAAAGCCTTCGTCGAAGAGCTGCCGGGCGAAGGCCGTGCGTTCCAGTCCCGATCCGGCGCCCATCACGACGGCGACAAGCGTGCGGCCACGCCGTGTCACGGACGCAGCGACATTGTAGCCGGAATTGCAGATATAGCCGGTCTTCATGCCGTTGGCGCCCGGAACACGCAGCAAGAACTCGCGGTTGGCGGACCGAAGGGTCTTCTTGCCGAAACGAAGGCCCGGATGGTTGTAATAGGTCTGCGCCTGCGGAAAATCGCGCCGCAGCGCGAGCGCCAGAATCGCCATGTCGCGCGCACTGCTGATCTGGCCATTATCCGGCAGGCCATGCGGGTTGTTGAAATGGGTGGCCGTCATGCCGAGCCGTTTCGCTTCCGCGTTCATCATGGCGATGAAGGCGGACTCGGACCCGCCGATGGCTTCACCCAACGCGACGGCGACATCATTGGCGGACTTGATCAGGATGATCTTGAGCGCGGTATCGACGGTAAATCTCGTACCGACCTTGAAGCCCATCTTGCTGGGCGGTTCGGATGCGGAATTCGCCGACTGGACCACGGCGGAATTGAGCGAGGCCCGGCCTTCCTTGATCGCCTTGAAGGTCACATAGGCGGTCATCAACTTGGTCAGCGAGGCCGGGTACCATTTCCGGGTCGCGTTCTTCTGCTCCAGGACAGCCCCGGTTTGCGCGTCCACAAGGATATAGGCACCGATATCCGCCCGCGCGCTGTCCGCCGGGGCGAACAGCATGAAGGTCAGGACTGTCAGGCAAATCAAACTCAGTCGGCCAGTCGGGCTTGCGGACACGGGATCCCTCGCTTGTCTTCCCGCAGATCAGGATAACGGCTAAAAAGCATGCTGCGGCTCTCGCTCGGCAGCGCCCCTAAAAAAACGGATCGCGCCCGCAAGAGCAAGTCCCTCGTGGGAACACTCCCCTGCCGCGCATTTGAGCAGTTGAAACTATTTTAGGCAGCAACCTGTGACCAAATTCTGTAAGACTTGGAAAACAGACACGCTTTTCGGTCGAAGGTGACTTGCTGCAAAACATCGCGACATTGGCCCGGCCCTTGCTAAGATTGCCGGGGATGTCTCTTTGGCTGCGACGGCTTGCCACGGACAAGCGGGTTCTCGTCAGCGGGAGTCCCTGACAAAAAAAGCGATGCCCGAGGGGCCGTGGGGAAGGAATACGCATGTATGATGCTGAAACAGCATCACAATTGCTTCGGCAAGCACCGGCGATGCAGCGCGTCAAGGCCAGTGCGCGCGTCCGCTTCTCCGCCGCTGACGGCACGACCCGGCTGGCCGACCTCTATCAGAGCGGGTCGGCGAAGATCCGCCTTCCGAAAGTCTATGGTGCCCCGAAGACCGCGGTCATGATCAACACGGCCGGCGGTCTGACCGGCGGCGACTGTCTTGATTTCGAGATCGCGGCGGACAGGGGCGCACACGCAATTGTGACCGGACAAACAGCGGAGCGCGCCTATCGCAGCTCCGGCGGCTCGGCAAAAGTGACAGGGTGCATGAGAGTGGACGCCGGGGCGTCGCTCGAATGGCTGCCGCAGGAAACGATTCTCTTCGACGGCTCAAGCCTTGGCCGCACCCTGACCGCGGAAGTGGCCGAAGATGCGCGCCTCACGATGCTGGAATCCGTTGTGCTGGGCCGAAAGGCCATGAAAGAGACGCTCAACTCCGTTTTCTTCAGCGACCGATGGCGCGTCCGGCGTGGCGGCAAGCTGGTCTTTGCGGACGATATCCGCCTTGATGGCCGGCCGGAGACTTTCCTGCGCGGCACCGCCACCGCCGCCGGCCGGACAGCGTTTGCCACATTCGCAGACATTTCGCCCGACGCGGAGGACCGACTGCCGCTTGCCCGCTCCCTTGTCGAGACACTGGCGTCACCCGGTGTCGACGCGGCTGTCAGTGCGTGGAACAACCTGCTGGTGGCGCGGTTTGTCGCCCTTGACGGACGCGCCCTTCGCTCTGCCCTCATGACATTTCTGACCGGCTACAGGTCTGCCGACCTGCCCCGTGTCTGGTACTGCTAAATCTGGAGGATCTCTCTCGTGAACTTGACGCCCCGCGAAAAGGACAAATTGCTTATTTCCATGGCCGCGATGGTCGCGCGCCGCCGCCTCGAACGGGGCGTGAAGCTGAACCACCCCGAAGCCATCGCCCTGGTCACCGATTTTGTGGTCGAAGGCGCGCGCGACGGCCGCTCCGTCGCCGACCTCATGGCCGCCGGTGCCCAGGTGATCACCCGCGACCAGGTGATGGACGGCGTTGCCGAGATGATCCACGACGTGCAGGTGGAGGCCACCTTTCCGGACGGCACCAAGCTTGTCACCGTTCACGAACCGATCCGCTGACCTTGCCGCAGCTTGCCAACGCAGAAGGCAAGAAAGCACCACGTTTTTTTCAAGCCGGAACTAGAGAATGTTCAAGAGATTGTTTCTGCCGCTCCTGCTGATCGGCTTCGCCTCGAATGCAATGGCGGTCGAGATGAAGGAAGGCTGTAGCTATCCAGATCTGATCGCAAGTCTTGAATTAAATTTGTGCTGGAATGAAACATACGACGATCTGCTGACAGACGCCGACAGGAAACTGAATGAAGTTTACAAAGAGCTTCAAGCGCACGCCAAGATTTTTGATGCGTCACCTGCTCTGGCGAAGAATGAGACCCCCACGAGTATACAACTTCGAGACGCTCAGAGAGCCTGGATCAAGTTTCGAGACACTGATTGCGGTCTCGAAACGTTGGCCACGAGTCGTCCGTCATTCGCCGCATATGCTGCAATTAAATGCGAGTACGAGATGACCGTTGCACGAACGGAGAAACTCCAGTCTCTATCCAAGTATTTAGACGAAATATGTGATCCGGAATGCTCCAGATAATGTCCCTATCCGCGCAACATACGAGGCTTGCGGAGAGGGAATGCTCACAGCAAAAGAGTATTTTTTAGTTCGAAAACGCATCCAAAGACCCGTTCAAGGAGAACGACATGATCCCAGGTGAACTCTTTCCCGCTGATGGCGAAATCGAACTGAATGCGGGTCTGGAGACGCTGACGCTGGATGTCTCAAACACCGGCGACCGCCCGATCCAGGTGGGCAGTCATTATCATTTCGCCGAAACCAATGAAGGCCTGTCCTTCGACAGGGACAAGGCCAGGGGCATGCGCCTCGACATTCCCGCCGGCACCGCCGTCCGTTTCGAGCCGGGCCAGACGCGTTCCGTGACGCTGGTGCCCTATGCCGGCGACCGGACGGTCTACGGCTTCAATCAGAAGGTGATGGGTGCGCTTTAAGGCGGCCCGGTGGAGGACAGGGAGGCAAGATGATGTGGAAGCTCGGCAGTCTGGTTCCGCTGATCACCGCGGCAACGCTCTCGGCCGCATCGGCGCAGCAGTCCGCTCCAGCGGATTGTGTCAATGCGCAAACGCAGGCGGATATGAACATCTGCTCGTCCGAGGCTTATGATCGCGCCGACAAGGCGCTGAACGAGGCCTACAAGGCCGCCATCGCGCAGGCAACGCAGCTCTGGGGCTCGCCCGACAAGATGCGGGACGCCCAGCGCGCCTGGATCGCCTACCGGGACAAGGCTTGCGCTGTCTATGAGTACCCGGACGGCGGCTCCATCCAGCCGCTTCTGATCAACGAGTGCATGACCAAAGTGACGCAGGACCGCACCGATGATCTCAACATCTTTGCAAAAGGTCTCGGCAACTGATGCAACTTCGCGATCAAGGCTTTGACATGCGTCCACGTTTATTCTGGCAGACGGGTGGCTGCACCTCAACTGATCCACGTCACACCGGACGGCAAGTTTTTCAACCGCTTACATCTACAATCAGCGAGTGTTCTGCATGATTTCCTGGCCCTTCATACGCACCGTGGCACTGTTTTTCATCTTTGTTGTCACAGGTTCACAAGCACAGGCATTCAGTTGTGATGATGAGGATCTGATCTTCATCTTTTCACGCTCATGTCAACAGTACGAGTTATACAAAAAATATGAAGTAGAGGACGGAAAACTGAACGAAATATACAAAGAATTACAAAAAAACGCGAAGGAATATGACCGTGAAATTGAAGATAAACAGAACGGTTTTCTGCTGTCGGGAATGAGTGATGCACTCAGAGACACACAACGTGCATGGATCAAGTTTCGCGATGAGCAATGTGGCCTTGCGAGGTTCGGCTGGACCCACGTCCAGGACCGGGACTTCATGGAGACCAAGTGTTTGTATGAAATAACAATTCAACGAACACAGGAACTGAAATTGATCAATGAAGAATTATGATCCGGCATGCGTTTAAGATGTTGGTACTTATGAAGACGCTGCGACTATCGGTTCTTGTCGCCACATTGATGATTGGCAGTCATCCAGGCTTCGCCCAATACAAGGTCAACCCGAACATCGACTGCGGCTATCCGCTCAACAACAACGAGCGCACCTTTTGCGCCGAGAAGGCGCTCAAGGAAGCTGAAGCGAGCATGACCACCGCGTATGAGCGCCTCCACGCGAAGCTTGTGCAAATGGACGCGGACCTGCCGGAGCACCTGAAAGGCGCGCCGGCGGCGCTTGAAGATGCGCAGGCTGCCTGGGAAACCTACCGGGAAAAGGACTGCACTTCCTACGCGTTTCCGTTCAAGGGCGGGACGCGGGGCAACGAACTCTACCGAAGCTGCATGATCGTGGTCACGATGAAGCGCACCGACGATTTGACCGCGACCCTTGAGGATTACGGCAACTGACGACAACTTTCTGATCGCCGATTGGAGACAAGAATGGCTTACAAGATGCCCCGCGCCGCCTATGCGGACATGTTCGGACCGACCACCGGCGACAGGCTGCGCCTTGCCGATACGGACCTCATCATCGAGGTGGAGAAGGATTTCACCACCTACGGCGATGAAGTGAAATTCGGCGGCGGCAAGGTGATCCGCGACGGCATGGGCCAGTCCCAGGCGCCGCGCTCGGCAGGCGCCGTCGACACCGTCATCACCAACGTGCTGATCGTCGATCACTGGGGCATCGTCAAGGCGGATGTCGGCCTGAAGGACGGGCGGATCGCCGGCATCGGCAAGGCCGGCAACCCGGATGTGCAGGCCGGCGTCGACATCATCGTCGGGCCGGGCACCGAGGCCATTGCCGGTGAGGGCAAGATCCTGACCGCCGGATCGATCGACGCCCACATCCATTTCATCTGCCCGCAGCAGGTGGAAGAAGCCCTGACCTCCGGCGTCACCACCATGCTCGGCGGCGGCACCGGCCCCTCGACCGGCACCAATGCGACCACCTGCACGCCCGGCCCCTGGCACATCACCCGGATGCTGCAGGCCGCCGACAGCTTTCCGATGAACCTCGCCTTCGCCGGCAAGGGCAATGCTTCTCTGCCCGCAGCGCTGGAAGAACAGGTTCTCGCCGGTGCGGCCGCGCTGAAACTGCACGAGGACTGGGGCACCACACCGGCCGCCATCGACAATTGCCTGTCGGTCGCGGACGAATACGACGTCCAGGTGATGATCCACACGGATACGCTGAACGAATCCGGCTTCGTCGAAAACACCACGTCCGCCTTCAAGAACCGCACCATCCACGCCTTTCACACGGAAGGGGCGGGCGGCGGCCATGCGCCGGACATCATCAAGGTGGTGGGCGAACTCAACGTCATTCCGTCGTCGACCAACCCGACACGGCCCTACACGGTCAACACGCTGGAAGAGCATCTCGACATGCTCATGGTGTGCCACCACCTGCACAAGGACATTCCCGAAGACGTCGCCTTCGCCGAGAGCCGCATCCGCAAGGAAACCATTGCCGCGGAAGACATTCTCCACGACATGGGCGCCTTCTCGATCATTTCCTCCGACAGCCAGGCCATGGGCCGTGTGGGAGAGGTGATCATCCGCACCCTGCAGACCGCGCACAAGATGAAGATCCAGCGCGGGCGTCTTGCCGAGGAGACCGGCGAGAACGACAACTTCCGCGTCCGCCGCTACATCGCAAAGACCACGATCAACCCGGCAATCGCCCACGGCCTGGACGAACACATCGGCTCCGTGGAAGTCGGCAAGCTGGCCGATCTCGTCCTCTGGGATCCGAAGTTCTTCGGCATCAAGCCGGCGCTGGTCTTCAAGCTCGGCTCCATTGCCTCGGCCCCGATGGGCGACCCGAACGCCTCCATCCCGACGCCCCAGCCGGTGCACTACCGCCCGATGTTCGCCTCCTACGGCAAGATGATGACCGCAAGCCGCGTCACGTTTGTTTCCAGGGCGGCCTACGACGCGGGCGTCAAGGAAAGCGCGGGGCTCGACAGCCTGGTGCTGCCGATCAGGAACACCCGCGGCGGGATTACCAAGAAATCCATGGTGCTGAACGACGCGACGCCGGAGATCGAGGTTCACCCCGAGACCTACGAAGTGCGCGCCAACGGCGAGCTCCTGACCTGCGAACCGGCGGAAGTGCTACCGATGGCGCAGCGGTATTTCCTGTTCTGAGGGAGAGCCAAAGGACGACACGCGACAGGCATCTTGCGGACGCATCGCCGGGCGAGCCAAACGACGGCCTAATCCTGAGGCAGCGCGCGAACGCTGTCTCGAAGGGTGGGAAGCTTGCTCCAGCGGGTGTCGCCCACCCTTCGAGACGGACCTGACGGTCCTCCTCAGGATGAGGGCGTAAATCGTCGGGGACGCTGCAGAGCCGTGCCATTGGCCGAGAGAGAAGGGCAGAGCCATAACTTGCAAGGCTTCTTGCAACTCCGAAGCCGGGCCAACCAAGTGACGGCCTCATCCTGAGGAAGCGCCCAAGCGCTGTCTCGAAGGGTGGGAAGCTTGCTCCAGCGGGTGTCGCCCACCCTTCGAGACGGACCTGACGGTCCTCCTCAGGATGAGGGCGTAAATCGTCGGGGACGCTGCAGAGCCGTGCTATTGAA
>VIRH01000054.1 GCA_008107755.1 Rhodobacterales bacterium
CGACCCGCGCACCTCCCCAGGACAAGGACCGGCCATGGCCGGGCTTTGGTTCGTTCGAAGGGGCGCTGCCCCTCGTCTCGTCAAGGATAAACCTTCGGCAGGAAAAGGGGTCTCCCCACGCTCCGCGGCTGCGCCTTGTGCGCGCGGGTGATGCCCCTCCCCTTTTCCTGTCCATGACGAGCCGTCCCCGTTTCCCACTACGGGGAAAATGAAA
>VIRH01000002.1 GCA_008107755.1 Rhodobacterales bacterium
GACGTCGTCCACGGCACTGGCCGCGCCCCCATCGGAAATGGTCAGCGTGCCGGTGCCGCCGTAACCAACAGTGATGAAGTCGCCTGCCGTCAGTGTCGAGCCAGCTCCGGAGATGGTCACTGTGCCCTCAGCACCAGCGTCTTTGCCAACAGTCAAGTCCTCATTGGCCTCAACTGTGCCTCCCGAGGCGACCTCAAGGCTTGAGTT
>VIRH01000042.1 GCA_008107755.1 Rhodobacterales bacterium
CCGTCGCACGTTCACGTCCTGTTCACGGCGCACAAACTGCGCTTTAGCGCAATTTCATCTTAGATTTCAAAGGGAAGTTGATGGTGGGTGAGTGGGGGCTCGAACCCCAGACCCGCTGATTAAGAGTTATAATAATATCTTTATTTTTCAATGACTTATGAGAATTCTATTTTTAAGTCGCACGCCAATTTGACAATCCACTACGTTAT
>VIRH01000145.1 GCA_008107755.1 Rhodobacterales bacterium
TCGCAGGCGTCGCCCAGTGAAGTACCTTCTGATGAGTGACTGGCCGTTTGGCCCATCCTTCGAGACAGCGCTGGGGCGCTTCCTCAGGATGAGGAGGAGGTTGGGGCCATCGCCGGGGTTCAGACTGCTCCGCCGCTTGTTTCTCACAAGCCCGGCAGGAGAATACCCCCACCTTTCCTCCCCACGCCCTCATCCTGAGGA
>VIRH01000001.1 GCA_008107755.1 Rhodobacterales bacterium
CCTCAGGATGAGGGCGGGGGGAGGGAAGGTGGGGGGTATTCTCCTGCCGGGCTTGTGAGAAACAAGCGGCGGAACAGTCTGAACCCCGGCGATGGCCCCAACCTCCTCCTCATCCTGAGGAAGCGCCCCAGCGCTGTCTCGAAGGATGGGCCAAACGGCCAGTCACTCATCAGAAGGTACTTCACTGGGCGACGCCTGCGA
>VIRH01000124.1 GCA_008107755.1 Rhodobacterales bacterium
GCTGGCGGGGATCATGGAAACCGTTTCGGAAAATCGATGTTTCGGTGGCGTGCAAAGGGTTTATCGGCACGAGTCCGGCATCTGCGGGAGCAAGATGACCTTTGCTGTCTATACACCGCCGCAAGCCGACGACGGACCGGTGCCTTGTCTCTGGTATCTGTCGGGGCTGACATGCACGCACGAGAATGCGATGACAAAAGCGGGTCTGCAGTTTCATGCCGCTCTGCACGGGATTGCGATCGTTTTTCCCGACACGAGCCCGCGCGGCGAGGATGTTGCGGACGATGAAGCCTACGATCTTGGTCAGGGCGCGGGCTTTTACGTCAACGCGACCAAGGCGCCCTGGAATGCGCACTTCAGCATGTACGACTATGTGGTGAGCGAACTGCGGGACCTTGTCGTCAGTGCGCTGCCGGTGAACGGACGCCATGGGATCACCGGCCACTCCATGGGTGGACATGGCGCTCTCGTCATTGCCCTTCGCAACCCGGATCTCTTTCAATCGGTATCTGCATTTGCGCCAATTACCAACCCGACCCAGTCGGACTGGGGGCGCCGGCAGCTTGCCGCATATCTCGGCGACGACGAATCCGCCTGGGCCGACTACGACGCAACGATCCTTCTGAAGGAACGGGGATGGAGCGGCGACATCTTGATCGATCAGGGGGCCGACGATCAGTTCATCGACCTCCTGCGACCTCATGCTCTGGCGGAAGTCCTGACACAGACCCGCCAACCGGGTGTCATCCGCATGCAGGAGGGGTACGACCATTCCTATTTTTTCGTCTCGACCTTTGGCGGAGACCACGTGGCCTGGCATGCGAAGAGGCTGAATGGCCAGCATCGGCAACCCGCCGGTGCGTCCCCGAACTCTGCAGCAAACGGGGAGCAAGAATGATTGCGCACCCATTGCACATGAGAGAGCGCTGAAGATCGGCGATCCGGACAGACGACCCGCCACTGAATGGCTGGATCGTCGCGAGAAAGACGCCTTGTCAGGCGCATGACGATCAAGGGACGCGAGCCGCCCCGCTGAAGACAGGAAGGAGATCAAGAACGATATTTGGGAGGAGCCGGCTGCTCACCAGTTCGAGGGACATTGATGCGCAACATCATGCGTATTCGAAAGCGCCTCGCAGGTCGTTCGCCGGAGATACGCATATCAAACCGACATCATCATGGGAGGTTACGATGAGAAGGCTTATGATTTCAGCGTTGGTGCTGGGCTTTTGCACGGGCAGTGCCTATGCAAATGACGAGCTCCAGGAACTGATCGAAGACCCGGGACAATGGGCGATCCAGACCGGCGATTACAAGAACCACCGCTACTCGGAACTTGACGAGATCAACAAGGAAAATGTGGGAGATCTCCATGTCTCGTGGACGTTCTCGACCGGTGTGCTGCGCGGCCATGAAGGCTCCCCGCTCGTTATCGACGGGATCATGTATGTTCACACTCCCTTCCCTAACATTGTCTACGCGCTCGATCTGAAGGACGAAGGCAAGATCATCTGGAAATACGAGCCGAAACAGGATCCAAACGTCATCCCTGTCATGTGCTGCGACACGGTCTACCGCGGCGTCGCTTATGCAGACGGCAAGATCATCCTGCACCAGGCCGATACCAAGGTGGTTGCCCTCGATTCCAAGACCGGTGAAGTGGTCTGGAGCGTCGTCAATGGCGATCCGTCGAAGGGGGAAACCAACACGGCCACCGTTCTGCCCGTCAACGACAAGGTCCTGGTTGGAATCTCCGGTGGCGAATTCGGTGTCCGCGGTTCTGTGACCGCCTACAATCTTGAGGATGGATCGCAAGTCTGGCGGGCCTATTCCATGGGGCCGGATAGCGACATGCTAGTCGATCCGGAAAAAACCATGCATCTCGGCAAGCCCATCGGCAAGAATTCAAGCCTGGCCACCTGGGAAGGAGATCAGTGGAAGATTGGCGGCGGAACGACATGGGGCTGGTACGCTTATGACCCGGAGGAAAACCTGGTCTATTACGGCACCGGAAACCCATCGACCTGGAACCCGGCACAGCGCCCGGGAGACAATCGTTGGTCCATGACCATCATGGCCCGCGATCTCGACACGGGAATGGCTCGCTGGTTCTACCAGATGACACCTCATGACGAATGGGACTATGACGGGGTCAATGAAATGATCCTGACGGACCAGGAGTTCAACGGCGAGCAGCGCAAGCTTCTCACTCATTTCGACCGCAACGGTTTCGGCTACACAATGGACCGGCTGACGGGCGAATTGCTCGTGGCGGAAAAATACGATCCGGCCGTGAACTGGGCAACCCATGTGGAAATGGACAAGGACTCCGTTCAATACGGGCGTCCGCAAGTTGTTGCCGAGTTCTCCACCGAGCAGAACGGTGAAGACGTGAACTCCACCGGCATCTGCCCAGCCGCTCTCGGTACCAAGGACCAGCAGCCTTCGGCCTATTCGCCGAAGACCGGTCTGTTCTACGTGCCGACCAACCATGTCTGCATGGACTATGAGCCCTTCCGGGTCGCCTATGCGGCCGGTCAGCCCTATGTCGGGGCAACCCTGTCGATGTATCCGCCGTCCAACAGCCATGGCGGCATGGGCAATTTCATTGCCTGGGATAATGAAAAGGGCGAAATCAAATGGTCCCTGCCGGAGCGTTTCTCGGTCTGGTCCGGCGCGCTGGCGACCGCTGGGGACATCGTCTTCTACGGCACGCTGGAGGGCTATCTGAAGGCGATCGATTCCGAAACCGGCGAGGAACTCTACAAGTTCAAGACCCCGTCCGGGATCATCGGTAACGTCATGACCTACACCCTCGACGGCAAGCAATATATCGCCGTTCTGTCGGGTGTCGGCGGATGGGCGGGCATCGGCCTGGCGGCCGGTCTGACCAACCCGACCGAGGGTCTCGGCGCCGTGGGTGGCTATGCGGCCCTCAGCGACTATACGGCGCTTGGCGGCCAGCTGACCGTCTTCTCGCTTCCGAACTGATCGGACGCGTTTCCGGGTCGGCGCGCGAACCTCGCGCCGACCCGGGCATCGCTCGGGAGTCTCCCGCAAGAAAGCGGGTCCGCGGATGGTGCCTTTGCCAGCCGCCAGATCAATCATCCAGGAACGTGAAATGCAGAAAACAAAAGTTGTGCTGACCGCCGTTGCTCTGATCGCCGGCTCCGTGCCGGGCCTTCTGGCCGACGAACTGGACCATGTTGCGAATATCAAGCCTGCCTACGAAGAGGGTGGCCACTATTTCACTGCGGAAGACATTCCTACCTACAACATCAAGGAAGACGGCACCGTCGACTGGCCGACCTATTCCGGGTTCCGCCGCTATCACTCCGAATGCCATGTCTGTCACGGGCCGGAGGGCGAAGGGTCTACCTATGCGCCAGCCCTCAAGGTATCTGTGCTGAACATGGACTATTACGATTTCCTGGAGGTGGTGACCAATGGGCGCCAGAAGGTGAACGCGTCCGAAAACTCCGTCATGCCGGAACTGGGCACCAACCCGAATGTCATGTGCTACATCAACGATATCTACGTGTACCTGAAGGCACGTGGAACAGGAGACCTCGGGCGCGGACGGCCAGCCAAGAAAGAAGCCAAGAGCGACGCGATCCGGGAAGAAGAGAATGCTTGCCTCGCACAATAAGCAACCCGCTCCCGTTCATCTGTGCGGGCGTGCCGACCTGTTCGAAGTGAGTTCGGCCATCCGGCAGACATTCCGGCAGCTTCGCCCGGTTCTCCACCCGATCGCGGCAGGTGCCGCAATGGTGGCGGGGCTTGTCTGTGCCTCGCTTCCTGGCAACGCGCAAACATCCGACCTTGTTTCTCGCAATGCCTTCAGGGTCTGCGCGGACCCGGCGAACTATCCGATGTCGGACGATGCCGGAAACGGATACGAAAACAAGCTCGCGGAGCTTTTCGCTGCAAAGCTGGACCTTCCGGTTTCCTACACCTGGTATCCGATGGCGACAGGTTTCATCCGCAACACCCTGAGGGCCAACCGCTGCGACGTGGTGATGGGATATGCCCAGGGGCATGAAATGGTCTTGAACACCAACCACTACATGACGTCGGTCTATACGCTGATCGTTCCGAGGGACAGTGACCTTGCCGGGGTAACGCAGCTTTCCGATGATCGCCTCAACGACAAACGGATCGGGATCGTCGCCGGCTCGCCGCCCGCGACACACATGGCGCGCAACGGCCTCCTGGCCAAGGCACGTCCCTATGCCCTTGTGGTCGACCGGCGATACGAGTCCCCCACGATCGACATGCTGAATGACCTCGCCGCCGGGGAGATAGATGCAGCAATCCTGTGGGGGCCTATCGGCGGGCCACTCGTCAAGACGGACTACACGGATTTTCAGGTCACGCCGCTGATCAGGGAATCATTGCCCCCTCGCCTCTTTTTCCGGATCACGATGGGGGTGAGGCAGGGAGAAAAGGTTTGGGAGCGGAAGCTGAATTCCCTTATCAGGCGCAACCGCGAGGAAATCGATGCCATGTTGCTCGATGCGGGTGTCCCGCTTCTCAATGACATGGGAACCGCTCTTTACGGCGAGGAATGAGAATGCTTACGGATTCAGCCAAGGAAAGCTCAGGCGTGGTACGTTGCGCGCTGCACCTGGCCGTTTTCCGGGCCTTTCTGGCTCTCATGGCAGTGCATACCTTTTCGTCTGAGCTTGCGGCGCAGGCTGCTCCGGAACCTGCCGGCTACCGCGGAGAGCCGTATCGCGCACCGGTGC
Organism: Rhodobacterales bacterium; assembly: GCA_008107755.1. Taxonomy (GTDB): domain Bacteria; phylum Pseudomonadota; class Alphaproteobacteria; order Rhizobiales; family Stappiaceae; genus Roseibium. The sequence goes on from VIRH01000124.1 coordinate 4,749, forward strand.
CGGAAACCCTGACCGGGGGATATGTCGTCACCACGCAAGAGGCACATGCGCTCTGGGACAAAGGCGGGACCGCCTTCATAGATGTCCTGCCTCGCCCACCGAAACCGGACAACCTGCCGGCCGGAACGATCTGGCACGAGAAATCCAGGTTCTCGATCCCGGGGAGTACATGGCTGCCCAATGTCGGCTATGAGAAAATACCACGAGCCACAGAAAATTATTTCCGGGACGGATTGGCCAAGGTCACCGACGGAGTTGCCGCTCATCCTGTTCTTTTTTTTTGCCTCGATGAGTGCTGGATGTCCTGGAACGCTGCAAAACGAGCAATCGAAATGGGCTATGTGACCGTTTACTGGTACCCGGAAGGCACGGACGGCTGGACCTTCGAGGATTTTCCGGTGGAACAGCTTAAGCCGGAGCCGCAATAGGGTGGCGGGCTTTCAATTCGCAAAGAATGCATATTTCAGGATGTAGTTCATCCCCTTGCTCCAGGAAACGTCAGTGTTTGACCGAATTCCGACCGAGCGTGCCCGCACGATTTCTCCGGTTTCGCTATCCCGCAGAATAAGCTGGATTGACAGGATCAGGTTGGAGACCTTGTTGACGGCACCGACAAGTGCGTAATCCGCCCCGAGTTCTTTCGCGAGCCGAACGTCGCATCCGTAGCATTGCGATGGATTTGTGATCTCGGAGAGTTTTTCCGCCACTGGTGCGACGTCGACGAGAACCAGTCCTTCCGCCTCGAACCTCTCCTTGACCAGCTTTTCGAGAAGGGCCAGCCGTTCCGTCTGGTCAGCGCGCGCACCGTCGTACGCGCCCTCGGTGGAATAGTCGACAAACCCCATTCCCAAAAAGGCAACAGTCTTGCCTGGTCCGAAGTCATCTGCGCGTGCGGCTGCGGCGCAGCAGACAAGCACGACAAGGATGAGAATGGAGCGCATCGCCACATCCTATGCGCGCAGGCCCGCTTCACAATAGATCCTAAAGTATCGGTTCTTTTGACAGTATTCTGTCTGGCACACTCAACACAAAGCACGCAATACGGGAAACGTCTGAAATGAGAATGCATCCGCAGATCCGCTCAATGGTCTGCCGCGTCGCTTGCGTCGCAATTCTTGCCATTTGGGGTATCTGCGCTGCCCTCCCTGCGTCTGCTGTCGCCGCACAGGTAAGGATCGGCGTGCTGAGGGTCGACCGCCCGGTGCTTGTGCCTGTTTCACGCTTTGATGCGAAACCGGACGATCTCGGATTTGCCGGAGGCATGCTGGGCAATGACGATAATCAGACGACCGGGTCCTTTCTCGGACATGAATACGTCCTCGAGACGAGGGCGATTCCGCCAGACGAAACACAAGAAGGCGTGCGCAGCCTGACGGATAACGGAGCCGTGTTTCTTGTCGTTCTCGGGACCGGTGACGATGTGCTGACAGCCGCTGATGCAGCCGGTCCCGATGTACTCGTGTTCAACGCGGGGGCACCGGATGCAAATCTCCGCGACACGGATTGCCGCGCCAATCTTTTTCACGTCGCCCCGAGCCGGGCCATGCTGGCGGATGCCATTGCCCAGTTTCTCGTGTGGAAGAAATGGGACCGCTGGCTCCTCATCGAAGGCTCGAACCCGGATGACGGGAAACTTGCAGGAGCGTATCGGCGGGCGGCAGCGAAATTCGGCGCGCAGATCGTCGACGAAAGGGTTTTCGAGGATACGGGCGGGTCAAGGCGCGCAGACAGCGGCATCGTGCTCGTTCAACGGCAAGTCCCTGTCTTCACGCAAAAGGCGCCCGATCACGATGTCATCGTTGCCGCCGACGAGAGCGACGTATTCGCCCTCTACCTGCCGTATCATTCCTGGGAACCCCGACCGGTGGCCGGATCCGGCGGTCTACGCCCCGTAAACTTCGACGCAACGATCGAGGCCTGGGGTGCCACCCAGTTTCAGGGACGTTTCGAAAAACTCGCCGGCCGCTACATCCATCCCGAAGATTACAACGTCTGGCTGGCGTCGCGCGTGATCGGAGAAGCCGTCACCAGAACCTCAAGCGCAGATCCGCGCAAGGTGCGGGACTATCTCTTGAGCGACGAATTCGAACTGGCGGCTTTCAAAGGGCAGAAGGTCACTTTCAGGCCCTGGAACGGTCAATTGCGCCAGCCGATCCTTCTGACGGACAGCAAGATCACCGTCAGCGTGTCTCCTCAGGATGGGTTTCTCCATCAGCGTTCGCCACTAGACACCATGGGCCTCGATCAACCCGAGTCCGCCTGCACCGCATTCCAAACCAGGAGCAATCCATGAAGCGTCCCTCTCGCATGGCATCCGTCGCTCCCGTCGTTGGTGCGGGGCTCGTTGGAGTGGTGACATCATTCCTTGCTCTCTCCGGGCCCGCCCTGGCGAACAAGGCTTTTGTGAGCAACGAAAAGGGGAACACCGTATCGGTCATCGATACCGACAGCTGGGAGACGGAAACAGAATTCGCAGTCGGAAACAGGCCCCGCGGCATCGGAATAAGTCCGGACGGGAAGCACCTTTACGTCTGTGCCTCAGACGACGACACGATCCAGGTGATAGACACGGAAAGCTATGACTTTCTCTGGTCCCTGCCCTCAGGTCCCGATCCGGAACTTTTCGTCCTCAGCCCGGACGGCGCCATGCTCTACGTGTCCAATGAGGACGACAATCTCGTCACTGTCGTCGACACTTCAAAAAAAACAGTGGTCGCCGAGATACCAGTCGGCGTCGAGCCCGAGGGAATGGCGGTCAGCCCGGACATGCGGTTCATCGTCAACACCTCCGAGACGACCAACATGGCGCATTTCATCGCGTCCGCTGACTACAAGATCAAACACAATGTGCTGGTCGATCAGCGGCCGCGCTACGCCCGCTTCACGGGAGACGGCAGCACGCTTTTCGTCAGCTCGGAGATCGGTGGCACGGTTTCCGTGATCGATATGCTGGGCGAGACCGGTCCGGAGCTTGAATCCAAGATAGGTTTCGAGGTTTCCGGCGTTCAGCCCGAATGGCTGCAGCCGGTGGGAATGCGGATCACGTCCGACAACAAATGGCTTTTCGTGGCGCTCGGCCCCGCAAACCGGGTGGCTGTGATCGACGTCGAGAGCCGGGAGGTGGTTCGCTACATTCTGGTCGGCCAGCGAGTCTGGCAGCTGGAATTCACGCCGGACGAAAAATACCTGCTGACCACCAACGGCAATTCCAACGACGTCACCGTAATCGACGTCGCAGCGCAGGAACCCATCAAATCGATCCAGGTCGGACAACAACCATGGGGCGTCGTCGTAACGCCGGACTGAAGGACGGGTGACGATCCGGCGGAGTGACACAACCAGAACAAGGGGACGCGGCACCCGCTAAAGGCGGAACACCACGTTGTCAGGGAGGAACATCATGAAATATCTCGGAAGGTCAGATCGCTGCAGTCAGCCAATCGCTCCGTGCCCTCGCCGCAGGCCCCTCATCAGGTGCGCCGCTGCAATCGTTCTTGGGACCGGGGCATTGCTTGCGTCCCTTTCCGGGCCGTCCCAAGCTGCCGATACCCCGGTTCTGAAAGCCGCAGTGCTTAAGATCGGAACGGTCAACTGGGAACTCGACACAATCATCCGTAACGGTTTCGACGAGGCACACGGTTTCAAGCTTGAAATCCAACCCTACGCCGACAATGGCGCGACACGAGTGGCGCTTGAGGGCGGCGAAGCGGATATGGCGGTTGCCGACTGGATCTGGGTGGCGCGGCAGCGGGCCGCCGGCAAGGATTACGTCTTTGTTCCCTATTCGAAGGCCGTGGGCGGCGTGGTGGTGCCAAAGGACAGCACGGCGCAGTCACTGGCGGATCTGAAAGGCAAGAAGATTGGGATCGCAGGCGGTCCCGTCGACAAGAGCTGGCTCATCTTGCGCGCCTACAGCGAGAAGGAGTTCGGCTTCGACCTTGCCGAGGAAACCGAACAGGTGTTCGGCGCACCCCCGCTTATCTTCAAGACCGCGCTCAACAGCGAGACAGATGCCGCAATCAACTTCTGGCATTTCCTGGCGAAGATGAAAGCCTCCGGAATGCGCGAGTTGATCTCGGTGGACACCGCCTCGACCGCTCTCGGCCTTAATCCGGATATTCCGCTGCTCGGATATGTTCTGAAAGAAAGCTACCTAGCCGAAAACCCGCAAATGGCGAAGGCCCTCTACCAGGCGTCACGCGATGCCAAGGAGCTTCTAGCGACTGAAGACAGCGCGTGGGAGCCCTTGCGGGATCAGATGAATGTCAGCAATGAGGCCCAGTTCGAAACGCTGCGCCGAGACTTCAGGGCCGGCACACCTCCCGCCGGCAATGTGGATGAGGATGACGCCGCTACATTCTATTCCCTGATGGTGCGTCTGGGCGGAAGCAAACTCATCGGCGAAGCGCACGAATTGCCTACAGGCCTATTTGCGAATGTCGAGTGAGCGGCGTTGACCAACACCGTTATCCGGGCAATCTCGCTTTCCGCATTCCTGGTGACCTGGCTGCTTCTGGCTGGGCTGGCGAACGACCCGACCGTACTGCCTCCTCCGCAGGGTCTCGTGCAGCCCTTTCTGTCAGAGCTGGCGTCGGGCACGCTTCTTTCCAGCCTTGTAATCACGGTTCTGAGAGTGATCGCCGCCTTCGCGCTCGCGATGAGCATAGGGGTCGTCCTGGGCATGTTGATGGGTACCAAACCGGCGCTGGATCGCTGGCTCGATCCCTGGCTAGTGGTGTTTCTCAACCTGCCCGCACTGGTGTTGATTGTGCTGTGTTACCTTTGGATCGGCCTCAACGAGACGGCAGCGATTGTTGCGGTAACGTTGAACAAGGTTCCGAACGTCACCACCATCGTTCGCGAAGGCGCACGGTCTCTGAACCCGGAGCTGAAAGCGATGGCGCAAGTCTATCGCATGCGCCGTTCCGTCTACCTCAGGCATGTGGTCTTGCCGCAGCTTGCACCGTTCATCACCGGGGCAGCGCGTTCAGGGATCGCCGTTATATGGAAGATCGTCCTGGTCGTGGAGTTTCTCGGGCGTTCAAACGGAATCGGTTTCCAGATCCATCTGTATTTCCAGTTGTTCGACGTCGCGATGGTGCTGGTCTACGCACTCAGCTTCATCGGTTTCATGCTTCTGGTGGAGTGGCTACTGCTCCAGCCAGCCGAAAAGCGTGTCACCGCCTGGAGGCACGCATGATTCAGGTGGATGTCCGAGCCAAGGATTTTGGGTCAACGCATGTCCTGAAGAATGTCTCCTTCACGTTGCACCCAGGGGAATGTCTGGCCGTACTCGGACCATCGGGCATCGGAAAGTCCACGCTGTTACGTCTGGTTGCCGGTATCGACACGAATTTTTCCGGCACAATTACGCGACCTGACAACATAGCCTTCGTCTTCCAGGAGCCGACGTTACTGCCATGGCGCAATGCGCTCGACAACCTGCTCCTTGTTCATCCCGGGCTGTCGCGCCAGGTGGCGCAGGAAAGCCTTGCCAGGGTTGGACTTGCCGAGAAGGCCGCAGCCTTTCCCGGCCAACTCTCGCTCGGTCAGCAACGGAGGCTGGCTCTTGCCCGCGCCTTTGTCGGCCGGCCTGAATTGCTGATCCTCGATGAACCTTTCGCGTCTCTCGATCAGGAGACGGCGATGAGAATGCGCGCCCTGACGCAGTACCTCCTGAAGGAGGTTCGCCCTGCCACGCTGTTCGTCACCCATGAACGGGACGAGGCACGTCAACTCGCGGATCGCATTCTCGAGCTGTCAGGAAGCCCGGCCACAATCACCAAACAACCCGCCGCTCTGCACAATGTGGTGCGGCCCTTGTTCCAACGGGAGGAATTGAAATGAAGACAAGCCTCGTTCTCGCCATGGCCGTTTCGGTGCTTTCAGGGCCATCTCTCGCGGAGGATTTTGGTTTCGCCGGGATCCTTTCCAACTCCAACAAGGAGGACCTGCCGGAACTTACGCTCTCGTCAGGAAAGCCCGTGGCGGATGGCCCGATCATGCTGAAATCCGGCAAACTCTATGAGATCGAGATCGTGTCCGATGGTTCCGCGGAACTGGCCCTCGAAGGATCCGGCTTTTTCCGTGCGATCTGGGTCAACGAAGTTGTGGTGAACGGGCTGGAGATTCGCCCCTTTGGCCTGGAAAGCGTTGAGTTCGATGACGCCGGAACGATGGAGATTGAGTTCGTTGCGATCAAGCCCGGGCGCTATTTCCTGCGGCAACCTGGAACGACCGGCGAGAACCAGCGAGTCGATATCACGATCGAATGAGACCATCTGCACAGGAAACATGCGCGCCCTCATGAATGTCTTTTCGGTTCGTGACGTCAGCTACAATTACGGCTCGAAGGCTGCCCTGGACGATGTGACCATCGAGCTCGACACCGGACGCTTCTGCGCCCTGCTCGGGCCGAATGGCGCCGGAAAGTCGACGCTGTTCGCGCTTCTGACGCGGCTCCTGGTCGCTCGCCAGGGCAGCATTCACATTGCCGGCCATGATTTTGCCCGTGAGCCTCGAAAGGCGCTTGCCCGCCTCGGCGTCGTCTTCCAGCAGCCAACGCTCGACCTTGACATGTCGGTTTCCTGGAATCTCTCCTATTTCGCGGCGCTGCAGGGACTGTCCGGTGGCGTTGTGAGTCAGCGGATAGATGCCGTTCTCGACCGTCTCGACATGCGCGAGCGCGCTGGCGAGAAGGTTCGTGAGCTCAACGGCGGGCATCGACGCCGCATGGAGATCGCCCGCGCACTCATCCATGAACCCGACATCCTGCTCCTTGACGAACCGACCGTCGGTCTTGACGCAGCTAGCCGGTCGGCGATCACGGACTATGCCCATGATCTTGCGGAGAGCGGCATGCTGATTTTCTGGGCGACACATCTGGTGGATGAAATCCGTCCAGCAGACGATGTTGTCGTGCTGCACAAGGGCAAGGTTCTCACCCACGAACGGGCGGCGCATCTTGCCGGAAGCGGACAGCTCATTGACGCCTTCACCAGGCTCACCGGGCCGGCTCCCGGTCTAGTCCCCAACCACGCGGTCACCGTCTCATGAAGGGGTATCTCGTATCCCTGCGAGCGATCGTGACCCGGGAGGCCTGGCGTTTCTTGAACCAGAGAAGCCGCTTCTTCGCCGCGCTCGTGCGGCCCATGGTCTGGCTGGTCGTTTTTGCCGCCGGCTTTCGGGCGGCACTGGGCCTGTCTATCATCCCGCCTTATCAGACCTACATCACCTATGAGGTCTATATCGTGCCCGGACTGTGCGGGATGATTCAGCTGTTCAATGCCATGCAATCCTCCCTCTCGCTGGTGTATGACAGGGAGATGGGATCGATGCGACTGCTGCTGACGAGCCCACTGCCTCGTGGGTGGCTCCTGTTCTGCAAGTTGCTTGCCGGGACAGCGGTCTCGCTGCTTCAGGTTTACGTCTTCCTGCTTCTTGCAGCTGTGTTCGGCATCCGGATGCCAGCCTTCGGGTATCTCTATGCCTTTCCCGCACTTGTGATCTCCGGACTGATGCTCGGTGCGCTCGGGCTGCTGATCTCGTCGACCATCCGGCAGCTAGAGAACTTTGCCGGTGTGATGAATTTCGTCATCTTTCCGATGTTCTTTTTGTCCTCCGCACTCTATCCGCTCTGGAAAATGCAGGAGAGTTCCGCGCTCCTGCGTGATATCTGCGCGGTCAATCCCTTCACGCACGCTGTCGAGCTCATTCGTTTCGCGCTTTATGGGCAGCTGAATGCAGTCGCTCTTCTATGGATCGTGTCCACATTCCTCGTCTGTCTGCTGGGCGCATTCTGGGGTTACGATCCGGCGCGCACCATGATGCGCCGACCGGGTGGCTGACCGACCAACGCTGCAAAACCGAGACTTTCCGCCGTATTGCACCGGCTTCGCTTTCTCCCGATGCTGGGAGGGCCGGACGAAAAGCCGCGCAGGAGCATTCATCAGGTCCCAGCCAGATCGCAGCTGCCGATTGATGCTCTCACCGCTGCCAGCAAAGTGGAGGACCCCAAATGATCAAATTGCATCCCGCCATCGACGATGGAATTCCGCCTGCCAAAGAGGGCTTCTCGGGTGGCACATTGAAGTGCCACTGCGCCAGCGATCCGGTCACCGTCGAAATCAGTTCCCAAACCGCACACAATCATGCCTGTGGCTGCACCAAGTGCTGGAAGCCGGACGGGGCAATCTTTTCCCAGATTGCAGTCGTCGACCGGAACAGGGTGAAGGTGACTTCAGGTGAGGAAAAGCTTCACGTTGTCGACCCGAACGCTGCCATCCAGCGCCATGCTTGCAAGGCGTGCGGTGTCCATATGTATGGTCGGATAGAGAACAAATCGCACCCGTTCTACGGTCTTGATTTCGTGCACACGGAGCTGAGTCACGAGGAAGGCTGGTCACCGCCGGAATTTGCAGCCTTCGTTTCATCGGTCATTGAAAGCGGCGTCAAACCCGACCAGATGCCGGAAATCCGCGAAAGGCTGGAGGACCTGGGGCTTCATCCCTACGATTCGCTCTCCCCGCCACTCATGGATGCAATCGCGACCCATATCGCCAAGCAGAACGGGGTGCTCGCGGCCTGACGCGTTCCTGTCCCACTGACCTTCCCCGGACCGCAGGCTTCCGGGCGTGGCGGCAACCGCCAAGGCGCCCTGAGGCTTGCGCTGATTATCCGCGAGGTTCAATTGTTTTCCCGTGCCTCCAGCCAAATCTGGGTGCGCTCTCTCGATCGGTTCGATGGAAAGGCCGTACTTCAATCGATGCACGGCAGGCGGCCGCGGCCTTCCGGCCCCATTCGATTGCCTCCTCGTGCGAACTGACTTCCAGGACCCATACCCCATCAATGAAGGCATCCGATCCCGAGTATGCTTCCGGGCGGGCTCGGATTTCTCCGCTTTCCTCCCAAACAATCGCGCTTGCGGTGTCGGTCGGCTGCAGACCGCCTACGAACACTCTGATACCGGCCGCTACCATTTCCTCATTGAGCGCGTCTATGTCGCGCGCCATTTCACGATACCCAGAACCGGGCCCAAGGACTTGCGTCCGATAAACAGCAACCAGATAGCGCATCTGTTTTCCTGGGTAGGGTTATGACCGAACCTGCTTTCCGGTGACAGGTCGACGGCTGCTTTCAGGGAGACGTCCATGTAGAATGGCGTCGAAGTTTGTTCATGCGCGGTGTGCCACTTCCCTTCGGTCCTCGCGAAACTCTCTCTCCCGTGAAACCACGCCACGACATCATTAATGAATTAAACATACCAACTAGTCGGTACCTTATCAAGATCGAGGGATTCCTGAGCCAAGCTTGCCGATGAGCTGACGGGCGTTAGGGATCTGCTGCAGGACAGACTTACGGGACAGACCATGGACGCGTGCATCTGCGTCCGCGCTATTGTTCCATCTCCCAGGATTTTCGGATCGGGTGGCCGTAGAGTTTTCGAAAGGCCTTGCACAAGGACGAGGCGCTGCCGTAGCCGCATCGCAAGGCAATGTCGCGCAGGCCAAGGCTGGTCGTTTCGGCCAGTTCCTGTGCTCGATGAAGCCGAAGGCTTCTGTAATAGTGTTTCGGAGAGACACCGAGTTCGCTCCGGAACAGACGGTTGAGGGTTCGCGGCGACATGCGTGCACGGGAAGCCAGCTCGTCCAGTGGCAGCGGCGTTTCGATCGTCCCGATCATGAGCGAAAGTGCGCCGTCCAATTTCCCGCCAGTCCCGTCCGTCAAGGCCGGCCGCATGTTGCGACCTTCCGAAGGACCGCCAGCCTCGTGCGTGAACATGGACAGGATTGCGAAGGCCTTTGACGCTCCGAACCGTTCGGCAATGAAGGCGCGAACGAGATCCAGACCGGCCGACGCTCCGCCGCAACTCCAGAACTTGCCCTCCATGACGAAGCGCGCATCACTGATCTTCACCTGAGGAAAAGTCTCAGCGAATTCGGAGGCGACCGACCAATGAACCGCCGCGGTCGCATCATCGAGGACACCCGTCGCGGCGAGCAGCCATGCACCTGCATCCGCTCCAACCACCACGTCGCTTTGTCGCACAAGTGCGCGCACAAGGCGCAGATTTTCAGCACTGGTATGCTCGCGGAAACCGTTGCTTGAGATGATGATCAGCATTTCCTGGCCGTCGATCTCTGCTAGCCGGTGCGTTGGTGAAAGCACCAGACCCGATGAACTTCGAACCTGACGGTCATCTGCCGTCACGATCCTCCATGTCATGTCGTCGCCATACCGTTCATGAAGCATGCGCAAGGGTTCTAGCAGACACGCAAGAATGAAATTCGAATAGCCTTCCAGGAGAAGGAAGGTGGCGGTCATGATGCGTCGGTTTGGCTGAAATGGAACATAATTCGGCAGTCTAGGACAAACTGAAAGCGGATCGCCAGCCTATTCTTGAGTGAATTCCAAAAAATTGCGAGCACTCGGAAAGGAGCAGCCCAGTGAGCAAGGACAGGCAGCCACTGCAACCGCGGACCGCACTCATCACCGGTGCAGCGTCGGGCATCGGGAAAGCCGTTGCACTTCATCTGCATGATCTTGGCTGGAAGGTTCATGTCTGTGATGCCGATCCAGCGGCAGTCGAAAGCTTCGCTTCCGAGGTGCCCGGCATCGAGGCCTCGGTATGCAACGTGGCCGATGCGGACAAAGCCCGGGCGGCGGCCTTCGGTGTTCTGGAGGCTACCGGTGGAAAGCTCGACCTTCTCGTCAACAACGCCGGAGTTGCGGGCATGACCGGCCCGGTCGAAGAGATGGATGTTGACGACTGGCGCCGAACCATGGACGTGAATGTGAATGGGACCTTCTATTTCCTGAAGGCAATCGTTCCGGCGATGAAACAGCATGGCCACGGTGTCATTCTCAACATCGCCTCGACCGCCGCCCTTTTCGGGTACCCCTACCGTACCCCCTATGCCGCCTCGAAATGGGCGCTTGTCGGCATGACGAAAACACTGGCCATGGAACTTGGCCCCTTTGGGATCCGGGTAAACGCCATATGCCCTGGCTCAGTGGAAGGGCCGCGTATCGATGGCGTCATCAGGCGGGATGCGCAGGAACGCGGTCTGCCACCGGAAACCGTGCGCCGGGTTTACGAGGGACAGGCTTCGATGCGCCAATTCGTCAAGGCTCAAGATATCGCAGAAATGTGCGGTTTTCTGGCCTCGGATGCCGCACGCCTCGTATCAGGCCAGATAATCGCGGTTGACGGGCACACGGAATCCCTCTCAGTCCCGGATCTGAGCGTGCAGCCTTGAACGGCAACGCGTAGACGCGGACATGATGGCATGGAGGCGCTCCAGAAGCGTCTGGACCAGTCATCTTTTTGAAAGCCGCGTCGTTGGTCCACGAATGTATAGTTTTGGAGAAATGCCATGAAAGCGATCCGGTATGAAACCTTCGGTCAAGCCGACGAGGTGCTGCAGTTCGCAGACCTGGAAACACCGAAGGCAGGCCCCGGGCAAGTGCTGGTGAGGCTTGAGACAAGCGGCGTCAATCCCTCAGACACGAAGAAGCGGCTGGGGTCTTTCCCGGACCTTCTCGACAACGGTTACGTCACTCCGCACAGCGACGGTGCCGGCATCGTCGAGGCCGTCGGTAGCGGTGTTTCCGAAACGCGCGTTGGTGAGAGGGTCTGGATCTTCAATGCCCAGTTCGCCCGCCGTTTTGGAACGGCAGCGGAATATGTGGCCGTGGACAGCCGGTACGCTCCCGCCCTTCCCGAAGGCACCGATTTCGCGATCGGCGCCTGCCTCGGAATTCCTGTCATGACTGCCCATCGCTGTGTTTTTGCCGACGGTGACGTCAAGGGAAAGACCTTGCTGGTGACCGGTGGTGCCGGCCGGGTCGGTTACTACGCGATCCAATGGGCATCGCTCGCCGGCGCGCGCGTTATTTCCACCGCAAGCAATGAGGCGGATGAAAAGACCTGCCTCGAAGCGGGCGCGGACATCGTGGTAAATCACTGGTCCGACGATTGGCCTGAGGATATCCTTCGCGCCACGGACGGCGAGAAGGTCGACCGCGTCATCGATGTCGAGTTCGGCACCAACCTGGAAAAAGTTCTCGACGTCATTCGCACCGGTGGCGTGATCGCGACCTACTCCTCAGCGAATGACATGCAGCCGAAGCTGCCGTTCTACCGGATGATGTACATGGACCTGACCATCCGCTTGGTCATTGTCTATGCGATGCCGGACAGCGCCAAGGAACAGGCGATCGCCGATATCGACGTGGCGCTTTCGGCAAACAAGCTGAAGCACCGGATCGCGGAAATCGTCCCGCTTGCGGAGTGCGCGCGCGCGCATGAGATGATCGAATCCGGCGACATTCGCGGATGCGTCGTATTGCGCTGTCGAGACGACTGACCGGCTTCTTTTCAGGGTGGGCGAGATGCCTCGCCGCCCTGAACCGACTTGCGAAAGGGCGGCATTCGGCGGCCCTCCCCGGTCATCCCGTTCAATCGGGATGCAGAGGGCGACAACAGGAGGAACATTCCTTGAAACACCGGCTCATTCCCGCCCTTGCAATCCTGGCGGGGTCCACGTTTTCTTGCATTCCAGCATTCGCCGACCGCCTGTCCCCACCGGATTTCGACGCCTCAGCCGTTTCGGCAGAGCTCATCGACAACGCTCTTTTTCTGCCCCCCTCTGATGCAAAGAGCGCACTCGCTCCATTCGAGGGAAGGATCGACCTTTCGGAAACGGCAATGCCAACGGCTCCTGAAAGCTTCAAGAGCAACGATGTCTTCGGGAGGGATCCGCAACTCTTTCCGCAAGTCAGTCTCGAGTTCATCACTGTGGGCGATGATCTCGTACCCTCAACCCAGGATGTTATCCGCGTCGGCTCGACCGAAAACGGAAAGAGCTTCTGGGACGTTATCGTCCAGCCGGGAAAGGTTTGGTCGGAGGGAGACGACGGCTGGTCGCGCGCCTCGTTTCCGTTCTCGCTCGTTTACATGCTGGAGGGCGAAACGCACAATGGCGTTGCCATGTTCCTCTACAAGGACGGCGAAGTCAGCGATCTGCGCTATCAGATCCTGACGCAGACGAGCCCTTTTTATGTCGAGGATTATTTCACTGCGAGCGGATCCGTCCCCGCGACGCTTGCCGGCACGTCCGTTCCGGACGCATCGCAGATCAAGGCCGACTATGAAAAGATCGTCGCAGACCGGGAAGACTTCCGTACCTGGAAAGACCTTGAGAAAAAGGTCGGCGCAGAGGCGCTGAAAGACTTCAACACTGCCATTCGCCCCTCCGAACTCGTACTCGATGGTCTCGTCGTCGACGACACCTTCTACCTGAGGTCCTGCCCGACGCCGGCCGGGGAACTGCCGTATTGCGAGCGCCAGCGTTTTGGCGTCTGGTCAGTGTCCAAATCAGCCGTCGCGGCTACGGCACTTCTCGCGGTCGCGGAAAAATACGGTCCGGAGGTGTTCAACGCCAAGATCGCGGATTACGTTCCGCAGGCAGCAGGGCTGGCCGGCTGGGACAAGGTCACTTTCGGAAACGCTCTGAACATGGCGACCGGCATGGGATACGGTCAGCGCGAGGCAGAACCGAAGACCATGTGGTCTCCCTATAGCGACGACTACTATGCCTTTTACGAGGCCCGTTCTGCGAATGAGAAGCTCGACATTCTGCTGAAAGCAGCCAAACCTTACGATTGGGGCCCTGGGGTTATGCCGCGCTACAGGGATGAGGACATGTTCCTGCTTGGTGCCGCCCTCACGAATTACCTGCAGTCGAAGGAAGATCCCGCGAGTGATCTCTGGACGTTCCTGCAGGCCGAGGTCTATGAACCTGTCGGCATCCATGGCATGCCGAACAATCAGACAATCGAGACCGGCGAAACTTCACGCCAACCGATCATGGCCTGGGGCCTCTACGCGACAGCTGGCGATCTGGTGAAGATTGCAAGGCTCTATCAGAACGGTGGTCGCCATGACGGCAAACAGATTCTCAATGCGGACCTGATTACAGACATCGCCGTGACGGAGGAGCCTGTCGGCCTGCCGACCAGCCTTGACCACAAGCCATATTACTCCAAGGCCTTCTGGCGCTATCCGTTTGAGGGCGATGATTGCAGTCTCTTCTTCCCTTCGATGGATGGCTGGGGTGAAAACCATGTGATGCTGATGCCAGGTGGCGTCACCGCCATCCGTCTGGCCCGGAACTGGGATGGTGACGAAAGCGCCAAGGATGTCACGAGCATCATTCGCACAGGAAATGCAATCAGCCCGTTCTGCGCTGATCGCTAGTCCTCACCGCAGGTCCGTTTCGAGCGAAGCGGACCTGCCTTTCAGGACGTAGTCCATTTTTTTCAATTCATTATGGTTATTTGTTCAATCTCCGAATGAGCAGACGGATCGCGTCAAACCTTGCGTCTCACCTTTTTGAACGCCTGCAGGTCCGTGGCCCCTGAGTTCCCCCTGACGGAACCCGCAGCGATCGTCATCGTTTTCCCACCGTAAAGACAAGAGCTTCACCGACGCACCTATGGCTGATCTGCGTGGGGCATGAGGGCTTTAACGTCTGATATAGCAAATGGGAGATCTTCATGTCGCAGTCGGCAGCATCGGACGTTCGGGAGCCGGGTGTTACAGAGAGGAAATCCGCCACTCTTTACCGGATGGTGATGCCGGATCACATCTGTCCCTACGGTCTGAAATCCAAAGATCTTCTCGAGCGGCAAGGATATACGGTTGATGATCACCATCTTGAAACACGTGATGAAACGGATGCGTTCATGCGCGAGCAAGGCGTCGACACCACGCCTCAAACCTTCATCGGCGGCAATAGAATTGGCGGATATGACGACCTACGGGTCCATTTCAACATCGACCCACCGCCGGAAGAACAGAGCGACACGACCTACCAGCCCGTCATCGCGATTTTCTCTGTTGCCTTTCTTCTCGCACTCGGTCTGTCCTGGCATCAGTACGGTACGGTCCTGACACTTCGGACGGTCGAATGGTTCATCTCGCTTTCGATGACGATCCTGGCGATCCAGAAACTGCAGGATCTCGAGAGTTTCTCGATCATGTTCCTCAACTACGACCTGTTGGCACGCCGCTGGGTTCCTTACGGAAAAATCTATCCCTTTCTGGAGGCTCTGGCTGGAGTGCTCATGACTGCCGCCGCTCTCGTGTGGATCGCTGCCCCGGTGTCCCTTGCGATCGGTCTCATCGGCGCGATCAGTATTTTCAAGGCCGTCTATATCGACAGGCGCGAATTGAAATGCGCCTGTGTCGGCGGCAGCTCCTCCGTCCCGCTCGGATTTGTCTCGCTGACGGAAAGCCTGATGATGATCTTGATGGGCGTGTGGATGCCGTTGAAGACACTTCTTCTTTGAGTGCATGAGACCAACGGACCCGGATTTCAGTTCGGTCCGGATCAGGTTGCTTCCACAAAAGGAAAATCAAGGCGCATTGCGCTGGCCTTGCGCCATTCGCAACGTGGCACCGCCCTGCTGTCCGGCTACGCCCTACTTCGGATCAGAAACCTTTCCGGGTCGGACTTTCCGTCCGTTGCATCCCGCACGCCGGCAGACAGACAGACCATCAGGAAACTGCGCAGTTCCAAACTTGCCTCTGCAAATCGATAGCGTTATAGAGTTACATGTTACTTTGTTACATCGACCAAAAGGTGAGTAGAATGAACAGGCAGAACGATGCCAGAGGATACCGCAAGTTCGCCGGACGTTGTCTTGGACGAACCGCGCTCGCCGGTGCGCTCGGGCTTTTTGCCGGACTTGCAGGTGCTCATGCTGAGGCGCCGCTGGTCGTGACGACGATCAAGCCGCTGCATTCTATTGCGGCCGCAGTGATGGATGGTGTGGGCTCGCCCGAAGTGCTTATCGACGGCGCCTCTTCCCCCCATGGGTTCGCACTCAAGCCTTCGCAGGCAGGTCTGCTGCAAAAGGCCGACGCCGTCTTCTGGATCGGAGCGGAGCTGGCACCGTCACTCGAGAAGCCGATTGACACGATGGCATCGAATGCGACCGTGGTGGAACTGATGGATGCGGACGGGATCTTGCAGTTGGATCTGCGAGAAGGTGCGAACTTCGATGCGCACGACCACGGCCATGGACATGGGCATGGGCATGGGCATGAAGGACATGAACATGAACATGAAAGCGCAGACGCGGCAGATGCTGATGATCACGATCATGACCATGAAGATCACGACGATCATGATGGCCACGATGAGCATGCCGAGCATGCCGAGCATGCCGAGCATGGAGGTGAGCACGAACATCACCACCACGGCGATGAAAAAGATGCTCATATCTGGCTAAATCCGGACAATGGTGTCGCCATCGCCAATGTGATGGCAGAGACGCTTTCGGAACTTGATCCGGACCATTCTGCCCAGTACCGCGAAAATGCAGACGCATTTGCCCAGAAGATCAAGAAACTCGACAGCTCAATCGCTGAAGAGCTTTCTCCCTTGGCTGACAAGGGCTTCATCGTCTTTCACGATGCCTATCATCATTTCGAGCACCACTACGGTATCGAGGCCAGTGGCGCGATCACGCTGTCTCCAGAATTGCTCGCAAGTGCTGACCGGGTGTCTGAAGTCCAGTCCCGCGTTCAGAACTCAGGCATCACCTGTGTCTTCCAGGAACCGCAGTTCGATTCGAAGCTGGTCGCAGTCGTCCTTGAGGGCAGTTCGGCACGAAAAGGCACGCTCGATCCGCTCGGAACTGAGCTGGAGAACGGACCGGATCTCTACCCGGCCCTGCTGCAGAACCTTGCGGACAACATGTCCGACTGTCTGAAAGACTAAAAGGAAAGGCCGCCGAAGCATTCGGCGGCCTTCTTCAATCTGTTCCCTTGCCCTCTGGCTACCTGGAAATCCTCAGGAGGTGCGGGCCTTCACCCGGCCATCCTCGGTCTTTTCGATCGCCTTGAGCAGATAGCGGTCACGATCGTAAACGTCATTGTAATAGGCGATCGTTCCGTCCATTTCGGGCCATGCGGTGAAATAGGCGATGTAGACCGGTATATCCGCCGTCACCTTTTCCTGTTCGTTCTGGCCGCTGGAAATCCGGGACGAAACATAATCCTTGCTCTTGCCGAGCACCGCGGCTGCCATCGCCTTCGGGTCCTGCAGCCGAATGCAGCCATGGCTGTAAGCGCGCATGTCCTTGCTGAAGAGGTTCTTCGACGGGGTGTCATGCATGTAGATATGGTGCTTGTTGGGGAAGAGAATCTTCACCTCTCCCAACGCGTTCGACCTGCCCGGATACTGGCGCACGTTGACCGTCTTCTGTTTGGAGGCGACCGCATACCAATCCACTGACGCAGATGAAATCTGCCGTCCACCGGCGGTGGTCACTTCATAGCCCGCCCGGTCAAGATAGCTCGGGTCCCTGGCCAGCTTCGGCAGCATCTCGTTGACGATGATCGAGTAAGGAACACCCCAATAAGGGTTGTACTCCACGATCTGAACCTTGTCGTAGAAGAAGTTGGTCTGGTTCGCCTTCCTGCCGACCACGACGCGCATGGACAGCGGATCTTCGCCGGGCGCCGTGAAGGTTGCGGTATAGGCAGCCTGGTTGATGAAGACCTTTCGGTCGCCAAGTTCATCTGGAAGCCAGCGGCTGCGTTCCATCGCGAGCTTGAGCTTGGCGATCTTCGCGGCATTCGTCTCGCCGACCATCGCGATAATCGTGTTCTTGCCGACGATACCGTCTGGCGTCAACTTGGCTTCCTTCTGGAAAGCCTTGACCAGTTCCACCAATTCCGGGGTGTAGAGGTCGTCGCCCTGATAGCCATCGAGGGTCTCTGCGTGAGCGGCCTTCAGTTCATCGGATCCGTTTTTCCGGATCGCGGCGACGATGTTCTTCATCTCCGGGCTGGACCTGCCGGCCTTCAGGAAGGTGCCAGGCGCGATTACGATCAGGTCGCTCGACTCGTCCTCGGCCTTCAACCTTGCGAGTTCCTCTTTCAGTTCCCTGAAATGATCGCTCTGCGGCTGAAATTTGGACAATTCGGTTCCCGCGTCGCTCGCCCCTGCAAGGTCCTGCAGCACAGCAACAAGGTCGACTTCGTGACGCGGCAAGTCGTGGTACTGGGAAATACGGTTAGGATCGACGCGTCCACGCCTCGCGTCGAGCGCGTAGGTGAGAGCGGCGGCGCTCAGCTCCATCTCGAATTGCATCAGGGCGGCTGCACGATCACTGTCGGTCAAGCCATCCGTTACGGGCAGCGCGACGAAATAATCTTCGGCGTCGAAGCCGAAGTCACCCGCATCGGCCAACACCTTGCGGACAGATTCCGCTTTCGCGCTGATTTGCCCATCTTCGATCCAGACGAAATCGGGATGTTCCCTGTAATAGGAAATCAGTGCATCTCCCACTTCGGGAAGCGCCTTAAGAGACATGTCCTTCAGTGCGGGGCGTGCATTGTCGAATGCCGTCAAAACGGCGGGGGTGGCCGGAGCAGTGTCATTTTCCACGCCGGCTTCTGTTGCCGAGGCCGTGGGCGTGCCGGTCGGCGTCACTTCCGCAGTCTGTTTTTTCGAGAGCGTTTCCAGAGAGACTGTCTTCCAGGCATCCGGAGAATAGTTGAGATAGCGCGGCGAGGAGACCTTTACGTTGGAAACCTTCTTGCGAAGCGCCTTGCGACGTTCTTGTTCGCGCTGTTCGCGTTGCTGGCGCTGGTGAGCTTCAGGATTGAAAAGTCGCTGAAAAAGGTTCTGAGCTTCCGCCTGCGGAACCGATACGGTTCCGAAACCCGTGGCGAGGACTGTCACCATGAGACAGGCCTTGAGCGAACGCCCGAGTGACGTCCTCATGGCGGATCGATGAACGCGTCCGCTCCCGTCACGGGCCACGCGTTGCGGTCTCTGTCCCATCGTCTTCGCTTGCATTGTTCTAACCTGCAGAATTCTATTTTTTCGGTCTCGAGGCCGGCTTCGCCGCCCCTTGCGCAGACGGATGCACAATCCGCCAGAGAAAATCCATGCCGGCGAATTCAATTTCAGAAGTCGTCGGCAGACGCACATCACATGCGGCTCCCCGGTTATGTCCGGAATGCAGCACAAATCGGGCGCGCGACCATTTTGATACTACATCAGCCCCATGCGGCCGGTTAATAGCGGAGGCCTTGCACAGATTTAGAATTCAAAATTGTGTGACGAAATTGTCGCCACGACTTACTGCGGCACGCCAGAGCGTTGAAAATACAGGGAAGCCTGCGCGCGCAGTCCGGTTGCCTACAGGGCGTAACCGGCAGTCGGCGTTGAAACCGACTGCCGTGAAAAAACTGATCAGAACGGAATTTCGTCGTCCATCGGGCCGGAACCGCCGCCGGAGCCACTGCCGAATCCCCCACCGGAACCACCACCGTAGCCGCCGCCGCTGCCGCCACCACCGTAGTTGCCACCAGAGCCACCGGACCCGCCGCCCTGGGAATCATCGCCATAATCGGGAAGGCCGCCGGGCTGTCCGCCGCCTTCGCCGCGCCCGTCGAGCATTGTCAGGCTGGAGTTGAACCCCTGCAGGACGATTTCCGTGGAATACCGGTCCTGACCGGACTGGTCCTGCCATTTGCGGGTTTGCAGCTGACCTTCGATATAAACCTTGGACCCCTTGCGGAGATAGTTCTCGGCAACCTTGCACAGGCCTTCGTTGAAGATCACCACGCGGTGCCATTCGGTGCGCTCGCGCCGTTCACCGCTGTTGCGATCTCGCCAGCTCTCGGACGTCGCAATGCGCAGGTTGGCAATGGGACGACCGTCCTGTGTCCGGCGGATTTCGGGATCGGCACCAAGATTGCCGACCAAAATGACTTTGTTGACGCTACCCGCCATATTGCACTCCTGTTGGTTCTGTCGCGTTCAGTCGCTCATTCCAGTGCATGTCGCACCTTCAATCAGCCCGTGACGCGAGCTTTGCTGCAAGAAATCAGATGGCTTCCGGAACGCCAACCGTTTCCTTGGAGTTTTGCCCGGCCCCACCTTATTTTCCACAGCGCAGGCACAGATTCTGACCGGTCCTTGGGTGGCGGGTCACGCGATTGCAAGCGCAGACAATGCGGCCACCCTTCGAAACGCCTCAGGACCCGCTTGTCATCCATCAAATCCAACGGACGCTCACCTCGCGCAGCTTCGGAGCACGACCGCCCTCAGCCTCGGTCCGTGGCCGATGTCTGTCAGGACGAGACTTGCGAGCGACCGCCACGGCAGGAGGTCATATTACGTCCGGTTTACTGACATTTCCACTTTAATCGTACTTGTTTTGTTCTGCTGTTTCCAGTAGAAGCAGGCGACCGTTGCGCCCTACCCGGTTTGCCTTTCTTTTCGGCAATGCGAAACCGCCTCTGGAAGCGCTGTCTCAAACTGCTATATCGGGGACATGGCCAAGCGAGGATCAGGCCCCGTTCAGACACGGACCCCAGCAAGACAAAACGTGCGAGGCAAACTGTATGCCCCGCATGAGGCAGGATGACTGAGAATGACGACACAGAAAGCGACCAAGCCGGACGAAGCCTGGATGAGCGACCCGACCAGGATGATCAGCGTTCGCGGCGCCAGAGAACATAATCTCAAGAATGTCGACATCGATCTCCCGAGGGATCGGCTTATCGTCATGACCGGTCTTTCCGGGTCCGGTAAATCCTCCCTCGCGTTCGACACGATTTATGCGGAGGGACAGCGCCGCTATGTGGAAAGCCTTTCCGCCTATGCGCGCCAGTTCCTTGAGATGATGCAAAAGCCCGATGTCGACCAGATCGACGGCCTGTCGCCAGCCATCTCGATCGAACAGAAGACCACCTCCCGCAATCCGCGCTCGACAGTCGGTACGGTCACAGAAATCTACGATTATATGCGCCTGCTTTTCGCGCGTGTCGGAGTGCCATACTCCCCGGCGACGGGCCTGCCCATCGAGAGCCAGACCGTCAGTCAGATGGTCGACCGCGTCATGGACCTTGAAGAAGGAAAGAGACTTTATCTTCTGGCACCGATGGTGCGCGGGCGTAAGGGTGAATACCGCAAGGAACTTGCGGAACTGATGAAGAAGGGATTTCAGCGCGTCAAGATCGACGGCACGTTCCACGAGATCTCCGAAGCCCCTGCTCTCGACAAGAAATTCAAGCACGACATCGATGTGGTCGTGGACCGGATTGTCGTGCGCGACGATATCGCCGGCAGGCTTGCGGATTCTTTCGAAACGGCGCTGAAACTGGCCGACGGGATCGCCATTGCCGAATTCGCGGACACGGCGGAGGGCAAGGAGGCTCCCGAGCGGATCATCTTTTCCGAAAAGTTCGCCTGCCCTGTGTCCGGATTCACGATTTCAGAAATCGAACCGCGCCTGTTCTCGTTCAACAACCCCTTCGGCGCCTGCCCGACCTGTGACGGGCTCGGTACGACGCTCGCGTTCGAGGAAGATCTGGTGGTGCCGGATCATTCCCTCTCCTTGCGAGAAGGGGCGGTTCTGCCATGGGCGAAGACAGGCTCGACTTCTCCTTATTACACGCAGACGCTCGAGGCCCTTTCCAGTCACTTCAACGTCTCCATGGCGACGCCATGGAAGGACCTGCCTGCCGAGGTGACCGATGCGATCCTTCACGGCACCGGCAAGACTGCAGTCGAATTCGTTTATGACGACGGTGTTCGCAGCTACAGAACGGAAAAGACCTTTGAAGGCGTGATCGGCAATATCGAAAGACGCTGGCGCGAGACCGAATCCACATGGGTGCGCGAAGAGCTGTCGCGCTTTCAGTCAGACCATGCCTGCCCGGCCTGCAGTGGCTTTCGCCTGAAGCCAGAAGCTTTGGCGGTCAAGATTGCCGACAAGCATATCGGCCAGGTGACAGAATATTCGATCAGACAGGCGAGCGAGTGGTTCGAGGCACTTCCTGCGCAGCTGAACGACAAGCAGAGCGAGATTGCCGGCCGTATCCTGAAGGAAATCCGCGAGCGTCTCACATTCCTCAATGACGTGGGGCTCGAATATCTGACTCTTTCCCGTTCGTCTGGCACGCTGTCCGGCGGCGAGAGCCAGCGAATCCGCCTTGCCTCGCAAATTGGTTCCGGGCTGACCGGCGTTCTCTACGTGCTGGACGAACCCTCCATCGGCCTTCATCAGCGCGACAATGCGCGGCTGCTCGACACGCTCAAGCATCTTCGCGATCTCGGTAACACGGTGATTGTCGTCGAACATGACGAAGACGCCGTTCTGACCGCGGATTACGTCGTCGACGTTGGCCCCGGCGCCGGCGTACATGGCGGTGAAATCGTGGCCAAGGGCACGCCTTCCGAAATCATGGCGAATCCAGCCTCCCTGACCGGTCAATATCTGTCTGGCGCCAAGATGATCAGCCGTGCGGACGGCCGGCGCAAGATCAACAAGAAGCGCCAGATTTCGGTGCGGGGCGCACGCGGCAACAATCTCAAGGACATCGACGTCAATGTGCCGCTCGGTACCTTTACCTGCGTGACGGGCGTGTCTGGTGGTGGAAAGTCGACGTTCCTGATCGACACGCTTTACAAGGCTGCGGCACGGCGTCTCAACGGCGCGCGCGACAACCCTGCCCCGCACGATCGTATCGATGGCCTGGAGGTGCTCGACAAGGTTATCGACATCGACCAGTCACCGATCGGACGTACTCCTCGTTCCAACCCGGCGACCTATACCGGCGCTTTCACGCCGATCCGCGAATGGTTTGCCGGTATGCCGGAAGCCAAGGCGCGGGGTTATCAGCCAGGACGCTTTTCCTTCAACGTCAAGGGCGGGCGCTGCGAGGCGTGTCAGGGCGACGGGGTCATCAAGATCGAGATGCACTTCCTGCCCGACGTCTATGTCACCTGCGACGTCTGCAAGGGCAAGCGCTACAACCGGGAAACCCTTGAAGTCGAGTTCAAGGGCAAATCGATTTCCGATGTGCTCGACATGACAGTCGAGGAAGCTGCCTGCTTTTTCTCAGCCGTCCCGGCGGTCCGAGACAAGATGGAGACCCTGGCGAGGGTCGGACTGGGCTATATCAAGGTCGGGCAACAGGCAACAACCCTGTCAGGCGGCGAAGCACAGCGTGTGAAACTTGCCAAGGAGCTGTCGAAACGCTCCACGGGACGTACGCTCTATATTCTGGACGAACCCACCACAGGTCTGCATTTTCACGATGTCGCAAAACTTCTGGACGTCCTCCACGAGCTGGTCGACCAGGGAAACACGGTCCTGGTGATCGAACACAACCTTGAGGTCATCAAGACGGCTGACTGGATCATCGACCTCGGCCCCGAGGGAGGCGATGGTGGCGGCACCATCGTTGCAACCGGACGCCCCGAAGAGGTCGCCGAAGTTGACGCGAGCTATACTGGCCAGTTTCTGCAGGAGGTCCTGCAGCGCAGGCCCATGCGAGCCTCGGACGCAGCAGAGTAGCCGGTCTGTTGCATTTGCAACGATCTATTTGCACCGCACACTCGCGACGAAGCCCGGTTTCATGTGATTCTACCGTTAGTTGACTGCCTGAATACCGGCTAGTTATTGTGCAATGCACCACGCGCATGTCAGGCATGCAAACTTCGCACTTCTTTTATTTCGGGTGGTGAAATATATAGGTTTCAACAACGAAGCGGGGCGCCGAGGCGACCTGCCAATAAGGAAAAAGAAAATGTTTGACACTGTGCGCCAGAAATACAGCAACTGGGTGAGCTATCGCCGTGCGGTTGACGAATTGTCCCGCCTCTCATCCCGTGAGCTTGCAGATCTTGGTATCTGCCGTAGCGACATTCGATTTGTCGCTCGCCGTTCAAGGAACGGCTGAACATAGAGATCGCGTCCTGAGGCATCCTCCTCCCAGCCGATGGACGTGTGACACGCGGGGCATCCTCCTCCCAGTCCCGTAACGTCGAAACGACGCCCGCCACTACCTCCTCCCAGTGGCGGGCGTTCGTCTTTTCGGCCCGCTTCATCCCCTCACCTACATTCGAATTGACGCTTTCTGCCCGGGCTTCCTGATGTGTCCGTACCGGATGGTAGTCCGTCGCGGCCAAGTCATGTTGCATTGCAGCATTATCTGTTCCGCAGACGGTCGAGCTATGCGTTTATGTAGTTGCAAATGCAATTATCGCCGCATTTCAGATATGCAGAAAATCCCTTCCTTACTTACGTTAATGGACATTAACCTTGTGGACGTCTGCGTAAAATGCATATCAGCTTCGCGATTTGCCCCCTACCTCGCAGCGCACAAAAAAACTATCTTACAAAACTGTAAGATGAACGGGCCAGACGCCGATCCGAGGTGCCGTGGCCATAGATATAGCGAAAGGCCTCAACCATGATCGATACTGTTGTTCGCAAATTCAACAACTGGAAACGCTTCCGTCAGACCTATGACGAGCTGTCCAGCCTCAGCAACCGCGAACTGAACGACCTGGGCATCGCCCGCGCAGACATCTCACGCTACGCACGTATGTCCGCACGATAATCAGTTTCGCAGTCTGACGTCATCCTCCTCCCAGTCTTCAGACTGCGCTTCTGCGGGTTTTCCGCAGAACTTCAAAAGCGCCTGCCGGTACCTCCTCCCACCGGCAGGCGTTTTTTTGTTTTCCCTTCTCCCTCTTTCTGCTTCTTCGCCTTCACGTTCCCGGTCTCATGGGTTTGCGCTCCTGATCGCGTCTGATTGGTTCGGTTTGACGATCCATCTGTTTGACATTGTGTCGCCATGCTTTCGTTGGTGATTGGACCGGGAAATCGATGAGTGGTATCAGGGCGGCTAAAGATCTCGTGCCCAAGGCGCTCTTGCCTGAGTGCGACCCGAGACTATTTCAAGGATCGATCATGACGCCTGTTCACATCATCGGCGGGGGACTTGCCGGATCCGAGGCTGCCTGGCAGATCGCGCAGGCCGGATACGCCGTCGTTCTCCATGAGATGCGGCCTGTCCGCAAGACCGATGCCCATCAAACTGAAGGCCTGGCTGAGCTCGTTTGCTCCAACTCCTTCAGATCGGACGATTCGGATCAGAATGCGGTCGGACTGATTCATCACGAGTTGCGCCAACTCGGCTCTTTGATCATGTCCTGCGCAGACGCCCATCAGGTTCCAGCCGGCAGCGCCCTTGCAGTGGATCGGGATGGTTTTTCCGACGCGGTGACGAAAGCGCTTCATGACCACCCCAGAATTACTGTCGAGCGCGAAGAAATTGCCGGTCTGCCGCCGGCTGAGTGGGACAAGGTCATCATTGCGACCGGCCCGCTAACGTCTCCCTCACTCTCACAGGCTGTGCTTGAGAAAAGCGGCGAGGATGCGCTCGCTTTCTTCGATGCCATCGCCCCGATTGTTCACTTTGATTCGGTGGATCTGTCAAAAGCCTGGTTCCAGTCTCGATATGACAAGGTTGGTCCAGGTGGGACGGGAAAGGACTACCTCAACTGCCCGATGGACCGTGACCAATATGAAGCGTTCATCGACGCACTTTTGACTGGAGAGACCGCCGACTTCAAGGAATGGGAGGCCAACACGCCCTATTTCGACGGCTGCCTGCCGATCGAGGTGATGGCATCGCGTGGACGCGAGACATTGCGTCATGGGCCCATGAAACCGATGGGATTGACGAATGCGCACAATCCGGACGTGAAGGCCTATGCGGTGGTGCAGTTGCGGCAGGACAATGCGCTCGGTACGCTTTACAACATGGTCGGATTTCAGACCAAGCTGAAATACGGTGCCCAGGCAGATATCTTCCGGATGATTCCGGGGCTCGAGAATGCTCAGTTCGCACGTCTCGGCGGCCTCCACCGCAACACCTTCCTCAACTCCCCGAAGGTGCTTGACGGGACACTTCGCCTGAAGGCAGACCAGCGACTGCGCTTCGCCGGACAGATCACCGGGTGCGAAGGCTATGTCGAATCGGCAAGCGTCGGCTGCATGGCGGGACTTTTCTCGGTCCTTGAAGCGCGCGGGCTCGATATTGTTCCGCCTCCCGACACCACTGCGATGGGAGCTCTGCTTGGGCACATCACCGGCGGCCATATCACACGGGAAGATGGTGCGGGCAAACCCGGTTCATTCCAGCCAATGAATGTCAACTTCGGCCTGTTCCCTCCGGTAGACGCTCCGAAGACGGACGAAGACGGCAAGCGTCTCAAGGGCAAGGACAAGGCAAGAGCGAAAAAGCTGGCCACCACTCGACGCGCCAAAAGCGACTTTGCGGCCTGGCAAACCCGGATCGGCATCACGCAGGAAGCAGCCGAATAATAAACTTCTGGCGGCCGGAAATCCGGCCGCCAGACACTCTCGACACTCAGATGCGTTGGAAAATCCGGCCTGCCCCACGCCAGAGCAGCCATTGGCGCTTCAGCTGGGACAGTTCGAGAAGGTTCTTGAGTGGATTGAAATCCGCCCGTTCCATTTGCTTCAGATACGGTTCGACAAGTACCAGCGGCAGGAAGGCATTGTTACATTTGGCCGGCACGTCTTCTGCTGCTTTCCTGACCCTGCCAAGGTGATGTCTGACATGGGCACGCATTTCCGAAAGGACTGCCTCGAGCTCCGGTGTCATCTCACCGCGAAAGACAGTCTGCGGGTCGAGATTATGCCGAGCCTGAACGTCGCTCGGCAAATACATCTGCTGCCGTGACGCATGCCAGGGCAAGGCGCGAATCAGCCCGGTCACCGCGTAGGCGACGCCGGCGTGACCTGCGGCCGTCGACGTTCCCGCTTCCTCGCCTGCGTTCAGAACAAGACACGCAAGCTGCATGACGCTTGAAACGGTCTCGCCCGCATATCCCTCAAGATCGTTCAGACTGGGCATGGGATCGTTGTAAAGATCAAAGATCCGCGCCTCCGTCATGGCGACCAGCGTCTGCCGAGGGAGGCGGTACCTTTCAACAGTCTGGAGCAGCGCATTGGCGACGGGATTGGATGCGACGGCACCATGCTCAGTGCCTTCCAGCAGGTCTCGCCACCATTGAAGACGAACCTCGCCCGGCAATGGTTCTGAGACGAGTTCACGGATCCGCGCGATCTCGGTGGAGAATGCATAAAGGGCCATCAGCCCGGGGCGTGCATCATCCGGCGCAAGGAGCGCGGAAAGATAGCGGTCCTTGTCATAACGGCGCACCAGATCTGCGGCATGGTCGAAATCAGTCTTCATGGTTGCCCGTTTGGCCTCGTCCTGCTGATCAGACCGTCGAGATCCAGTGTGTCGACGCATGAAACTCAGCTATGTAGCGTCAGTTTGACTGGTCTACACCCTAGTCGACCGCGAGAAGCGCTGCGGCGACCGCACGGTCCTCCGCCAGTAGAACGTTGTAGGTCCGTACCGCTGCACCGGTGGACATCGGGTCGGCCAAAATTCCAGCCTCCCGAAACATGTCCTTGAGAGCCGCTGGCAAGGGCTTCAGGTCTGTTCCCGTCCCTACGAGGAGCACTTCGATGCCGGACTGCTCTGCGAGCACTTTTTCGAAGGCTTCTCGGGAAAACTCTGACGGTTCGGTAACGCTCCAGCCATAAATCCCGCTCGGCACGCACAACAGCGAACCGCGATGCGACATGTCCGCAAAGCGGAAGCCGCCGTTGCCATAGGCTTCGAGCGGCGCGCGGCCCGGAAAATGTGCGTCCCGGATTTCGAGCGCCGCCATGACTCAGACCGTTGCCTTGGCGTCACCGCCCTTTTCGCCATCATCCTGCTTGTTCATCGCGTCCGGCCTCAGTTTCAGAAGAATGAGGAAGGGCGCGGCCAGGAAGATCGAGGAATAGGTCCCGATCACAATGCCGAAGATCATGGCAAGCGTGAACGACTGGATGACCTCACCGCCAAAGATATAAAGCGCGAGCAAGGCCAGCAGCGTGGTCAACGAGGTCAACGTCGTCCGGGACAAGGTCTCGTTGATCGACATGTCCAAAAGTTCCGGCAGTGGCCGCTTCTTGTATTTTCTCAGATTTTCGCGAATCCGGTCATAGACCACAACCGTATCGTTGAGCGAGTAACCGATGATCGTCAGGACCGCCGCGATACTGGAGAGCGAAAAGTCGAGCTGAAGCAGAACGAACAGCCCGATCGTGATGATCACGTCGTTGGCCGTCGTCAGGATCGCGCCGACCGCGAATTGCCATTCGAACCGGAACCAGATGTAGAACAGGATCGCCAAGAGGGAAGCAGCAACGGCCGTGGCCCCTGCGCGTGCCAGTTCTCCCGAGACACGCGGCCCCACCACCTCGACACGCCTGAAGTCGACATTCTGCCCTTCGAAGATGGAGCGAATGTCCTGCACGACGTTCTGCTGGGCAAGCTCGCCGCCCGGCTGTTCTTCGACTCGGATCAGGATGTCGTCGGAACCACCAAATTCCTGGACCTGTACATCACCGAGATCGAGACCGGAGAGATCGGACCTGATGGCCGCAATATCGGCAGGACCATCCGTCTTGATCTCAATGACGGTGCCGCCCTTGAAGTCGATCCCGTAGTTGAGGCCGACGGTGAAGAACGCGGTGATCGAGGCAATCACCAGAAGAATGGACAAGGGAAAGCTGACTTTCCGCAGCCACATGAATTTGATGTGCGTGTCGTCCGGAATGAGTCTCAGCAACATGGGCTTTTCTTTCGGATCAGATCGGCAGTTTCGACGGACGGCGACGGCGGATCCAAAGAGCCACCAGCAGTCTGCTGAACGTGAAGGCCGAGAAAACGGTGGTGAAGATGCCGATGGCCAGCGTCACGGCGAAACCGCGGACGGGGCCCGAACCGAGCTGGAACAGAATGGCGGCCGCGATCAGTGTCGTGATGTTTGCATCCAGAATGGTTCCGAGCGCGCGGCTGTAGCCTGCATCGATTGCCGAAATCACGGACCTTCCAGCGCGCGATTCCTCGCGTATGCGCTCGAAGATCAGCACGTTGGCGTCCACCGCCATGCCGATTGTCAGCACGATCCCCGCGATGCCCGGCAACGTGAGCGTCGATTGCAGCAGGGTCAGCGATCCAAAGATCAGGAAGATGTTCACTCCAAGCGCAATGTCCGCAATGATCCCGAAGCGTCCATATGCCAGGATCATGAAGATGATCACGGCTGCACCGGCGATAATGGATGCGATCTTGCCGGATTCGATGCTGTCTGCGCCGAGACCCGGCCCGATGGAGCGTTCCTCGATCACGGTCAACTTGGCCGGCAGAGCGCCAGCACGCAGAAGGACCGCGAGATCATTGGCGCCTTCGACAGTGAAGCTGCCTGAAATCTGGCCCGAGCCGCCGGTGATGGGTTCGCGGATGACAGGCGCGGAAATCACTTCATCATCAAGCACGATCGCAAACGGCCGGTTAACGTTCTGCTGGGTGATCGTCGCGAATTTGCGCGCACCGGACTGGTTGAAGCGGAAGTTCACGACCGGCTCGTTTGTTCGCTGGTCGAAGCTGACCTGTGCATCAACGAGATCGTCACCACTGAGCAGCGGAGCTTCTTCAAGCAGATACTGGATCGGCGGGTAGTCTACGGAGGGCAGCACGATGGTTCCGGGAGGCGGGCGGTTCTCCAGCGCCTGCTGACCGGTCATGGACGTGTTGACCATATGAAACGAGAGCTGAGCGGTTTCACCGACAAGCGACTTCAGACGCTCCGGATCCCCCTCGCCTGGCGCCTCAACCAGAATTCGGTCGGTTCCCTGCCGCTGGATGTTCGGTTCCGTGGTGCCGAGTTCATCAACACGGCGCCTGATCACCTCGATCGACTGCTGAACGATGTCCGCCATGCGGTCATTCAGCCCCTGCTCGGTATAGGTAAACCGGATCAGGCCGTCGTCGGATACATCCATCTGGAATTCATCGACTGCCTGTCCGCCCAAAAGACTGGATTCCAGAGGATTCACGAGCGGCCGGAGTCGTTCACGTGCATCGTCAAGCCGGGTCAGGTCCCTGATTCTGACCTGAGTCGCATCGCCCTGCACGCCAAGACCGGTATAACCGATCCGAGGATCCTCACGCAGCGCAGAGCGGATTTCGCCCACCAGAGACCGCATGCGCTTTTGCATATAGTCCTGTTTGTCGACCTCATAGAGGAGGTAAGCACCGCCCTGAAGGTCGAGACCCAGAACCATCTGGCGCTGGGGCAGGAAGTCCGGCCAGCTTTCCACCTGTTTTGCAGAAAAGAAGTTCGGCAGCGTCGTGAGTATACCGGCGGCGACCACCAGACAGATCAGTGCGATTTTCCAGCGTGCGAAATGAAGCATTGTGAAGCCTTAATGCGGACAGGCCGACAATGTGTGCCGGCCCGGGAATTCATCGAAACGGTGTTTCGGGAGCTTAAGCGCCCTCTTTGGCCGGCTCGGTCTTGGACCGCACTTCCTGAACCATGGAACGAACCACGCGCACTTTCACGCCTTCCGCAAGTTCCACCTGGAGTTCGCCGTCATCAACGACCTTCGACACCTTGCCGATCAAACCGCCGGTGGTGACGATCGTGTCGCCGCGACGCAGGTTGGAGATCAGTTCCTGGTGCTGCTTCATTTTATTGCGCTGAGGCCGAATGATCAGGAAATACATGATCGCGAAGATGGCAACGAACGGCAGGATCTGAATCAGGAACCCGGACGCTCCAGCCGGTCCGGCAGCCTGTGCAAATGCGGGGGTGATGAACATTCAACTCTCCTAAGGGGGCGCTTTGCTTCGCCAGTGACCTTCAGTCGATCCGGCGAAAACGCTCAATTATGGTGGCGCGGACTATAACGGCGGCGCGTTTCATTTCAAGCTTCGCTAGCAGTTTCCGGTGTACCGGCATGGGAATAACAGGCGTTTTCATGTTTTATGCGCCGTGTTACTCCTCCCGCGACTTCACTCAGGGCCTCACATGGGCCTTTTTTAAAGGGCTTGCAAGAAGAATGAGCGCGCAAAACGACATCGCTTCGCTGAACGCAAAACTTGATGCTCTGATCGAGCTGGTTGGCCGCGCGGTGCCTGCTGCTCCACGCCAAACCGACTTGGCATCCGCCGGCGCATTCGTCTGGGCGCCGGATCCCGGCGAACTCGTGCCGGTGCCCAAGGTAAACCGTGTCGAGATCGAACTGCTGTGTGCCGTCTCGCGGGTCCGTGACCTTCTTCTCGACAATACCCGGCTCTTCGCCAAAGGGCTCCCTGCCAACAATGCGCTGTTGTGGGGCGCTCGGGGCATGGGAAAATCCTCGCTGGTGAAAGCCGCCCATGCGGCGGTCAATCGCGAAACTCGAGGCTCTGACCTCAAGCTGATCGAGATACACCGGGAAGATATCGAATCTCTTCCGAAGCTAATGACGCTGATCCGCTCCACCCCGTACCGCTTCATCGTCTTTTGCGACGACCTCAGCTTCGATATGGATGACACGTCCTACAAATCCCTGAAAGCTGTCCTGGAAGGCGGTATCGAGGGACGGCCGGAGAATGTCATTTTCTACGCGACCTCCAACCGTCGCCACCTCCTGCCTCGCGACATGATCGAAAACGAGCGGTCGACGGCGATCAATCCGGCTGAAGCGGTCGAAGAAAAAGTGTCGCTGTCCGACCGTTTCGGTCTCTGGCTCGGATTTCACAAGTGCAGCCAGGATGATTATCTGGAAATGGTGCGCGGTTACGTCGCACATTACCAGCTGACGATCGCGGAAGAAGATCTGCGTGCACAGGCGCTCGAGTGGGCCACCACCCGCGGCAGCCGCTCCGGCCGTGTCGCCTACCAGTTCATTCAGGATCTGGCCGGCCGGCTTGGCAAGACACTTTCCTGACACACAAAAAAAGACCCCGGCGGAAGCCGGGGTCTTTTCATTTTGTTCCAAGTGCTATCGCTTCGGCAGATACTTCAAAGGATCAACGGGTTTGTTGCCCTTGCGCACTTCGAAGTGGAGCTGTGGCTGGCTGACCGAACCTGTTGCGCCGGCAAGTGCGACCACATCGCCCCTGCGCACCGTGTCGCCGCGCTTGACCTTCAGCTCACTGTTGTGAGCGTAAGCCGTCACCCAGCCCTCATTGTGCCGAACGAGGATCAGGTTGCCGTAGCCTTTCAGTTCATTGCCTGAATAGATGACGGTTCCGTCATCGGCAGCCTTGATCGCAGTTCCTTCCGGAACAGCGAGGTTCACGCCTTCGTTCTTGCCGCCACCCGGCTTGGCGCCGAATTCGGAAATGATACGACCCCGAACAGGCCAGCGAAACAGTTCGGTCGAAACGTCTTCATCCTGCCTGACGCTTGCAACAGACGTGGCCGGTTTGATCGGTTCCGTCGGCGCAGCTTCCTTGGTCAGGGCGGGTGCGGGCAGCGAAGAGGTCTTCACCGAACCGGAGGACGTTTGTCCTGTGCGGCCAGCTGTCGGCTTCGTTTGAGAAGGATCGGCCGACGGGGAGACCGACGCCGTCGTCACAGTCCGTCCATGGCTCCCGGCCGGTTTGCGTTTCGGCAACGCGTCGACACTGGCAACGCTGATCGGCTTGTCTGCCGTGCTCGTCTCGCCCGGCTTCCGGTCAGGACGCGGCAGGCCGCCGCTGCTCCCCGGAATGCTGCCGGTAACGACAGAGCCATTCGAGCCGGAGGACGGCAGCTTGACGTTCCCGCTCTCTCCGGCTGTGACACTGGTTGAAGCGTTATTCTCGGCATAGACGTATGTCGGAATCACCAGGCTCTGACCGGGACGAACCGATCCGGCATTCTCGATGCCGTTGACAGAGGCAAGCGCCTCGATCGGAACGCCATACCGGCGGGCAACCGAGCCGAGGGTATCGCCCTGACGAACCTGCACCCTTGTGCTGCCGGCAGACGTCCAGCCTTTCCAGTCACGCCCCTGCGACACAGAGGCAGTCCGTGCGGCCTCCGGTGCAGGCAAGGTGGATACCTGGGTATTGCGACCGCCGGTCGGTGCCGAGCTCGCTGATCCGGTCTGGACTGGTGCGGGTAGCGGAGCCGACTGAATCGACCCGCGACTTCCGGAAATCGATCCGGTCGTCACTGGTTCGGAGGAAGACCTTGGAAGGCCTGCCGTCGTGCCGCCTGGACCGTTCGCAATATCCTGATAGGTGGGCTGTCCATTTCCAGAGGCCAGAATTTCACGCTGATTCTGCGTGTTTCCGGTATAAAATGGAGGTTCGCCGAAACGTTCCACTGCGCTGGAGCAGCTTGCAAGAAACACAGCAACCATCGAAATGGTTCCGACTTTGCCCAGAAGATCCCCGCGGAGGGTACGCATCCGCTTTTTCATCGCCTTAACTCTAACCGCTGACTATGGCTGTTATGGTTAAGAGTAGACGTCAGTAAGGTTTATAAAGGCTAAAGATCGGAGAGTGTTTCCGTTAAAAATGCCGGAAAAGCCGTTTATTTTCCTACGCAGAAAAATAAAGTTGCACTCGATATAGTAAATTCGCCCGTCTGACAGTTGAACCGAATCGGGAACGATTCCCGGCTTTGGTAATGCCTGACCGCACTTCTACAATTTCTTTGCCAACCCGGGCTGAAGCATCACCGTACGCACCGTCATGAGGTGTTCTGCCGTCATGACATCACTGTTTTTTCGAAATCTGATCAGGGATTGCGGCTGCTTTGACCTTCCAACTGGCGCAACGATGAAACCACCCGGCTTCAACTGCTGCACCCAGGCATCCGGAACGCTTTCAACGGTCGCTGTCGCCACAATCCTGTCATAAGGGCCCTGCCGCTTCAGCCCGGCGAATCCATCAGCCTGGCTCGCCTTTACGTTAGCAAGCTTAAGAGCTGCGAACCGTCGTGTGGCAAGGTCCGAAAGGGTCGCGAAGCGATCTATGGTGTCGACCCGCTCTGCAAGATGCGCCATGACCGCGGCCTGGTAACCCGAGCCAGTTCCGATTTCGAGGACGGCATGTTCCGGGGAAATATCAAGCGCCTGCACGGTAAATGCGACAAGCGATGGCGCGTAGACCGTCTGCCCGCATTCGATCGGCAGCGCCGCATCTTCATAGGCGAGACCATGGTGACGGGCGGAGAGAAACAGGCGTCTCGGCACCCGCTCGATCGCGGCCAGAACCTGCCTGGCGCCGATACCGCGACGACGCAACCCGAGAACCAGGGAGGCTCGGGCTTCGGCTTCGTCCGGAAGCGCGGTCGCCCGCTCGCTGGCATCGTTGCCGGACCTTTGACCGGCCATCTGTCACTCCCCTTTGGGATTATTGCAGGGCCTCGCGGAGATGGCTCACGA
Source organism: Rhodobacterales bacterium (assembly GCA_008107755.1). GTDB lineage: Bacteria > Pseudomonadota > Alphaproteobacteria > Rhizobiales > Stappiaceae > Roseibium. Next base: position 38,880 of record VIRH01000124.1, read on the forward strand.
GGTCATGCGCTGTCAGATCTATGCGTAGCGGGGAAACGGAAACATATCCATCAGCAATCGCCTGAAGGTCCGAATTATCAAGCACCGATTTCCCCCGTTCCTGGAAGCCGAGCCAGAAATAGGGATACCCGCGACCATCCTTGCGTTCGCTGATGGAAAGTCCGCTCTGTGCGTGATGCCCCTGCACCGTGACCTTGACGCCCTTGACCGCATCGGGGGAAATGCCCGGGAAATTGACATTCAGCAGGGTGTAGGGCGGCAGATCAAAATCGATCAGGTCGCGGAAGAGATCCGGTGCATGCGCTTTGGCGACGGAGAAATCCGGCTCAGCGCCGACATCCCAATTGTAGGCCTGGGAAACCGCAATTGACCGGATACCGAGAATCGCCCCTTCCATAGCTCCCGCGACGGTGCCGGAATAGGTAACATCCTCGGCAAGGTTCTGCCCCCGATTGATGCCGGACAGGACAAGGTCCGGCATGTCGGGAAGAACCTTGCGAACGCCCATGATCACGCAATCGGTCGGCGTGCCTCGGATGGCGAAATGGCGATCGTCAATCTGGCGTAGGCGGAGAGGGTCGCTGAGGGTCAGGGAATGCGCGACGCCGCTCTGGTCGGTTTCGGGAGCCACAACCCAGACGTCATCAGAAAGCTTCCGGGCAATCGTCTCCAGTACCGAGAGCCCGGGGGAATGAATGCCGTCGTCATTGGTGATCAGGATGCGCATGCGCTGCCTCTTCATTCAGGTTACGTCATCGACCGGCATGTCACGCCGACGCTGATAATGATTGCGGCACCGGAAAGACGAGCCTTGCGCCTCGCCTGTGCAGGTGCCCCGATCATGCGATCCCGCTTGATCGCCAACACACGGATTTAGCCGATCTTTTCAAGTCCGCCCATGTAGGGTCGCAGAACGTCGGGGACCGTCACCGATCCGTCGGCATTCTGGTAATTTTCCATGACAGCGATCAGAGCACGACCGACGGCGATACCGGATCCGTTCAGTGTGTGAACGTGCAGCAGTTGCTTGGAGTCTGTCGGCCGGTAGCGGGCGTTCATCCGGCGCGCCTGAAAATCCCCACAGACAGAGCACGAAGAGATCTCTCGAAACGCATCCTGCCCCGGAAGCCAGACCTCGATATCGTAGGTCTTGCGGGCCCCGAAACCCATGTCACCGGTGCAAAGCGTCATGACACGGTAATGAAGCCCCAGCTTCTGCAGGATCATTTCGGCGCATCCCAGCATTCGCTCCAGTTCTCCAAGGGACTCTTCCGGCTTCGTCACGGAAACGAGTTCGCATTTCATGAACTGATGCTGGCGGAGCATGCCGCGCGTGTCGCGGCCGGCCGAACCAGCCTCGGAGCGGAAGCAGTATGTCAGAGCGGAGACCCGCAGCGGCAACTGGTCTTCTGGCAGAATCTCGCCGGCGACAAGGTTTGTCAGCGGCACTTCCGCGGTCGGAATAAGATAATGGTCGCTCCCGGTCTTGAAGAGATCTTCCTCGAACTTCGGCAACTGGCCGGTGCCATAAAGCGGGTCGCTGTTCACCAGAAGAGGCGGCGAGACTTCGGTGTATCCGTTTTCACCGGTATGCAGGTCGATCATGAACTGCCCGAGCGCCCGTTCCAGTCGCGCGATCAGTCCCTTAAGGACAACGAAACGCGATCCCGACAGCTTAGCTGCGGTGCCAAAATCCATGTCGCCGAGCTGCTCTCCGAGTTCATAATGCTCCTTTGGAGCTTCGTTGAATTCGAAGTGAGGTTTTTCACCCCAGGTCTTCAGAAGAACGTTGTCGCTCTCGTCCTTACCGGCAGGCACATCATCGTGAGGCAGGTTCGGAATGACTGCCATTGCCTCTTCGAGGGCTGCGACGAGCTTTCGCTCCTCCTCTTCCCCCGACTGGATGAAAGCCTTGATCTGAGCGACTTCGTCGATCAGTTCCTGCGCGCGTGCATCGTCGCCAGAACCCTTGGCCTTGCCGATTTCCTTTGAGGCGGAATTTCGGCGTTCCTGGGCTTCCTGAAGTCTTGTGATATGGGAGCGGCGGGAGTCGTCCAGAGCAATCAGCCTGGCAGCGGAGGCTTCGTAGCCCCTTTTGGCCAGAGCCGCGTCAAAGGCGTCTGCGTTTTCCCGAATCCACTTGATATCAAACATGTCACTTCCCGAACGACGGTCGTTGTTTCACTAATCCGTCTGCAGAATCGGGAGATGAACGAGAGCTTGGATCAGGACGCGGCTTCTTCTTCCGCTTCGCGCGCTGCTTCCCGCTCCGCCCGCTTACGCTCCACCATTCTCACAGACAGAATGGAGACTTCGTAGAGAAGCAACGTTGGCAGCGCAAGGCCGATCTGCGAGATCGGATCCGGCGGCGTGAGGACAGCGGCCGCGGCGAAAGCTCCAACGATGGCATATTTCCGCTTTTTGCGTAGATCGTCGGACGAGATCAGGCCGGTTCGGCCCATCAGCGTCAAGACGACAGGAAGCTGAAAGACGAGACCGAATGCGAATATCAGGATCATGATCAGACCCAGATATTCACTCACCTTGGCGAGGTGTTGAATGGCAACCTTGCCGGCGCCTGCGGCCTGTTCCTGTGACAGGAAGAAGCCCATGGCCATCGGCATCACGAGAAAGTAGACGAGGCACGCCCCGATCAGGAAGAGGATTGGCGTTGCGACGAGGAAGGGCACAAAGGCGCCGCGCTCATGCTTGTAGAGCCCCGGCGCGACGAACATGTAGATTTGCGACGCGATAACCGGGAATGCGAGGAAGAGCGCACCGAAGAGCGCAAGCTTGAGCTGCGTGAAGAACCATTCCTGCGGCGCGGTGAAGATCATTTCGACGGGATGAGAATCTCCCGCGGCCCTGAGGTATGGAACGGTCAGGATGTTGTAGATGTCCGTCGCGAAATAGAAGCAGATGACGAACATCACCAGAACGGCGGCAATCGACCACATAAGTCGCTGGCGCAATTCGATCAGATGTTCGATCAGAGGCGCCTTCGAGGCGTCGATATCTTCCTGGCTCATGCCTTAACGTCTTCCGTGGCCGGCTTATCCGCCGATGCAGATTCATGTGCGGCCGGAGCCGCAGGATCCTTTTTGGCGACGGGGGGGTCTTCCCCCGGAACACGTTCCGCTTCGCCAGTCTCTCCGGCTGTTTCGCCTGCCGCCGGTGCCTTGGGATCTTTGACGGCAGTGCGCGAAGACGCTTCGTCCTTGATGGATTTCTTGATATCGCCCAGAGGATCGAAATTGGCGGCGTCTTCCACCTGCTTCTTCATGTCCGCAATATCAGCCTGTTTTTCGGCTTCACGCAGCGCATCATTGAAGGTGGATTGGAATTCGCGCGAGAGTCGGCGCATCTTTCCGATTGTCTGGCCAAGTGTCCGCAGCATGCGCGGCAGGTCTTTTGGCCCCACGACGATGATCGCCACACAGGCGATCACCATAAGCTCGGTCCAGCCGATATCGAACATGAGATTTATCGTCCCTTAAGGAGACGCGAAGCAGATTGGGCTTTGCCCGGGGATCAGCTCGCTTTGGACTGATCTTCGGTTTTTGCAGTCGGAGCCGCTTTTGCAGTAGGGGCCGCTTCGGTGGACTGATGATCGATCGTCTTTGGCGTTTCGTCTGTGTCGTCTTCGGCCATGCCCTTCTTGAAGCTCTTGATGCCCTTGGCAACGTCGCCCATAAGGTCGGAAATCTTGCCTCGTCCGAACAGCAGGATCACGACCACTGCGATGATCAAGATCTGCCAGATACTAATGCCCATACGCCAAACTCCTAATAATCGGCTTTAAAGCCATCCCGCCCTTTTACAAAATGCACAGGCACCCTGCAACATGCAGCCCTGCTCATTTGTCACTCAGCGACAAAGTATTTTACCGGTCCGCCATTTCTTCACACTTGGGTTTCCTCGCGCGGAAAAACAAGCACATCTTTCGGATCCGTGGATACCGCGACGTCCATTCCCTTTTCCCAGGCGCTGCCTGCGCGCACCCGAACTTCCAGAGGGTGGCCTATTCCGTCCACGGCCAGTGTCAACAAGTCGACCTCGCCGACGAATCGTTTGGAGCGGATACGCCCCGGCACGCCGCACAGGCCTGCCTTGTTCAGAAGCACACCCTGGGGACGGACGCAGACATCGACCTTTTGCCCTTCGAGCAGCCCGTCGGCCGCGAGAAGCCCCAAAGGGGTTTCTACGCCCGCAGATGTGACCTTTCCCGGAAACTGATTCAATTCCGAGAAGAAACGAGCGGCGAAGAGATCGACGGGGCTGCGGTAGAGATCTTCGGCGGTACCGTGCTGGACCAGGCGCCCTCCGCGCATAAGCGCGATCTTGTCGCCCATCCGCATGGCCTCTTCCGGGTCGTGCGTAACGATGATGCACGTCGCGCGCGTCTCGCGAATGACGGCAAGCGTTTCACCGCGAACGCTGTCGCGCAAGCGCCGGTCGAGACCGGAAAACGGCTCGTCCATGAGCAGAATGCCCGGCCGAGGCACCAGGGCGCGGGCGAGCGCAACCCGCTGCTGCTCACCGCCCGACAAGGCGTGCGGATAGTCTGCAGCATAATCAGCAAGACCGACCCGCCCGAGCGCGCTGAGCGCTGCGGATTTTGCATCGGTCTTCGTCATGTTGGTCAGACCGAACATCACGTTGTGGAGGATGCTCATGTGCGGAAACAGCGCGTAGTCCTGAAACATCAGGCCAATGCCGCGCTTTTCCGGAGGCATGAACGTGTCATCTCCAGCGATCTCCCGCCCGTTGATCAGAACCCTGCCCCGGCTCTGACGTTCGACACCCGCAGCGATGCGCATGAGCGTCGTCTTTCCGCAACCGGAATGCCCGAGCAGACAAAGGATCTCGCCCGGTGCAACGACGAGGCTCAGATCCTGGACAGAGGCGATGCCGTCATAGTCGTGGGAGACGTTCTCGAACACGAGCCCGGCCGCGATTGTAGCCCCTGCCGTCCCCGGCGCACCCCAATTCGCACGGGAGCCCTCGACCCCGAAATATGTTTCTTCTGTCTGCGCCATCAAGCTCCGGCGGGTTCTTCCGCATCATCATCGAACAGTGATCCTTCTTCCAGAGGATCCTCGTCCTCGGACAGGTCATTGTCGTCATTGGGCGTCGGCACCATGAACGAGGCCGGAACGGCACTGTCCAGAAGGCCGGCACCCTTCAATTCTTCCAGTCCAGGCAGATCTTTAACGCTCTCAAGCCCGAAGTGAATCAAAAACTGCTCCGTCGTGCCATATGTGACGGGCCGTCCCGGCGTGCGCCTGCGGCCGCGCATGCGGATCCATGTGGTCTCAAGAAGAACATCAAGCGTTCCCTTGGACGTCGAGACGCCGCGAATTTCCTCGATCTCGGCACGTGTCACCGGCTGATGATAGGCGATGATCGCAAGTGTTTCGAGAGCCGCGCGGGACAGCTTGCGCTGCTCCTCGACATTCCGGTGCATCAGATAGGACAGATCTTCCGCCGTCCGGAAACACCACTTGCCAGCCACCCTTACCAGGTTGACGCCGCGCGGCGCGTAGGTCCTCTGAAGTTCCTCCAGAAGACCGAGCACATCCGTTTCATCCGGAACGCGCAGCGTCAGCTCCTCAAGCGAGAGCGGATCGGAGGATGCGAACAGCAAAGCTTCGATCATCCGCAACCCTGAAAGATCGTCACGGGGCGCGCGAACGGTCACTTGCCCCTCGCCTTCCTCCCCGAAAAAATCGTCTTCAGACGCCACGATCCTGCTCCTTTACCACCGAGCGGATGTAGACTGGCGAAAAGGGTTCGCCCTGACGGATCTCGACCTGGCCTTCGCGAACCATCTCGAGACTAGCCGAAAACGTGCTGGCCACGATGGTCGCCCAATCCTTGTTGTCGTAGAGGTAATCCCGAAGATACGCATTGAGCGGCGCCCATTCGCTGACCCGCCCGACAAGTTTCGTCAGCAATTCGCGTGCTTCCTGCAGCGACCACACGGTGCGTCGGAGAACACGAACCGACGTCACCGACTGGCGCTGACGCTGTGTCGCATAGGCGGACAGGAGATCGTAGATCGACGCGTCCCAGATGCTTCTGTGCTGCACAGACATGGTTTCGGGTTCGCCCCTATGAAAGACGTCACGGCCCATGCGGTTCATGGTCATCAGCCTTTCCGAAACGTCACGCATGGCTTCCAGGCGCCGAAGCCGGAATGCCAGGGCCGCAGCCAGTTCCTCGCCGGTCGGTTCGTCTTCATCCCGTTGCTCCGGCAGAAGCAGCTTGGATTTCAGGAAGGCCAGCCAGGCCGCCATGACAAGATAATCCGCAGCAAGTTCCAGGCGCATGCGCCGGGCTTCCGAAACGAAATTGAGATACTGTTCGACGAGTTCGAGAATGGAAATACGTGCGAGGTCGACCTTCTGCGTGCGGGCAAGACCGAGGAGCAGATCGAGCGGCCCCTCGAACCCTTCGACGTCCACCACAAGCTGAGGATCGCTGGAAGCTCTTTCCTCCTGCTCGACCACGGAACTGAGAAGATCGAACGAGCCGTCTTCCGCCACTTGACCTTCCTTGTCCAAATCCGCCCTATCCGCTTTGTCTAAGCGCCCTGCCAACCGGTCAGTTCGATAAATTCCTGCCAGGCTGTGTCTTCGTCAAAATCAGCTTCCGGTGCAATCTGCTCCCGCAACGCGGTCTCGCACCGCTGTTTCGCCCTGCCGGCCAGTTCCGGAACCGCATCGGCGACTGCGGTCATCTCGACCATATCGCCGTTGCAATGCAGGACGATATCGCATCCCGCACCGATGATCCTGCGCGAGCGCTCGCCAACCTCTCCGCCAAGCGCCTTCATGGAGATATCATCGCTGAGCAGACAGCCGTCGAAGCCGATTTCGCCTCGAATGATATCCCTGATCACCTTGCCGCTCTGCGTGCCAGGCGCGTCCCCATCGATATCCGCATACACAATATGGGCTGTCATGCCCAAAGACACCTTAGAAAGTGCCTTGAAAGGCCGGAAATCAAAGCTTTCCAAAGATGTTTTCGACACTTCGACCCTTGGCAGCTCCAGGTGGCTGTCCACGACCGCCCGGCCATGGCCGGGAATGTGCTTGACGATGGGCAGAATTCCGCCGGCAAGCGCCCCGTCGACCATCGCTTGTCCGATCTCCGCGACGACCTCGGGATCGTCGGAAAACGCCCGGTCTCCGATCGCGTCGACCGTTTCGGGGAAGCGGACGTCCAGACACGGCAGGCAGTCGACCGAGATTCCGACTTTTGCAAGGTCCGAAGCGATCAGCCGAGCGCCGAGCCAGGCTGCGCGAAGACCGCGCTCGCGGTCCTGAAGATAGAGGTCGCCGTATAGTTTCCCAGCGGGATATTTCCGCCAGTGCGGAGCCTTCAGACGTTGCACCCGCCCGCCTTCCTGATCGATGAGAACCGGCGCATTGTCTCGTCCGACCGCAGACCGGAACGCACTCGTCAGTTCGCGGACCTGCTCCGGCGTCTCGATGTTCCGGGCAAAGAGAATGAGCCCCCAGGGATCCTGTTTCTTGAAAAACGCGGTTTCTTCATTTGAAAGGACGGGGCCGGCGCAACCGGATATGAAAGCCTTGGTCATGAAACCGGCTTAAACCCGCCACGAATAGGCGTCAAGGAAGTTGCCCCCTTGCACCGGCCACCCAATCTTGCAAACCTGCACGCTTTCCAGACAACTCCGGAGACCTTCATGCGCGCCCGCCAAGACATCCCCAGCGGTACCCTCCACCGAATCTCGCACCGGTCCGAAATTCTCGGCGGCAACAGACTTGGAGATCCGGCGCGCCGGGAGATCGTCGTCTACACCCCTCATGGCCATGACGGCGAAGGCTTGCCTCTGTTGGTCGATATTGTCGGCTTTACCGCCGGCGGCCCCTCCCATGCCAACTGGAAGAATTTTGGCGAGAATGTTCCGGAACGTCTCGATCGACTGATCCACGACGAAGCCATGCCCCCCGTGGTCGTAGCCTTTCCCGACTGCTTCACGCGCCTCGGCGGAAACCAGTATATCGACAGTTCCGCGATGGGGCCCTGGGCAACCTGGCTCACCACAGAGATGCTGGAAGAGGTCGAGGGACGATTCAAATGTGGAGGCACCGGAAGACGCGCCATCTTCGGAAAATCCTCCGGAGGCTATGGCTCGATCGTTCACGCAATGAAGCATTCCGATGTGTGGTCGGCCGCTGCCTGCCATTCCGGCGACATGGCCTTCGAACTTTGCTATCTGCCTGAAATGCCGAGCGCCCTGCGGGCAATCTCCAGGGCCGGATCGATCGAAGCCTTCGTCAAGAACTTCGAAAGCGGCCCCAAATATCCCGGAAATGCCCTTCACGACCTCATGACCTTCGCGATGGCGGCAACCTACGACCCCGACCCGGATCCGGACGCCTTTTGTGGCATAAGGCTGCCGGTCGACCCGGACACCTGCGAAGTGATCGAAGAACGGTGGAATGCCTGGCTGAAATGGGATCCGGTCATAATGGCGGACGATCATATCGACGCCCTCCAATCGCTGAAGGGCCTTTGGATCGAGTGCGGCGATGTCGATCAGTACAATCTGGTCTATGGCGCCCGGCGTCTGCACCGAAAGCTGGACGCTGCCGGGGTCAATCACGTCTACCAGGAATTCAAGGACAACCATTCGTCCATCGACTACCGCATGGACGAGAGCTTGCCGTTTCTCGCAAACAGCCTGCTTGGCTGACGTGTGACCTTTCGCCGATTACGACGCACCAAAAAGAAAAAAGCGGCAGGAACCAACCCTGCCGCTTCTCCAATTGCCAGATAATTTACGTCAGGGCTGCCGCCTCACGAAGCAATCGCCGCCGGCGCCCTGCAGGCTTTGACAGAGAGAATCCGCCTCATCCCGAGATCCGGTCGGGATGCGCGCCCTGTAAAAGACGCCACGGTCGCCCAGATCGGCAGAAACGATGACTGCGTTGCGATTTCCGAGAATTGACGGGAAACGGCGCTGCAGGCCAGAATATGCATCGCTGGCAGCGGCTGCAGAGCGCTGGGACGTTACCTGAACGATGTATGTCCCAGGTGCGATACTGCCGCCCTGCGTACCGGAAGATGGCGCACTGGCGGCCGGAGCGGAATTGCCGGACCGGTTCAGATCGAGCGGAGCCGAACTCTGTGCGGGCTGCTGCGGAGCCTGCGCGGCCGGCGCGTTCGCGACCCGGACCGGCGCCTCGGGCTTCTTGCGTGGCAGAGCGGATGGCACCGGCGCGTTCTGCTCGGCAGTCGATGGCTGTGACAGCTCATCGGGAGCCGTGGCTGGTTCACCCTGAGTGGGAACAGCGTCGGCGTTGGCGTTACCTTCCCCTTGCAACAGTGCCGGCTCCGGCGAAAGGTCCGGCGAGCCCTCCGGGAGAGCACCACCATCGCTGGCAAGCGGGGTCGTTGTAACCATCCTGGTAGGAACGGAATCACTCTCGCTCGATGCACCGGGTGATGCCGCACCAGGTGTGGCAACATCGGGCGTCTGCGCCGCCGGCGTAGACAATTCGTCTTCCGATATGATCGACCCGTCGGGTCGAACGACAAGCGTGCGAACTCGTTTCGGCGTTCCGGGTAGAAGATCTGCGCTTCCATCTGCATCAGCGGGTGCTGGCGGGAGTTCCGCCGGCTGTGGGCTTTCAGGCAGCACCAGACGCTCCGGTCCGGATGTGCCCTCGCCGCCGACGCGGTCATAGATCAGTTTTGCAGTTTGATTGCTGGAGGACGTATCCGATTCTTCAGGGTAAACCTTGAGCGGGTCCTGCATACCGCTGATAATCGGCGGAGGACCGCTTGGAACCTGGACGGCATCCCCATCGATCAGAAAGAAACCGGCTGCTCCCAATACGCCGACACCTAGAATCCCGGCTGCAACATATGCACCGCGGCGGGACTTTTCACCGCCCTGCGGAACTGCGGCGCGTTCTGCTCTTGAATGTGGCGGCAGGACACCTGATCCGGCCAGGCTCGGGTCACTTTCCTGCATGGCGCGGGCAACAGCGTCGAGATCATAGCCTTCCGGCGGGGGCGGCGTTTCGTCCTCCGCATCAGAAGAAGCGACGGGGCTGACCGCCTCTGCCGGCCATGCCACGTCGTCAAGATTGGCGCTCGAGACATAGGCCTTGCTTTCGGTGGCAGATTGCGGGGCCGCAGCCGCAGGCTTTCTGGCAGCCGGATCCGGAAAATCGAGATCCGCAAAAAGAGCATCGATGCCGGCAGGATCGCCTTTTGCAGACGTTTCGCCATGACCTGCGAGCGAGACCGGCTGTCCCGAGGGCTGGGAATCACTGAGCGCAGCCAGAAAATCACTCTCATCGATCGCCGGGCGGCGCGTGTCCCGCGCAGGTTCATCAGCGAATATGTCAGTTTCGGCTTCGAACTGAGCCGATTTGACTTCTTCGGTCTTCACCTCGGTGGAGGTCGCCGTCGGAGTTGCAGCCAGAGGCCTACCGAACGATGGCGGCAATACGCCGGAACTCGCGGGCCCGTTCTGAGGCTGCGGAGGCTTCGGCGCAGCAGCCTGGCCTTCGTTCGAGCGCGAGGCCGGAGACACAGCATACGCATGTGAAGAAGGTGCAGGTTCTGCTCGAGACGCAGACGGTTCCTGAGTAGTGGGAGACCGGCCGGTCGAGTGGTCATCGACAGCCTGGCGAAGTGCGCCGATCAATTCATCTTCGAGTTCGGCGGTCAGGTTCTGTTCAAGGTCAAGCGAAACGGACGGATGCGTCCGGGGTTGAACAGCCTGCGGCTCAGGGTCTGCCGCCGGTGCCGGCTCTGCAACACGTGCGGAAGCAGACTGCACGCCGAAATCGGACGGTCCTTTCGGCCAAAGACTTGAGACGTGGGACGGGCGAGCCTGAGCTGGTTCCGCCACCTCAGGTGCCTTGACCGCCTCAGGATTCGACTGCGTCTCTTCGTAAGGCGTCACATCGAACGGCGGCAACTCTTCTGCGTCGTCGTGCCTCCGGTCAGAAACATTCTCATCCGAAGCCGGTGGTTCAGAGACCATCTCGCCGTGCGGTGGCTCCACAGGTCCGCCGCGACTGATCGAAGGTTCGACACGCTGCTGCTGAGACCTGTTTGATCCGAAACCGGAAAATGCAGGTTCCCTGCGCTGAGGAGCCTGCGACGGGGACGGTTCCGACGTTTCTGAAACGTCATCCAGTCCTGCGAAATAATCTGTATTTCCTACCCGGCCAGTACTCACCTTGTTACCTGATTGCTTGTTCTTGTGGACAATGCGCGCCAGTTCGACCAGCGGATCTTCCGCCACGGGCCGATCATTGTCCGCATCGCCTGCGGACGAATGGAAATCCGGGTGCTTTGCGTCGTACTCGTCTGCCATGAGCTTTATGAAAACCGGTCCAGTTCAGTTACCTAAACACGCATGATTAGGCTCTGAAGGCCTGATGGAAATTCTAGCGCATTTCTTCAGGAGCATTGACACCGAGAATCGATAGACCTGAATTCAGCACCAGAGATACTGCATGAACCAATGCAAGCCTTGCCAGGGTTAATTTGGCGTTACCAGCGTCAATAAATCGTAAATGCGGCATTTCCTTGCCTCTGTTCCAGTGGCCGTGCAAGGAACTCGCCAGTTCATGCAAGTAGAATGCAATCCTGTGCGGTTCGTGTGTTTCTGCAGCAGCGTCAACTATCTTGGGCCACTCGGCCATCTTGGCGATCAGCTCCAGTTCGCCAGTGTCATCGAGCAACGAAAAATCGGCATTCGCAAGAGCGTCATCGTCAACCTTGACATCTTTCAGCTCCTCGACCGACTGGCGCAGCACTGACCGGCAACGCGCGTGACCGTATTGCACGTAGAAGACAGGGTTGTCCTTGGACTGTTCCGTCACCTTCTTGAAGTCGAAATCCAGCGGAGCATCGTTCTTGCGGAAGAGCATCATGAACCGAACCGGATCCGGACCGACCTCATCGACAACCTCGCGCAGGGTTATGAAATCTCCGGAGCGCTTGGACATCTTCACCGGTTCACCGTCCCGCATCAGCTTCACAAGCTGGCAAAACCGGACAACAACCTCCGTCTTGCCACCCGAGACCGCCTGCCCGACCGCCTGAAGACGCTTGGCATAGCCGCCGTGATCGGCACCGAGAACGTAGATCGTTTCCGTGAAACCGCGTTCGAACTTGTCCTGAAAATACGCAACGTCCGCTGCGAAGTAGGTGTAGGAACCGTCCGATTTTTTCAGCGCCCGGTCCGTATCGTCTCCAAAATCGCTCGCCCGGAACAGTGTCTGTTCGCGATCTTCCCAATCATCGGGCACCTGCCCCTTGGGCGGTGGCAGTGTCCCCTCATAGACGAGCCCCTTTTCGCGCAGGCCGCCCAGCATCCGGTCGATCTTGGAGCCATTGCTGTCGCCGCGCTCATGAAGCGATTTTTCCGAGTAGAAGACCTCGTGCTCAACGCCAAGCGCGGCGAGGTCCGTACGGATCAGCTCTAGCATGGCGGAGATCGCACGTTCCTTGACGAGCGGAAGCCATTGCTCCTCGTCCATCGAGGTCAGTTTGTCGCCGAATTCCTCTTTCAAGGAAACGCCAACCGGCTTGAGGTAGTCGCCGGGATAAAGACCGGCGGGAATCTCGCCGATATTCTCGCCCAGAGCTTCCCGGTATCTGAGAAACGCGCTGCGGGCGAGCGTGTCGATCTGGCTGCCAGCGTCGTTGATGTAGTATTCCTTGACCACCTCGTTGCCGGCAAAGGACAGGAGATTGGCAAGCGCATCCCCGACGACCGCGCCTCTGATGTGCCCGACATGCATCGGCCCGGTGGGATTCGCCGAGACATATTCGACATTCACCCTGGGTGCCGGTGAGAGGCTGGATGCCCCGAAGTCTGTGCCATTTTCCAGGATGGAGCGGAGGACACGCTGCCAGAAGGCGGGCGCGACCCGCATGTTGATGAAACCGGGACCCGCGACACTCGTCTCGGTGATGTCCGGGTCCTGGCTTAACGCCTCGACGAGCCTTTCGGCAAGTTCGCGCGGCTTCAGGCCGAGTGGCTTTGCGAGAACCATCGCGGCATTGGTGGCAAGATCGCCATGTGCCGGGTCGCGCGGAGATTCGACAACGACGCGTGACAGATCCACACTGCGGCCTTCACCGTCTTTCAGATCAAACCCTTCCAGGGTCTTTTTAACGCGTTGCGTGAAGTCCGCGAAGATATTCATTGATCACCGATCTGGCTTTGAGTTTCAAACACAAACTCCCCGCGCGCTGCGAAGGCTGACCTTCGGCGCCGCAGGGCCGTAAATTCTCAATTGCGCCTACCCCAAATCGGGAGTGTCGTCAAACAGTCTGCGATGCTCCTCGATCGCATATCTGTCGGTCATGCCGGCGATGTAATCGCAGACCAGGCGGGCTATTTCCGTCGCCGAGAGGTGGTTCAGGCCGGCATTCCATGGCGCCGGCATCAGTTCGGGCTCAGACATCAACCGCTGGAACAGTTCGCGGACGACGCGCGCGACCAGACGACGGACGGACAGAACGTCCTCGTGTCGGTAGACACGGGAAAACAGGAAGCGTTTCACTTCCTTTTCCGCCGCGGTCATTTCCTTCGAGAACCCGATCAGGCACCTGCCGGCCATCCGGATGTCCTGAGCGCTTCCCGGATTGAGCGCGGCTATGTTCGCGACACCTTCGCGAATGACATCCTCGACCATTCTGGTGATGGAGCGGCGGACGATCTCGTGAATCCGGCGGCTTTCTTCCAGTCCCGGATATTTCGTATCGACCTCCTCCAGGATTGCCGCAAGAAACGGAACTTCCTTCATGTCGCCGATAGCGAACAGACCGGCACGCAAACCATCATCGAGATCATGAGCATCATAGGCGATGTCGTCCGCGATTGCAGCCGCCTGCGCTTCGCCGCCGGGCCACGTCTCCAGAAGCAGGTCCTGCTTGGCGGCATAGTCGCGGATTGCGAAAGGCAGCTCGCTGTCCTTGAATTTTCCGAGCGGCGCGCCGTGCCCGTCAACAAGGGGGCCATTGTGCTTGACGAGCCCCTCGAGCGTTTCCCAGGAGAGATTCAAGCCGTCGAATTCAGCGTAACGCTGTTCAAGATGGGTGACGACCCGCAAAGACTGGGCGTTGTGGTCGAAACCGCCGTAGGGAGCCATGCATTCGTGCATGACATCCTCCCCCTCATGACCGAAGGGCGTGTGCCCCAGGTCGTGGGCCAGGGCGAGGCACTCGGCAAGATCCTCATCAAGACGCAGCGCTCGTGCCAGCGAGCGTGCGATCTGCGAAACCTCGATCGTGTGGGTCAGGCGGGTACGGAAATGATCACCCTCGTGATAGACGAAGACCTGGGTCTTGTGCTTGAGCCTGCGGAAGGCGGAGGAATGTATGATCCTGTCCCGATCGCGCTGAAACGGGGTTCGCGTCGGGCTTTCAGACTCGGGAAAGAGACGGCCGCGTGTTTGCACCGGATTCTCGGCATAGACAGCACGCGACTGGGCGCCAAAGCCGATATCGGATGTCATTTGTGTTCCGTGATCGGTCACAGAAATCCCCGTTTCTCTTTCAACTGCGGTCGCGGCGCCGTGCATTGACGCCCGCACCTTCAAAACTTACTTATCGTGTCAGACAAGAATCCATGTCCAGTCACAATCAAGACGACAGCGAGTCGGCAGACCATGACCGAAACACTTGAAAACCGAGTAACAGTCAGCGACCGCGCTGCCAAGCGGATCGCTGCGATATTGTCCAGAGAAGCCTCCGGGAGCATGCTGCGCGTCAGTGTCGAGGGCGGCGGCTGCTCTGGACTTCAATATAAATATGATGTCGTTGAAAGCCGCGACGACGACGATCTCGTGATCGAAAAGACCGGCGCAACCGTTCTGATCGATTCCGTTTCGCTTCAGTATATGGGCGGATCAGAAATCGATTTCGTCGATGACCTGATTGGTCAGTCCTTTCAGATCAACAATCCGAACGCCGTCGCGGGCTGCGGCTGCGGAACAAGCTTCACGATCTGACGAAGCGGTGCCCGGCTTGCCGGGGCCGCATCTCTCTTTTGTACCTCGGGCAGAGACTTCATGAAAATTGCGACCTGGAACATCAACGGCGTCAAGGCCCGGATCGACACCGTGCTCGAGTGGCTGAAGGAAACGTCTCCGGACATTGCCTGCTTCCAGGAGATCAAGTCGGTTGACGAGAACTTCCCCCGGCAGCCGTTTGAGGATCTCGGCTACAATCTGGAAACGCATGGACAGAAAGGCTTCAACGGTGTCGCCCTCCTGTCGAAGCTTCCGCTGGAAGATGTCCGTCGTGGATTGCCTGGCGATGATCAAGACGAACAGGCAAGGTACATTGAAGCCGGAGTTTCAATAGACCAAGGCGCCTTGCGGTTCGGCTGCCTTTATCTGCCGAACGGCAATCCGCTTGGAACCGAGAAGTTTCCGTACAAGCTCGGGTGGATGGACCGGTTGATTGCCCATGCGGAAAAGCAGCTGCGCGATGAAGCGCCCTTTCTGCTGCTGGGAGATTACAACGTCATTCAGGATCCTATCGATGCAAAGAACCCTCAAAACTGGCTGGATGATGCCCTTTTTCAGCCGGAAAGCCGCCAGCGCTTCCGCGCGCTGCAAAATCTTGGCCTGACAGAAGCGGTCCGAAGCTGCACAAGCGCCGAGGAGGTCTTCACCTTCTGGGACTACCAGGCCGGCGCCTGGCAGAAAAACAATGGCATCCGCATCGATCACATCCTGCTGTCTCCGCACGCGACCGACCTTTTGAACGGTTGCGGGATCGACAAACATGTTCGCGGCTGGGAAAAACCCTCGGACCATGTCCCCGTTTGGGTCGATCTGGCTGCCTGACAGCCACCTTCCGCCAAAACCCGATTAGCTGACTCGATTTCTTTCCAGCCAAGCAGAACGGCGACATGCTGTCGCAAGGCTCTGCTTGCAGCCCGGCTTTCACGTGCTACAGTGCAACTGTCATGGGATAACGAAGCTCACAGCCGGTTCCGCCGCCAAAAGGAGCGGACCTCATCTTGGACCGCCAGCGTGCCCCGCTGCGGCCGGCAGGTTCTGGCGGTCATTTTTGAAGTCTCTTCCCTTGCCGCTCGGCACCTTACTTTTCCTTTTGTCATCGCCTTCGCACGCACAGGATGCATCCTGTACCTGTCGGTACCAGGGCGAAAAATACGGCATAGGGGAATCCGTGTGCGTGAAAAGCCCACAGGGAATGCGGATGGCGACCTGCCAGATGGTGTTGAACAATACATCCTGGAATTTCAGCGAAGCACCCTGCCCGTTATCACAGCTCACCCCCGCTCGGTTGCAGGACAGTGCACGTCAGGGTGAATGGAAAACGCCAGTTTTCTCGTCGACACACGCTGAACCCGTCGGCGGCGACATTTCCGGATAAAGTCAATCCGCACCGAGAAACGTCACCCGCCGTCCGTCCGATGCCACATCGATTTTCTCGTGCAGCCTTGAAGACTATTGCGTTTGCAGCTGTTGGGCGGTGCGTAGATCAGGATTGTGTTGGGCTATCCAGCCGTCAGCGAGCGATCTGGCCGCCTTGCGGACATTTTCCGACGAGACAGCAAAATACTGCTCGTGGAGATCATGGATCCAGCTGGCATCGGCTCCGGTGGCCTGATCTCGCGCAACTGTCAGCCACATCAGCCCACGCGCCTTCTTCTTTTCGGAGGTCCCGAAAGCATAAAGCGTCTGCCCAAGGCGGGCCTGCGCGCCAACATGCCCTTTCAAGGCCGCGAGATTGTACCACCTGACCGCCATACGGCTGTTGGTGTCCTGATACAGCCGCCCCAACTCATATTGCGCATCAGCATCGCCGAAATAGGAGGCTGCATGCGTGAAGATCTGGCGAGCGCGTGGTTCGTTCTTCGGAACCGCTCCGTCGATACCATTGAGGTAGTAGGAGCCAAGTGCCACGAAGGCGCTGGAGACGAATGGTGCGTCCGGGCCGTCCGGCCTGTCATCACCATGCTCACGCACGATCTGGCTGTAATATTCGAATGCCTTCAGGTCGTCTTCCTGCACACCATCGCCGGAGGCGTACATCTCTCCGAGTTTCCAGGCTGCTCTCGGCTGTCCGTTCTCGGCGGCATAGCGCAAAGACGTCAGTGCGCCGGCCTTGTCGCCTGCGTAATACTGACGTGCACCTGTCCGAAGAGCCTCGGTCGGCGTCAGATCCTGCGGACCAATAGTTCGCGTCGTCGTTGTCTGACCATCAAAAGCAGACGCCATCCCGGTCGTTCCGACGAGGAGCATAGCCCCCAGCAGCGGGCCCGGTCTTCGAAAATATCGAAAAAGCGAACTGTTCTTCTTCATTCTGGTCACACTATGAAACGGCGGATGACACCGGTCGGGCCGCCGGACGATCTCTACGACCTTTAGCTTCTCACGCGCTGTGCGCATCTTTTGTCTCTTCAGCCTTCCCCGTGCCTCCCGAGGGCGGGTACCTTGATTTTCAGATGGCCCAAACTGGCCAATCATTTCGGCCTAAGTTGGGCCATTCTTTGCCCAAATGAGACCATTTCCCGAAACCGCTAACGGGTTCCAATTTCGGCGTCAGCCGGCCCTTCTGAAGGTCCAGATGACTCTAGCGTAACCGGTGGCGGCCAAACATGGCTGAACCTTGGCATAAAGCGCCATTCCCGGCCTGCGCGAATGACTCTCTTGCCGAGTGTTGCCGAATTGGCACATTTTTGTGCTTGCACATCCTCACCCGACCGGGCCATGTCAGCACAAGGGCGTTGATTATGTGTTGAAGGACAGATTGCCCTGGCCAAACGCTGTTGAAAACGGGGGCTTTTGGCCAAAGTCCTTTGCCGTTCTTCGTTTGTCCTTCAAACTGAAGTTCGATTCGGTGTAGGTAACGGCGCTGAAGTTCAGGGTCACAGACCCCAACCCCATCAGGCGATACGGAATGAGTGCAAAAGAAGATTTGTTCGCAGGCAACGCAGCGGTGTCCAAGCCGATGCCCGAAGAAGCTCCGGCGCGAGCTCCGGAAAAACCGCGTCCTGTGGCAAGCGCTCCGGCAACGGATGACTATTCCGCTGCCGATATCGAAGTCCTGGAGGGGCTGGAGCCGGTCCGGCGTCGCCCGGGCATGTATATTGGCGGCACCGACGAAAAGGCGCTGCACCATCTGTTTGCTGAAGTCATCGATAACTCGATGGACGAAGCCGTTGCAGGGCATGCGACCTGGATCGACGTAGCGCTCTCCGCCGACGGCTCCCTGACGGTGACCGACAATGGTCGCGGCATTCCCGTCGACCCGCATCCGAAGTTCAAGGACAAGTCCGCGCTCGAAGTGATCATGACCACGCTTCACGCAGGCGGCAAGTTCGACAGCAAGGTCTACGAAACCTCGGGCGGCCTTCACGGGGTCGGCATCTCCGTCGTCAACGCCCTGTCGGAAGAGCTGGTTGTGGAAGTCGCCAGAAGCCGCAAGCTCTATCGTCAGATATTCCGCCGGGGCGCAGCGCAGGGCGCCCTCGAGCTGGTCGGCGACACTCATAACCGACGCGGAACACTCGTGCGGTTTCTTCCCGACGAGCAGATCTTCGGCAAGGGCGCGCGGTTCAAACCGGCCCGCCTTCTCAAGATGGCGCGCTCGAAGGCCTATCTGTTCGGAGGCGTGGAAATTCGCTGGCATTGCGACCCCTCGCTGCTTTCGGAGAACGATGAAACACCGGCCGAAGCTGTCTTCCATTTTCCCGGCGGCCTGAAGGACTTTCTCGCCGAGCGACTGACGAAGGAACGGCGCGTCGTCGACGAAGTCTTTGCCGGCCGTACGGCCAACACCGGCAAGCACGGCGCGGTCGAATGGGCCGTTAGCTGGTTCGCAGGCGACGGTTTCGTCAATTCCTACTGCAACACCGTTCCGACGCCGGAGGGTGGCACCCACGAAGCGGGCTTCCGATATGCGCTGCTGCGCGGCCTGAAGGCCTATGGCGAGCTGACCAACAACAAGAAGGCGTCGATCATCACCGGGGACGACGTCATGACGTCGGCCGGCGGCATGCTATCGGTCTTCATCCGTGAACCTGAATTCGTCGGCCAGACGAAGGACAAGCTTGCGACCAATGAGGCGACCCGGTTGACGGAGATCGCCGTACGCGATGCGTTCGACCACTGGCTGACCGCCTCCCCCAACCAGGCCAACAAGCTTCTGGAATGGGTAATCGACCGTGCCGACGAGCGCCTTCGCCGGCGCCAGGAGAAGGACGTCGCGCGCAAGACAGCCGTGCGGAAACTCCGCTTGCCGGGAAAGCTGGCCGACTGTTCGGCCAATCAATCTGTTGGAACCGAACTCTTTATCGTGGAGGGCGACTCCGCTGGCGGCTCCGCCAAGCAAGCGCGGAACAGGTCGAACCAGGCTGTCCTGCCCCTGCGCGGCAAGATCCTCAACGTTGCCAATGCGGGCCGAGACAAGCTGGTTGCCAACCAGCAGCTCGCCGATCTGATCCAGGCACTCGGCTGCGGAACCCGGTCGCAATACCGGGAAACGGATCTGCGTTACGAGAAGATCGTCATCATGACGGATGCCGACGTCGACGGTGCGCATATCGCGTCTTTGCTGATCACCTTCTTCTATCGCGAGATGCCCGAACTGATCCGCGGCGGCCACCTTTTTCTCGCCGTACCGCCACTCTACCGCCTCTCACAGGGCGGCAAGACGTTTTACGCACGCGACGATGCGCACAAGGACCAATTGCTCGAGACTGAGTTCAAGGGCAAGTCCAAGGTGGAAATCGGTCGCTTCAAAGGCCTCGGCGAAATGCTTCCGGCACAGCTCAAGGAAACGACGATGGATCCCTCCAAGCGTTCCATGCTGAAGGTCGAGGTTGAGGAAAGCGCCATTTCGGACACCAATGACACTGTCGAGCGACTGATGGGCAACAAGCCCGAAGCGCGCTTCCGCTTCATTCAGGACAATGCAGAATTCGCCGAGGATCTTGATATTTAATTGCGCAAAAGGCAGGTCTACGACAAATAAGTTGCTGGAGCTTGAAAAGCGATAACGCTGCGTCACACCCCCTCTATTAACTGAGCCGGCGGGAATGCGCAGAAATACTCGACTTTCTTGCCAATTTACCTCGAGTGTCCATTGACACCTGAGCGCATGAATGTAGGGTGTGCGCAGTTTGGCGCCATTCTGGGCGCCAGAATTCGACAATCATAAAATCCGGGCAAAACGCTCCATGGCATTTGATACTCTCGGTCTTAGCGAGAAGGTCCTCGCTGCAGTTGAAGCAGCAGGTTATAAAGAACCCACCGCAATCCAGGAAGGCGCGATTCCGCAAGTTCTGGAACGACGCGACGTGCTTGGGATCGCTCAGACCGGAACCGGCAAGACGGCAAGCTTCACTCTGCCCATGCTGACCCTGCTGGAAAAGGGTCGCGCCCGTGCTCGGATGCCGAGAACGCTGATCCTGGAGCCGACGCGCGAACTCGCTGCGCAGGTTCAGGAAAACTTTGAGAAATACGGCACGAACCACAAGCTCAACGTGGCGCTCCTGATCGGCGGCGTGTCTTTCTCCGAACAGGACAAGAAGCTGGATCGCGGTACCGATGTCCTCATCGCGACGCCGGGCCGGCTGCTCGATCACTTCGAACGCGGCAAGCTGCTTCTCCAGGGCGTTGAGATCCTCGTGATCGATGAGGCCGACCGGATGCTCGACATGGGGTTCATTCCCGATATCGAGCGCATCTGCAAGCTGATCCCCTTCACGCGCCAGACCCTCTTCTTCTCGGCCACCATGCCACCCGAGATCCAGCGCCTGACGGAAGCGTTCCTTCAGAACCCTGCGCGGATCGAAGTTGCGCCCACCTCCTCCACTGCCGAAAATGTCACGCAGAAGCTCAAGGGCTGCATCTCGAAGGACTTCGAGAAGCGTGCCGCCCTGCGCGAACTCCTCGAGGGCGCGGAAGACCTGAACAACGCAATCGTGTTCTGCAACAGGAAGCGCGACGTCACCACGTTGTTCCGGTCCCTGGAGCGTCACGAATACAATGTGGGTGCGCTGCATGGGGACATGGACCAACGCACCCGCATGATGATGCTCGACAATTTCCGAAAGGGAAATATCAAGCTGCTCGTTGCCAGTGATGTAGCCGCACGCGGCCTGGACATTCCGGAAGTCAGCCACGTCTTCAACTACGATGTGCCCAGCAATGCGGAAGACTACGTTCACCGCATCGGACGCACCGGCCGCGCTGGACGCTCCGGCGCCGCCTTCACGCTGGTCACGGCCGAAGATCAGAAATATCTTTCCGCAATTGAGACTCTGATCAAGATGGATATCGAGTGGATCGGTGAGCCGATCGATTTTGAGGCCGCCGCATTGGAACGCAAGGCCAAGCGGAAAGGCGGAGGTCGTGCCACGGCCAAGTCTTCGGGCTCCAGCAACGACAACGAGGCCGAAAAGCCGAAGCCCGCGTCACGACGCCGGTCCCAACCGAAACCTCAGCCTGCAACTACCTCTGCGTCTGACAACAATAGCGAGAAGGTTGAGGAAACTCCCGTCCCGCAAAACGTTTCAAATATGCCGCGACACACAAGTAACAAGAAAGCAAAGACTGACAAATCCGAGCCTGCTTTCAGCCCTGGCGTGCATATTCCAGCGTTTTTGCTGCGAGAGCCGCGGCCGAAGAAAGCTTCGTAATCAGTTTTACGGATATTTGACGCTAAACTTAACGTATCCTTAAACGTTACGTCCGAATTTCTATTCTAGATCTAAAATCCGTGTGGGGCGGATTCCGAGGTCTGAAACGAGAGAAATTTTATGGCGGACGAAGACGACCATAAGCGGACCATCAACTACGGTGAGTCCGCTATCAGTTACATCAAGAAAAACACTCTTCCAGCGTATCCACGATCTTACGAGCTCTGGTACACGTACTCCGCCGGCTACAACCAGGGCCTCAACCGAGCCGTGAACGACACGATCAAGACGGATGGCCGCATCAACACCGAACAGATGCTGTCACTTTACGGTCGCTTCCTGTCACCGACCCGACTGGGCGATCGTCTTGATGAAGTCGGTTCCAAGGTTTCCAAGGAAGTCGAGGATCTTGTCGACACGCTGAAGCTGAGTGCGGACGCGACGTCCGACTACGGGACGGCGCTGGAAAAGGCCGGTGAGAAGATCAAGTCGATCAAGGATCCGAAGAAGCTTCAGGCCTGTGTATCGCATCTCGTGAAGTCCACCCATAACGCGGTCACGTCGAACCGGCAGCTGGAAAACCAGTTGCGGGAATCGAAGAAGCATATCGAAAACCTGCAATCCTCCCTCGAAGCCATCCGCTACGAGTCCCTGACGGATGAGCTGACAACTCTGAACAATCGCAAGCATTTCGAGAACTCCATCGATCGCATCGTCGAGCAGTCTCGGGTGAGCGATCGTGGCTTTGCATTGCTGTTCACCGACATCGACCACTTCAAGAGCTTTAACGACACCTACGGTCACCAGACAGGCGATCAGGTCCTGCGCCTCGTGGCGCTGGCGGTGAAGCAGAATATCAAGTCGCTCGACATTGCCTGTCGATACGGCGGCGAGGAGTTCGCGATCATTCTGCCCAACGTGGGTCTCGATCAAGCCGCAAAGATCGGTGAGCGGATCCGGCATGCTGTCATGTCCAAGGAACTCGTCAAACGGTCAACGAGCGAAAATCTCGGCCGGGTGACTATTTCCGTCGGCATCGCGATCTTCCGGACCGGGGACACGCCGCACTCGATCGTTGCCCGAGCGGACCGGGCGCTTTATCTCGCGAAAGACGCTGGACGAAATGTCGTGAGAACTGAAGACGATCTGCTTGCAGAGGACTCGGAGGACGTGGCCTAGGGCATCCATGCCGCGCTTCCGCCCGAGGCGCGGAGCAATTTCTTATCCGAACGCGAGCGCCACCCGATCAGATCTGACTTCCTTCGTCCGCATTCATTCCCATCTGCCAGAAATCGCTCTCGAGTCGACATGCCCTTTCAAAGGTAGAAAGGAGTCGCGGGTATCTTGCCTCTGTCAGATAGTCTGTGGCCGTCCTGTTGAACCAGTCTTCAAAGCCGCAGGCAACTTCCTGGTATTCCTTTCCGGCATATTCCTCAATCCACCGGCGGTAGGGATTGTCGGAAAGATCCGTCGCCTGTGACTTCAGCGTGGCACCAATTTCGGCGTAGCCGAGGATGCAGGGCGCCAGCGCCGTCTGGAGGTCGAGGAGATCGCCAGACATGCCCGCATCCAGCACAAAGCGCGTATAGGCCATTGTTGATGTGTCTTCGCGCGCGGCCTCGATAGCTTCGCGGGACATTCCCCAACCGCGGCACATCTCCAGATGAAGTTCCAGTTCGACATCCAGTATGGCCTTCACGCCTTCCAGGGCGTGACGCATGTCACCCATGGACGGGCTCTTGTAAACGGCCAACGCATATGCGCGCGCGAACTGGATGAGGAAAAGATAGTCCTGAACGAGATAGTGGCGGAAACACGCCTGCGGCAAAGTCGCGCCACCGAGACGCAAGACAAATTCGTGGCGGGTGTAGGCATCCCATTGCTGAGCGGCATCCGCTTTCAGCTGTTCAAAGAGGCTCATGTTTCTCGCTGAATTCGCATGGACGTCAGGACGACTGTGGGCAAGATCAGTGTGCGAAAGCGCTCAGATCAGCTTCCTGAAGGGAAACCGATTCACCGCAACCGCAGGCCGACACCTCATTCGGATTCTTGAACACGAAACCGGAGCGGAACTTGGTCACCTCGAAGTCCATCTCGGTGCCCAGAAGAAACAGGACCGCGGACGGATCGACAAAAAGCTTGGCACCCTTTTCTTCAATCTGGTCGTCACCTACCTGAACCTCATCGACCAGGTCCATGGTGTATTCCATGCCGGCACAGCCGCCCTTCTTGATGCCAATTCGCAAACCGAGTGCGTTCTTGTCGGAATTCTCGACAAGCTCCTTCACCCGATCCGCAGCTGCGTCCGTCAGTGTCATTACCTGGAATTTTCCGGCGGAAGCCATGTTTTCCTCGTTTCGTCCGTTGGACAAGTGATGTGTTCCAAAGCTGATATGGTGTCTCAGCTTATGAGATGAAAGGTGCCAGGTTCAATACCAGTTGAGTGCAACCTTTGCCTCGTCGGACATCCGGTCCGGCGACCAGGGAGGATCGAAGACCATGTCGACATTGACAGGCCCGACGCCGGCGACGGCCGAGACTGCATTCTCGACCCAGCCCGGCATCTCGCCGGCCACAGGACAGCCGGGAGCTGTCAGCGTCATGTCGATATTCACCGATCGATCGTCATCGATGTCGACCTTGTAGATCAAGCCGAGCTCATAGATGTCACAGGGGATCTCGGGATCGTAGACGGTTTTCAGGGCGCCTACGATGTCCGTCGTCAGCCGATCGAGTTCCTCGACAGGTATGGCGCTTTTGGCAGACACTTCCGCCTGCAGTTCCTCGCCCGCGGCATTGGTGTCGATGGTGGTTACGTCTTCCATGATGGGTCCGTCCTTACCCGAAAAAGCTCTGTGCCCTCAGAAGGGCATCATGAAGGGCATCCACTTCAGCTCTCGTGTTGTAGAGCCCGAAACTTGCCCGACATGTAGAGGTCACGCCGTATTTTGCCAAGAGTGGCTGGGCACAGTGGGTACCGGCGCGAACGGCAACCCCTGCCCTGTCGATGATCGTCGCCACATCATGGGCGTGTGCGCCCTCTATTTCAAACGAAACGATGGCTCCCTTGCCCGGAGCGTTTCCAAAGATACGCAGCGAGTTGATTTCCCTGAGGCGCTGATGGGCATAGTCCTTCAGATCGGCTTCGTGCCTTGAAATGTTCTCGCGGCCGAGCGAATCCATGTAGTCGAGCGCGGCTCCAAGGCCAATCGCCTGCACGATTGGCGGGGTGCCCGCTTCAAATCGATGCGGCGGCTCATTGTAGGTAACAACATCCTCCGTGACGTCGAGAATCATCTCTCCACCGCCATTGAAGGGACGCAACGCATCGAGGCGCTCCGGCTTGGCCCACAGGACGCCGATGCCCGTCGGGCCGTAGACTTTATGTCCGGTGAAGACATAGTAGTCGCAATCAAGATCCCGCACATCGACGGGCATGTGCACAGCGGCCTGACTTCCGTCGACCAGCACGGGAATTCCGCGGTCATGGGCGATGCGGCACACTTCCTTGATCGGTACCACGGTGCCGAGGACATTGGACATATGCGTCAGCGCCACAAGCCGCGTCTTGTCCGTCAGGGAATCGGCAAAAGCATCGAGATCGAACGACCCGTCCTCACGGACATACAGCCAGACCAGCTTTGCGCCGTTCCGTTCGCGGTGGAAGTGCCAGGGAACGATGTTGGAGTGGTGCTCCATGATCGACAGAACGATCTCGCCGCCGTCCGAAAAATAGTCAGGTCCCAGACCGTAGGAAACGAGATTGATGGCCTCTGTCGTCGATTTGGTGAAGACCACCTCGTCCACGGAAGGCGCATTCAGGAAGCGGCGCACTTTTTCTCGAGCGGCTTCATAGGCGTCCGTCGCAGCGTTCGAGAGAAAATGCAGCCCGCGATGGACGTTGGCATATTCTTCCGTGTAGGCCTTCTCGATCACGTCGAGCACCTGTCGCGGTTTCTGCGCCGATGCGCCATTGTCGAGGTAAACCAAAGGCTTGCCGTAGACCTCGCGCGACAGGATCGGAAAATCCCGGCGAACGGTCTCAACATCATATCCAGCTGCCTGAACGGTCTCTTGTGCGATTGCGCCCGTCATGCGGTGCTGCTCCTGTTGCGGTTTCCGCGGGCGTCCCTCCTGGAGGAGCCGCAGGGAAGGTCGCCGCGCCAGTCCTCTTGCGGACGAGGCGGCAACGGAGAATTTCAAGGCGAAAGCCGGACTATGGCCCGGCCTTCTTCGTGATATCCGGCCCGGCCGGTTCGGTGCGATCCGTCTGACGATGCCACCTGCATGCGCGCAAGTGGAGCTTCAGGGACGGCTGGAAACCATCCGCCCATCAGACTTGACCATTTGGCCTAGTGGCTTGCGAGCCAATCGCGAACGCGCTCTTCAAGGCCTTCGGTGACGTACTCCTCTCCGAATTCCTCAATCGCTTCCGACAGGAAAGCCAGGACCAGCAGTGTCCTGGCTTCGGCTTCCGGAATGCCCCTGGCGCGGAGATAGAAAAGGAGGTCCTCATCAATCTCGCCACTTGTGGCCCCATGCGCACATAGGACGTCGTCAGCGAAGATCTCAAGCTCCGGCTTGTTGGCCATCTCCGCTTCTTCGGAAAGAAGCAGCGCCTGCGTCATCATTTCACCGTCGGTCTTTTGTGCATGTGGTGCAACGTTGATGCGGCCCTGATAGACCCCCTTTGCACGACCGTCGAGCACGGTTTTGAAGAATTCCCGGCTGTTGCAGTGGGGAACCGCGTGATCGACAATCAATGTCTGATCGGCAAGATCCTCCCCGCCCGCCATCGACACCCCGTAGATCTTCGCTTCGGAGTTTTCTCCGGTAAAATTCACGAACTGCTGATTCCGTGCGAAGCGTGTCCCGGCAATGAAACCGAGCGACTTGAAGGTCGCGTCGGCCCCCAGCGTTGCAATGGACGTCAGGAGACGCGCGGATCTGGCGTTTCCGACCACCAGGCGCGTCGTCGCCAGAGTTGCTCCGTCAGCGACCTGATAATCGAAGACCGCATTCAGCTCGCCGTCCCCCGTATCGCCGATGAACGTTTCCAGAAGCCGAAGCTGCGCGCCCTTTGCCAGGTCAATCCGGCTACGGGTCACAGCAGCCCCTTCGGCGCTGGCAACATGCACGACCTCAACCGGTTTCGTCACGACCTTGCCTTCGCCTACACTCAGCGCGACGCCGCCCTGAATGAATGCTGTGTTCAAAGCGACGGTTCCATCCTGCGGGCCAGTCTTCGGAAAGGCGAGATTGGTCGCGCCGTCGGGTCCTGACAGAAGTTCGTTGAAGTCCGTCAGCGAGACTCCCTCTGCCGCCAGTGGCTCCACGTCGGACAATTCGGGCTGAAAGTCGCCGTTTGCAATCACGATCCGATATCTGTCGAGACCAGAGAAACAATCCGTCGCCTGCAACACGTCGCGTGCAGCTGCCAC
Source organism: Rhodobacterales bacterium (assembly GCA_008107755.1). Taxonomy (GTDB): domain Bacteria; phylum Pseudomonadota; class Alphaproteobacteria; order Rhizobiales; family Stappiaceae; genus Roseibium. Next base: position 66,015 of record VIRH01000124.1, read on the forward strand.
ATCCGCCTTTGGCGCCAGAGGCGCAGCGGACTTCATGAAGGCGCGCAGATCGGAATACTTGTATTCCTCCACCCGGCGGTGCGGCAGACCCCGATCGCGGATCTGGCCGACGGCTGCCTCGCGCCGAGCGCTGACGTCTGCCGATCCTGCAAGTTGATCTCTGCCGGCATCGAACCTGGCAATCAGGTCGTCTTCCGCCTGGGTGTTTTTTATGGGTGCACTTGCGTTCATATCGCTTCGCTCCCTCAGGCCGCCGCGTCGACGTAGTCGGCGTAACCGTTCTTTTCAAGTTCAAGCGCAAGGCTCTTGTCACCGGTCTTCACGATCCGGCCACGGGACAGCACATGGACCACGTCCGGCACAATGTGATCGAGCAGGCGCTGATAGTGTGTGATCACGACCATTGCACGCTCGGGCGAGCGAAGCTTGTTGACGCCGTCAGAAACAATACGCAGGGCGTCGATGTCCAGACCGGAGTCGGTTTCATCAAGCACGCAAAGCTTCGGCTCAAGCAGCGACATCTGAAGGATTTCGGCACGCTTCTTCTCGCCACCCGAGAAACCGACGTTGAGCGGCCGCTTCAGCATGTCCATGGAGACGTTCAGATGGGCAGCTGCATCCTTCACCCGCTTCATGAAGTCGGGAATGGAGAGCGTATCCTCGCCTCGCGCCTTGCGCTGTGCATTCATCGCGGTCTTGAGGAATTCCATGGTCGCCACACCCGGAATTTCGATCGGGTACTGGAACGCAAGGAACATGCCGGCCGCGGCGCGCTCGTCCGGCTCGAGTTCCAGAAGGTTCACGCCGTTGAACAGGATCTCCCCTTCAGTAACCTCATAGTCATCCTTGCCGGCAAGAATGTAGGACAGCGTGGACTTGCCGGAGCCGTTCGGACCCATGATGGCATGCACTTCCCCAGCCTTGACGGTGAGGTCGATGCCACGAAGGATTTCGGTTTCATCCTCGGCGATGCGAGCGTGAAGGTTTTTGATCTCAAGCATTTTGTGCTTCCATCGTCTTGTTCGTCTTGTCTTTTTCCATCGCCAGCTGGCGAAGGTCATGTTCTCTTTTTTTGCGGATCGCCATCGAACTGCGCACCTTGACGGTGACGAAGGCAAGCGCCGAGATCGCGGTCGCTGCTCCAGAGTAGATCGCCATTGGCGGGTCAATCACGGCCAGGAACAACGTTGCGAACAGCAGAAAACCGAAAAGCGAACCGAGGAAAAGCTCGGCAAGGTAGACACGCATGTATCTGGACTGGTCCTGGAATCCGACCTTACCTGCCATGCGTTTGCCGGCGGCCTGAATCTGAGCCTTGGCCATGCCTAGATCTAGATGTTCGGACCCGAGCCCCATCTTGTCTTCCTTTTATCCAATTCGGTCAGAGCTGCTCCGTCTGATCTTCTTCGTCGAATGGTCGCGGCTTAACCGACAGATCCTTCCAGACTGATCGAGATCAGCTTCTGCGCTTCGACGGCAAATTCCATCGGCAGCTGCTGGATCACGTCCTTGACGAAGCCATTGACGATAAGCGCCACAGCTTCTTCTTCCGACAGACCGCGCTGCTGGCAATAGAACATCTGATCGTCGGAGATCTTGGATGTCGTCGCCTCGTGCTCGAACTGTGCGGATGCGTTCTTGCTCTCGATGTACGGCACTGTATGCGCGCCGCACTCCTGACCGATCAGCAGCGAGTCACACTGGGTGAAGTTTCTCGCGTGGGACGCCTTGCGATGGGCCGAAATCAATCCGCGATAGGTATTTTCCGACTTGCCGGCGGAGATGCCCTTCGAAATCACCCGGCTGGACGTGTTCTTGCCCAGATGGATCATCTTTGTACCGCTGTCGATCTGCTGGTGACCGTTGGAAACCGCGATCGAATAAAACTCGCCGCGCGAGTTGTCGCCGCGCAGAATGCAGGAGGGGTACTTCCAGGTGATCGCCGATCCGGTCTCGACCTGCGTCCAGGAGATCTTGGAATTCTTGCCGCGGCAATCCCCACGCTTGGTAACGAAATTGTAGATGCCGCCCTTGCCGTCCTTGTCGCCCGGAAACCAGTTCTGAACCGTGGAATACTTGATTTCCGCATCGTCGAGCGCGATCAGTTCAACGACTGCGGCGTGCAGCTGATTTTCATCGCGCTGCGGAGCCGTGCACCCTTCGAGATAGGAAACATACGCCCCCTTCTCGGCAATGATCAGCGTGCGCTCGAACTGGCCTGTGTTCTGCTCGTTGATGCGGAAGTACGTAGACAGCTCCATCGGGCAACGGACGCCTTCCGGGACATAGACGAACGAACCGTCAGAAAACACGGCAGAGTTCAGGGTGGCGTAGTAATTGTCCGTCACCGGAACAACGGACCCGAGGTATTTCTTGACCAGATCCGGATATTCGCGAAGAGCCTCGGAAATCGAGCAGAAGATGACGCCCGCTTTCTTCAGTTCATCCTTGAAGGTAGTCACGACCGAGACCGAGTCGAACACAGCATCGACAGCAACACGGTTCTTCGGCTCAACGCCAGCCAGAATTTCCTGTTCGGAAAGCGGAATACCGAGCTTTGCATAGGTCGCAAGCAGCTCCGGATCGACTTCATCCAGGCTTTTCGGTCCTTCGACGGATTTCGGTGAGGCCCAGTAGTAAAGCTCGTTGAAGTCAATCTTCGGATATGAAACCCGTGCCCAGGTCGGCTCTTCCATCTGCCGGAAGCGGCGCAGGGCATCAAGGCGCCATTCGGTCATCCAATCCGGTTCATTCTTCTTGGCGGACAGAAAACGGATCGTCTCTTCAGACAGGCCCTTGGCGCCCCGTTCGGATTCGATTTCCGTAACGAAGCCATATTTATACTGGTCAACATCGATGGCTTTCACACGATCGATTGTTTCCTGCACAGCTGGCATGCTTTGCCTCCATTCAGCGGGCCTCGTGCCCGCTTTCCTGCCTATTGGGTACACTCGGTCGGGACCGATTTCCCTGTTCTTCTCCGGCTTTCACCGAAATTTCCGGATCAGGCCGCCTGATGGCGGGCCTGAGGATTAAGTCGTTCCACGATCTTGCACCAGACTTCGAGAAAGCGATCGACTTCAGCCTCCCCGTTCGCCCAGCCCAGACTTATTCTCAATGCACATCGGGCGAGATCATCCTCGACACCCATGGCCGTCAACACATGAGACACGGATACCTTGCCGGACGAGCAAGCCGAACCGGAGGAAACGGAAACTCCCTCAAGATCGAAAGCGATCAGCGCTGTTTCCGCCAGCATGCCCGGCACTGCAAAACACACCGTGTTCGAAAGCCTTTCAACCGTTTCGCCGAAGATGACACACCCCGGACAGACGTCCCGCAGCCCTGTTTCCAGCTTTTCCTTCATATGAGCGAAATGGTCCGCAGTTGCACATTCTTCAAGTGCGGCAGTGGCAGCAGTGCCGAAACCGGCGATGGCAGCCACATTCTCGGTGCCGCCTCTGCGCCAGTTTTCCTGTCCGCCACCGGTCAGAAGCGGGGACGGAACGCGCGCGGTCGATCGAACGACAACTGCGCCAATCCCCTGGGGTCCGCCAAACTTATGGGCGGACAACGTCAGGGCGTCGGCTTTCCAGCTCTCCATGTCGATCGGCATACGGCCTGCGGCCTGAACAGCATCGACATGGAAGAAATGGCCGTTTGCTTCTGCGATTTCCCCGATTGCAGCAAGCGGCTGCATGACACCGGTTTCGTTGTTCGCCGCCATGACGGAAACAAGGCCCGGCTCTCTTCCGACAACCAGTTCCTCCAACTCCGAAAGCTGAACGACGCCGTTCCCGTCAACCGGCACAGGGATCTGATCGGCGACTGCAAATCGACCGCCGTTCAGGACCGAGGGATGCTCAACCGTGCTCTTGTAGAGTTTGTCGAGATAGACCGGCGCTCCCTGATCCTGCCAGACCGGAGTCAGCGCCGTCATATTGGCTTCAGTTCCGCCCGAAACGAAGGTCACCGCGCGGCTCCTGGCCCCGCAAAGCTTCGCCACGGCTTCGCGCGCCGCTTCTATCCTTGAGCGTGCCTGGCGACCGTGCGCATGAACCGACGACGCGTTTCCGGTGTCGTTCAGAACCTCGATCATCATGTCCCGCGCGCAAGGACGCAAAGGCGCACCTGCGTTGTTATCGAGATAAATCGGGTCTGAGCGACGCGGCATGACACCTCGTTGGGTCGATACGGGTTCTCGGCGGAGCCGAAAATTCGCATAATCGCCAAGTACATGTTCGAAAAACTTGAAATTTTCCGCTGCTGTGACGATAACACCACCAACCGGTCGAACAGCGTATTGCCTGCCGATGGATGGCGATGCGAACTTTCGAATAATTCTAAACAGGGTTCTAAAAACTTGGAGACTAAGAGTCAAGTTTAGACTTACGGGAAACCACGTAACAAGACCCTACATGACGCGCGGAGTTCCCTGCGCAAAAAATGACAAGGACATAGCACTTCATGCCTGAGGTGATCTTCAACGGTCCCGCCGGCCGGCTCGAGGGCCGGTTCCATCCCGCAAAGAAACGCAACGCTCCGATCGCACTTGTGCTGCATCTGCATCCGCAGTTCGGCGGCACGATGAACAATCAGATCGTCTACCAGATGTACTACATGTTCGCGCGACGCGGATTTGCGGTGCTTCGGTTCAATTTCCGGGGTGTCGGTCGATCCCAGGGATCGTTCGACCATGGCCAGGGCGAACTCTCCGATGCCGCGGCAGCGCTCGATTGGGTGCAGACCGTTCATCCCGATGCGCGCGCCTGCTGGATTGCCGGCTTCTCCTTCGGGGCCTGGATCGGCATGCAGCTTCTGATGCGCCGTCCGGAAGTCGAAGGGTTCATTTCCGTGGCGCCGCCAGCCAACCTGCACGACTTCTCGTTCCTGGCCCCCTGCCCGTCCTCTGGACTTATCATTCATGGCGACAACGACAAGGTCGTGCCGCAGAAGGACGTTCAGACGCTGGTCGACAAGCTGAAGACGCAAAAAGGAATCGTCATCGACCATGACACGGTTCCCGGCGCCAATCACTTCTTCGAAAAGGACATGGATCTTCTGATCGACAGGTGCGGAAACTATGTCGACGGAAGGCTGGGCCTGACGCCGAGCGACTACGTCCAGATCGACTGAATTCGCTGCTTCTTCAAGCGATCTGAAAGCCCGCCGCTACTGCGGGCTTTTTTTTGGACCTGAACAAAAAAAGCCGCCGGACACATGGACCGGCGGCATATCGTCTTTTTCTCGGATTACCGCATTGCTGCGAAAGTCCTATTCTTGAATCGGCTTCTTTTGCGGAATGCCGGGGCTTTCGACGCCATCGTCAGGCCCGGCAAGCGGATCTTCCCCGTCGGGCACGGTACCCTGAATCGGAGGGCCGGAATAATCTTCGGGCGGCGGAACCCTCGAGGCAAGCCTGCAATCGGTCAACCAGATGTCATAAACCGCGTGCTCGACCGCGTGGAGCCCTGGGCTTGCCGCATACATCCAGCCGGAGAATATCCGGCGCACTTCGTTGTTCAGAGTGATTTCATCTACCTGAACGAACCCGGTCGTCAGCGGCGATTCCGTCTGAGGGCGTGTATAGCAGACGCGCGGAGTGACCTGCAGCGCACCGAACTGGACCGTTTCGCCGATATAGACGTCGAACGAGATGATGCGCCCGGTAATCTTGTCCAGACCGGAAAACACCGCGACCGGATTCTCGATCTTTTCGGCATGTGCCGCCCCCGTTGGCAGTGCCGTGGTGGCAAGTGTCAGTCCGAACCAGGCAAAGGCACGCCCTGCCACTTTCATTGCGCTTTTCAAGTCAGCCATCAGCTCTCAACAGATTCTCCGGCACCAGCATACTTAAGATCACGGCAATCGCGCTACACCCCAATTGCGGCCCGGAAAAGACAAATGTCCTCCACAGGCCGATTGCTGGGGATTAGCCGATTTCCGCAAGCCTTTTCAGCGCGATATTGACCTTCTGCAGTTTCGCGCGGGATTCGGTTACCTTCTCGCGCTCCCCGTCGACAACCTCTTCCGGTGCCTTGGCCAGGAAGCCCGGATTGGAGAGTTTCTTCTCGATCTTCGAGATCTCTCCTTCCAGTTTGCCGGCGTCCTTCTGCAGTCGGGCCTTTTCAGCTGCGAGGTCGATGACACCAGCGAGCGGCAGACAGATCGAGGCTTCGCCGACGATGATCTGCGCGGAGCCTGCCGGTGCAGCATCGGCATGAACAACGCTTTCAGCGCGCGCAAGCCGCTGGATTGCGGCCTCGTGCGTCGCGATCCGCTGGCGGGTTTGCTCGTTCGCGCCGGTGACGACAATCTCGACCTTTGCGCCGGCGGGAACATTCATTTCCGCACGGACAGAGCGTATTTCGGAGATCAATGAAACGAGCCAGTTGATTTCATCAGCGGCCGCTTCGTCCATCACTTTCGATTCAGGCCAGGCGGACAGCATCAAGAGACCGTCAGCCTTCGTGCCCTCGTCTCCAAGGCGCTCCCAGAGTTCCTCGGTCAGGAACGGCATGAACGGATGCAGAACCTTCAGGATCTCGTCAATCGCCCAGGCAGCCGTGGCCCGTGTTTCCGTCTTGGCGGCCTCGTCTTCTCCATTGAAGATCGGCTTGGCAAGCTCAAGGTACCAGTCACAGAACGTGTTCCAGGTGAAGCGGTAGACTGCGTTGGCCGCATCGTTGAAACGGTAGTCCTCGAGTGCAACCGTAACTTCCGCGATGCACCGGCCGGTCTCTGTCGCGATCCAGCGGTTCAAAGTGTGGGTCGTTGTCGCCGGGTCGAACCCTTCCACCCGCGCACAGCCGTTCATTTCCGCAAACCGGGCCGCGTTCCAGAGTTTCGTCGCGAAGCGCTGACCGCCTTCTGCAGCCTGATCGGACATGCGCAGCGTCCGCCGGGACTGGACTTCCTGGCTGGCCAGCGCGAAGCGCGTGGCATCGGCGCCATAAGCATCGAAGAGTTCGAGCGGGTCGAGAACGTTGCCGAGCGATTTCGACATCTTCTTCCCGTTCTTGTCGACCACGATCGAGTTGATATAGACCGTGTGGAACGGCACCTCGTCCATGAAATGGAGGCCCTGCATCATCATTCGGGCGACCCAGAAGAAGATGATGTCGAAGCCGGTGATCAGGACATCGGTCTTGTAGTAGCGCTCCAGCTCGGGCGTCTTGTTTGGCCAGCCGAGCGTTGAGAACGGCCACAGGGCGGAGGAGAACCAGGTATCGAGGACATCCGGATCCCTTGTCAGCGCTTTCCCGCCAGCTTGTTCGATTGCCTCGTCTTCGGTACGCGCGCAATATTCATTGCCGTCTTCATCGTACCAGACCGGGATCTGGTGCCCCCACCAGAGCTGCCGGGAGATACACCAGGGCTGAATGTCATTCAGCCAGTTGTAATAGGTCTTGTCCCAGTTCTCCGGAACAAACCTGGTGCTGCCATCCTGAACGGCCTTAAGCGCCGGCTGTGCCAATGTCTTTGCGTCAACGAACCACTGGTCGGTGAGCATCGGCTCAATGACGACCTTCGATCGGTCGCCAAAGGGCTGCATGATCTTCTTGGATTCGACAAGCGGCAATTCAGACGCAGCTTCCGCGTCGTCCTCAAGCGGCTTGACGACGGCCTTCCCGAGCGGCGTCCATTCGGGCGCCTGCCCCTTCATCCAGGCAACGTCCGGATGATCGGCCGGAACCGTGACCGCGAGTCCTTCCGCGGTAATCTGGTCGATGACGCGCTTGCGTGCCTCGTAGCGGTCAAGACCGCGCAGATCATCGGGAACGATGTTGATCAGATCGACCTCGTTGATCGTCATCTCGGCGCCGTCGATGATCGCCTGCGCCTTCGCCGCTTCTTCATCATAAGGCGCCCCATCGGACCGCATGGCACCGCGCGCATCCATGAGGCGGTACATGGGGATCTTGTTGCGCTGAGCAACGCCGTTGTCGTTGAAGTCGTGCGCGCCGGTGATCTTGACCGCACCGGAACCGAAGTCCGGATCGGGATACTCGTCGGTAATGATCGGGATCAGCCGGCGATGTTCCTTCGGCCCGACCGGAATTTCGCAAAGCTTGCCGACGATCGGCTTGTAGCGCTCGTCGCCCGGGTGAACCGCAACGGCGCCGTCGCCCAGCATGGTTTCCGGGCGCGTCGTGGCGATGGAAATATACTCGCGGGTTTCACGGAGGGTGATGTTCCCCTCCTCGTCCTTCTCGACATATTCATATGTTTCGCCGCCGGCCAGCGGGTACTTGAAGTGCCACATGTGGCCGTCGGTCTCGACATTCTCGACCTCGAGATCGGAAATGGCCGTCTCGAATTTCGGGTCCCAGTTGACCAGGCGCTTGGACTTGTAGATCAGGCCCTCGTTATAAAGATCGACAAAGACCTTGAGGACTGCGGCCGAAAGGTTCGGCGACATGGTGAACTCGGTCCGGCTCCAGTCGCAGGAGGCGCCGAGGCGCTTCAACTGTCCGAGGATCGTGCCTTCAGAATTGCGCTTCTGCTGCCAGACACGCTCGACGAAGGCTTCACGGCCCATTTCCCGACGGCCGGGCTGTTGCGTCTCCATGAGTTCGCGTTCCACGACCATCTGGGTCGCGATGCCCGCGTGGTCGGTGCCCGGTTGCCAAAGAACATCGAAACCCTGCATGCGCTTCCAGCGGATGAGGATGTCCTGCAGCGTGTTGTTGAGGGCGTGACCCATATGCAGAGAGCCGGTCACATTGGGTGGCGGAATTACGATGGAAAAGGCAGACGCACCGTCTTTTGCGCCGGCGCCGGCCTTGAAGGCGCCCGCCTTTTCCCAGGTTTCGTAAATCCGCGGCTCAACGCTGGCCGCGTCGTAGGTCTTTTCCAGCATCAGGGTCACTCAATGGGAGATCAGGGTCGATTATCGTGAGCCCCGTGTAAATCGGAACAGTCCGCGCAAGTCAACTACCAAGGGCCGCAACATGGTGGGATCACCGGCTCCGTATGACTTCCGGTCCTGGGAAGCGTGTCACCAGCGCCCAAAGGCTTGGGTCCAGGCCGGTTTGATGTCATAAGCAGGCGATGACCCTGTCTTTGCGCCCCCATCACCTTCTGTGCATGCTGACCTACCTCGGCAAGGGCTATACACCGGCTTTCGTTGCCAATTACGACCGGATCGTTGCAAGGGTCAATTCTGGCGAGGACATCGTGCTGACGGACGGCCCGGACGCCATCTGCGGTCCCATGCTGAACGAGAGCATCTGCCACTGCCACGAAACCCGCATCCAGGCACGAGACCAGGCGGCAGCGCGGGATATCTCGGCGACGCTCGGACAGACAGTCGAGACAGGTGCAACGCTGAGACTTGGCGCCCGCGACGTTGCCACGCTCCGCAATGCTTTCGCAAAAGACAACATCCGGTCAGCGTGCAAGGACTGCCAGTGGGACACCCTGTGTTCGGCCATCGCCAAGAAGAATTTCAGGGGATGCCGATTGGCACCCCCTGCATGAATTCCCGCCAAATATGACATACCTCAGCGCCGGCGCGTGACCCGCTGGATCTCCTTTTGCACCATCTGCTCGACCATGCCGGGAAGGTTCTGGTCAAGCCACGCCTTCAGCATCGGGCGTAGCATGTCCTTCACAAGTTCCTCGACCGTCTGAGCCTGGGATCCCACAAACATGTTGGACAGATTGTCAAAAGCAGCGTGGACGGCTTCCCCGGTGTTCTCGGATGTGAGCGGGGAGTCCTCCGCGACGTCCGGATAGCTGTCCGGCACCGGCATCGAAGACTTCAACTCCTCGAAGACAGCCTCCGGCTCGAGACTGACGTCAAGTTCCGCCTCGGGTTCTTCCTGCTCGGGTTCCGCAAAGGAGATGTCGCCTTCCGGGCTTTCAAAGTCCTCCGCAAGGCCCTCGACCATATCCATGCTGTCATCTTCAGAAACTGCGAGTTCTTCCGTCAGTTCCAGAATGTCTTCGTCATCATCATCGGCAGAATCAGCTTCCATGGCCGCGGCCATGTCATCGACATCTTCTTCGACGACCTCATCGACATCGGTGTCCATATCGAACAGCTTGTCGAGATCGTCCTGGGACATTTCGGAGGCATCGCCCATATCGTTTGCAGCCTCTTCTGCTAATGGAGATTCTACTTCGTCGCTTTCGCTGGCCTCGCCAGCATCCGTACCCTGGGAGTCCTCATCGGAAATTATGCGGCGGATCGATGCGAGGATTTCCTCCATCGACGGCTCTTCAGCCTTTTTCGCCTGTGCCATGACTACCCCCGTACTTGTCGGTCACGCTTCGGATCACTCAAACAGATGCGAATGATTCGATCAGGAAAAGTATGCGGGCCAACACGACACTGGCGCAAACCGGGCGCACCCACAACGATCGCCTTTTCCCCTTTTTACTCTAGAATTAACGTACCAATAAGGGAATCGCAGATCCGTTTCTTGTTGTATTACGAAAATTTACCGAGATCGGGCAGAAAAGAAAAACGGTCGGAGACTGCGCGTCCCGACCGTCTGCTACATTGTTTTCAAGCGGTTGCGCCTAGCGGCCGTCCGGTGTTCTCAGGCCGATCCACTTGTCGCGAACAGCTTTATAATGCTGTTTTGGCTCGTAACGGGCAACGCTGAGGCCAAGGGAGCCGGCGTCCAGGCGACCGATAGAGGCAACCAGCTGGTACCCACCAACGATGCGATTACGCTGTGCGATCACCAGATTGGACTGCTGGTTCACGAGTTCGCGCTGCGCATCAAGAACATCAAGCGTTGTGCGCTGGCCGACGCGTTGCTCCTCGACCACGCCTTCCAGCGCCAACTGCTGCGCCTGAACAGCGGCCTGGGCGGCAACGATGGACGCTTCCGCGGCCTGATAGATACCCCACGCTGAAATGACGTTGGCGCGGACCTGATCAAGCGCAACGTCGAGCTGAAGCCGGGTCTGACCAAGCTCTTCCTTGGCCTGGCGCACACGAGAATAGACCGCACCGCCCTGGTAGAGCGGAATGCTGACATTCCCGAAAATCTGGGCATTGTCGCTGTAATCGACCGTTTCGGAAGGATTCCAGCTTCTCGAAATACTGCCGTCAACGGTCACGGTCGGAAGCAGTTCGCCCTCGATCGTCTTGACGTTGAAAACGGCCGCATCAACGAGGTGCTGGGCCTGACGGATCAGCGGCTGGTGGCTTTCGCTCAGGTTCAACGCTTCGTCGAGCGATTTGGGAACATACCGGCTGATCGAGGTGTCCGCTGACAGGTTGCGGGCCTCGGTGCCAACGACCTGCTGGTAGATGGCCCTGCTGGTGTTCAGATTTGCCATTGCGGTATTCAGGCTCGCGCGTGCCTCGGAGGAACGCGCCTCCGACTGGCTAACGTCTGTCCGCGTTCCTTCACCGACATCGAACCTGTCGCGAGCGGCTCGCACCTGCTCCTGCAAGAATGCAAGGTCGCTGCGCCGCAGGGAGACGAGCGCGGTATCGCGGATGACATCCACGTAAGCCGTCGCGGCATCGAGAAGCGTATCCTGCTCCGTCGACATCAGACTTTCGCGCTGAGCGCGAACAACTGCCTCAGCCTGCCGCGTGGAATTGATCGTGCGGAAACCACGGAAAATTGTCTGACTGATGGTCAGCGACATGGACGCGTTGTTGCGATAATTGACGCTTGAATCCACGCCATTTGCCAGCCGGCCAGCCGACGCGGCAGCGGAAACGGTCGGGCGCCATGCGGACAGGGCCTGTGGAACATTTTCATCGACGCCGCGCAGCTGAGCGCGCGCTGCATTCAACGTCGGATTGTTTGCGTAAGCCAGCGCGAGCGATTCCCGGATCGTCTCGGCATGTGCGCCAGACGACGCAAATGCGAGCACTCCGAAGGAAACACTGCCCCATAACCCCAGTGCAACGGCGGCTGCTTTCAAGGATGAACGACCAGACACCCCACACTCCTTGCTGGATTTCACCTTAGTTCATCGTTTTGAGTAAACCGGTCAGTGTTACCGATCAACCGTTTAGGCGCGCACCGTCATGAATTTATCGAAGTGAGGCTTTCGGGCAACAAGTCGCTCAGCGCCTTTGAAACGCTGCAAAAAAGCAAAACCCGGCGCTATTGGCACCGGGTTTTCAAGGTCACCCTGCAGTCGAGGTTCAGAATTCGAACTCGTCCGCCTTCCGAAATTCCGGCAGCAGCGTGACCGACGCATTGAAGCCGAATCGCGCCGAAGCGGTCTCACCGGACTTCTGATAGAGCCGCGCGACACCCGCACCGCCCTGTCCCTCGATCACCGCCATGCGGCCATCAGGCTTGAGCTGGTTCTTGAGTGCGTCCGGCACAACCTCAACGGCGCCGTCTACCAGGACGACGTCATAAGGGCCCTCCGCCGGATAGCCTTTGACAAGCGGGCCGTCGACGACAACCGCGTTTTCGATACCGAGATCAATGAGGATTTCCGAGGCCGTCTTCGCGAGCTCCTCGTTCTCCTCGAGCGCCACCACGGATGCGGCAAGCTTGGAGATGACGGCGGCGCTGTAACCGGTGCCGGCACCGACGACGAGAACGATCTCGTCTTCGCGTATGGCTGCAAGCTGGACCAGCTTGCCGAAGATGTGAGGCTTCATCAGCACCCTGCCGGATCCGGACGAGCCGATCGGCAGGTCCTCGTCGATATAGGCAACGGCCTTTTTCGATGCGGGCACGAATCGCTCCCGCGGCACCACTTCCATGGCATCGAGGATGCGGTGGTCGGTGACATCGTTGGTGCGCAGTTGGGTGTCTACCATCCTGCGGCGGGACTGGTTAAAGTCCGTCATATCGGCCCTCACTTTGACTTGCCGAGTGTCCGGCGCCTCTTGAGAAACGTTCATTAGCGATGCGGAAGCGACCTGACAAGTCTCAACACAGGGGCGATCCCCCGCGAAGTCCCCGATTTTTCATTCAAACCGGCGTTCATCTGAAGCCCCGTGTTCGCTCTCCACCCTCACGCAGGCGTGGAAATTTCGAAGGCGGCGAATTCAGGACTTGACCAAACCGTACAACTGTTTGATAAGCGCGACACACCACCGAGGGGCCCTGTGGCGGAGTGGTGACGCAGCGGATTGCAAATCCGTGTACACCGGTTCGATTCCGGTCGGGGCCTCCACTTTCTCCCTTGCAGTGTCAAAGTTTGCGCCGAACAAGGCTCGGCGACGCGTGCCGGACTTATTGGTCCGTAAGCCTATCCTGCAGCTTGACTTGCGCTCAGTGCTCTGTCGATGCTCTTTATCATGCAGGATCCAAGCTTCAGCATCGGTGTCGAGGAAGAATATCTGCTCGTGGATCGGCGGACCCGCAAATTGGCGAGTTCTCCGCCGCCAGAGCTTTTTTCTGACTGCGAGAAAGCACTTGAAGGCCGTATCAGTCCGGAATTCCTGCGCTGCCAGATAGAAGTCGGAACACCCGTCTGTTCGACGCTGGCGGAGGTTCGCGACGAATTATCTCATTGTCGGCGGACCATCGCCCGAGAAGCGGCATCTTATGGCTTGGCTCCGATCGCAGCCTCGACGCACCCCTTCGCCGAGTGGACCGACCAGCCGCATACCGACAAGGAGCGATACAACGAGATCGCGCGCAGCATGCAGGTGGTCGCCAAACGCATGGTGATCTGCGGCATGCACGTCCATATCGGGATCGAGGACGAAGCGCAGCGGATCGACCTGTTCAATCAGCTTGCATATTTCCTGCCACATCTTCTGGCGCTCAGCACATCTTCACCCTTCTGGCGGGGACACCGCAGTGGGTTGAGGTCCTACAGGCTCGCCGTCTTCAACGAATTGCCGCGAACGGGCCTGCCTCCGAGTTTCGAAAGCTATCACGATTACAGACACACCGTAGATATCCTGTGCCGTGCAGGCGTTATAGAAGATGCGTCCAAGATCTGGTGGGACCTGAGGCCATCCGAGCGCTTTCCGACGCTTGAAATGCGGATAACCGACGTCTGTCCGAGACTTGATGATGCCATTGCCATCGCCGCATTGTTCCGCTGCCTTTGCCGAATGCTCTACCGTTTGCGCCGCTCCAACCAGAGCTGGCGTCAATACTCGCGCTTCCTGATCGCGGAAAACCGCTGGCAGGCGCAGCGGCATGGAACGACGGCACGTCTCATCGATTTCGGCAAAAACGAACCTTGTGCATTCAGCGATCTCACGGAAGAACTGATCGAACTCGTGCGCCCCGATGCAGAGTTCTTCGGATGCGAAGCGGATATTGAACATATCCGCGATATCGCGGCCAACGGCACATCCGCGGAAAAACAACTCTCTCTGGCGGAAGACGCGAGCGACGACAGTGAGCTGCCGCGGGAAACGCTCAACCGTATCGTCGACCACCTGATAGTAGAGACGCTGGCGGGCCTGTGACACCCCCGCGAGGTCCTTGCAAATGGGACCCTGATCGTGTGCTACCTTTAAGAGCACCCATTGGGGTCTCTTGCGGGCGTGCCGTGTCCCTTGAGATGAAAATAATCGCTCACGCCCGTCAGCACGAAGGCAAACTCGTCGATCTCGCTGATGACGGCATCCGCAGAACGGGCCAGGCCGGAGCGCGGCTTCATCGCTTTTTTCACCATGACCAGGCATTTTCGGGCATCCCCCAGGGCAGACAAAACGTCTGCGCTATCCCTGTCCTTCAGGTTGTAACCTTTTTGTTCTGCTCTCATGATCCTGCGTCACCAAATATGTTCTTCTTTTGTTCTTTTAGTAAAGTAGCGATTTTTCTGCAATCAGTCATTCTGACAAGGAAGGCTTGATTCCCACGGTGACCCTCGCGGTCAAATCGGATAGGCGTGAAGAGGAAGGCCAACGTACGGCATCAGAATCGCCGCACAGGCCGGACAAGACAGCGTGAGGATAAGGGCTCCATGGAACACGGCGGCGACTTGACGCTTGCGATCGAACGCTTTGGCGGCACGAGAGCGGACTGGCTGGACCTTTCCACGGGGATAAACCCGCACCCCTACCCTGTCCCTCACGACCTTCCCGAACATCTTTGGACCGCCCTGCCCTCACGAACAGCGTTCGAAAACCTGATATCGGCGGCCAGGCGAGCCTATGGCGTGCCCGACCATCTCGGCATTTCCGCATCGCCCGGCAGCCAGATGCTGATCTCCATGCTGCCGTCGCTTCTGCCTGACGGTCAGGTCGCCCTTGTTTCACCCTCCTATTCCAGTCACCGCGCCGTCTGGACAAGAGAGTCACGCGTTCCTGTCGAAGTTTCGAGCATCCATGCGCTGCCAGCTGACAGCAAGATAGCGATTATCGTCAATCCGAACAATCCGGACGGTCGTCTGACGAATGTGCGAAGCCTTCTTGAGATTGCGGCAACATTGACGAAACGCGGTGGCTTCGTGATCGTTGATGAAGCCTTTGCCGATGTCGTGCCGGGCGGCAGCCTGCTATCCCGGATCAGCGACGAAAACATTGCGGTGCTGCGCTCGTTCGGAAAATTCTATGGTCTCGGCGGCCTGCGTCTCGGCTTTCTGGTGGGACCTGCCGAGTTGACCGACCGCGTCACCGCAAAGCTGGAAAGCTGGTCTCTCAGCGGACCGGCGCTGGAAATCGGAACTCGAGCGTTGCGTGACGGCGTTTGGCAGGAGCGCATGGTCCGGCAGTTGGCTGATGAAATGGCGGATCTGACCGGCCTGCTGTCACAACAGCAGCTCAGTGTCTTCGGCGGAACGGCGCTCTATGCGCTGGCAGGAACGCGCAAGGCTGCTGATCTGCATGCGGCACTCGCCAAACGGCGTATCTGGACGCGGATCTTCGATTATGCGCCGACCTGGATCCGTTTCGGACTTCCCGGCAGCCCTTCCAACCTCCAGCGGCTTTCAGAAGCACTTGCAGAAGCGCAAAAAGAGCTCTAACGGCTAATATGTTGATTTACGACAACGCCTTGTGGCTGCTGCTCGCCGCGCTTCTTCTGGATGCAATCATTGGCGACCCGGACTGGGTGTGGGAGCGCGTGCCGCATCCGGTTGTCTGGATCGGCAAGGTTATCTCGTTCTTTGATCGGGCGTTCAACAAGACAGACCATGCTCCGCAGGTCAGGAAACTTGGCGGCGTGCTGACGTTGATTGCGCTTGTCTCGGGAAGTGCGGTGGCGGGTCTTGCAATTCACGTCATCGCGTCGACCCTCCCGCTGGGCGAATTGATCACGATCGTGCTCGCGGCGATCTTCATTGCCCAGAACAGTCTCTATCGACATGTCGCAGCGGTCAGGGATGGCCTGCAAAAGGAGGGGCTTGCCGGTGGGCGCAAGGCCGTTTCGCTGATCGTCGGCCGCGATCCGAAGCAACTCGATGAAGCCGGCGTTTCCAGGGCTGCAATCGAATCCTGCGCGGAGAATTTCTCCGACGGCGTTGTCGCACCGGTCTTCTGGTTTGCAGTCCTCGGCTTGCCCGGCCTCATTGCCTACAAGGCCGTGAACACCGCCGACAGCATGATCGGCCACAAGAACGAAGTCTATGGCGATTTCGGCTGGGCGGCGGCGCGCTTCGACGATCTGATCAATCTGCCAGCTTCTCGCCTCTCCGGCTTCTTCATCGCACTGTCGGCACCTCTGGCGCGCGGTTCGATCCACGCCAGCATTTCATGCATCTTCCACGACGCAGGAAAGCACCGGTCACCGAACGCCGGCTGGCCGGAGGCTGCAATGGCGGGCGCGCTTGGCATAGCTCTTGCCGGTCCGCGCGTTTATGCGGATTACACGGTCAACGACCGTTTCCTGAACTCTTCCGCCAGAAAGACCGCAAATGCCCTCGACATTGGCCGTGCTCTGCGGGTGACCGTCGGGGCCTACGCGATTCAGACGGTTCTGGTCCTTGGGGCCGCCGCGGCGATTTGAGGCCAGCACCCGAAGCGCCGGCTTCTCTCGTCGTCGGCGCCGGTGTCAAAGCTTATCAGCGTCTTCGGGTGTGCGCGGCGACACCTGTCTTAGCCAGGTAAAAAGTCGAGAGATGGCGCCCGAACCGCTTATCAAGAATGCGCCGGCGACGACATCGAAACCAGCTGAGACAATGTCCGGCATACGCTCCTGCAAATAAGTGCTCGAGCCGTAACCGCCGCTTACATTCTTCATCATGACCAGTCCCATCAGATCATTGACCAGGTAACTGAGGCCAGACAACAGGAACCACAGTCCGATAAGGGCGATACCGGCCGTCTGGAAAACGGCTGCTGTCGGAAAGTCTTCCTCTTTTGCAGACTGAATCGGAGCCAACCCGATCAGAACCACTCGAGGGAAACAGACCAGGATGACGCAAACAACGAGGTTCAGGACAGACGAAATGCTGAATGAAGAATAACCGGCACCAAAGGCCCCGCTGAAAAGGATCGTCATTACCTGATACAAATTGAATACGAAAAAATAGATCGCAAGAAGGCGTACGAGAACAAGAGATATCAAAATCAAATTGACGACCTCCAATTAGGTCAAGCGACGTCTCGGGAAGCAATCTCGAGTAGCGCCGCGACATCAAGAACACTTTCAAGATGCATGGAAAAGTCGTTCAGGATCAAGTCTACATTTTGATCATAGGCAAGATCGGATGCCGCCCCGAAGGCCGCCAGATACGCCTTGCGGAAACTGTCGTCCGTGAAGAGCCCGTGAACATAGGTCCCGGAGACCAGACCATTTCTGGAAACGGAACCATCGGCGCGGTCACCATCGAGCAGGTTCATCGGGCGATTGCAGTCCTCACCTTCCGTGTACCCGATATGGATCTCGTAACCGGAGACGGGTGCGTTACAGGCGATGTTCCTGCCCTTGGCCGGCACCGTCGACTTTTCCGAAGTCAGGACGGTTGCCACATCGAGATACCCAAGTCCTTCCACGGTTCCCGCCACGCCTTCAATGCCCTCCGGATCAGCTATCGTTCTTCCAAGCATCTGGTAACCGCCGCAGATACCGAGGATCTGGCCGCCGCGCCGGTAGTGCGCCTTAAGATCGACGTCCCACCCCTGCTGCCGGAAAAACGCGAGATCGCCGACCGTCGACTTTGAGCCGGGCAGAAGAACGAGATCCGCATCGCCCGGCAAGGGCTTGCCCGGCTGCACCAGCTCCAGCGTCACATCCGCCTCCAGCCGAAGCGGATCCAGATCATCGAAGTTGGCGATTCTGGAAATCACAGGGACGGCAACCTTCAGCTTGCCCAAGCCGAACCCGTCCGCGAGACCAAGCCCGTCTTCTGCGGGCAGCCTGGTGGCGTCCGGGAACCAGGGAACGACGCCAAGGCCGCGCCAGCCGGTTCGCTCGGAAATTTCGCGCATGCCGTCATCAAAAAGGCTCGGATCGCCGCGAAACCGGTTGATGAGAAACCCATGGATACGTTCCCGTTCACTAGGCTCCAGCACCGCATGGGTTCCAACGACTGACGCGATGACACCGCCGCGATCGATGTCTGCACACAGGACAACCGGCAGGTTCGCAGCCTCCGCAAATCCCATGTTCGCGATATCACCCGTTCTCAGATTGATTTCCGCCGGACTTCCCGCTCCTTCGACAATCACAAGGTCCGCATCTGAGGAAGTAACTGAAAAACTCTCGACAACTTTCGGTAATAGCTCGTGTTTTCTGGACCCATATTCACGCGCGCGCATCGTGCCGAATTTTCTGCCCTGCACGATGACCTGCGCGCCCGTGTCCGTCTCCGGCTTGAGAAGGACCGGGTTCATATGCACGGAGGACGGCACACGGCAGGCCATGGCCTGGAGCGCCTGGGCGCGGCCGATTTCGCCGCCGTCCTCTGTTACCGCGGCATTGTTGGACATGTTTTGAGGCTTGAACGGGCGGACAGACAAGCCGCGATTTGAGAAGAGCCTGCAGAGGCCGGCAACGATCAAGCTCTTACCGACATTCGACCCGGTCCCCTGAACCATGATCGCCGGCTTTCTTCTGCTACCCGACGTCTTGTTCATGATCGTGGCACGTATTTATCCACGCCGTAGGGGCGAAACTCGTCCGGAACCGGGAGATTCATGAGCCGCAGTTCAAGCAGGAGACGAATGGTCGGCCGGACCGCAAATAGAACCGACCCGATCAGGAAAAGCCAGGTGCCAGCCATCATCAGGCTGTCGTAAAAGAAGAACGCACTTCCAAGAATGAATGTGAACGCTGCGAAGAATTCAACCAGTGTGCGATAAAGCTCGTACTTGCGAACCACTTCGCGATGCTTTGCGGTTGCGGTTCGCAGGCTTTGATCGAAGAGTTTGCTCATGATCGCGACTCCTTTGGTAACGGCAGGAAACGGTCTTGGTGCTCATTGGCTCTGAAACTTGAAGCCGGCATGAAGCCGTCTCTTTCCGGCCTCCCCCCTAGAATTCAATACCTTCCTGGGGTTTTACGCCAGACCGGAACGGATGCTTGACCTGGGTCATGTCGGTCACGAGATCCGCAATCTCGATCAGGTCGTCCTTGGCATTGCGGCCCGTGATCACGACATGAACATCGTCCGGTTTTTTGTTTTTCAGGAAGTCGACGACGTCAGCGATATCCAGATAGTCGTAGCGCAGCACAATATTGAGCTCGTCGCACAGGACCAGGCGGAAATCGCCGGACATGATCATTTCCTTGGCGGCGTCCCAGGCCTGCTGGGCGGCTGCAATGTCCCGCTGCCGATCCTGCGTCTCCCAGGTGAAGCCTTCGCCCATGCGCTTGACGGTGACGAGATCGGAAAACCGTTCGAGGGCCATGCGCTCGCCGGTTTCGATTCGCCCCTTCACGAACTGCACGACGCCGACCTTGTGACCATGACCAAGGGAGCGAAACACCATGCCGAATCCGGCAGTGGATTTCCCCTTGCCCTTTCCGGTATGGACGATCACGAGGCCCTTCTCGATGGTCTTGGTCGACATGATCTTGTCGCGCGCCGCCTTTTTCTTGCGCATCTTCTCGGCGTGCCGTGCGTTCAGTTCGTCTTCGTTCAATTCCGGTTTTTCGCTATCGTCGCTCACGATGTTCCCATCCCCTTCTCCATCCCTGTTTCAGTCTCTTTGATGCGAACCGGTGCTTCAAGCGACCGCTTCAGCTCGTTCAGCGCAGCTTGCGTCGAATTGCGGCGCGGAGTCCACAAACCGCGCTCAAGCGCTTCGTCGAACCGTGCGACCATCTCGGCGAGACCAGCCGGATTTTCGTCCTTCAGAAACGCCAGAACTGCGGTGTTGTCGATGTAGGCTTCATAAAGCTGGTCGAAATGATGGTCACCGACTGCGTTCGTCGTCGCCGCAAAGGCGAAGAGATAGTCCAGCGTCGCGACCATCTCGAACGCGCCCTTGTAGCCGTGTCGCATGACGCCGGCGATCCATTTGGGATTGGCCGCGCGCGCCCGGACCACCCGGCCGATTTCCTCGGACAGGCTCCGGATGACAGGTCGCTCCGGACGGGAGTGATCGTTGTGATAGACCTTGGGCGCTTCACCGCTCAGCGTCTCGATCGTCGCAGCCAGACCACCTTCGAACTGATAGTAGTCGTCGCTGTCGAGGAGATCGTGTTCCCTGTTGTCCTGATTTTGGAGGACTGCGTCTGTTCTCTCCAGACGGCTTTCGAGAGCTTTGCGGGCGCCTTCGCCGGCTGCACCGCCGCCATAGGCATATCCGCCCCAGGCAAGAAAAGTATCCGCAAAATCCTTGCGATCCGACCAGATCCCCTCATCGATCAGGGCTTGCAGACCCGCGCCATATGCACCGGGCTTCGAACCGAAAACCCGAAAGCCCGCCTTACGTCTGGCTTCTGCCTCGTCCACGCCCGCGGCCACCAGATTCGCTGCTTCCGTACGCATGCGCGCTGCAACCGGATTGGCCTCTTCCGGTTCTTCCAGTTCGCCGATTGCACGGACTGCGCTGTCGAATAGATCCATCTGATGGGGGAAAGCATCCCGGAAAAAGCCGGAGACGCGCAACGTGACGTCGATACGCGGGCGGCCGAGCTCAGAAAGTTTCAGAATTTCAAACCCGGTGACGCGGCCAGACCCGGGCTCCCACACCGGTTTTGCACCGATAAGCGCAAGCGCCTGTGCGACATCATCGCCGCCGGTGCGCATGTTGGCCGTGCCCCAGCAGGTCAGGACGAGTGAGGACGGCCATTCACCTTCTTCCTGGAAGTAGCGCTCGGCGACAAGATCGGCGGACTGGCGCCCGAGCCGCCAGGCGGTTTCGGTCGGCACGGCCCTGACATCGACGGAATAGAAGTTCCGTCCTGTCGGAAGTACATCCGGTCGTCCGCGCGACGGTGCACCAGATGGCCCGGGTTCGACGAATTCACCGCCAAGCGCACTTAAGACAGCGCCGAGCTCGGCATCCCCGGAGGTCGTGACGGAGGGGCGAATCCGCTCCTCGATTTCGGTCAGGACACCCCTCACCCGCGACCAGTCCTGCGGCACGATCCTGTCGCCCGCGATCAAATCGCGACACATAAGCTCGATCCGTTCGACCGTATCGCCATTCGAGCGCCAGGGAGATGCGCTCAAGGACACCAGACAATCCGTTTTTTCGCCGGACCAACCGGCGGAAAAATCGCAGTCGAGCGGATCAAAGCCGGAAAACCCGAGATCGGCGGCAAGCGCGCGCTGCAAGCTTTCCGCACCGGGTGCCGATCCCCTGGGAACGCGCGCAAGTGCGGCCAGGAGGTCCGTCAGTTGCTCCTTCTCGGGGCTGAACCCCAGGATATGCAGGCCATCCCTGATCTGGAGTTCCTTCAAGTCACAAAGATGTGCATCCAGCCGGGCAAGGCGGGTTTCCTCGTCCATGTCCTCATCGAGGCCGATGTCCTTGTCGAGGCCATGGCGGACAGCTGCATCCAGAATGTCGCGCGTCAGGGCCTTCAGTCGTCGCGGATCGACACCGCTTGCCAGATAGTATTCGTCCAGCAGCGTCTCAAGTTCCTCCGCAGCACCGTGACTTTCCGCACGGGTCAGCGGCGGCGTCAGGTGATCGACGATGACCGCGCTTGTCCGTCGCTTCGCCTGGGCGCCTTCGCCGGGATCATTGACGATGAAAGGATAGATGTTGGGCGTCGGCCCGAGGACAGCTTCCGGAAAACAGCTTTCGGACAGGGCCAGTGCCTTGCCGGGCAACCATTCCAGATTGCCGTGCTTGCCGAGGTGAATGACCGCGTGAACACCGAAGTGATGCCGGATCCAGAAATAGAAGGCGAAATAGTTATGAGGCGGCACGAGATCCGGATCGTGATACGTCTCCTTCGGATCGATATTGTAGCCGCGGGCCGGCTGGATGCCGACGACCTGATTTCCAAACCGGTGCAGAGCCAGCCTGAAGCCGCTCCCGGCGACGAATGGATCCTCTTCCGGCGCTCCCCAGCGATCCGCGACAGCGCTGCGAACGTCCTCCGGCAAGTCCGAAAAAGACCGGTGATAGACATCGAGCGGCAGGAATTCGCAGTCGTCCCGGTCTGATCTGCCTTCAAGCGCGTTGGTGACACCTGCCGTCAGCCGCTTCATCAGGTCAGACGACGAGGACGGGACCTCGCCGGTCTCGAACCCTGCGGCCCCCATCGCCTGGAGCAGAGCCACGCAGGAGGCTGGCGTATCCAGTCCGACACCGTTGGCAAGGCGACCATCGCGGTTCGGGTAGTTCGCAAGAATGAGGGCGGTCTTCTTGCAATCTGACGGCGTATGCGCAAGGCGAGCCCAGGCCGCAGCAAGATTTGCGACAAACGCGATGCGATCGGGCAAGGATTCGAAACGGATCGGGGTCGACTGCGACGCCGGGTCATAGATCCCTTCTTCCTTGAACGAAACAGCCCGTGTCAGAATTCTGCCGTCAATTTCCGGCAGCACGACATGCATCGAGAGGTCGCGGATCGAAAGGCCCTGATCGCTCTCTGCCCAGCCCTCTCGGGAGGACGAAGAGAACACGACCTGGAGAACCGGCCTTCCCGGCCGATCAAGGGGCGTTGGTTCATGCCGGGCGCCGGCTTTCGAAACGGCAAAGGCGGTCCCGTTCAGAACCACATCCGGCGGCACTTGATCGAAAAGGCTCGCCAGAATGGCGGTCGACTCTGCTTCCTTCAGGCTGGAAACGAAGACGGGCAGAGCGTTGACGCCGGCCCTCTCCAATGCCGCCACCAGGGCATCGACAGGGGCCGTCTGCGCCCCTTGCACGAGCGCCCGGTAGAAGGTGATGGCCGCGACTGGCCGGTCCTGCGCGCACCAGGTCGCGCGGAGGTCGGCGAGCGACGGACTGCTTTTGCCCGGCAGATAAATTCCGGCACGCGGCAATGGCACGGGATGCGCAGGCTCGTCAGCCTTGCCGATCAGACTGGCCGCGAAGCGCAGCGCATTGGCGTAGTTCTCCGCGCCCCCTTCCACACAATACCGCCAGAAACGATGCACTTCCTCTGTCGTGCGGGTCGAACGGGAGGTCAGCTCCTCGTCCCACTTGTCGTCCCCTGGCACCACGATGAGATCGAGACCGTTTGCCCGAACTTCTTCCTCGAAGCGCTCCAGACCATAGCGCCAGTACTCGACACCACCCAGAATTCGGAGGACCACCAGCCGCGATCCTCGAACAGTGCTGTCCGCGTAAAGGTCTGCCGAATAAGGATGGCTCAGGGCCATCAGGTTCGCGAGCCGCAGACTGCAGATGTCCGCTCCGACGTCAGCATGGGCCGCCGCGAAACTGCCGAGTTCGGTGTCCGCGGCAGACAGAAACAGGACGTCTGCGGGCGCCTGCCCGAGATCGACGGCATCGCCGCCGTCATCGATGCGACGTGTCTGGCTTGCGAGGATGTGCATCTTGTTCCCTTGATGTCAGGCCGCTGCCCGAGCCTTCGCAATGACGGACTGCACACTGGAGAGGTCGAGCCCCTTGAGGCCGATCACCACAAGGCGTCCGGCGCCCTGGGCATCTGAAGCAAACCAGGTTTCGACGCGCGGACCGACGGCCTGCACCATTGCGGGCGCCGCCTTACCCTCGATACGCACGGCTCCCTTGATCCGCAGGATGCCCTTGAGCGCCATGGCTTCCTTCACCCTCGCTTCGACATCGGCCATGGTTGCAAACGCGGGCACTTCGATGACATGACTTTCGAAGTCGTCATGATGATGATGGTCGTGATGGTGATCATCATCGTGATCATGATCGTCATGGTCGTGGTCGTGGTCGTGGTCGTGGTCGTGGTCGTGGTGATGATGCTCGTGCCGCAACGCCATGTCGTCCTCGGCGGCGGAACCGCGACCCAAAAGGACCTCGATCGGCAGCGTGCCGTTTTCGGAAGAAACCACATGAACGGCGGCACGAATGTCCGCCGACACCTGATCCTCGACCTTCTTCAGATCGTCGGCAGAGATGAGATCCGCCTTGTTGAGAACGACCAGATCGGCGCAGCGAAGCTGGTCATGAAACAGCTCCTCAACCGGATTGTCATGATCAAGCGCCTCATCGGCAGCCCGCTGGGCAGCCAGAGCGTCCTCATCGAGAGCGATACGACCTTCAGCAAGCGCTGCCGCATCCAGCACTGTCACGACACCATCGACAGTGACCTTCGGCTTGACGCTCGGCCAGGAGAAGGCCCGCACGAGCGGCTGCGGCAGTGCCAGGCCCGATGTTTCGATTACAATATGGTCCGGCAAGGTTTCCCGGGACAGAAGCATTTCCATGGTGGGCAGGAAATCGTCGGCGACCGTGCAACAGATGCATCCGTTCGTCAGCTCGACAACATCGTCGGCCGCACACTCCGGATCGGCACACCCGTTCAAGAGCGAGCCGTCAAAGCCCATGTCGCCAAACTCGTTGACGATAAGCGCAATCCGGCGCCCGCCGGAATTTCGCAGCAGATTGCGGATCAGGGTCGTCTTGCCTGCCCCCAGGAATCCGGTGACGATGGTTGCCGGGATCTTGCCACCGGCCTGCTTGGGAGTGCTTGTCATAATATGATGTCCGGTTGAGAGTTCGGTTTAAGGACCATCGGCAAACCCGCCGCAACGAAAACGACGGTGTCGCAAATCCTGGCGATATCCTGATTCAATCGACCCTGGGCATCGCGGAATGTGCGAGACAGTCGGTGTTCGGGCACTATTCCCATCCCCGTTTCGTTCGAAACGAAAATGCAAGGCCCTTCAAGGCTCGGGAGAGTTTCCTGCAACGACTGCGCCGCAGCTGCCATGTCCTGTTCGCGAAAAAGCAGATTGGAGAGCCAGAGCGTCAGGCAATCCACAAGCACAACGCAATCCGGACGGCACTCTGCCTTCAGAACAGATGGCAGATCCATTTGTTCCTCGACGGTCTTCCATGCCGTTCCACGCTGCACCTTGTGCAAGCGGATCCGTTCGGCCATTTCGTCATCGAATGCAGCCCCGGTGGCAACATATGTCTTGCTTAGGCCGGATCGATCCGCAAGAGCTTCCGCATAGCGGCTCTTGCCGGAGCGGGCACCACCCAGAACAAGGATGGTGCGCGGTGATTGTGACGACGCCAATGTTTGCTCCCGGCCGTCCACCCGACAGCGGTAAGGGTTACGAATTATGACGGCCGGTCTCCTGGCTCGCGGCTCGCCGCGTCCCACACCCCTTCCCGGCCGCCTGAGCCAGTGGTTAACGTGAGGACGCTCGCCGCTTACAGTTGCGGGGGCAGCTCCGGCCTCCGGACCTTTTCGGCCCACACCGGATTCCCGTTTAGTCCGGATGAGGAAGCCTCCCGATCCGGAACCGTCACGTTCTTTCCTAAACGGATATCAATGACGAAACAAGCATCGCCACCAAAGGAAGCCGTTTCGTAATCTGCCTGCTACATGGCAGGAACAGCCGACCATAAACAGAAGTGGTTTCTTTGACGAAACAGCCCGGTAGGTGCCGGCTGTCGCATTGATGGTCATCCCACTGAAAATTATCGAGTTTTCCCCAGACCGGACAAAAAACTGTCTGACACGGGAAAAAAACTTCCGAGGGGGCTTGGCAAATGGATCAAGCCTTTGATATACGCATCTCCATCGACGGGGCGGCAACGTCAGCCCCGAGCGTGGTGATCCCCAGTAGCTCAGTTGGTAGAGCAAGCGACTGTTAATCGCTGGGTCGCTGGTTCGAGTCCGGCCTGGGGAGCCATCACCACCCACTTAACTTCCCGCAAAAGCTTTTCCTCATATGTCGGCTCTGCCGATGCCGTTCTGATTCGAGTTTCAGAGCGGATGCCTCGTTGCTATTTGACATCATTTGGCGATTCAGAAAACCGACGAAAGATAAACCATGTTTTCTTCGGACATGGAAATAAGTCAAAACTGTCAAAGCGGCGCGCAATTGCCGAGTTTTTTCAATATTTTGAAGATCCTTGCGTTGAGGCTGGCCATCAAACGCAACCGGAGACTGTAACTTTTAACAGGATTGATTGTCTGGAAGACGCAGGCTTGAGTTTCTTTAGGCATAACAAAAGACGAGTTTCAAAGCCTCAAGACAACAGCAACAAGACGATTCTCACGCGAAATTCATAAAGTTAGGCACATCCGAACGGACTTGCCCAGCGGTCACATGACGTGAACATCCCATTCGACGCTTGAGTGGAGCGAGGTAGTTCGCGCACGAATGTGACGACGAGCAACAGACACCGCGTGCAGCCCCATCGACCACACCTTTGTGACGCAAGGCTCCATCGTCCCACCGGACGCGGAGCCTTCTTTTTTGTCGAAAGGGGACTGGTAGTAAGTGACCGGCAAAGGGCCTTTCTCCTACCCACAGCTCCGCATGCAGGCGCGCGGCTGAGACGATGTCATATTTCCCACCCCCGCCTTCCGCAGAGAAAGGCAAAATTTCGGGAACTTTTTTGAGATTCGCGCGTTTAATAAGAAGTTTTCACGAGGGCAGAGTAATCACTTCGGGGTGAATGACCTTGATCCAAGGGCAGAAAAGCACACGTACTAACCAAAAGTTACGCAAATCACCAAAATTTGTGATCTGCATTACACCCAATCGGGAGATTGTGATGCGATAATGGCAAAATAGTGACCGTGCGGTCGGGGCATTCTTGAAAAGCTGAGATAGAGAAGTCCAAACAGGACTCAAAAACCAAAGCTCCAGGTACGGTGAATGATGGTTGTATAAAGCCTTGGGAGGCGTACATGCAACGGAATACCAGAGCTGGAACTATTGCGCTTGGTCTCATCCTCGCCCTTGCTGGGAGCGCAGCCGCGGAGTCGCTACCGCGTGAGACCATTAATCTTCCAGAGGATCGTCTGGCAGTGACAGTTGCTTCTGCGACTGCCGAGCAGGCAGACCCGCTTGAGAGTGAACTCACAATCTGGGTCGGAGAGATCGAAGTTGAAGGTCGAAAGACCATCTGGGTCGAACTCATCGATTCCTACGGTGAAGTCATCTACGATTCGGAAGTGAATTCCAATGAAACCCATCTGCTGCCGGACGGGCGCGCAGTGGTCGTGCGCGCGATGGACCAGAATACCGTCGTCGCCGGCAAGGATGACTCCCGTCTTGTAACGGAAGGCGCCCTCACCGTGACCCGCCGCGTTGTCAATGACGGCGACGAAGCGGCAACTGTCGAACTGATTGAGACGACCTCGGAGCCCGTCAAGCGCGGAACCATGCTTCATGTCGCTGATTTCGGCCAGATGGTGTGGGAAAAGATGGTTGCCTTTTTTGATGCTGCTTCAGGACGCTTCAGGGTTGCCTGGAATTGGCTGGTCGACACCCTTCAGGCTTGATCGATCGCAGATCGAAGCCAGCGTCGATAACGCGCCTTCGCGGAATGGTTCCTCGGGCGCCGAGGCGTATCTGTGCGAGCTAACTCGGCCCCGGGTCAGCCAATCTCATATGCCGAGATTGGCTGAAAGCCCGTTTCCATTGCTTCCGGTCAGAACGGAATTATTTCGAGAAATCATTGCACTGCGTGATCCAAGCCTCTTCTCAGGCCGTATTCTTTCAACAACGCAAACCAAAAAACGTTTCGTCGATTGTCCTCCCACGGGTGCTCGGCGAGAGCGAGCGAAGGATAGAATATGCGGATTGCTGTCATCGGATCCGGAATTTCCGGGAACAGCGCAGCTTGGGCATTGAGTGAAAGTCACGAGGTCGTTCTTTATGAAAAGCGGACACGACCCGGAGGGCACAGTGCAACTGCCGACATCGATTATGACGGCAGAAAGCTAAGTGTTGATACCGGGTTCATTGTCTACAACGAATTGAACTACCCGAACTTCACAAGACTGCTGGACCACCTTTCCGTTCCAAACGAGGCAAGCAACATGAGCTTCGCCGTGTCGGCAAACAACGGCACGCTGGAATGGTCCGGTCAAAACCTCAACACGCTCTTCGCACAGCGGAGCAATCTTCTCTCTCCCCGCTTCCTGCGCATGTTGCGCGACATTTTCCGCTTCAATGCCAAATCGGTGGCGGACCTCGAAGCCGGAACACTCCGCGGAGAGACCTTGGGCGACTATCTGGATCGCGAAGGTTATTCCAATGCGTTCGTGAACGACTATCTGCTCGCGATGGGAGCGGCCATATGGTCGACCCCGATCAATGAGATGCGAGCGTATCCCGTCGAAAGTTTTGTCGCCTTCTTCAAGAACCACCGACTGCTTTCGTTCGACCGCCCCCGTTGGCGGACTGTCAGCGGCGGAAGTCGATCCTATGTACAACGCCTCATCGCACCGGTGCGCCGCCAGATGCGTCTCGGCACGCAGGTGACGCGGATTACACGTGAAGACGGCAAGGTGTATGTTGCGGATCTGAGTGGAAACATGGACTGTTTCGACCATGTGATCCTGGCAAGCCACACCGATCAGACCCTGGCCATGCTTGGCGACGCAACGGCGGATGAACGCCAGATACTGGGCGCAATCCGCTACCGACCGAATGACGTTTATCTGCATCGGGACGAAGCGCTCATGCCGCGGCGCAAGAATGTTTGGGCCTCGTGGAACTACATGTCCGACCAGGACGCGGGTGCGACGCGCGATGTGACGGTGAGCTACTGGATGAACCGGCTTCAGAATCTCGATCCTGACAGGCCTGTCTTTGTCACGCTCAACCCGTACAAAGCCCCGCTTGAGAGCAAGACCTTCGCGCGATACACCTACGACCATCCGCAATTCGACGAATCGGCGCTCAGGGCCAAAGAGCGGCTTGCCGACATCCAGGGGCGGAACGGCACCTGGTTTTGTGGCGCATGGACCGGGAACGGGTTCCATGAAGACGGATTGTCTTCCGGGCTGGCCGTTGCAAAGGCCCTTGGAGCAAGGATTCCTTGGGAAAACGCGGCGGACCGGCCAGCATTCCTGGATGCCGCGGAATGATCGCACGCCCGACCAACCGTCTCAGCGACAACGGGTCACCGCCGGACGCCCCGGTGTCGCTCTACCTGGGCACCGTCATGCATCAGCGCATGAAGCCGGCGGAACACCGGTTTGCATATGAGGTCTTTTCCGTTCTCCTTGATCTCGACAGGTTGTCCGAGGCGTCAAGGACGAGCCGGCTGTTTTCCGTGAACCGGTTCAACCTTGTCTCCTTTCATGAAAAGGATCACGGCCCCCGTGACGGCACCAGCCTGCGCTCTCATATCGATCGACTTCTGGATGGGGCTGGGCTTCAACCACCCGCACGGGTCAAGCTGCTCGCCTATCCGCGTGTCCTGGGCTACGCGTTCAATCCACTCAGCGTCTATTACTGCTATGGAGCCGACGAGCGCGTGACGGCGCTCGTCTACGAAGTCCGGAATACCTTCGGCGGCATACATACCTACGTCGCGCCGGTGGCCGCCGGAGAGCTTAGCGACAGCGGAATCCGGCAGCATGCGCGAAAGGAATTCTACGTCTCGCCCTTCGTGGACATGGAGCAACACTACCATTTCCGCATGATGCCGCCGGGCAGAACCGTTCGCGTTCGCATTCTGGAAAAGGACGAAAGCGGCCCGCTGCTCTCGGCGACGTTCTCGGGCTCCGGCGCTGCGATGACGAACCGCAGCATACTTCGCGCGTGCGCGCGGGTGCCGCTGCTCGGACTGAAAGTCATCGGCGCGATTCACTGGCAAGCCTTTAAAATCTGGCGGAAGCGTGTACCATTTCATGCACGTCCGGGAAAAGCATCTTCCGACGGAGCGCAGGGCCAGTTTATGCGCCGTGTGCAAACGACATCCAGATAATTGATTTTTTGCAGGGAATTTGGGATGAGTGAGCCTATTGTTCTGACCCGTGACAATCTGCGTGCCGAATTGAAGGGATTGCCGCGGCTAACCAAAATGGCGGCGAGGCTCGCCGTGAACATTCGATACGGCACCCTGGAGATCACGTTTCCGGACAATCGCGCATTCCGCATCAACGGGTCGGAAAGTGGGCCTTATGGCGTCCTCGACATCCACGACTGGCGTTTCTTCAAGATGGTCGTGCAGGCAGGCGATGTCGGCGTGGGCGAAGCCTATATGGCTGGATACTGGTCGTCCCCCGATGTGACGACCTTCCTGGAGCTTTTCTGCATCAACCAGGAAAGCACCCTGCAGGCCATCCAGGGAAGTGGCATCACCCGGATCCTTCTTTCCCTTCGGCATTGGCTCAACACGAACACAAAACGGGGATCCAAGCGCAACATCTCTGCGCATTATGATCTCGGCAACGCCTTTTACGACAAGTGGCTCGACCCGTCGATGACCTATTCCTCGGCCATCTACAGCAATGAAACCAACAATCTGGAGCAGGCGCAGGCCGAAAAATATGCAGCGCTGGCCCGCACCACCGGCATCGAACCGGACCATCACGTTCTGGAGATCGGCTGCGGCTGGGGCGGTTTTGCCGAGCACGTCGCCAAGACCATCGGCGCACATGTTCGCGCGCTGACAATCTCGCAGGAACAGTACGACTACGCCCGCGAACGCATTTTCAATGCTGGCCTGAACGACAAGGTCAATGTGGTCTTCCAGGACTACCGGGATGAAAAGGGACAGTACGACCGGATTGCTTCGATCGAGATGTTCGAGGCCGTCGGAGAAAAATACTGGCCGACCTATTTCGGCCAATTGTCCAAATGTCTGAAGCCTGGCGGAAAGGCCGGACTTCAGATCATCACGATTCAGGACAGGATGTTCGAGGACTACAAGCGCGGAACGGACTTCATCCAGCGCTATGTCTTTCCCGGAGGAATGCTTCCGCCTCCGAGCCGGCTGGTTGAACTTGGAAAATCACTTGGGCTCGATCTTGCCGAGCAACGTATCTTCGGCCAGGACTACGCGCGCACGCTCGCCGAGTGGCGCGAACGGTTCCGGCAGGCTTGGCCGCAGATCCGACCGCTCGGCTTCGATGACCAGTTCAAGCGACTGTGGGAATTCTATCTGCACTATTGCGAGGCCGGCTTTCGGTCCGGAAATATCGACGTCAGGCAAATAGTCTACGTCAAACCTGCCTGACGAACGGCCCCCGGGGTCCACTGCAAGAAACAGGGATCGCCGGCATCAGCCGGCTTTCCTGGAGGTCCAGCCAGTCGCCTTTGCGACGATGCGGAAATAGAGGCCATAGGGGAGCATTCTCAGAACCTTGAGCTGCCGAACGAAGCCCTTCGGAAAGGTGATTTCGAACTTGTCCGGATGCCGTAGTCCTTTGAGGATCTCGTTCGCTGCCGTCTCCACGGAAACGAGGTGAGGCATTGGAAACGGATTGTCTTTTGTGGCCGGCGTATCGACGAATCCCGGGCATATGATCTGGATATGAATGCCTGCCAGATCGAGATCGAATTTGAGTGACTCGGCAAGGTTTATGAGGCCGGCCTTGGTCGCGCCATACGCGGCAGACGTCGGCAGCCCGCTATATCCGGCAACCGAGGACACGATCGCAATGTGCCCACTGCCCTTCCCCTTCATCTGCTCGATCACGGGAAGAAGAACATTCACGACGCCCATCAGATTGACGTCGAAGCTCTTTCGGAAGGCATTGGCCTCGGCGTTGAGGCCGTCCTGCGGAAGAAAGACACCCGCGTTTGCGATCAGAAGGGCCGGCGTTCCAAGTGTCGCCTCTATCGACTTGCACACCTGTTGCATCTCATCCGTATGCGTCACGTCGCCGGGAAACGCCCGGATTTCCCCACGCAGCTCCTGCGCCTGCGTTTCAAGTTCCCGCAAGCTGTCTTCCGACCGGGCTGTCACTGCGACGGTCCAGCCGCTCGCAGCAAGCCTGATCGCAAGCTCCCTGCCGATCCCGGAACTTCCGCCGGTAATCCAGACAGGACCGTCGCCCGCTTCCAGTTCGTTCGTTTTCATCAACACACCTTGTCTATCCGGAGGTCTTCGCCCGACCGGCGCGCTCTGACAGCGGACAGCGTTTGATCGCAATCACCTCGCCCCAACGAGGAACGAGAACCCACACGGTCAGAATGGCGGTAGATAAAGAGACTACGGATCGCGAATTCGGCGCTCAGCGCAGGAAAGGGTCGAACCACCGCCCGACAGGGCCCGTCAGTTGCAGTCGACCTGCGGTGACTGCAAAACAGATGCAGTCCTCACCTTCGTCTGCCACCGGTTTGTGATCGACATCGCTGTCCGCATATGACACGTCTCCGGCAACAAAATGACCATCCTCGTCGCGGAAGCCACCTTTGAGGACAAGAGTGAGCTCAGTGCCATGATGCGTATGAGACGGCATCGCACGACCGGCGCGCACCCACAAAAGACTGCTCGCGCAGCCGTCAATCTCGCCGAATTTGCATTCCTTCACGCCGGGCAAAAGCGAACGCCAGGGCAGGCTTTCCATCGACGTACCGACGATGGCACGGAGGGACTGGGGCACGTTGTCTGTGCCCTCGGACACCTGATCGGCCGAAGACCTGTTGTCGTTCATCGGCAGCTCTGATGAAAGGATTGCGTCGAGCACACCGTCTCGATCGCTCAGAGCTACCGGCGCAGAGTCTGCAAGACCCGTGGCTGCAAGTGCCTCAAGTGAGGAAACATAGGTCCGGTTCCGCCCGCTCAGTTCCAGATGCGCCCCCACAAGCGCTTGCGCCGGGTAGGACAATGTTCCAGCCGCATATCCGGCCAGCAACTCATCCATGCCAGTCACATTCTTTTCCATCACCGCTCTCATCAAACTCCTTGCGCATCGGTTGCATTTTAGCTCGAATACGCAAGGCAACAGTCGTCGGATCACCTCATACACCAATATGAATGAAACGAAAAACCGCAAGCGCACCGGCTCGGGCAAGATCAAGGGACGCTTCTGACAGCTGGCCGGGTTCTCAGGAGATATGGACGGTGGCAATCCGGATCTGAAGACCTACATTGCTAACTTGATCCATCACGCACGGACCGTTAGCGTCCGAACTTACAAGTTACTAACCGGCAACACGTTTCAGTCGGGCCGGGTCAATCAGGAATTCTCGAAATGCCAGTTTCCGGAACTGTTGTCGACGCTATCGGCAACACACCACTCATCCGCCTGAATGCCCTTTCCGAAGAAACCGGATGCGAAATTCTCGGAAAGGCGGAATTCATGAACCCAGGGCAGTCCGTCAAGGACCGCCCGGCCCGCCAGATGATCCTGGAAGCCGAAGAGCGCGGAGATCTCAAGCCGGGCGGCGTCATCGTTGAAGGAACGGCCGGCAACACCGGCATCGGCCTCGCGCTGGTTGCCGGAGCTCGCGGGTATCGAACGGTCATCGTGATCCCGGAAACGCAGAGCCAGGAAAAGAAGGACATGCTACGCCTGTGCGGTGCGGAACTGGTGGAGGTCCCCGCCAAACCGTTCAAGGATCCGAACAACTATCAGCACGTTGCACGGCGCCTTGCGGAACAGCTCGCGGAGAACGAGCCGAACGGCGTGATCTTCGCCGATCAATGGAACAATCTGGACAATCCCAAAGCCCACTATCTGACGACAGGTCCCGAAATCCTGCAGCAGACCGACGGCAAGGTAGACGCCTTCATCTGCGCTGTCGGTTCGGGCGGAACCCTTGCAGGCGTTTCGCGATATCTTCAGGAAAACAGGCCCGGCGTCATCATCGGTTGCGCTGATCCGGAAGGTGCGGCGATGCAATCTCTGTTCACGACCGGCGAAGCTGTCGCCTCGCCCGGCGGATCGATCTCGGAAGGTATCGGCCTTGGACGCAGCACCCCGATCGTCAAGGACGTGAAGGTGGATTACGCCTATACCATACCGGACGAGGAAGCGATGCCACTGGTCTTCGATCTGGCGGAACAGGAAGGACTGCTTCTGGGCGGTTCTACGGCGATCAATCTGGCTGGTGCGAGGCGGCTCGTGAAAGAGATTGGTCCGGGCAAAACCATCGTCACAATTCTCTGCGATCACGGCACCCGCTCGCAGTCCAAGCTGTATAATCCTGAATTCATGAAAGCAAAGAACCTTCCGGTTCCCGGCTGGCTCGAGCGCAAGTCACGCATCGAGGCACCTTATGTCTGACCGGCGATATCATGGTGTCAGTTAATTCAGCAGTCGCGCAGGACGGTTCAGGCGCAGAAACCGTTCTCAAGGATGTTGTGACCGATGCAACGGTGGTCGACGTCGTTGCAAACAACCTCGGCCTGGTCGCGGCCTTCGTCGCCCTCATGTATGCAACGGCTATGGTCTGTGCGGTTCGCGAAGTCATGAACTCGCGCACGTCACAAGGATCGATCGCCTGGTTGCTGTCGCTGTTTTTCCTGCCCTATATCACCGTCCCTCTGTATTTCGTTTTCGGTTGGCGGTCCTTTTCGGATTACGCCCGTATCCAGTCGACACTCGGCCGGCAGGAACGCGCGCGACGGGCGGACGAACTCGGGCTCACGGATCATGTGGAGACCCGAGACTGGCCGGTTCTCTCGCGTGTTTCAGGCATTCCCTTTCTTGCAGGAAACACGGTGGACGTGCTGATCGACGGTGACGCGACCTTCGCCGCCATCAAGGAGGCCATCGCGCGTGCGCAGCATGTGATCTTCTTCCAGTTCTTCACGGTGCATGATGACAGTCTCGGCCGGGAAATGGCCGACGCCCTGATCGCCAGGGCTCGCGAGGACGTGCGCGTCTATTTTCTATACGACGATGTCGGCAGTCACGGCCTTCCGCACAGCTACCGCAACCGTCTCAAGGAAGCAGGTGTCGAAGTCTGTGGCTTCAATGAAAAGCATAAGTTTCTGCGCCTGCTTGGTCCGATGCGTCTGAACTACCGCAACCATCGCAAGCTCGTCGTCATCGACTACCGTGAAGCTTTTGTCGGCGGGCACAACGTTGCCGACCAGTATGTCGGTCGCGACAAGTGGTTTGGTCACTGGCGCGATACCCACGCGCGTGTCGATGGCCCGGCCTCTGTTCCCTGCGCGCTTTCTTTCGTCGAGGACTGGCTGTGGGCCAGCGGTGAACAGATCGACATTCCGCAGGTCAACGAAATCCCGATGCCGGGAGACGAATCCGTTCTGGTCATGCCGACCGGTCCGGCGGACAAGTTGGAAGAGTGCGCAATCGCCTTTGTCGAGGCGGCGGCACGTGCGACACGCCGCCTGTGGCTGACAACGCCATACCTCGTGCCTTCCCTCGACGTGCAAACCGCGCTGTGTGCGGCTGCAATGCGCGGCGTTGACGTTCGCATATTGCTTCCGGAAAAACGGGATCACTGGGCCGTCTGGCTCGCAAGCCACGCGTATGAGAATATCCTCGTGCAGCGTGGGGTGAAGGTCTATCGCTACACCGACGGGTTTCTGCATCAGAAGGTGTTGTTGATGGACGACGACCTCGTGTCGATCGGCACCGTCAACCTGGACAACCGGTCCCTCCAGATCAACTTCGAGCTCACGTTGTGGTTCACGCACGCACGCACGATCGGCAAGGTCGAAAAGATGCTTGAAGCCGACTTTGAAAAAGCAAAGCTCACCTGGCCAGAAGATTTTTCCTCGCGCAGTTACGTGTTCCAGGTCTTCGCTCAGGGCGCACGGCTCCTGTCACCGATCCTTTAGGGCCCGTCTTTCCAGGCGGGCACGTGCCAAGACGTCCGCCGATGCCGCTGATACTGCGCGCTCCAAAGTATCGCGTCTGAAACGTCGTGTACCGTGAACCACTGTTTGTTGTGATCAAAGGTCCTCAGGAGAAGAAATGACCACGCCATTGTTTCGCGAAGATGCCTATCTCCGGACGTGCGAGGCGCAAGTGACTGACGTGACCGACCGCGGCGGTATCATACTGGACCGGTCGGTCTTCTACGCGACCGGAGGTGGGCAGCCTGGCGATACCGGCCACCTTGAGCTTGACGACGGCAGCAGGATCGAGATCGCCGCCACAGTCTACGGTGACGACAAGACCTCGATCGTACATGTCCCAACCGAAGGGCAGACGCTGCCGGCACCTGGCGCGTCCCTGACTGCCCATATCGATTGGGCGCGCCGATATCGTCTGATGCGCGTGCACACAGGGCTGCACCTGCTTTCCGTCGCCTTGCCGTATTCGGTAACAGGTGGCCAGATTTCAGAAGCAGAGGGCAGACTGGACTTCGACATGGGCGAAGAAACGATCGAAAAGGACGCCCTTTTGCAAAGGCTGAACGAGTTGGTCGCCGGGGACCACGAAGTCACGACTGAATGGATTACGTATAAGGAGCTGGACGCTAATCCGGGTCTCGTCAAGACAATGTCCGTAAAACCGCCGCGGGGAGCGGGCAAGGTGCGGCTTGTCCGCATCGGTGAAAACGTCGACCTTCAACCTTGCGGCGGCACCCATGTCACGAGAACGTCCGAGATCGGTCGGCTTGAGCTCGGCAAGACCGAGAAAAAAGGCAAGCAGAATAGACGCTTTCGCATCCGGTTGGTCGATTGAATTTTCGCAAGGAGATCAAGATGAAGCTTTCGGGAAGTTGCCAATGCAAATCCGTTTCCTTTGCCCTGGAATGTCGGACGCCCTACCCGTTCATGCGCTGCTATTGCTCCGTCTGCCGCAAGATTGGCGGAAGCGGCGGGTATGCGATCAACCTGATGTGCGATCACGGAAGTCTTCAGGTTACGGGCAAGGATGCGATCAGGATCCATCATGCGGTCATCGACGGTGAAACGAGCTCGGCAGAACGCCACTTCTGCGGAAACTGTGGCAGCCATCTCTGGCTCTGGGATTCCCGCTGGCCGGAATTCGTCCACCCGCATGCCGGCAGCATCGACACCCCCTTGCCTTCTCCGCCCGAGGTCGTCCATATCATGCTGGACTTCAAGCCCGACTGGGTAGATGTTCCCGTCGGGCCAGGCCATGTGCATTTCGCGCGCTACCCGGAACTCTCCATCGAAGACTGGCACAAGTCCAAGGGACTTTATGAAACCGAGGCACCTTCATGACTGATCATCCGCTCGTGTCCACCCAATGGCTGGCCGATCACCTCTCATCTCCGGACCTTGTGGTCGTGAATGCCTGGATGCCGCCGGTAACTCATCCGGATGCGCCTCCGGTTTATCCGAATGCGCACATTCCGGGCGCCGTCTTTTTCGACGTCAACGAGATTTGCGAGAAGAACAGCGACCTCCCGCACATGTTGCCGGCTCCGCACGTCTTTTCCTCAGCGATGCGCAAACTCGGCATTGGCGACGGACAGACCATCGTTGTCTACGATGATTTCGGTTTCTACTCGGCACCGCGCGTATGGTGGACGCTCAAGGCCATGGGGGCGGAACGCGTTCATGTGCTTGATGGCGGTTTTCCGAAGTGGCGCGCAGAAGGCCGCCCATTCGACGATCAGGAACCGCTGCGGACGCAAAGTCACTTCTCTTCCCGCCTCAATCACGGTGCCGTCGCCGACCTGGACGACATCAAATCCGCGATCACGTCGGAAAACCGTCAGATTCTCGACGCGAGATCTCATGAGCGCTTCACCGGTGAAGCTTCTGAACCGAGGCCCGGCCTGAGACCCGGGCACATGCCGTCGGCTCTCAATTTGCCGTTCACGAAACTCATCTCCGAGGATGGGACTTTCCGCTCCCGGAACGACCTTGTGGAGATTTTCGAGGAAGCAGGGCTCAATCTGGATCAACCCGTCACGACCTCCTGCGGATCGGGCGTCACGGCTGCCATCCTGACCCTCGGCCTGACAATCGCGGGCGCTCGGGATCTCGCGCTTTATGACGGCTCCTGGGCGGAGTGGGGCGGACGCGACGACACTGAAATCGTGACCGGCACGGCTTGATCGTGTCTCCCCAACAAGTCGGAGCTCTCACATGGTGTGAGCTTTCTGGCCGAACAGAAAAAGGCGGGCCAATCGGCCCGCCTTTTCAGCATCATACATCCTTGATGGGCTCAGCTCGCCGCCTTCAGGTGATCGAAGAACACCCGGATTTCCGTTGAGATCGTGTTCGAGCTTTCGTTCATCTTCCCGGCAGCTCCCTGAAATGCAGAAGCTGCCCTGTCACTCGCTTCGATGGCGGTGCCGACGCTGTCGATGTTTCCATCAAGCTGCTGGGCACCGGAGGCAACCTTCTGAATGCTTTCGGAAATCTCATGCGTTGCCGCACCCTGCTCCTCAACAGCGGCAGCGATCGACGCCGTCATCTCATCGAGCTGCTTCACGACTTCGGAAATCGTCTGAATGGATCCGACTGCCTTGTCCGTCGATTCCTGAATTTCCGTGACCTGCTGGCTGATTTCTTCCGTCGCCTTCGCAGTTTGCTCTGCCAGAGTCTTTACTTCGCTTGCAACGACAGCAAAGCCCTTGCCCGCCTCGCCAGCGCGAGCAGCTTCGATCGTGGCATTGAGAGCGAGCAAGTTGGTCTGCTCTGCAATTGCCTGGATGAGACCGATGACATCGCCGATCTTCTGCGCAGCGCCCGCCAGGCTTGCCACCTGTCGAGTGGATTTCTCCGTGCCTCCTGCCGCTTCACTGGCGATCCGCGAAGCTCCCGTGATCTGCTTGGAGATTTCCTGAATTGAACTCAGGAGTTCCTCCGTGGCCGAAGCAACCGTCTGGACATTCAGATTGGAGTCCTTCGACACCGTACCGGCATGCGAGACCTGACTGAGCGCTTCATTCGAAATTGACATTAGTTCGCTTGCCTCGCGTTCCACGAGACGTGCGCCTTCATCAACATCGAGCAGAGGCTGTTCCACGTTTTTCTGAAAGGCTGCGATTGCCTCGTTCAGGCGCTCTGCCTGTGCCGCGCGTTCCTCAAGCAGTTTTTCTTCATAGGTTGAGATCGCAAGGTCCATATCCAGCATTACGGCGCCGGTCACGGCTTCGAGATACATGCTGAGATCCTGAAAAGACCTGCGGTATTTCTTGATGAGAAGAGCGTGGAGACGCGACAGAACGAATTTGTAACCGGCTATGTACCAACGCGGTTCAAGGCCGATATTGCAGTGGACATGTCCGATGCGGTTGATGCTTGCCTTGTAGTCCTGGTCAAATCCACTGTTGAACAGCTTATCCCAGTGTGACTTTTGAGCTGATACCAGCTGCGGCTGCATCTCGCCCACAAGAGCGGACAATTTCGGGCTCGTCTTCAAGTGCTCGTAGAAGTCCTGAAGGACGTCGTCGAGCGCTGGCTTTATGATTGGCCAGAGCTTTTTGAGTGTAGAAATTGTTTTTTCATCGACCTCGGCGAAAGCGAGTCGGGCTTGGAAGTCTGTTTCAGCGTCGTGCATAGCTGCTCATCCGGTTATTCTGGCTACACCTGACCTGAAATTGCTAAACAAACAATAAACTAATGAATCCATTGATAGTTATCACGTAAAGCAACTACCAATATCGGATTTTTCCCATGTCATACTCAACAATCGCGTGACTTTTTCCCGATTATTTCATCAGTTATAAATATTCTTTTCTATGGATTTCGAGCCCCACTCCCTAATATAAAAGAATATCTGCAATACTACTCTTCGTAATATTGCTAAATTTATCGTGACAATTGCATTGCGCTCAGCTCTCTCGATCAAGGAATTATTCAAAGACTCTACACAATTGACGCTGGAGCGGATCAATCCTCTCCGTAAAGTTCCAGAGACAAATCGAGTGTCACAGGGAGCGGTGTCCAGAGACCGGTCTGCACGCCGGCCGACCTTAGCATCCGTGCAGTCCAGGTGTTGCAGCCCATGAGGGCGTTGAAGCTTCCGGTGGCCGGGAAAAAGATGTCGTGCGCATCATAGGCAGCTCCCGGGATCTCCTGCGGTGCATCGGCGTTCACGGTCTCAAAACTCTGCTCGATCTCGCCCAGCAATCTGTCGAAATTTACCGCAGTCAGGTCCAGCGAGCGCACGTTGGCCAAGTCTGACGGAATGTCCCCTGCCCGCCGGACATGCATCACCGAGGTGTCCCAGGTCAACGCCTTCAGAACCGGCAAGGGTTTGAGATCGCCCCATGTCGGCGTTTCAATATAGAACGCCCGGCTCCCCCAGCCGAAAACCACCCATCGAACACCGGGGAAATCTAGGTCGAGGCCGGCATCGGACACGAAAGAGAACCGCTTGAGAACATCGGGATCGGCCGGCAGAGCGATATCGGTGTGGATCGGATTGGAAAGCACCAGGATCTGCCGTCTGGCAGAGGCATCTTTCGTCAGAGCTTGCGGAGAGTGCGTCGCAACGTCGCGTGAAGGGACGTCCGGGATGAAAAAGGGCCTCGGAATGAGTATTCCAAGGCCCACCAGGACAATCGCGACGCTAATTGTCAGGCAGCCTCCCACGAGAATTTTCCGGGTGATGCCTGCCAAGAGTCTCATATGCCTTTCGTCAGTGATGCAGAATCTGGCTGAGGAAGAGTTGCGTCCGCTCATGCTGCGGGTTTGTGAAGAACTGTTCCGGTTCGTTCTGCTCAACGATCTGCCCGGCATCCATGAAGATGACCCTGTTGGCAACCTTGCGGGCAAACCCCATTTCGTGGGTGACGCAAAGCATGGTCATGCCCTCTTCGGCCAGCCCCACCATCACGTCAAGCACTTCCTTGATCATTTCCGGATCGAGCGCCGAGGTTGGCTCATCGAACAACATGATCTTGGGGTTCATGCAGAGCGAACGGGCGATCGCCACGCGTTGCTGCTGTCCACCGGACAACTGCCCCGGGTACTTGCTGGCCTGTTCCGGGATCTTGACGCGCTCCAGATAATGCATCGCGACTTCCTCGGCCTGCCTTTTCGGCATCTTGCGCACCCAGATCGGCGCCAGCGTGCAATTTTCCAGGATCGTCAGATGCGGAAACAGGTTGAAGTGCTGGAAGCACATGCCAACTTCGCGACGGATCTCGTCGATCTTTTTCAGGTCGTTTGTCAGCTCGTTGCCATCGACAATGATCTGCCCGGCCTGATGTTCCTCAAGCCGGTTGATGCAGCGGATCATCGTTGATTTACCGGACCCTGACGGTCCACAGATGACAATGCGTTCTCCGCGCATCACCTTGAGATTGATGTCACGCAGAACGTGGAACTCACCGTACCACTTGTTCATGTTCTTGATTTCGACGGCCACCTCGGTTTCGGAAATCTTCATTTTTGGACGTTCGGTGGCGATGTCGTCCTGAACAGCGTTCTCGGTCATGGTCATTTCTCCAGAATTCGGGAAGGCCGGGGCGCAGCGGTTGCTACGCGCGCCCCGGGTGGTTGTTCCTACCGTTTGTGTCCGGTGTTTAATTTGTTCTCGATGAAGATGGAATAGCGCGACATGCCGAAACAGAAGCACCAGTAGACGATTGCGGCGAAGAGATAGCCGGTGTGCCCCTGGGTCGGCGTCGACCATGTCGGATCCGAGAAGGACGACTGAATCTGGCCGAGCAAGTCGAACATGCCGACGATCAGCACCAGGGTCGTGTCCTTGAACAGACCGATGAAGGTGTTGACGATTCCCGGAATCACGAGCTTCAGCGCCTGAGGCAGAATGATGAGGTACATCATCGGCCAGAACCGCAACCCGAGCGCCATTGCTCCTTCGTACTGGCCTTTCGGGATCGCCTGCAGACCACCACGAACCACCTCGGCCATATAGGCTGCCGAGAAGAGTGTGACACCGATCAGGACGCGGAGGAGCTTGTCGAAGGTTACCCCTTCCGGCAGAAACAGCGGAAGCACGACAGACGACATGAACAGCACGGTGATCAGCGGCACGCCACGCCAGAACTCGATGAAGATCACCGATAGCAATCTGACGATCGGCATCTGGGAGCGACGTCCCAGCGCCAGAACAATGCCGAGCGGCAGCGACGCGACGATGCCGGTGACCGCAATCACCAACGTCATGAGCAAGCCGCCCCACACCGCTGTTTCGACGACGGGAAGACCGAAATCGATCGATGCCAGAGTGAAGATCGCCCCGATGACCACCGCAGTTCCCACGAATGCCAGAAGGACGGGTTTAACACCGGCAAAGTCTTGTCCACCGGCAAACATCTGGACTGCAGCAATAACAACGCCGATCAGGGCAAGGACTACGACAAAACCCCATCCCCAAAAGCCGATGTCGAAATCGCCGCCCGTCAGAAGCACGAGTGAAACAAACGGAAACACGCCGAGAAAGAGGATCGCGTTGATCGCCTTGAACGGCACCTTGGGTATCGCCAGCGGGATCAGAAGGGCTGCGAAGAGGAAATAGACGATGTTCACACGCCAGATTTCCTCGGTCGGATACCGCCCATAGATGAACTGCGGCAGATATGCTTTCACATAGGCCCAGCAAGCGCCGACGTGCTCGCCGGCCTCCTGCGGCAGGCAGGCATCGCGATTTTCGCCCGTCCAGACCGCATCGATCAGAGCGAACTGGATCAGTGGCGCGAACAGGGAATACGCGATCAGGATACCAATGATGGTCAGAATGGTGTTTCCGACGGACGAAAACAGATTCTGCCGCATCCAGCCGATGGCGCCGCTTGTCGAGGCTGGCGCCGCGAGACTCGGCGCCTCCTCGGTTCTGATGTGGAACACTTCAGAATTAGTCATGTGACGCTCTCCTTACCGTTCCACAAGAGCCATGCGCTGGTTGTACCAGTTCATGAACGCCGAAGTGATGAGACTGAGCGAGAGATAGATGGCCAGCCAGATTGCGATGATCTCGATTGCCTGCCCGGTCTGGTTGAGCTCGGTTCCGCCGATGGAGACCAAATCCGGATAGGCGATCGCGACCGCGAGAGACGAGTTCTTTGTCAGGTTCAGATACTGGCTTGTCAGCGGCGGGATGATCACACGCATCGCCTGGGGTATGACCACCAGACGCAGCGTATGGCCATTGCGCAGCCCGAGCGCATGCGACGCCTCAGTTTGTCCGTGACTGACAGCCTGGATTCCCGCTCGTACGATTTCGGCAATGAACGACGCCGTGTAGATGGAAAGTGCGAGCAGGAGTGCCAGGAATTCCGGGATCAGATTGAAGCCGACATTCAGCTCAAACCCTTGAAGGAGGATCGGACCGGTCTCGACAAAGTTCGGATATTCGAGATGCATTGGCATTCCGGCGACCAGATAGGCCAGCACCGGCAACGCAATGATCAGTCCGAAGGATGTCCAGAAGGTGGGAAACTGCTGTCCGGTGGCTTCCTGCCGCTTGCGCGCCCATCTAGCGATGAAGAAGCACAGGGCAATTGCGACCAGAAAAGCGATGCCAATCCATTCGGCTCCCGGTCCCCAGATCGGCTTTGGACCGCGAAGCCCTGCAATGTTCAGGTGAAACGAGTTGAAGAGGAAAGACCACTTTTCACGCTTGCCCGGCACCGCACGCAGGACGGCGAAATACCAGAAGAAGATCTGCAGGAGCAAGGGAATGTTTCGGACCAGCTCGACGTAGCAATACGCAATCTTCGAGATGACCCAGTTGTTCGATAGCCGGGCGATCCCGACGATAAAACCAATGATGGTCGCCAGGATAACTCCGACGGCAGCGACCAGCAGCGTGTTCAGGAAACCTACGTAAAGCAGCCAGCCGTAGGTGGACGTTTCCGAGGATTCGACCAGCGACTGACTTGTGGCGAACCCGGCTGTGTTTCCAAGAAACCCCCAACCGGATGCAATATTCTGCCTTTCAAGATTGGCAAGCGTGTTCGTGACGATGAACCATCCCAGTATTACGACGCCCAGCACAAGAATGAACTGGAAAAAATAGCCGCGGACCACGGGATCATTCGCCAGCGAAGCACGCGCCGGCGCCCCCGCCGAATCCTGCTCCATTACAGACATAAAACCTCGCCCAAATTTTTACGGAAAGGGACTGGCCCAGGCTTGTCCACTTTCTCGTCACCAACTGCTCGCAGCTCGCGCGCGCTTTTGCGCATCCCCTGTCGGCCAACGAAGCAGTTTGTTCCCCCCACGCGTGGCCGGTATCGTCCGGCTTTTGATGCGTGGAATTTATAAAGGGCCCCGGCAGGCAGCCCGCCGGAACCCAAAAAACCTCAAAATGAGAGAGGCTTAGCGCACCGGCGGAGCGTACATGAAGCCGCCTTTGTTCCACAGCGCGTTTACGCCGCGAGAGATACCGAGCGGAGTATCCGGACCGACGTTCGCATCGAAGCTTTCGGAGTAGTTACCGACGGACTTGATGATGTTGTAAGCCCAGTCATTCGGGATGCCGATCGCTTCGCCGAACGAACCTTCAACACCCAGAAGGCGCTTGACGGACGGGTTGTCGGAAGACTTCATCTCATCGACGTTCTCGGACGTGACGCCAAGCTCTTCAGCGTTGATCATTGCGTTGAGCGTCCACTTTGCAATGTTGAACC
Source organism: Rhodobacterales bacterium (assembly GCA_008107755.1). Taxonomy (GTDB): domain Bacteria; phylum Pseudomonadota; class Alphaproteobacteria; order Rhizobiales; family Stappiaceae; genus Roseibium. The sequence goes on from VIRH01000124.1 coordinate 110,595, forward strand.
ACTCGTCGTCACCCTGACGGACGACCGGGCCGAGCGGCTCCTTGGAGATGATTTCCGGCAGGACCATGTGGTCGCCCGGATTGGCCAGCTTCAGACGCTGAGCGTAGAGACCGGAAGCATCTGTGGTGTAGACGTCGCAACGGCCGGCATCATATGCGCCCACGACTTCGTCGGCCTTTTCGAAGGCGACGATTTCATACGGCATGTTGTTGGCACGGAAGTAGTCGGCAACGTTCAGCTCGGTGGTCGTGCCGGTGTTGGTGCAAACGGATGCGCCAGACAGCTCCAGAGCGGAGGTCACGCCAAGATCCTTGCGAACCATGAAGCCCTGACCATCGTAGTAGTTCACGCCGGCAAAGTTCAGACCAAGCTGGGTGTCGCGGGACATCGTCCAGGTGGTGTTGCGCGACAAAACGTCAACTTCGCCGGACTGCAGGGCAGTGAAGCGTTCTTTTGCGGAGAGCGGAGTGAATTTCACTGCGGACGCATCGCCGAACACTGCAGCTGCCATTGCACGGCAGTAGTCAACATCGAGGCCAGTCCAGTTCCCCTGAGAATCCGGATTGGAAAAACCCGGCAGACCCTGGCTCACGCCACACTGGATGAAACCTTTTGCTTTGACGTCTTCCAGCGTCGTTGCACCGGCAGCCGTCGTCGCGACGACACCCAAAGCAGCGCCGAGTACGAGCGGAAGGATTTTTTTTGACATGGATATGCAGCCTTTATTTGTTACCCATATTTATTACGTCGGGCTTCCACGGATATGATCTTCTTCGTCTCTCTCTACGGACGAAAGTCAGCCTTGGCAGCTGGTTCCTCCAGACCATATCCGGCCCACCCGACGCGACCATACGATTGCATTTAGCTGTTCGGGTCAAGTACTTGCTGAAGAGATCTCGTCAAATTTCTCTAGGTTCGAGCGGTTCGTGAGTTGCTGTGACGCACAAATAGTGAACATGGCTAAAACGAAATCAACCAATGCCTAAAAAGAGTTCACACTGGTTACTACCGTAGAGATGCGCGCCACTTCGCCAGCAGAATTCCTCCTCCTGCATGTCCTCACAATTCCGAGAGACGAATTATTTCAGGCGAACAAGATTAAACTAAAGTGTAATCGGTCAAGGCAGGTGCCAGGCGCATACCACACGTCCACTGCCGTCCTTCACTGATCCGGAATCAAAACTGGAAAAGAGTGCCCGCTCTCTTGTAAGCGTGTGGAAGCGTCCCGTGTCGCGGCGCACAGTCGAGTGCCCCGAACGATATACCCCCAACCCTACAGAACTTCCGAGAAGAGATGTCAAAACCAGATACCGAAAAATCGCTCAAGCCTGACACGGTGCTCACGCACGCCGGACTGGACCCACGAGGTTTTCATGGCTTCGTCAACCCGCCAGTCGTTCATGCCTCGACCGTCCTTTATCCCGATATCGAAACCATGCTGACGGGCGGACAGACATATTCCTATGGCCGACGCGGGACACCGACGAGCAAATCTCTGGAAGCTGCGATCCGTGAACTGGAAGGTGCCGCAGGCGTGCATCTCGCCAATTCCGGTCTCAATGCGATTGCCCTTGCGCTTCTGTCATGCGTTTCCGCAGGCGATCACCTTCTGATCGCAGATACCGCATACGGGCCGACCCGCCACTTCGCGGACACCGTCCTGCCCGGCTTTGGCGTTTCGGTGGAATATTACGACCCTGCCCTTGGCAGCGACATCAGGTCCCTGTTCCGGGAGGAAACCAAGGCAATCTTCACGGAAAGCCCGGGATCTCTGACGTTTGAAATGCAGGACATTCCCGCCATCGCCAAGGCTGCGGCGGAAATTGGGGCTCTTGTGCTCGTCGACAACACCTGGGCAAGCCCGCTTTACTGCCAGCCGCTGGCCCTCGGCGCGGATCTGTCCATTCAGGCGGGGACCAAATATCTGGTCGGCCACTCGGATGCAATGCTGGGGACGATTGCCGCGAACGAGCGCGCCTGGCCGAAACTCGATGCCTTGCATGGGGCAATCGGCACCCATGTCGCGCCCGACGACGTCTATCTGGGAATGCGCGGACTGCGGACGCTGTCCGTGCGACTGGAGCGCCACGCGAAGAACTGCCTCCAGGTGATCGACTGGCTGAAGGACCAGCCTCAGATTGGCAATATCCGCTATCCTGCGCTCGAAAGTGACCCCGGCCATGCATTGTGGAAGCGCGACTTTTCCGGAAGCTCCGGCCTGTTCTCGTTCGATTTCATCGAGGGAACCAGCCAGGAGCAGCAGCATGCGTTTCTCGATGCGCTGACCCTTTTCGGCCTCGGTTATTCCTGGGGTGGTTTCGAGAGCCTGGCAATCCCTGTGTCCCTGGATGGAATGCGCACAGTTACGCCGTTGGACAAGAACAGAATGTCCGTGCGCCTGCACATTGGCCTCGAGGATCCGGAAGATCTCGTCAACGACATCGCCGTAGCACTCAAAAAGGCTTTCGGCGCCTGATATTCCGTCGCGCGGAGCCATGACAAGCAACGTCTGGTTCCGCACACTGACACCTGAGAACAAAAGCGCCCCGGCTGTTTCCAACCGGGGCGCTTTTTTATTTCACGTCTGCTGGCTCAGCCTCTTTTCGGAAGATTGAATAATCGTGCCTTTCCTTGAAGATTAGACGATCTTAGCGAATTAGATCGGCAGCAAGCTCCCCCGACCGAAAGGAACGAGAAGGCCACCGGCGTGCTGGAGCTCCCTACCCGCTCTTAAGTCGAGCACTGGATGACAAAAGCCATCCGCGAGGCCTATCCAATAGAAGCTGGAAGCGGTCAGCAGCCGCCCGCCCCATCAGGCGCAGTCAGGTCAACGGCCGGACGGCTGGAATGTTCTTGCGGCGCCTGCGCAGCCACCACACACCGAAAAGATCGAGGACGCCGACGAGGGCCCGATCGAAGATCCCGTATTTCGAAGAGCCGTGCCGACGCTGGCGGTCCTGAACGTCGATATGGACGACGCCGTACCCTTCCCGAATGACAAGTGCAGGCAGGAAACGGTGCCAGCTGTCAAAATAGGGTATCTGAAGAAAGACGTCCCTGCGGAGTGCCTTCAGGCCACAGCCGCTGTCACGCGTATTATCCTTCAGAATTGCACCACGCAGCTTGTTGGCAAACTTCGAAGCATAGCGCTTTGCGAGACTCGCCTTTCGTCCAAGGCGCTGCCCTGCTGCAAGGGCGACGGATGGCCCTGCGCTTTCCAGCGCGTCCAGCATCTGGGGAATATAGGCAGGATTGTTCTCACCGTCCCCATCGATCGTGGCAACGATATCTCCGCGTGCATTGAGCACCCCAGTCCGAACGGCACAGCTTTGCCCGCATGGCTTTTCGTGCCGGATGGGCCGCAGCCAATCATGGGTGGCGGCATAGTCCTGCAGAACGATGTCGGTCCCGTCGCTGGAGCCGTCATCCACAACGATGACTTCGAAAGTCCGCCCGACCAGCGCCGTCTCGATCTCGTCGAGAAGAATCGGCAGATTCTGAGCCTCGTCCTTGGCCGGTACCACCACGGTCACGGCAGTCGAGCCCCGGTCGGAAGCTACCGTTTCCAGAAAACTCTGTGTCATGCGCCTGTCCGTTCTGTCTTGTCGCCCGCTGAGCCTTCCGGCAGGACACGCTTGGTGCCGCGTTGTCCGCATAGGACCTGCCAGACGGTGCGAACGCACGCGCGGGCAGACCGAGAATTCATGTTCGGCCTGATTTTGCCCGAAGACGAGATGTGAAAGCCGATCCTCCGATGCGCCAGAGCCCTGATAGTAAAGAAGGTGAAGGTGATGCCGAGCAGCGTGCCGGCAACCACATCGCTCGGATAATGAGCGCCAACCATGACGCGGCTGAATGCTGTCCAGAAACCGGCAACGATGATCAGCCAGCGGTAGGAGGGGAAAATGAAGGCAAGCGCCGTTGCGAGCGCCGCAACCGTCGTGGAATGCCCGGACGGAAAGCTCGTGTATGTGCCGTCGAACGCGAAGAAATCGAACCGCACCGGCCCCACTTCCTCATAAAGCTTCGGGCGCGCCCGCCCCAGCGTCCACTTGAAAGCGATCGCAAGAAGCCCGGTGGCAGCAACACTGTAGAAGATGAAGGCGCAATAGGTGAACACTGCGCCGATGGTCATGCGCAACCGGAAGGCATACCGACTGGCATCAAGCGCCAGCAGGAACAGGCAGACCACCCCCGTGGACACAAGTATCCAGTCGGCCTTGCCGAAATCAGTGAACGTGGAAAAGGCCCGGCGGTATTCGTTCGGCAGTGAGCGCAGCCACGGATAGGTCGGAATGTCGAAAACGACTACGGCGATCCCGACCGTCAGCAGCAGAACGGCAAGGATATCCTGCGGCCGCTGGCCCGGCGGAAGCGGGTCGACATTGTGCCGTGTACGGTCCTTGCGGCCAGCGAATAGCATCATGGCCCGCCGCACATTCCCGCGCATGCGCGCGAGTATCCGCCAGACAGATTTATTGCTGTTCGTCATTGCCGTTATCTGTACCCGAACCGATTTCAGCGCGCTGATATAGGGCGATGTCGATGTCGTCACCACCATTGATATTGAGGCCGTCTACCCTCTTTCGAACCTCTGGCACAAGTCCCAACTCCTTCGCTGCGGCCAAAAACGCGGGTTCTTCCCTGCTTTCCACCAAGGCGACCCTGCAGTCACTGGCACTTTCGCCCTCCGGAGCCGACAGAAATTCGGCTGCGCCCTTCGGCGAAACGATGCGCGTGCCCGTTCCTTCCAGAAAAATGAAGCTCGGCTCGTGGAAGCCCGCGGTGACGACGTGGCGATTGTCGTGATCAGCGCAACCTGGAACGGTATCCAGGGCTGCCACAAGCCGAGGACTGACCCAGATCGGTTTCAGGGAAGGACCAACGAAGCCCCAGAAACCGATTGCGACGCAGATGGCAGTGGCAATTGTGCCCGCAAAGGCGTTGATCGACGGGCCACGGAGCAGCTTTCCCGCCGCAAAAACGGAAAGTACCGCCCCGATCACCATGATGACCGCGCCCGGAGGCGACGGCCAGATCCCAAGTGCGACCGGACCCACAAAGGATGCGAACGCGAGGCCAACAGGTGGCGCCGCCAGCAGAAGCGCGCCGATCCTACGCAACCATTTGTCCGTATCCAGCCCTGCGCCCTCGACCATTGCAGCCGAAACGGCAAGCGCCAGGGCAGGAAGAACCGGCAGCGTGTAGTGCGGAAGTTTGGTCGCCACGAGTTCAAAGACGATCCAGCTCGGAAAGAACCATGCCGCGGCAAAGAGCATCAGGGGGCTCTTGCGCTCGCGGTAGATCAATGGGACCGCAATCAGGAAAAAGGCGGGCAAAGGCCAGAAGGTTCCAAGCATGGCGCCCAGGTGCGTCAGCGGCGGAGCGCCGTGCCCCTCCTGCCCCTGCCCGACCTTTCCAAGGAGATCACGTCCGATTGCCTCGGTGAAGAAGGTTCCGTCTGTCGCTACCCAGATCGCGATGAACCAGGGCGAGATCAGCAAGATCAGCCAGACAAAGCCAAGGATCGGAGACGCCGCCTTGAACCAGGCGGCCTTTCGACCGAACAGCATCAGCCCCGCTACGGTAAAGCCGACGACCATGAGTGAGACAGGCCCCTTGATCAGCACGCCGGCAGCGAGCGATGTCCAGAAGAGGAAAGAGAGCCCCCAGAGCCGTTCCCGCCTGTCCTTGAGCCAGATTCGCGCCAATGCCCCTTGTGCCATCACGATCGTCGCGAACAGCATGGCATCGGTCTTCGCCAGACGCGCCTCCACCCCGACAATGATAGCCATCGCCACGAACCCGCCCACCAGCAAGGCCCCGGCCGGGCCCATGAAAGCGCGCGCCATCCAGAAGCTGGCAAGAGCGCTGAGGATTGCCCCGACGATTGACGGCAGGCGATATGTCCACAGTGGCGCATCGGCGCCGTGCCCCGTAAGCTTTACCGCGGCGGCCTGCAGCCAGTAGATGCCGACCGGCTTCTTGTAGCGCGGCTCATCCTGGAAGCGAATGTCTACATAGTTGTCGGTCTCGAGCATCTGCTTCGTCGCCTGGGTGAACCTGGGCTCGTCGCGGTCGAGCGGCGGCACTGTCCACTGCCCTGGAACAAACAAGGCAAGGCTCAGGAAAAGCAGGACGAATGGCGCTGTCAGATCATGGCCGAACATGCGAAGCCATATCGGCTTTCGGAACTCGGTTGCACGGTGGTTGCCGGTTTCTCCAGCTTTCCCGGCACCGTCTTTGGATTTGGCGGCAGCCTGGCCGAGAGCGGTCTCATCATTCACGTCGCCGCTCTTATCCGGATGAGGTTCGTTTCTTTCTGCCATGAATTACCGCTTTCGCCGCCTTCCGTTGCCGCGCGTCCGCCTGACACGATCTGGAGCAGCTGAAGACCCTGAGCCTGTACGCGCTGCCCTGGCGCTTTTCCTACATGAGCTTTTCAAAAAGGGAAACCAGTGCTTGCTCTGTCATCATGCTCGGCTATCGTCGCCCCACTTGATCATGAACCTGAGTCTTCGAGAATTCCAATGGCACTGATTGCGCATCTGACCGATCTTCATCTTCGCCCGAAAGGGCTTGCCTGCTACCGCGTGTCGGATACGAACATGCTAGCAGAGCGCGCCATCATGTCTTTGCGCGCACAACCCCACAAGATCGACGCAGTGGTGCTGACGGGTGATCTGACGGACGGTAATGATCCACGGGAATATGCTCTTGCGCGACAGCTCCTCGCGCGCCTCGATGCGCCCGTCTATCTGATCCCGGGCAACCACGACGGCAGCGACGCCATGCGCCGGGAGATGTCAGGCTTTCCCGGTCTCGCAGATCGGGCCGAGGGCAAGATCTTCTATACCTCGGATATCGGCACCTTGCGCCTGATTGCGCTCGACACCCACATTCCCGGACAACCACACGGAAAACTCGGACAGGAACAGCTCGCCTGGCTGGACGACGCCTTGAGAGCGTCCAACAAACCGACCATCATCGCGCTCCATCACCCACCTACACTTTCCGGCATAGCGCATATGGACAAGATAGGGTTGCTGGATGCAGCGGCTTTCGGCGAAGTCATTGCTCCGCACGCCCATATTGAGCGCCTTCTGTGCGGTCATGTCCACCGGCCGATCGTTGCCAGCTTCGCGGGCAAGATCATGACACTTTCCCCAAGCACGGCGCATCAGGTGCAGCTCGACCTCAACGAGGATGGTCCGGCGATGTTCAATTTCGAACCTGCAGCCTATTTCCTTCACCACCACACGCCGGAAACAGGCCTTCTTACCCACATGGCGTATGTCGAGACATATCCCGGCCCCTACCACTTCTACTCCGACGAAGGCGTCGTCTGGCCAGGAGACGAGAATTGATGCAAAGACTTTCCACGACGAGACGCGCCTTCGGAGCCCTGATGCTCCTGTCACTCGGGCTGGCCAACTGCGGAGCGCTTCCAGGAGGTGGCGAGCTTGAGGAAAAGACGGTTCTCACTGATCAGCCGGTTGACAAGAGCCAGATGCTGTCGCTCATCAACTCCTACCGAGAACAGAATGGCCTCCCCCCGCTGAAACATGATCCGGCGCTTGATGCCGTTTCCCAGAAAATGGCCCGCCACATTGCCCAGAGGGACAGCATGGACACCTGGGCGCACAGTGCTTTCGGCTTGTCCCAGCGGCTCGACAAGGCACGATATGCGAACTATGCAGGCGCGGAAAATCTCGGTGCGGGTTATGCAGACCTGACCGCTGCGTTCAGTGGCTGGCAGGGCTCTGCCGGCCACAACAAGAACCTCCTGAACCCGTATGTGACCCGTGTTGGCATTGCACGCACCAACAGAAATACGGGAAAATGGCGAATCTTCTGGGTCATGACGCTCTCCCGCCCGCGAGAAGACGGCCGACCGACACCCCGCTGAAGAAAAAAGGCGGGGATCCCCCCGCCTGAAAGTTTATTCCAGAGATAGAACAGCCCAGTCGCCGTCCGGACCCTCGCACCCATAATACCTGAATACGATAGTCATATTTTTGATACCGCGGCCGAATTGCGCTGTCAAACATTCAGAACGGGAACGGCCGTGTCGCAAACTCCGGCTCCATCGCGGGAGTGTTGCGCAGGCCTCGCTCAACGACACCGGTGAAGAGACGTGATTTGCCGAATTTCGGTTCCCAGCTGCACAAATCCGGCGAAAGCAACTTGATGCAGGGGACACGAAGATCGTGCCGTGTCGCATCGAACTCCCAAATCTCGATCCCACGTGTCTCGAACGCGTCCAGAAGGTTGCCGAAGGAATGGGAAGTCCGCTCGACTTGACTGCTTGTGTCGATGGAAGTGACCGACGACAAGGGGAGATCTTCCAGGATCGATTGCGTGCGGGCGTAGCGCAATTGACGCGGCAACTGATCGCCGCCTTTGTCCCGTCTCTCATGCCGAGGATATGCCTTGTCCATGAGGTCGAGAGCGTTTTCGGACTGAAGCAACTCCTGAATCGCGCTTTCGCAGGCTTTCGCGAGCGTCCAGTCGGCTGCTGAACCAAAGGCTGCGTTGAAACCATGCCCGTCATGGGAGATGGCGCACGCGACATGCACCGGCAGATCGGTATCGACGATGTAAAAGCCTCTTTTCCGCGGGGAAACGTCGAGATAGGCCAGCATTTCGGTGGGGAGCAAGTCCGCGAGCAGGCCGTCCCCGATCTCCGTTATCCCCAGGCGGTTGTACCAAAACTGCGCGACAGCATCGCGTTCGACCAATTCGAGCGCGGCCCGCTCCCGGGCGCCTTCAAGCGTCCTCCACACCGCACAGCCGACAGTCGAGGCCACAGGGGGCACATTTTCGCCGCCCGGGGTATCGCAATCAAAGAGCACGCAGTAAGCGGGCAACTGTGCTACCTCCCTCGTAGTGACATTCGTGATGGAAACGCGCGGCAAGTGGGTAGCGCTCCAGATATCCTGCGTTCCCACCCTCTGATCACCGTCTTTCGCAGGCCTGCCAGAAAGCAAGTTTTCCTGCGAGACGCTGTACCCAAGAAGCGGACCAGCCCCAACCTGTGATTGCCGAGGATCATAAGTAGAGATACGAAGATCTCGGTCAGGTTGCGGAAAAAGACTCATTCTTTCCGTTAGCTCGCCGACACAACCAAGAGCTGCGTCCGCAGCCGTTCGCCCCTGCCCGCCAGCTGGAACCTTGGAGGGCACCGTGTCGTTTCCACCTTTTCGTTTCCGGTGATGCGTCAGAAGTGCCGTACAGAACGCGACGGGACATGTATCCCGTCGCTCATAGGGAACGAGCCTGACATCAAAGGCTGCGAGCATCGGCAAGAAAAGTCCGAGTGATTCGTTACAGCGCATACGCAGCTGCTCCCCACTGCTATCTCGCTCCTCCACAACCAATCCAACACGTATCAAGTCCGCGCAGATCGACGAACGTAACGTGTCCCGGGCAACTAAATCACTCGACGCCTGCGACATCCCCACCACTTTCATGCAACCGGACACCACCTGCCCACACCCATGAATTGCACATCCTGCATAAAGCAACGTAGCACATTGAAATAATTTCTGAGCCCGAATTAATGTTCTCATGAAAGCGGTCAAGAACAAGTAAATGAAAAGAAAATGACTTCATTTACTCAACTTGCCTCTTTTCAGAAACGCCGAGTGCCATCCCATCACGAGGCAGATTATCGACAATCATTATCTTATGGAGGCTCGAAATGAACATCAAATCGACTTTGAATGCGGAACATGAGATCGGGGTACAGCTTGGTGCGATCATTCAGGACGAGCGCAGCCGTGCGAAGCTGATCGAAAATCCGGCGGAAGTGCTGTCGGAAATCGGCCTCAGCGCAGACGTGACCCTGCTCGCCGACAAGGCTGACCTGGTTCACCTCCTCATTCCTGCCGAGATCGATGCCGCACGCGTTGCTGCCGATGACGAAGCTTATTTCGAAGACCTCGGCAAGGCCGCCCTGGGCACCTGCTACTACGACGATCTGCCTGAATAATTCTGCCGTTTGCGGCCCCCAAAAGGGCTCGGGCACCCGTCTCCCGTTCGCGAAAACCGGGGACGGGTGCGTCGCAGAGAGAGGATCACATGGCACGCTTTCCGTACTATCCCAAGAATGTAGCCGCTCTCGGACGCCTGATTGCGCGTGCGCGCCTGGATGAGGCGTTCGCACAGCAATTGCGCAATGATCCGAAGAAGGTTCTCAAGGCTGCGGGTCTGCCGGATCAAACCATCGAACTTATCGATTTCAGGATCGTGGATGCCAGGCTCGCTCCCGACGCACGCGTACTCCCCTATCGCCTGAATTCCAGGAAGCTAAGTGAGGGCGATGCGGATTATGTTTCAGGCGTCGCCAGGCTGCTGTGTTGAGTTGCGCTCTCAGCCGGCCCGATTGAAGAGCATCTGCTGCACCAGCTGTGCCCCCCTGTCAAAATTCGCGCGCACGCGGCGGTCCTGAAAGAAGTTGATCTTCTGCCGCCACTGCTCCGGTTCCATCTCAAGCACCTGATGCGAATTGACAAGCTGGTTGCGCTTTTCGCCGAAGTTTCTGAGTGTCGCGGCCGCTTCCTTCTCGCGGCCGGAACAGACCAGCGCTGCGACGCGGGTCGTCAGACAACCAAGACTGACTCCTGTACCGCGTTCGATCTGCACGATTGCGTTTTCATAGTCGCCAGCGGCGAAGTAGATGTTTGCCAGGTACTCATAGAATACGCGCGGCACGAATGCGAACAGACGAAACGCGCGCGACGCCGTCTCACGCGCCTCATGCACATCCCCTGACAGCGCAAGCCCCTCGGCCACGGACATCAGGTTTGCCGGGTCGGCTGAACTCAGCCTGCCCGCATTCTGAAACGCGCGCCTTGCCTCTTCCGGCATGCTGGAGAGGATCAGTGACCAGCCGTAGACGCGCTGGTTCACCGCCTGCCATGGGTCGAGAACGATTGCCCGCTCGGCAACATTCAAAAGGCCGTTGATGCCGTTCGACGGCGATTTGTCATGATCCAGGAAGTGCAGCTCCCGCTTCATGATGATTGACGCCTTGCCGGCATAGGTCATGGAAAAAGACGGGTGCGTCCGTTCCAGCTCGTCGAGGATCTGCATCGCCTTTCTGTCCGACTGGGGCGTGAAATCCCAAAGCAACGCGTCCGCCTGACACCAGCGCGCAAACACCGCCGTCTTGGCCGGGTTTCTAAGCCGATCGGTTGCGAACACATGAATGCGGCTGACAATCTGGCTTGCGGCCGTTTCGACGTCATCCCAAAGTCTCAGATCGACGATTTCATTAAAAACGATCTGACCGTTGGTCCTGTCCTCGAACTGGACCACGATTTTTCCCGATCGCTCATCATGACGGAAGCGCAGCATATAGCTTCCGAGTTCATGCCCCTCGAGGAGCGTCGCCCTCGGCATGTTTTCATCGCCGAAATACTCGGCCTCGTAAAGGTCGAAGGACCGGAAGGACGACAGGCCCGACACGATCTCCTCGCGCAGCTGAACAGCATCCTGCAGCCCCTGCCGGAAGAGAGAAGACGAAACGATTGAAATTTCGGGCAGCCGGATCACATCGTCCTGAAGCGTTGCCAGAAAACCGGTCGGCGTCAGATCCCCTTGCGTGCGAGCGGTAAAGGACTCCCGCCCCTGCGTTTCGTCCGTTTCCAAAAGCTTCCGGGTTTCCGCATCCGGCTCCGCATCCAGATGAAGGCGCATCTCGCGTTCACAGGTCTTGTATTGCTGGAGCGCTCGATCTCCTTGTCCGAGCCTCATGTAAAGGCGGATCAGCAACCTGTGCGCCGTTTCGTGCGCTGGATCTATCTTCAGAAGAAACCTTGCGCCTGCCTCTATCTGAACACCGCCGTCGTCGGTCTGGATCTGGTTGAGGTGTCGGAGCGCAGCTGTGGTTACCTCGGACCGCACGCGCTCTCTTTCCACCATCAGCCAGTCGGAGAGTTCCGAATCGAGGTCCTCGTAACCAGCCATGAAATCGCCGCGCCATAGCTCCTCTGCTTCGGCGAAGTCTTCCGCGAAGCCGCGCTCCAGAAGCGACAGAATATGGAAAAGATCCGATGTAAAAACGGCAGGATCGAGCTGTGCGTGACCGCTCGACGTCAGTGTCACGTCGAAACCGGCCTCCTGCTCGGCCGTTTTCAGCTGCCTCAGCGCCTGGCGCAGCGACTGCATTGCCTTTTGTCGTTCGGCGCCGCTCCACAGGAGATCGGCAAGAGCTTCACGTGGCGCGCTCATGCCTGGCATGCGGCACAGATAGCCCATGATCGCCAGGGCTTTCCGGGTTTTAACGGACACGGGGTCGCGATCATTGCCCAGAAGCAATGGTCTGCCGACACAAGCAAAGCAGGATGCGTTTGCCATCAATTCCCCGTATTTCAGTCGCAACCTTGATGACGTGCGGGTTGCGGGCAAGAATTCCAAGTTCAGACGTTAAACATAGTTTATCACGCTCGTATCACGCCGCAACAGCATGCTTTATAGTGGATGGTCACAGCAGCCAGGCTGCATTCGGCGAAACTAATACCGGTGGGTGAGTATTATGTCTAAAAACGTTGACAAACCGGACCTTGCGGACAGCGATCGGGAGCCGGCCGTGGAAGCGATCAAACGTATGATCCGCTACACGAAAAAGGAAGCGGACAAGGACGGTCGCACGTTCTGTTCCTACTGCCTCGACATGGCTCTACAATCTCTCGATGACGGATCGGAAGATCTGGATACGCTGCTTAAAACCAAGATCACACCGCTGATGGTCGGCCAGCAGAAATCGGGTTCGGGCAAAAACGACACGTTCTGAAAAGCGGACGCAAACCTGTCAATATCGGGCTGACAGGCCGTCCCATTCAGTCGTGCTGCGAAGCACGAAGTTATCTTCTGTGGAAACCTCAAGGGGGTGGATACTCATCGCAGCGTCCGCCCCTTGTCGTTTTCCTGCTGCGGTTGGGAACGAGGCTGAAGTCAATTTTCGCCCCACGCACCTGGGCAGGCAGGGAGCCGTGGCGTCAGGCGAAATTCCGCCTTAACTACCAAACGCCCTCCACTCGGGCCAAGACGCCAACCTGCCTTGACAGAAAGCCGATTTCTCAGCCGACATGAGAACAGACAGACGCGCCGACGACACTTCTTCACGGATCGTGCAGGAAGGTGCGTATTTCAAAACAAGGCTTGAAGGAAAATGGCGACCCCGACAGGATTCGAACCTGTGACCATTCGCTTAGAAGGCGAGTGCTCTATCCAGCTGAGCTACGGGGCCTTTGCCGAAGAACCGACTAAATCCGGTATCCACGTCTTAATGCGTCACACACCGCCCGGCTGTCGATGATGTAAAGGCGGTTTCAACAGACAATTGCCGACGGACGACCAGGTCGACCACCTGAAATCAGCCTCAGTGCGTCCAGGGAGCAACCCGGTTGAAGCGAAAGTTGTCGGCATAGGCGGAACCGCGCACGACACGGTCCCTCGATTTTTCGATACGATGCGGAATACTGTGCCGCTTGGCGTAGGCGACAGCTTCTTCCTGCGTGTCGAAATAAAGCCTCACCTGCTGCTTCATGTCCGAAGAAGAGGTGTAGCCCATCAAGGGTTCCACAGATTTGGCCACCTCAGGCTCGAAATCGAGAACCCAGCGATGGGTTTTTGCCTTGCCCGATTGCATGGCGGTCTTTGCCGGACGGTATATGCGCGCAACCATGTGCCTATGATCCTCAGATCGGTTCTGCAAGTGTGTGATCGGTTACCCAGCTTTTTCCCGCCTTTTCGGACGAAGTCAACAGCCATCTTGGCAAATAGCCTTCGAACCCGCTGCAATCCGCGACCGTAAAGCATTCGCCAACCCTTTATCAGAGGCGCGCTAAAGTATGCGTTAACAGTGATCGGCGAATCTCGTGCTCAGCACGCCAAGAACACATGACACGACTTTGCAACCTGTGCTAAAAATATCGTCAAAATTACCGGGCAAGTGCGTCTAGTCGGACGCATTTCGTCACGGCAATGAGAAAGCCTGTTCGACGGAATTCATGCTCCGACGAAAGGCAAGAACAGTCAGGCGAAGTGAATGCAGCAGTTTTTTCACAGAGGTCCGAGCACCTACGTTCCTGAACATGTGCAGCCGAGCGCAAGCGAGAGCGGACCGAACCGTATCAAGCTGAAGGCATCGATCGATGCGGCGAACCTGACTGACATGTGGGACATGATCCTCACGCTCGACTACGGGGTCTCTGATGTCAAAGACCTCTCGTTCGAAAAACGCGATGAATTTCTCAATGTCATGTCTCTGCTTCTGAAAGCGTTCGATAAGTAATCTCCGAGATTGGGCAATCCGACGTGCTAAACCGTCCTGATACAGTATTCAGCGAAATCGGTACGCAGGCCATCGAACAGGGCCTCGCGGACCCGAAGCTTTCCGCGTTCTACGACCACGTCATGTCGATTGACTGCGATGACAACCCGCAGCAGCACCTGAAACCCTTTCTGCCGCACCTGAGCCTGTGTTCCGACCGCATGTTCAACACCGCCCCTCCCCCGATTTTCTATGTCGGTCAGGACAGCTGTCAGAGGTACCTCTTCGGCGACGACTGGGCGTCTCCGGAGCAGCCGTCTTCAGCGTTGCGGACACCGGATCCCGAACTTGAGCTCGCGTCTGCCGAGGGCTACCGCAATGCGCTCAACGGCCAGCCCTATTACGGCTATGCCAGGGCAAGCGTCTCGGTGAACGGGATCTCCTACGAAGTCGCATTCGAGCGGCTGATCATGGCGGTGCGGCCGACCCTGCAGTCCCAGAAGCGCTTTTGCGCCTTCTTCGGCGTCATTCAGGATCTTCATCGCAAGTTCTGAGAATGGACGTAGCCAGCGTGTAGAGATCACTGCGCGTCGAATAGACCAGCCAGTCATCCGCCCTGATATTTCCCGGCGCGACGTTCCAGTGCGTTCCCCTTGGCACGAACCGGCGAAACCCGATTCGAATTCCAAAGCCCCTTTGGGCGCTTTTGGAAGACATGAGTCCGTAGTGATAGTCGGGTGACCACTTCAGAAGTGACAGCAAGAACCCTAGCTGCGTCAACGGTACGGCAACTCCCTTGCCACGCATGTCCCGCCTTAGCCACAGGTTTCCGTGATAAACGATCCGTCCCCGCATATGGTAGGCATCATGCGCGTGCTCCGTCCCAAGTCGCGCCTGCGGGTTCGGGTCGACGAAAATCCGGCGCTGCTGCTGCTGCCAGTGGTCGGCGAGACTGCGATCACGCAGGTCGTCCAGCTTGCAGGCCTGGACCGAAACGACGTGACCCAGATGATCATATGCTCCGACCCAGAACGCGGACGATCCGTGCAGATCGAAGAACCTGGGAGAAAAATCTTCCATGAGGTACTTGTCGGCGGTCGCGCGCACTGTCTTCTCGAACAGGGCGAAGTCAGCGCTTTCCTTGAGGACAAGCCCTTCCCGTTCGACTTTGGAACGAACCACAGCAATTGCAGCTGCTACATCAAGAGTGGCTTGTTGATCAATGTCCGGTAGCATCGCCCAGTCTGACGCCTGGTGGCCACAGGACCAGCCGCGCCTTCCCCAAAAAGCATACTAAATTCTGACCCGCACACTGTTATGGGGGGAAGGGTTGTACAAGGGTCGAACTGCAGCCGTGGCCAGTTATCCCGGCATTTGGCGCTTTCGGTGTCGTCACGACGTCGGACGAGCCAAAGTAACGCTACGTCTTTTCAGGAAACTCTGGTTTCTCACCGGTACTTCCGACAATGAAAATCATCCATGAAACATGGTGATTCTTGCCAGATGCATGCATTGCAGGGAGCAAAAAATCAGGAAGGAAAAATGGTCGGGGCAGCAAGATTCGAACTTGCGACCCTCTGGTCCCAAACCAGATGCGCTACCAGGCTGCGCTATACCCCGAGCCGTTGAATTCCAGCGGTTTATAGCGCGGCAAGAGCCACGTCAAGGGTCCGTATTGCCTAAGATGCTGCGGGTGTGGATACCTTTAGTTGGCGAAAGGGCAAACTCGCCTGCCCCATCTCGGAACAACACGATCAGAGTCGCTCTTTCGACCGCATTGGAACGACACTTCTTGACCTGTCCGCCCCTCAGTCCCTGCCGAGATATTCCCGAGCCTGGCCGTACTTTTCCCGCAGCCGATCTGCCGTTTGCGTATCGATTTTCGATAACCTTGGTTCGCAGCTGTTGTCGGCGATGTCTGAGAGTTTGACCACGAGCGTTGTTTTGTTCGCCTTCACTCTTGCAAGGTAGTCCGGATAGGTCTCGCCTTTTCGCTTGGTGATTGCTGCAACGGCGCCCACCGCCTCGCCATCGAAACTTTCTTCAATCTCAACCATGCGCATATGGCCGTCTTCCACGATGTCATGCAGCAAAGCGACAACGCGCTCCGTCTCGCCTTCAACACCAAGACACCCGCGCATGAGGTGGATCATATAGAACTCACCCGCCTTGTTCATCTGGTCAGTATGGTGCGTGCGGGCAAGTTCAAAGGTGCGGCCCGGATCTTCTTGCCAGTGATTATGGTTCAGCAGCCGCAGGGGAGCCTTGGTCTTGTGACGCGCTCAATCCGGACGGAGCAATCGGAAGCAACGTCCTGACTGCCGACTATTCAACGCCCATGGAAGGGCTGGTGACGTCGTTACCAACCTCGATACCGAGGCGCTTCGCGCTGCCGGCGTTGAGTTCCAGTGCGTATCTGGCGGGCTTTCCTGAAGGAATCACGCTTTCGGAAAAGGGCGTCGTATCGGCGGCGATGCTCACGATCTTTCCGGCCTGATCGATATAGATGATGTCGAGCGGCAGCGGCGTGTTCTTCATCCAGAAATACCGTTCGCCCTCACGGTCGAAAACGAACAGCATCCCCTCGTCGCCGCCCATCTCTTCCCGGAACATCAGACCGCGTGCCCGCTGCCTTTCCGTTGCCGCGACCTCGACCGTGAAGCGGTGCACCGTCTCATGCGACTGAATTTCCAGGGGTTCGGTCGGAAGCGTCTGTTGCGCTTCCTGTGCGGCGCCGGGCGAGAGACTGGCCAGCCCCAGAAAGAGGGCCGCCACAGCGGTTGAAACGGTCCTGCGGCACATTTCTGAAATCATGACGAAATACCCAATTAGCCAAGGAGCCACACCGTCGATCGTGTCCATATTTCAGACAGACACACCCGACCCTGCCGCCTTTCGAAGCCACGCTCTCTCAAATCAGTTCGTTACAGGAAACAAAGGCCGGAACATGTACGGCCAGTCGCAATTGAGAAAAACTGTCGTCGGGCCAGGGCCGAGCTCAGTGGGAGGACGGGATATGCGTTCCGCTGCCAATCGGCCGGATCTCGGCTGCCATGCGGCCCTTGGGTCCTGCCCCGAACCGCACCATGACGTCCTGTCCCGGGCGAAGCTCCGTGATACCGTAGCGGCGCAGCGTCTCCATGTGAATGAAGATATCCTCGGTCCCCTCGCCCTGCGTCAGGAAACCGAACCCCTTCACCCTGTTGAACCATTTGACCGTGGCCTTTTCAAATCCCCCTTCCGGGACGACATGAACATGGGTTCGGGACGGTGGCATCTGCGAAGGATGGGTCGCCGTGGATTCATCCATGGACAGAATACGGAAGGCCTGAAGACCGCGCGGCCGATCCAGAACTTCGCACACCACGCGCGCACCTTCATAAGCAGTCTGAAATCCGTCTCGTCGGAGACAGGTAACATGAAGCAGGATATCGGTCTCGCCGGAATCAGGCACGATGAAACCGTAGCCCTTCCCGACGTCGAACCATTTGATCGTTCCGGCAATCTCGAAAACGTCGACGGCGACATCATCTGCCATCGTGTCGAGTGCGCGGGGTTCCCGAGCGGTTTTAACCCCCATAACCCAAATATCCCATCCCTGGTGCGCAAAACGTGGCCATTGGCGTAATACGACTCACCCAATGGCCGATTCCTAATAAAAGGATAACATTGCGCTTAGACACGAGAAGCGAAATTGTGAAACTAACCACAGACCATTTTGAAATTTTTCTCTTATTTTGTGCCGAAATTCGCAAATGTTTCGGCAAGTGGCGTTTGAATGACTTTGGACGCGAGCGAATCTAGCGGGGTTTCCTGCGCGTTGACGATCACCAGTCCGGCGCCGGCCTGTACCGCAATCGCAGGAAGCTGCGCCGCAGGATACACCACGAGCGATGAGCCGAGTACCAGGAACAGATCGCAGTTCGCCGCGCACTCGGCCGCCCGCCTCAGCGCATCTTCCGGCATCTGCTGGCCAAAGCTGACGACCGCCGCCTTCAGCAAGCCGCCGCAAGCCTGGCAAAGTGGAGTATGCCCGGCGGCGACCTTCTCCTTTTGGTCCAGAAGGCTCGCGTGCAGACCGCACGAGAGACATGTCGCATAGGTGGAATTGCCGTGAATCTCGATCAATCGGTCGTCAGGAAAGCCAGAGGCCTGGTGAAGGCCGTCCACATTCTGGGTGATCAAAACACTCATCAGACCTTCTTCGGCCAGCCTGACGAGCGCCATATGCGCTTCATTCGGCTTCGCGCGAGAAAAATAGTCGAGCATTTCGAAGCGCCGGTTCCAGTCTTCGAGCCGGCTTTCCTCAGAAGCGACGAAATCCTGGTATTGAACAGGCTCGTAGCGGGACCATATCCCCCCGGGAGAGCGGAAGTCCGGAATTCCGGATTCGGTGGAAATTCCCGCCCCGGTCAAGGCGACGATGCGGCGGTGGGAACCGTCGCCGAATTGTGCGACAAGCTCTCGTGCCTCAAGCAGGCTGGTGATGACTGTCATGGCCGGTCCGGCGATCTTTCAAATTACATCCCCCGGTGGAGGAAAAGGACTACGACATGCGTTATTTGCACACGATGGTTCGCGTAACCAACATTGAAGACTCTCTCGATTTCTATTGCAACAAGATGGGCATGGAGGAAGTCCGCCGCACGGAAAGCGAAAAGGGCCGGTTCACGCTGATCTTCCTGGCTGCATCTGAAGATGTCGAAACGGGCAAGTCCGACGCCGCCCCTCTTCTGGAACTGACCTACAACTGGGATCCTGAAGAGTATTCGAGCGGCCGCAACTTCGGGCACCTGGCGTATGAGGTCGATGACATCTACACCTATTGCGCAGATCTGCAGCGAAAGGGTGTGACCATCAACCGTCCGCCGCGCGACGGAAAAATGGCCTTCGTTCGTTCGCCGGACAATATCTCGATCGAACTGCTGCAGAAGGGTGAAGCCCTTGAAATCAAAGAACCGTGGGCATCCATGCCGAATGTAGGCGAGTGGTAGAACCTACAGGTTTTCAACAAGTGCGGGTCCGATTTTTCGGGCCCGTAAAAAATTGTTTCGAAGGCTCTTGCGGGCCGATCCAATCCCGCCTATAAGCCTCCCCACGACGCAACCGCGTCGACCGCGCGCCCATCGTCTAGCGGTCTAGGACGCCGCCCTTTCACGGCGGAAACACGGGTTCGAGTCCCGTTGGGCGTGCCATTTCTCTCGATAATGGCCGGTTTTCGAGCGACGGAATTTTAGTTCCGGCGCTTTTTTTCGTTTCTGAACGGCTTACCAGTTTCTGTTTCCAGCCCCCCTTCCAAAGCAGTGTCTCGCCACGAGCCTCCCGGGATTGGACATGCTTCAGTCAAGGCATGCTCGTCCGCGTGGCAGGTTTGGCGATTTCCCGCAACAACGCTTCTGACTGAACCGCGCCAATCCAGGCCGCAGGTAGCAGTTACATCAAGTCCTCTTGCCACGCCGCCGCCCCATCCCCCGTATCCATCGTAATTCTGTCAGCTCTGCGAAATCGTCAGCAGCAGGCACACTGGCAAGAATGGCAAGGGCTTCGGACCGTTTCTTTCCTTGGGTCAGACATGATTTACCAGATCGCGTAAAATCGTCTTCGCATACCTATCGCTACCGCAAGGGAATGGGTACTATAAGTTCGTATTTTCATTGTGTTAGATTTTACATTTTTGGAAGACCGGTGTTTTTGGGGCAAAAAACGACAGACGAGTTCTTGTGATACTCATTACAGAACCCTCGAGACATTCCGGATATTTGTGAACTCAAGAGGTTTCAAACCTCGGGACGAGATCGGTCAAACCGACTGGCATCAATTGTCTACGAGAGGACAGGATATGTTCAAACGAGTGATCGCCGCAGTGGCTATTCTTACGATATGGACTGCCCCGGCATTTGCAAAGCGCGTCGCCCTGGTCATTGGTAACGGGTCCTACGAGCACACCGTCACCTTGCCTAATCCCGCCAACGACGCGCAACTGATGGCGGCAAAACTGCGCGGACTGGGCTTCGAGGTGGTTGCCGGTCAGGATCAGACCTATAGCGACATGCGCCGTTCGGTCATGGCTTTTGCAAAGAAGGCTTATGGGGCGGAAATCGCGCTCCTGTTCTATGCCGGGCACGGAATGCAGATCGCCGGACAGAACCTTCTGGTGCCGATCGATGCCAAGATCGAGGACGAGACCTCGCTCGATTTCGAGACTATCTCGGTGGATTTCATCATGCGCCAGATGTCGAAGGACGTGAAGGTCCAGATGGTGTTTCTGGACGCCTGCCGAGATAACCCACTCGCCAGAACTCTCGCGCGCCGCATGGGACCGAGCCGATCAGCCAACATCGGATCAGGTCTTGCGGAGATCAAGGTGCAGGAAACCGGCGGTGAAGGTTCCGTCATCGCGTTCGCAACCAGCCCCGGCGATGTTGCGCTTGACGGCCAAGGCGACAATTCGCCATTCACTTCTGCCCTGATCCGTCACATCGATACACCGAACGTTTCCATCCAGACCGTCATGACGCGGGTGACCGGCGACGTCTACGATGAAACGGAAAAGCGTCAACGCCCCTGGGTGAACGCCTCCCTCATCGGTGAAGTGTTTCTGAACAAGAAAGAGCAGCCGGCCACGATGGAGGTTGCGTCGCTTGGAGATACGGTATCCGCGACGGGTCCGGTGCAGCCGGACGACAATGTGGCTTCGAGCGCCGGATCGGCCGCATCGACGATCGCCTGGGAACGGGAGAAACTCATCTGGGACGCGGCGAAATCCAGCGACACGGTCGCGGATTACGAATCCTATCTCGCGGTCTATCCGGAAGGTACCTTTGCGGACTTCGCGAAGAACGGGATCAAGCGGCTTGAAAAGAACAAGCAGGTTGCTTCCGTTGATCCTTCCAGCGCTTCACCCGCAAGTGGCCTGCCCAACCCGCAGCAAGTTGTTGCAGGCACGCAGCAAACCGAAGCCGCCCTCGGCTGGAACCGCAACAAGCGCCGCGAAGTTCAGGCACGCTTGAACCTTGCCGGCCATAAAGTTGGCCGTCCGGACGGCGCTTTCGGACCGAAAACACGCGGCGGCGTCAGTGCGTGGCAGACGGCCAACGGAATCAACCCGACCGGATATTTCACGGCTGCACAATTTGCATTGCTGTCCACGCAGACCGACGTTCGCTATACGGCCTATGTTGCAGAGATAGCCCGCAAGCAGCGGCAGGCATCGGCGTCCCGCAGTACGGCAACACGCAGCAGCACTCCGCAAAGAACCAACAGGCCTCAGCGGGTTCGAAACACAAACGACCGTCGTGGCGGTGGAGTGAACCCGGCCGGAGCAGCCTTCATCGGCGGCGTCGTTGGCGGGATCATTGGGGGAGCCATCGGCCGCTGAGCCAAGAATTGCGTGCCAATTCCGAAGTGGCCCGGTTCTCCGGGCCATTTCCATTTCGCCATTCTATCGTCCCAGATGAAGGCTGATCTTCCTCAGGCGCGACGTGCGCGCCTCATCAAGTATTGTCACGACATCCTGGAACTCCGCACCGCGAGCCGGGACGAAGACCGCAGTCTCGGCACCGAGCCCCGCCAGTCTGTCGAGTTCTCGGGAAAGGTCCTCAAAGGCGATGGCCGCGCCATTTACGTTCAGCGTCGGCTCTTCCGCGCCCGGGCGTTGTCGCATGACGATAAACACCGACGGCACATCGGCAGGCGCCTTCGCCTGTGCGGGTGTCATCGTCTGCGCATTGCCAAGGAGAATATCCAGCGGCCGCCAGACACCGAAGGACGATGACAGAAGAAAAAACATGATGAGAATGAAGATGACATCGATCAGGGGTGTCAGCGGAATGCGCCTGCGTTTTCCAACCGGGTTCGGGATCGACATCATGCGCTGTGGGTCTCATCTCATTTGCAGGCAAGCGCGCCCGTCTGAGCCCGAGTTTCCTCCAGTTTCGACGGGATCTCAATGGTGACGTCCGAATTGCCACGGCGCGCCGTTTCCCATACCTTAGCAAAAATGTTCGCTTGATACGCGGACCTGACGAGAAACATTATGAAGCACTTGGTCACTCTCACCTTTTTCCTGTGTCCGACGCGGACTTTCCTTGCGCTATCCGGCTTCCTTCTCGCCGGCCTGCTGGCGCCACAGGAAGCCCAGGCCGGACTTCGGGTGTGCAACGGTTCCGTGGATCTCGTGAATATCGCGATCGGCTACGAGACAGATGAGGGGCTGAGGACGGAAGGCTGGTGGACGATCACTTCCAATGCGTGCAGCCAAGTGCTTCAGGAGCCGCTGGGCGCACGAAAATACTTTCTGCACGTTGCCGACGGTTTTGGGGAAGGTCGCCTCGTCGGCGACGTTACCCTTTGCATCCGCAAAGAAAAATTCGTTCTCTACGACGGGGACCAGTGCTGGCAGCGAGGGCTGATCGAAGCGGATTTCTTCCAGATCGAGACGGAAGGCAAACAGGACTGGACCGTGCTTCTGTCTTACGACTGACGGTCAGCCGCACGCTGGATTTTTTTGAGACAACGAATTGCTTTCGGGGGATATGCATGCGTTTTTTGGTTCACGTCTTCAGCTGCCTGGCAGCAATTTCTCTGCAGGCTGGTATCGTCCAAGCGCAGGGATTGACCGGCAAGATCCGGTTGGAACTCAATCATGTCCAGCCGACGAAAGATGGCGGTTGCCGGTTATCCATCATTGCGACGAACGGCCTTGAACGCCCGATAAGCCAACTCGGTCTGGAAATCGTCGCCTTCAACAAGAATGAACAGGTTGACCAGTTTCTGCGTCTGGAGTTTTCGCGCATTTCCACGGGCAAGACCAAGGTCCTGCAATTCGATCTTGCGGACAAACCGTGCGACGGTCTTTCGAGACTCCACATCAACGATGTCCAGAACTGTGTTCCGGCCAGCGTGACCGACGTCTATTGTCTGGATCTTCTGGAACTCAGCAACAAGACAGCAGTCAAGTTCGGCAGCTAGGGCCCGGTCCGCGCATGAAGGGTTTCCGGCATCATGTTTGAGTCGTCCTCGTCCCTGCTAGCTCTGGGTGGGCCCGTTGTCCTCGTCCTTCTGGGAGTCTCGGTCGCGGCGCTTGCCGTCATCCTTGCCAAGGTCTTCCAGTTTTCCAATGCCCGGGTCGGGCGACATGCGCTTGTGCGGCAGGCCGTTTCGCTCTGGCGTTCAGGCAAGCGGGTAAAGGCCTCCCAGACGCTTCTGAAGGACCGATCGCTCTCCTCCTCCCTCGTACGAAGCGCTATGGAGTCCATTCAGAAACTCGATCAGCTTCCCCTCTCCTCACAGGAACGAGACATCCGGGAAGAGCGCCTGCGAGAGGAGATATCTGCAAGGGCTGCAGACCGGCTGTTTTCGCTTGCGAGCTGGCTCAAGGCTCTGGATCTCGTCACGCAGATTGCTCCGCTGCTCGGCCTGTTCGGCACGGTTCTCGGCATGATCGACACGTTTCAGACGCTACAGGAGTCCGGTGCGGCTGCGAATCCGGCGATACTTGCCGGGGGCATCTGGGTTGCCTTGCTGACCACGGCCTGCGGACTAGCGGTGGCGATACCTGTCTCCGTTGCGGTCACCTGGTTTGAAACGCGACTGGAAAAGGAACGGGCAGCTCTCGAGATTTCCCTGACCGGAGTTTTCACCGCCGGTGCAGCATCTCCTTTGCCACCCTCAGCGTGACACCTTGAACGCCGCAATGGAAAAGACGCCCGGCGCCCCAAGCACGCTCATCACTCTCCCGGCCGAAATTGCCCCGAAAGGCGCAGGCTGACGTTCCTTCGGTCTGTTCCAGACCGCGACAACAAGGGCCGTTTCGCTGGACGACTTCGATTTCAACGTCACAGGTACGGAAAACCGCCACCCCCCTGCGGTCACCGCATTCGAGGAGGGCAGCAGATAGCTTCTGCCGTCGTGTATCTGCCCTGCGTCATCCACGATGTAGAGTTCCGGCGCGCCCCGTCCGCCAAGAGGAACCCCAGCCTCTTCGGCGGCGGCGATGCGGCTCAGCGGCAGGTCTCTCTGAATGATGCCGGAAACCCGGGCGCCGCTTGCAACGACCGTCTTGTCGAGCTCTACCAGATCCGGGGCCTCGACCCTTTCGGCCACACCCAGAGCTTCCAGAACGCCGCATTGGGACTGATTGATCAGCCGAACCTCAATCTTTGCATCGAACCCATGATCTGCGGTGAACTTCTGATCAAACCCCAGGAATGGTTGAATACCTGTCCCGTAGGCAGTTACGTTCGCACTGTCCGCCCCGGCTGAGGTCACGCTCAGATGCGTGCAGGCCCCGAACGAATAATTGGCGACATAGGCCGTGATCTTCTCCAGCGGATCAATACTCGCAACATCCACCGGCGCAACACCAGTCGCAGGCTCCGTGCGGATTTCACCAGGCAGCACTGCAGACGTTTCGGGCTTTGTCGGCAGAACAGTCGCAGCCGAAGGAGCTGCCGGTTGAAGCGCTGCCAGCTCCTGCTCTCGCGGCACGACACTTTTCACGCCAACATCTTCTGGCGCTGTTGCCTGCATAATCTGGACCGGCTCCGGGACCGCCGCCATCGACGTACTTGAGCCTGCGCCCGATTGCGTCACATCGACTGCAGAGCCTGAAAGACGTGCCGGTTCACTTACAGGAGATACGGAGTGGACTGCCGTTACCATATCGACCGGGGTCACCACGTTTGTCTGCGGCGCAGGGGAAGAAACCTCCGGCGTTGACAAGACGGTTTTGGCCGGCGGACTCTCGGCAATAATCGTGCCGAGGACAGGATCTGTTTCAGGCGTTGCGACGCTCGTAACCGGATGTGCGGGAACGGTAGCAGGTACCGGCGCGATTATCGTCGTGCCGGGCAGCTCTTCCACCGGCTTCACCACCGTTACCGGAGCAACTGTTGCGATATCAGCCTCTGCGATTTCAGGGGCGACCGGCTCTCCGGCAATGCCTGGCTGGACCGTCGAAAGCTCCTTTACCACCTGTGCGTCGGCGAAATTCGTCACCGGCGCGAGCGTGACCTTCTCCGTCTGCCCTGCCTCATCTGGATCGAGAGCCTGAACGCTCGGCGGGTCGTCCGCAAGCGGTGTCAGAGTATTTGCCTCGGTCCTTGAAACCTCTTGTGCCGCAACGACCGGTGCAACATCTGCTGCCTCCGGCTCTGTGGCCTGGAGCGACTGCTCGTCGATCGACATGGTTCTGTCGAACAGCGAGCCGCCTTCCTCCAGAACGACCTCGGTCTCGGGCGGAGGCTGAAGGGGCGTTTCCCGGCCAAGCGAAGGAAGACCGTAGACCAGGATCGCCAGATGCAGCGCAATGGAGGACCCGAGTACCGCGGGCCAGACATAGGCCGGGATACCCCACGCGCTATCCTGATCAGAAAGCGCAGCCGTCACGATTTCCCCTCCTCGACGGTCACCAGGGTCAGCCGCTGGACACCATGAGCTTTCACGCGCTCTGCAAACCCCGCGATATCTTCCATGCGCGTGCGCTTGTCCACTTGAACGGAAAGATGAGTCGTGTTCCCAGCCAATCGTTCGATCACATCAGCAATTTCGTCCTCGGAGAGCGCGCGCCCTTCGAACCAGAGCTCTCCCGTTCGCGTCAGCGCCAGACTTTGCGTGATATCTCCTGTTCCACTGGCCGAGGTGGTCTCTGCCCAGGCGAAATCCTCCGGCATTGTCGGCCGAAGTGTGCCGGCGATCAGCAGGAACATCAGCAGAAGAAAGACGACGTTGATCAGAGCAAGCGCGCCACTATCCGATCGCTTGCTGATCGCCTTCGGGAGATGAATGGGCTTGGTGTATCGCCTCATCGATAATCTCACTGCCGCCGGAGCGCCACCGGAGGCCGCGCTATCTGATCGTCAAGGCTCCACCTTGACCGTTGTCGCGGTGGCCCGCAAGACCGCGACGTCATCCAGCAGTTCTTCGAAAAACGGTTCGGCCTGTTTTTCGGTGCGTTTCTTCAAAACGGTGATCAGGTCGTTTGCCACCATGGCGATCACCAGCCCCGTTTCCTCACTCTGGTTTTCCAGGCTGAGAGGCACCACGAATCCCGCACCACCGTCATCGGACTGCAGATAGGGAGAGAGGTCACTTACCCCGCCCTTGCTGTCGATAAACAAGAGACCAAGTTCTCCCGACGCAGGATCGTACCCGGAAATGCGACCAGCCATGTTTTCTCCGCTCGGAACGACGGTTCTTTGCATGTCGAGGGTCAGCTTGGTGTTGGCATTGCCCTGAGGGGTCGCCCGCAAGAACGCAATCGCCGGACATTGCGCATCGCTGACGAGGTTGACCTGAATTCTGGCTTCGAACCCCTGAGATTGCGTGAAATCGCGGTCAAAGGAAATGAAGGGGGGCGTGCGCGATGCGAACCCTTCGATCCGTGCCGAGTCGGATGCGATTTCGACTGGCTGGAGATACATACAGTCGCCTGACTGATAGCTGCTGACGAAGTTTCTGATCCGGTCCTCAGGCAGCACGGCCTCGAGCGGCGACGTCTGTGACGGCTGGCTAATCTGTTGATCATCCGAGAGGGAAGCCTGATCCGTCGCGTTCGGTTGGGATGGCGACGGGTCAGGCTCTATCGGAGCTCCCTGCGGCGCAGGCGTATCGTCCTGCTCTTCTGTCGCTGCGGTATCCACCTCTTCTGGTGGAGCCACGGCAGCCGGCTGAGCTGTGTTATCCGTAGTGCCGAAATCCTCGGCCGATTGCTGCGGAGCCGGATTTGGAGTGGTCTGTACTGGCGGCGCTGCAGGTGCGTTTTCCTGAGGCGTTGCAACGAGAACCGGCTTCTGGTCCTGTTCGGGCACATTCTGTCCAACGAGAAAATAGACCCCTGCGCCGCCGACACCTGCGATGCCGAGCAGCGCAAGCATCATCATCAGTCGCCGACCCCAGTTGGCTTTCGGGGGCGCCATATCGAGAGCAGTCTGTTCCGGTGGCGGACCGGACGGACGGATGATCGTGGCTTCCTGCGCCTGCCGGCCCATAGGTGCGCCGAGCGTCCACTGCGCGATTTCAGCCATGGAGGCAGGCCGATCGGCAGGGTCGGGCTGCAACATCGCTTCCAGCAAGGGACGGAAGCGATTATCGATGCTCATGAGTGGCGGCATCTGACGGCGTTTTTCGACGATCTGGGCCTGCGTGCCGCCCATGTCGATCTGCTTGCCGGTCAGCGCTTCGGCGATCACGAGGCCAAGCGAGTAGATGTCGCTGCGCGTCGTTACTTTGCCGTCAAAGATGCCGACTTGTTCGGGCGAGACGTAATTGACCTTGCCCGCAAAGCCATCCCCGATGATCGTTGGTCCACCGGATTTCGCCTTGGAGATGCCAAAGTCGATGATCTTCGCCTGCCCGACATCGCCGTTCTGAAGAATGATATTATCCGGCGAAAGGTCCCGGTGTATGACCTCTCGGTCGTGAACCGCCTGCAGCGCTTCGGCCAGTCGCTTGAGCAGCCGATAGACCGCCTCCGGTTCCAGCGGACCGGTTTCCAGCCGCTGGCTGAGGGACGGTCCTGCAACGAATTCCATGGCGAGGTAATAGACCGCGAGGGTCGGCTCTTTCGCGAAGACGAAATAATGGGTCAGTGCATCGTGCTTGAGGTTGCGCAGGATCTTCGCTTCGCGCTTGAACAGGTCGAGGATCATCGGATCCTTGGCGAAGCTGGGCAAAAGCACCTTGATGGCGACAGGGTCGCCGCTTTCCACGTCCCTGGCCCGATAAACGGTCCCGATGCCGCCGTCGGCAATATGCTCTTCAATCTCGTAAAGATTGTTGAGCCGGGTTCCTTTCGGCAATTGGTGGCTGGCCAGGTTCATATGCGGGTCACTCCTTCACCCGGGCAGTACTGTCTATGTCAACGACAACGACGGTCACATTATCGGACCCGCCGTCGCTGAGCGCACCGTCGAGAAGATCCTTCGCCGTGCTGCCGAGAGCGGCGCTTTTGAGAAAATTTTCGATGACGGTGTCGTCAAGATGTCCGGTAAGACCATCCGAACACAACAGGAATCTGTCGCGGGCACGCAAATTTCCCGACACGATCTCAAGTTCAAGATCAAGCCCGGACCCAATGGCGTGCGTAATGACATGACGTCGGGCGAAGTTCTTCGCCTCTTCTTTCGTCATCACCTTCTGATCGATCAGTTCCTGAACTTCGGTATGGTCCGTGGTCAACTGCTCGAGCCTGTCGTTCCGAAGCC
Organism: Rhodobacterales bacterium; assembly: GCA_008107755.1. Lineage (GTDB taxonomy): Bacteria > Pseudomonadota > Alphaproteobacteria > Rhizobiales > Stappiaceae > Roseibium. The sequence continues at coordinate 139,080 of VIRH01000124.1, forward strand.
TGTAGACACGGCTGTCGCCGGCCCAAAGGCATGCGAAATTGTTTCGATGCGTCAGAAGCGCTGCGATCGTCGTGCCCATGGGACCGCCGCCAATCCTTTCGGCGGCCTTTTCGATCTGTATCTTAGCGTCAATCAGCCGGCTCTCGAATTGTTCCAGAAGATCTTCCGCATTTGCCGGATCGGGTATCTCGGCGAGCGCCTCCTTGACGAGGTTCGAGGCGATCGCGCCGCCACTCAACCCGCCGGCGCCGTCCATCACCGCAAATATCCCCTTGGTTTCATCGATGAAGAGGGCATCCTGATTTTCGTCCCGGACACATCCGACGTGTGTCAGACCGACTGCATATCCTCGAAGCGGCACAAGTGTTCTATCCATCATGTCCGATGGTCCTCCCCCGGAAAATGCCCACTCTCCTGCTCTGTATCCGTTTCAGCACCGTTTTCGCCGGTGAAGAGATCCGGTTGCAAGAACCACCGAAATTCCTCCGGAGCCGGCAGGCCGCGGCTATGAAACCTGAATTCTCTCGAGCCTGCATGACACCAGAACTGCGCGTCGGTTTCCGGGCCTGCTGCGATGTGTGCAAGCATCTTCACATCGCTGTCCCAGGACCGCTCGAAACCGCCCCCCTCGGCGCGTGCGATGTGCCTGACCTCTTGCTGAAATCGTGACAGAGTGCCCTCATCGGTCAACGCGTTCAGAAGGGCTTTTTCCAGGGCGCTGAACCAGCTTTCCGCCAGCGGCTCCGCCTCCCCTGCTTCATCGGAAACAGGGCTGACGATCGTCAATGGAAACTTCCGTCCGACCCGGTCGACACTGGGCATGAAAGCCCCGGCGACTGCACTCAGGAGGGGACCGTCGCCTGACGCCGGTACCAACCAGAAACGCCAGACCGGCATCGTCATGTAATAGTCTTCCCACGCTTCGGCGAGGTCTTGCCGTGACCGGGCGAGCCCCTTCTGGAGAAAGGGCTCCCACAGTTTCAAAAAGCCGAACGGGCAGGAGCCGGTCACAAAGTCGGCCTTGTCAGGCAGTTTTCCGAAGTAGCCGGCAGCGGCCTCAGTTCGTGTCATGGTCAGAAGCTCGTCGGACAGCTGAAGTCGCCGACAGCCGACAGGAAGAACGGATTTGGCTTGGTCCGAAGTGTCACGGTGAAGGCCACCTGCCGCCCGCCCAACGTATCGCGCACGACGAACCTGTTTTCGCCCGAGCTGACCCGATTGGAGCGAACGAAACGATAGAAAGCCCAGTCGCCGTGTATTTCCTCGCGCGACTTGTAGCCGGGCACCTCAGGCTGGACCACCAGAACCACTCGCGGCGTTGCGGTGTTGCTCGGCCAGTCGAAGCTAGCAGGAAGTGGCTGGATTTCGGCGTTGAAGCCGGCGCCCCGCGTGACTAGCACCAGGTTTCCGTTCACTTCCAGGCTTGCCGCATCCGCCTGTTGGGACAACGCGCGCGGCACGACCTGCAGGCCGACCGAAGGAAAAGCATTGCCGGTCGGGAAGAAGGCCTGCTTGATGAGATCCGCACGCTCGAACTGCCTGAGGGTCGCGTTCGACAGGCGATCAGCCTGAGTGACCTCCGGCTTCCAGTTCCACGGCCGTGACGACGTATCGACAAGCGGTTTCAGGTTCTCGTCGAAGAACCGCTGCATGATCCCGGCAGGAGAAAACAGCTTTGCGAATTCGGTCATGGGCACTTCAGAGCGTCCGTTGGTGAACGGGAAATTCCGACCGACGATCTGTCGGCAGGCGTCCACCACCTGCGAACTCAGTTTTTCGTTGAGCTGCGTGATCGAGGTTTCCTTGTATTCCTCATCGAATTCCTTGGCCGCCTGCAGGATGAGTTTGTCAAATGGCTGCGGGAAACGCGTTGCGTTGCTTCTGAGAAGCGAGGCCTGGATCTGGACATTGGAATTGGCGGTTTCGCTTTGCAGCGGGTTGTTCGCCACCACGAGAAGGTTGTCGAGAATGTTCTTGAAGTTCAGCAGCAGGGCATCGATCTTGCGGCTGTTCTCGCCCTCCACAAGCACGTGATAGGGACGGAAATGATCCTCGATCCCCTTTCCCGGAACAATCGTCGGCCCGTTTGAGGCCCCCGTCGCGGCCCCGACGGCCGCCGAAAGACCGCCCGGCGCAAGTGTGTCCAGCCCGGCCTGAAGACCAATACGTTTCAGACCTCCGGCAGAATCCAGGACATACTGGTGAAAGATCTTGTTTGCGGCCGTCGCACCAGCCTTCTCGGCATTTCCTTGCGAGCTGCCACCAGCAACCTGATCGGCCGAAAGGTCCTGCGTCAGAAGCGTTTCGCGGCGGATGCTCTCCAGAAGCTGGACCAGCGGCGAAGTCGGCGCAGAGACAGCCTGAAGTGTCGTGTAGAGCGGCTTGTCGTTCCGCATCGACTTGAACTTGAGATTAGCAAGCGCCGCATCCCAGGCATCGATAAAGTCCCTGGTGTAGAGTTCGAGGATCTCGCCAGGCAGAGACTGGTACTGATCCGCAATTGCGTCTGCCTCGCCAATATCCCCGAACACCCAGTTGTCACGCTCAAGCTCCTCGCGGATACCTGCAAGGTTCGGCAAGACGGACAGGTGGAACCCGGGATAGGTAAAGAACTTGTCGACCACGACCGTATCGAGCGTGTCGCCATTTTCGGTTTCGAACACGCTTTCCATGTCCGGCCCGCCGCGTTGTTCGGCAATCCAGTCCTCGCTCGCCAGCCCCTTCGCCCGGGATTTCAGCAGGGCGTAGCCGCGTTCGGAAAGGCTGACGCGGGCCAGTTCCCTTTGAACCTCGGCGACCAGAACGCCATCGAGCTGATCGGTCAGGACGTTGCCGCCGAAATCCAGGTCCAGCATCGCCGCAACATGGGTGTTGAGCTCGTTGCGCAAGACCTCGCCCTGCGGCCCAGGAAAGCTCTGCAGGAAGTCTGCGCGGAAGGAGTTCTTGATCTGCTCCTTGTCAATCTCGGGCGCATCGCCGGCAACCATGCGATAGAGCTTGGCCAGATTGTAGAGCTGATCGATATCGTCGCCGCCAGGTGCCGTACGATTGTCGAGAACGTATGTCATCTGGTCTTCGATCCGCAGCAGGAGACGCGGCCGCAGCAGCCTTTCCAGGCCGCTTCGATAAGATGTGACCCCGGCGGCTTCGAGCCGTTCGCGCTGGCTGAGACCGAACTGTTCCATCCAGGGTGTCGAGCCGTCCCGGCTTTCATAGCCGGCAGGAAGGGTGCGCAGCAGAGAGAGGATGTAGGTCGTATCGCGCAGGTTATCATCGCGCACGATACGCTGATCCAGAACCCCTTCCCCTTCCGCGCGGATCGATGCGACCGCTCGCGCAGACTCGTCGATGAGCGACCGGTTGTTGAGATAGCTGATGGTCCAAAGCGACCCGAGCCCGATGGTCACGAGAGCAATGGCCGCATAGGCGGCGATCCGCCCGGCGGTCGCCATGCGCACGACCTGCCGGTTGTGCGTCACCCAGCCTGCCTCACCGATGATGACTTTCGTCAGCAGATCCTTGAGGAAGTAGCTCTTGCCCTGACCGGACATTGCGGCGGCCTGGTAGGCCGTTCCGAAAGCCTGGCTCATGGAGCCGATCACGCGATCGATGGCAGTCCCGGTCTGGGTGCCGGAGGTAAAGTAGAAGCCGCGCAAAACCGCATTGGGATAATATCTGCTGGGCTCGAAAATCGCGTTTAGAAAGCCAGTCATCCGATCCTTGAGGGCCGCGACCTGTGTCGGAAACCCATAAAGCATCAGCCGCGCACGCGGGTCCGGCTCTTCCTGCAGACGGTCCGCCATTTCCTCGTTCAGGCGTTCGACAAGAAGATCGAACTCGGCCGGCGTTTCCGCGACCATGTTCTTGTTCTTTTCACGCGTCTGGAATGTCGCTCCCCAGACGAGATTGCGTCGGGATTCCGGATAGGAACCGAAGAACTCCATGAAACCGGCGACGGTATCAGCCTTGGTGAAGATCACATAGACAGGAAAATCGACCTTCAGTGTCTTGTAGAGTTCGACCAGGCGAGCCCGGATGGCATCGGAATGCGCTTTCAGCTCGGTATCCGGCAGCGTCATCAGATCTTCCAGACTGATGGAAACCATGACGCCGTTGATCGGCTGGCGCGGTCGCGCCTTGCGCAGTAGGTTCAGGAAGCCGAGCCAAACCTCACGGTCCTGCCCCTCATCGGAATCCTGTAATGCATACCGGCCGGCGGTATCGATAAGGACAGCGTCCTCGGCGAACCACCAGTCGCAGTAACGCGTTCCACCAAGACCTTCGATCTTCTGGGCTTCTCCATTGCCGCGGGAATTGGCGAACTTGAGACCCGAGTGGACCAGGGCGGTGGTCTTGCCGGCGCCCGGTGGACCGATCATCAGATACCATGGCAGATCGTAGAGATAGGTTCGCGCATTGCCACTGGCCGACTTCAGCGTTTTCAGCGCGTCCTTCATCCTCTCGGAAAGGATCTGGAGATCCTCTTCGCTGGCCTTCGGCTGCAGGATTTCCTGCTCCAGAGCACGGTTCGCCGCAGCCCGCCTGTAGATGCGGTAGGCCGACCAGCCACCGATGGTAAGGATGACGAGGCCTGACAGCAGCAGGCGCACCCAAAGGGGCTCGAAAGGACGAACGCCGGCGATTGCCAGGAACGGACCTCCGAACCAGATCAGGGCGACCAGGGCGAGAATACCCAGGAAAGTTGCCGTTATTCCGAGCCAGAATTTCATTGAACTGCCTTACTCTACGGGTGTCCCGGCTAAAATTAATTATTGATCGTGAGACCTTGAGGCCTTGGCTTCAGGAAAACTTCCACCCGGCGGTTCAGCGCCTTGCCGTCTCTGGTCGTATTCGGTGCAATCGGCTCGTCCGCTCCACGTCCCTCGACCTCGATACGTTCGGGATTGGTGACGATACCCTTCATCACTTCGGCAACTGATGTCGCTCGTTCGACGGACAGGTGCCAATTGGTCGGAAACCGCGGGTTGTTGCGGATCGGATCGCTGTCCGTGTGGCCAACGACCAGAATATCGCCTTCGACATTTTCCAGTGCCTTGCTCACCTGCTCCACAAGAAGCTGGAACTCGGGTTTGAGGGTTGCGGCGGCGACGTCGAACTGGGCGCGCATGCGTAGCATGATCGCCGGGCCCTGCTGCGAAATTTCCAGTCCGTCAACTCCGGCGAGCTTTGCCGAAACCTCATCGATCGGGGCGTTATCCGGCGGTGGCGGCGCCGGCGGCGGCTTGGGCTGATAGCCCTCGCGCGCAAGTTCGATGGGGCCTGTCGGGTAGAGCGACGCCGCCCTGCTGGCGATCACTTCGCTGCCATTGGAAAGCAGCAGAGAGAGGGTGACGTAGCCGCCAAGCAGAAGAGCGGCAGAAACCGCCGCGACCGACCAGACGGGCACTGTGAAGCGGGAGCGTTTCTGCAACAGGTCCAGTCCGCGCCAATGCGGCGACAGATCATCCCCGGGCCGGGGGCGAACACGCCGAAGGATCTCGTGGAGATCGCGGCGCTCGCGTTCCAGCCCCTGCTGGCCACCCTGGATCGCCCTGTACTTGCCGTAAAAGCCGAGCGACAGACAGGCATGCATGACTTCGAGCACGCCGTAATTGCGTCCCGGATCCTGCTTGGCCTTTTCCAGCAGCTGGTAGAACTCCACCCCGCCGGTCGCCTGGCCGAAGAACTGGGTCAGCATGGAATATTGCGTCCACTGATGGCGACCTGCGGACGGCAGGTTCTGGACGATATCGTCAGATGTCGCGCACAATGCGTAGGCGGCGGAGCGGATCTGATCGTCGGCGATGCCGGCGGAGCGCAGATCCTGCTCGAATTTCTTGATGGCGTTATAGACGTCACGCATCAAAGCATCGAACTGCGAATCCGTCATCGTCAGATGAAGCCGGCCGAGCAGCAGCAAAAGCGGAGCGGCAGCGCGAGATATCGGGTTGCGGTTGGCGACGCGGATCTGGTTGATGTCCGGCGTGTCCGCCAGCCGTCCCGCTGCCGCTCCAGCAGGCGCGGCGGTGCCGGCAGGCGTATCGGGTCCACCCTGCGGATGCGGATAAGCTTCGGGAGGACGATGAATGTCCGGCGCCTTCTGCTGACCGTATTCGTAGCCGGCCGGTGTCGGCGCATAGGGATCTGCGCCCGCACCTCCTCCGCTCTGCCAGGGATCGGCAGGGGCTGCGGGTTGCCGGGGCGGTGGAGGCGTCTGACCGGGCGCCCCATATGGTGCCTGCGGCGGCTGCGGCTGGACAGGAGGCTGCGCGGGTGGCTGAGCCGGTTGCTGCGGAGCACCGCCAGGCTGCGTTTCGCTCCATCGACCGCCGGGATTGGGCCGGACGATCGTCTTGCCCTTGCGCTTGGAGACGCCGAAGGGATCGTCGTTATCCGACATCAGCGGCCCTCCTTGATTGCATAGAACTCAAGCTGCAGATCCGGCCAGTTGCCGGCGAACTGGAGCCCGACTGCGGAATCCTGACTGAACTCGCGCCACAGCGGCGTCGTCTTGTCGAGCCGGAAATAGACCCGGTCCGTCAAGGCGCGGATCTGCGCGGGCGGGACCGGCATGTGAATGAGCGGAATGCCCGGCAGGTTGGAATAGACGATCTGCCGCATCTGGCCGAAGGGGCCGACCTTGAAAAGCTTCGGAAATTCGTTCTGGATCTCCGTCAGTGGACGCCGCGCGGCCACTTCGATCACGAAGCTTGCCTGCGAGAAAAGGTTGCGGTCGACGACCGTGGATTTGAACGCGTTCGGCGCAAGCTGTTCCAGAGGCAGCCGGATCGCTCGCCGGTCGTAGCCAGCCGACAGGAAGGCCTGGATGTCGGACAGGACCGGCTTGAAAATGTCGTGCAGCCTGTCGTGATCGTAGACAGGGTAATTCCGGGCCCTGCGTTCCTCCGTCGCGAAAGTCGCCAGTTCACCCGCAAGCTGAAGAAACTCGGTATAGAGACGCTCCGGATGCACATAGGCGGACTTGCGCAGATGCATCAGCATCGGATGGGTCCTGTTCAAGAGCTGCAGCGTCAGGTAATCGAAATTCTGAAGGCCGCCTCCGGCGGAGGTATCGGCAGCGTATCTCGCCAGTTCGCTGAGCTTGCGTTCGACCCAGCCTATGACGGAATCTATCCAGCCTGTCACCACGGGATGAACGTGACACGCAAGTACCGGCGGAGCGAAGCTACCGTCCGTGATCACGATGCGGTCCTTGATCTCGGTGATCCGCGCCACCGGCAGGCAGACCTGGCCGGGATGCGGGGTGGAGCGGATCGAATACATCAGCCGCGGATGGGCGACGTCGATTTCCTCTTCCTGACGGATGGTGGACGTCGAATCGATGATCGTCTCACGTCCCTGCAGATAACGCGTCGCGCTGTCTTCTCGTCCATTCGCGACTTCGACCGCATTGACGGTCGTCTCGGGAATGCCGAGCCACACGATCTGTCCGGCGGCGTCCTCAGGAACGTCTATCGCAGGCGGCGGCGTTCCGTCGGCGGGGAAATTGAAGACCGTACCATCGGGAAAAATGCCGCGGCCATGCCGTAGGGCAAACCGGCATTGCTGACCGACGTCCTGATCGATCTCAACATCCGAAAACCCCCACGGATAGGGCGACGCCAGCCGGACCCGTTCGTCCAGAAGGTGTTCCGCATAGCGGTCGCTTTGCTGAAGGTGGTGCGGCCGCAGAAACAGGCCTTCGGTCCATGCAACCTTGCTATACCACGACATAAACGCAATGCTCCCTTAATCCGCCCGCGTCCGCGCGCCCAGGTCTAAAATCTGTTCTCGTTCAATTCGACCGGGCCGGCTGATCTTCGTCATCGCCGGTCAGGTCTTCGTAGCTCTCGGTAAAATACTGGGTGAACAATCCGACGATCCCGTCGTCATATGCTCCCGACAGCGATGACCAGCGTTCCTGTAGCTTTTCCCATAACTTGGCTTTCGGGTTGCCGAATGTGCTCTTCGTCACAGTCGTGTCGGCTTCCATCGCGTCCGGCGACAATGTCTCCTCAAAACGGGCTGCTGCCTTCTGCATCGCGGCGTATGTCCACACGTGATGTTTCTGGATATCCCTGAACGCCGATTTCATCGCCTGGCTCATGGGAAGGTAGCCGTTTTCCTCAGCAGCTGACGACAGCATCGTCTGAAGTGCCATCTGGGGAGTCGGCGAAAATTTGAGCGCATTGTTGCCGCTTCGGCTGATCAGGGTCCGGTTGGCGTTGCGCGTCATCGCCTTGACCTGGCTGCGCGCCTGAAGGAGCCCCATCATGTCGCCGGTCATCCCTTGCAGCAGCGTGCCGAGTTCGCGAGCAAATTCCACCGGGTCGCGTCCTGCGAGAACGGAAACGGGTATCCCCGCGCCTTCCGCGAAAGCCTGCAGCAATTCGCTGCTGCCGCGTTCGGCCGCAACGGCCGGCGTTGCGGCAGCAGCGTTGGATGACGGAATTGTTTCGGCCACAGGTTCGGGCGTCATTCCCCCACTCGGCATGGGGGCCGCGAGCGGCGGTTCGTCCGGCTCGGGCACGTCGGGTGTCGCCGGCTTGCCGGCAGGCTCGCCGGATGTGGGCTGCGCCCAGATACCATCCGCCGGAAACGAATCTGCGGCCGTCGGCATGCCACCGCCGGCGTTACCATCCCCTTCAAGGGCCGGTTCAGTGGAATTGTCTCCGAGGTCCGGCATACCGAACAGCGGCTTTTCGGCCGGAGCGCTTCCAGGTCCATCATGTAAAGGTGGAAACGGAGTTTCGGCGCTGCTTGCCGGCGGTTCAAATGCCGCCGGCTGCGAAGCCGGGCCGGAGCGCTGCAGTTCGGGCTGAGTGGCCAGATGATCCAGCGGGTCCGCCTGCGCAGGCCGTGACGAGCTGCGTTGAGGCTCGTTCATCTGCGGATCGTAGAGCGAGGGATCGGCATTGCCCCACCCATGTTCCTGACGGCTCCAGATGTCGTCGGCCGGTGTTCCGATCCCGGGCGCCGAGGAAGGCGGGGCGTGCCGCCCCTCCATGCCGGAAGACGAGGCCCAGGGGTTATCACCTTCCGGCATCGGATACGGGGCTTGCTGCGGGGGCGGCGAAGCGGACCCGGGCCATCCGCTGTCCGGGTAGGAAGGCGCGGAAGATTGCGGCGTCTCCCAGGGTTGGCTGGATGTCTGCTGTGCGGGCTGAACCGGGCCCGCAGACATGCCCTCTCCGGAGTCGAGAGCGACGGAGATGATGTAATCGCCAATCATGAGCCGATCACCGGAGCGCAGCGCATGCGCCCTGTCCATGCGGTTGGGGCTGCCGTTCAGAAAGGTCCCGTTTGTCGAAATATCGTAAAGAACGAACTGCCCGCCTTCGAAGCGAACCTCGCAATGTTTGCCCGAAATGACCCGCTGAGGGTCGGGTAGGCTCCAGTCCAGATGCTCATGACGGCCGATGTCGAAACCTCTGTCGGCGCAGCTGTAGCTCACCTGCCCTCCGGTCTCGAGTCGATCGACATTTTCTATCTGAAGGGTAATCCGCATGCCCACGGTTCCTTTGCCCGGTCCTTAGTTGAGAGTTTGTGCCCGGTCGGCCGCGCCGACAACCGGCATCGCTCCACCTTCAGCGAATGACAGCCCGGCCGAGAGGCAGGAATTCAGTGCCTTGTCCCGCTCCTGCGGCGGGACCTGCCCTAGCGCGATCAGAACGGCTGTATTGACCGCCCTTGCCGTAAGGTCGTCAGGCATCTCGACGCGAAACTGCGGATCAGGATGTAATGAACCACCCGACCAACCGGCCGCATATCCGATCCAGACGGCGGCCGTGTCCGACTTCGCCGCTTCGGCGGCCGCATGCACGGCGATCCTGGCGTCTTCGTCCGCATCGCGCACCCATGCCTCGCTAAGGGCCAGGACGTGTCGCTCGGCCTCGGTCTCCGCCGCCCCCAGTCCGTCGACGCACTTCATGCCCCACCAGACGGCTTCGCGCTTTGGCAGGACGTGAGCAAAATAGGCGAGCGCGGACATCGGGTCCCCACCCTCCCTAAGCTTCAGGACATAGTCCTGAGGCGTCGTGTCTTTCGTTGGCTCGCTGACCGTTTCCGACAATTCCGGAAATGTCTCGAAAACCTGTCTCGCCCTGGTGAAGCGAATGCGCGATCCCATCGGCTCAACTCCCTGTCCGCTCTAATTACGACCCTTTCGGGTTCTTCGTCAGTTGATCGCAACAAGTCCGCCCTTGAGGGTCAGCATTGCGCTGCCGATCACGTCAGTCTTCGTGCCCTGCGCTTTCAGCGTGCCCAGGGCCTTTACCTCGATTGTCGGCGACGTGATCTTTACCGAGGCGGGCGTCATGGTGATCTTGCTGGCGCCGCAGACGAATTCGATCTTTGAGCCGGCAGTGACCTTCCAGGTGCTGCCGATGTCCTCGGTCGTATTCCGTCCGACTGTTTCCTTGCGATCGACGTCGATCTTGGTCTCACGGCAGTTCTTGACGTGAAGCAACTCGTCGTTCTCGATGACGGTTTCCATGTCCTTTTCCGCATGGATTCCGACGAGCTCCTGGCCTTTGGTGTCGTCGAGTACGAATTCGTTGTATCCACCGCCTCCTGTGGTGGAGTCGGATTTGACACCGGCCTTGTTCTTTTCGCCTGGCAGGGCGTAAGGCGGCATGTTCTCGCCATTATACACGGTTCCGACGATGATCGGCTGATCCGGATCTCCTTCGAGAAACTGGACGATCACTTCCTGACCGACGCGCGGAATGTAGATCCCGCCCCAGTTCTTTCCAGACCAGACCTGTGCGACCCGGACACGGCGCGACTGCGTGCCTTCGCGATCCCAATAGAATTCGACCATGACCTGGCCGTACTCATCGACGTCGATCTCGCCCTGCCCGGTGACCACAGCAGTCTGGGCACCCGGTATCCGGGGTTTCTGCGTGACTGCGGGCGTCCGAAAAGGAATGTTGGAGCCCAACATGTCGTAAGTGCCGCTATAGGCCTCTCCCTGCTCACCGGCGCCGGAGCGGAAGGATTCGGCAATGACGTGATGGGTTGCACGCACCACCAGATATTCGCGGTTCTGCTTCCCGTGAGGATGGTCCTTCAGCGAAAACAGGGCGCCGGGTGCGAGACGCGGCACCTCACCGGACGCTTCGATCCGATTGTCGGCAGCCTGCTCGGCCTCAAGCCGTATCTTGCTGAACTTGCTACCCTTGTCGGGTTCGATGTAGCGCCCGGGATAGTCGTAGTTCTCTAGCTTGCCGGCCTTGTACTTCGAGCTGGATTGCCGGTCTGCGACCAACGAGGCAGACGGCTTCTTGAAATCATAGTCGTTGACCACGAATTTGCCGGTGCGAAACCTCCGACCCGGAATCCAGTGATTGATCTGCTCGGTATTCTGCTGGCTGTCTCCGCCGATCTGGATATAGGGGATGCTGGATTGCCCCTTGATCAGACTGAAGGAAGACTTCGCATCGGCCAGGATCAGCTTGTGCTGGCCCATCTTGTGCTCAAAGTAGTAGGAGATGCCGAACTCTTCCATCAGACGGCAACAGAAGTCGTAGTCGGACTCGCGGTATTGAACGCAGTATTCTACGGTGTCATAGCTTTCCGTGAGCTTGTCGTCGAACACCGCAAAATCATGAGCGCCCATCACGCTCTTGATTATGTCCGGAACCGCCGTTTCCTTGAAGATCCGGCAATTGGAAGTCTTCGTCAGCAACCAGAACCACGGCCTCAAGGTCAATTTGTAAAGATAGTATGTATCGCGTACGCCGACCCATTTTGCATCGGTCAGCAACCCATCAAAATGACGGATATCTCCGTTGCCCGTTTTGAGCGCGATGGTCATGTTGGTCGCGATCGCCTTGTCGAAATCCAGATCTTCTTTCTGACTGAAGACGTCCATGCTGATTTCGAAATCCTCGCTCAGCCCCTCTTCGCAATCGAAGCTGACAAGCGAGATGACATCCTTTCCGAAGACCGACGTCAGTTCGGCCATGCGGTGGGTCTGTTTGAGTTCTCCCGGTGCCACGAAGCTCTCCTCGGAATAACAATGTTATGGGCAACGGCTCATCGCCGCCGTAATCCCAGCCAGTATGTCATTTTTGCTCGCGATAGATGTGCTTAAGAACACACTAGTTGCCATTACTGGCATCTTCTGGAGAGGGGCAGGCACATCGAATTCCTGCTCTCCCATCTTGCCCCTCCCGCTTTTCCTGCCTTCGTCCTCTCGACCGGCTTCAGCGACGAGAGAGCAATTGCCCGGTTCTCCTTCTTACCAGTTCAGCCCCATCACCTGTAGAGCCGTGACGGCCCAAAAGTCCAGGCGGACGCGCCGTCGGTCTTGCCAATTAAACTCATTGGGACATACTGAATGACAGATTTTTTAAGCCAATAAGAAACTTCATAAAAGTGACGTGCGCCACACTCAATTCTGTCGCGGCATGGCACGATAGATTTCGAAGTCAAAAGCAATTCCGCTTCGAAAACGCATCAGGAAGGTTTGATATCGTGACCCCGAATCTCAGTCTGACAAACTCCAGAACAACTTGGGGCGGTACCATTGGCCGGACTGTGCTGGCCGTGGCTTTCGCGGCAACATTCACGGGCTTGAGCGCAGGTCGCTCTCCCGTGATGGCGCAGGACACGGGCATTACCGCCGAAGACGTTTCCAAGCATTTCAAGCAGCTCAAGACGCGCTCTCTGCAGCCCACCGGAAAGACACGCGCCCTGTGCATTGGCACGCGTGACGAGTGCAACCCCGACGGCGCCGCGTCCGAGGGAGGTCAGGTCGCAGTGACCCAGGATGGCGGGAAGCAGGCGGAGACGCTTGTGGTCGATCCGGAAACAAATGCTATCGACGCCGGCCTCAACCTGCTGGTCTCCTTCGAATATGCCTCCGCACGGCTGAGCCCGGGCGCAAAGGCGAACCTTCGAGAGTTCGCCGAGGGCATTTCCGATCCGGAGCTCGCTGACGCGACCTTCCTGATCGAGGGCCACACGGACGGCATCGGGTCGACCTCCTACAACCAACGTCTGTCCGAAGACCGTGCTGCCGCCGTTGCCCAGTTTCTTGCAACGCTCGGCGTGGAACGCGCTCGCCTCAAGACGGTCGGCTACGGCAAGAGCCGTCCGAAGGTGGTCGACAACATCAACGACCCCGCCAACCGGCGCGTCGAAAGCAAACTGGTGATCGAATAACAATTACTCCCGTTTCAAACCGGACGGCCGGCGGCAATGTCGGCCGTCCGGTTTGTCGGGTTGGGGGCTTTTATGAGTTTTGATCCGGCTGTCTATGCCAAGGAAGTTTCTCCCGGCGCCGGTTGCGGCCCGGACCTCTACGACACCGAGCCAGCCTTTGCCGCACTCATGGATTCGTGCGAGGAAATGCTGCCGGAACGGTTCAGTGATTTCGACCGTTCCGAGGTCGACTTCACCGATCTTTTCAAGCAGATGGACGGCTTTCTGAAACAATCGAGGGATCTGCGTCTTCTCGTGCTGATCGCTCAGTTCTCGCTCCTGAGCGGACAGATCCATCCGTTTGCCAATGTGGTGAGGACCATCCGCCAGTTGATCGACACCTATTGGCAAGACGTCCATCCGCAGGATGCGGATTTCGGGCATATGGAGCGCATGGGCGCCATGGAAGCGCTTTCCAATCGCCCGACGGTCTACCTGCCCCTGGAAAGCGCCTCTCTTTTCAAGACCAAACGGACCGGACCGATCAGCTATCGGGCGATACAGATCGCCTCCGGAGCGATCACACCCAGAGAAGACGAACACACGATATCGCTCGGGTCCCTGGATGCCGCCCTCACCTCTGGCGAGATCGAACAGGATGTCATCGACGAGGTGCTGCAGGACCTGACTGACCTGCCGCTGGAACTGGAGGCGATCGCGGCGATCTCGTCGGCAAAGCTGAAAGAAAGCGATGCCAAGGCGACGCCTCCGAACTACGAAAAACTGATCTCACTCATTCGCGACATTTCCCGGGAACTGACCTCGCGGCTCGGATTGCTGGCACCGGAAGCGGAAGCTGTCGCAGACGCCGAGGAATCCGCCGCTCCCGCGGCCGCCGGTTCAACCTCGGCCACCGATGTGCAGAACGCGGCGCAGGCAAAGCTCCTACTGGACGCCATCGAGGAATACTTCGCGGCACGAGAACCTTCCCACCCGGCGCTTTTCCTGGTTCGGGAAGCAGGAGGGCTTGTCGGAAAGTCCTACCTTGACGCGTTGCGCGTACTCATGCCCCGCCGTTTCGAGGATGTCACCTTGTTGCTCGGGACAAGCGGCCTGCAATTGTCCAATGACAGGCTAATCGATCTCAATGAGGGAGAGGAAGCAGACTGGGGGGAGATCGGCGATTTCGGGGTCATGGTGATCGACAATCGAGCCGAAGCAATGCGCCAGATCGGTGCCGTCAAATCTTATTATCTGACCAACGAGCCAACCAGTCCCATTCCCCTGCTTCTCGAAGAGGCGCAGAGCATGGGATCAGGCTCTTTCACGGGCCTTTTAAACCTATTCTTGCGGCCGGAAGAAGAGTAATAATGACGTTGCGGCGCCAAACATTTACATCTCTTCGCGCTGCAATACCCTTGGTCCTTGACACGCCGGGACAAGAGGTCCTCAATATTTCGGTTTTTTTCATAAAGCGGCGGAGGTGTGACTGTCATCACTTCCGTTTTCAGACAAACCCATTACAAATATAGCATCAACGAACAAATAAAGACCGCAGTAGACAAAGCAATAATCAAATGAACTGCGTACTAAGTTGACTGAATTTTGCTGACCACCTGGTCGGACAATTAAATGAAAGGCAAGTACAATGGCATCGAATAGTGGGCAGAGCTTTATCAAGCGCAACCGACCCCCTCGCGTCCATATCTTCTACGAAGATCCGTTTGAAGCGGAACAGAAAGTCGAACTGCCCTTCGTCATGGGCGTTATGGCCGATCTGTCCGGCGACAATCCGGGTGCCGAGAAAGCCGACATCGACGAACGCAAGTTCCTCGACATCGACATGGACAATTTCTCGAAGCGTATGGAAGCCATCGAGCCGGGTACGTCCTTCACCGTCGACGACAAGCTCTCTGGTGAAGATGACTCGAAGATGAGCGTGCAGCTCCGCTTCAAGAACATGGACGACTTCACACCCGGCAAGGTTGCGGAACAGGTTCCTGCCTTGAAGAAGCTCCTGGATGCGCGGCGCTCGCTCGCAGCCCTGCGCACGATGATGGACGGCCGCGTTCAGGCGATCTCCCAGTTGGAGGAACTGACGCGCGATCCGGCTCTCATGCAGGCCCTGGCCCAGAAGCTTGAAGCAGAAAAGGCGGACACCGCCACCACATCAGAGGCTGGCGACAGCGAGGAGGCGTAAATGAGCAATACGGATACAAGCGCCCAGACAAGTGGCGCTGCGGCCGGTGAGGTCACGGGAGAAAAGACGCCGGAGGAATTCGCTTCGATCCTGAAGCAGAATTTCCGCATCAAGAACGAGCAGGACACTGCAAACCAGCTCGTCGACGATGCCATGTCGACTTTCCTTTCGGAAGCCCTGTCCGACCAGGCGATCATCAAGGACGACGTCTACGACACGATCGACGAAATGATCGCAAAACTGGACGAGAAACTGAGCCAGCAGGTCAACGAGATCATTCACGCTCCGAAGTTTCAACAGCTCGAGAGTGCCTGGCGTGGTATCGACTACCTGGTCCATCAGTCGGAAACCGACGCTTCTCTGAAGCTTCAGTTCCTGAACATCTCGAAAAGCGAACTGGCAGGTACATTCAAGAGCTATCGTGGTGCCAAGTGGGACCAGAGCCCGCTGTTCAAGCAGATCTACGAAGCCGAATTCGGCCAGTTGGGTGGTCAGCCCTACGGCTGCCTCGTCGGGGACTACGAATTCTCCTACGAGCCGCAGGACATCACCATCCTGCGCGGCATGGCGAAGATTGCTTCGGCCGCACACGCTCCATTCCTGGCAGCTGCCAATCCTCAGCTGATGCAGATGGAGAGCTGGACGGAACTGCCGGCAAAGCGTGACCTTTCGAAGGTGTTCGATACGGAAATTCACGCTCAGTGGCGGACGCTGCGCGAATCCGAGGACGCCCGTTATCTCGGCCTGACGATGCCACGTGTGCTGGCCCGCCAGCCGTACGGCGCAAAATCGGATCCGGTCGAGGAATTCGCGTTCGAAGAGGAATTCGGCGAGGACAACCACGACAATTACTCCTGGATGAACTCCGCATATGCCATGGCGGCCAATATCAACAAGGCCTACAAGGAATATGGCTGGACCGTCCGCATCCGCGGCGTGGAAAGCGGCGGCCTTGTCGAGGATCTTCCGACCCACGTGTTCGAGACGGACGACGGCGGCGTCGACCAGAAGTGTCCGGCGGAAATTGCGATTTCGGACCGGCGCGAGCACGAGATCTCCCGCCTCGGCCTGATCCCGCTGATCCACCGCAAGAACACCGATCAGGCGGCCTTCCTTGGCGCACAGTCGGTCTTCAAGCCGCGGCAGTTCTCCGGGCCGAATGGCAAGGATGCGACGGCATCGGACAACCTGTCCGCCCGCCTGCCCTACATGTTCGCGACCACTCGTTTTGCCCATTACCTCAAGGTGATGGTCCGCAACAAGATCGGTTCCACGAAGGAATCGGCTCAGCTGCAACGTTGGCTGAACGACTGGATCATGGACTACGTGGACGGCGACCCGGACAATTCGACCGAGGACACCAAGGCACGCAAGCCGCTGCGGGAAGCCAAGGTCACCATCATCGATGACGAGGAAAACCCAGGCTACTACCGAGCCCAGTTCTTCCTTCGTCCCCACTATCAGCTGGAAGGCATGGATATCGGCATGAGCCTTGCCTCCCGCATTCCGCAGGACGGGAAGTGATAGCTGAAAAAGCCTGAGGGCAGTTCATGCCCTCAGGCAGGCATCCGGCAACGGGTGCTCTCCGGACAACCGGACGGAGGTCAGATTTTTATGGGGTAGGACCAAGAGGTCCGTTCATTTGAACTGGTTCGTCGCAAGACCAGAACGAATTTGCTGGCTGCGACAATGAGAGGAAATACTAAAATGGCTGTAGATTATTTTCTGAAACTCGACGGTATCAAAGGCGAAGCTCAGGACAAGACCCACAAGGACGAAATCGACGTGCTGTCCTGGTCCTGGGGTGCAACCCAGTCCGGTACCACGCACATGGGCTCCGGCTCCGGTTCCGGCAGGTCTCACTTTCAGGACCTGAGCATCACCAAGTACATCGACAAGTCGTCTCCGACCCTGCTGAAGCACCTGTCCACGGGCCAGCACATCAATGGCGGAACCCTCTACGTCCGCAAGGCTGCAGGCGACAAACCGCTCGAGTACATCAAGATCGAGATGAAGGACATCATCATCACGAGCTTGTCGACCGGCGGCAGCGGTGGCGAAGACCGCATCACGGAAAGCGCCACGATCAACTTCGGTGAATACAAGTTCATCTACACCGAGCAGAACTCTGACGGAAGCAAGGGTGCGGCTCCGGAATTCGGGTACGATATCGCCGCGAACTCCACCAAGTAAGGCCGAAAGGCCGAAGCGGCTGCCGGCGCATGTCCGGCAGCCGCTCTTTTTCAACCCGCCCGGCACGGATGATTTTGTCCGTGCCCCTCTCCGGCGGAGGATTTTCAAGCAGGGAATGCGATTCAGCGTGGGACCGACCGATGGCTAAATCGAAAGTCAAAATGCATTCTCCGCTGATGTGGGCATTCCGGGCAATGGACGATCCCGACTACAGGGCAGCCCAGAACCGGCACGACCAGGAAGGCAAGGCCCAGAACCTGGCGTCAGGACGCAGATTGTCCCGGTCCTACGGCATATCCGAACAGACGCTCCTCGCAGAGGTGAGACGGGATCTTCAGGCCCTCCTCAACACGGTCAACCTCAATTCAAGCCAGGATCTGTCCGACTTCCCGGAAGTCCAGAGCTCCATCATCAATTACGGACTGCCGGACCTGTCGGTGCACGTGGTCGACTCCATCCGGATAGACAAGCTCGCCGATGACATAAGGCAAGCGCTCATTCACTTCGAACCGCGCATGGACCCTCGTACCCTGAAAGTGGAACGGGACCGCGAGGCGGAGAGTGAAACCTTCAAGGTTCGCTTCGTGATCAAGGCCGACATCCGCTGCGATCCCGTGCGGGTCGGCACCGAGTTCATCGCCGACGTCGATCCGAGCTATGGCCGCATCAAGATTATCGGGGCAACCGGATGAACCGCGAATTTCTCGACCTTTTCAACCATGAACTCACCTATCTGCGCGAGCAGGGTGCCGCCTTTGCGGATGCCTATCCGGCCGTTGCCGAGCGCCTCGGCGGGCTTCTGGAAGACAGCTCCGATCCGATGCTGTCCGGTCTCCTGGAGGGAACGGCCTACCTTGCTGCCCGTGTGCAGCTGAAGATGAAGCACGAGTTCTCGGAATTCACCTCCAATCTTTTCGAGCAGCTCTATCCATCTGCCCTCGCCCCGATCCCGTCTATGGTGCTTGCACGCGTCACGCCGAAATACGGCGATGCCAACCTGCGCCAGGGGATCCGCATCAGTCGGCACTCGCCGCTCGAGGCCGTCTTCCGCGAAAGGCAGGGTGAGGTTCGCTGCCGCTTCACACTGTCGGCCCCCATCACGATGACACCGCTGGAACTGACGGAAGCAAAATATCTGAGCTCGGCGGCGCAGGTTTCCGGCCTCGGTGCCGAGATGGCCGAAGACCGGAGCGCGCGCGCGGGTTTGTCGATCACGCTCACGCATCGCATGTCCGAGGATCCGGAAAACGAAGTCTCCGCGGAAGAGGCGCTGAAGAAACCCGAGTATCAGGTTTCCGGCTGCCGCATTGATGATCTGCCGATCCGTCTCGTCGGCCCTCTGGAGCAGGCGGCACGCGTTTACGAGCAGATCTTCGGCCACACGATATCGTTATACATCCGTACGGAAGACGCGTTCGGCCAGGTGGCGCTTCAAAGGCTGCCGGTCAGTGCGATCGAACAGATCGGCTTCGACGAGGGCGACGCCCTCCTGCGCAATACTCCGCAGATGTTCATCGGTTTCGATTACCTGCGAGACTACTTCAACTTCCCGCGCAGTTTTCTCGGGTTCCGCCTGACCGGGCTGCGCAAGTACCTCGATCGGGTGAAAGCGAAATCCTTTGATATCGTGTTCGTCTTCGACGAGACCGACCCGCGTTTGCCGGCCCATGTCGAACGAAAGATCTTCGCATTGCATTCGGCACCTGCCGTCAACCTGTTCGAAAGACAGACCGACCGCGTGCCGATCAAGAAGGGCCAGCACGAATTCGCCGTCATCACCGACCGAACACGTCCGCTCGACTATGAAGTTCATGCGGTGACGGAAGTGAACGCTCATTTTTCGGGCGGAGAAAAGCGAAGCGTCGATCCGCTTTACAGCGTTGCTCCGGATACGCAACAGGCAGGTCACCGCTGGTTCTACACCATACGCCGACTTCCTCGCCGCCAGTCATCATCGGAACTCAGGCGGATGCAGCCGAGCTCCTATATCGGAACGGAAACCTTCGTCTCGATTTCGAGCGGCGCCCACGCGGCCGCCCTTCTGGAAAACGAGGACAAGCGGCTTGCGGAACTGTCACTGAAGGTTCTTGCCTCAAACCGTGCACTTGCCGCCGACCTTCCCGTTGGCACCAATCCGGAAAAATCCCGGCTGGGCGATTTGAGGCTTCTGGACGACGTCGGTCTCAAGGTCGATTGCGTCGCGGGACCCACATCACCGCGTCCGCCGCTTCTCTCCTACAACGAAAGGCTCGGTGAAGAGGGACACGTCGGAGCCATCGCCTGGCGTCTGATCAACATCCTTGCCCTCAACCATACGGGTCTCATCCATGATGGCGCGGGGGAAGATGGCCGCTCGTTCCGGGATCTTCTCAGCGTCTTCGCACCGCTGTCCGACAATTCAGCAGATCGTCAGGCGCAATCCGTGCGCGGCGTCTCCACTCGTCCGGTCGTACGCCGTCTCCAGCAAAAGGCCGGAACCGGTGTGGCACGCGGGCTGGAAGTCACGATCACGCTGGACGACAAGGCATTCGAGGGCGCGAGTGCCTTTCTGATGGGGGCCATTCTGGACCGGTTCCTGGCCGAATACGCCTCAATCAACCATTTCACCCAATGCGTGATTGCGACCACTGAACGCGGAACGATCATGAAATGGCCGCCAAGGATCGGCGCGAAGGGGATCCTATGAGCCGGGCGAAGGACAAGGAAACGGGCAAGACGCCGGCGGACACAAGCTCCTCGACGGCACGCGACAAGACCGTGGTCCAGTTCGCCGGTGCACGCGAACAGGTCTGGCCGGAGGCCGACGAAAGTGACGCTCTCGCGGAAACCGACGAAGCCGCGGCGCCGCAAGATCTTGCCGATGAGGCAGGTGACGAAACCGCGGAAATTCAGGAAGAGATCACGAGCGATCACGGGACGACTTCCTTGTCGCAGGGTCTCGCCCCTGAGGAAGCTCCGATCACCGACAGCATAGTCGATGAAACCACGACTGCTGCTTCAGATTCCGCTGAAGCCTTCTTGGAACCTTTGACGGATCTTGACGCTACGGACATGCAGGAGATGGTGTCGGAGGCACCGGAATTATCTGCCGCGCCCGCGCAGGCGGACGATGAATTCACGCCACCTGCCGAACCGCGTATCGAGGTACCCGTTCGACAGCAATACGCCTCCTTGCTGGCAGCACTCTACGCCAAGATCGAAAAGCATCCCGGAGGTCACGATCTCCTTGCCGTCCTGCGCATGCTCGAAGGGCAGACAGCCCCGAGCGTTTCGACAAAAGAAGCTGCAAACAAGAACGAGCCGGCTCCGCCGCGCATCGGCAAAAGCCGCAGAGCGATGGAAGATATCGCTCGGTTCGGCCAGGATCCGTCCAGCGAATTCGCAACCTCGACCATTGAGCGCGCCAAACGGGACGAGGATGGCGGCCTGGTGCTCATGGAACGCTTTCTCGGTCTTCTCGGCCCTCAGGGCGCCTTGCCGTCAGCCATGACCGACGAAGCCATCATGCGCAGCATGAGAGGCGACGACAGCTTTCCGCGCTTCCTCGATGTCTTCAACAACCGCTTCATCCAGCTCTTCTATCGCGCATGGGCCGACGCGCGGCCGCTCGTGCAGCACGACCGGCCGGATGACGATCGTTTCCTCACCTATCTTGGCGCAAACATCGGGATAGGCACGTCGATCTACCGCGACCTGGACGGGATCGATGATCGTCTCAAGCTTCTCTACGCCGGATTGACATCGCCCAAGGTCAAGAGCGCGGCCCGTCTCAAGGCGCTGATCACCGGCGTCTTCGGCGTGCCGGTCGAGATAGACCAATGCGTCGGAACCTGGCTTCAGCTCGAGCCCGACGACCAGCTCAGTCTGGGCGGCTTTGGTCCGGGTGGAGCAGGACAGCTCGGCCGAGACACGATCGTCGGCGCAAGGGTCTACAGCGTCAGCGACAAGATCCGAATTCGCATCTTTACGAGGTCCCTGGAGGAATATCGGAACTTTCTTCCGCCCACACGAGCGAAGCCCAATCCTCGGACCGAAAAACTTTTCGATCTCATAGATTTCTATCTGGGTCTTGAGACGGAATATGAAATCGAACTCGCCCTTCCCAAACGCTGCGCATCCTCCGTTCAGATGAACCGGAGCAGCTCGGCAACCCTCGGACATATTGGCTGGCTGAAGCCCGCCGATGCCTCGCAGGCGACCGATACCGGGATGGCAAGCGACGATGACGAAATGCTGACCGACACCCGGTTCCGACCGGTGCGCCGGCACACCACTGTTTATCAATAGGTCTCAAGTTTGAAAGGCCGTTACCATGAGTGACATTCTGGTTGAAAATGTAGCCAACAAGCTCACAACCACAAGCTACAGCTGCCTGGAAAAAGCCATGCGGCTGACCAAGAGTTCCGGTCACCGGCACCTGGAAATCCTGCATTGGCTTTATTACCTCGTTCGCGATGAAAACACGGATCTGACGCACATCCTGCGCCATTTCGGCATTGATCTCGGCGGCGTTCATGCGGACCTTCAGAAAGCCATTTCGGATCTGAAGATCAACCAGACCGAGATGCCGTCCATGTCTGTTCCCTTCCAGGAAGCACTGGAGCGTGCCTGGTTCGAGGGCACGCTGCGGTACGGCGACTACAAGATCCGCTCCGCCTATGTGCTCATCGCCGTCATGGGTGACAAGACGACGTGGCGCCAGCTCACCAGCTACTGCTCGGATTTCAGCAAGATCAACCGTGACGAACTGATCGCGAACCTTGACAACATTGCAGGAGCCTCAGCCGAAACCGGTGCAAGGCCGATAGATGGCTCTGGTCCGAAGGCCTCGGCATCTGCGGGAGATGGCGATATCGGAGAGGCTGCGCCCGGCAGCGGTGTCGGCGAGGATGCCCTGGCCCAGTTCACGGTCGACTTCACCGCCCGGGCTCGTGCCAACGAATTCGACCCCATCGTCGGCCGCGACGACGAAATTCGGCAGGTTATCGACGTCCTGATGCGTCGCCGTCAGAACAACCCGATCCTCACGGGTGAAGCCGGTGTCGGTAAAACGGCGATCGTTGAAGGGTTCGCACAAAAGATCGTTGCCGGCGACGTGCCCCCTGCCCTTGTCGGGACGCGCCTGTGCGCGCTTGATCTCGGCCTTCTTCAGGCGGGCGCCTCCATGAAAGGGGAATTCGAAAAGCGCCTGCGGGCGGTGATCGATGCCGTGCATGCGTCCATCGTACCGACCATCCTCTTCATCGACGAAGCGCACACGCTGATCGGCGCCGGCGGCGCAGCGGGAACGGGCGATGCGGCCAACCTTCTGAAACCTGCGCTCGCGCGTGGTACGCTGAGGACCATCGCCGCGACCACATGGTCCGAGTACCGCCAGCATTTCGAGAAAGATCCGGCCCTGACCCGTCGTTTCCAGCCTGTTCAGGTTGACGAGCCGGAAGAGGAAAAGTGCTTCACAATGGTGCGCGGGCTGCTGGCGCCGATGGAGGAGCACCACCAGGTGCGCATCCTCGACAGCGCGGTAAAGGCTGCGGTCTCCCTGTCGCGTCGCTACATACCGGCACGCCAGTTGCCCGACAAGGCAGTCAGCGTTCTCGACACCGCATCTGCCCGCGTCAACATTTCCCAGGCCGCGCATCCGGCGAAACTGATGGATCTTGTCGCCAGGAAGGGCTTTCTGGAAGCAGAGAAAAAAGCACTCCTGAACGATTCAGATCTCGGCAGTGCTCCGGAGGAACAAATCGAATCCATCGGAACGGCCATCGAAGAAACCGAAAAGGAAATTTCGGAGATTCGGGAGGCCTGGGAAAAGGAGCGCAAACTGGTCGCTGAAGTTCGCCGGCTCAATGCTGCTCTTAGCCGACTGAAGAACGGTTCTGGCGAGGAAGACACCTCGACACCCGGCGAAAGCGAACCATCCGACACGGAAGACCTCGCCCTGGTGCCGATCGATGACATGGATCTCGATCTCGACGTCGACCTTCAGGACGAGGAAGCCATCCGCAGCGCGCTGCATGCGAAACGGGCGGAACTGGCCGCGATCCCGGAAGACGCCAGGATGGTCTACGCCTATGTCGATGACGACGCGGTTGCCAGCATCATTTCCGACTGGACCGGTATTCCGGTCGGCAAGATGGTGCAGGACGAGATGCAGACGATCCTGAGCCTTGCCGAAACACTCAACAAGCGGGTGATCGGCCAGTCCCATGGTCTTGGCATGATCGCAAAACGCATCGAGACCAGCCGGGCGCAGCTCGGCAACCCGGACAAGCCGATCGGGGTCTTCATGCTCTGTGGCCCGTCGGGCGTCGGCAAGACCGAAACGGCGATCTCGCTCGCCGAGGCACTTTATGGCGGCGAGCATAATCTCATCACCATCAACATGTCGGAATTCCAGGAGGCCCATTCGGTCTCCGGCCTGAAAGGCGCACCTCCGGGATATGTCGGGTATGGCGAAGGCGGTCGTCTCACGGAAGCCGTCCGGCGCAAGCCCTATTCGGTCGTGCTCCTGGACGAAGTCGAAAAGGCGCACCCGGATGTGCACGAGATCTTCTTCCAGGTATTCGACAAGGGCTGGATGGAAGATGGCATGGGCCGGAAGATCGACTTCCGGAACACGCTGATACTGCTGACGTCAAACGTCGGCACGAATGATATCATGGAAGCTTGCAGCACCATGCTGGACTCGCCTGTTTCAAGCGATCCGTCTCTTGCAGCCACCGATCCGAATGCACCGGATGCCGAAAAACTGGCCGAGGACTTGCGTCCTGCCCTCCAGGACGTCTTTCCGCCGGCGCTGCTCGGCCGTATCGTGACGATCCCCTACTACCCCCTGTCACCGTCGGTACTCGGGTTCATTGTGCGCCTGCAGCTCAACCGGATCGTCAAGCGGGTCAAAGAGAACAGGAACGCGGAACTGGTCTATGGAGACGACGTCGTCTCGCACATCGTGTCTCTCTGCCGGGATCCGGACAGCGGTGGACGCATGATCGACAACATCCTCACCAACGATCTTCTTCCCAAGCTCTCGCGCGCGTTCCTGACCGCCCAGATGCACGGAGAAGAGCTGAAGACCGTCACCTTGAAGGCTGGCGCCGACGGAATTGATATCGAAACCGCGGAATGACTTTGAGCGGTCTGTCATCAGGCAGGCCGCCGTTTCGTAGACCCAGAGATCGATTTCGGGACATATCGATTGCCAAAAATGAAAGGCGCACCGCGGGAACGCGATGCGCCTTTCATTTTGTTTGCCAATCGCCGTCAGCCACCGATCAGTACGGTGAACTCTCCGGTCGTAATTGCTCCGCCCTTGAAAGTCGGGTCCCCCATGCGCGCTGCAGGAAGTTTCCCGATAAACACGGTCATCGATCCCTTGAGAATTGCATCGACGTTCGCCGGGGGCGGCCCGATGCAGGCACATAGATCGGTCATGCGTGCGGCCGGCCTCTTGCCGATGAGCACGTTGATCATGCAGGGCGGAATGATGGGTAGTCCCGGTGGAATCGGCGTCATGGGACACATGTGCATGTCGCCAATACGGGCAGCGGGTTGGGGCATGGTCACCTCGTTTTCGGGTCAGTCCAGTATACCATGCCCACTTTCTTCGTCGAAATGCTGCGACGTGCGTCACAGATTTCCGCATGCTCGGACACTTTCGAAGAAAATCACGGTAGCTTCTTCATCGAATGCGCCCTCCGCGCGAGCCGACGTCAGCCTCCGAGAATTTCCGCGATAACGGCCCGGTAGGACTTCAGGTCTCCGCTTGCGACAGATTCAGGGGCATCTGTGCCCGCTTGCATCTCGAACGCCAGAGGATCAGTAGGCTCGCCGCGCCGGCGGATCTCGAAATGAAGATGCGGCCCTGTCGACAAGCCGGTCGTTCCGACATAACCGATCAGATCGCCAGCCTGAACCACGGATCCAAGCTCGATGCCGTCGGCAAACTCATGCATATGCGCATAGCGACTGGTAATGCCGTCCTTGTGCGTGATTTCGATGAAATTGCCGTAACCACCGCGTACAGCCCTGTAGGTAACCTTTCCCGCAAAGGCCGCCCGGATCGGCGTTCCGGTCGGCGCGGCCCAATCCACCCCGGCATGAAGACGCTGGGTTTTCTTGATCGGGTGGAAGCGCATGCCGAACTTGGACGTCAGCACGCCCTTCACGGGCACCAGCATGGCACCCGAAAGGCTGACCTGACCACCATCATTGACGCAGGCAAAGCCGCGATTGCCGGCTGCCTTCAGAACGTAGCAGCGCACGGACCAGGTGTCACCGCGGCGCACGCCGGCAAACAGCACGCGGCCCCCGCCACGTTTTTCATCGCGTGCCACACCGGTAAAGACGAGCGTGAAGCGTTCGTCCGGCTTGATCGCACGCTTTAGATCCGTCATCGGCGCAAGATAGGCGATGGCTTCGCCAACAATAGATGCCGGGACCGCGTTGCGGACGCCAGTTGCGTAAAGGCCATCAATAAGGCGATGGCTTTTGGTGTCTTGAGCGACAACTTGCTCGTTTGCGACCTTTTCCTTCACGATTGTTTTTCCGAACCAGGGATCGGCGCCGCTGACATAGCTGTCGCTATCGCGCGCATTCGAAAAGGCTGCCGTGCCGATGTAACCGTCGCTCCCATAAAGCGAAAGCTGTACGGGCCGATAGTAGTCGCCGATGCGACCGACCTTGTTTGGCATCCTGACACCACGCACGGCGATTTTATCGCCCGCGACCAGATCGCTCCGCCCAAACTCTCTCGCTGCATAATCGATGAGTGGTTTCACCACATCGTCATCGAAGCCGTTCTCCTTAAGGAACTTCTGCAACGAAATATCGCTCGCGATCTCTTCGCGCACTTCGATCCGGCTTGCCCCCTGCCCGATCGGTCGCTCGGCAAGGAACAGATTGAGCGTATCGGTCGGAGGCTTCAGGAAAACCGGCAAGCCAGCCGACGGTTCGCTCACGGGTTCAGCGTCCTCTTCGACGACGATGCCATCGGAATCCTCGCCGCCGCCGAAGTTGCCGAACTGGAAGTCTGCTTCGCTGCCAGGCGCACGGATGACGAGATCTCCGCTGTCATCGAGCATCTGACTGTCGAGAACGAATGCCGTCAACGCCGGAACAGCCGCGTCGCTGCCAGCTGCGGCCACCGGAACGGGACGTTCCGTCAGCTCGATGCGCTGGTTGTCGGCACCGTCGCTCAGGAGGACCGGATCGCCAGCCAGAGGAATAACGGCCGAAAGCGCCATATCGAAAAAGGGATCTGCGGCAACGCCCAGCTCTTCGTCGTTGACGGTCTGATCGGGGCCGGGCGATGGAGAGGCAATTGTCTCATCCGGTGCATTCGCTGCCGTTCGTCTCTCGCCGTCACTTCCGGCATCGACCGGTGTCTGCGTGTCCGCCGACACGATCTGTGTCTCCCCGTCGCTCGCGTCAGTCTCCTGTGGCGGCGAGAAGGTGATCGAACCGGAATTGTAAAGATGAATGAGAGCGCCCGCGCCGCCTCCCAGCGCCAGGAAGACAACGGCAAGAATACCGAAGAGCATTCCGGAGGATGGACCGGATGAAGGAACGCCCGTGGAAGATTTCTTCGAACCCGATGCAGATTTGCGCGCAGGCTTTCCAGGACCGGACACCGTGTCCGATGGTGGGGGCTTCGGCACAGGCGCCTGACCGGCCGGACGGATGATCGTTCGGTCGAATTCGGGTCGATGTCCTCCCGGATTCTTGTTGTTAGGCCATTCCACCATTCCAATTCCCGGCATTTCCGTTTGTCAGTTTGGCGCCCTTCCGGCACCCTTTCGCCTTGCACGCTCAGTCTACCGGCGGTTCTGATCCCCGCCGCGTGACGCCGGAGGCATTCAGACCGAGCGTTTGCGCGAAAACGTCAACAGGCCGCCGCCTTTCTTCTTGAGTGTGTCCTGTGCCCGAGCGGACGGTTCTTCCATATACATTTCAACCAAATCGAGGGTGTAGACGGAGGTATCATTGCTCAGGCCGCGCAACTGGCCGGTCCAGAGTTCCTTCAGCGGATAGGAAGACGGCAGCTTTTCTGCCAGGGTCTGACTGAAGGCCAGGCGAACCTTGTGATCCTTCGCGACGGACTCGATGCGGCTTGCCGTGTTGACCGTCGTCCCCATGACCGTGAAGGAGCGCCGATGCTCTCCTCCAATATCGCCCACCAGTACCGGGCCGGCATTCAGCGCCACACGAAGATCAAGGGCGGTCTGCCCGGTCTCTTCACGCATCTGCTCAAGAAGCCTGACGATTTCGCAGGCGGAATCCACAGCTGCCTTTTCCGGGTTCTCGACTGTATTCGGCGCGTTCCAGACAGCCATGATGGCATCACCGATATACTTGTCGATATAGCCTTCATGTGCGGTGATCACCTGGCCGATCGCGTCAAAACACGAATTGACGACGCGTACCACTTCCTGATCGGGCAGGCTCTCGGACATCTTCGTAAAGCCGGCAATGTCGATGAAGGCCACAACAACGTGCCGGGTTTCGCCGCCGAGCGCCGGCAACTGCTCTGACCGGGCCATCTGGCGGATCACGTCCGGCGCGAGGTAATGCCCGAACAGACGCACGAGGGCACGTTGCTTGCGTTGAAGCACCCCCACCTTGCCGACCGCGGAAATCACCATGGCGCTGATGCAGGCGACAGGCGCAACGCCCGGTGACAGCAGAAATCCCGCGTTGAGCGCCGCATAACTGCCTCCGAGGCCGACAAGGGCACCGGTCACAGCAATAATCGGCAGCACCATCATGGGAAACGTGAACCCTGCGAGGGCGCCTGCGACGGCGAAAACAACAGCAACGACCGGAAGCACACCGGGCGGAGGATCGACGGCTGTGCGGCCAGTGAGCCCTGCTCCGATCAGGTCTGCAAGTACCATGACGCCGGAGGTTTGCGAGCGGACACCCGGTCTGCCACTCACCCCCGTCTCGGCGACCTCGGCAGGTGTATGGGGTAGAAAGCGGTCGGAATAGAGGTGCTCATCCTCATAGGCGAGCATCGTGCCGAAAAGAACGCCCTTGCCCTCGACAAATTCAGACAGGGCTGCTCGCCCCGCCTCGGTCTCCGTCATTTCCAGAACGTCTATCATGGAAAGATAAGGTACGGATGTCGCCACACGCGCTTGGGGAACGGCCGTATATGGGACGGAAACATCGGAGCCGAGCGCCGACAGCAGAGCATCAATCAGCTTCGGCGAGTTTTCGAGTGGTGTCTCGGGGATATGCCGTCTCACGACGCCGTCGCTGTCCGTCGAAATCAGAACAGAGCGAACGCCGCCCTCACCGGCAATTCCGGTGAAGCCGCGATGCGGGACGCCGACCTCGGTATGGGCGAGGAAGACCTTTCCCCTGTTGCGATAGAGGAATTTCTTGAATTCCGTGTCGAAGCCCTGAAGGCGCGCTTCGTCGGTGCCGGGAAAGACGAAATCGTCGGCGTTATAGGCGAAGACGAAATCATATCCGACCGCCCTCGCGCCCGCATCGAGAACCGCCTGACCGGCCTTGGCGAAAACCGGCGTCATCAGCACCCTTGGAAAAGGCGTCAACTGGTCTGAATCGAGGGAAATCTGGTCAAGCCCGATCACCACGATCGGCGCGACCTGATTGCCTGCGCCGCTATTAGCAAGTGCGCGGATCTGGAACAGCCGGTCGATCAGCCAGCCTTCCCACACAGCCTTCTTTGCGGACAAACCCAGCAAGATACCCGAGGTCACCGCCAACAGGGCGATCAGGACGATCAGGCGCTTTCGTTCAGAAGTCAGGTCCGCAAAACGGCCACTCAATATCATTTTACGATGACGACAGCAGTATTCCGTCCGACTTGTGCCGGATCGATTGTGAACTTTCGCATGACGACGCCATAGTCGGGGGCTTTCCCTTGCAGAAACAGTTCGACTTCCACCGCCTGTTCGTCGCCATCCCGCTCCGGCATCGCGGTCAGGATGTTTTCCAGCACATCGAACCGTTTCGGCTCGCCACCTTCGAATGAGACGAAGACTGTGTCGTATTCGGAACGCAACTTTTCATCGAAGCGCAACATCAGGGAAGCGGCTTTCTTGCTTTCCAGCGACAGCCCACGCAACGTGACCGTAAGGCCCTTGTCCGGCTTTGCCTCTTCGGTTCCGCTATCGGCCTGAAGGCAGTTGCCTGCGCGCAGAACCTCCTTCTCACCGCCTTCATGCACATAGCCTTCCGAGGACACTGAAAGCTTGCCGGCGGTCAGGCGAACTTCCTCGCAAGCCCCATAGTCAAGGAGGTCGACATGCCCGGCCTCCCCAAGCTCCACCACATCACCGGGCGCTAGCTCGGTGAACGCGGAAACCGAAACGTCTTCGGAGCGGTCGAGCACGAGGGCGATCGGGTCGGCCATGGCCGACACGCTCGCAAAACCCAGCGTCACAACAGCGGCCAGACCGGCCGGCCTCAAACTTCGCCCGTAGCGGGCCATCTTTTGCAAATGGGACATCACGGTCTCCTAAGTCGTTGACTGTTCAGCAGCTTGCATCAACTGAAAGACTGCTGCTTCCATGTTCCATTCATAGCAGGCTATCGCGTTTTCATTGTGGCTAGGGTCACACAAATGATCTTCGCGCAAAAGTGTTTTCAGCGGTTTGCGGCGGCGTTCTCTCAGCCGGCCGGTTCGGTATAGACACCGGCAATTCCGACCGCCTCTCCCGACTGGCCGATGATACCCAGGATCCGGGCCTGCAGATCAGCGTCCAGCGTTCGGCCGTCCATGGCTTTCAGGATGCTGAGCAGGCGCGGCATTGGAGAAGACGAGCGCACCATCACGATGTGATCTGCGCCGAAGGGAAGTGCAGCCCTCAGGTTAAGCTCATACGTATCCATCGCAGCCACTTTGGTGTCCTTTCCAAGAGGATCGGCAGACTCGTTGGGCGCGAGAAGCCGCAATGTTCCGTCCGCTTCGAGGGCAAAGACCGCCATGTAGCCCTGCTCCTCGGAGCGCAGACCGACCTTGAAGGGATTGCCTTCCCGAATATGCCCGACAGAGGGCTGCAACTTGCCTTCGATCGGCTCCAGATCGCGGGAAACTTCATAAAGGCCGGACAGGAACATCCACTTGCTGACGACGCCGTCGAGGTCATCGACATTCCGCGCACTGCCGCGCAGGACGACATCGCCGAATTTCGTCAGCACGTCGCCCTCTTCGACATCCCAGAACAGGTCAGCGGTGCCGTCGTTGATTACTGTGAGGCGACCGTCATACTTTTCCGTCAGCGACATCAGGAACGGCGTTGCCTTGTCACTGCTCGCGGAGACGGAAAGTTCGCGCTCGTCGCGCTCCAGAATGTTGCCGTCAACGCGCGGCAGAACGGCCGAGCGGGTAGCACCACCCACATTCACGCTTGGCGTCTGACGGCCCTCGGTGGCGACCCGTACGGTTTCCTGAAGGAACCGCGACATCTCCTCCATGGAGATGCCGCCGTCCTTGTCAAAGTCGGCCCTGCCCTCGACACCGCGGGCGAATGACCAGCTGAGAGCCCCTCGCGGTTCGCCCGCGATCATCAACTCCGGGATGACCTGCCCATCGACTGTCGCGCCGACATATATGACGTTGGGAAGCTGCTCGGGCTGATCACCGCTGATATCCACGGAGGCCAGGATCGGGTCGAGGGTTTGAGACCGCAGTGCGTCGTTTTCAAGCGGCGGAATGCCGACCATCCGGGTGCCCAGTCGCTTCACGCGCGGATCGATTGATCTGGTCATGGTGCCCGAATGGCAGCTGTCAGCAATCAGCATGACCCGCCGACCACCAGCCGCTTCTAGCATTGCCGCGACTTCGTCATCCCGGATTCGCTCGCCGTTGCCAGGCGCCTTCAGATCGAAACCGGCCAGCAGAAAAACCTCGTCGAGGCCGTCGTCTTCCGAGCCGGGAATCCATTCCTGCTCCTGCGCCCCATGTCCGGCATAGGACAGAACCAGAATGTCATCTTCGGCTGCTCGTTCGATCAGATCCTGCCAGGCGTTCAGGATGGCCTGGCGCGTTGCCTCGCCGTCGTAAAGCGTCGTCAGGTCGGTAACGCCCGCCTGTTCAAGCGTGCTGGCAATGTCCATTGCATCGTTGCGCGCACCATTCAGCGGCGTGACGTTCTCATATGCATCGATCCCGATGACCAGGGCCCGCCATTCACCTGCCGAAGCCGGAAGTGCGGCTGTCGACAGACAAAGCGCCGCTCCTGCCGCCTGCAGGAGATGCAGACGGCTTCTTTTGAAATCACGAAAAGACATCTGGTTTCTCTTGTCTAGGGTCAGTTCCAGGAACCACCGCCACCGCCGCCGGGTCCGCCTCCACCGCTACTTTCACGGTTTTGCCGGTCAATCAGAAACTGGTCAGTCGCGGAGACGGTCGTTGGCTGCGGCGCGGGTCTGGACGCTGTTGTCGTTCTGGCCTTTGTCGTCGTGACCGGCGCCGGAGCTGCCGCCACAGGTGTTTGTGGCTGCGGTTGTAGCTGCGTAGCGCAACCCGCCAGCATGAGCGCCAGTAATCCCGTCAGTGGGACTGCGTGCACAAGCCGTTTCATTAGTCACCTCCTTTTTGATCAGAACAGGTCATAGCGCGGACGGTTCAGTTCCCACTGATGCTTGACCAGCGCGACCAGAGCATCATCGCCCTGGGACGGGGAACGTCCGGTGTCCGTGAAGAATTCAGCCAATGCATCGCGTGTCTTGCGACCGGGCTGGCCATCCACAGCTCCAGGCTGGTAGCCGAGATCGGTCAGCGTCTGCTGCAGCACTTTTGCCTTGAGCGTCGCGGACGCCTTGCCGAGATCGCCCGTGGCATTGTTCGCTGCCTGAGACGTGGGATCGACGGCGATGGCAAGTGCCAGCATCTGCACCCGCTCGAGGCCAACCTTCTCACCAGACTGATTGCCGAGCATCCAGGCCGTGTTGTAGGCACCCCAACCGTCGCCGCGGAGAGCACTTTCCCGGAACCATTTTGTCGCCTCTGCCTCGCTCTTCTCGACACCCTGGCCGTTGTAGTAAAGCAGACCGATCGCGGTTCCGGCAGCCGGATGCCCGCCGTCATGGGCTTTCCTGAACCACTCCAGCGCGGCGTCATAGTCCTGCGGCACGCCTTTTCCATCCCGATAGAGAGTGCCCATGTTCAGAAAGCCGTAGATATCGTTCCGCTCGGCTGAACGGCTATAGTAATAGACGCCCCGATCGACATCTTCAGCAACATGCTCGCCGTTCAGATAGAACCCCCCGACGGCATTGAAGGAAAAGGTGTGGCCCGCCTCGACGGACTTGAGCAACTTTTCCATGCCGGCCTTTTCGTCCTGCGCGGTTCCGATACCGTTGATTTCCGCCAGACCGAGCGAATGCAAAGCGTAGGGATCACCCCGTTCAGCAGCCTTGCGATAGAGTGCCACCGCCTTCTCGCGGTCCCGGTCGATGCCGGCGCCAAGGTAGTACATTCGCCCAAGCACCTGCCCCGATCGCACATGCCCCATCTGGTAGGCCTGCTCGAAATATCCGGCGGCCTCGCTCAGATTGCCGGCCGCAAAAGCACCTCGGCCACGCTGGAAAACGAACCGGCCGACATCGGGATGAGCTGCCATGGCTTCGCCGCATGCCTTGTCAACCTCAGCTGCATCAATGTCGCTTGCCAAACGGCCTTCAGTAACGGCCTGAAGATCAAAAGGCTGCGATGCAAGCTGATCGCACTGGGTCACGCGGGGCTGAACGACCTGGGTGACGGTTTTCGCCGCCGTGCTATCATTCGCCGGCAGCTCCAGCGCAAAGCGGCGCGCTTCGTTTTGACTTCCGATCTGCGGTCGCACGGAAAGCGTGCGCAGAGCCGAGACTGGAAAGCGGTCGCCGGGCTGCAGAAGTCGGCCTTCGGTCGAAAGCTGAAGATCGCTGTCGAGCGACACGACCTTGAGCCAATCACTCGCTGCCGACAGGCCTTCAACCGGTGCGTCCGGATAGATCTCAACCGTACCGACGCCGATGTCGGCTTCGACAACGCCTGTGGCGGCGGTGTTGGACAGCCAGGCGAAAAGGTCAGAAAGCCGCTGCTGCTCCTGCTCGCGCTCCTGCTCCTGTGCGCTCGGCCCTGCGTTCTCGTCCGCCTGTGCGACAATGATGGAGGCGATGGCGGAGGCAGTGCCGCCCCATTCGTCCTTGACGTCGTATCCGATCAGTTCAACATCGCCGGGTCCGGCCTCGGCTGGAACGAAGTTTATCCCCGCGAGTTCTGACGGGCTGAGCTCCTGCCCCTCGGACACCTTCGTTCCGTCGGCAAGCTGCAACTCGCCTTTCTCGGGCGACAGGGTCAGCGTCACTGTCATTGACCCGCCTTCCGGCTGAACCGGTTCGGGAATGTTCAGAGCGGCAGCCTGTGCGCCTGCCTTCACGCTGATGCGATGATGCGCGGTAACGACCGGGTCGGGCTTCGGAGGAACGAAATAGAAGTTCGTGACGAGGGTCGAATCCTCATAAGGAATTTGCTGACCGCGGGTTTTCTTGACCACCTCGTCCCGGACCTTTGTCATCAGGTCCTTGATTTCCAGCGCAGGATCAAGGGCGTTGCCGACGACAGACGACGTGAAGGGGCTCAACGGTCCGTCGCCGTCGTAGGCGACCTGGCCCGGCCGCGTCGCATAGGAAATGAACGAGCCGAGCTTGTTCGGAATCCGGCGCAAGCCCCGTGTCTTGCCGAGACTGTATTCTTCCTCGCCATAAAAGAGGCTGCCGATCTCGAACGGATTGTCGCGGCACGCGTCGAGCATGACAATCTGCAGACTGGACGCAGCCTTCATGTAATCCAGAAGGTGATTGACCTTCAGGCTTTCAAATTCCAGATCATATTCGGTCGACAGCTTGGCATCGACTGGCACAATGAAATTGGAATCACCGACCTGCAAAGCGTGTCCGGAGTAGTAGAACAGCGCCGTGTCCCCGTCGCCCAGTTCCCGCAGGAAGCGCCGCACGACCTCTTCCATCTGCTTCTTGTCGAGATTGACGCCAAGCGTTACGTCGAAGTCCGCTTCGCGCAGGATTCGCGCAATCTCGTTGGTGTCGTTTTCCGGGTTCAACAGCGGATCGACATAGCGATAGTCCTGGTTGCCGATGACGAGGGCGACCCGTCGTCCTTCGTCGGAGGGCGCTGCCGCATCGGCGCCGGTCGCGCTCAGCGCCAGCCCGAGTGGCAGGACGAACAACCCCATGCAAACGGCCCTGCGCAGTCTTGCGATCCTGCTGGCAGAGCGTGATATCGGGGAAAGACAGCTGCTATTTCTCATGACATCCTCAGCGCTATATTCTGCCTTGCATTATTGTGCGTGAGAAATCGTTTGTCTGTGACAGACCACACACCCAAAATGCGGGGATAGCAGCGCCCCTCAAAGCGAAATTTACCCTGCGTAAGGATGCATAGTTCATCCTCGGACGCAAGCAGAACACCGCCGGGCAGTTCCACATTCCACCCACGACACCTGAAGACCGCCAACGCGGCGGACTGCATATTTTTCAACTCGTTAGAGAAAGATCCCCTCACCGCCCCACGGGTGCATACGCACATTTCACGACGGCTGCGCACGCGCCGTTCCGTGTGGCAACGACCGCCATCGAAGGCCGACGAAACATTTGCGGACGACCAGGCCGATATTTGTCTGGCGCGGAGATCCTGATGGTCTGAGGTTTCAAAAGCGACGACGGAACGTCTTTTCGTCGTCAATCGATCATGTACCGGAGTGATTTCGGTACGCCAGTATCGCGCCGGCAAGATCCTCCAGCGCGGCACCAACAGACTTGAACATGGTGATTTCATCCTTGGAGCGGCGTCCGGGATGGTTGTCCCGGCAGAGATCGTAAAGGTCGGCACGAACGTCATCGGCCGAGATTACGCCTGCCGCAATCGGCTGCACGATGTCACCGCCTTCGCTGAGGCATCCGTCTCGGGTGTCGACGAAAATTTCCGCGCGGCGCACCAGATTGTCATCGCTTTCGCGCATTGATGGCTTGAAGGCCCCTACGAGATCGACATGCGTACCGGGCTTCAGGGCGTTGCCAAGGACGAGTGGCTCGCTGGACAGCGTTGCAGCACTGATGATGTCCGCGTTGCCCAGCTCTTCTGACAGATCGGCCGTTCCCCTCACTTCGGCGGGGATCGTCGCGGAGAGCTCCATTGCAAGCGCGTCGGCCTTTTCCGCCGAACGCCCCCAGATCACCACCTCCTCGATGGAGCGCACCGCCATATGGGCCGCAACGAGATTGGGCGCCAGCCGGCCGGTGCCGATCACGAGGAGCCTGCGCGCATCAGCGCGCGCCAGATAACGAGCCGCAAGCGCAGATGCTGCGGCTGTTCGACGGGCGGTCAATTCACCGCCGTCTACGAGGGCGATCATCTGGCCGGTCGTTGCGTCCGAAAGCAGGTATTGCGCCGAAACAGCGGGGAGATTCCGGCCTGAATTACCAGGCACCACACTGGCGACCTTCACACCGGCGAACCCACCCGGCACCCAGGCTGGCATGAGCAGCAGCGTAGCGTCGGCCTCCCCTGGAATTTCCATGTCATGGTGGTGGCGTGTCGGCATCACGCACTCCGAAGCGAACATGTCTCCCAGTGCATCAACCAGTTCGGGAAAGGGCAATGCATTTCGGGTCTGGTCTTCGTTCAAAAGCAGCATGTCGATCCAATGACGTTTCAGTGTTTCTTATCCTTGGCGAAGAGAACACGGATTCTCGCAGCAACCAAGGGCGACATTGCGCGCCGATCAGGACAGGTCGAAGATGATCATGATGTAGGCGGCGAAGAGAATGATATGCACGGTCCCCATCAGATAGTTGGTTGTCCGGCTGCCGAACGTGATGAGGCTCACGAAAAGCGTGAGAACGAGCAAAACCATATCAGCGGGCCGCAATCCCAGTTCGATGGTATGACCCGTGAAGAGGCTGACACCGACCACCGCAGGAACTGTCAGACCGATGGTCGCGACTGCGGATCCGAGGCAGATATTGACGGCGCGCTGCAACTTGTCCTCTCTCGCGGCCTGAAGGGCGCTCAGTCCTTCCGGCATCAAGACCAGTGCGGCGACGATGAAGCCAGTCAATGCAAGTGGAGCGCCGAGACCGTCGATCCCGAACTCCACGTAGAGAGCGAGTTTCTTTGACATCAGAATGATCGGAATCAGCGCACAAAACAGACCGAGGACGTGAAAGGGGATGGAGCGTGTCGTGCCGCCGTGATGCCCGTGATCATCGCCTTCGGTATCCGGCTGCCTGAAGATGTCACTGTGGGTGACCGTCTGGATCGCCAGGAAGACGCCATAAAGAATGATCGACATGATCACTTCGAAGCCGGCCTGGAGCGTCGACAGCTCGCCTCCCGGGGCCGACCAGGTAAAGCTTGGCAGGACAAGGGCGAACACCGCCAGCGGCACCAGGACCGACAGAAACGCATGTGCACCTTCCAGATTGTAGACCTGGTTGCGGTGTCGCAGCCCGCCGACCAGCAGACACAGCCCGATCAATCCGTTGAGCACGATCATGACGACCGACAGCATGGTGTCGCGTGCGGCCGTTGGAGCCGCCTCACCCGACAGCATTAATGCGACGATCAGCGCGACCTCGATACCGATGACTGAAAGGGTCAGGATCAGTGTACCGTAGGGTTCGCCCAGGAGAGTGGCCAGACCTTCCGCATGTCTGACGACCGAGAACGCGCACCACAGGACGGCAGCAAAGATGATTGCAAGAAAGACAAGTGAGGTCCCGAGGCCCACAGCGGACGGTTTGAGCGCATCGCCGGCCAGAGTGAATGCGGCGAAGACCGCAAAACCGACAAGGCTGGACAGTTCGGACTTGAGAAATTTCACAAAAAGGCACCGCAGCAATGGAATCGAAAAGAAAGACATTGAAACTATAGGATGCTCGCTGTTCGCGCTGCAACAGCCCTTCTTCTTTCCGCGACACTCTTCGGCCAAAAAGAAAGGCCGGCTCAACTGGCCGGCCCAAGGTTTGACAGATACATGATCGACAGAAGTCGGCTTGTCAGA
This sequence comes from Rhodobacterales bacterium, assembly GCA_008107755.1. Classification (GTDB taxonomy): domain Bacteria; phylum Pseudomonadota; class Alphaproteobacteria; order Rhizobiales; family Stappiaceae; genus Roseibium. Next base: position 176,658 of record VIRH01000124.1, read on the forward strand.
TCGCCAGGTAGTCCTGGCGGAGCTGGGCATTGTCGAGAACTTCCTGTGCCGAGCCGTCGAAGACGACTTCGCCCATGTCCAGAATGACGGCACGGTCCGCTAGGTGAAGTGCTGCAATGGCGTTCTGTTCGACAATGATCGTTGTCATGCCCAGCTCCTTCACACCTTCCAGAATACGCTCGATCTCCTGAACAATGACCGGCGCAAGCCCCTCATAGGGTTCGTCCAGCAGCAGAAGCTTGATGTCTCGCGCGAGAATGCGGGCAACCGCAAGCATCTGCTGTTCGCCGCCCGACAGCGTCACCGCTTCCTGCGTCCGTCTTTCCGCGAGACGCGGGAAATGATCGTAGATGCGCTCGATGGACCAGCCTTTGGGCTCCGCGATCTGCGACAGCTCAAGGTTTTCCTGAACGGTGAGACCCGGGATGATCCGACGATCTTCCGGAACGAGCCCTACGCCGTTCTGAGCGGCCTGATAACTCTTCATGTCATGAAGTGGCTTGTGATCCAGCCAGACTTCGCCATGGGTCAGTTGGGGATCGTCCATGCGGGCGATCGTGCGAAGGGTTGAGGTCTTGCCTGCTCCGTTGCGGCCGAGAAGAGCCAGGATTTCGCCTTCGCGCACATCGAAACTCACACCCTGAACGATGTAACTTTCACCGTAGTAGGCATGCAGGTCCCAGGCGGAAAAGAACGCTGGCGCCGTGCCGCGCGCAGGGATCGGTTTGACTGCGGGCGCGGACTTGCCGCTAAGCTCATCATTGAGAAGTGTCGTCACAGGTGCGCTCCTCCCAGATAGGCTTCCTGCACGCGCGGATCGCCCTTGATGTCTTCCGGTTTTCCTTCGGCGATGATCGCCCCCTGTGCAAGCACGGTCACTTTCTCTGCAAGAGAGAAGACCACATGCATGTCATGCTCGATCACTACCTTGGTGATGCCCCGGCCGCTGATCCGCTGCAGCAGATCGATGGTGTTGTTGGTGTCGGCGCGCGACATGCCCGCCGTGGGTTCGTCGAGAAGAAGCAGCTTAGGGTCCTGGGACAGGCACATGGCCAGTTCGAGCCGCCGCTTGTCGCCGCGTGACAGGGAGCCGGCGACTACGTTCCTCTTCTGCTCAAGACCGACCTCCTCCAGCATCTGCATCGCACCGTCGACGATCTCGGCATCCTGGTCGAGACGCTTGAATGCATGAAGTGCAAATTTCCCATCCCGTTTTGCCATCGTCGGTATCATCACGTTTTCCAGAAGCGTGAGTTCAGCGAAGATTTCCGGTGTCTGGAAGACACGCGAAACCCCCGCCTGGTTGATCTCGTAAGGCTTCATTCCGGTAAGCGAAATATCGCCAAACATGACTGTTCCCGTATCGGGAACGAGCCTGCCGATCAGGCAATTGAGAAAGGTGGACTTGCCCGCCCCGTTTGGACCAATGATCGCGTGAACGGCTCCCTCCTCAACTGCAAAATTCACGTTGTTGAGTGCTCGCAAGCCCCCGAAGGATTTGTTCACGCCTTCGACGCGTAGGATTTCCATATGAGTTGTCCTTATTCTGCCGGGGCGGTTGCGCGGCTCGGCTCACTCTTCTGCGGCTTGCGCCGGAAGAGCCGAGTGATCCGACTGACACCTTCCATCAACCCGCCCGGCAGGAAGATCACGATGATCATGAACAATACGCCGAGGGTCAGATGCCATCCCTCACCAACGAAGAGGCTTGAGACCGACACGACCGGATACTCCAGGAAGTCCGGCAGGAAACCGAATATCTCGTGGAGGGTCTGCTCGTTGAACGCCGAGAAGATATTCTCGAAATACTTGATCAGAGCAGCGCCGAGAATCGGGCCCAGCAAGGTGCCGGCGCCTCCGAGAATCGTCATCAGCACCACTTCGCCGGACGCCGTCCATTGCATCCGCTCGGCGCCCGCCAGCGGATCGGTGATGCACAGCAGCGCCCCGGCAAGACCTGCATACATGCCGGAGATGACGAAGGCCGCAAGCGTATAAGGACGCGGATTGAGACCGGTGTAGGTCATCCGGTTCTGGTTGGTCTTGACTGCCCGAAGCATGATTCCGAACGGGGAGCGGAAGATCCGCTGGGCGATGAAAAAGCCGATCAGCAGAACGACTGCGCAGAAATAGAACCCTGCATAGCCGGTCATTTCGAAACCGAAGAGGTTGGCCAGGAGCGGTCCTTGCGCCTCACCAGCCCCGTCGAACAACCGGGGGTCTGACCGTAGCACCCGCAGCCCGGTCTCGCCGTTCGTAATAGGCGTCAACACCGAATAGGCGAGATTATAGGACATCTGCGCGAAGGCGAGCGTCAGGATCGAGAAATAGATGCCGGACCTGCGCAGGGAGACATAGCCTATCAGAAGGGCGAAGATGCCAGATGTGATGATTGCCATGATGACGGCGGGGATCGGGTTCATGCCGAGAAGCTTGAATGTCCAGACCGCGGTGTAGGACCCTACTCCGAGAAAGGCGGCATGCCCGAAGGAGAGGTACCCCGTGAGACCGAACAGCAGGTTGAAGCCGGTCGCGAACAGCCCGTAGATGGCGAATTTCTGCAGAAGATCCGGATAACCGGCCCCAATCGGCTCGAGCCAGACCGGCATCGTGAGCACAGCGACAGCGAAGACCGCAAAGAAGATGAGATCACTCGTTGGAGAAGAATTTTTCAATACCATGCCCTTAGCTCTCCATGACGCCTTTGCGGCCCAGCAATCCGCGTGGACGCACAAGCAGGATCACGACTGCCACGAGGTAGATGATGATCTGATCGATGCCGGGAAGGATCGCCTTCACCTCGTTCATCGACGCAAAGGATTGCAGGATGCCAAGCAGGAAGCCGGCAGCGACGGCGCCCGGCAGGGAGCCCATGCCTCCGACCACGACCACAACGAAAGACAGGACGAGAAAGTCCATTCCCATGTGATAATCCGGCGGCAGGATCGGCGTGTACATGACACCAGCAAGTCCGGCGACCACGGCCGCGATGGCAAAGACGATGGTGAAGCGTCGTTCGATGTTGATGCCCAGCAGTCCTACGGTATCGCGGTCGGCCATTCCGGCCCGCACGACCATTCCGAAGGTCGTGAATTTCAGAAAGGCAAAGACGGCACCTATCACGGCAGCGGCAAAACCGAGATAAACCATTCGCCAGTAGGGGTAGACGATCACGCCAGGGTCGAACCCGAGAGCAGCTCCGATATCTGCCGCCCCCCGAACGGTTTGGGGCGCGGTTTGCGGTATCGGGTTGGCGCCGAACACCGTCTTGATGATCTCCTGAAGAACAATCGCGAGGCCGAATGTCACCAGGATCTGGTCGGCGTGAGGGCGATTGTAGAAATGCTTGATCAACCCGCGCTCCATGACGAAGCCGACAAGCAGCATCACCGGGATCGCCAGTAGAATGGAAACCGGCACCGAGTAATTCAGCATCCAGTGACCGAAGTCGCCTAGATAGGTCTCCACATAGGGTGTGCGGATCTCCAGCGGCGTTCCCCAGGCAGTGGTCTTTTCCGGGTCGATGGCCACCATTTCGATGTTCAGAATCTCGTGGAAGGAGACAGCGCAGAACGCCCCCAGCATGAACAGGGCGCCATGCGCGAAGTTCACCACTCCCAGTGTTCCGAAGATCAGTGTAAGACCCAGAGCGATCAGCGCATAGGCTCCGCCCTTGTCCAACCCGTTCAGCAGTTGAAGAAGAATCACATCCATTTTCTAGCCGCTCGTTGCAGGGCAATTTCCCGAACAGGCGGATCCGCCGGCCTGCGCCGGCGGATCCGGATTGTTCGGGCCTCAGACGCCGTTGTTGAAATTGCCGAGTTCGCCGCCGAGCATGTCGGCCGGGTACTCGACCTGCGCCCGCGGCGTAACTTCCACCACTTCCAGAAGGTCGAACTGCGACGACGGGTTTTCCTTACCCTTCACGACCAGCACGTCCTTGAAGCACTGGTGGTCTGCAGCGCGGTAGAGGGTCGGACCGTTGCCCATGCCTTCGAACTCGAAGCCTTCGAGGGATTCGCCGACGGCGCTGGGCATGAAGGATCCGGCGCGCTGGGCGGCATCGGCATAAAGGATCGCTTGGACATAGCAGGTGTGTGCCGCCTGGCTGGGCGGGAAGCCATATTCTTGACCGAAGGACTTCACGAAAGCTTTCGAGCCTTCATCCTGCAGGGACCAGTGCCAGTTGGTGGATCCGAAGATGCCCTTGACGTTCTCACCTGCACCCTGCGCCATCAAACGCGAATACAGCGGCACGATGATCTCGAACTGCTTTCCGTTGACCTGTTTGTCCCGAAGGCCGAACTGAACCGCCTGGGTCAGGGAGTTCACCATGTCCTTGCCGTAATGGTTCAGGACCAGGACGTCAGCACCCGAGTTCAGCACAGGGGTAATGTACTGGGAGAAATCGCCTGCGCCCAAGGGCGTACGCACGGCCGCAACCGTTTCCCAGCCCATGTCCTCGGTGTATTTCTTGATCGACCCCTCCTGCGACCAGCCCCAGGTGTAGTCGGCGGTCAGGTGATAGGCTTTGCGGTCGGTGCCGTAGGCGTTCTTCAGAACCGGCGCCAGCGCAGCACCCGACATTTCGGTGTTGAAGAAGTGGCGGAACCCGTTGGCCCGCTTGTCCTTGCCGGTGGTGTCGTTGGAGTGCGTCAAACCGGCCATGAAGATGACACCGGCTTCCTGGCAAAGCGACTGGACAGCAATCGCCACGCCGGACGACGACCCGCCGGTAATCATGATCGCGCCGTCTTTTTCGATCATGCGTTTCGCCGAGGCACGAGCCGCGTCGGACTTGGTCTGCGTGTCACCGGTCACGAAGGCGACCTTCTTGCCGTTGACCCCCTGCCCGGTTAGCGCCTTGGAGGAGAAGGTGTTCAGCATGCCGCCGTCGCCTTCGCCGTTCAGGTGCTTGACCGCGAGCTGGTACGCACGAAGTTCGTCAGCGCCCTCGTCCGCGTAAGCGCCGGTCTGCGGGACGTTGAAGCCGAAGGTGACCTCCGCACCGGTCGGCTCGTTCAGATACGTCTGAGACCAGACCTTGCTGGTGAAAATCGTCGGCGTCGCAAGAGCGGCACCGCCCATGGCGCCCGCACGCAGAATTGAACGTCGATTAAGGGGTTTGCGAATAAAGCTCATACTTTCCTCCCAGAAAGGCGAAACGGCCCGCGAAGGGCGCACTTGAGTAGCTGTACAGCTGCGAGCGGTTCAGGCCGTATTTCCCAACCGGCAAGCCGGCTCCTCCTTGCCCGAACCGCAAGCTGTTACAACTGTAAAAAGGTGATACACCAAACGGCAATACGACTATTGGCCCGCTCTAGTGATGAATAACGTTATACTTTCGCAGTATTTCCTGCCGTTTTTAATTAACTAAAACTGCCATATTTCGCGTTGCAGCAATCCTTTTCAAGAACAAGGACAGAGACTTGCTCTCTTTTATTCTCGCACTGCGAAATACGGCAGGTATCTTAAGCCAGGTCGCTCACGCCGTCCCCACCTCCGACGAAAGTCGTACGACCCTGGTACAGTGGTGCCTCTGCGCCGGGAGACGATGAAATTGACGGCCGAGTCAGTGCGCAGATAGTCTCCCGCCCAGGTAAAAGCCCCTCCCTCTCTCCCTTATGGACCTTCCTCAAATGACGCTGATCAAAACGCTCGATGACCTACATGCCCACTACGGGACGGCAGGCGAAGCCTCGCAAATAAAGGAAATCGAACGGCTCAGCCCGTCTTACAAACACATCATCGAATCGTCCGCCTTCTGCGCCCTTGCAACCTGTGGCCCGGAAGGACTTGATTGCTCCCCGCGCGGAGACGAAGGCTCCGTCGTCCGCGTTCACGACGACAAGACCTTGCTCATGCCGGACAGACGCGGCAACAACCGAATCGATTCGCTGCGGAACATCGTGCGCGATCCACGCGTTTCGCTGATGTTCATGGTTCCGGGATGGAACAACGTCCTGAGGGTAAACGGCATGGCGGAAATCAGCGTCGATCCGGAGTTGCTGACAACCTTCGAAAAGGAAGTGAAATTGCCGCGCTCGGTGATCATCATCACCATCAGTACCGTCTATTTCCAATGCGCCCGCGCGCTCATGCGCTCTGGCATGTGGGACGATAGAAACCGGATTTCGCCGGGCGACCTGCCGACTCCGGGGATGATCATGCAGGAGATCAAGCAGAGCTTCGACGGCAAGGCCTATGACGAGGAATGGGCTGGCCGTGCCGCCAACTCAATGTGGTAGTGATATGCCACTCGGTCCCAACGCCCGGAAAAAGCCCCTTGGCGCTCAAGGCACCAGACGCCATATCCGCACCAGACACACTTCCCGAAGAGACAGATCATGACCGCCAATCCCCTACTCACTGACTGGAACACACCATTCGAACTGCCCCCCTTTGGCGACATCGAACCGCACCATTTCGAAGAGGCATTCGACAAGGCCATGGCCGAGGCACGCTCCGAGAGTGATGCCATTGCCGCACAAGACGGCGAACCGACGTTCGAGAACACGATCGTTGCGCTGGAGATCTCCGGAAAGAAGCTTTCCAACGTCGCGCGAACCTTCTTCAATCTGACCGGCGCGCATACCAGCACGGATTTGCAGAAGATCGAGCGCGATGTCGCGCCCAAGCTTGCAAAACACTCTTCCAACATGCTGCTCAATGCCGAGCTTTATGACCGCATCGCGAATTTGTGGGACCGCAGGGAAAGCCTCGGGCTGGATGCGGAACAGGCGAAGGTGCTGGAACGCTATCAGAAGATGTTCCAGCGCGCTGGGGCCGGTCTCGATGAGGCGGGCAAGGCGCGCATGGCAGAGATCTCCCAGAGGCTGGCTGTTCTCGGCACGGCGTTCTCCCAGAATGTCCTGAAGGATGAGTCCGACTATCAGCTCGTTCTGGAAACCGAAGAAGATCTGGCGGGTCTTCCCGACTTTCTGCTTGCCTCGGCAGCGGCGGCGGCGAATGACCGCGGGTTGGAGGGCAAGCATGTCATCACGCTCTCGCGCTCTTCGATCGAGCCGTTCATGCAGTTTTCCACGAACCGCAGACTGCGCGAGGAAGCGTTTCGTGCCTGGACCAGTCGGGGGGAAAACGGCGGAGAAAGCGACAACCGGGAGATCATCCGCGAGACGCTTGCCCTTCGTGCGGAAAAGGCACGATTGCTCGGCTTCAAGAACTTTGCCGCCTACAAGCTTGACGATACCATGGCCAAGACGCCGGAGAACGTGCGTGACCTCCTGACGAAGGTCTGGGAGCCAGCGGTCGCACAGGCGCGGGACGAGGAAAGGAAACTTACCGAAATGGCCCAGAGCCGCGGCGAGAACCATCCTATCGAGGCCTGGGACTGGCGCTTCTACTCCGAAAAGGTGCGGAACGCCGAGCATGATCTCGACGAGACCGAGCTCAAGCCCTACCTGCAACTCGAGAACATCATCCAGGCCGCCTTCGATACGGCAAGTCGGCTTTTCGGTCTTTCATTCCGGGAACTCCACGGCCTGCCCGTCTATCACCCCGACGTTCGCACCTTCGAGGTTCTCGATCGCGATGGCCGACATGTAGGCCTCTTCCTCGGCGACTATTTTGCACGCTCGACCAAACGGTCCGGGGCGTGGATGAGCGCCTTTCAAACGCAGCACCGGCTGGACGGTGACGTGACACCAATCATCGTCAACGTGATGAACTTTTCGAAGGGGGCTCCGGGCAAGGCGACGCTCCTGACCTTTGACGATGCGCGAACCCTGTTCCATGAATTCGGTCACGCACTGCATGGCCTCCTGTCCAACGTGACCTACCCGATCATTTCAGGCACGAGCGTTGCCCGGGACTTCGTGGAATTGCCGTCTCAGCTCTATGAACACTGGCTCTCGGAGCCCGAGGTACTTTCCAGATACGCCGTGCACTACGAAACCGGTGAGCCGATGCCGAAAGACCTGCTCGAGAAACTTCTGGCTGCGGCGAATTTCAATCAGGGCTTTGCCACCGTCGAGTACACGGCCTCTGCGCTTGTCGATCTCGAGCTGCACCTTCTGGAAAATCCGGACGACCTGGATCCCGATGCCTTCGAGACGGCAGAACTCGGCCGGCTCGGCATGCCGAAGGCAATCACCATGCGCCACCGCATACCCCATTTCCAGCATGTCTTTTCCGGCGACGGTTATTCTGCAGGCTACTACAGCTACATGTGGTCTGAAGTCATGGATGCGGATGCCTTTGACGCCTTCAAGGAAAAAGGTGACATCTTCGATCCGGAGACGGCAGGCAAACTGCTTTTGAACATCTATTCGGCAGGCGGGCGCTCCGATCCCGATCAATCCTATATCGCGTTCCGCGGACGCGCGCCGAAAATCGATGCCCTGCTTCACAAACGCGGATTTGCCGCCTGAGCATTCAGGCGGACAACGGAGAAGAGACCAGAATGCTCGAAGCTGAAAAACCGACCGCGAAACTGTTGCGCATCTGTCTTGTGCTGAGCGGCGTGACAGGCGCGCTCGGCGTGATCGGCCTCGCCCTTTCCGCACACAGCGATGCGCCGGCGCTTCTTGCGACCGGCGCGCAGATGATGCTGTTTCACGCGCCTGTGTTTCTGGGCGTCGGCCTCGTCGCCCAGATCAGGAGAGCGCCATTTCTGCCGGTGGTTGCTCTTCTCCTGGCAAGCGGCTTGACGCTTTTCTGCGGCGATTTGTTCTCGCGGTCTTTCGTGTCGGAAAAGCTGTTTTCAATGGCGGCGCCGATTGGGGGGTCGCTCATCATCCTGAGCTGGTTTGCCCTCGCACTGAACGCTTTCCTGCTGTTTCCGAAGAAGCCCGCCGTCTGAAGGGCATCAGCCCTTCAAACGGTCGGCATGCCACATGACGTGATCGCGGGCGAAGGTCGACACGAAATAGTAGGAATGGTCGTACCCTGCATGCAGGCGGTAGTCATGAGCCGTTCTCGTTTCGGTGAGTGAGGTGACCAAAGCGGCCGGTTTCAGAAGTTCGAGGAACTGATCATCGCCCCCCTGATCGATCAGAACGTCTCCTGACCAGCCCTTTTCGCGCAGAAGGACTGATGCGTCGTGCGCGGCCCAGTTGCTTTCATCCGCTCCGAGATAAGCTGTAAACTGCTTGCGGCCCCAGTCCGACCGAGTTGGATTGGCGATCGGTGAAAACGCGGACAACGACTGATAATGCCCGGGATATTTCATCGCCAGTGTCAGGGCACCATGTCCGCCCATGGAATGACCGGTAATGCCGTGGTGCACCGACACGGAGAAGTTCTCGGTGACGAGATCCCGCAACTCGCTGGCGAGATATGTTTCCATCTGGAAGTGCTCCTTCCAGGGAGCTTCGCTCGAGTTGACGTAGAACCCGGCGCCCTGCCCCAGATCGAACGCGTCATCATTGGCGACACCTTCACCGCGCGGGCTTGTATCGGGAAAGACGATAGCCACGCCGGCTTCGGCTGCATGCGACTGCAGTCCGGCCTTGGTCATCGCATTCTCGTGGGTGCACGTAAGCCCGGAGAGATACCAGAGAACCGGAACCGGCCCGTCGTTTGCCTGGGGGGGCATGTAGACGGCGAAGGTCATTTCGCAGTTGCAGGCCTGCGAGTCGTGAGCGTAAACGCCCTGGACGCCACCGAATGACCTGTTTTCGGAAATGGTTTTCATAGGCTTTTGCCCTTTGCGCTTGGAACTCTTGGAAGCCGAACAACAATGCGTCGCGGCAGCGATGGAGTGAACATGCTCCAGCGCCAACCACCTGAGAACGCAAGGAAGGTGGCCGGGCACCTGCCCGGCCAATCA